>NZ_JBIRPI010000001.1:32771-1373373 GCF_044332585.1 Streptomyces sp. NPDC016845 | reverse complement strand
TCGGACGCCGCGACCGGCACCAGGGTCACCGGCCGCACGCCGCGCGAGTCGACCGGCCGCCCGGACCTGACCGAGGCCGCGATCGTGGTCTCCGGTGGCCGGGGTGTGAACGGCGCGGAGAACTTCGCGCTCATCGAGGCGCTCGCCGACTCCCTCGGCGCGGCCGTCGGCGCCTCCCGCGCCGCGGTGGACGCGGGCTGGTACCCGCACTCCAACCAGGTCGGCCAGACCGGCAAGAGTGTGTCGCCGCAGCTGTACATCGCCAACGGCATCTCCGGGGCGATTCAGCACCGGGCCGGTATGCAGACCTCGAAGACGATCGTCGCGGTGAACAAGGACGCCGAGGCGCCCATCTTCGACCTGGTCGACTACGGCGTCGTCGGCGACCTCTTCGACGTCGTCCCGCAGCTCACCGAAGAGGTCAAGACCCGCAAGGGCTGACCGGTCTCACCGCTCCTGGACGCGGCGGCGTACGTAGTACCCGCCCGCGCCCAGCGAGCCCACGACCAGCAGGCCGCCGAGGACGAGCTGGGCCGTGCCGAAGCGGCCCAGCGAACCGCCGTCGCCCGCGCGCACGCCGCGCAGTTCGGTGGAGCCCCGGGCCGACACGGTGAGGAGCCGCCGTACGACGGTGCCGCTCTCGCAGTCCACGGTGACGGGGTACGTTCCCGGACGCGCCCCGGACGGCACCTGGAACCGGCCCACCACATCGCCCTCGTGCGCGCCCGTCCGCAAGGGGAAGTCACCGGCTCCGAGGCTGTTCGCGTCGCCGGTCGCGCGTCCGTCGTCGCCGCACGCGGGGGTGTTCGCCGTGACCGTGGCGCCGGGGCCGGCGCCGGCGGGGGCGAGCTCCAGGAGCCCCTGGTCCTCCTCCCCCGCCCAGGCCGGTCCGCACGCCGGGAGGGCGAGCATGAGCGCCGCCGCGGTGGCGACGGCGGTGGCGGGCCAGGATGTGGTGCGGCGCATGCGGGGCCCCTCGGGCGGTGTGACCACGGACGGTGTTCCCGGCCGAGCCAACCCCGTCGGGGCGCGCGCCGCCTGTCGGGGCGTCGAGGCGGGTGACGGACGGCGCACAGGCGGGTGACCACCACGGCGCACCCGGGGTGAGGCCGGGGCAGTCGCGAGTGACCTCGCGTGACACACCGCCCGCCAGTCGCGGGACCGCTCAGAGGTGGCCGTGCGTCCGGTGCGCCTCGACCAGTGCCGTACGGGCCGATTCGAGCCGGTGCGCCATCACCTCGGCCACACCGTGCAGCAGCGTCATTCCCAGGGCAGGCTCCATGTCGCACAGGCCGCGCACCGCGCCGCCGTCGAACTCGTAGGCGCGCACCGGGCTGAACGCCTCCGCGCCGAAGTCCCACTCGTAGGGCGGGAAGAGCCACGACCAGCCGAGCAGGTCACCCGGGCCGAGCGGGTCGATGGGCAGGGTCGTCCGGTCGGAGACCCGTACGTCGAGGGTGACCATGCCGGTCCTGATGATCCAGAACCGTTCGGCGCGGTCCCCCTCCTCGAAGATGCGGGTGTCCTGGGGGAAGGAGACTTCCGTGGCCAGGGCCATCAGCCGGTCGCGATACGCACGCGGAAGCCGGTTCAGCAGTCGTGTACGAGCCGTCATGGCGCCACACCTCCACCGTCGTGTCTCTCCAGCGTACGTACGCCGCGCCCGTTGCCGAGGGGGCGAACCGTCGCCCGAAAAGGGTAGTTCCCTCCCCCGTTCGGCGCACCTGGACCATGTGGCGTAAGCGGGGAGCGAGGTGGCGGTCACGCTTCTACGTTTCCGGCATGGCGAATTTCCTCGGCTCTGCGACATCCGCGCTGCTCGCGGCGGTCACCGTCGGTGCGGTCGCCGGGCCCGCCCCGGCCCACGCCGGCGCTCCGGCGCCGCCCGCCGTGCCCTCGCTGTCGGCGCTGGCGTGGGAGGTCATGGACGCGGACTCGGGCGAGGTCCTTGCCGCGAAGGCGCCGCACCGCCGTCTGCCGCCCGCGAGCACGCTCAAGACACTGTTCGCGGTGGCGCTCCTGCCGAAGCTGCGCCAGGACGCCGTGCACCGGGCCACGTACACGGATCTGGCCGAGGTCGCCGCGGGCAGCAGCCTGGTCGGGGTCGACGAGGGGAGCCGGTACACGGTCGCGGATCTTTGGCGCGGGGTGTTCCTCAGCTCCGGCAACGACGCCGTGCACACCCTCGCGCACATGAACGGCGGGGTGGCGCGCACCCTCGCCGAGATGCAGGCCACCGCGCGCAGCATCGGGGCCCGCGACACGCAGGTGCGTTCGCCGGACGGCTTCGACACGCCGGGGCAGTACTCGTCCGCGCACGATCTGGCGCTCATCGCCAGGGAGGGGTTGAAGAACCCCGACTTCACGCGCTACATGGGCACCAAGTGGGCGCGGTTCCCGGCGTCCGGCGGCCCGAAGGCGTTCGGGATCCAGAACACCAACCGGCTCCTCGTGGGTTCGCACGGCGTGTCGCCCTACGCGGGGCTCATCGGCGTCAAGAACGGGTACACGTCGCAGGCCGGGTCCACCTTGGTGAGCGCCGCGAGCCGCGAGGGCCGCACGATCCTGGTGACGGTGATGAATCCGCGGCAGGGCTCGTTCAACGCGGTCTACGAGGAGAGCCGGACCCTGCTCGACTGGGGCTTCGTCGCCGCGCCGCTGCACCGCGTCCACGGGGCGGGGCCGCAACACCCGGACGGCGCGAGCGAGTTGACCTCCTCGGCCGTCGCCGCCGCGGCGCCGTCCGCCTCGCCGCGGCCGTCCGACGCGGGGCCGGGGCTCACCCGGCACCTCGGCGCGGCGGGCGCGCTGCTCGCTCTGTGCTGCGCGCCCTTGCTCGTCCGCATGCATCTGCGCAGGCGGCGGAGTTTCAGCGGTGGACGTTGACCTTCACGACCGGGGAGGTGGCGCCGCCGCCGACGATGCGCAGGGAGTTCTGCCCGACCAGGCCGAGCTTGACGCGCAGGTTGTAGGCGCCGCCGCTGTTGGTGGTCATGGTGATGGGGAGCGACACCCAGCGCTTGCCCTGCATCTGCTGCAGCGTCACCCGGGTGCCCGCTCGCAGGTGCTGCGTGGTGCCGTAGACCCGGAACTGCTGCCACGCCCGTACGCTGCCGACGGTCGCCTTCGCGCTGATCGACGGGTGCGCGGTCCGGACCGCCGAGGCGGGCGGGGCGGATGTCGCCGCGGCCGCGGGAGCGGCCAGCACCGCCAGGGCGGAGAGGCCGGCTGCGGACGCGTATTTCATGCGGTTCATGTGAATCAACTGAATCAACTCGCTGTTCTCGTACGGTGATTGCCAGAATTGCGGAAGTCGGGGGCGCCTCATGGCGCGCACAAAACATATGCAAATCGGGAAGTCCGCCCGCGACAGCAACACGCACACCCCGGCAAATGCCCGTCGCATTCCGCTCGGAGCGTCCCTCGTTCGGCCCTACGAAATGGTCGGGACGGAACGCCGCGCCTAGCGTCGAAGGGGTCACCCATTCCCCGGAGGACCCGCATGCGCCCCCTGTCGTCCCGTACGTCGCTCCGTACGTCGCCCCGTATAGCGGCGCTGTCGTCCGCACTCGTCTCGCTGGCCGCTATCGGCCTGGTCACGCCCGTCGCCGTGGCGGACGACGGAGGCGACGGCGGAGGCACGGAGCCGAACGTCACGTCCTTCGGTTTCACCGTCTCGCCGAGCACGGTCGCGGCCGGGGGCACGGTCACTCTCAGCTCCACGGAATGCGAAGTCCCCACGGTGCGCGTGACAGCCCCGGTCTTCGACGACACCGAACTCGAAGAAGGACACTCCGCCACCGCGGAGGTCTATCCGGACGCGAAGCCCGGCGCCCAGTACGAGGTCACCTTCGACTGCGACGGCGAAAAGGGCACGACGACCCTCACCATCGCCACGGGCGACGGACATTCCTCCCCCGGCGTGGACCACGGTGTGAAAGCGGGCGTCGGCGGCAGCGCGGGCGGCACCGATCCGGCTCTCCTCGTGGGAGGCGCCGCGCTGATCGCGGGCGCGCTCGGCGCGGCCTGCTTCCACCTGCGCAAACGCGACACCGAACACTGACATCGCGTGCTGACACCGCGCGCCGACGGCGGGCCCTGACGGCGTCGTCAGTCGTGCGGGGCCGCTCCGCTCACCCGGTGGTCCGCGTGGCTGAGGGACTCCATCACCAGGCGGCGCAGATGGCCGTCGGTGAGGCGGTAGTGCATGTGGCGGCCCTCCCTGCGCGCTTCCACCAGGCCCGCGAGGCGTAGCTTCGCCAGGTGCTGGCTGACCGCCGTGCGGGAGGCCGTGACCCGTTCGGCCAGCGAGCCGACGTCCGACTCCTCGATCGCGAGCAGCCACAGCAGGTGCAACCGGGTGGCGTCCGACAGGAGCGCGAACACCCGCGTCGCCTCCGCGAGTCGGGCGCCGTCCGGCTCGCGCAGATGGGCGCCCGGCGCGGCGGGCAGGGGGTCGCGGGGAGGCATGGGGCAAGGGTAGGCGACGGATCGCGGCACCGGTCCGCGAGATATGTGCACGGGTGCGCACATGTGCGCGTAGGCTGGGGCTCGCCCGCGCGTACCGCCGCCCCCGTTCACCTCCCCCCGGATGAGGCCGCCGCATGCTCGCCGTTCTGCGCCATCGCATCTACCGCCGGCTCTTCGCCGCGCAGGTCGTCGCCCTCGTCGGGACGGGTCTGGCCACCGTCGCGCTCGGGCTGCTCGCTTACGACCTGGCGGGGGCCGACGCGGGGGCCGTCCTCGGGACCGCGCTTGCCGTCAAGATGACGGCGTACGTCGCGGTGGCCCCGCTCGTCGGGGCGTTCGCCGACCGGCTGCCGCGGCGGGCGCTGCTCATGGGCGCGGATCTGGTGCGGGCCGGGGTCGCGGCGGCGCTGCCCTTCGTGGACCAGGTGGGGCAGGTGTATGTGCTGGTGTTCGCGCTGCAGTCGGCGTCGGCCGTGTTCACACCTGCGTTCCAGGCCGTCATTCCGGACGTACTGCCCGACACACGTACCTATACGCGGGCGCTGTCGATGGCGCGGCTCGCGTACGACCTGGAGAGCCTGTTCAGCCCCGCGCTCGCCGCCGCGCTGCTCACCGTGGTCACCTACAACCGGCTCTTCCTCGGCACCATGGCGGGGTTCCTCGTCTCCGCCGCCCTCGTCGTCTCCGTAGCCCTGCCACGCGCCGCGCCCGCCCCGGCCTCGCCCGGGAGACGCCGCGCGACGGCCGGTATCCGGCTGTTTTTGACGGTCCCGGCGCTGCGGTCGCTGCTCGCGCTGAACCTCGCCGTGGCCGCCGCGAGCGCCATGGTGACGGTCAACACCGTCGTGTACGTACGGGAGTTCCTCGGCCGGTCCGCCGCCGTGGTGCCGGTGGCGCTCGGCGCGTACGGGGCCGGGTCGATGCTCGTCGCTCTCGCGCTGCCCCGGATTCTGGACCGGGTCGGCGACCGTACGGTGATGCTGCGCGGGGCGCTGCTGATGGTCGTCGTGTTCGCGGCGCTCGGCGTCGTCACGGTGTCGGGCGGCGGCGGCTGGCGGACGGTCGCGCTGTTGGTGACCTGGTGCGCGTTCGGCGCCGCCGGGTCCATGGTGTTGACGCCGACCGGGCGCCTCGTGCGGCGGGCCGCGCCCGAGCGGGAGCGCACGGCGGCGTTCGCCGCGCAGTTCTCCTTGTCACACGCGTGCTGGCTGCTCACGTATCCGCTGGCCGGTGGCGTCGGCGCGGCGGCCGGGTTGGCGTGGGCGGTGCTCGTTCTGGGGGCGGTGACGTCGGGCGCGGCGGTGCTGGCGGTGCGGTTGTGGCCGGCGGGCGGCGGCAAGGGCATCGAGGCCGGGCCCGACCACGAGCACGACCACATCGGGCTCGCCCCGGACCACCCGCATCTGCGGAACGCGGTACGCACCACAACCGGCTGGCGCCACAGCCACCGGCACGCCCTGGACGCTCTCCACCCGGCCGGGCCGTGACGCCGCAGGCCCCGCCCCGTCACACCCCCGCCACCCCCGCGACGCGTACCGCAGCCGGCGTAGGGCCACAGGAGCGGCCCCGTCAGACGCGGCCCCCGGTGAGCCGGGTCAGCGGGCCCTGGCTGCCGCGCTCGGCGCGACGGCCGGCCGCGTAGGAGGCCACGGTCAGGGCGGTCGCCCCGGCGGTGGCGCCCGCCGCGATCAGCTTGCGGTTCTTCAGGACCGTCCACGCCGTGGTGGCGACGGAGGCCACCTGCGTGGCCGCGGTCGTGACGCCCTCGCGCGCCGTGTTCAGGGCGGCGCCCGTGGTCAGGGCGGCGCGGCCCGCGGCCTGGCCCGCGCCGGTCGCGGCGCGCGCGGTGCCGGAGCCCGCCGACTCGGCGGCGCGGCCGGCCTTGGCGCCCGCGGACTCCGCCTTCGAGGCGGTGCCGGTCGCGGCCTTGGTGGCCGTCTTGGCCGCCGTCTTCGCCTTGCTCTGCGTGCTGTTGTCGTTGGCGCTGTCGTTGTTGCCTCGTTGAGTAGCCATGGTCTGCGGTTTGCCGCAATCCGCTCGCACAAACAGACGACAGCGCATCGTGTCAACCCTCAGCGGCGCGCCAGGAGTTCGAGCGTGTCGATGACCCGGTTCGAGAAGCCCCACTCGTTGTCGTACCAGGCGACGACCTTGATGTGGCGGCCGTCGACACGGGTCAGCTCGGAGTCGAAGACGGCCGACGCGGGGTTGCCCGTGATGTCGGACGAGACGAGCGCGTCCTCCGAGTACTCGAGAATTCCGGCCAATGTGCCCTGGGCGGCGGTCCGGTAGGCGGCGAGCACGTCCTCGCGGGTCACGTCGCGCGCGACCGTCGTGTTCAGCTCGACGATCGAACCGACGGGGACCGGCACCCGGATCGAGTCGCCGGACAGCTTCCCGTCGAGGTTCGGCAGGACGCGGCCGATCGCCTTCGCGGCGCCCGTGGTCGTCGGCGCGATGTTGACGGCGGCGGCGCGGGCCCGGCGGGCGTCGCGGTGCGGGCCGTCCTGGAGGTTCTGCTCCTGGGTGTAGGCGTGCACCGTCGTCATGAACCCGTGCTCGATACCCGCGAGTTCGTCGAGGACGGCGGCGAGCGGGGCGAGCGCGTTGGTCGTGCAGGAGGCGTTCGAGACGACGGTGTGCAGCTCGGGGTCGTAGGCGTCGGTGTTGACGCCGTACGCGAGCGTGACGTCGGCGCCGTCGGAGGGCGCGGAGACGAGCACCTTGCGCGCGCCCGCGTCGAGGTGTGCGCGGGCGGCCTTGGCCGAGGTGAAGCGGCCGGTCGACTCCAGGACGAGGTCCACGTCCAGGTCGGCCCAGGGCAGTTGGGCGGGTTCGCGCTCGGCGAGCACCTTGATGCGGTGGCCGTCGACCACGAGCGTGTCGCCGTCGACGCCGACCGGGCGGCCGAGGCGGCCCGCCGTCGAGTCGAAGGCGAGCAGCCGCGCGAGGGCGGCGGGCTCGGTGAGGTCGTTGACGGCGACGACTTCGAGGGTGCCGTCCCGTTCGAGCAGCGCACGCAGGACGTTGCGTCCGATGCGGCCGAACCCGTTGATGGCGATACGTGTCATGAGGTGAGGTCCCTTCTCTCTCAGCCGTTCGCTGACCTCAAGGCTCGCGCGCGGCGGACGCCGCTGACAGCGGCACGATCGCCATGGTCCGAAAGTATCTCGCCAGCGCGTCATTCCCCGCGGGCGAAAGTACGGCGGTACTCGCTCGGCGTGGTCCCGAGGATGCGCTGGAAGTGCAGGCGCAGGTTGGCGCCGGTGCCGAGACCGACGTCGGCGGCGATCTGCTCGACGCCGCGCTGCGACCGTTCGAGCAGTTCACGGGCGACGTCGATACGGGCCCGCATCACCCACTGCATGGGTGTGTAACCGGTGTCGTCGACGAAGCGCCGCGAGAAGGTGCGCGGCGACACGGCCGCATGCCCGGCGAGCGCCTCCAGGGTGAGCGGTTCACCGAGCTTGCGCAGCGCCCATTCACGGGTGGCGGCGAACCGTTCCCCGAGCGGCTCGGGCACGCTGCGCGGCACGTACTGGGCCTGGCCGCCGCTGCGGTAGGGGGCCGCGACGAGGCGCCGGGCGGCATGGTTGGCGGCGGCCACGCCGAGGTTGCCGCGCAGGATGTGCAGGCACAGGTCGATGCCGGAGGCGGCGCCGGCCGAGGTCAGCACGGAGCCCTCGTCGACGAACAGCACGTTCTCGTCGACCCGCACCTGTGGGTGCTTCGCCGCGAGCGCCTTGGTGTAGTGCCAGTGCGTGGTGGCCCGTCTGCCGTCGAGCAGCCCGGTCGCGGCGAGCGTGAAGGCCCCGGTGGAGATGGCGGCGAGCCGCGCGCCCCGTTCGTGCGCACCGCCCAGCGCGTCGACGACGGCCGCGGGCGGGTCGTCCCGGTCGGGGAACCGGTACCCCGGCACGAACACGACATCGGCCCACTCCAGCGCCTCGAGCCCGTGCTCCACGACGTACGACAGCCCGTCCCCACCGGTCACGGGCCCCCGGGCGGCCCCGCACACCCGTACCTCGTACGGCATGCTCGCCCGCTTCGTGAACACCTGCGCCGGGATGCCGACGTCGAGCGGTTTGGCCCCTTCGCTGACGAGGACGGCGACGTGGTGCGGGCGGGGGGAGCGGGGTGTGGGCACGGGTCGAGGGTACGTGGGGTGATCATCGGCGGGGCCGTGGCACACCCGCCAAGGCCCGTACGGCTGAGGCAGGTTGTTCGTGACAGGTGGATATGCGTGGCCGGGTTTGCTGGGTAAGGTCAAGAGGTCACCGTCCGGCTGTGGGGGCAGCCCGGGACCGTCGGCGGTGATGTGCGCGGGGGAGGTTCTTACATCCATGAGTCGTCGCTCCACCGGTGTCGTCGGTGTCTGGGCCGAGATGCAGCGACAGCAGCAGCGCCAGTCCGAGGCCGAGGCCAGGGCGCGCAGGCTGGAGGCGCAGCAGGCGCGCGCCTATCAGCGCCGGATCGCGCAGAGCCACCGCGAGTACCGGCAGGCGGAGGCCCACCGGCGTACGGAGGAGCTCGAGGCGCAGGTCGCCTCGTTGCAGGGGCTGCTCGCGGCCGGGTGTCTGGCGCCCGCGTTCCGCGCCGAGTCGCTGCTGCGCGCGGAGGAGACCGAGCCGTTCGCGCCGGGCCCCCTCGCCCACCCCGTGCCGATGCCGGATCCCGCCCTCTACCAGGCGCAGAGCGGATGGACGGCGAACCGCCGCGCGCAGGCGCAGGCCGAGGCGCACGCCCGCTACGAGCGGGACCTGCTCGTCGCGCAGGCGGCCGAGGCCCGGCGCAGGCAGGATCTCGCGGCGTACCGCGGTCAGTACGACGCGTGGGCGGGGTCCCGGCGGGCCGAGGTACGGGGGCACAACGCGGGCGTCGCGGCGGTCGTCGAGGGTGTCCGCCGCCGTGAGCCCGAGGCGGTCGTCGAGTACTTCTCGGCCGCGCTCTACTCCTCCACCGCCTGGCCGGACGGGTTCCCGCGCCGGGTCGCGGCGGCGTACGACGCGGCCGCGGGGCAGCTGGTCCTGGACTGGGAGCTGCCCGGGTACGCGGTCGTCCCGGAGGCGAAGGCGGTGCGGTACGTCGCCTCCCTCGACCAGGACAAGGAGAGCCCGCGCCCGGCGGGCCAGCGGCGGGGCCTCTACCGCGAGGTCGTCGCGCAGTGTGTGCTGCTGGCGCTGCACGACCTGTTCGCCGCCGACGGCCTCGGCGCCCTGGACTCGGTCGCGCTGAACGGGTTCGTCGACGACCACGACCCGGTGACCGGCAGACCCGGACAGATCGTGCTCGCGACGGTGATGGCCACGCGGGCGGCGTTCGAGGGCCTGCATCTCGCGCAGGTCGACCCGGTCAGCTGTCTGGCCGACGGACTGCGCGGTCAGCTCTCGCCCCGCCCGGACCAGCTGGCCGCCGTCCGGCCCGCGCGCCGTCCGGACGAGGTCGGCAACCGCGTGGTCAGCCACGGCGGCGACACCGAACCCGACCTGTACGCGATGGACCCGGTCGCCTTCGAGTCGCTCGTCGCGGAGCTGTTCCGGGCCATGGGGATGCAGGCGGTCACGACGCAGCGGTCGAACGACGGAGGTGTGGACGTCGACGCGCTGGACCCCGCCCCGATCCGCGGCGGCAAGATCGTCGTCCAGGTGAAGCGGTACCGCAACACGGTGCCGCCCACCGCCGTGCGCGATCTGTTCGGGACCGTACAGGACGCCGGGGCCAACAAGGGCGTTCTCGTGACGACCTCGAGGTTCGGCCCCGGCTCCCACACCTTCGCCAACGGCAAGCCGCTGGAGCTGATCTCCGGCGAGGAACTCGTCGACCTGCTGCACCGGCACGGGCTGCGCGGCCGCCTCGGCCCACGGGACGCCACTCCCCCGGCCCCGTCCACGACCGCCGCACCTGATCCGGCACAGCTCCCGGCCGACTACAACGTCCTGGGGATGTCCTGGTCGGGGCCGGTGGCCCTGGACATCTGCGCCCTCGTCTGCGGCGGCAACCGCGTCCTCAGCGACGACCACTTCGTCTTCTACAACAACCCCCGCACCCCGGACGGGTCGGTCCAGCAGATGCCGCCGTCGGGGCGCGACAAGGCGGCCGTCCGCGTCTCCTTCGACAGCCTGCCCGCCGCCGCCGACCGCTTCGTCCTCGTCGCGGCCGTCGATCCGGCGGTGGATCCGGGCGCCGACCTCGCCGGGTTCTCCGACGCCCGGATCCGCCTCCTCGACCCGCACCTGGCCGAGCTGGGCGAACTCGACGTCTCCGACGGCCGCCCCGGCGAGACGGCCCTCGTCCTCGGCTCGTTCCGCCGTCGGCAGAGCGGCGACTGGGACTTCGTCCTGGGTGGCAAGGGCTACCCAGGCGGCCTGGAGGAACTGTTGCGGGACTATGGAGTCGAGGTGGATTAGGGCCGGGAAGGCTGTTCCCGTCCTTGGGTCAGACCTCGTCCATCCGGCGCTTGTCCTGCTCGTCCCACGCGCGCGTGTCCCTCGGCTCGACGTACGGTTCCGCCTCCGGCGGGTGGCCGCCCGCGACGGCCCGCTGGCGTGCGGTCTCCGCGTCGAACTCCAGGCCGAGCAGGATGGCCAGGTTGGTGACCCACAGCCAGATCAGGAAGACGATGACTCCGGCCATCGTCCCGTAGGTCTTGTTGTACGAGGCGAAGTTCGCTACGTAGAAGGCGAACGCGGCGGAGGCGACCAGCCAGACCACCAGGGCGAGGACGCTGCCCGGCGTGATCCACCGGAACCCCTTGACCTTGGCGTTCGGGGTGGCCCAGTAGAGGATCGCGATCATGATCGTGACCAGGACGACCAGGACCGGCCACTTGGCGATCGACCACACCGTGAGCGCGGTGTCGCCGATGCCCAGCATGTCGCCCGCCTGACGGGCCACGCCGCCGGTGAACACCACGATCAGGGCGCTGGCCACGGCCAGGATCATGAGCACCACGGTCACACCCACACGTACGGGCAGGACCTTCCACACGGGGCGGCCCTCGGGCATGTCGTAGACGGCGTTGGCGGAGCGGATGAACGCGGCTACGTAGCCGGACGCCGACCACACCGCCAGGAGCAGGCTGACGACGGCGACCAGCGAGCCCGTGCCGGCGTTGCCCTGCAACTGCTGCACCGCCTGCGTGATGATGTCCCGCACCGAGCCGGGCGCCAGCTGCCGCAGGTTGTCGAGCACCTTGTCGGTGGTGGACTTGCCCGCGATGCCCAGGAGGGAGACGAGTACGAGGAGCGCCGGGAACAGCGCGAGGACCCCGTAGTAGGTCAGCGCGGCGGCCCGGTCGGTCAGCTCGTCGTCCTTGAACTCGCGCAGGCTGCCTTTGAACACCGCCATCCATGACCGTTTGGGCAGGTCGGTGGGGGTGTCGGGGGCGCGCCGCTCTACTTGCTCGGACGGGCCGAAGCCGTCTGCGCCGGCGTTCGCGCCGCCGTACTCGTCATGCTCGTCACCGAGATCAGTTCGCTTGCCCATGAACTGCGGGTAACCACTTCGCCCGCGAACACGCCCGCCGTCCGGGTGAGATAAAGAATGTGCGGCCGACGCTGATCCCGCTGGTCAGGCCGATGCGGCGACGCCTCCGCCGACGGCGATCGATGTCCACGGTGCCCGGGAAGAGGACCTGCCGGGTCGCCGAGGATCCGCCGTGCACGAACTGCGGCAGGACGCCGAGGAAGAAGAGCGCCGCCTTCGGGCACCCAGGTGGACGAGGTACGCCGCGCCGAGGAGCCTGATGGTCTGGAAGACGGCGGCCGAGCGCGCCGCGATCACCGAGAGAGCGACGACCGCGGCGCCCATGCGCACGCAGAGCCCGCTCTGCGCGCCGAGCGCCGCCGCCCGCCCCGTGTTTCCTCAGCGCGGCAGCAGGGGTCCGAGCGGTCCGAGGTCGATGTTGAGGTCCTCGGGCTTCAGGTCGTAGCGCTCGCGCAGCTCCTCCATCCGGTCCTCCAGCAGCATCAGTGTGAGGCCGATGCGGTCCTCCTGCTCCTCGGAGAGGTCTCCGGTGTCGAACCTGCGCAGGGCCTGCCGCTCCATCAGCTGCCGCAGCAGCTCCACGATGGTCAGGACCAGCTTCATCAGGTCCCGTTCCACCGTGTCGGGCTCGATCTGGATGCGCCCGCGCGCCTTCTCCGCGGGCTGGGCGGTGGGCGCGGGGCTGTCGTCGTGCGTGCTCACAGCATGTCCTCGAACGGGGAAGGTACGTTCTCGTTCACCGAGCTGATCAGTGCGTTCAGGTCGATGCGCACCAGATCCACGTCGGCGATGCGCAGCGTGACGTCGCCCGCGAGGACCACTCCCCCGGCGAGCAGCCGGTCGAGGAGGTCCACGAGGGCGACCTCGCGGCGTTCGATGACGGTCATGACGCGCCTCCCAGCGACGGCTCGGCCGGGTCCTCGCGCTCCTCGGGCGGTGCGGAGAAGGAGTACGCGGCCCAGGGCCCGGTCAGCTCCACCCGCAGGCCCGGATGGTCTCCGTCCTTGGTCGCGTCGACCAGTTCGACGAAGGCCTCCGACTCCGCACGGGGCACCAGGTAGGCCCCGTTGAGGACATTGCGCCCCGAGCTCTTGGCGAGCTCCGGGTTCTGCGGCGGGTGCACCCGCGTCTCCGCGCTGCGCTCCGCGAGCCGGTCGTGCAGCTCCTGCGCGAAGGTCTCCGCCTTCCGCCAGACCTGGTCGCGGCCCTCGCGTTCGGCGCGGCGGCGGCGCAGGTAGTCGCGGCCGGAACCGGCGCCGAGGGCCTGCGCGGTGACGCGCTCGCGGCGCCCGGACGCGGTGTCGGCGGCGGGCGCGGTGTCGGCGGCGGGCGCGGGGGTCTCCTTCGGCTGGTCCTCGACGAAGACCTTCACGCCCCACTCGACCCGGTCCCGGATGCGCGCGAGCGACGTACGGAAGCGCTCCTGCTCCGCCTCCATCATGGCGCGCACGCCGCTGTCGTCGCGGAACACGGTCGCGAGGCGCAACGGCAGCGGGCTGGTCACCGAGGCGAGCGCCGCGGTGACGGCCTGGTGGGCGCGTGCGGTACCGGAGAGCCAGTCGAGGTTCTCCAGGTTGCGCCGCAGTGCGGCCTCGGAGAACTCATCGGCCGGCACATGGCTCACGACGGCGGTCAGGCCGGCGTGCTCGACAAGGCGCGGCGCGGCCCCGCCGACGCCGGACAGGTCCGCCGCCAACGGGGCTTCGAGAGCGCCGCACACCGCGTAGACGTACCGCAGTTCACTCATCGCGCGGCTCCTCCTGCTCATTCATCACGCGGCTCCTTCTGCCGGGACGACGGGGCCTCGTCGAGCACCCCGGACGTGCTGCCGCCCTCCAGGGCGGCGAGCCGCTCCCGCAACTCGGCGTTCTCCCGGGCCAGTTCCTTGCGGCGGGCACCGGACGACAGCGCGGGGTCGTCCTCCCACCAGTCGATGCCCATCTCCTTCGCCTTGTCGACGGAGGCGACGATCAGCCGCAGCTTGATCGTGAGCAGCTCGATGTCGAGCAGGTTGATGCGGATGTCACCCGCGATCACGATGCCCTTGTCGAGCACCCGCTCCAGGATGTCGGCCAGATTGGCCCCCGAACTCCCCCCTTGCAGGGGGGAGTCGGGGAACCTGCTCGCGGTAGTCATCAACGGCTCCGGGCGGCTGCGTGCTCGCGCCGGCCGGACTTCTCGTCGGCGTCGGGCTCCTCGTCGGCCGGCTCGTCCTCGTCGAGGTACTCGGCCTCCTCGGCCTCCTCCTCCGGCGCCTCGTCGGCGTCCTCGGCGTCGTCCTCCGGGACCTCGTCCGCGTACTCGGCGTCCTCGTCCGCCTCGTCGGCCTCGTCGGTGTACTCACCGTCGTCGGCCTCCCCGTCCGCGGGCGCGTCCTCGTCGAGGTACTCGGCGTCCTCGTCGGCGTACTCGCCCTCGGCGTCCTCCGGCTCGGCGTCCTCCTCCTCTTCGTCCTCGTACGCGTCCTCGGCCTGCTCGTCCTCACCCTGGTCCTGATCGTCCTGGTCTTGGCCGTCCTGGTCCTGCGAGCGCTCCTCTTCCTCCGCCGCCACCGCGTCGTCGTGGCTGCGGACGACCTCGCCGTCACGGATCTCACCGCGCCAGGCGTCCGTCGCCTCACCCTTGATGGTGATGAAGCGCGCGAAGTGCTTCAGGTCGAGGCGGGCGCGGCGGCCCTGGGCCCGCCAGATGTTGCCCGTCTTCTCGAAGAGGCCCTTCGGGTAGTACTCGATGACCAGCAGCACCCGGGTGAGGTTCTCGCCCAGTTCGTGGAAGGTGATGACACCCTTCGTGGTGCCCTTGGCGCCTTCCGAGCTCCAGCTGATCCGCTGGTCAGGCACCTGTTCGGTGGTGTGCGCCTTCCAGCTGCGGCTGGACCAGAAGATCTTCATCTGCCAGTCGGAGGTCACGTCGTCCGCGCGGTTGGCGTTCTTGACGCCGCGCGCGAAGGTGGAGAACTCCTGGTACTGGGTCCACTGGTCGTAGGCGGTCCGCAGGTCGACACCGACGTCGATGCTCTCCAGGATGACGGTCGGCTTCTGGCCGCCGCCGGACTTGGACTTGCCCTTGCCCTTGCCGCCCTTGCCGAAGATGCCCTTCACCCCCTCGACCACGTTGTCCTTGAGGTGGCCCGCGCCGGTCTCGACGGCCGTGCGCACGGGGCCCTTGCCCTCGGCGAGCTTGCGGCCGCCGTTGAGGGCCATCTTGGCGAAGCCGGGGCTGTTGCCGTCGGCTATGTCGTTGAGCTTGCCCGTGGTCTGGCCGAGCTTGCGGCCGACCCCGGTCAGCAGGTGCGTCGCCTTGGCGGCGAGGTAGTCCTGCGCCTCGGCCTTCAGGCGGTCGGCCGCCTCGCTGTGGGCGAGGTCCTTGAGCGGGTTCGCCTTGGACTGCTCAGCCATTGCTGCGGCCCCCCTTCGCGGTGGTGCGCGAGGACCGGCGAGCGGTCCCGGCGGTCTTGTCGGCCGCGCCGGACGTCCCGGACGCCTTCGACGCGGTCGTCTTCTTGGCGGTCTTCTTGGCGGCGGTGGAGCGCGACCGGGTGCCCTGGTCCGACTTGCGGCGACCGGACGCACCCGAGGAGCCCGAGCCCGACGAGGCGGACCTCTTGGCCGGGGCTCGCTTGCGCGGCGCCGGGCGCTCCTCGTTCTGGTCCTCGTCGTTCTGGTCCTCGTCGTTCTGCTCGGGCGCGTCCTGCTCGTCGCGCTCATCGCGCTCGTCGCGGCCCTCGTCGTCCCTGTCGTCCCTGTCGTCGGCGCTGTCCTCGGCGTCCTGCGCCTCGTCACGGCCGCCGACGCCGCCCTGGAGGCGGTCTCGGACGCCGGCCGTACCGCTGTGCAGCCGGTTGGCCAGACCCTCCATCTGCCGCTCCAGGATGGCCCCGGTGGCGGCCTTGCCGACGCCCCGGAAATCGTTGCGCAGCTGTCCGCCGAGCTCCTGGAACTGAGGATTCTTGTCCAACTGGGTGCGGACCAGGTCCATGACCGCCTTGGGACTGAGCTGCAGCTTCTTACCGGCGACCATGGTGCCGACGGCGAAGGCCAGCTTCATCTTCTTGGTACGCCCGAGGACGTACCCGGCGCCTACCGCGAGGCCGACTGCTGTTCGGTTCATGGTGTGTGTCCGTTCCTGCACGTAGGGCTCACGCGCTTAGAGGTGACGCCGGAGGTCTTCCGGCATCACGCGCCTGTCTGTCTGTCACGGCTGGCCTCGAGCCGGTCGAGAAGTTCGTCCTCCATCCGGTCGAACGTCTCCTCGTCGATCTCGCCCTCTTCCAACTGCTTTTCGAGGGCGGCCAGTTGGGCCTGTATGGCCGAAGGGTCGTAGTACTCGCTCTCCGCCTGCGCGACCACCTGTTCGAGGACCCACATGGAGCCCCGTACGGGTGCGAGCGGCAGCAGGAGCACCTCACTCAGCAACCCCATGGGGTTCTCACCCCGAGGTGACGGAGGTCGCGGGTGTCTCCTCCACGAAGCTGTAGGGCGGCAGCGGCCCGTTGACCCGGAAGACAAGGTGGGGGGCGGACTTCCGGATCTCCTCGATGGCGCCGAGGAGGCGCTCGGAGGAGCCGCGGTCGACGAGGAAGGAGAGGTTGCTGATCCAGCCCGTGGACTCGGGTCCCTCGCTGACGGCGTCCGCCTGCGGTTCGAGGGTCGCGCGGACCAGCGCGCCGTCGTGCGCCTCGCGCGCCTGCACGGCCTTCGCGACGGCCTCGCCGAGCTGGAGCTTGTCCTCGTGGCTGCCGCCGCCGGCGTCGCGGTTGCGCAGGGCCAGGGCGCGTACGTCGTCGTTCTCCGCCATGACGGTGCGCAGCACGGCCTCTTCCTCGTGCTGGACCTTGACGTTGTACTCGACGCGGTCGCGCAGCGCGGCGAGCCGCTCCCGGTAGTGCGACACCCGCTCCTCCAGGGCCGTCGCGACCGCGGCGTCGTCCTCGGCGACGCTGCCGAAGCGCATGGGCAGGACGGTGCCGCCGCCACCCGCCTCGGACAGGACGTTCTGGTGGGCGAGCAGGTCGCGCCGCTTGGGCCGGAGGTTGTCGGGCGCGTCGCTGACGATCGCGGCCAGGCCGCCGCCCTTGACGATCCGGACGGTCAGCGCCGGGGATCCGAGGCCCTCCATCCCCTCGGGCAGGCTCGGGTGGTCGGCGTCGGCGATGCCGTAGACGTACGTGCTCACTCCTGCTCCTCCTTACGACGGCTCGACGAGGTGCGGCGCTGGCGCGGGGCCTTGTTCTCCTCGCGGGCCTGCGAGAAGGCGTCGGATATGGTCTCCGCCGCGCCGGAGAGCGCGCCCTTGGACTTGCCGCGGGCGCCGGACTCCATGGTGTCGCCGATGATGTCCGTCAGGCCCGAGGGCTTCTTGCTGCCGGTCTCCAGGTCGAGGCGGTTGCAGGCCTCGGCGAAGCGCAGATACGTGTCCACGCTGGCGACCACGACTCGAATGTCGATCTTCAGGATCTCGATGCCGACCAGCGAGACGCGGACGAACGCGTCGATCACCAGGCCGCGGTCGAGAACCAGCTCGAGGACGTCGTAGAGACCACTGGTCCCGCCGCCTCCGCCGCCCTGTTGGGTCGTTGCGACTGTCATGTGCTTCCTCCCTGTCGTTCGCTTCCCGGGGTACCCGCAGGTCAGCGGCGGTCGTCGGAGCGACCGCGCTCGTAGCGCCGGACGCGCCGGTAGCCGGTGAGGGTCCCCTCGTGGTCCAGGGCGACCTCGTAGCTGGCGAGCAGGCTCATCGTGTCGGGCACCCTGGACAGCTCCAGTACCTCGACCTCGAGCACCCACCCGTCGTCGGTGGCGCGGAACGAGGAGACCGAGTCGACCTCTTTGCCGGTCAGCTCCATGAGCTGTTCGCGCGCCTCGCGCAGCGCCTCGGTCGGCCGCAGGCGTTTGGGACGCTGCGGGCGCTCGGCCGCGGCGCGCTTGCGCGTCCGGGCCCCGGTGCCGGTCCCGGCGCTACTACCGCTGCTCTTCTTGGCGGTTGCCCCGGAAGTGTCGTCGGACTCGTCGTTCGCAGCTTTCGATGCGTTCGATGCCTTCGATGCGTTCGATGAATTTGATGTATTCGATGTGTTGGTCATAGCGATCTCCACCCCGCGTGCCCGCGAATCCCTGGCCAAACCTTCACAGTTCGCTCGATTTTTCTGGACCGTTCACCGGGTGCGTTCCGCGTCCCCGGCCTCGGCCACCGAATGCCCCACAACCACGGTGTTACGACTCACAGTTGGGTGACGGGTATTCAACTCGGCCCCCGAAGAGCCCACTTGGCGCACGGATCGCGCACAACGATCATGGAACTCGCCGGTCGGGGCACACGTCGATCAAGAAGTCAGCGACGACACGCAGGAGGCCCCGTGCCCATACGGAAAACCAGGAGCGCCGCGGCCCGCCCCCGGACCGCGGGCCATCCGCCGACCACGGCCCCGGCCCGGCTCTCCGGTCCCCTCGTCGCGCTCGCCCTCATAGGCGCGCTGATCTGCGCCGTCGTCCTCGTCTTCCTGCGCTTCGCCGCGTGGGCCGGCGCGCACCCGCTCGCCGCCGTGCTCCTGGCACTGTTCGCCGTCCCCGTCCTCTACATCCTGTTCCGCGCCATGCCGCGCACCCGCGAACTGCGCCGCGCCGCACGCGCGGGCGCGGCCCAGGCCGACCGTGAGCTGGCCGAGACGGCGCCGACCGCGGATCCGGCGGCCCCCGTACAGGACCGGGACACCGTCCGGCTGCGCACCGGCACGGCCGTGGCGCCCGCGCGGGACGGCCTCACCGCCGTACTCCCGGACGCCGCGCCCGACTTCACGGCTCTCGACCCCGACGGTTTCGAGGCGGCCGTGGCGGCGCTCTGCGAACGGGACGGCTGCACGGACGTCCAGGTCGTCGGCGGCGCGGGCGACCTGGGCGCCGACGTCCTCGCCACCGCGCCCGACGGCCGCCGCGTCGTCGTGCAGTGCAAGCAGTACGGACCTACGAACAAGGTCGGTTCCCAGGACCTCCAGCGCTTCGGCGGCACCTGCTGGTCGGTGCACGGGGCGCAGCTCGCGGTGGTCGTGACGACCAGTGAGTTCACCGCACCGGCCGCGGAGTACGCCGACGGGTGCGGAATCCGCTGCTTCGACGGCGCGGAACTCACCGCCTGGGCGGACGGCTCGGGCCCGACGCCGTGGGGCCCGACGCCGGTGTGGACCGGACCAGAGCGGGCCGGGCAGGTGGGGCAGGTCTGAATTCCGCCGCGGCGGACATCCGGACCCCATGCCAGAACAGCGGAGTCCCGTGCCGGAACAGCGGAGCGAGAACGACCAGCCGGAGGCCTTCGGCCCCTCCCCCGAGGTGGAGGAGGCCGCCCCCGACAAGCCCACCGAGTTGTCCGGGCACGCCTGGGGCCAGGTGCTGCGGCACAGTCTGCGCGAGTTCCAGAAGGAGGAGCTGACGGACCGGGCCGCGGGCCTGACGTACTACGCCGTCCTCTCCCTCTTCCCCGCTCTGCTCGTCCTGGTGGCGCTGCTCGGCGTGGTCGGCGAATCCGCCACGCAGAAGGTCCTGGACAATGTGGAGAAGCTGGCGCCCGGCGCCGCGCGCGAGATCCTCACCAACGCGGTCGAGCAGTTGCAGGGCCGCGCGGGCACCGGCTCGGTCATGGCCGTCGTCGGCATCCTGCTCGCCGTCTGGTCCGCCTCCGGTTACGTGGGGGCGTTCATGCGGACGGCCAACCAGATCTACCACGTGCCCGAGGGGCGCCCGCTGTGGAAGCTGCTTCCGCTGCGCCTCGGCATCACCCTCGCGCTGATGCTGCTCGCCACGCTGAGTGCGCTCGTCGTCGTCTTCACCGGGGGCATCGCGCGCCGCGTCGGCTCCGTGTTCGGGGTCGGGGACACCGCCCTCACCGTGTGGTCCGTGGCCAAGTGGCCGCTGCTCGCGATCCTGCTGGTGCTGATGATCGCCCTGCTGTACTGGGCCGCGCCGAACGTGAAGGGGCGCGGCTGGCTCTGGGTCACCCCGGGCGGCTTCCTCGCCCTGTTCGTCTGGCTGGTGGCCTCGGCGGGCTTCACGCTGTACGCGGCCGGGTTCGCGTCCTACAACAAGACCTACGGCACCATGGCCGGCGTCATCGTCTTCCTCGTATGGCTGTGGCTGAGCAGTCTGGCGATCCTGCTCGGGCTCGAGTTCGACGCGGAGATCGCGCGGCAGCGGGCCATCAGCGGCGGGCACTCCAGCGACGAGGAGCTCTTCGTCGAGCCGCGGGACACCAGCGCGTGGGACGAGGACGACGTGCAGCAGGTGCAACCGAGCGTGTCCCGCCCCGATAAGGGGGTAACCGCACCGTAAGTCAGCGCAGAAGCCGTAAGTCAGCGCAGGAACCCGACCGTCATCGGAGGCGTCATGGCCGGCATTCTCAACCGGATCAAGCAGTACAGCCGTACCCCGCAGGGGCAGCGGACCGTCGCGTCGGCGCGGCGCGCGGCGGCCGACCCGCGCAAGCGGGGGCAGGCCCGACGGCTGCTCGGCAAGCTGCGCCGCCGCTGATACGGCCGATGTGATCAAAAAGTTGCGCTGCTCACAGGAGTGAGCGGCGTCGGCGGGCTGATCGGGGGCACTCGGATGCCGCCGCACCGGGCGGCAGACCCCGAGCCGATGAGTGAGGAACGCAGATGACGACCCGTAGCCCGCACCGATCCCTCGTCGGCCGGACCGCCCTCATACCGTCGCCGCCCGAGTTCGACGCGGACGCGGGCGCCGAGCTCGAAGCCGCCTGCTGCTCCGTCTGGTTCGTGTCGCGCAGCACGGAACACGAGGTCACCTGTGTGACGCGGGCCGCGCGACTCGGCGCGGCCTGAAGAGGCATGTCCGGGCAGATCCGGGGCAGTTGAAGTTCTGTCGACCCACCGGACAACAGAGCCCTCACCGGGAGCGTTTCGTGCTGAACCCCGATCCGATGTTCATCCGGACCCTTCTGAGCCGCTACGCCGATGTGCAGTTGCGCTTCTCGGAGCGTCCGACGCAGGAACTGCAGTGGCAGCTCGACGACGTCACCTACACGCTCTGCGTCAGCACCGGCACCCGGACGGTCCACGAAGCGCTCATGGCCGCGGACGGCGTTCTGGAGCGTGCGGCGGCGGAGCGCTCCGGGGACGAGTCACAGGCCGCCTGAGCCACCGGGTGCGGCGGGCAGCCGCAGTTCGGCGGTGATCGTCTTGCCGTTGCCGGCCACGTCCACCATGACCTGCGAGCTGAGCCGCTGCACCACCATCCAGCCGAACCCGCCCGGCGTCCGCGCCTGTGAGGAGATCCGCCGCGGCACCTCCACGCTGTGGTCGCTCACGCTCATCCAGAGGGAGTCACCGCTCAGACCGGCGCCGAACGCGGTCGTGCCGCCCGCGTGCCGGATCGCGTTGGACGTCAGCTCGGTGGCCACCAGGAGCGCGTCGTCGTGCAGCCGTCGCGCCTGCTCCAGCGGGAGCCCGCAGCAGACCTCGAGCAGGACCCAGCTGACCTCCGCCCGCGCCTGCGCACACGTCGTGCGCTCGGGGGCGGGTGTCCCGGGGACACTCATCAAGACGTGATCCTCTCTCTGTACACGTGCAAATACTGCACTTCATCGCTGTCTCGGTTCCGCTTCGTTCCGCTCCGTTCCGCTTGCCCAGCGCCGCTATCCGCACACCCGAGCGGACGGACCACTCCCAGGTGGTGCGTTCACAGCCGTGAAATCCCGCCCGACCTGGCGTTTTCCGCGGGAGACGGGTAGTGAAAAACCGGGTAGTGAAGAACACAGCCGTCCCGTCCCTGGGAGGCGCGGGCATATGACAAGGTCGGGGCATGGTCAGTAACAACGAGAGCATCGAACTCACCCTGCGGGAGCGGGTGGCGGTCGTCACGTTGCGCCATGACATCGACCTCGAGGACGCGGACGAGGTCACCGAGGTCTTCCGGCGCGCGTGTACCGACTCCCTGACCGCGGCGACCCTGCTCGACCTGAGCGAGCTCGACTTCGCCGACAGCACCCTGCTCAACCTGATCCTGCGCGCGAAGGCCGAGCACGACGAGGCGCACCGTCCCTTCGTCCCGGCGGTCGCCGCGGGCAGCGCCGTGGAGCGGCTGTTCGACATCACGGGCGTCACCGACGTCCTGGGGTCGACCCGTTCGTACGAGGAGGCGCTGCGCCGCGTCAAGACGCTCACGGCCTGATCGTCGGCGGCCCGACCGTCCCACGGACGGCGCCGCTTGATCGTCCTACGGACGGGTAGCAGAGCGGCATGTCCACCGATATCGCCACTCCCCCGAGCGGCTACGTGCAGCCCGCCGTCGACGTCCGAGCCCTCTCCGCGGTCCTCGACGGCGAGTACGCCGAGATCCGCGATCTGGTCCGCGCCAACCTGGCGACCTACGCCTCCGTGCTCGAGGAGGCCGAGACGCTCGACATCGACGCGTACCGCGAACGCGTCCGCGAACTCGTCGTCGAGATGGCCGCGACCGGCCAGACCGGCATGGGGTTTCCGGCGGAGTACGGGGGCGGTGGCTCCATCGGTGCCTCGATCGCCGCGTTCGAGACGCTGGCATTCGGTGACCTGTCGGTCCTCGTCAAGGTCGGTGTGCAGTTCGGTCTGTTCGGCGGCGCCCTCCTGCAACTGGGCACGGAGCGCCACCACGACGCCTACCTCCCCGACCTGATCACCGGGAAGCTGATGGGCTGCTTCGCGATGACGGAGACCGGCCACGGCTCCAACGTCCAGGCGCTAGCCACCACCGCCACGTACGACCCGGCGACCCAGGAGTTCGTCCTCGACACCCCCGACGACCAGGCGCGCAAGGACTACATCGGCAACGCCGCCCGCCACGCCGAACTCGCGGTCGTCTTCGCCCAGCTGGAGGTGGCCGGCGAAGCCCACGGCGTGCACGCCTTCGTCGTCCCCGTGCGGACCGACGGCGTACCCGCGCCCGGCGTCCGCATCGAGGACGACGGCCGCAAGATGGGTCTCAACGGGGTCGACAACGGACGGATCCGGTTCGACGGCGTACGGGTGCCGCGCGAGGCCCTGCTCAACCGGTTCGCCGACGTCACGCCCGACGGTGTCTACGAGAGCGCCATCGAGAACCCGGGCCGCCGCTTCTTCACCATGCTGGGCACGCTCGTCCAGGGGCGGGTCAGCGTGGGCGGCGGCGCGATCAACGCGGCGAAGGTCGCGCTCGCCATCGCCGTCAAGTACGCCGAGCGGCGTCGCCAGTTCAGGGCCGCCTCCGACGAGGAGGAGCAGGTCCTCCTCGACTACGGCCTTCACCAGCGCCGCCTGCTGCCGCTCCTCGCCCGCACCTACGCGCTGCACTTCGCGCAGGACGTCGTCCGCACGCAGCTGCACGACGTGTTCTCCGGCCGTACGGACGACGAGCGGAGCCGGCGGGAGCTGGAGTCGCGGGCCGCGGGCACCAAGGCGCTCGGCACCTGGCACGCCACCCGGGTGATCCAGGAGTGCCGCGAGGCGTGCGGCGGCGCGGGGTACCTCGCCGTCAACCGGTTCGCCGCGCTCAAGGCCGACAGCGACATCTTCACGACGTTCGAGGGCGACAACCACGTCCTGCTCCAGCTCGTCGCGAAGGGCCTGCTCACCGGCTACGCGCACGAGTTCGGGGACATGGACCAGCTGGAGATGGTCCGCTACGTCACCGGGCTCGCCGTCGAGACGGTCATCGAGAAGACGTCCGCGCACAAGCTTCTCGAACGCGTACGTGACCTGCTGCCCGGCGGCGACGCGTGGGACCAGGAGGCGGGGCTCCTCGACTCCGAGTACCACCTCGCCATGCTGCGCTTCCGCGAGGAGCACATGCTCGCGGGCGCGGCCCGGCGTCTCAAGCGCGGCATGGACGGCGAGGCGAGCCCCGGCGCGGTCTTCTCCCAGGTGCAGGACCACGTCATCGCGGTGGCCCACGCCCACGTGGAGCGACTGGTCCTGGAGGCGTTCGTCGAGAGGCTGCGCACCCTCCCCGAGGGTGACAACAAGGTGGCACTCGGCCTCCTGTGCGACCTCTTCGCCCTGACGACGATCGAGTCGGACCGCGCCTGGTTCATGGAGCACGGCCGCCTGACGGGCCAGCGCTCCAAGGCGATCAGCCGCGAGATCAACGACCTCTGCCGCAAGGTCCGCCCCCTGGCCCTCGACCTGGTCGACGCGTGGGGCGTTCCGCCGGAGATGCTGCGGGCACCGGACCTGGTGGGGCGCGACGTCTGACCGCCGTCCGGCGGCGGCCGACGTCAGTCCAGGTAGTGCGCCCTGCCCTCGTCGTCGAGGCCGACCGCGCCCTCTCCCTCCGGGATGACGCAGAACTCGTTGCCCTCGGGGTCGGACATCACCAGGAAACCGGCTCCGTCGTAGGCGTGGAGGCGGTGGCCGCCGAGGGCCTCGATGCGGGACTGCTCCGCGACGGGGTCGGCGCAGGCGAGGTCGAGGTGGAGGCGGTTCTTGCCCGGCTGGGGGGCGGCGCCGCGCTGGATGCCGATGCCCAGGCCGTTCTCGCGGCGCAGCCACACGTAGGGGCCGGTGCGGCCCACGACGGGCCGGTCGAGCACCTCCGACCAGAAGGCGGCGAGGCGCTCGGGGTCGGCGGCGTCGATGATGAGGCAGTCGATCCGCAGCCGTGCCATGGCGGTCAGCCCGCCCCGGGCAGGGACACCGAGAGGACGCCGTCCTCCTCGATCCGCGTCTCGAAGCTCGGCTGCGGCGCGGTCGCGGGCCCCCGCTCCACCGAACCGTCGGAGAGCCGGAAGACGCTGCCGTGCCAGGGGCAGGTCACGCAGCCGTCGGCGAGCTCCCCGTCGGACAGCGGGCCCGAGAGGTGGCTGCAGCGGTCGGCGATGACGTCGACCGCGCCGTCCTCGCCGCGCACCACGAGGAGCGGCACCTCGCCGAGCATCCAGCGCGCCGGTTTGCCGGGGGTCAGTTCGGCGACGGGGCGCAGCCGGTGCCAGCCGGGCTCGACCAGGTGCGGCACGGGTTCCGTCTTGTTGGCGCCCGCTCCCTGCCGGTAGGCGAGGTGGCCGCCGATGAACCCGCCGACGCCCGCGCAGGCGAGCCCGGCGAGGCCGAGCGCCCGGCCGCGCAGGGGGTGGCGTCCGCGGGCGATGAACGAGGCCCCGTACAGCGTCACGGCGGTGGCGTTGGCGGCGGCGTGCACGAGCCCCGTACGCATCTGCTGCTCGTGCTGCTCGGCCCAGTCCGCCCAGCCGGCCAGCGCGGCGGGCAGCGCCGTCACCGTACCCAGGCCGACGAGGAGCCGGGCGGAGCGGCGGGCGCCGGGCACGTAGTCCAGGACCGCGGACGACAGCCAGGCACCCATCGGCAGCTGCACCATCAGCGGGTGGAGCGGATGGCCCAGCTGGCGGCCGTGGAGCACGTCGCGGAGCCCGCCGAGCGGCAGCGCCTGCACGGCCTTCTGCACGGGCGCGACGACCCGGTCGAGCGACTCGGCGTTCTCGACTTTGTCGAGGGCGTCGAGAGCGGAGCGGAGCAGGCGCGGCACGCGCACGCTCAGGGGCACGGTCGGCGTCCGGGCGCCGGGGGCAGTGGTCATGGCTGGCGATTCTCCCGTCGACTCCGAGTCAAACTTCGTAGGCCGTCGGCGATGGGCGGCGGGTGTACCGCAACGGCCCACACACGAGAGAGGGCGTGACCGGTGACCGGTCACGCCCTCTCTCAAGCGGGTGCCCGCGCCGCGGGCGCCGCGCGCGGCGTCACGCCGACTTCGCGGCCTCCTTCTCGCTGGTGGCCCCGGCCGTGGTGAGCGTGCCGCCCGCCGTCTCCAGGTGCGCGCGCACGAACCACTGGAACTGCTCCAGGTCGCGCAGCTGCTCGATCAGCAGGTCCTCGGTGGCGGGGTCGATCTCCCCGACCGACTTGATCGCCTTGCGCAGGTCCTCGATGAGGCCCGTGTACACGAGGTCGAGGGCGCCGAGGTGGGCGATGGCGTCGGCGCGGCCGACGCTGTAGTCCTCCCACTTGCGGGCGGCGACCAGGGAGCCGGGCGTGCCCTGCGCGACACCGCCGAGGGCGGCGAGGCGCTCGGCCACGTCGTCGGCCATGTCACGGACGCGGTCGACCTGCGGGTCGAGCATCTCGTGCACGGCGATGAAGTGCGGGCCGACCACGTTCCAGTGAACGTGCTTCAGCGTCAGGTGCAGGTCGTTCAGGCTGTGCAGCCGCTCCTGAAGCACCTCGATGACCGAGGCGGCGTCCTTCACCGTGATGCCAGGGACGGTGTAGCGGGGGGTGGTGGTCTTGGAAGTCAACGTCCAGCCTCCTGTCTCATACCGGTTTGTGCTGTTTCGGTACCCCGTTTCCTCGGCTTAACCCCACTCTTCGAGCGAACCGCCCCCGGTCTGCTCACAGACCGGGGGCGAACGGGGGCCTTACCGGCCGGGGCCGCTAGTCGTTGGTCAGCAGACCGGCGCGCAGCTTGGCGAGCACGCGCGAGATCAGCCGGGAGACGTGCATCTGGGAGTAGCCCAGGGCGTCGGCGATCTGCTGCTGGGTCTGCTCCTCGACGAAGCGCAGGTGGATGATCGTGCGCTCACGGTCGTCGAGGTCCGCGATCAGCGGGGCCAGCGAGTGGAAGTTCTCGACCAGCTCGAAGCGGCCCTCGTCGAAGCCGATGAAGTCGGCCAGCATCGTGTCGGACTCGTCGTCCTTGCCGCTGACGGCGGCGTCCAGGGACACGCTGTTGTAGCCGTTGGAGGCCATCTGGGCCTGTGCGACCTCGGCGGGCTCCAGCTGCATCAGCTCCGCCAGCTCCGCCGTGGAGGGGGAACGGCCGAGTCGCGTACGCAGCTCCTCGGTGGCCCGGGACAGTTCGAGCCGCGCCTCCTGGAGCCGTCGCGGCACGTGCACGGCCCACGACGTGTCGCGGAAGAACCGCTTGATCTCGCCGGTGATGTAGGGCACCGCGAACGAGGTGAACTCCACCTCGCGGGTCAGCTCGAACCGGTCGATCGCCTTGATCAGGCCGATGGTGCCGACCTGGACGATGTCCTCCATCTCCTGCTGACCGCGGTGGCGGAAACGCGAGGCCGCATACCGCACGAGCGACAGGTTCATCTCGATGAGGCAGTTGCGCACATAGCTGAACTCGGGCGTGCCCTCCTCCAGCTCGGCGAGCCGGTCGAAGAACCTTCTGCCGACCTCACGCGCGTCCTTGGGCGCGAGTGACGTCGGGTCCGCATAGGCGCGCGCGACCAGATCCTCCTCGGCCGCCGAGGCCGGTGCCAGGCTCTGGTCCTGCGCCGTCACGGTGATCATGTGTCCGCCCCTTCTCGTGTGTGGCGCCGGCCCCATGTGCGGTGCCGGCACACCTCTCTTCGCTGCACACGCATATTTCTACTCATGTGCCGACGAATCCTTGCGGACCCCCGGAGGTGTCTGTGGGTGTGTCAGTGGTGTCCGTGCGCACTGGACGAGGCGCCGCCGAACAGTCGCGCGACGGCCCGGAAGGGAAGCGTGACGACGGTGGCGATGGCGCCACCGATCGAGCGCAGTACATCAGCGATGGCCTTGAACATGACGGTCTCCTCTCCTGGTGCCGAGCCCGGAGCGGGCACGGGTCTCCGTGCCGTCCGGGCGGTCACTGCACTGGGTGTCCTGACGAAGACTTCTCAAACACGTTGACCTCAGCGCGCACGCACATTGCTCGACGCACATGCGCACTCCGCGCACAGCGCACGGGGGTCCCGCACACGATGCGGTCACCGGCGGCCGGACTTAAGGTGACGGCAGATTGGTGGCGCGGCCATCGGGTACTGGGCGGCAGCGGCCCCCATCCCCCTTGAAACCTGGGAGTGACCTCCATGCCCGCATCCCTGCACGGCCTGTCCGCCGTGGTCACCGGCGGCTCTCGCGGCCTGGGCCTGCTCATCGCCGACGAACTGGTGCGGCGCGGCTGCCGCGTCACGCTCGCGGCCCGGGACGCGGCCGAGCTGAAGCGCGCCGCCGAACTGCTTCAGAAGCGGCGGCCCGGCGCGGCCGTGCGGACCACCGTGACCGACGTACGCGACAAGGAGAGCGTCGCAGACCTGTTCCGGGACGCGGCGGAGGCCTGCGGGGGCGTGGACATCGCCGTCGCCAACGCGGGCATCATCCAGGTCGCCCCGGCGGAGGCCGTCGGCAAGGCCGGTTTCGACGACGCGATGGGCACCATCTTCGAGGGCGCACTGCACACCAGCCTCGAAGCACTCCCCTACCTGCGCGAGAGCCGGGCGGGCGGCAGGCTCGCCCTGATCGGATCGGTGGGCGGCCTGCTCGCCGTGCCGCATCTGCTGCCGTACTCCTGCGCCAAGGCGGCCGTCGGCGCGCTGGCCGAGGGGCTGCACGTGGAGGCCGCGCGGGACGGTGTCTCCGTGACCGCCGTGCACCCCGGTCTCATGCGTACGGGCTCGCACCTGCACGCCGTCTTCGGCGGTGACCGGCGGCGCGAGTTCGCCTGGTTCTCCGCCCTGGCGGGCACCCCGGTCGTCTCGATGGACGCGCGCCGCGCCGCCGACCGCATCGTCACCGCCGTGGAGCGGCGCCGCGTCCGGCTCGTGCTCACCCCGGCGGCGATCGCCGCCGACAAGGTGCACGGGCTCGCCCCGGCGCTCACCGCGCGGCTCAGCCATGCCGTGAACTTGTTCCTGCCGTCGGCGGACGGCGAGCCCGAGCTGCGTCCGGGGATCGACGTCGAGCCGCCCGGCCCGCGCACCTTCGGCGAGCGGCTGCGCTCGCTGGGCAGCGCCTTGAACGACCGGGCGGCGCGCGCGAACAACGAGCGGCGACGGACCGCACAGGAACGGTTGCAGTCGTAACGCGCGAGGCGCTCACGACACACCCGCACCGTCCCGTCACCGACACCCGCACCGTCCCATCACCGATACACCCTCGCTCACCCACCGGCACACCCACCGGCACACACGTAACACGTATCACCACGCCTTGCGAAGGAGAGCCATCATGACGCGCGACCGCGACCGGCACGACACCACCCGCCCCGCCCAGACCGCGACGGACGAGGTCCTGGACGAGATCGAGGACGCGGAGACCGACCCGCTGCGGGACGACAAGGAGGCCCCGCACCGCGGCGAGAGCGCCGACGCCACCTCGCCCAACGTCGACGCCCAGAAGGACGTGGAGGGCGACTGACGGGCGGGCCCGGGGCACCCGTGCCCTGTGGCCCGTGTGCGCTCCCGTGTCCGTATGAAGCACACGTGCATGAAATGTGCGGACGGGGACACTCGGGAAACGAGTTGCTTTAACAAAAAGGAGCCTCTCGGAAATGATCACTCCGCACCCGCAGATCCTGCGTTCGCTGCTGTCCCGCTACGCGACGGCACGCGTCCAGCTGGTCGAGAACGACACCCTCGCGAACCGGCGCCTCCTCGAGGACGTCGCCTACACGCTGTGCGTCACCACCGGTACCCGCGAGATCGAGGACGCTCTCGCCACGGCCGAACGCTTCCTGACCGTCGAGCCGGCCGACGCCGCGGTCGCCGGTACGGCGGCCGGCCAGGAGCAGGCCGATCAGACGTTGGTCGCCTGAGCCGGCTCCGGTCCCGGCCCAGCTTTCCGATCAGCTTCCTGATCAGCTTTCCGGTCAGCTTCCTGATCAGCTTTCTGAGTGGCAAGGAACAACACACCTATGACGGACAGCACGTTGACGCCCGAGACGGGTCGCGTCGGCGGACCGGACGAAGAGGTCCGGGACGGTGTCGCGCCGGACGAGGCCAGGCGGGAGAGCGCCGCCGGGTTCGCCTCGGTGGTCGGCCTCATGGACCGGGGAAAGCTCGAGTTCCCGCTCCCCGGTTCGGGGCGCACCGCCCAACGCCTCGCCGCCCTGCAGTCCGTCGCCGAGGACGATCTCTGTCTGGCGCGACTGGTCGAGGGGCACGTCGACGCCCTCGCCATCCTCGCCGAACTCGACGGCCCCTCGCCCCGGCCCGGCCGGCGCTGGGGCGTGTGGGCCGCCGAGCCCCCCGGCACCACGCTCGAAGCCGTGCGCTCCGGCGACGGCTGGGTCCTCGACGGACTCAAGCCGTACTGCTCGGGCGCGCGGAGCTGTACCCACGCACTTGTCACGGCGCGGACGGCGGAGGGCCGACGCCTCTTCGCCGTCACCATCGACCCCGCCACATGTGTGCCCGTGCGAGGCACGTGGCAGGCCGTGGGCATGGCGGGCAGCGACACGCCCGACGTCCGCTTCCACCAGGTCCCGGCCGTCGCCGTCGGGGACGTCGAGTCGTACGTGCGACGGCCCGGCTTCGAACACGGCGGCATCGGCGTCGCCGCCTGCTGGTACGGCGGCGCGGTCGCCGTCGCCCGCGCGCTGCGCGACGCCGCGGCCCGGCGCCCCGAACCGCACACCGACGCCCATCTCGGCGCCGTCGACGTCCAGTTGCACGCGGCGGGCGCGGTCCTGCACCGGGCCGCGGCGGAGATCGACGCCGACCCCTTCGACAGCGCCGGCGAGGCCCGCGTTCGGACCATGCGGGTACGCGCCTTCGTCGAGTCCGTGTGCTCCGAGGTCCTGACCCGGGTCGGCCGGGCCACCGGCGCGGGCCCCCTCTGTCACGACCCGCGCCACGCACGCGCCGTCGCCGATCTGACCGTCTACGTGCGCCAGCACCACGGCGAGCGCGATCTGGCGGCGCTCGGTGCGCTCCTCGCCCGCCCCGAGGAGTCCGCGTGACCCGCCCCGCGATATCCGACGCCCGCATGTCCGACGCCCACGTACCCGACGCCCACGTATCCGACGCCCACGTATCCGAGGGCCACGTACCCGACGCCCACGTATCCGAGGACCGCATGTCCGGCGGCCACATGTCCGGCGGTCGCCTGTCCGACGGTCACCAGGACGCGCCCGCGAACGCGATCCAGGCCCCGGGCACCGACGAGGCCCTCTGGCGCGCCTGGGACGGATGGGACGCGATGGAGCCCGCGAGCCTGCCGGAGAGCGGCCGCGTCGTGGTGGTGGCCGCCCATCCGGACGACGAGGTGCTCGGCTTCGGCGGCACGATGGCGCTCCTTGCCGGGCGTGGTGTGCGGCTGACCGTCGTCTCGGTCACCGACGGCGAGGGCTCGCACCCCGGCAGCCGGATCGTCACCCCCGCCTCCCTGGCCCGGCTGCGCGCCGACGAACTCCGCGCCGCCCTCACCGAACTGGGCGCGGGACAGGCCGAGATCGTCCGTCTGGGAGTGCCGGACACCGGCGTCGCCGACCACGAGGAGCAGCTCGCCGACGCCCTCGCCCGACTGCTGCGCGGCGCCGACATGGTCGCCGCGCCGTGGACCGGCGACGTGCACGGCGACCACGAGGCGGCGGGCCGCGCCGCCCGCACGGCCGCGCGACGCACGGGCACACCCTGCTCCCTGTACCCGGTCTGGATGTGGCACTGGGCGCGGCCGGACGACCCACGAGTGCCGTGGAAGTCCGCACGCCGCGTCGAACTGCCCGCCCGAGTACAGGAGTTGAAGCGGGCCGCGATCGACCGGTTCACCACCCAGATCCATCCCCTCGGACCGGGCCCGGGGGAGGCGGCGGTGCTGCCGCCCGAGGAGCTCGCCCACCATCTGCGCCCCACGGAGGTCCTGTTCCAGTGAGCACCCCGCCCTCGTACTTCGAGGAGATGTACCGCGGCGCGGCCGACCCCTGGCACCTGGCCGAGCGCTGGTACGAGCGGCGCAAGTACGACCTCACGCTCGCCGCGCTGCCCCGCCCGCGCTACCGCCGCGCCTTCGAACCGGCCTGCTCGGTCGGTGAGTTGACGGTACGCCTGGCCGGACGCTGCGACGCCCTCCTCGCCTGCGACCGTGTGCGGTCCGCGGTCGGCACGGCGGCCCGCCGCACCGAGGACCTGCCGCACGTCGAGGTCCGCCACCTCACGCTGCCCGCGCAGTGGCCGGCCGGAACCTTCGACCTCGTCGTCCTCTCCGAACTGCTCTACTACTTCGACCGCGCCGAACTCGACCTCGTGCTCAAGCACGCCGTCGACGCCCTCGAACCGGGCGGCACCCTCGTGACCGTCCACTGGAACCACCCGGTCGCCGAACACCTCTACGCGGGCGACGAACTCGCCGGCGTCCTGGGCGCGGTCCCGGAGCTCGCGCTCGCCTCCGACCACCGCGAACCGGACTTCGTCCTGCAGACGTACGGGCGCCGCGCGGACGACGGCACGCCGCCCCCCTCCCCCGCCGCCGCGGAAGGCCTGGTGTGAGGCCGCGTGCCCTCGCCGTCCTCGTCCCCGCCCACAACGAGGAGGCGCTGCTCCCCGGCGCCCTGGACGCGATCCGCACCGCGGCACGTCACCCCGCTCTGCGGCGCGTGCGGGTGCTCACCGTGGTCACCGCGGACACCTGCTCGGACGGCACGGTCGCGGCGGCGCTCCGCGCGGGCGCCCAGACGGTGCGGATCGCGAGCGGCAGCGTAGGGGTGGCGCGTGCGGTGGCGGCCGAGCGCGCCCTGGAGATTTTGAACGGCCCGGCGGGCGTCTGGTTCGCGTCGACCGACGCGGACAGCACCGTGCCGCCCCGCTGGCTCGCTTTCCAGTACGCGCGCGCCGTCGAGGGCTGGGACGCGGTCGTCGGCACCGTCGACGTCAAGCGGTGGCCGCAGCCCGTGCCCGGGCTCGCGGCCCGGCACCAGCTCGAGTACACGGCGACCCGTCCCGCCCGCGGACCCTGGCACCACCCGCACGTGCACGGCGCGAACCTGGGCGTCCGCGCCGACGCGTACACCACGGTCGGCGGCTTCCCGCCCGTGCGGGTGAGCGAGGACCACGCTCTCGTCGACGCGCTCGACGCCACCGGGCACCGGGTGCTGCGCACCGCCGACTGCCCGGTCGCCACCTCGGGCCGCCTCACCCCGCGCGCCCGCGGCGGCTTCGGCGACCACCTCGCCGGGCTCGCCCTGGAGGACAGCCCCACACTCTGACGACGGGACCGGATCGGCTCAGTCCGGCTGCGGGCACCACTCGAACATGACGATCGTCGCGTCGTCCCGCAGCCGCTCCTGCGCCGCCAGGAGCGAGTGGATGAGGCGGCGCAGCGTCTCCCCGGGCGGCTCGCCCGAGGCGGTGGCCCGAATGACGTAGTCGGCGAACTGGTCGAGCCCGAACCGGCTGCCGTCCCCGGTACGCGCCTCGGTCACCCCATCGGTGTACATCAGCACCCGGTCGCCCGGTTCGAGCGTGGTCTCGTGCACATGACGCGGTACGGACGCGAGGACCGCGGGCAGCCCCATCGGCGGTTCCGGGTCGCGGTCGAGGGCGTGCGCGACGAGGCGCCGGTCGCGGATGAGCAGCGGCGGCGGATGCCCGCAGTTGATCCAGCTCAGCCGTCCGGTGGTGAGGTCGAGCCGGGCGAAGATCGCGGTGCAGAACTTGTCGGGCAGCCACCGGGACAGGGCCGCGTCGACCGAGCCGACGAGGTCGTGCAGATCGGCCCCGACGCGCCGGGCGTTGCGGGCGGCGGCCAGCGCGAGTACGGCGACGAGCCCCGACGCCAGATCGTGCCCGACCGCGTCGAGGACCCCGGCGTGCAGCGCGGTGTCGGTCAGGTCGTGCTCGAAGGCGTCACCGCCCAGTTCGTAGGCCGGCTCCACGACCGCGGTGGACAGGGCGCGGGTGCAGCCGATCGTGCGCGGCGGCAGGTAGGCGCGCAGCATCTCCGCGGGCAGCGTCATGGTGTCGGTGCGCGCGGTGCGGACGAAGGAGTCCTCGTAGGCCCGCTTCGACGCGATCATCAGGGCGCACAGCGCCGCGAGCGTCCGGCCGCGCCGCAGCGCCTGCGGATCGAGCGCGGGCGCGGTCACCTCGAGGACGCCGAGCCGCTCCGCCCCGTCCACCAGCGGCAGCCAGGCCACCATGCCGCCGTGGTGGTGCTCGTCCACGCGCAGGGACTGCGTGCGGTAGCTCCAGCCCGCGAGCGAGCCGTCGATCGGCAGGGCGGGCACCGTGGCGTTGAGCGGGGTGAGCTGTCGCTGCTGGAGGTCGGCAAGGTAGACCACCGCGTTGGCGAGCCCCAGCGCGTTGGCGCTGCCGGCCACGGAAGTCGCCAGGTCCAGCGGCAGGTTGGCGGGGTCGGCGAGGAACTCGCCGAGGGCGCCGTCCGCCGACTCAGGGATCACGCCCCGCTCCTCTCCGCCGCACCGTCCCGCGGGCGTGGCCGCCCCTCGCAGTCTCACACCCTCGGGCCACGGCCGCCTGCGTGCACACACGTGTGACCCGGATGGCCGTACGCGCACACGTCCGTGCACGTGTCTCCGTGTGGCTCTCCCGAGATGCGGCGCGCGTCACCGTGACAACACTGGAGGTCATGGCAGAGCAACGTTCAGCACGGGCCGCGGCCTCACCGACGGCGACCCGGAAAAGATCCGCGCCCGCGAAGGGGCCGGCCCACGCCGCCCGCACGGCCTGCCGGACCCTCCAGGAACTGATCGGCCACCGCACCGAGGGCGTCTCGGCCGTGCAGCGCTCCGACGACGGCGGCTGGTACGTGGTCGTGGACGTCCTCGAAGTGGCCCGCATCCCGGACACGACGAGCCTGCTCGCCTCCTACGAGGTGCTGCTCGACGCGGACGGCGAACTCCAGGAGTACCGCCGGGTGAGGCGGTACCGGCGGGGCGCCGCCGACGAGTGACACACCTCCGCACGCCACCCCGTCCATGGAAGGACCCCGATGACGAGCACGACCTATGCCGACGAGATCGCCCCCTGCCCGCCTCGCGCCGGCACGCTCTACGACGTCCTGGAACTCATCCTCGACCGGGGCATGGTGATCGACGTCTTCGTGCGGGTCTCCCTGGTCGGTATCGAGATCCTCAAGATCGACGCCCGCATAGTCGTGGCGAGTGTGGACACGTATCTCCGCTTCGCGGAGGCGTGCAACCGCCTCGACCTCGAACGTGACTCAGGCTCCACCACCGTCCCCGAACTCATCGGCGGCGGCGCCGCGAAGAAGATCGGTAAGCGCAAGGTGCGCAACGCCGCCGAGTCCGTCGGCGACACCGTCCGCAAGGTGGTCGGCGGCGGCAGCGGCCACCACGACGACGAGTCCGATGACAGGGACGACGCGGACGGCTCGGACGACATGCACGACTCGGGCGGCGAGCGGGAGGAGCGCCCGAGGAAGCGCCGGGCCCCCGCCCGCAGCGGCAGCAGGTCCGGCAGTGGCAGCGGTACGGCTCGACGGCGCAGGGCGGAAGCATGACGAAACCGAGCGAGATTAGCGGACGGGCCGGCACACCCGGACGGGCCGGGACCAGCGGACGGGCCGGGACAACCGGGCGAGCTGGCACGCCCGGACGGGCCGGGACCACCGGACGAACCGGGACCGCCGAGCGAGCTGGCACACCCGGACAGGCCGGGACCACCGGACGAACCGGGACCGCCGAGCGAGCTGGCACACCCGGACAGGCCGGAACCACCGGACGAGTCGGGACCACCGAGCCAACCGGCACACCCGGACAGGCCGGGAAGACCCGACGGGTCAGGACGACGGGACAGGGTGGCGCACACGGACGAGCCGACGCGGCCGGACGAGCCGGGAGCACCGGGCGGGCCGGGCGGGCCGGGCGGGCCGGGCGGGCCGGGACGACCGGACAAGCCGGGGCGATTGGGCAAGCCGGGACGATTGGACAAGCCGGGGCGGCCGGACAAGCCGGGGCGGCCGGACAAGCCGGGACGGATGAGGCGGGTAGGGCCCTGTACGTCTACGCGGTCGTTCCCGCCGGGACTCCGCTGCCCGCCGACGCCACCGGCGTGGGCGAGCCGCCCGCCGCACCACGCACCCTGCGCGCGGGCGCACTCGCCGCGGTCGTCAGCGCCGCACCCGCACGTCTGCGCGCCCGGCGCCGCGACCTGATGGCCCACCAGAACCTGCTGACGGCGCTCGCCGAGGCCGGACCCGTCCTCCCGATGCGCTTCGGCGCCGTGGCACCGGACGAGGACGCCCTGCGCGCCCAGCTAGGCGCCGCCGAGGCCGAACACCTGGCCACCCTCGAACGCCTCGCCGGGCACGTGGAGATCAACGTCAAGGCTCTGCCCGCCGACGACGCCCTCGCCGCGCTCGTCGCCGGTGAGCCGACCGTACGACGGCTGCGCGACGCGGCACGCCGACGCCCCGGCTACGAGGCCAACGTGCGCCTGGGCGAAGCCGTCGCCGCCGCCCTGGCCCGCCGCGCGGCCGACGCCGGACGGCAGGCGCTGCACGGCCTCGCCTCGATGGCCCGCGCGGTGACCACGGGGCCCGACGTACCGGGGTGCGCGCTCAACGTGTCGTTCCTCGTGGCCCGTTCGGACACCGAGCGGTTCCGCGCCGCCGCCGAACGGTTCGCCGCCGCGCACCGCGAGCACGTCGAGCTCCGCCTCGCCGGACCGCTCCCCTGCTACAGCTTCGTCGGCACCGGGGCCTGACGATGGGGCTGATCTCCGGAGTGCTGCTCCTCCCCCTCGCCCCGGCGCGCGGCGTCGTCTGGGTCGCCGAACGGCTCAGGGACGCCGCCGAGCGCGAGCTGTACGACCCCGGGGTGATCCGCGCGCAGCTCGCCCAGCTCAACCAGGAGCTGGACGAAGGGTTCATCTCCCTCCCGGAGTTCGAGAAGCGCGAGGAGCGGCTGCTCGACCGGCTGTACGCCGCGCAGACCCGGACCCGCCCGACGCCGACACACAGAAGGTGACACACGCATGGACGACCAGAGCAAAGTGGCGCTCGCGACCGCCGTGGTGGGCGGGTACGTACTGGGCCGGACCAAGAAGGGCCGGCTGGCTCTGACCGTCGCGACCTATCTGGCGGGCCGCCGGTTCGCCCTCGACCCCCGCCAACTGGCCACCCAGGGCATGCGCAAACTCAGCGAGACGCCCCAGTTCGCGGAGCTCCAGAACCAGCTCAGGGGCGAGGTCCTCGGCGCGGGCCGCCAGGCCCTCACCGCCGCCGCCAACCGCGGCATGAACTCCCTCGCGGACGCGATCGGCGACCGGACGGCGCGGCTCACCGGGTCGCAGGACTCCGAGGACGACGAGGACGCGTACGACGAGTACGACGAGGACAGCGAAGACGGCGAGGACTCGGACGACTACGACGACGAGGACGAGGACGGGGGGTACGGGCAGCGAGCCGCCTCCGGCGAGGACGACGACGAGGACGAGGACGAGGACGATTACGACGACCTGGCCGAGGACGAGGACCAGGACGGCGAAGAGGACGGCGAGGACGCGTACGAGGACGAGGACGAGCCCCGAGGGGAGGACGACGAGGACGAGGATGACCAGGACGCGGAGGAGGACGAGGACGAGCCCGAGGAGGACGCCCCCGCCCCGCGCGGCCCCCACCGCAGGAGGGCCCCCGCCGCGCCGTCCGAGCGCGGCGGAACGCCCCACCGCCACGCCCCCTCGAAGCGGACGCCCGCCGCGCCCAGGAAGTCCCCCGCCAAGAGGCCCGCCCGAGCCGAGAAGTCGGCGAAGAAGGCCGCCCCGGCGAAGAAGACCGGGTCGGCGAAGAAGTCGGCCCCCGCGAAGAAGTCACCACCGGCCAAGAAAGCGCCGCCAGCCAAGAAGTCACCACCAGCCAAAAAAGCGCCGCCACCTAAGACGTCATCACCGGCCAAAAAATCCGCCCCGGCAAAGAAGACCGCCGAGAAGAAGACGGGGACGGCAAAGAAGTCGGCCCCCGCCAAGAAATCCGCTCCGGCGAAGAAGTCGGCCCCGGCCAAGAAGTCGTCGCCCGAAAAGTCCGCGGCGAAGAAGACCAGCCCCGCGAAGAAGTCCGCGCCGGCCAAGAAGTCGCCGCCCGCCAAGAAGACCGCCGCGAAGAAGACGTCCCCGGCGAAGAAGTTGACCACCAAGAAATCCGCCGCTAAGAAGTCGGCGTCAGCCAAGCGCGCACCCTCCAAGCGCGCCGATCGGCGGAGGTAACCCGTCATGGCACAGAACGACAGGGACGAGTCCGGCACGTCCGAGGAGTCGGGGCTCGGCCGGCTCAAGGACGAGCTGACGAAATTCGCTGGTGCCCAGGTCCAGAATCTGGCCGAGAAGGCGGGCGACAAACTCACCGGCCTGACCGACAAGTTGAGCGACGCGGCCGACAACCCGGGTTCACTGGCCTCCATCGGCTCCCGCGTGCTCCAGGGCGAGTCGCCGGTCAAGGCGTTCGTCTCCGACAAGGCCAAGGGCGCCAAGGACGCGGTGGTGGACAAGGCGAAGCAGGCCTTCGGAGGCGGGGGCGGCGGTGGCGGCGGCGGTGGCGGTGGCGGTGGCGGCCGCAAGTCCGGCGACAACAAGGTCATGAACATCATCGAGGTCCTCGACGTGGGCGTGCCGCTGCGTACCGCCTACAACGCCTGGTCGGAGTACGACCAGTTCAGCGGCTTCACCAAGGGAGTGCGAGACGTCTCGAAGAGCGACGAGACGGAGAGTGACTGGAAGGTCAAGATCGGCCCTTCCTCACGGAGCTTCAAGGCCACGGTGCAGGAGCAGATCCCGGACGACCGGATCGTCTGGACCTCCGAGGGCGCGAAGGGCAGCACGCGCGGCGCGGTCAGCTTCCATGAACTCGCACCGACGCTGACACGGATCGTCCTGGTCGTCGAGTACTACCCGTCCGGATTCTTCGAGAAGACGGGCAACCTGTGGCGCGCCCAGGGCCGCCGCATGCGCCTGGACTTCAAGCACTTCCAGCGCTACGTCACGCTCACCGAGGAGGAGCCGGAGGGCTGGCGCGGCGAGATCCGGGACGGCGAGGTAGTCCTCTCCCACGAGGACGCCGTCGAACAGGAGGAGCAGGAGGAGCAGGCACAGCAGGAGGATCAGGAGAACGACGAGAACCAGGACGACGACGAGGGCTACGAGGACGGAACCGGCGAGGACGAGCCCGAAGAGGACGAGGAAGACGACCAGGCCGACGAGGACGACGAGGACGACGAGGACGACGAGGACGCGGACGCCTACAACGGCGAGGACGAGGACGAGAACGACGACCAAGAGGCCGACGAGAACGAGGACGAGAACGAGGACGACTGGGAGGACCCGCCCAGACGCCCGAGCCGTAAGCGCCGGGCAGGAGCGTCCAGGTGACCGACCTCGATCACCGGCACGAGATGTCCCCGGTGCCCGGCCCCCCGAGCACCAACCTCGCCGACATCCTGGAGCGCGTACTCGACAAGGGAATCGTCATCGCCGGGGACATCAAGATCGACCTCCTCGACATCGAGCTGCTCACCATCCGGCTCCGCCTCTTCGTCGCCTCCGTCGACACCGCGAAGAAGGCGGGCATCGACTGGTGGGAGACGGACCCGGCGCTCAGCTCACACGCGGCCCGCGACGCGCTGCGCGACGAGAACCGTGAGCTGCGCGCGCGGCTGGACGCGCTGGAGGACAGGGAAGAAAGGGAAGAAGAGGAGCAAGGCCAGACATGACACACCCCGCCCCCGCCGCACCCGCCCCCGCCGCACCCGCCCCCGCACCCGCCCCCGCCGCACCTGCCTCCGCCACCTACGTGTTCGCCGTGTGTCGCCCCACCAGAGCCGTCAGCACGGCCGACCACTCCGCCCTCGCGGGCATGCCCGGCGGCGGACCGGTGCGGCTGCTGTCGTCCGGCGCGCTGGCTGCCGTGGTCCAGTCGGTGCCGGCCGCCGACTTCACCGACGACGTGTGGCAGGTCCGTCTTTCGGACCGCGCGGAGCTCGAGCGGTACGCGCGGTCCCATCACGAGGTGGTGTCCGCGGTGGCCGCGCACGGCGCGACGGTGCCGCTGCCGCTCGCCACGCTGTACAACGACGACGAACGGGCCCGCGCCGTCCTCGACGACGAGGGCGCACGGTTCCACCAGGCGTTGAAGCGCGTCGCGCACCACACGGAGTGGGGTGTGAAGGTGTTCCGGCCCGCGCCGTCACCGGAACGCCGGGCCCCGGCCGCCACCACGGCCACACCCTCCGGACATCCGGCGCCGGGCGCCGGTCTCGCCTATCTGCACCGCAAGCGCGGTCTGCACGAGCGTCGGGAGCGCGGCCGGGAGGAGGCGCTGGAGGTCGCGGAGTCGGTCGACGCCGAGCTGCGTCCGCTCGCGGCGGCGTCCCGCCGGCTGCGTACGCACGGCGCCGCCCTGGTGGGCGAGCGGCGCGTACACGTACTCAACGCCACGTATCTCGTCGCGGAGGACCGGGCGGACGAACTCCGGGCCCGGGTCGGGTCGTTGCGCGAGCGGACCGGAGCGCGGATCGAGCTGTCGGGGCCCTGGGTCCCGTACTCCTTCGTCGGCGAGGTGTGAGCGGCGTGGAACGCGACGTAGTGCCCTGGGACACCCCGGAGCCGTTGAGCGGACCCATCGGGGTGCCGCTCGTCGACCTGCTCGACCGGGTGCTCGCGACGGGGGTGGTGGTCAGCGGGGATCTCGTCATCGCCATCGCGGACGTGCCGCTCGTACGGCTCTCGCTGCACGCGCTGTTGTCGTCGGTGAGCGAGCGTGTGCCCGCGCCGTGGGCGGACGGGGGCCCGCTGTGACGGACGGCGCGCGGGTCGACCTCGACTCGGAGAAGGTGGGCCGGGATCTGGTGGCGCTGGTGCTCACCGTGGTCGAGCTGTTGCGGCAGTTGATGGAGCGGCAGGCCATCCGCCGCGTCGAGCAGGGTGATCTCAGCGACGCGAAGGTCGACGAGATCGGTACGACGCTGATGCTGCTCGACCAGCGCATGCGGGAACTGTGCGAGCAGCACGGGCTGAGCCCGGACGATCTCAACCTGGACCTGGGACCGCTCGGCTCGCTCCTCCCCCGCGACTGAGCAGCACACGGCTGAGCAGTACGCGACTGAGCAGCACACGGCTGAGCAGCACGCGACTGAGCGTCACTCGAATGGCAGCCCGCGCCGCGCGGGCGCACAGTGAGGAAGGGGACCTCACGGGCGGGCTCCTCCGTCCGTGCCGGCGACTCATTGTGAGGCGGCCATGTCCGACATCGGAACCGGAACCCCCAGCGCGACGACAGCGGGCGCGCATCGGAAGAACGGTCAGAGCAGCGGCACGCGCGGTACGACGACCATCGCCGACAGTGTGGTGGCCACCATCGCCGGGATAGCGATCCGGGAGACGGACGGCGTCCGTTCCGTCGGCAAGGGCGCGTCCAAGGCGCTGGGGGCGGTCTCCAACCGCATGCCCGGCTCCTCCTCGTCCCCCGGCCGCTCCGTGAAGGCGGAGGTGGACGAGGAGAAGGTGTCGATCTCGGTCGACGTCGAGGTCGAGTACGGCGTGCCCATCCACGAACTGGCGAAGGACATCCGCAGCCGTGCCGTCGAGGCGGTCGAGACCATGACGGGGCTCGACGTGACCGAGATCGACATCAACGTCTTCGACGTACATGTCCCGGACGACGACGACGACGATGACGACGACGCTGGCAGTGGGGGCGGCAGCGGCGCCGGTGCACGTCTGCGCTGACGGGTCAGGCGGCGGCCTGACCGCCCGCGTGGGCGCGGACCTGGGCGCAAGAGCGGTTGATGAGCCGGGAGACGTGCATCTGGGAGATGCCGACCTTCTCGGCTATGCCCGCCTGGGTCATGTCCTCGAAGTAGCGCAGGTAGAGGATGGTGCGCTCGCGCTCGGGCAGAGCCCGCAGGCCCTCCTTGGCGGCTTCGCGGTCGGTGATGACGTCGAAGCCGCTCTCCGTGTGCCCCAGGGTGTCGGCGAGGCTGAGCCCCTCGCCGTCGCCCGCGGCCCCCGCGGCCTCGGCGTCGAGGGAGAGGCAGCGGTAGCTCTCCAGGGCCTCCATGCCGTCGCGGGCCTCGTCCGGGGTGAGGCCCGCCTGTGCGGCGATCTCCTCCAGGGCCGCCTCACCGGCGTGGCCCGGCCGGTCCATGACCTCGCGGCGGGCGACGCGGACCTTGTTGCGCAGGTCCTGGACGCGGCGCGGGACGCGGACGTCCCAGGTGTGGTCGCGGAAGTGGCGGCGCAGTTCACCGGTGATGGTGGGGACCGCGTAGGACTCGAAGGCGCCGCGCCCCGGCTCGTAGCGGTCGACGGCCTTGACCAGGCCCATGGCGGCGACCTGCTTGAGGTCGTCCGTGTTCTCGCCCCGGTTGCGGAACTTCATGGCGAGCCGGTGCGCCATGGGCAGCCACGCCTCCACCAACTCCTGGAGGAGGAGGTCGCGTTCGGGTCCGTCGGGAGCGGCGGCGAGCCGGTGGAAAGCCTCGGTGGTCTCGGGCGCGTCATCGTGCGGGCGGCGTACGGCTGCCATCTGGATGTCCTCCTGTCCCTGCTTCCGGCTGAAGTGACCGTGAGGGCGGCGGCGGGACCGGCGTCCGGGCACAGCGCCCCTCACAGAGGCCTGTGGTCCCAAGCACTCACGCCCACTTGCCCGAGGCCCCGGGACGCAAACAAGGCCGATGGCCATCGTTCTCGGAAGGCTGAGATCATGGTCGGCATGGACATCCTCCACAGGAACAATGTCACCGTGACCGGTAACCCGGAGGGGCCCGCAGTGGTCCTCGCGCACGGCTTCGGGTGCGACCAGAACATGTGGCGGCTGACCGTGCCCGCTCTGGAGCGCGACCACCGCGTGATCCTCTTCGACTACGTCGGCGCGGGCCGCTCGGACCTGTCCGCGTTCTCCGCGGAGCGCTACGGCTCCCTCGACGGGTACGCGCGGGACGTGGTGGAGGTGTGCGAACGGCTCGACCTGCGCGACGCGGTCCTCGTCGGCCACTCGGTCAGCTCGATGATCGGTGTGCTGGCCGCGCGGCGCGCCCCCGGGCGGATCGGTGCGCTCGTGATGGTCGCCCCGTCCCCGCGCTACATCGACGACGAGGGGTACCGGGGCGGGTTCAGCGAGGGCGACATCGAGGAGCTCCTGGACTCCCTGGACGCGAACTACCTGGGCTGGTCGGCGGCGATGGCCCCGCTCATCATGGCCAACCCGGACCGTCCCGAGCTGGGCGAGGAGCTGCGCAACAGCTTCTGTGCCACCGATCCGGAGATGGCGCGGGTGTTCGCGCGGACCACGTTCCTCTCCGACGCCCGCGACGACCTGAAGGACGTCCGGGTGCCGACACTGATCCTGGAGTGCGCCCAGGACGCCATCGCCCCGCGCGAGGTCGGCGCCTACGTGCACGAGGCGATCCCCGGGTCGGTACTCGTCACGCTCGACGCGACCGGGCACTGCCCGCACCTGTCCGCGCCGGAGGCCACCAACGCGGCACTGACCTCGTTCCTCGGGGGGCTGCGATGATGTGCCGCACCGGCGGCGGCGCCGAGGGACCGGACGGCGGGACGGCCGCGGCGGTCAGCTTCGCGGCGCTCCTGGAGGACAGCCCGGAGGACCTGTACGACCACGCGCCGTGCGGCTATCTCTCCACTCTGATGGACGGCACCGTCGTCAAGCTCAACGACACCCTTCTCGCCTGGCTGGGCCTGGACCGGGAGGCGGTGGTGGGGCGGCTGCGCTTCGCCGACCTGCTGACGGTGGGCGGCCGGTTGTACCACGAGACGCACTTCGCGCCGCTGGTGAAGATGCAGGGCGAGATCAGCGGGGTGGCTCTGGAGCTCAGGCGGGCCGACGGCTCCCGGCTGCCGGTGCTGGTCTCCGCGGTGGTCAAGTACGGCTCGACCGGGACACCGCTGCTGACCCGCCTCACCGTCTTCGACGCCACCGACCGCCGCGCCTACGAGACGGAGCTGCTGCGCGCCCGCAAGGCCGCCGAGGAGTCCACGCGTCAGGCCCGCGCCGACCGGGCCCGACTGCAGCAGGCCCTCGCCGTCCTGCAGCAGTCGCTGCTGCCCGCGTCGCTGCCCGAGATCCCCGGGATGGAGGCGGCCGCGTACTACCACACGGCCTCCCCCGACCGGCTCGGCGGCGACTTCTACGACGTCTTCCCGCTGGACGGGGAGCGCTTCGCGTTCTTCCTCGGCGACGTGTGCGGCAAGGGTCCCGAGGCGGCCGCGGTCACCTCGCTGACCCGGTACACGCTGCGCGCGGCCACGATGCACGACACCGACCCGGTGGCCGCGCTGACCACGCTCAACCAGGTCCTGTACGAGCGCTACTCGGGGGTCGACCCGCGGTTCTGCACCGCGATCCTCGGTTTCCTCGAACCCGGCCCGGAGCCCGGTCACGTCAGGGTCCGACTGGCCTCGGGCGGCCATCCGCCGGCGCTCGTCCTGCGCGGCTCCGGCACCGCCGACTACCTGCCCACCCCGGGCGGCCTCCTCGTGGGCGCCCTGCCCTCCCCCCGGTTCGCCGTCGCCACCACGACCCTCGCCCCGGGCGACACCCTGCTGCTCTACACCGATGGTGTGCTCGAGGCCCGGACCGGCCCCGACCGCTCGACCCTCTTCGGCGACGACGCCCTGCGCGCCTTCACCGCCGAGCACGCGGGCCCCGCCGAGTCCGTCATCGCCGCGCTGAGCGGCCTGCTGAGCGGACTCGGCGAAGGGCTCGACGACGACACCGCCCTGCTCGCCCTGGGCGTGCCCCTCACCACCGCGACCACGAAGGGCACGCCATGAGCCCGCTGAAGATCACCACGAGACAGAGCGCCACGGGGCCCGTGGTCGAGGTCGTCGGCGACCTCGACCACGACAGCTCCCCGACGCTGCGCACCTACCTGCCCACCGTCGCCCTGCGACCGGGTGCGCTGCTCGTCCTGGACCTCGCCGGGATGCCGTTCTGCGACTCCAGCGGCATCAGCGCCCTGATCGCCGCGCGCAACCACGCCGAAGCCGCGGGCGCCGGCATCGCGCTTGCCGCCGTCCCTGCCAACACGCTGCGCATCCTGCGCATCGTCGGCCTCGACCAGGTCTTCGCGCTCCACCCGGACAGCGCGAGCGCGACCCGCGCCGCCTCCTGAAGTCGCTCAGGAATACGAGGTCACTCAGGAGGACGAGTCACTCAGGAGGACGGGGAGAACGGGCTCGGGTCGACCGCGAACATCCCGTCGAACGGGCTGTTCAGCTGGTGGATGAGGAGCACGGTGAAGGTGATGAGCGCGGACAGGCCCATCACCATCACGACATGGCTGAAGCTGCGCTTCACACCGAACATGAACATGAACGCGATGGTGAGGACACCGCCGACGATCAGGCCGAGCCAGATCACCGGTGACAGCTCGTCCCCCGCGTCGGACTCCCGGCCGCGGCGCGCCTCGCTCAAGGTGCTCAGCTGCGCCAACGTCTCCTGCCCCGTGGCCTGTTGGGCCGGGGTGGCGTCCGCCGGGACCTGACCGGTCGCCCGCACCTCGTTCAGGATGCGCCAGCCGGCCGAGCCCAGCGGAGCCTTCTCGGCCATCGCCGGCCACTCGGTGTCGGTGACGTGCCGCATGTACGTCTCGATCTCGCCGCGCATCCGTCCGGCCTGCTCGGCGGGCAGGCCCGCGGCGAGCAGATGGATCTGGTGCGCGGCGCTCGACTCGGTGGCCGTGTGGTCCTCGGCGCTGGAGTGCATGTCCCAGACCGACACCAGGGCGAGGCCGAGGACGAGCGCGTACAGGACGCCGACCATCATCGAGATGTACTCGGCGACGTCCTCGCGGGGTTCGTCGTCGGGACCGATCGGCTGGAAGCGGTGTTTGACCAGGACGACCACCCCGGCGAGCAGGGCGACGCCCAGGACGATGGCGAGGGTTTCGATCATCGGTGGGTCCCGGTTCGTGGGGGCGCGGTCAGAGTCTGCGGGAGCCGAAGACGGCGGCCGCGATGGCTGCGGGCAGCAGGATGAGGAAGAGGGCGGTGAGCACGCCCAGGTCGGTGGGGGTGTGGTCCTCGCGCATGAAGCGGCCGAGCAGTGAGCGCTGCGACGGCGTCGCGCTCGGAACGTCCCTGGGGACCTGGTCCGGCCGCTCGGCCGACGGCGGCTCCGCGGGCGGCTTCACGGGCGGCTTGGCAGGCGGCTTGGCAGAGGGCTTGGCAGGGGGCTTGGCAGGGGGCTTGGCAGGGGGCTTGGCAGGCGGTTTCACGGGCGGCTCGGCGGCGGGTGGTTTCGCGGGTCGGTCGCCGGGCGGTGGCACCGCGCCGAGGGGCCGTCCCGCCGCGTTCGGTGCGACGGCCCCGGGCGGCAGCCCGCCGGGCACCGTCCCCGTTCCCGGGGGCGTCGCGGGCACGCCGGGGGCGAGGCCCGGCGCCGTGAACATCCGCCCGGCCGCGCCCGGTTCCGTCCGGCCGGGTTGCGCCATGCCCGGTTGCGCCATGCCCGGTTGCGCCATGCCCGGTACCGCCGTACCCGGCGCCTCGCCGCCCGGTGGCACCGCCGGTGCGAGCGGCAGGGAGGCCAGCCCGCCCGCGGGCGCCGCGGCCGCGGGCGGCCCGACGAGCGGGCCCTTCCCGGGCTCCACGGGGGCCGCGGGTGCGGGCTTCGGCGGCGCGGGCTTCGGGGGCCGGGGTTTCGCAGGGGCCGCCGGGGCGCGGAGCGTGAAGCGCGCCGCCCCGCGCGCCGTGAGGAGCGGGGCCGGGACCAGCCCGCCGCGCGGGCCGAGCGTGCGGACGCGGTCGCTGCCGTCGGCCCGGCCCCGGCTCTCGTACGTGCCGGGCCCGCGCCGCACCACGGCGGCACAGGTCGCCTTCGCCCCAGGGGCGAGGTGGGCGACGACGGGCGGCCCGCCGGGGCAGCCGATCCGGTCGGGGGCGAGCACGGGGTCGGTGAGCCGGACGCCGTGGACGGTGCGGTTGCCGGTGTTGGTGACGGTGTAGCGGACCTCGGCCCGCCGGGGCCCGGTGACGCGCGCCGTCTCGGTCAGGGCCAGGGCGGCGCCGACCCCGGCGTAGCCGGACCGCGCACTGGCCTGGACGAGGGCGCGCAGGTTGGCCTGGCCCGCCGCCCGTACGTCGCCGGTCCACTTCCCGGGGCGCGCGGTCCCGGTGGCCGTGCAGCGCGCCGAGCGCAGACCGGTGAGCAGCGGCACCCGGCCCGTGGCGCCGGGGCAGCGGATGGGGACGCCCGGCAGCGCGGGGTCCCAGAGGCGTACGTCGTGCAGGTCGGCGCCGCCCCGGTTGACCAGGCGGTACGACTTGACGACGGGGTCGCCGACGCGGATGCCGGGGCGTAGGGCGCCCACCCCGGGCCGGGTGTTCACGCTGACGGTGAGGGCGAGCCCGCGCGTCCCGGCGCCGTCGGCGGTGGCGGGCCCGGCGGACCAGCAGCTCCCGGCGAGCAGGAGACCGGCGAGCAGCCATCGCGCCGCCGTCCGCCACCTCGCACACTCCGCTCCGATCATCACACCGGCCATGCTGAGCACGGACCCGGGCCGCCGCACGGCCCCCGCGCGCGTACACGCCCGGTGATTCACCCGAGCAGCGGCAGCGGCCCTGCCGAGCGGCCCGGCGCCGGTTCCACTGCTTGCAGGTGACGGACCAGGCACCGCGCGCGCCGGGCGCTCCCGGCCGGCACGCCGAACGGGCTCTGCGCACGGCCCTCGCCGAGGCCGGCGTGGCCCCGGAGGAGGCCGACCACGTCAACGCCAACGGCACGTCCACGCCGCGCGGCGACGCGGTGGAGGCTGCGGACCTGGCCCACGATTGAACAGACGGTCGATACTGGCGTCGGACCAGCACGACGCGGTCGCCCCGCGCCGTGCACCGCCTTGCTCACGTCACCCGGAGGCACCTGTGAAAATGTTGATCAATGTGGCCGAGTCCGTCGTCGCCGACGCGTTGCGCGGGATGGCGGCGGCCCACCCGGAGCTGACCGTGGACGTCGACAACCGGGTCATCGTGCGCAGGGACGCGCCGGTCGCCGGGAAGGTGGCCCTCGTGTCCGGCGGCGGCTCGGGGCACGAGCCGCTGCACGGCGGGTTCGTGGGCCCCGGGATGCTCTCCGCGGCCTGTCCCGGCGAGGTGTTCACGTCGCCGGTTCCGGACCAGATGGTGCGGGCCGCGGCGGCCGTGGACAGCGGCGCGGGCGTCCTGTTCATCGTGAAGAACTACACCGGTGACGTGCTCAACTTCGACATGGCGGCCGAACTCGCCGAGGACGAGGGCATCCAGGTCGCCAAGGTGCTCGTGAACGACGACGTCGCCGTCGTCGACAGCCTCTACACCGCCGGACGGCGCGGCACCGGCGCGACCCTGTTCGTCGAGAAGATCGCGGGCGCCGCCGCCGAGGAGGGGCAGCCTCTGGAGCGGGTCGAGGCGCTGGCCCGGCAGGTCAACGAGAGTTCGCGCAGCTTCGGCGTGGCGCTCGGCGCGTGCACCACGCCCGCGAAGGGCTCGCCCACCTTCGACCTGCCGCCCGGCGAACTGGAGCTGGGCATCGGCATCCACGGCGAACCGGGCCGCGAGCGCCGCCCCATGATGACGTCCGGGGAGATCGCGGACTTCGCCGTCGACGCGATCCTGCGGGACCTGAACCCGACCAGCCCCGTGCTCGCCCTGGTCAACGGCATGGGCGCGACGCCGCTGCTCGAGCTGTACGGGTTCAACGCGGAGGTGCAGCGGGTGCTCGGCGAGCGCGGGGTGCCCGTCGCCCGCACCCTCGTCGGCAACTACGTCACGTCCCTCGACATGGCCGGTGCCTCCGTCACGCTCTGCCAGGCGGACGAGGAGCTGCTGCGCCTGTGGGACGCGCCGGTCAGCACGGCGGGCCTGCGCTGGGGCATGTGACACCCCGCACCTCCTCGACCCTCGTACCTCTCACGCAAGGAGACCCTGTGCTCGACGCCGACTTCTTCCGGCGCTGGATGGCGGCGACCGCCGCCGCCGTGGACCGCGAGGCCGCCCGCCTCACCGATCTCGACTCACCCATCGGCGACGCCGACCACGGCAGCAACCTGCAGCGCGGCTTCACCGCCGTACGGGCCGCCCTCGACAAGGACGCGCCCGACACGCCCGGGGCCGTACTCATGCTCGCCGGACGGCAGTTGATCTCGACGGTCGGCGGCGCGTCCGGGCCCCTGTACGGGACCCTGCTGCGCCGCACCGGCAAGGCGCTCGGCGACGCGGCCGAGGTCGGCGAGGCCGATTTCGCGCAGGCCCTGCGCGCCGGGGTGGACGCGGTGGCGGCGCTCGGCGGGGCCGCGCCGGGCGACAAGACGATGCTGGACGCGCTCATCCCCGCGGTGGACGCGCTGAACGGCGGCGACTTCGGCGCGGCACGGACCGCCGCCGAGCACGGCGCGGAGGCGACGACGCCGCTCCAGGCCCGCAAGGGCCGGGCGAGTTACCTGGGCGAGCGCAGCGTCGGCCATCAGGACCCCGGGGCCACGTCGTCGGCGCTGCTCATCGGCGCGCTGGCCGAGACCGCGGAGGCCGCCGCGTGAGCGCCCCCGACAAGCCCGTCGGCATCGTGCTCGTGTCGCACAGCCAGGAAGTCGCGGAGTCCGTGGCGCGCCTGGCGGCCGGGCTCGCCGGGGGCGGCGCCACCGCCCCCGTGGCCCCGGCGGGCGGCACCGAGGACGGCGGCCTCGGGACGAGTTCCGAGCGGATCTCGGCGGCCGCGGCGCAGGTCGACCGCGGCTCGGGTGTCGCGGTCCTCGTCGACCTGGGCAGCGCGGTCCTCACCGTGAAGGCGCTGCTCGCCGAGGGCGACGAACTCCCGGAGGACACCCGCCTGGTGGACGCCCCGTTCGTGGAGGGCGCGATCGCCGCCGTGGTGTCGGCCTCGGCGGGGGCGGACCTGGAGGCGGTGGTGGCGTCGGCTCAGGAGGCGTACACGTACCGCAAGCAGTAAGTACTGCAAGAGGCAGGCACCGGCCTCTTGATGGGGACGCGTCACTCGTGCCATACAGGTTCCGTAGAGGTCTGTACCAATGCGGTCGACCCATTGCGGTCCTGGCGGAAGGCATGCCCGTGCGACGCGTCCCCCCACGCACTCTGCTCCCCCGGGCGGCCTGCGCCGCCGCCCTCCTCACGGCCCTGACCGGCTGCGGGCCGTTCCCGGACGGCGACGCCGAGGCCGACGGGCCCGCCCTGTCCGCACCGGTCGGCGTCACGGCGCAGGCCGGCAGCCCCACCTCCGTGCACGTCATGTGGAACCGGCCGGTGAGCACCACGGAGATCACCGGGTACGAGGTGTACCGGGGCTCCGTGCGCGTCAAGGAGCTGACCGCACAGCAGCACATGGTGGACGTCACGGGCCTGCGCGCGAAGACGCGCTACGAGTTCACGGTCCGGGCCCGCGGCGAGGACGGCTCCCTCGGACCGGTGAGCCGCCGCGTCAGCGTCAGGACCCCGGCCACCGTCGCCGCGGACCGCTCGGCACCGGGCAGGCCCGAGGGGCTGCGCGGACACGTGGACGGCGGCCGTGCGGCGACCCTGACCTGGCGCAGGGCCACGGACGACAAGGGCGTCGTCTCCTACGACGTCTACCAGGGCACCACGAAGATCCACAGCGTCGACGGGGGCCAGACCCGGGCTCTGCTCACCGGCCTCCGGCCCGGCACCGCCTACCGGTTCAGCGTGCGGGCGCGGGACGCCGCCGACAACGTCTCCCCCGCGAGCGACACCGTGCGGCTGACCACGGCACAGGGCAAGGACGAGGGCCCCGGGACCGCGCCGGACGACTTCCGTGCCGCGACGCGACGGGCGGACGGCGCGTACTACATCGACCTTAAGTGGACGCCGCCGCAGACGGGGGGCGAGGTCCCGGCGTACCAGGTGTACCTGGACGGGGAGCAGGCGACGACCGTGATGTGGGGCGACAGCGCGCCGCAGGGCGGGTCCGCGTACAGCTTCTACATCGGCAAGGAGGAAGGCGCCCGGCACCGGGTGAAGCTGCGCGCGCAGTTGCCCGACGGCACATGGGGCGCCTTCTCGCCGGAGCGGACGGTGACGACCGGCGGGTGAGGGGCGGCGGCGGGGCCCGGACGGCGGAGCCCGTCACCTGCCCGGCGGCGGTGCGCATGCGCCCGCCCGCGTCCGCGCGGTTGGCTGGGCGTCATGCGCACCGCCGCCCCGCCAGCCGTCCGCCGCGCCCTCGCCGTCGCGGCGCTGACCGCGCTGCCCTGGACGCTCGCCGCCTCCACCCCCGCCTTCGCCGACGGCGTCGACGTCCATGCCGACGGCTCGACGGTGACGGCCGCGGCGGACTCCTGCCCGTACGACGGCACCGCCGTACTCCTCGCCTCGGGCCAGGCCGACGCCGCCCAGGGCCGGCGGACGCCGCTCCGCGCGGGCACGGCGACCTGGCGGAACCTGGGCGCGGGCCTGTACCAGGTGGTGATCGTCTGCCCCGACGGCACGACCCAGGGCCCGGTCCCGGTGACCGTGCCGGCGAGCAGGACCACCTCCCCGGCCACCTCCACCAACCCCTCCGCCAGCCCCTCCGCCACAGCCCCCGCCCCGGCCTCCCCGAAGCCCTCCGCCTCCGCGACACCGCACCCGGTCGGCGGCGTACGGGGCGGGCTCGGCGGCGCCCTCAAGGACCCGCTCCCCTTCCGGTACGCGGTGGGCAGCGCGCTGCTCGTCGCCGCCGCGGCGGGCGGGGCCTGGTACCTGCGCCACCGGTGACCCGCCCCGCGGAGGCCCTCTTGTGGGCGCGGCGCACCCCGGCTTACCGTCCCCGGAGCCGAGTGATCGTCCGCGAACATCCCTGGGGGCAACGTGGGTTCAGGACCGGTGGGGGTCGCCGTCGTCGGGGCGGGCGTGATCAGCAAGGAGTATCTGACGACCCTGTCCGCCTTTCCGGACGTACGGGTCCTCGCCGTCGCCGATCTCGACGGGCGCCGCGCCGAGGCCGCGGCGAAGGCTCATGACATCCCGCTCGCCGGGGACGTGGACACCGTCCTCGCCGTGCCCGAGGCCGAGATCGTCGTGAACCTCACGGTTCCGGCCGCGCACGTCGAGGTGGCGTGGGCGGCGCTCCGCGCGGGCAAGCACGTGTACGGCGAGAAGCCGATCGCGCTGCTGCCCGGCGAGGGCGAGAAGCTGCTCGCGGAGGCGTCCGAACGCGGTCTGCTCGTGGGCAGCGCGCCCGACACGTTCCTCGGCGCGGGCCTGCAGTCCGCGCTGCGGGCCGTCGCCGCCGGGCACATCGGGGCGCCGGTCGCCGCGTCGACGGCGCTGCGCAGCCTGGGCCCCGAGCGCTGGCACCCGGACCCCGCGTTCTTCTACCAGCCGGGCGCCGGGCCGCTGTTCGACCTCGGCCCGTACTACCTGACGGCGCTGGTCGCGCTGTTCGGCGGCGTGGAGCGGGTCGCGGCGTCGGTGCGCAGGGCCCGCGACATCCGGTCGGCCGGGCCGGGGCCGACGGCCGGGCGGACGTTCCCCGTCGCCGTGCCCACCCATGTCTCGGCGCTGCTCGACTTCGCCTCGGGACCGACCGCGACGTCCGTGTTCAGCTGGGACTCGGCGCATCCGCACATCCACTTCGAGATAGTCGGCACGGAGGGCACCCTCTTCGTCCCGGACCCCAATTCGTTCGGCGGGCCGCTGCGGCTGCGTCCCAACGCCGCGTCCGACTGGGCCGAACTGCCCGTTCAGGGCCGTACGGACGGCCGCGGTCTGGGCGTCGTCGACATGGCGCGGGCGATCCGCTCGGGTTCCGTGCCACGGGCCTCCGGGGCGCTCGCACTGCATGTGCTGCGGACGATGGCGGCGGTGACGGACTCGGCGTCCCGCGGGGAGTTCACGCGCCTGGCGGAGCGGGTGGTGCGACCGGCGCCGCTCCCGGCGGACTGGGACCCGACGAGCCGGACGCTGTGAACACCTGGCTGCGAGAGAACCGGCTCCGTCAGCGCTGGAGGTCGGCCAGCGTCCGCTCCAGCCACTCCACCCAGAACGTCTCCAGATCGATCCCGGCGCGCAGCACCGCGTGCTGGAGCCGGTCCGGCATCGTGTCCTTCTCCGGCGGGAAGTCCCGCTTCTCGATGGCCAGGTAGGTCTCCAACTGCCCACGGTGCAAATCGAGATGGCGGCGCAGCTCGGGTTCGACCCCGGCCGTGCCGACGACGGCGGCGGAGCGCAGCCGCAGCAGGAGCGGGTCCCGCATGGTCTTGGGGTCCTGCGGCGTGGCCGTCCAGCGGGCCAGTTCGACGCGGCCCTCGGCCAGGACCTCGTACTCCTTCTTCTGTCCGCGCGCGGGGACCGGTGCGGGCAGGACGCGGATGAGGCCGTCGCGCTCCAGCTTGCCCAGCTCCCGGTAGATCTGCTGGTGCGTGGAGGACCAGAAGTAGCCGAACGACTTGTCGAAGCGGCGGGTCAGTTCGAGCCCCGACGACGGCTTCTCCAGGAGAGCCGTGAGGATCGCGTGCGGCAGTGACATGAGGCAACCCTAAGCCAGTGACTGTGAGGATGGTCACGCGGCCGGCGGGCCCGGCCACGTGACCACCCGGCTCAGAGGGACGCGGCGATCTCGGTGCCCTGCTTGATGGCGCGCTTCGCGTCCAGTTCGGCGGCCACGTCGGCGCCGCCGATCAGGTGCGGGGTGCGGCCCGCGGCGACGAGGTCGTCGTAGAGGGAGCGCTCCGGCTCCTGGCCGGCGCAGAGGACCACCGTGTCGACGGGGATCAGCGTGGGCTCGCCGTCGAGCGTGATGTGCAGGCCCGCGTCGTCGATCCGGTCGTACGTCGCGCCCGCGATCATCGTGACGCCGCGATGGCGCAGCTCGGTGCGGTGGATCCAGCCGGTGGTCCTGCCGAGACCCGCGCCGACCTTGGAGGTCTTGCGCTGGACGAGGTGGACCTGGCGCGGCGGCGTCGGCCGCTCGGGGCGGGTGAGGCCGCCGCGGTCGGTGTAGTCCATGTCGACGCCCCAGAGCCGGAAGTACGTGGCCGGGTCCTGGCTCGCCTTCTCGCCGCCGTCGGTGAGGTACTCGGCGACGTCGAAGCCGATGCCGCCCGCGCCGATGACGGCGACGCGGTCGCCGACGGGCGCGCCGCCGCGCAGTACGTCGAGGTAGCCGACGACGCTGGGGTGGTCGACGCCGTCGATGGCCGGGGTGCGCGGCCCGACGCCGGTGGCGACGACGACCTCGTCGTACGCGTCCAGGTCGGCGGCGCTCACCTGCGTGTTCAACTCGACGCGCACACCGTGCTCCGCGAGGAGTGTGCGGAAGTAGCGGAGCGTCTCGTCGAACTCCTCCTTGCCGGGGACGCGGCGGGCGACGTCGAGCTGGCCGCCGATCTCGGCGGCGCCGTCGAGGAGGGTGACGTCGTGGCCGCGCTCGGCCGCGGTGGTGGCACAGGCGAGACCGGCGGGGCCCGCGCCGACGACGGCGACGCGCTTGCGCAGCCGGGTCGGCGACAGGACGAGCTCGGTCTCGTGGCAGGCGCGCGGGTTGACGAGGCAGGAGGTGATCTTGCCGCTGAAGGTGTGGTCGAGGCAGGCCTGGTTGCAGCCGATGCAGGTGTTGATCGCCTCGGGGCGCCCGGCGGCGGCCTTGTTCACGAAGTCCGGGTCGGCGAGCATCGGCCGCGCGAGCGAGACCATGTCGGCGGCGCCGTCGGCGAGCAACTCCTCGGCCAGCTCCGGGGTGTTGATGCGGTTGGTGGTGACGAGGGGGACGGAGACCTCGCCCATGACCTTCTTGGTGACCCAGGTGTAGGCGCCGCGCGGCACGGACGTCGCGATGGTCGGGATGCGGGCCTCGTGCCAGCCGATGCCGGTGTTGATGATCGTGGCGCCCGCCGCCTCGATCTCCTTGGCGAGGTGCACGACCTCGTCGAAGGTCGAGCCGCCGGGTATCAGGTCCAGCATGGAGAGCCGGTAGATGACGATGAAGTCGGTGCCGACACGCTCGCGGACGCGCCGCACGATCTCCACGGGGAAACGGATGCGGTTCTCGTAGGAGCCGCCCCAGCGGTCGGTGCGCTGGTTCGTCGGGGCGGCGATGAACTCGTTGACGAGGTAGCCCTCGGAGCCCATCACCTCGACGCCGTCGTAACCGGCCGCCCTGGCGAGTTCGGCGGCGCGCGCGAAGTCCTCGATGGTCTGCTCGACCTCGGCGCCGGTCAGCTCATGGGGCACGAACGGGCTGATGGGCGCCTGGAGCGGGCTCGGCGCGACGAGGTTCTCGTGGTAGGCGTACCGCCCGAAGTGCAGGATCTGCAGGGCGATCCTGCCGCCCGCGGCGTGCACGGCGCCGGTCACCTCGCGGTGCTGCTCGGCCTCCGCCTCGGTGGTCAGCTTGGCGCCGCCGTCGTAGGGGCGTCCGGCCTCGTTCGGGGCGATGCCGCCGGTGACCATGAGGCCGACGCCGCCGCGGGCGCGGGTCGCGTAGAACTCGGCCATGCGGGCGAAGCCGTTCTCCGCCTCCTCCAGACCCACGTGCATCGAGCCCATCAGGACGCGGTTGGGCAGGGTGGTGAAGCCCAGGTCGAGCGGGGCGAGCAGGTGCGGGTAACGGGTCATGGGGGCCTCCGGGCGCGGCGAACGTCGTCACTGTTGTAGACGACGCCACGTCTCTTTTGCAACAAGTTGCATAAGAGACCTGCGCCACGGAAGGCGACCCTTACCCGAGCTTTCCCGTCGGCGCTCTACTCGTCGGCGACCTCCGCCACCCACCCGACCGGCAGCTCCTCGCCGTCGACGGTCACCGCCTCCACCGTGCGCGTACGCGGGTCGATGTCGGCCTGCACACCCTCGCCCGCATAGCGCGGATAGCCGGACGCGCCCTCCTCGCCCGTGGCGGTCACCGGCACGGTCCGCAGCGGGTTGCCGTGGTCGGGACGGCCCTCGGCGTCGGCCAGCCGGGGCTTGAGGACGACGGTGTACCGGGGCGCTTCGGGCGTCGTATCGCTGATGTGGCTCATGCTCCGGAGGCTAGTGGGCGAGGCACGGCCGCGCCCGCCGTCCGGCCCGGGGCCGTTACGGGGTTGTAGAGTGCAACCAGAAATCAGCGACAGCGACCGGCGCAGTGCGCGGCAGTGAACGTCCGAGAGGAACCGCACGTGGCAGACCCCGACCGTGCCGCCGACCGCGCGTCGGCCGTCGAGACCATCCAGCGGGAGCTGACCTCCTTCGCGCGCCGCGCCCGCGCGACGGCCGCCCGGATGCACCCCGAGCTGTCCCTCGTCTCGTTCACCCTGCTCAGCCATCTCGACGAGCGGGGCGGCTGCCGCGCCACCGATCTCGCCGCGCACTACGCCCTCGACAAGTCCACGGTCAGCCGGCAGGTCGCGGCCCTGGAGCGGGCCGGTCTCGTGATGCGCCGCGTCGACCCGGACGACCACCGCGTCCAGGTCCTGCTCCCGACCCCCGCGGGCGCGGAGATCCTGGCGCAGGTGACGGTCAGCCGCCGGAAGATGTTCGGCGAGCGCCTGGCGGACTGGTCCGAGCAGGACCTGACGCGGTTCGCCGCGTACCTCACGCACTACAACGAGGTCTCGCGCGAGGACTGAACTCTCACACCCGGGCCACGAGTTCGGGCACGCGCGCCGCACGGAAGCGGGTCCTGCGACGCAGCTCGAAGCCGAGGGACTCGTAGAGCCGGATCGCTGTCGTGTTGCCCTCCCCCGTGTGCAGGAACGGGGTTTCGCCGCGCTCCCTGATCCCGGCGGCGACGGCCCGTACGAGCCGCCCGGCGAGCCCCTGTCCGCGCTGGCCGGCGTCGGTGCACACGGCGCTGATCTCGGTCCAGCCCGGCGGGTGCAGCCGCTCCCCCGCCATCGCGACGAGGACGCCGCCGCGCCGGATGCCGAGGTAGGTGCCCAGCTCGATGGTGCGCGGCAGGAACGGTCCCGGCCGGGTGCGCGCCACCAGGTCGAGCATCTCCGGGACGTCGGCCGGGGTCAGCCGGACCGCCTCCGGGTCGTGCGCCGCGTCCACCCTCACGTCGACGAGCTGCACGCCCGGCACGTCCTGCGTCAGCTCCCAGCCGTCCGGCAGCTCGCGGGTCGTGCCCGGCAACGGCACCTCCGCGTCGGGCCCGGCGAACGCGGCGAGGTCCTCCCAGTCCCCGGGGTCCGGGTCGTCGGGCAGCGCCAGCCAGGGCGAGACGTCGAGGGGGTAGCGCAGCACCCGGCCGCGCCGCTCGGCGAAGCGGGCGTGCGGTCCGGTGAGCGACGCGTACGCCGGATTGTCGAGCGGGTGGGGCGCGCTGTTCCCCGCACCGAGCCCCTCGTACGTCTGCGTGCCGGTCATCCCGACCTGTCTCCCGTCCCTCGGCCCGTCACTTACCGAGCCATGAAACTCCCAGGTCAGAGCCGACATTCCCGAGCACATGCAGTGTTCATGGGGTCGCAACGTGTTCACACCCGCGCAACACACCTGTACGCGTTCCGGCGCGGGTCCGCGTTGCCGCGCGGCGATCGTTGTTGGCATGCTGGCGCGATGCCGTCCACGCCACTGACCGACCGCGTCGAGGCCCTGCTCGCCGACGAGGCCCCGCTGCCGATCGTCGCCGCGGGCGACCCCGTCCTGCGCCGCCCGGCCGAGCCGTACGACGGCCAGCTCTCCGACGATCTGCTGGCCCGCCTGACCGAGGCGATGCGGCGCACGATGCGCGCGGCGCCGGGCGTGGGCCTCGCCGCCCCGCAGATCGGCGTGCCGCTGCGCCTCGCGGTGATCGAGGACCCGGCGACCGTGCCGGAGGAGGTGCGCGAGGCGCGCGGCCGCACCCCGCAGCCGTTCCGGGTGCTGGTCAATCCGGCGTACGAGGACGCGGGCGGGCGCCACGTCGCGTTCTACGAGGGGTGCTTGAGCGTGCCGGGTTACCAGGCCGTGGTCGCCCGGCACGAGCGGGTGCGGCTGCGCGCCCTCGACGAGCGGGGGCGCCCGGTGGACGAGGAGGTCACCGGCTGGCCGGCCCGGATCGTCCAGCACGAGACCGACCACTTGAACGGCACGCTCTACCTGGACCGCGCCGAGCTGCGCTCCCTCTCCTCCACGCTGACGCGGGAGGCGGTGGAGCGGTGGGCGCACCCCACACCCCGGCTCGCCGCGCGGGAGCTGGGTTTCCTCCTCCCCGACGAGGGCTGACGGCCGCCGTCAGGCGAAGTCCGGCATCCGTCCCTCGGCCGCGGTGACGTCGATGACGGTGAACGCCACGCCCTGCGGATCGGCGACCGCCGCGAAGCGGCCGAAGGGACTGTCCATCGGCCCGTAGTGCAGTGTGCCGCCGAGGCGCTGGACGGTGGCGAGCGCCGCGTCGCAGTCCTCGACGACGAAGTACACGTTGACGTACGACGGCACGTGCTCGGGGAACGCGTCGGTCATCCGCATGCGGCCCAGGACCGGGTGGCCGCCGAGCTGCCAGACATGGAAGTCGACGTGCTCGTCCGCCACCTTCTTCACCTCGTACGGGAAGACGGCGGTGAAGAAGGCGTCGGTCTTCGCGGCGTCCCGGGAGTTGATCTCGGCCCAGCAGAACGCGCCGGGCTCGTTGACCGTCTCGAACCCCTCCAGCCCGGCGGGCTGCCAGAGGCTGAAGGAGCAGCCCGCCGGGTCCTGGGCGGTGACCATCGTGCCGAAATCGCCGACTTGCGTGGGCTCCGCCGCGAGGACGCCGCCGGCCTGCTCGACGCGCTCGGCCGTGGCCGCGATGTCGGAGGTGGCGAAGTACAGGTTCCAGGCGGGCGGGACGCTCTCCCCTCCGGGCATCCGCGGCATCAGCGCGGCGACGTGCTTGCCGGCCGCCGTCGTCGCCTGCGTGTAGTCGCCGTGCTCCTCGGCTCCCGGGTCGTACGACCAGCCGAACAGCTCGGTGTAGAAGGCTTTGGCCGCCTCCAGGTCCAGGAACATGGCGTCGGCCCAGACGGGCGCGCCATCGGGCGGTGCGGGCATGGTTCGCAACCCTTCCGTCGGCCGGGTTCGCCGGGCCCGCACGGCGGCGGCCCGGCGCATCGGGCCTCCAAGCTAGGCCGGTAGCACTCCCTCCGCCATCCGCGCGGCCGACACCGTCACGCCTGCGCGAGCTGCGGCTCCGGGAGCGGGGCGGGGGCGGCCTTCGGCTGCCAGTGCTTGGTGGTCCGTACGTAGCCGTAGATCACGGAGCCCATCGCGAGCAGGAGCAGCGGTCCGAAGATCCAGCGGTGCTCGGCCATCCGCAGCGGCAGGTAGCGGTACGCGGCGAGGAGCAGCGCGAGGACGCCCGTGCCGTGGCAGATCAGGCGGACGGCCTCGGTGTCCCAGCCGCGCTCGAACGCCCGCATGGCGGCCTCGACGGTGAGGGCGAAGACGACACCCGCGACGAGGTCCACGCCGTAGTGGTAGCCGAAGCCCAGCGTCGCGGTGAGCGTGGCGACCAGCCAGAAGGTGCCGGCGTACCGCAGCCACCGGGCCCCCTGGCGGGAGTGGATGAAGATCGTGACGGCCCATGCGGTGTGCAGACTGGGCATGCAGTTGCGCGGCGTGATGCCGTCGAACGGGATCGGGTGCGGAGCGGCGATCGCCGTCGCCGTGTCGGGCCACAGGTTGGCGACGGCCCACTGCCCGCCGTCGGCGCCGTAGGCGAAGACCGGGCCGACCACCGGGAAGATCATGTAGATGGCGGGGCCGAGCAGGCCGATGACCAGGAAGGTGCGTACGAGGTGGTGGCCGGGGAAGCGGCGTTCTGCCCCCACGTTGCGCAGCTGGTACAGGGCGATGATGGCCGCCGCGAGCGGGAGCTGGCCGTAGACGGCGTGCAGGATGCCCTCCCCGACCGGGCCCGTGGCCTCGACGAACTGGCCGACGAGCCAGGACGGATTGCCGAGCGCGTGGTCGGCGGTGGCCACGTACGGGTCGAGGACGTTCGGGCGCTCCTTCGACGTGATGAGCAGCCAGGTGTCGCCGGTCTTGTGCCCGGCTATGAGGAGGAGGCCGAGGCCGACGCCCTTGAGGAGCAGGGTCCGCTCGGCTCCCGTACGACGCGTGACGGCGATGACCGCGCAGCCGAGGATCACCCACAGCGCGCCGTTGCCGAACTCGATGCGGGCCCCTGCCAGCCACCGTACGAGGAGGAGGACGAGGTCGATGCCGACCGCGGCGCCCACCGCGATGAACCGCTGCCGCCACGTGAGCACCACGAGCATCAGCGCCATACCGGCGTAGAGCAGCGGCCCCGACTCGGGGGCGAAGATCACCTCGCGCGCCTGGTGGGTGATCGGGCCCGCCGTGTCGTAGCGGCGGGCGGCGATCTCCAGGGCGACGAGGAACCCGAGGGTCGCCACCCCCGCCGCGCCCCACAGCAGGACCCGCGGCCGGCGCCACCTGGACGGCGAGGTTGTCTCTGCTGGACGCGAGGGTATTCGCGGGGTCTTCGTGTTCACGTATCTGGCCGTCTGGTGAGAGGTGGCTTGGCGTTGCCTGTGCGGCCGATCATGTTATCCGAGCGGTTCAGTGGCCCCCGCCGAGCGTGCCGCTGAGCGTTCTGTGCAGGTCGGCGCTGGGTTCGTTGAGGCCGATGATCTCGACGCTCTTGCCGCGCTGGGCGTATTTGGTCTCGATGGCGTCGAGCGCCGCGACCGAGGAGGCGTCCCAGATGTGGGTCGCGGACAGGTCGATGACGACCTTGTCGGGGTCGGCCGCGTAGTCGAACTGCGTCACGAGGTCGTTGGACGAGGCGAAGAACAGCTCGCCGGTGACCGAGTAGACGACCCGGTCGCCGTCCGGGTCGAGTGCGGGGGTGACCTCCGCGAGGTGGGCGACGCGCCGGGCGAAGATCACCATGGCGGTGACCGAACCGACGACCACACCGATGGCGAGGTTGGAGGTGGCGACCACGATGACGACGGTGATCACCATGACGGTGATCTCGCCCGCGGGCATCCGCTTCAGCGTCTTCGGGGCGATGGAGTGCCAGTCGAACGTCGCGAAGCAGACCATCACCATCACCGCGACGAGCGCGGCCATCGGGATGTCGGAGACGACCGGTCCGAAGACGACGCACAGCATCATCAGGAAGACGCCCGCCAGGAAGGTGGAGAGCCGGGTCCGCGCGCCGGACACCCGTACGTTGATCATCGTCTGGCCGATCATGGCGCAGCCGCCCATGCCGCCGAAGAAGCCGGTGACGATGTTGGCGATGCCCTGGCCGATGGACTCGCGGGTCTTGTTGGAGCGGGTGTCGGTGATGTCGTCGACGAGCTGCGCGGTCATCAGCGACTCCATGAGGCCGACGAGGGCCATGGCGAGCGCGTACGGGGCGATCGTGGTGAGCGTGGACAGGGTGAACGGCACGTCGGGCAGGCCCGGCACCGGCAGCGAGGAGGGCAGCTCGCCCTTGTCGCCGACGGTCGGCACGGCGATCCCGGCCGCGACGGTGATCACGGTCAGGACGGTGATCGAGACGAGCGGCGCCGGGACCACCTTGGTGACCTTGGGGAAGAACACCATGAGCAGCAGGCCGCCGACGATCAGCGGGTAGACGGCCCAGGGCACGTCGTGCATCTCCGGGACCTGCGCCATGAAGATCAGGATGGCGAGGGCGTTGACGAACCCGACCATCACCGAGCGCGGCACGAACCGCATCAGCTTGGCCACGCCCAGCGCGCCGAGCACGATCTGGAAGACACCGGCCAGGATCACCGCCGCGACGAGGTAGCCGAAGCCGTGCTCGCGGTTGAGCGGCGCGATCACGAGCGCGACGGCGCCGGTGGCGGCGGAGATCATCGCGCGCCGCCCGCCGACGATCGAGATCGTCACGGCCATGGTGAACGCGGCGAAGAGACCGATCGCCGGATCGACCCCGGCGATGATGGAGAAGGAGATCGCCTCGGGGATCAGCGCGAGCCCGACGACGAGACCGGCGAGCACCTCGGTGCGCCACACCTTGGGGTCGGAGAGCCAGTCGGGCTTGAGGGCGCGCAGGCGCGCGGCAGCGGCGGGGGACGCGGGGGACAAGGGAAGCGGTACCTGTCGGCTCGGGCACACCCGGCGACAGTGTGAGCGGGCATGCGGATAAGCGGATGTGCGGATGTGCGGAAGACGGGGAACTCTACCCTAACGTTAGAGTAGGGTTCGGGGCGAAACGACCATGAGAGGCGAGCACGTGAGCGGCGGGCACATGCAGATCGGCGAGGTCGCCGCACGGACCGAGCTGTCCCTGCGCACGATCCGGCACTACGAGGAGACCGGCCTGGTCATCCCCTCGGCCCGGTCCCAGGGCGGCTTCCGTCTCTACACCGAGGCCGATGTCGCCCGGCTCATGGTGATCCGCCGCATGAAGCCGCTCGGCTTCACCCTCGACGAGATGCGCGACCTCCTGACGGTCACCGACCGGCTCGACGCCGCCGACGACGACCTCACCGACGGCGACGACGCACGCGAGCAACTGCTCGACCGTGTCCGCGAGTTCGAGCAGGCGACCCTCGACCGGATCGCGGACCTGCGCACACAGCTGGCCCGCGCCGAGGAGTTCGCCGGCACGCTGGCCCGTTTCCGCCACTCACCCGACGAGGCCGAACCGTGCCGGGAGCCGGGATCGCGTTAGTCTGCACGGGTGCAGACAGGCATGCGGGACAGGACCGGGGGCCGGTGCGCGGCCGTGGTGATCGCGTCGTCGGCCGGCGGCATCGAGGGGCTCGTCACGCTGCTCGGCGGCCTCGACGACGCGCTGCCCGTGCCGGTCCTGGTCGCCCAGCACCTCAACCGCTCCCGCGAGACCAGCATCGCGGCCATCCTGTCCCGCGCCACCTCCCTCGCGGTCAAGCTCGCCGAGGACGGGGAGCGCCCGCGGACCGGGACGGTCTACATCGCCCCGCCCGACCGGCACCTGTGCGTGGGCTCGGACGGCGCCCTCTCCCTCACGCGCGAGAAGCGGGTCAACTACGCCCGCCCCGCCGCCGACCCCCTCTTCGAGTCGGCGGCCGAGGCGTTCGGGCCGCTCGTCGGCTGCGTCCTCACCGGTTCGGACAGTGACGGAGCCCGGGGCATCGAGGCGGTCAAGGCCCACGGCGGGACGGTCCTGGTGCAGGACCCGGAGACCGCCGAGTTCCGCGGCATGCCCAAGTCGGCCATCGGCACCGGCAAGGTCGACCTCGTGCTCACCCTGGAGGAGATGGGGCCGGCCATCAACCGCCTGGTCGACAGCCCCGCCCGCCGTCACGGGTGAGGGTGGCCCTGGTCGGGGTCGTCCCCGGGGGTCTGCCAGGTGGTTCCGCGCTGCGCCTCCGCGCCCTCGACGGGCGTACCGGGGGCGGGCCTGCTGGGCTGGGTGCGCCGGGCCGCGCGGCGGCGTCCCGCGACGAACATGGCGAGCAGCCCGAGGACCACGACGACGCCGACGATGACGAAGACGAGTGAGCCCCCGCCCTCGGCGGCCAGAACGATTCGGCTGTGAGTGTGCATGCGGCCCCTCTACCCCGTTCCGCGCCGAACCCCGCACACGGACGTTGATCGTTTCGGGTGGCCGCCGCCGGGAATCCGGCGCAGGGTGATCACCATGGACGTACGCGATGAGGCTCGGCGGTGACGGCCCCGGCCGGCCCGTCCACGGCCGCGGGGCAGGACAGCGGGCTGAAGAAGACGCTGACGACCCCACTGCTCTACTTCTTCATCCTCGGCGATGTGCTCGGCGCGGGCGTCTACGTGCTCGTCGGGCAGGTCGCCGCGAAGTCCGGCGGCGCCGTGTGGGTGCCGCTCGTCCTCGCGCTCCTGCTCTCGCTGCTCACGGCCGCCTCGTACGCCGAACTCGCCACCAAGTACCCGAGGGCCGGTGGCGCCTCGCACTACACGACGCTCGCCTACGGTCCCTTCGCCGGGTTCCTCGCGGGGTTCTGCATGCTGGCCGCCGGCATCGTCTCGGTGGCCGCGCTGGCCCGCGGGTTCGCCGGTGACTACCTGACCGCCTTCATCAGCCTGCCCGTCGTCCTGGTCGCCGCCGTCTTCCTGTGCGCGCTCGCGCTGCTCAACGCGCGCGGGATCAGCGAGTCCACCCGCGCCAACGTCGCCGCGACCGTCATCGAGGTGGGCGGGCTGCTCATCGTGGTCGCTCTCGGCGTGGTCCTGTTCGTGCGCGGGGACGGCGACGCGGGACGGCTCGTCCAGCTCGGCACCTCCGAGACGGGCGCCGCCGCCGGTGTCCTGAGCGGGACCGTGCTCGCCTACTACTCCTTCGTCGGCTTCGAGACCTCGGTGAACGTCGCCGAGGAGACCCGCGATCCGCGCCGCTCCTACCCGCGTGCGCTCTTCGGCGCCCTGGTCACGGCGGGCGTCGTCTACGCCCTCGTCGGGATCGTCGCCTCGGCCGCCGTGCCCACCGACACCCTCGCGCACTCCAGCGGACCGCTGCTCGAAGTGGTCAGGGAGGCGGGCGGGGTGCCGCCGAAGCTGTTCAGCGCCATCGCGCTCGTCGCCGTCGCCAACGGTGCCCTGCTCACCGGCATCATGAGTTCGCGGCTCGCCTTCGGCATGGCGCGGGACGGTCTGCTGCCGCGCGTCCTCACCCACGTACTGCCCGGCCGCGGCACCCCGTGGGCCGCGATCACCGTCACGACGCTGCTGTCCTTCCTCCTCGCCCTCACCGGTGACGTGGAGACCCTCGCCTCCACGCTCGTCCTGCTGCTGCTCGTGGTGTTCTTCTTCGTGAACACCGCCGTGCTCGTGCTGCGCCGCGACACCTCGACACCGCCGCACTTCCGCGCGTGGACCGTGATCCCCGTACTCGGCGCCGCCTCCTGCGTCGTCCTCGCCACGCAGATCGAGGGCGAGGTGTGGCTGCGGGGGCTGATCGTCCTGGCGGTCGGCGTGGTCCTGGGCGCTGTGGCCGCGCTGCACCGGCGGCGGGACGCCGCGGGCAAAGCTAACTGAACAGCCCCGTGCGATACGGGCGGATTCGGGTACCCCTGATCCGTTCGCTTCATGAAGGCCGCCTCTGGATCACGACGCGCGGCGCAACCGAAGGAGAGACAGAGATGGACGACGGCCACCCCTTCCGGGACGCGGCGGAGAAGGTGAAGGAGACCGTGACCGGCGCGACGGCCCCCGAAGGCCCGGAGGACGGTGTCCCCGGCAAGCCGGGCGTCGAGTCGCCCACGGTCGCCGAACCCACCGAACCGCGCGGGCCCCTGCCCCCCAAGGCCGACCAGAGCGGGCCGCGGCCGACCAGCCCGACCGGCTCCCCGTCCCGCGACGGCCAGGACGCCGTCGCCCAGCAGGGTGAGTACCTCACCACCGCGCAGGGCGACCGCCTCTACGACACGGACCACTCGCTCAAAGCGGGCCCGCGCGGGCCGGTCCTGCTCCAGGACCACCACCTGCGGGAGAAGATCACCCACTTCGACCACGAGCGCATCCCGGAGCGCGTCGTCCACGCCCGCGGCGCCGCCGCCCACGGTGTGTTCAAGGGCTACGGCAACGCGGCGGGGGTCACGAAGGCCGCTTTCCTCGGCAAGGACGTCGAGACCGACGTCTTCGTCCGGTTCTCCACCGTCCTCGGCTCCCGCGGCTCGGCGGACACGGTCCGCGACACCCGTGGTTTCGCGACGAAGTTCTACACCTCCGAGGGCACCTTCGACCTCGTCGGCAACAACATCCCGGTCTTCTTCATCCAGGACGCCATCAAGTTCCCGGACATCATCCACGCGGGCAAGCCGCACCCGGACCGGGAGATCCCGCAGGCGCAGAGCGCGCACGACACGTTCTGGGACTTCGTCACCCTGCACACCGAGGCCACGCACCACACGCTGTGGAACATGTCCGACCGGGGCATCCCGCGCTCCTACCGGATGATGGAGGGCTTCGGCGTCCACACGTTCCGCCTGGAGAACGCGGCCGGTGAGACGACCCTGGTCAAGTTCCACTGGAAGCCGAAGCTCGGCGTGCACTCCCTCGTCTGGGAGGAGGCGCAGATCGCGGGCGGCGTCGACCCCGACTTCCACCGCCGCGACCTCGCCGACGCGATCGAGGCGGGCGCCTACCCGCAGTGGGAGCTGGGCATCCAGACCTTCCCCGACACCCCCGAGCAGACCTTCGAGGGCATCGACCTGCTCGACTCGACGAAGATCGTGCCGGAGGAGCTGGCCCCGGTACAGCCGATCGGACTGCTCACCCTCAACCGCAACCCGTCGAACTACTTCGCCGAGACCGAGCAGGTCGCCTTCCACCTCGGCCACCTCGTCCCCGGCATCGACGTCACCGACGACCCGCTGTTCCAGGGCCGCCTCTTCTCCTACCTGGACACCCAGATCAGCCGGCTCGGCGGCCCCAACTTCGCCCAGCTGCCGATCAACCGCCCGCACGCCCCCGTCAACGACATGCTGCGTGACGGCATGCACCAGACGGCCGTGCACCGCGGCGTCGCGCCGTACCGCCCGAACTCGCTCGACGGGGGCTGCCCGTTCCTGGCGGGCGCGGCGAACGGCGCGGACATCGAGGTCCCGGCCGAGCTGCCCGCGTCCCGCAAGGTCCGTGAGGCGCCCGCCTCCTACGACGACCACTTCAGCCAGGCGCGGCTCTTCTGGCTGAGCATGACGCCGCCCGAGCGCGAGCACATCGTCAACGCCTACTCGTTCGAGCTCGGCAAGTGTTACGAGCAGGCGGTCAAGGAGCGCGGGCTTCAGGTCCTCGCCAACATCGACGCGGAGCTGTGCGCGCAGGTCGCCGCCTCGCTCGGGCTGCCCGCGCCCGCGCCGACCGAGCCGCTGCGCGACCCGCGGCCGAGCCCGGCGCTCTCCCAGATCGGCCAGGAGTGGCCGACGGACGGACGGCTCATCGGCATCGTGACCGACGGGACGGGCGACCTGGAGGGTGTGCGCACGGTCCGTCGGACCCTGCTCGACGGCGGGATGGTGCCGCTGGTCATCGCCCCGGCGGGCGGGAAGCTGGACCCGGACGGCGACCCCGTGACGGTCCAGCGGACGTTCGCCACGGCGCGCTCCATCGAGTTCGACGCCCTCCTGGTGGTCGGCGTGCCCGCCGCGGGCGCCGACGCCATCCCGGCGCGGGACGCGAAGGCGGACAGCGCGACCGCGACGCTCGACCCGCGCGTGCGGCTCCTCCTGGAGGAGGCGTACCGCCACGGCAAGGCCATCGGCGGCTGGGCGGGCGCCGAGCAGACCATCGAAGCCGCGGGGCTTCCTGCCGCCGACCCGGGCATCGTGCTCGGCGACAGCGGTTCGGCGGTCCTCACCCAGATGAAGGAACTGCTCTCCAAGCACCGCGTCTGGGAGCGGTTCGGCACCACCGTGTGACACGGGTGGCGCCATGACAGGGGCCGGGCTCCGCGGATCGTGTTCCGCGGAGCCCGGCCCCTGTGCGCGGTGCGCGGTGCGCTGGGCGCTGGGCGCTGGGCGCTGGGCGCTGGGCGCTGTGCCGTATCGCGCTCAGCGGCCCACGGCCTTCGCCAGCTGCTCCTTGTTCATGGAGGAGCGGCCCTCGATGTTCTTCTTCTTCGCCTCTTCGTACAGCTGGTCCCTGGTCGGGCCCTGGGCCCCGCTGTGGGAGCGCTCGCCGCCGCGCTGCGGCGCGGACTTCTTGTCCCGGGTCGACACCTTGCTCGCCTGCTTCGACTCGCCGGAACGGGCCCGCTCCTTGTTGACGGTGCGCGCCGCGATCTCCTCCGCGCGCCCCTCGGAGGTGCCGCGCTTCTCCGCGCCCTCCTTGATGTGCTCGTACTGGCGCTCACGCTTCGGGCTGGAACCTCGGGGCATGGATGTTCTCCTTCCGGACCGGGCGCGGCTCACTCGTCCGCCGCGCTGTGCGATGACCTTCCGCGTACCCTCCGGCGGGTCTCCCACCCGGATCCGGATTGCTCCCATCTGACGCGCGGCACGGCGTGTGTGCGAGCGGGCAGTGCCCGAACGGATGAGCCTCAGCGGAGGCGGGACAAGGAGCCGCCAGTGTCTAATGGGTGTGGTCCGGGCAGCCGCGGGCGGGGCGTCCGGTGGCGGGAACACGGGCGGGGGCCTCCTTCGACCTCGGAACGGTACGTACATGAGCAGCGAGAACACACCCGTGAGCGGGACCCCGGCCAGCAGGTCGGTGTTCGGCGCCCCCTGCTGGGTCAGCCTGTCCACGTACGACCTGCGGGTCGCGGAGGACTTCTACCACTCCGTGCTCGGCTGGGAATGGCACACCGGGGAGATGGGCGAGCAGTACCGGTTCGCGAGCGTGAACGGGGTGCCGGTCGCGGGTGTGTCCGAGGCGAAGAGCATGGGGCAGACGTCGGTCGCCTGGACCCCGTTCTTCGCCGCGTCCAGCGCCAACGAGACGGTGGCGCGCAGCCACGAGCGGGGCGGGACCACGGCGATCGGGCCGATCTCCTTCCCGCCGGGCCGTGCCGCGCTCCTCGCCGACCGCGACGGAGCGGTCTTCGGGATCTGGGAGGGCGCGCTGGTCGCGGGGTGGGAGGAGTGGCGCCGCGCCGCCCCCGCCTTCGTGGCGCTGTACACCCGCAACGCCTTCGACGCGGCCATCTTCTACGGCGAGGTGCTCGGCTGGGCCTCCGACGCCCCGGACTCCTGCGACGTGCAGTACGAGGACGAGGAGGTCGTGCTGCGCAGCCGGGGCGACATCGTCGCCCGGATCCACTCGGGGGCGGTGGAGGCCGCGCCCGACCCGTCGATCCGGCCGCGCTGGCAGGTGCACTTCTCGGTGCCCGACGTCCGGGCGTGCGCCGAGGCGGCGCAAGACCGGGGCGGCAGCGTCCTGCGGATGGCCGACGACGGGACGGAAGCGGTGCTGTGCGACCCCGACGGGGCTCAATTCGCCGTCAACTCGGACTGGCGCACGACGCGGTGAGCCGGGCGGGAGGATCCTCCAGGAGCGCCCACGCGGTGGCCTGGACGGCGCTGACGACGGGTTTGCCGAGGTGCTCACGAAGGTGGGGCAGCGCGTCGTAGGTGGGCAGTGAGGTGCAGCTGACGAAGACCGCGTCCGCCTCGGGCCGGTCCCCCGCGACGACCGCGTCCACCACCTGTTCCCGCGCCACGGTGTAGACATCCTCGACGGCGTCGAGCCCCAGCGCGGTGAGCCCCACGACGTCGAGGCCGCACTCGGCGAGGTAGGCGGCGAGCCGGGCGCCTACCGGCTCCTGGTAGGGGTGGACGACCGCGACCCGCCGGGCACCGACCGCGCGCAACGCGTCGACGGCCGCGCCGCTGGTCGTCAGGGCGCGCGGCGCCCCGTACCCGAGCATCGCCGCGCGCAGCGCCCGCTCCCCCGCCACACCGTCGACGAAGCTGCACGCGGTGCAGAGGTAAGCAACCGCCTCCGCGCCCCGTGCGACGAGTTCCCGTACGGGCTCCGCGAGCAAGGCCGGCCGGCCGAGGCGTGAGACCAGCTCCAGGTTGTCCCGGTACGGCACCTCGTCGGTGAAGGCGAGCGTGTACTCCGCCCGGGGGGCGAGCCACCGGCGCAGCTCCTCCCTCTGGTCGAAGTCGTAGGAGGCGAGCACACCGACGGGACGAGGTCGTGGTTCAGCCATGCGTCCGAGGCCAACGGGGCGCGGACGCGGCCCCGGGATGCGCCGGGCCGTCGCCCGGGGTGCCATGAGGGGAAGCGGAGCGGAACAGGAAGGGGCCTCGCGCATGGCGCGTCCGGTGTGGAGCGGCACGCTGACCTTCGGTCTGGTGTCCTTGCCCGTCCAGATGTACACCGCCACGGAGAACCACACCGTGCGCTTCCACCAGGTGCAGCGCGGCACCTCCGACCGCGTGCGCAACAAACGGGTGAACGAGCGGACCGGCGAGGAGGTGCCGCTCGACGAGGTGGTCAAGGCGTTCGACGACGGCGACCAATACGTGGTGGTCGAGCAGGACGAGCTGGACGACATCGCGCCCGGCCGCTCCAAGTCCCTCGAGATCACGGGGTTCGTGGACCTGGAGGACGTGGAGCCGGTCTTCTTCGACAAGACGTACTACCTCGGCCCGAAGGGCGAGCAGTACACGAAGGTGTACGCGCTCCTGGAGAAGGCCCTCGCCGAGGCGGGCCGGGCGGGGATCGCCACGTTCGTCATGCGCAACCATCAGTACCTGGTCGCGGTGAAGGCGGAGGCGGGGCTTCTGACCCTGCACACGCTGCACTGGGCCGACGAGATCCGGGACCCGCGCAGCGAGATCGACAACCTGCCGGGCCGCACGGAGGTCACCGACCGCGAGCTGAAGATGGCCCGGCAACTCGTCGACACGCTCGGCATGGAGTGGAAGCCCGAGGAGTTCCACGACACGTACCAGGAGCAGGTGAACGCGCTCATCGAGGCCAAGCGGAGCGGCAGGAAGAAGGGCAAGGCGGAGCCGCCGGCCGAGTCGACCAATGTGGTCGAGCTGATGGACGCGCTGCGGGCGAGCGTCGACCGGGCGAAGAAGCCCGCCAGGTCCACCGCGCGCGGCAAGTCCGCCAAGCGCGGCAGCGGCACGTCCGAGACCGGCAAGGCGGCGCTCGACGGGCTGACCAAGGCCGAGCTGTACCGCCGCGCCGCCGACGCGGGCGTCCCGGGCCGCTCCGCCATGACCCGGGACGAACTCGTCAAGGCCCTGACGCGGCAGGAGAACGCGGCGTAGGAAGAGGCGGCGGCACATGGGGCCGGGTCGCGTCAGGACAGTTTCTCCAGGCGCCGCGCGGCCGCCGCCACACCGCCGCCGTGGCGGCCGAGCCCCGCCCAGGGGTCCTTGTCGAGGCGGTCGCCGAGGTCGGCCACCGTCCATCGGCGGGCGGTCAGCTCCGGGTCGTCGAGTTCGTCCCAGTCGAGGGGCGCGGCCACGGGGGCGCCCGGCCGGGTCCTGACGGCGAACGGGGCGACGACGGTCTGGGCGTAGCCGTTGCGGGCGACGTCCAGGTAGAGCCGGCCCTTGCGGGCGTCCTTGCGGGGCTCGACCGTCAGCTCCTCCGGGTGGCGCGCGGCGAGTTCGCGGGCGGCGGCGCGGGCGAACGCGAGCACGTCGTCGGCGTCGTCGCGCCGGCTGAGCGGCACCACTACGTGCAGCCCTCGCGAGCCCGTGGTCATCAGGGCCGAGGCGAGTTCGAGGTCGTCGAGCAGTTCGCGCAGGCGGTGGGCGGCCCGGCGTACCGGCTCGAAGTCGTCGGCGGGCGGGTCGAGGTCGAAGACCAGGCGGTCGGGGTGGCGCGGCTGGTCGGCACGGCTCAGCCAGCGGTGCGGGGTGATGCACGCCTGGCTCGCGAGGTAGACGAGCGTCGCGGCGTCGTCGCACACGACGTGCGTGACCTCGCCGCCCTCCTTGGGCACCGACGCGCGGTGGATCCAGTCGGGGAAGTAGTCGCTGACCTCCTTCTGGTAGAAGCGCTGTTTGTCGATGCCGTCCGGCATCCGCTCCAGCATGAGGGGCCGGCCACGCAGCTCGGGCACCATGCGCGGGGCGACCCGGCGGTAGTGCTCGACGAGGTCGGCCTTGGTGATGCCGTCCTGTGGGAACAGCTCCTTGTCGGGCCGTTTCATCGCGATCGTGTGGCGGCCGATGCGTAGTTCGGCGTCGGAACTCACGTGACCGTCTCCTTCCGCTGGTTCCGGAGGTCTACGGGAGTGGCGTGCCCCCGGTCGCGTTCATGATCTCGGCGGTGATGAAGCTCGCTTGCTCCGAGGCGAGGAACACGTACGCGGGCGCCATCTCCGCGGGCTGCGCGGGGCGGCCCAGCGGCGCCTGCTTGCCGAACTCCTCGGTGTCCGGGAGCGTCGCGGGGATGAGCGGGGTCCACACCGGTCCGGGCGCGACCGCGTTGACCCGGATGCCCTTCTCGGCCAGCATCTGCGCGAGGCCCTGCGTGAAGGTGACGATGGCGCCCTTGGTCGTCGCGTAGTCGAGCAGGTGCGGGCTCGGCTTGTAGGCCTGCACCGAGGTGGTGTTGATGATGGAGCCGCCCTCGGGGATGTGCGGCAGGGCCGTCTTGGACAGCCAGAACATGCCGTACAGGTTGGTGCGCACGACCCGGTCGAACTGCTCGGTCGTGATGTCCTCGATGCCGCCCGGCTGCGACATCTGGTAGGCCGCGTTGTTGACCAGGACGTCGATCCGGCCGAACTCACCGACGGCCCGCTCGATGAGCCGCCGGCACTGCTCCTCCTCGCGGATGTCGCACTCGACGGGGACGGCCTTGCGCCCCGCCTCCTCGACGAGGCGGGCCGTCTCCTTGGCGTCCTCCGCCTCCTCGGGCAGGTGCGTGAAGAGGACGTCGGCGCCTTCGCGGGCGTAGGCGAGGACGACGGCGCGGCCGATCCCGGAGTCGCCGCCGGTGACGACCGCGGCCCGGTCGCGCAGCAGGCCGCTGCCCCGGTAGGAGTCCTCGCCGTGGTCGGGCTGCGGGTCCATGGCCCTGCCGGTGCCGGGGTGCTCCTGGTCCTGCTGGGGGAAGTCCGGCTGCGGGTGCTTGGTCGTGGGGTCTTGCGGGGTGCCGCCCATCGGTGCTGTTCCTTTCGTGCTCTGGAGCCGGTTCGTGCTCTGGAGCCGGTTCGTTCTCTCGAGCCGGTTCGCTCTCTGTCCGGTTCGTGTTCTGGAGCCGGTTCGTGCTCTGTACGGTTCGTGCTCTCGAGCCGGTTCGCTCTCTGTCCGGTTCGTGTTCTGGAGCCGGTTCGTGCTCTGTACGGTTCGTGCTCTCGAGCCGGTTCGTGCTCTGTACGGTTCGTGGCTCGCTGTCCGTGCCGGGATGCCCGCGGTCGCGCGTCCCGTCCACTCGTCGCGGCCGGCCTGCGCGAACGCACATCTCGGGACATCGGGTGTCCCGCAGATCGTTGCCCCACACCTCGCGAACGCCCACGAACGCGAACGCCGCCCGGCCGGATCGTCACCGGAGGCGGGCCGCGCACGGCGGTGCGAGACTGCCCGGGGAGTCGTCCGCGCGGGCCGAGCAAGGAGTGATGAGGTGACGGCACCCGAGGCCACGAGTACGGGGGACAGCGTTCTCGGCGAGTTCCTGGCCGACCCCCGCAACCTGCCCCTGGACCTGACCACTACGGTGGCCCGCTGCTCCAAGGCGCTCGGTCTGCAGGGCGCCGTGATCTACCTCGCCGATCTGCAGCAGCGCCAGCTGGCCCCGCTGAACGAGGTGGCGCCGACCCTCCCCATCGACGGTTCGCTGGCGGGCTGGACGTACCGCACGGAGTCCCTGCGCGTGGAGGAGTCCGACCTCGGCGGGATGACGGCCTGGCTGCCGCTCGTGGACGGCGCCGAGCGGATCGGCGTCCTCGCCGTGCGCTCCCCCGCCCTCGATCCGCTCACCCTGCGGCGCGGGCGGACCCTCGCCCATCTGTGCGCCATGATGATCACCTCCAAACGGGCGTTCAAGGACACCTACGTCCGCAGGGCCCGTACGAAGCCCATGCAACTGCCCGCCGAGATGCTGCGCGCCTATCTGCCGCCGCGCACGATCGGCACGACCCACGCCGTCTCCACCGCGGTCATGGAACCGGCCTACGAGGTCGGGGGCGACGCCTTCGACCACGCGCTGACCGAGACGACGCTGCATGCCGGGATCATGGACGCCATGGGGCACGACCTGGCGTCCGGCCTCACCACGGTGGTCTCCCTGGCGGCCTGCCGCAACGCCCGCCGCACCGGCGCCGACCTGCCCGACCTCGTGGAGTCCGTGGACGCGGCCCTGTCGCAGTGGCTGCCCGACCAGTTCTGCACCGCGATCCTCGCCCAGCTGGACCTCGCCACCGGCGGCCTCCGCTGGATCAACTGCGGGCATCCCGCGCCGCTTCTCCTACGCGACGACCGGCTGCTGCCCGCCGCGATGGAGCGTGACGCCGACCCGCCCCTCGGCCTCCCGGCCGCTCTCTCGTCCACCCCGCGCCGGGTGCACGAGATGGATCTGGAACCCGGCGACCGGGTCCTGATGTACACCGACGGCGTCACGGAGGCCCGCACCCAGAACGGTGGCGAACTCGGCCTCGACCGGTTCGCCGAGTACGTCATCCGGGCCACCGCCGCGGGCGAGCTGGCGGCGGAGACCTTGCGCCGCCTCATCCACTCCGTCGTCGACGCCCAGGACAACCGGCTGCGCGACGACGCGACCATCGTCATGTTCGAGTGGCGCCCGGCCTCCCGCTGACGGTCGGGACGAAAGTCCCGGTATACACCCGTTCGGGTGGGCAGAACACAGGAAGACAAGGTGACGAAACAGGGAGAAAAAGACATGGCCACGCTGCTTCCCACGGCTTCCGAGCTGCGCCGGGCGCTGATCCGCCACGACGAGACCACCGGCCTGCACGAGAGCCGGCCCACGCCGGAGACGGCCCGCGCCCGCGAGGACAGCGCCTACACGCTGTGCGTCCTGACCGGGACGAGCGGGGTCGAGGAAGCGCGCCGGGCGGCGCACGCCCTCCTGCACCCCCGCCCCGTCCGGGCCGCGGAACTCACCGCCCTCGCCGGTGGCGTGCGGACGGCGCCCTCCTCCGCGTCAGCCCGCCGCGGCGGGCTGCAGCCCCGCGTACACGCCGCCGCGGGCGACCAGCTCGGCGTGCGTGCCGGTCTCGGCGATCCGGCCGTCCGCCATCACCACGATGCGGTCGGCGCCCTGGATCGTGGAGAGCCGGTGGGCGACCACGAAGACGGTCCGGCCGTGCACCAGGCGGGCCAGGGCCTCCTGGACCAGCGCCTCGGAGCGGTTGTCGAGCGCTGACGTCGCCTCGTCGAGCACCAGGACGCGGGGGTCGCGGATCAGCGCGCGGGCGATGGCCAGGCGCTGCCGCTGCCCGCCGGAGAGCCGCGCCCCGCGCTCACCGACCACCGTGTCCAGGCCGTCCGGCAGGCGCCGGACGAACTCCAGGGCGTTGGCGTCGCGCAGCGCCCGCAGCAGGGTCTCCTCGTCGGTGTCGCCGAGCCCGTACGTCACGTTGTCGCGGATGCTGCCCTCGAAGAGGATCGACTCCTGCGGCACCACCGACAGGAACCGCCGGTAGCTGCGCAGGTCGAGGGTGGCCATGTCGACGCCGTCGAGCAGGATCCGCCCGGCCGTGGGCCGGATGAAGCCGATGAGCAGATTCAGGACCGTCGACTTGCCCGCGCCGGACGCGCCGACGAGGGCGACGGTCTCGCCGGGCCGGGCGGAAAGGGTGAAGTCGTCGACGGCGACGCCGTCCGCCTCGCCGTCCGCCCCGGCATAGGAGAACCCGACCTTCTCGAAGGCGATCCGGCCGGTCACCCGCTGGAGCTCGGCCTTGCCCGCGTTGCTCTCCAGGTCGGGCGCCTGCAGCACCTCACCGGCCGAGCGCACCGACTCGAGCCCCTTGCTGATCTGCGGGGCCAGGCCGAGCAGCGTCGTCACCGAGCCGGTCAGAAGGGTGAAGAAGGAGCTGAGCATGACGACGTCGCCCGCCGACACGCCCAGCCAGCCGTGGTACGCGACCAGGGCCGAGCCGGTCAGACAGCAGACGCCGAGGATGTTGAGCAGCACCCAGGCCGCCGAGTTGAAGCGGCCGTTCATGGTGTCCAGGCGCAGCCCGGCCGCGAAGACCTGGCGCAGGGAGCCGTCGACGCGGCCGAGCGCGGTGCGCTCCAGGCCGTGGGCGCGGGTGATGGGGATGAGCGTGGTCATCTCGCCGACGCGGGAGGAGAGGTGCTCCACCTCGCGGCGGAAGTCCTCGTTGTGGCTGCGCAGACGGCCGCGGAGCCGCATCACCAGGAGCCCCGCCACGGGGACGACGACGAGGAACACCGGCAGGAACTCGGGCGTGCGGAAGCCGATCAGGACGAGCCCGCCGATGAGGGTGGTCACGGCGCCCAGGCCCATGTCGGCGCTCTGCTGCACCATCTGCTCCACCGCCTCCACGTCCCGCACGACCTTGGCCTGCAGAACGCTGGAGCTGACGCGGGAGTGGTAGCCGATGGAGAGCTGCTGCATGCGGCGGCAGAGCGCCGAGCGCAGGGTCGTGCCCATGCGGCGGATGCTGCCGCCGAGCAGACGTACGTACCACTGGTGCAGCGGGTAGTTGATCACCAGGATGAACAGCAGCAGGCCGGTGGCCTGCCAGAGCTCCGCCTGCCCGCCGTGGCGTACGACGACGTCGAGGACGGTGGCGGTGATGACCGGCAGCAGCCAGATCGGGCTGTGCTTGACGGCGAAGAGAAGTATCGCCAGGAGCAGCTTGCTCCGGTCGGGGCGGAAGAGGTGGCCGAGGGTGCGCAGGGGGTGCTCGCCGCGGTACTGGTGGTCGAGGTGGTCGGGGACGGGTCGGTGCATGATCCGATCCCACCGCATCTACGGCGTACGGGTAAGCGCTTCCCGGTAACTCTGGCGTAAATACTGGACGGAGGGGCCGTGGGCGCGTGGCCTCAGGACGCCGCGGGGTCGCGGTCGGAGGCCGGCCAGAAGTAGGGCATGTCGTCGGGGACGTCCGTGAAGACCGGCGCGTAGATCTCCGGCGCCTTGCGCAGCAGGGCGGACCGGTGGCTGCGGTGGAAGGCGGGCTCCCCCAGCCAGGGCGGCAGCTCCCCGTCGGCGGCGAGCTGCTCCTGTTCGCGGACGGGGACGCCCGGGTGGTGCCTGGTGAAGTCCGTGATCATGGTGGTGGCGCAGGTGTCGGCCCGCCCCTCGGCGACCCAGGTCGCGCACACGTCGAGGCCGTAGCGGACCAGGGCCTCCTCGTAGCCGATCCACATGCGTACGGCCGGGTGGTTGCGCCACCCGTAGCCGGGCACGGTCAGACCGCGCAGCACCTGGAGCGCCTCGACACGCTGTTTGCCCAGGCGGGCGCGGTCCAGTACGGCGGCGGACCGGGTGAACTCGGGGTACGGGAGAAAGGTCTGCACGCGGCATGCCTACCGCGCGGCGCGCGTTCCCATACGAGAGATCGGCGCAGATGGCGGCTGGTGTCCCTGACGAGGCGGATGTGGACGCGCCGTTCGGTGAAGCGCCAGGCGCCGCCCAGGCGGGCGAACCGGTCGTGGTGGCGGCCCGCGGCGACCGCCTGCGGGGGCAGCCCGTCCACGGCCTGGAGGACGGTGACGTACGAGCGGGCGGCCGCGGTGCCGGTCGCCTCGTCGGCGTCGACGAGTTCCGCGTAGGTGGCGCCCAGGTACGCGATCGCGTGGTGGGGGCTGGGCGCGCGGGCGCCGGAGGCTGGGGCGGACAGGAGCGTGGCCTCTCACGTGCGGCGGGGGGCGGCGGCCGAAGGCGACCGGCGCCGGTGTGCCCCTGCTCTGACGCGCCGCGTCCCTGCTCTTACGCGCCGCCCCCGTTGTCCGCCGACGCGTCCGCCAGGCCCGCGATGACCGCCTCCGGTGTGGCGTCGCCCGTGTCGTCCCAGTCCCATGCCTGGCTGTCGACCGGATCGGCCGGGGTGTCCGGCGCGTCCGGGCGGGCGGCCCTGGCCTCTATCCGGGCGATCACGGCGGACATCTGGCTCTGCACGTTCTTCGGCAGGGCGCGATCGCCGGCAGTGGAATCGACCAGGTGCTGCGCGACCAGGTGCAGCTTGATGTTGGTGCGCTGGGAGACGTCGACCAGCGCCTCCCAGGCGTCCTGGGGGCTGATGCCGAACGCGGCAACGAGGACGCCCCGGGCCATGTCGATCGTGCCGCGGCTCTGCATCGCCCGCCGCAGCTGCGCGACCTCCCGGCCCAGATCCGCGCGGTGCCCGTCGACCGATTCGCAGGCCGGGTCCTCGGCGAGGGGGTCGACGCTCAGGAAGACGTTGACGGCCGAGCAGCCGCAGGGCTCGACGCGGCTCAGGTCGAGGCCGACGCTGCCGTCCGAGGCGAGCAGAAGCGGCCGCAGAACACTGTTCAGCTCCTGCTCCTCGTGCAGGTGGAGATCGCCGCGCACGCTGACGACCATCTGCTCGCCGTCCCAGTGGTTGAAGAGCGTGAGCCCGGTCAGCCGAAGGGCGTCGGCCTTGGCGTCCGGATCGGCGCAGGTGGCGGCTACCACGCTCCCAGGCTGTGCAGACTCTGGCATGGCCTCTCCCTCACTGCGGCCCGGCGGTCCGCTCTCAGATTCCCGCCCTGCGGCAACATACGTCAAGCGATACCTGAAACGAAGTTCAGGGGTTCAAAGACACGAAGCGTGGGGCCTACGATTCGGGCATGGATGGAGTGCCGGAACCGCATGCTGGATGGACGTTCATCACCAATCACGCTCGGGTGCTGGCAGCTATCGCCGACGATCCGAACGCGCGGATCCGCGACATCGCCGCGCATTGCAGGCTCACCGAACGAGCCGTCCAGAAGATCATCGCGGATCTGGAGGCCAGCAGCTTCCTCTCCCACACACGTGAGGGGCGGGGCAACGCCTACCGCATCACGCCGGGAAAAACCTTGCGCCACCCCGCCGAGGCGGAGGCGGGCCTGACCGTCGCGTCCCTCCTCGCGCTGCTCGCCCAGGACGAGGCGCACCGCGCCGACCAGCTGCGCCCCGGCCCACGACAGAGCGCCGACCAGGCGTGAGGGCGGCTCAGGAGCCCGGCAGGAAGAGGCAGAACGGGTGACCGTGCGGGTCACGCAGAACGCGTACGCCGTCCTGCGGCTGATGGTCCTCGAGCGTCGCGCCGAGTGCGCAGGCGCGCTCCGTCTCCGCCGGCAGGTCCTGGACCTCCAGATCCAGGTGCGCCTGCATCTGCTGCGTACCGGGGGCCTGTGGCCACACCGGGGGCGTGTGGTCCGTCTCCAGCTGGAAGCTCAGACTGGGCCGCTCCTTCTCCGGGGCGCGCAGCCGGACCCACTCCGGTGAGCGGACGACCTCTTCCCAGCCGAGCAGTGCGCGGTAGAAGTCGGCCAGCGCGGGCGGGTCGGGCGTACCGAGGACGAAGGCACCGAGCGTCGCTGTCATGCTCCTACGGTTGCCCATGGCATCGCTCCTTACCCGCCTACGGAAACGGACGTACCGGATATGAGCACGGAGCCCGGCGGCGAGAGCCGCGCAGCCCGCTTCGAGCGCGGCATGGAGGTGCTGAACGGGGTCAACGCCGAGATCGGCCCGCGTCTCACCGCCTCGCTCGCTGATGTCAGCCCCGAGCTGGCCCACCAGGTCGTGGCCTGGGGGTTCGGGGAGATCTACGACCGCCCCGCCCTGCCGCCGCGTGACCGGCAGCTGGTCACGCTCGGCATCCTGACCGCCCTGGGCGGCTGCGAGGCCCAGCTGGAGGTGCATGTGAACACCTCCCTCAATGTGGGCCTCACGCCCGAGGAGATCGTCGAGACGCTGCTGCACGCGGCCGGTTACTGCGGTTTCCCGAAGGCCCTGAACGCCACCGCCGTGGCGAAGAAGGTGTTCGCCGAGCGCGGTCTGCTGCCGGTGACGCCCGACTAGGGCCCGTCGTCGGCGCGCCGGAGCGACGGCGCGGTCAGGCCCGCCGTGCCGAAGACGACGGCCTCGCGGCGGGATACGGCGGAGCGGGCGACGGCCGAAAGGTACGGGTTCGTCGCGGTGGCGCGGGCCCTGCTGCGCGAGCCGGACCGGATCGACCGGGGGGGGGCGAAGGACCCGCGGACCCGGTCGCTGCGCATCCACTGCGACACGTGCATGCCGGTGCATCAATGCGACACGTGCATACCGACCATCTACCGCGGCACCCGCTGCGTCCTGGCGGTGGCCGCGGACCGTCGCTCGTAGAGCCGTAGTACGCCGCTGCGCGCCGCGTGCTCCTCGCGCAGGACGAAGTGGCGCCGCAGGATGTCGGCCTTCGTCCGCTCGGCCTCGCCCCACGGGGTCCAGCCGGGGCGCAGGGCGCGGGAGTCGACGACCATCCACACCCGGTCCACCGACCGCAGCCGGCGCGCCAGCGTCGCCGCGTCGGTCTCCTGGCTGTACAACTGGCCCGCCCGCGCGCCGCTGCGGGCCAGCGCGACATCGTACGGGCGGTGGAAGGCGGCGGGGTAGGCGGCCGCGGCGCGGCGGGCGTTCGGCGACGGCTGGAAGAGCAGGGCGCTGCCCGGCTCCAGTTCGCGTGCGGCCAGGACCGCGATGCCGGTCAGGTCGTCGGGGCGCGCGTGCGGGCCGCGTTCGTGCGCGTACACCGGCAGCTGCGCGGCGAACGCGACGCAGGCCAGGGCGGCGCCGCCCGCCGCGAGGAGGCCGTGCGCCCCCGACGTGCGGGGGCTCCTCCCGGCGGGCAGCAGGCAGACGATCCGGTCAGCGCCGGCGGCCGCGAGCAGCGGCACCCCGGCCAGGCAGAACAGCACGTAACGGTCGTAGTAGAGCGGCTCGTAGCGGGAGACGCCGAGCAGGAGCGCGGGCGGCACGACCGCCAGCGGCAGCGCGACGGCGCGCAATGACACCCGCCCGGGGTGCGGCGTCCGCGCGCACGCCCCCACCACCGCGAGCGCGAGGACCACCGCGCACACCCCTTCGGCGGGCCCGGCGAACGCCTCGATCAGCCCCCGCACCTGCTCCCGGCCCGGCTTGCCGAGCCAGCCGACCTGGGCGCTCTGCGTCCGCGAGAGGTGGACGAGCGGCACCAGCGACACCAGGACGCACGCCGCCACCGCGAGCCATGCCCGCCACACCCTCCAGGGCGCCCGCGTGCAGCACAGGGTGCACGCGTGGGCCGCGAGGACGAGCACCGACAGCTCGTGCAGCCAGGCCGTCCCGGCGGTCGACAGCGCGTAGAGCAGCCAGCGCCGGCGGCCACCGCCCTGTACGGCGCGTACGAGGGCGAGGGTCGCGGCGAGCGCCCCGGCGGCGACCAGGGCGTAGGACCGGCCCTCCTGCGCGTAGCGGCCGACGAAGGGGGTGACCGCGAAGAGCAGCCCCGCCCACAGGCCGACGCGCGGGCGGGCGAGGCGGGTGCCGAGCAGGCCGACGAGGCCGGCCGCCACGGTGGCGCCGAGGACCGAGGGCAGGCGCAGCAGCGTCTCGCCGGGGCCGGGGGCGAGGACGAAGTGCATCAGCGCGTAGTAGAGGCCGTGCACGGCGTCGATGTGCGACGCCAGGTGGGCGATCTGCGGCAGCGAGCGGTACGCCATCTCCAGCGTGACGCCCTCGTCGCGCCAGACCGCGTTCCGGTCGAGCCCCCAGAGGCCCAGCGCGGCCATCACCAGGGCGGGGAGGGCTACGGCCGCGAGAGTGCCGAGCGCCTCGTGGCGCGGGCTCGTGTGCAGGGGGTCGGGGGCGGGAGCGGGATCGTTGTGCAGGACGGTGACGGCCACCGGCTCATTGTGTGAATTTCAGACTGCCGCGCATGGCGCCACGCGCGGCGGGTCACCCGAAGCGCCCAGCCGCCCCGCCGCGCGGCGGCCGTGGCCGTGTCCGGGATGCACGAGGCGTCCGTACGCCCGACCGTGGGGGCATGGACAAACCGATCACCGTCTATCAGCCGTCGACCTCCGGAGGGCGCCGGGTCCGTGTGGACGGCGAGATCCTCGGGCTCGCCCATGACGTGCGCGACGTCGCCGAGTTGCTGCGGCGGGCCGGGCTCGACATGGACGAGACCGACGTGGAGTCGTCCGCCCTCATCGACTGGCGCGGGGGCGGCCCGGGCACCTGGCCGTCCCCCTGGTAGCGCGGCGGCCGGCTACCCGTAGGTCAGGTTCGAGCAGAGGTCCTCGTCGGCCGAGCGGGCGTCGTCGGCGACGCCGGAGGGGACGGTCGTGGGCGCCGTAGAGGCTGCCGCCGGCGGTTCGGCGCCGGTGTAGTCCGCCCCCAGGACGACGGCGACGCCCGCAGTACTTACTGCGCGCAGTTCGGCGCCGGGGAAGAGCAGGGCGACCTTGGCGGCGTCGGCCTCACGCCCCGCGCCGTACTCGACGGCGGTGGTGGCGTGGTCCTGGGTGCGGGCGTTGCCGGTGCCGGTGACGGTGAAGTCGTGGCCGGTCAGCGTCTCGGCGGCGGTGGAGGCCAGGCCCTTGGTCAGGGTGCCGTTGTAGACGGCGACGGCCACGCCCGTGCCGGAGACCTGCGGGGTCGACTGCGCGGAGGGCGAGGGCGAGGCGGAAGCTTTCTGCCCGTCCTGCCCCTTCTTCTTGCCGCTCGCGTCCTTGCCGTCGAGGGTGCGGTCGTCCTTGAGCGCGGCCCACAGCGCGTCGGCGTCCGGCTGGACGATGGCGACGCGTTTGCCCTCGTACCGCCACGGGACGGTGACGAACTTGGTGTTGTGCAGGTCGACGTTCTTCATGCCCATCGCGAACTTGAGCAGCTTGTCCGCCGAGCCGAGGCCGGAGTCGACGGTCATCGACTCGGTGGCGGCGTCGGCGAGCGGCAGCAGCTTGGTGGGGGTGAACCCGTCGTCCTTGATCTTCTTGATGAGGCTGGAGATGAACGCCTGCTGGCGCTTGATGCGGCCTATGTCCGAGCCGTCACCGATGCCGTAGCGCAGGCGGACGTAGTCCAGGGCCTTCTGCCCGGCGACCGTCTGCTCGCCCTTCTTGAAGATCAGTTTGCCGCGGGTGGAGCGCTTCGGATTGAGGTCGTTCTGGTAGACGTCGTTCGGGACGCAGACCTTCACCCCGTTGACCACCCCGGTCAGTTGCGAGAAGCCCTTGAAGTCGATGACGACCGTGTGGTCGACGCGCAGGCCGGTCAGCTTCTCGATGGTGTTCTGGGTGCACGCCGGGTTGCCCTCGGCGGTCTCGCCCGTGGAGTAGGCGGCGTTGAACATCGTGTTCGTCCGCGTCTCGCTCCACGATCCGTCGGGGAGCTTGCACGGCGGGATGGTGACCAGGCTGTCGCGCGGGACGGAGACACCGACCGCGTGCTTGTGGTCGGCGTAGACGTGCAGCAGGAACGCGGTGTCGGAGCGGCCGATGTCGTCCTTGTCGCCGCCGCCGAGTTCGGCGTTGCCGCCGGTGCGCGCGTCCGTGCCGATGATCAGGACGTTCTCACCCTTGGACGCCGCGGCGTCCGGCCGGTTCTTGGAGACGCCGTCGTCGGAGAACGTGTCGATGTTCCCGTTGAGGCGCAGGTACAGCCAGCCCGCGCCGGCCCCGACCAGGACGAGGAACGACAGACCTATGACGAGGCCGATACGCAGCTTGCTGCGCTTCCGCTTGCGGCGGCGCCCGTCGCGACGGGGCGTGTCGCCGGGCGCCGTCCGGCCCCTGTGGCGGGAGCGCCCGGCCGGCGCCTCGGGAGTCTGCGTCATCGACGTGCCCTCATCCTCTGCGTCCCTCTTTCAGCCCAAAGGGTTGTACGGTTGCGCAATGTAGCAAGTAATGCCGAGGATGCGGTACCTGCGTCAGGCGGCCACCGCGCCATGTCGACGCACCCCGTCGTGCCGACGAGCCTCGTCATGCCAACGAACGGAAAGGCCCACCATGTTCCGCAACGCACTGGAGCCCTGGCACCTGCTCATTCTGGGGCTGGTCGTCATCCTGGTGTTCGGTTCGAAGAAACTCCCCGACACCGCACGCTCCCTGGGCAAGTCCCTGCGCATCCTCAAGAGCGAGACCAGGGCCATGAAGGACGAGGAGAGCTGAGCAGGCGCAGCGCCGCCGCGTACAGCGTGAGGACGACGGCGAGCAGCAGGTAGTACAGGACGGGCAGGCCCGTCATCCCCAGAAGGGGGCCTGCCGGGGTCGGCGGAAGCAGGATTCCGATGACCGCGAGGCCGGTGGCGGCCCAGCGCACGGGGCCCGGGGCACGGCCCTCGGCCGCGCGGCGGCCGGTGCGCAGCAGGAGCATGACGAGGGCCTGGGTGAGCAGGTTCTCGGTGAACCAGCCGCCGTGGAAGGCCGACTCGTCGCGCGCGTCGAGGGCGCCCGGCAGACACAGGGCGAGCACCGCGAAGGTGGCGAGGTCCGCCAGGGCGCCGAGCGCGCCGAAAGCGGTGATGAAGCGGAGGAAGGCGCGCGGCCGCAGGACGGTCGGGCGGCGCAGTACGGCCGGGTCCGGGCGGTCGTGGGCGAGGGCGAGCTGCGCGCCGTCGAAGCACAGGTTCTGCACGAGGACCTGGGCGGGGAGCATCGGCAGGAACGGCAGCAGGAGCGCGGCCGCGAGCATCGCGATCACGTTGCCGAGGTTGCTGGAGAGCGTGATGCGCAGGTACGAGGCGATGTTGGCGCTGCTGTGCCGTCCGGCCACGACGGCGTGCTCGATGGCCGTGAGGTCCTTGCCCGCGAGGACCACGTCGGCGCTCTCACGGGCCACGTCCACGCCGTCGCGGGGGCAGATGCCGACGTCGGCGGCGTGCAGGGCGGGCAGGTCGTTGACGCCGTCGCCGAGATAGCCGGTGGTGCGACCGCTCCCGCGCAGGGCCGCGACGACGCGGGCCTTGTCCTCGGGGGTGCAGCGGGCGAAGACGGTCGTACGGGCCGCGAGCGCGCCGAGCCGTCCGTCGCCGAGGTCCTCGATCAGCTCGCCCGGGACCGGCTCGCCCGGCTCGATGCCCAGGTCGCGGCAGACGCGGACGGCGGTCGCCGGGTCGTCGCCGGTCAGCACCTTGACCTCGACGCCCCGCGCGGCGAGGGCGCGTACGGCGTCCCGCGCGGTGTCGGCCGGGGCGTCGTGGAAGGCGACGAAGCCGCGGAAGGTGAGGCCGCGCTCGTCGGCGGGCGTGTACGCGCGCGTGCGCGCGGTGCGGCGCGAGGTGGCGACGGCCAGGAGGCGGACGCCGTCGCCCGCGCGGCCGGCCGCCCGGCGCAGCAGTTCGGCCCGCTCGTCCGCGTCGAGGGCGCAGCGTTCCAGGACGTCGGGGACCGCGCCCTTCACGGCGAGGGTGTGGGTGCCCAGGGCGCCGGGTTCCCGTACGACGGCGGTGGCGAGGCGGCGTACCGGGTCGAAGGGGAGCGCGTCGACGCCGTCGTACGCCTCCCAGTCCTCGGGGCCGGTGGCCGCCAGGAGCGCCTCGTCGAGCGGGTCGGGGTCGGCGGGCCCGGCGGTCTGCAGCGTCCACCAGGCCGACGCGCCCGCCCAGTGCAGGGCCTCGGCTTCGGTGCGGTCGGGGTCGACGACGGGGCGGTCCTGGGTGAGGGTGCCGGTCTTGTCGACGCACAGGACGTCGACGGCGCCGAGGTCGTGCAGGGCGGGCAGCCGCCGCACGATGACGCCGTGGGCGCGGGCGAGCAGGGCCGCGCCGCGCGCCAGGCACGTGGTGACGATGACCGGGAGCATCTCCGGGGTGAGCCCGACGGCCACGGCGACCGCGAAGGGGAGGGTCTCCAGGCCCCGGCCGCGCAGCGCCGCGTTCGCCATGAGGACCAGCGGCGGGGTGAGCAGCATGAAGCGGATCAGGACCCAGGAGATCCCGTGCACCGAGCGGTCGAAGGCGCTCGGCGCCGTGCGGCGGCGCGCGGTGCGGACGGCGGCGAAGCGGGTGTCGGGTCCTGTCGCCACGACGATGCCGGTGGCGGCGCCGGAGGCGACGCTGCTGCCCTGGAAGAGCAGGTGCCCGCTGTCGCCCGCGTCCGGCAGGTCCACCGGCTGTTTCGGCACGGGCGCGGACTCGCCGGTCAGGGCCGCCTGGTGCACGGTCAGACCGCGCGCCCTGAGCAGCCGTACGTCGGCGGGGACCAGGTCGCCCGGGGCGAGCCGGATCACGTCGCCGGGGACGAGATCGTCGACGGGGATCTCGCGGACCCTCGGCGCGGCGTCCAGGGCGGTGCGGCGCTGCACGCTCGCGGTGGTGGCGACGAGTCCGCGCAGGCGGTCCATGGAGCGGTCGGCGCGGTGCTCGCCCTGCGCGCGCAGCACGCAGCTCACGGCGACCAGGGCGAGGATCACCCAGGCGGTGCCCCATGCGGCGACCAGCGCGGAGACGAGGCCCAGGGTGAACAGGACGGCGGTGAACGGGTCGCGCAGGCTGCGCCACAGACGGGCGGCCCTGGACGGCGGACGGTGCCGGGGCAGCTCGTTCGATCCGTGGAGTGCGAGCCGCTCCCCCGCCTCCGCCTCGGTGAGGCCGCGCGGGGAGCCGTCCAGGGCGCGCAGCACCTGCAGCGCGGTCGGATCGCCCGGGGCGGGGCCCGGGGCGGGCGCCTCGGTGGTGCGGGGGACGGCGGGGTCGTGGAGGGGCACGGGGTGTTTCAGGTTCCGGTGCCGCGCAGCCGGCGCACCGTCGCGTCGGCCTGTTCCGCCTGTTCGGCGCGTTCGGTGAGCTGGCCGACCATGAGCCGGACGACGGTCACGATGTCCGGGTCGTCGACGTAGTACACCTGGCGGCGGCCCTCGCGGCGGGCCCGTACGAGCCCGGCGAGCTTGAGCTTGGACAGGTGCTGGCTCACGGCGGGCAGCGCGCCGCCGACCCGCTCGGCGAGCCCGGTCACATCGCACTCGCCCTCGGCGAGAGCCCACATCATGTGCAGCCGCGTGGGGGCGGCGAGCAGCCCGAACGCCTCGGCCGCACGGTCGAGGACCTCGGCGGAGGGATCGCTGTAACCGGCCTCGGCCGACCCTCCTGCACCTGCCGCCACTGTGGTTCTCCGTCCCTTCCGCGCTGACCGACGTCCCAGTTTAGAGCCTGGGTCCGACACCGGCGGAAGGCGTCGTTCCGGGCATCAGCGCGTGCTCGGTCACGTGGCCGAAGGCGCGGAATCCGAGACGCCGGTAGACGGGTTCACCCTCGGCCGATGCCTGGAGGACGGCGAGCGGGTGGCCGCTCCTGCGGGCCGTGTGCAGGGCGGCGAGCGTCATGGCGCCGCCGTAGCCGCGGCGGCGGTGGGCGGTCAGGGTGCTGATGTTGTAGACCCCGGCGACGTCCGCGTGCAGGAAGACCTCGGCCGTGCTGACCGGGCGGCCGTCGGCGTACCCGACGAGGAGGCGGGCGGGGCAGTCGGCGGCCAGCGCCCGCGGCGCGACGCGTTCGAAGAAGCGGCGGACGGTGGCGGCGGGCGGCTCCCAGTTGGCGCAGAGCACGGCGGCGTAGTCGCGCAGCCGCTCCGGCGTCGTCACGGGGTGGATGTCCAGGCCGGTCACGTAGGGCTGCGGCAGTATGTCGGTCAGCCCGGCCCACATCGCCGTGCCGATCTGGGCGGGAGGCAGACCCGCGGACGCCAGGCGGGCCGACAGGTCGGGCGGGGTCGAGGCGGGCCCCACCCACCAGGTGAAGGGGCGGCCCGTGGCGGCGAGGGCGGCGGTCGTCGCCGCGATCCGGGCGGGGGCGGTGTCGGGTGTGAAGCGGGCCGCGGCGACGATGTTGAAGGTGTCGTCGTCGAGACCGCTGTCCGCGACCACGAGGTCGTCGGCCGTGGTGACCGTCGCACCTTGCAGGCCGCGGTGCAGGTGGGCGGCGTGCTCGGCGAGGTTGCGCTCCGCCCTGCCCGCCAGGTCGGTCATGTCACATGTGTCCTGCTGCGCACTCATAGTGGTCGATCACATCACATCCGCCCGGATCGACCGCGTGTTTTCCATTGTGAGCGCCGGTGTGAGGGCCGGTCGGCCCTCACACGTGTGACCCGCGGTCAGCAGCTCAGGTTGGCGCCGGGGTCGACGCCGAGGATCTGCGCGAACTTCTTGTAGTTGTCGATACGGCTCTGGACCTGGCCCGGGTTGCCGCCGTTGCACTCGATGCTGCCGTTGATGCTGCGGATGGTCTCGCCGAAACCAGAGCCGTTGACCATCGCGTTGTGCGGCGTCATGGTGCCGGGCCCGGTCTGGGTGTTCCAGTACCACAGGCCGGTCTTCCAGGCGACCGCCGCGTCGTTCTGGACGAGGTCGGGGTTGTGCAGCAGATCGATGCCGAGGGCGTCACCGGCCGACTTGTAGTTGAAGTTCCAGCTGAGCTGGATGGGCCCGCGCCCGTAGTACTTGTCGTTGCCCGCGGGACAGCCGTAGGACTGCGAGGTGTCGCAGTAGTGCGGGTAGTTGGCGGTGTTCTGCTCGACGACGTACACGAGCCCGCCGGTCTCGTGGCCGACGTTCGCGAGGAAGGCGGCGGCTTCCTGCCTCTTCACCGTGTCGCTGCCCGTGCCGGTGAACTCCGGATAGGCGCTGAGGGCGGCGTTCAGGCCCTCGTACGTGTAGAAGCTGTTCCGGCCCGGGAACATCTGGTCGAACTGGGCCTGGCTGACCACGAAGTCCGCCTGCGCGTCGGCCTTCTCGGCGGAGGCGGGCGCGGCCAGGGTGAAGCCGAGAGCGGCGGCCGAGGCGGTGGCGGTCAGCAGAGCGAGGATGCGGCGGCGCATGAAGCGCTCCTAACGGGTGCGGAGGTGGGGGGTTGCGGGGCGCCGCGAGCCGGACGCGCGGGTACGCGCCGTGGGGGGTGGCTCGCGGCGCCACCGGTCCTGGCAGGCCCTGGGGACGCGGGTCAGCCGCCGACGTTCACGTCGATGCAGGCGTAGAACGCGTTCGTCGTGTCCGCGACGTTCCAGACGGCGAGCACCTTCTGCCTGCCGGTCAGCGAGCCGAAGTCGACCTGGTGGGTGACGGTCGCGCCCGGCTTGGCACCGTTGTCGTCGACTTCGGCGATCTTCTGGCCGCCGACGAAGTACTGCCAGGTGCTGGTCGCGTGCTGCGCGGTCAGCTTCCACTGGAAACTGGCGTTCTTCGGGACGGGCGTGGCGACCCAGCCCTTGGAGTCGTCGTCGAGCTCGGCGAACCGGCTGTTGCCGCCGCTGCAGCTGGTCAGCCCCTTCGGACCCTCGACGCTCTGCGGCTCGTACGTGATGTCACCGCAGGACACCGTGCCGGCCGCGCACTGGGCCTGGCGGCTGGGCGGGCTGTCGATGTACCCGTGGGCGCTCGCCGAGGAGGCGGGGAGGCTGAGGGCGATGGCCGGGGCCAGGGCCGCGCCGATGAGCGCAGCGGTCTTCCTTCTGGCGTTCATGTGTACTTCCTTCACTCAGGTCTTCCTGGCGGCGCGCGAGATGTGGGGGCGCGCGGTCAGGTCGGCCTCTCGTGGGTGGGGCCAAGAGGCGCGAAGGGACAGGGGAACGCGTCCGCGCACATCGGCGCGGGACGAATTCCCGTAAGCGGAACGGCCGTTACTGCTTGGCCTAGACCATACAAGCGGCCGTGTCCCTGTCAAGAGACCCGTGAGGAGAGCGAGGAGCGGACCGGGGGCGTCCGGGCATGGCGAAGACCTCCGCGTGGTGGTTGTCCACCGCCACACCACATGGAGGTCTCCGGGTCATGGGGCGAGCGCTACACGCGGCTCGCGCCGACGTCGAGGCTCAGGGCGCGGACGATGGCGTCCTCGGTCTCCGAGCTGAAGAAACCCTGGATGCCGCGCAGGAGCTGGAGCGCGGTACGCACCTTCGCGGGCAGCGGCGTCGGCATGCCCGCGGCCGCCACCGCGTGCTGGTCGGGCGCGGTCCGCGCCGCCTCCAGGTGGGCGTGGGCCAGATTGATCTCACCGGTGACCGTGTGCCGCACCGCGCACGTCACGTCGTAGGAGGCGCTGCGCGAGAGGGCGAGGAGCGACTGGATCCCCGAGATCTCCGCGTCGTCGTGGACCGCTGCGCTCAGGTGCCCGCCCGCCCGGTCCAGAATCTTCGCTATGGCGGAAAGACGACCCGCCTCGAGAACTGCCTGAGGTGCCATGCCGATTCCTTTCATCACCCCGTTCGCCGGACCCGTGTCTCCACGGTTATGACCAGCGTCCGACGGGAGCGAACCTCTTCGCGGGGGCGCACAGCACGCGCAGAGAGAGGGCGCGGAGCGCCTGGGCGGCGGTTGAGGCACGGGGCGGCGCACACCGTCGCGTCAGCGCTGCGGCGGCGCGGCGGGCGGTGGGGGCGCGACCGGCCCCGGAGGCGCCACGGGCATGTCGGGGCGGGTGTCGTACGACCCGCGCGAGGTGGAACCCGTACGTCGGTCGGTCACCGCACCGTGCCACCGATCCGCGCCCCCGTGCGCGCCCCTGTGCGAGACTCGTGGGGTGAAACAGCTCGAGCTCGACGACCTCGTGCGCCTGCGGCGGGCCCGGGACCGGATGGACCGGGACTACGCCGAGCCGCTCGACGTGACGGCGCTCGCACAGGTCGCGCTGATGTCCCCGGGCCACTTCTCCCGCAGCTTCCGCGCCGCGTACGGGGAGACCCCGTACAGCTATCTCATGACACGCCGCATCGAGCGGGCGAAGGCGCTGCTGCGCCGCGGCGACCTCACGGTGACCGAGGTGTGCTTCGCCGTGGGGTGTACGTCCCTCGGCTCGTTCAGCTCGCGCTTCACCGAGCTGGTCGGGGAGACGCCGAGCGCGTACCGGGCACGCGTCCACGACGACGCGGTCGCGGTCCCGGCATGCATCACGAAGATCCACTCCAGGCCGGTCAGGAACGGCGCGCCGGGCGCCGCGCCCCGGCCCTGAAGCGGCGCCGAGTCGGCACTGAGGCGGCACCGGAACGGGCCCGAAACGGTCCCTGGACGGCCGCTGCGTGGCGCGGCCCGCGATTCGCCCCGCCGTTTCCCGGGGAGGAATCCTCCATGCCGGACCGGACACCGTCGACGCACGCCGTCATCGTAGGAGTGGAGCGCTACGACGGCGGTGCCGACTGGGACCTCGACGGGCCCGTGCGCGACGCGGTCGGTCACGCGCAGCGCCTGCTGAAGGCGGGGGTGGCGCCCGAGCGGATCACCCTGCTCCTCTCCCCCGCCCCGCACAACGAGGGACTCGCGAAGGCGACGGGGCTGACGGTCCGCGGCGCCGGACGGGAGGACGTACACCGGGCCCTGTTCCGGGAACTTCCGCGCGAGAGTGGTGACTTGCTGTTCGTGGCCTGGTCCGGGCACGGACTCGTCGACGCCGACGGGCACCGCCGCCTGCTGTACGCCGACGCCACCGGCCAGGACCTGCGCAGCCTGGACCTCGACGCGGCGCTCGCCGCCTGGCGCTCCGATCTGGTCCCGTCCTTCCCGCACCAGCTGTGGCTGCTCGACGCCTGCCAGCTGTTCGCGGACCCGGCCCGGCTCGACGGCGCCCTCGCGCCCGACCCCGTCCCCGTACGGCCGCTGCGGGAACGGCCGGGCCAGCACGCCTTGTTCGCGTGCGCGCCTGGCCAGTCCGCGCGCGGCAGCCGCACCGGCGGGCCCGGTGTCTTCACCGCCGCCGTGCACGACGTCTGGGACGAGAGAGGCGCGGAGGGCGGCTGGTTCGCCGATCCGCGGGGCCTCGCCGAGCGGCTGCGGGAGCGGGTCGCGGCGCGCGGCGGCGCGGCGCAGACCCCCACCTACTTCTGGCACTCCGGGCCGGCCGGCCAGGGCGAGCAGTGGCGGCGCCCGACCAGGACGGGGGCCGGACCGACGCGGGCCGAGCGCCGTGAGCTGGTCGTGGCGCTCGAACGGGTACCGGCGATGCGGGAGCCCGAGGCGCGGGCCCGGGTGATCCGGCAGCTGCCGCCCGAGATCGCCGCGAGCGTGCCCCAGTCGGCGATCACCAGACCGGCTCTGCTCGACCTCGTCGACACGTGCCTGGAGTTTCCCGGGGGGCTCGACGAGCTGTGCGCGGCGCTGGAGATGGTCGACGCCGGGACACGCGCGTACAACGAATTCTCGGCCAGAGCACACGAGTTGTCCGGAAAGGATGTCTGAGACACGGGGTTCCCGAGCATGAGTGCAGGGGACATGATGAAGCAACAGGGGTCGGCGTCGGCGTCACCGGCGGCCCGGATGCTGGGAGGGCAAGGGCACCATGGATCACGCCGACACTGCGGTCGAGTCGGAACTTGTGGACCTCGGGGGATGGACGCTTGAGCAGCTACGCGCGCATACCGGCGCCGAACGGGCGCTGGGCAAACGGCGACTCCTGCGCAAGCTGGACGACCCCGACGTCAACTTCGGCGGCGACGACGGGAGTTGAGCCGCCCCTGCGAGGACCGGGCGGAGGTCCGGAGCCGCATCGTGCCCGCTGAGCCCGCGGCCCCCGCCACCGCGCTGCGGCGGCACGGGTTCTCCGAGGCGGATTTCGACGCCCTGGCCGGTGGCGGCGGCAGCACGCGCGTGCTGCACGGCCTGTGGCAGGCCGAGCGCAGCCACCGCCTCCTCATGATCGACCTCTTTCTCGACCTGCTGCGCGAGAGCCCCTGGCTGGTCGGCCCGCTGGAGGCGACGGACGAACCGTGGCGCCTGCTCGTCGAGGCGGACCGGCGCGCGCACGACACGGTCGAGGAGCTCCTCATGGCGCCCGAGACCGGTCTGTGGCTCGGCGGCGCCCTGCGCGCCCTGCGCTCCACCGCTCCGCCCGCCTCCGAGCCGCTGTGGGTGGAGGCCGGGCACTTCCACGCCCTGGCCGCCGCGGCGGCGCTGCGCACCGGCGCCGCGTTCACGCTCGGCGTGCCCTCGCGGTACGGCACCGTGTCGCTGCCGGGCGTCGGCCGCGCCGTCGTGCCCGGCGCGGCCCCTTGGGGCCGGGCCCGCGTCACGGCCGGCGCGGACGAGGTCACCGTCGAGATCGAGGGGCGTACGGTCCGGGTCACCGCCCCGTACACGGCGCCGGGCCCCGGCTGGGAACCGGCCCGCACGATCACGCTCGTCTCGCCCGGCGCCCCGCGCTCCGTCCTCCTCGACGATCTCGGCCCGCACCGCATCGTGCCGACCGCCGAGGGCCGGCCGCCGGGCCGGCTGCCCGCCGACGAGGCGGAGCGCTGGACCGAGCTGCTGCACGAGGCCGCGCCCCTGCTGGCGGCGGCCGACGCGCAGTCCGCCACGGACGTCGGGGTGCTCCTTCGCAGCCTCGAACCGGTGGAGCGCAAGGGCGTCGAGCGCCTGCCCAGCGCCACCTCGGGGGACGGCGCGGGGCGCCTGGCATCCGCCCGGCCGCCGGACGCCGAGCAGCTCGCCGCGGTCCTCGCGCACGAGATCCAGCACACCAAGCTGAGCATGCTCATGCACCTGTACCAGCTGTACGAGCCCGACGACGACACCCTCTTCTACACACCCTGGCGCGACGAGCCACGGCCGCTGCGCGGGCTGCTCCAGGGCGTCTACGCGTTCACGGCGGTGACCCGTTTCTGGCGCGGCCGCGCCCTCTCCCCCGTGGACGACCACGCCACGGCCGGTTTCGAGTACGCCCTGTGGCGGCGTCAACTACTGCGCGTCCTGCGCGACTTCGAGACGCACAAGGGCCTGACCGAGCTGGGCCGCAGGCTGGTGCGGCGGCTCGGCGAGAGCGTGGCGCAAGGCGAGCATCCGGCGCGGTTCGGCCCGGTGGACGCGATGGCGCGGGACGCCGCCGACCACCACACGATGAGCTGGCGCCTGCACCACCTGGAGCCCGACCCCGCCACGGTGACCGCGCTCGCCGGCGCCTGGCCCGCGCCGCTCACCCCGATGCCGGCCGCCGCCGCCCGGCTGTGCCCGGACACCGGGGTGCCGCGTCTGGACGTCATGGCCGCGCTGTACCGCTCGCGCCTGGCCGAGCCCGAGGGACCCGCGAGCGGACTGCCGCGCGGCACCCGCCCGGCCCACACCCTCCACGTACGCGGGGACGCGGCGGGGGCGGTGGGGGCCGCCGTCGCCGCGCTGGTGAAGGGCGGCGCGGAGCGGTCGTCATGGGCCGATCTCCTGCTGGCCCTGCGCGCGCAGGGGCCCGGGGCGCCGGGCCGTGTCGCGCGCAAGCAGCCGGAGCTGGCGCGGGCCGTGGACCGCGCCCTGAGCCGCCGCGACGGGGCGGGCCCCGGCCCCGTCGCGCTCGTCACCTGGCTGGACGGACTCGCGCCCGCCCCTCGAGAGCCTGTCGGTGACTAGATCGGCATCGGGTCGATGTCGCAGTTGGCCCGGCGCGAGGCCACCGCGTCGGCGTACGCGGGGTGCTGATCGCCGAGGATCCGGGCGATGCCCTCGACGGCGGCCTGGCGCAGCTCCTCGGACTCCATGAGGCGGCCGAGCGCCCGCAGGTCCTGGGAGAGGTTGCTGGTCAGCACGAGGACCGTCGGGTGGTCGTCGCCGAGGGTGTCCTTGGCGGCGGCCAGTGTCGCCTCGTCCAGGGCGAGGGCCCCGGCCGTGTCGCCCTGCGCGAACAGATCGCTGGCCAGGTTGATCCGGCACACCAACGTGTCGGGGTGGCCACCGCCCAACTGGGCCGCGCACCGCTCCAGGGCCGACTCGTTGAGCGCGCGGGCCTCGTCCACCTTGCCCAGGAGCCGGTAGGTGATGGCCAGATCCATCTCGGCTTCGAGGGTGTGCGGATGGTCGGCGCCGAAGACCTGCGCGAACAGGTCCCGGGTCGCCTCGCCGAGCTTCATCGAGTCGGTCAGCTCGCCCGACTGGCGCAGGTCGACCGAGAGGTTGAGGGAGGCGACGAGGGAGTCCGGGTGCTCCGGCCCGTAGCGGCTGATCAGCTCCTTGCGGGCCCGCCGGGTCAGCTCGGCGGCCGCCGCGTGATGGCCCGCCTTGCGCAGGGAGACCCCGAGCCGGGCCACGTTGCGCAGGGTGTTGGGGTGGTTGGCGCCGATCCGCAGCCGGTACCGCTCCGTGATGTCCTCGAAGAGCCGGACCGCCTCGACGTACTCACCCATTTCACGGCGGTCGAGCGCGACGCTGGACTCGGTGAGCATGCTGGACAGCGAGTCCTCGCCGAACATCTGCGTCCTGCGCTGCCAGGTCTGCCGGTCCAGTTCGAGGGCGCCGCGGAAGTCGCCGTTGACGCGCAGGCTGACGCCCAGGTTGTGGGCGTGCATCAGGGTCTCGGGGTCGTCGTCGCCGTAGGCCCGTACGGCGCGCTCGTAGACCTCCTCGTTGATCTCGCGGGCGGTGGGGAAGGCGCCGCCGGCCCGGCTGTCGGAGGCGGCGAGGCCGCGTACGCGCAGGAACTCGTCGTCCACGTCGGAGCCGGGCCGCGCCTCCAGGACGGCGAGCATCCGGCGGCTGAGGGCGGCGGCCTCACCGAACCGGCCGAGCGCCCACAGCACGTACCGCAGGTGGCGGCCGAGCAGCAGGGTCTGCCGGTCGTCCTCGCCGTGCAGCTCGGTCCAGACGTCGTAGGCGCGTTGGGAGAAGTCCCGCGATCCCTCGTGGTCACCCCAGTAGTAGAGGTACTCGGCGACGGCGTGGACCATCTGCCGCACGTGGCGCGAGGGCGAGCGCATCGCGTCCGAGACGACGACGTGCGGGTACAGCTCGGCGAACCTGGCCCAGTGCGAGGGGTCCTGCGGGTCGCGCGGGGTGGCGGCGGCGAGCAGGAGGTGCGCTCCGTGCTGCAGTCGGTCGCGCTGTTCCTGCGACATACGGGCGTTGAGCACGGCCTGGACCAGGCGGTGCATCTGGATCGAGTTGGTGCGGTGGTCGATCTTGGCGAGGGAGTAGCGGTTGATCTCGCGGATGGCGCGGCCCAGGCGCAGCGGGTCGGTCAGCGAGCGGTCCAGGTCGGGGGCGATCGGCTCGACGGGGGCGCCGGAGAAGAGCGAGCGCGCGATCGGCTCGGGCGCGAAGTACGAGCAGACCTGAAGGAGTTGGAGGGCGGCGCTGTTCTTACCCTCCAGGTGGTCGAGCGAGACGTTCCACGCGGTCGCCACGGTCTGTTCGTACTGGGTGGGCGGGGACACCGCCATCAGTTCGGCCCGCTTCTCCTCGAAGAGGCGCAGGTATTCCTCGGCCGGCATGCCCGTCTCGGCGCGCCAGGCGGACGCCTGCTCGACGGCGAGCGGCAAGTCGCCGAGCACGGCGGCGAGTTGGTCGGCCTCGGCATCGGCCAGGTCGGGGTTGCGGCGCTGGAGCAGCTGGATCGACTCGGACCGTTTGAAGACATCGACTTCAAGGGGGTGGGCGAGGGTGTTCCACTGCGGGTTGCGCGAGGTGACGAGGATGGATCCGGCGGAGCCGCCGCCCGAGGTGAGCGGGAAGTAGCTCTGCACCGATTCGGGGCTCTCCGCGTTGTCGAAGACGAGGAGCCAGTTGGCGTAGGGAACACCCGTTCGCAGCGCCTCGAGGACGGCGGGGACGGCGGTGTTCGCCTCGGCGGTGACCGGCAGGTTCAGCCGCAGCGCGAGTTCGACGAGGGCCTGGGCGATCTGGGTGGGGCGCTCGGCGGGGATCCACCACACGACGTCGTAGCGGTCCGCGTTGCGGTAGACGTACTCCAGTGCGAGCTGCGACTTCCCGACGCCGCCCATACCGTGCAGGGTGTGCGGGAGCACAGCGGTGGGGCCCTCGCCGAGATCCGCCTCCAGGCGCAGCAACAGGTCGTCGCGGCCGGTGAAGACCAGGTTGCGCGGCGGCATGTTGCCGAGGATCGCGGGGCGGACCGCGCGCGTCTGAGGCGCGGCGCCCGCCGGTTCCTCCCAGGCGGGGGTGGCGGGGGCGGCGGTCCCGGGGACGACCGTGGTCACTGGCGTGCCTCCTTGGTGCGGGCCGGGCGCACCCGGTCCCCCGCCGCCGGTCCCGGCGGACGCGGACTGCGGGGGATACGGGGGATCGGTGCGACGCGGACCATCGAGCGAATTGTCAAGATTCATTCTGCCTTGCGATGATTCGTCCGATATCACTCCGCCACGCTCCCCAGCGTCCGTCGGTGGTGCCGTTCTTGTGTGGGCCGCGATCAGCCGCCCGAGCCGTCGCGCCCTCGGCAGATGTTCTCCGGCCAGCACGCTGAGGACCGCGTGCTCGACCGCCCGGAAGCGCGCGTTCTCCGCCGTCACTTCCGGTTCGGGCTCCTGCTCGCGCCCTTCGTAGTGGGCGAGCAGCTCACGGGCCGCGCCGCTGCGGGAGGCGAGCACCTCCGCCGCCCGGCGCGAGGCCTGCAAGGTGGTGCGCTTGGTCCCGGCGGCGAGCAGTTCCTCGCGCACACCCGGCCGGAACACGTACGCGCTCCCGTCCCCCGGGACCGCCTCGACCAGGCCGCTCATCAGCAGCTCAGCCAGGTGCACGGGCGCCGACTCGGGCAGCATCGCGCGCTGCACGGCGGCGATCACCGGAAGATCCAACTGCACTGCCGCAAGCCGCACGGCCAGCTCGAAGCCCTCGGCCGAGGCCCAGACGCGGAAGTGGGCGACCTGTTCCGCCGCCGAGGCGTCCCGGGGCGCGGGCCCGGGTTCGAGGGGGCGCGCGTCCGGCCGCACCATCAGGGCGGCGACCTCGGTCCAGCGCGGCTGTTCCCCGGCCACGAATCGGGCCCAGGGCGACAGCCACTCCCCCGACACCTCCAGGACCGGGACGGGCAACGCGCGCGCCCGGCGCAACGGCGTCACCCACGCGTCGGCACCGTAGGGCTGCGCGGGCTCCCAGTGGACGGCCTCGCCCGCGGCCCCGCGCCCGGACAGATGCAGCCGGACCCGCTCGGGGCGCAGCCCGGTGCGGTGCCACAGGCGCTGCGGGAGGGTGCTCAGGATCGCGAGCGGCTGGTGCCTGGCCCACAGGGCGAGCGCGGCGTCCACGGCGCCGCTGCGCCACGCGGCGGCGACGCCGTCGGTGAGGACGAGCACGATCCGCCGCCCGGACTGGTCGACGAGGCTGCGCACCGGATGGGTGGCGCCGCGCCTTCCGGGGGCGCGCAGCACGACGCCGCCGGTGGAGTCGGTGTCGAGGCAGCGCAGCACGATGTCGCGGAAGCCGCCGTAGCGGCGCAGCACGGCGGCGAGCCGGTCGGCGGTGGCCCGCCAGACGGCCATCTGCGGGGCGCTGTCGACGACGAGCACGACGTCCCAGCGCGCCTCGGGCGAGGGCCGCATGGCCGGGGGCAGCCAGGGCGCCTCGGCGAACTGTTCCCCCGTACGGTCCTCGTCGACCTCCTCGACGGGCGAGGTGCGGCGGATCTGCCGGAACGGCCGTAACGCGCGCCCCAGGTTCCTGGCCGAGGTCCCACGCCGCCGCAGGCGGCCGGGGCGCCGACGGCCGGCGCCCGGGGGCGGCGTCGCGGCGTCGTCGGTCCCGTAGGAGCCGCTCGCCTCGTGCGTCGACTGCTCCTGTGCGACCGGCGGTTGGAAGGGGCCGATGCCGACCGGCGGCGCATCGGCCTCAGCCTCTCGTACGGGTCCGGGGGCGTCCGGTGACGGCTCCTCGGGCGTCCGCGGCGTTTCCGGGGGCGGCGCGGGCCGTCGCGCGGCGGCGGGCGGCGGCTCGGGTTCCTTGTGCGGGTCCAGGAGTTCGGGGTGGTGCTCGGCCATCCACAGCGCGTCCGCCACTTCCCACCAGCGCAGCTCGCCCACGGGCAGGCGTGAGCGGCCGGAGGGCGGACGCGGGCCGTGCGCGTCCGGCCCCCGGCCCTCGGGAGCGGGCGGGCCTTCAGTCACCGATCTCTGCCCCGTCGGCCTTCAGCGAGTGCCAGATGGCGCGCAGGACCGCTTGCCACTCGGCGTCGTCGCCGTCCTCGTGGGTGTAGGCGCCCGAGGTCGCCAGATGCGCCGCGTTCAGCAGCATGTCGGCGGCCAGACCGTCGGTGCGCTCGCTGCGGGACGTGAAGTCCTGGATCAACTTGGAGTGCATGTCACCGAGTCGGTCGGAGAAGTGGGCGGAGAGCAGTTCGCCCAACCCTTCCGCATCGGGGTCCGGCATGTCCAAACGCAGGCAGCGACGCAAAAAGGCCTCGGGGAACTCCTGTTCCCCGTTTGAGGTCATGATCACGATCGGGAACGCCCGGGCGTGAACGATACCGTCCGTGATCTGAGCGGTTCCTCGCGGATCGGCGGTGTGCACGGTGACCAGGGGTTGTTTTTTACTGACCCGGACCAGTGGGGGCACGGCGTACCGGCCGTCCTCGAACAGCGACAGCAGGTCGTGCGGCAGGTCGACGTCGCATTTGTCGATCTCGTCGATGAGCAGCACGCGCGGGATCCGGTGCGGAAGCAGCGCCGTGCCGAGCGGCCCCAGCTGCACGAACTCCCCCACGTCCGACGGAAGTTCGCCCGCCGCGGCGGTGGCCGGCTGCTGTTGCTGCGCCAGGTACCAGGCCTGGCCCGCCTGCGCCCGGCCGATCACATCGTATTCGAACAGCCCGGAGGTGAGGGTCGTGCGGCTGGTGACCGGCCACTGCAGGACCCGGCCCAGGTTCAGCTCGCGGGCGATGCGGAAGGCGAGGGCCGATTTGCCGACGCCGGGACGGCCCGTGACCAGCAGGGGGCGGCGCAGCAGGATCGCCGCGTTGACCAGGCGCACCTCGTCCGGCGGGGGTGTGCGCGGCGCGCCGGCCGGGCCGAGCCTGCGGTCCGCCTCGTCCTCGTCCGGCGGCCCGGGCTGGACAGGCCCCCCGTCGAAGCTGCGCCAGCGCGGCCCCTCGGGCCAGCCGCGCTCCTCGTACGGTCCCTGCGGGCGCGGGGCTCCGCTGCCCCGGTACGGCAGTCCGTTCGTCTCCTGCGCGTTCACTCGGTACCCCCTACGAAGGCGGCGGGGGCGCACGCGTCACCGTCGAGGAGCTGCTGCGGATCGTCCCAGACCACGCCCAGTTGCTGGATCAACGCCTTGTCGCGCACGTCCGCGGTCCCCGCCGCCGCGTCGCTCCTCCACTGTCGGGCAGCGGCGGGAAGGTTCGCCAGACCCTCACCGGCCAACAACTCCTTCACCAGACCGCGAAAAGCCACGGAGGCTTCCGACGCCCCGGACGGTTCGGGGGCCCGGTGGAAGATCACCACGGGCACGCCGAGGTCCAGGCCGAGCCGCAGCTCGCGCGCGCCCGTGCCGTCACCGGCCCGCGGAGTGTCGCTGAGGACCATGCAGACCACCCCCTCCTCCTTGCCGATCCGGGCATCCAGCAGCGCGAGGTGCTCGGGGTCCGGCCGGCCCTCCGGGTCGCACCAGTGGGCGCGCCCGCGGCCCGGGTCGCTCCTGAAGCGCGTCCACCGTCTGCGCCAGGCGTGGTGCAGATCGCGCCGCTGCATCCGTTCGAGGCTGTGCACGTACACCCACGGGTATTTGCTCAGCAGTGGGTTGGAATGCCCGAGCCGGGGATTCCGGTCCCACCATTCGACGGGTTCCGTGAGCAACTCCGCCGGCAGGAAGAATTCCAGGACCACGTTCTCGTCCCGAGACTGCCACAGCTCGGCCGTCGCGGACAGGAGGTCAGCGACGGCGTACGGGAGCCTGCCGCGTGGCACGGGATCCACGGGGTCGCAGTCCTCCCGGTGCAGTCGCACGGATTCGGCGTACCGGACGCGGGACGAGATCCGGTAGTGCGCCTCGTGCCTCCCTTGCCGGGCGGCCTGTGCGTCCGAGGGGCGCAGGTCCGGGGCGACCTTGATGAACAGGCGTATGACCGGTACGCGCGGCTCGCCGAGCCCGTCGGCTCCCGCCGCCGTCGTGTGCTCCGTGGGCGTCTGCGCGGCCGGATCCGGGCGTCCGGTGAGCCGTGCGCGCAGGGCTCGCAACCCCTGCGCCCCCTCGCTCGCGCCCCACTCCCCCGCGAAGTGGTCGTTCCACGCGCGTATCTCACCGATCACGTGCGCGGCCTCGCTCCGCAGCATCAGATGCTCAAGCAGGACCATGCTGGGTTCGAGCCCGCCGACCGGTGCGTTGTGGCAGGCCAGATGGGTGAAGGCGTGCCAGGCCGTGCGGCAGTGCCGGGGCAGGCGGACGCGGTCCTGGGTGGCGGCGGCGACCAGGGCGGGCAGTTCGGGCAGGGCGAGGCCGAGCCCTTCGCGCAGGGGGGTCCAGTCGCGGCCGCGGTAGAGGTCGAGGGCGTGCCACTCGTCGAGCATCGGCCGCAGCTTGGTGGCGACGCCGGGGGCCACGAACTCGGTGGCCTCCACGAGCCGTTCGAGCCCGTCCTCCGCCACGCGGCTGCAGTGCCGGATCGCCTCGGCGAACGCCTGCCGTGCGGTGCGGAATCCCTCCAGGTCCAGATCCGGGAATTCGTCGGCCAGTTCACGAGCCCATTGCAGACGGCCGCGTTCGTCGGCGAGCGGGGTGGAGGCGGCGAGCGCCTCGACCATCTCGCGCAGCATCCGCTGCCGCTCCTGCCGCTCCCCCGTGCCCCGCGGCACGTGCGCCCCCTGCGCACTGCGTCCCATCCGGCGTCACCCGGGAAGTTCCTGTGCGAGGACCTCGTACAGGTGCCGGTTGGTCCAGTACGCGCTGTGGGCGGCCGACACCGGCTGGCCGTTGTCCACCTCGACGTCGCGCACGCCCGGCCCGAAGACCTCCGCGCCGACGAAGGACAGCAGGTCGCGCCGGTCGTAGACGTTGAGCCAGCGCGGGAAACCGGCGGGCAGGCCGGTGCCGTACGGGCGTGAGGGCAGGGCGTCCAGTTCGTAGAGGACCGGGGCCTGGGAGCCGACGGTCACCAGCTGCGCCACGTCGGGGGTGGTGCCCGCCGCGCCGCCCGCGAGCAGGTCGAAGGCGACGATGCCGCCGAGGCTGTGCCCGAGGAGCACCACCGGGGGCGTGAGCTGGCGCGCGAGGTCGGCCACGTAGGCGCGCACCGCCTCGCCCCGTACGAGGTAGCTGAGGATGTCCCCGGCGAAGCCGAGGGAGCGCTCGCTGATCCGGCTGCGGCGGCCGACCACGAACCGGGAGCCGCCCGCCCGCTCCAGGAGGCGTGCGGAGGCGCCGAGCGCCCGGCTCACCCCGTCGCTCAGCCCGCGCTCCTCGCCGCCGAGTCGATCGACCACGGCGGCGACCATGGCGTCCCGTGCGTCGGCCGGGACCGCGCCGGGGCCGCCGGGGTGTCCGGCGAGTGCGCGGGCGGTGAGGGCGCGGGCGGTCAGCCGGGCCAGGCCCGACGCTCCGGTGCCGTCCGCCGCGTCGCAGGCGCGCCGGAAGGTGTCCGAGGCGAGCAGCGCGCTCACGTCGGCGGCCAGGTGGGCGTCGAGGCCGGCCGCCTGCCACGCCGCGCGGACGGCGGGCGCCTCCACGAGCTCCTGCGTCCAGGCCCACAGCTGCCGCCCCGCGGGGAGCGCGCCCGGCAGGAACGGTGCGGTCGTCTGCTGTCCGGCCAGCGCGAACAGGTGCAGCTCCGCTGCCGGGTCGACGTAGAGGAGGGCCCAGCGGGCGCGCTCCTCGTCGTGCGGGCGCGGCGCCCGCGCCGGATCCTGAGGCACGTAGCCGGGTATGGACGCGCCGTCGGCGCGCAGGTAGGAGCCGAGGGCCGAGCCCCAGTCGCACTCCGCCACGGTCACGTCGGGCCGCACGCCGGCCAGGCCCGCGCGCACCGCACGCAACGCCTCCGCGTAGCCCGGCGCGCGCACCCCGGTGCCGTGGATGAACAGCACGCTCGTCAATCGTCCTCCGCGAACTCCCCCGCAAGCCACGGCATTTGAGGCTCACTCAGGAGGGCATCCTACCGTCGCGCGGTCCACGTCGAACAGCCGTCGATCAGCCTCCGGTGCTCTCGCGCACCTTCAGCTCGTGGCCCACCACGTGGTCCTGGAGGGCTTCGGCCGCCGGTTCCTCGATGCGGTCCAGGAGGAGGGCGACGGCGGCCCGCGCGATCTCCCGCTTGTCCGGGGCGACCGTGGTGAGGCTCGGCACGCTGAACCGGGACGCCTCGATGTCGTCGAAGCCGACCACGTCGAGGTCCTCGGGGACGGCGCGGCCCCGCTCGTGCAGGGCGCGAAGGGCGCCCAGGGCGAGGTGGTCGTTGAGGCAGAGCAGGGCGTCGGGGTCGGGGCCCGCGTCGATGAGCGCGGCGGCGGCCCGCGCCCCGTCCTGCCAGTGGTAGGCGTCCACCGGGACCACCAGGGCGCTGTCGAAGGCGACCCCGGCCTCCTTGAGCGCCTCGCGGTAGCCGTCGGTGCGCAGCCGGTCGGTGCCCTGGGGCCCGCGGACCCGGCCGCCGATGACGGCGATCCGGCGCCGCCCGCGGGCCAGGAGGTGCTCGGTGGCCTCGCGCGCCGCCCGTACGTTGTCCACGGCGACGTGGTCGGTGGTGCCCTCGGCGGGGCGCTCGCCGAGGAGGACGACCGGGAGCGCGCGGTCGCGGGTGGCCAGGTCGCGGGGGTGCAGGGCGAGCGGGCTGAGGATGACGCCGTCGGTGAAGCGGGCGTCGAAGCCGTGCAGCGCGGCCAGCTCGCGCTCGCGGACGCCGCCGGTCTGGTGCAGGAGGACGGTCTGCCCGCGCTTGTCGGCCTCGGTCATCACGTGCTTGGCCAGCTCGGAGAAGTAGGCGACGTCCAGCTCGGGCACGGCCAGGGTGATCATGCCGGTGCGGCCCTGGCGGAGCTGGCGGCCCGCGATGTTCACGCGGTAGCCGAGGGCGTCGATCGCCTCCCGCACCACTTCACGGGTGCGGTCCGACACATGCTCGTAATCGTTGATCACGTTGGAGACGGTCTTGGGCGAGACGCCCGCGTACTCCGCCACGTCCTTGATCCTGGGTCTGGCCGCCACGCTGTTCATTCCTTCCGTCTGCCACCCGCGATCGTATCGAGCATCACGAATCGGTTTCGGGCCGGATCTCGCACCGTCCCGGATATTTACAACGATGTAATCGCCATGGTGCCATGAGCCCCGCACGACAGCAGCAGCCCCCGGAGGCAAGGAGCACCATGCCCGTCCCGCACCACCAGGACCTGCCGCGGCCCGAGTACCCGAGGCCGCAGTTCGCCCGTGAGGCCTGGCTCAATCTCAACGGTGAGTGGCAGTTCGAGGTCGACCGCGCCGACACCGGCCTCGAACGCGGACTGCGCGAACGCGACCTGACCGGGCGGATCACCGTGCCGTTCTGCCCGGAGTCGGAGCTGTCCGGTATCGGCGACACGGACTTCCTGGAGGCCGTCTGGTACCGGCGGACCGTGACGGTGCCGGCCGAGTGGACCGGCTCCCGGGTGCTCCTGCACTTCGGGGCCGTGGACCACGACACCACCGTCTGGGCCGACGGCATCGAGGTGGCGCGGCACCGCGGCGGCTTCACCCCGTTCACCGCGGACCTGAGCGAGGTCGCCGCGCCGGGGCGCGAGGTGACGCTCGTCGTACGGGCCCGGGACACCCGGCACGGCCCGCAGGCCCGCGGCAAGCAGGCCACCTGGTACGCCAACACGCACTGCCACTACACCCGCACCACCGGCATCTGGCAGACGGTGTGGCTGGAGCCGGTGCCGCGCACCGTCGCCCTGCAGCGCCCGCGCATCACGCCCGACCTGGCCTCCGGCTCGTTCTTCCTGGAGCTGCCGCTGACCGGGACCGCGCCGGGCCACCGGGTCCGCGCCACCCTCCGCGACGCGCAGGGCACGGTCGTCACCGCCGAGGCCCGCGCCGACCTCGACCTCACGCCCCGCCTGGCGCTCACCCTGCCGGCGAACCGGCTGCGCGTGTGGTCGCCGCGGGACCCGCACCTGTACGACCTCACCTTCGAGGTCCTCGACGCGGAGGGCGGGGTGGTGGACGAGGTGCGGTCCTACGCGGGTCTGCGCTCCGTCTCCATCGACGGCAAGCGGCTCCTCCTCAACGGCGAGCCCGTCTTCCAGCGGCTCGTGCTCGATCAGGGCTACTACCCGGACGGCCTGATGACCGCGCCGAGCGACGCCGCCCTCGTCCGCGACATCGAGCTGGGCCTCGCCGCCGGGTTCAACGGGGCCCGCCTGCACCAGAAGGTCTTCGAGGAGCGGTTCCTGTACCACGCGGACCGGCTCGGCTACCTGGTGTGGGGCGAGTTCGGCGACTGGGGCTGCGAGGTCGGCGTCCGCGACGACAACCAGCGGCCCGACGCCTCCTACGTCACCCAGTGGCTGGAGGCCGTGGAGCGCGACTACTCGCACCCCTCGGTCATCGGCTGGTGCCCGCTCAACGAGACGTACCAGCACCTGCACGACCGCATCACCCAGCTCGACGACGTGACGCACGCGATGTTCCTGGCCACGAAGCAGGCCGACGGAACCCGGCCGGTCATCGACGCCTCCGGCTACGCCCACCGGGTCCCGCACACCGACGTGTACGACTCGCACTGCTACGAGCAGGACCCGGCCGAGTTCGCGAAGGTGATGGCCGGGCTCGCCGAGGACGAGCCGTACGTGAACGCCGGGCCCGACGGCCGCCCCTGGTCGGTGCCGTACGCCGGGCAGCCGTACTTCTGCAGCGAGTTCGGCGGCATCTGGTGGGACGCGCAGGCCGCCGCCGAGGTGTCGGGCGAGGCGCGCGACGAGTCGTGGGGTTACGGCGAACGGCCGCGCAGCGCCGAGGAGTTCGTGGAGCGGTTCATCGGCCTGACCGGCGTCCTGCTCGACGACCCGGACATGTTCGGTTACTGCTACACGCAGCTCACGGACGTCTTCCAGGAGCGCAACGGCGTCTACGGCTTCGACCGCAGCGAGAAGGTCGACACCAAGCTGCTGCGCGACGCCCAGCGCCGCCACGCGGCCTTCGAGGGCCCGCGCTGACTCCGTCGTACCCGTTTTTTACATCGATGTATGTTCCGAGGTGAGGCGGCGGCCGATGACGCCGCCGCCGTCGCCCGGGGAAGGAGCCAGATGACCGGCACACCCGCACCCGTCGGTCGCCCCGCACTCACCAGACGACGCGCGCTGACGGCCGCGCTCGCCGCCGGGGCCACGGTCCTCGGCGCCGGAGCGCTCAGCGGCTGCGGCAGCGCGCTGGCGGCCGACGAGTCGACCGTCCGCCTGTGGGACCTGTTCAGCGGGGCCGACGGCGGCCTGCTCAACGACATGGTGAAGAAGGCGCGGCCCGACATGCCGGGCACCCGCATCGAACGCACCGTCCTGGAGTGGGGCACCCCCTATTACACGAAGCTCGCCATGGCCTCGGCCGGCGGACGCGGCCCCGACGTCGCCGTCTCGCACATGTCGCGGCTCGCGGGGTACGCGCCCACCGGGCTCGTCGACCCGTGGGACCTGGACCTCCTTGCCGAGTACGGCGTGCGGCGCGAGGACTTCACCGACGCGGTGTGGTCCCGTACGCAGTACGAGGGGAAGACGTACGCGATCCCCCTCGACACCCACCCGTTCATCGTGTTCTTCCACCCGGAGCCGGTGAAGAAGGCGGGGCTGCTGACGGCGGACGGCACGCTGGACGCCGACGCGTTCTCCTCTCCGGACACGTTCCTCGCGGCCGCCAAGGAGCTGGCGAAGGCGTCCGGCAAGCAGGGCATCGCCTTCGGGTACGTGACCGACCCCGCGCAGGGCTGGCGCCTCTTCTACGGCCTCTACAAGCAGACCGGCGGCGTCTTCGAGGTGCCGCCGGGCGGTCCGGCCAAGGTCGACGTGGACCGGATGGCGGAGGTCATCGCGTTCATGGCCAAGCTGGTCGACGGCCGCGTGAACCCCAAGCGGCTCGACTACTTCGCGGGCATGGCCGCGTTCAACAACCGGCAGACCGCGATGATCCTCTCCGGTGAGTGGGAGCTGGGCACCTACCGGGGCGCGGACAAGAACGTGGGCGCGGCCCCGTTCCCGACGGTCTTCGGCACCCCGGCCGTCTACGCCGACTCGCACTCCTTCGTGCTCCCGCGTCGCGAGAGCCCCGACACCGGACACCGGCGCCGGACGCACCGCGCGGTGGCGGCGCTCCTGAAGGCCGGCCAGATCTGGGCGACCGCGGGCCACATCCCCGCCTACGGGCCCATCACGAAGACCGGGGAGTACGCCCGACTGCTGCCGCAGGCGCACTACAAGACGGCCGCGGACCACGTCGTCCTCGACCCGGCGGCCTGGTTCGCCGGAGCAGGCTCCGACTTCCAGAACGCCATGTCGCAGGTGCTCCAGCAGGCCCTGCTCGACGGTCTCGCCCCCGACCGTGCGGCGCGCGCGATGGTGCGGCGCCTCAACACCTTCCTCGCCAAGCCCAGCCCGGCCTGACCGGCCGCGCCCCTAGGAGGCACAACGATGTCCTCTTCTCCTCACGCCTCGCCCCGGCCAGGGGTGCCCGCGGCGCGCCGGCTGTTCTCCCCCGGACTGCTCTTCGCGCTGCCCTTCCTCGTCCTGTTCGCGGTGTTCATGATCTGGCCGCTCGGCCAGGGGCTCTGGATGAGCCTCACCGACCGCGCCCTGTCCGCGCACACCCCGTCCTTCATCGGCGTCGACAACTTCACCGAGGCGTTCCAGGACGCCGAGATGTGGAAGGCGCTCTGGCACACGGTCCTCTTCACGCTCATCTCGACGGTCCCGCTGGTCGTGGTGGCGCTCGGGATGGCGCTGCTCGTCCACACCGGGGTGCCCGGCCAGTGGGTGTGGCGGCTCGCGTTCTTCGCGCCGTACCTGCTGCCCGTCGGCGTCGTCGGCCTGCTGTGGATCTGGCTGTACCAGCCCGACCTCGGCCTCTACAACCACCTCCTGGACAAGCTGGGCCTCGGCCAGGTCGCCTGGCTGAGCGACGAGTCGGTGGCCGTCTGGGCCATCGCCCTCGCCACCCTGTGGTGGACGGTCGGCTTCAACTTCCTGCTGTACCTGGCCGCGCTCCAGTCGATCCCCGACCACCTCTACGAGGCCGCGGCGATCGACGGCGCGGGCGCGTGGCGCCGACTGTTCTCGATCACGCTGCCGCAGCTCAGCCGCATCACCGTCGTGATCACCGTGCTGCAACTCCTGGCGTCCCTGAAGGTCTTCGACCAGGTCTACCTGCTCACCAAGGGCGGCCCGAACAACTCGACGCGGCCCATCGTGGAGTACGTCTACGACGTCGGCTTCACCGGCTACCGGCTCGGTTACGCCTCGGCGATCAGCTACATCTTCTTCGCCCTCGTCGTCCTCGCCTCCGCCGCCCAGTTCTTCGCACTCCGCCGCCGGGAGAAGTGACCATGACCTCCACCGAAGCACCGGCCCGCAGGGCCACCAAGCCGCAAGTGCGCAGGCCGGTCACGCCGCCGAGACCGCCGCGGCGCACCGAGCGCTCGCGCACGAACCTGACGCTCGGCGAGAGCCGCGTCGCCCGGGTGCTCGCGCTCGCCGTCCTCACCGTCGGCGCGCTGATCTGGCTGCTCCCGATGGCGTGGGCGCTGCTCACCGCGTTCAAGACCGAGCAGGACGCGAGCGACCCGCTGCACTGGCTGTGGCCGGAGCACGGGTTCACCTTCGACGGGTTCAGCGCCGTGTGGGAGCGCGGCGACCTGCCGCTGTGGATGCTCAACAGCCTCATCATCTCGGCCGCCGTCACCGTGGTCACGGTGCTCGTCTCCGCGATGGCCGGTTACGCGTTCTCGCGCACCCTGTTCGCCGGGCGCCGCTGGCTGTTCGCGCTGACGATCGCGGCCGTTCTCGTGCCGCCGCAGATCCTGATCGTGCCGTGGTTCCAGCAGATGCTGACGCTGCACCTGCTGGACACCTACGCGGCGGTGATCCTGCCGCAGACGGTGGCGCCCGTGATGGTGTTCATCCTGAAGAAGCACTTCGACTCGCTGCCCAAGGAGCTGGAGGAGGCCGCCCGGATCGACGGCGCCGGACACTGGCGGATCTTCTGGTCGGTGCTGCTCCCGCTGTCACGGCCGATGCTCGCCGCCGTCGCGATCTTCGTGTTCATCGGCGCGTGGAACAACTTCCTGTGGCCGTTCGTGTCGACCTCGGACCCGTCCCTGATGACGCTGCCCGTCGGCATCACCACGGTGAAGGACGCGTACGGCATCCAGTACGCGCAGTCGATGGCGTCGGCCGTGCTCGCCGCGCTGCCGCTCGTCGTGGTGTTCCTCTTCTTCCAGCGGCACATCGTCAAGTCGGTGGCGACCACCGGTCTCGGCGGCCAGTGAGGTGACCCGCAACTCGACTGTGGCGGCGCCCCGTTGACAGCCCCGCACCCCTTCCCTACCGTCCTGAGAGCCGTGAGACTTACATCGATGTAAGGAGCCGCTCATGCGCACCCGGCCCCGTACCGCTCTGGTCACCGCACTTCTGGCGCTGCTCGTCGGACTGGTCTGCGCTCCGCAGGCCGGTGCGGCGAGACCGGCGCCCGAAACGGCGGCGGCCGCCTCGGATACCTTCCGGAACCCGCTGAACACCGGACCCGACCCGTATCTGGCCTACGCGAACGGGGCCTACCACCTCACCACCACCCAGGGCGACAGCATCAGGATGTGGCGCTCGCCGTCCCTGGCCACGCTCCTCGACGCCGATCCGATCACGGTGTGGACGGACACCGACGCATCCCGCAACCAGCACATCTGGGCGCCGGAGTTCTACCGCTTCGGCAACCGCTGGTACCTCTACTACACCGCCGACGACGGCACCGACGACCACCACCGTCTGTACGTCCTGGAGTCGGAGCGGGACGACCCGGCGGGCCCGTACCACTTCAAGGCGAAGCTCGCCCCGCCCAACCACGCGAACGACTTCGCCATCGACCCGGGCATCCTCCAGCACAACGGCCGGCTCTACCTCGCGTACAGCGGCATCAACCCGTACCAGCACAACGGGCTGAACATCGCGCCGATGCCGAACCCGTACACCGTCTCCGGCGACGCGGTCGCGATCAACGCGGCGGGGGGCTGCCCCGAGGTCCGCGAGGGCCCCGAGTTCCTCAACCGCAACGGGCGTACGTGGATGACGTACTCCACGTGTGACACGGGCAAGCCCGACTACCAGGTCTGGCAGATGTCCCTGGCCGACGGGGCGGACCCGCTCGTGCCCGGCAACTGGGTGCAGCGCTCGGGCCCGGTCTTCTCGCGCGCCGACGACCGCGGCGTCTTCGGCCCCGGCCACCACGCGTTCTTCAAGTCTCCCGACGGCACCCAGGACTGGCTGATCCACCACGCCAAGACCACGTCGGTGAACACGTACTCCGACCGCACGACCCGCGCCCAGAAGATCACCTGGAACGCGGACGGCAGCCCGAACCTCGGGGCGCCGCTCGCTATGGGCGCGACCCAGGACCTGCCCTCCGGCGACCCCGGCTCGGGCAACTACTGGATCAACGACGACGGCCGCTCCAGCGGGGCCGGATCGCTCGCGTACACCGGCACCTGGAACTCCGGGACCGGCTGCGCCGCCCAGTGCTTCTGGAGCGACGACCACTGGAGCGACCGGGCGGGCAACACCGCCACGTACTCCTTCACCGGCACCCGGATCGCGCTGCTCTCGGTGCGCGACACCGGCAACGGGATCGCGGGGATCAGCGTCGACGGCGGCCCCGAGCGGCGGGTCGACTTCTACGGCGCGATCCGCACCGGGGAGACGCTGCAGTATCTGAGCCCCCGCCTGGCCAACGGCAAGCACACGCTGAAGGTGCGGGTGACGGGTGAGCGGAACGGGTCGTCCGGCGCCGCGTTCGTGAGCGTGGACCGGGCCGAGGTCTATACGGACTGAGACCCGTGGAGCACATGGGATCGCACGGGATCGCACTGCTGACCGACCACACAACCGTTTGAGTGGACGCGCCGGGCACCCGTCACCCCGGGCCCGGCGCGTCCGTTGAGGTCCGTGGACGCGCCCCGGCGAATCGTCGGGCGTGCGCGTCCTGAGCGGCGGCCACGGCACTGTGCGGGTGTGTTCGACGTGGCCGCCGCTTGTTGACGTTACGGTGCTCAGCCGCGTACGGGCTCGAGCTCCCGGTCCTCGTCCTCGGCGAGCCGGGGCTCGGCCAGGGACTTCCGCAGCTTCTCGCCCTCTACGTCGACGTTCGGCAGCGCCTTGTCCAGCCAGCGCGGCAGCCACCAGGCGGCCTTGCCGAGCAGCGCCATGACCGCGGGCACGATCGCCATCCGGACCACGAACGCGTCGAAGAGGACGGCGATCGCGAGGCCGAAGCCCATCATCTTGATCATGTCGTTGTCCTCCATGATGAAGCCGGAGAAGACACTGATCATGATGACCGCGGCGGCGCCGACGACCCGGCCGCCGTGCCGGAACCCGGTCACGATGGCCTCGCCGGGCCGCGCCCCGTGGACGTACGCCTCGCGCATCCGGGTCACGAGGAAGACCTCGTAGTCCATGGCGAGACCGAAGACCACACCGATCATGAAGATCGGCATCATCGACATGATCGGGCCCGGCTGGTCGACGCCGACCAGGTCCGCGAGCCAGCCCCACTGGAAGACCGCGACCACGGCGCCGAGCGCCGCCGCCACCGACAGGAGGAAGCCGAGCGCCGCCTTGAGCGGGACCAGGATCGAGCGGAACACCAGCATCAGGAGCAGGAAGGCCAGGCCGACGACGAGCAGCAGGTAGGGCACGAGCGCGTCGTTGAGGGTCTGCGAGAAGTCGATCGTCATGGCCGTCTGGCCGGTGACCAGGACGTCGGAGCCGGTGTCCGCGCCCCACGCCCCGGCCTCGGAGCGGATCTCCTTGACCAGCTCCTCGGTCTTGTGGTCACTCGGGCCCGTCGACGGGACGACGGACATGATGGCGGTGTCACCCGCCTCGTTGACCTGCGCGGGAGCGACCGCGGCGACCCCGTCGACCTTGGCGAGCGAGTCGCCGACCGACTTGGCGGCGGCCTCCGCGCCCTTGCCGTCGACGGTCACCATCAGCGGGCCGTTGAACCCGGCGCCGAACGACTCGGACAGCATGTCGTACGCCTTGCGCTGCGTGCTGTCCGGCGCGGACGTGCCCTCGTCGGGCAGGCCGAGCTCCAGGCTGGTGGCCGGGACGGCGACGGCGCCGAGGCCGATCACGGCGACGAGCAGCACGGTCAGCGGGCGGCGCATCACGAAGCGGGACCAGCGGGTGCCCAGGTTCGGCTTGCTCTCGGGCGTGTCCGGCGTCGGGGCGGCGGCCTTGCGGTCCTTGCGGCGCAGCACCTTCTTGCCCGCGAAGCCGAGCAGCGCCGGGATCATGGTGAGGGCGATGACGACGGAGATGGCGACGGTCGCGGCAGCGGCCAGCCCCATCTTCGTCAGGAGCGGGATGTTCACGACGGACAGGCCCGCGAGGGCGACGATCACGGTGAGTCCGGCGAAGACGACCGCGGAACCGGCCGTGCCGACCGCGCGGCCCGCCGCCTCCTCGCGCTCGCGTCCTTCGGCTATCTCGGCGCGGTAGCGGCTCACGATGAACAGGGCGTAGTCGATGCCGACCGCGAGGCCGATCATCGTCGCGAGCGTGGACGTGGTGGAGGACAGCTCGAGGACGCTGCCGAGCGCCGTGATGCCGGAGATGCCGATACCGACGCCGATGATCGCGGTGAGCAGCGGCATACCGGCGGCGACCATCGAACCGAAGGTGATGAGCAGGACGACCGCGGAGATCGCGATACCGATGAGCTCGGCGCTGCCGCCCATCTCCTGCTCGGACTCGACGGCGTCACCGCCGGCCTCGACGGTGAAGCCGTCGGCGCGGGCGTCGTCGATGGCCTTGGTCAGCGCCTCGTGCGACGCGTCGGTCAGCTCGGTCGAGGCGACCTTGTACGAGACGGAGGCGTAGGCGGTCGAGCCGTCCTTGCTGACGGCGTTCGCCTTGTACGGGTCGGCGACGGAGGAGACGTCCGGGCCCTTGCCGAGCGCGGTCACCAGCTTCTCGACGTCGGCCCTGGGCGCCGGGTCGGTCAGCTTCTCGCTCTGCGGGGCGCGGATGACGACGCGGGCCGTCCCGCCCTCGGCCCCGGCGGCCGGGAACTTCTCGTCGAGCAGGTCGAACGCCTTCTGCGCCTCGGTGCCCGGCATCGAGAACGTGTCGGCGGGCGGGGCCGGCGCGGCCGACGACGCGAAGCCGATCCCGCCGAGCAGCAGCACCCACAGCAGCGCCACATAGCGGCGGCGCCGGAAGGACAGCCGCCCGAGTTTGTACAAGAACGTAGCCACGGCGAAATGGGCTCCCGTCGGGATCGTGAGGCAGGAGCGACTACCCGGGCGTGCGTCGTCGCACGTCAGGACGGTCGGCAGGATCGGCTTCCATCGTCTCCGCTGCCCGGAGCCATTCGGTAAGCCTCTGAGCCGGAGTACGGGCCCGCGTTCGCGGTAGGCGCGGTCCGCGCGTGTCATCCCCGGGGAGGAGTGATGTGCGGTGTGTGTAGAACCCCGGGTGCAGATGCGGGTACACCCGACAAGCCGGAAACGCAGGCGGGACACGTGTCAGTCAGGTACCTGGAGGTATCCGCTTTGACATACCTATGGCCTCATACCTATCTTGGGTGCCATGCCCGTCTCCCGTGCCGCCCGTAAGGACGTCGACCGCGTGGCCTGTGCGCTCGCGGTGTCCCTGCCGACGCTGCACCGGACCCTCGACCGCCGGATCCTCGGGGACTTCCCGCACGACCGGCTGCCCGAGGCACAGATCGCGCTGCTCCGTCTGGTGGCGGAGCGGGACGGCATCACGGTGCGCGAGGCGGCGCACGAGCTGCTGATGCAGCCGAACAACGTCAGCGCGCTGGTCTCCCACCTCACCCGCTCCGGACTGCTCGAACGCCGCGGCGACGACACGGACCGGCGCGTGGCCCATCTGCACACCACCGCCGTGGCCCGGGAGCGGATCGCCGAGGCCGAGGGGATCGCCCGGCGCCACCTCGCGGCGGCGCTGCGCCATCTGACCGGCGGTGAGCTGGACGCGCTCGGCTCCGCCCTGGGCGCGCTGAACTCGCTCGACACGTTTCTGCGGCCGACCGCGGGCTGACGCCCGCCGGTCCGCCGCGCACGCGCCCTGCTCCCGTCACGCCTGTGCCGGGGGCGGGGCGCTTTCCGTGCCCCTTTTTTCACTGCCCCTCGTTGACCCTCGTCCCAGACAAGGCACACGCATGTCCTCCCCTTCTGTCGCCCCCTCCCCCGCCCAGGTGTCTCCGCCACCGGACGCGGCCCCCTCGGGGCGGCGCGCCAACCCCTGGCTGACGCTGATCGCCGTCGCCTTCGGCCTGTTCATGGTCGGGCTCGACGGTTCGGTCGTCTCCATCGCGAACCCGGCGATCGGCCGCGACCTGAACGCCTCCACCGCGGGCCTGCAGTGGGTGACCAACTCCTACCTGCTGGCCCTCGCCGCCGCACTGATACTCGGCGGCAAGCTCGGTGACCGGTTCGGCCGGCGCACCGTCTACCTCGTCGGCGTCGCGGGCTTCACCGTGGCGTCGGTGGCGATCGGCCTGTCCGGGTCGATCGAGCTCGTCATCACGTTCCGCGCCGCGCAGGGCTTCTTCGGCGCGCTGCTCATGCCGAACACGCTCGGCCTGCTGCGCGCGGTCTTCCCGCCGCGCAAGTTCGGTATGGCCGTCGGCATCTGGGCCATGGTCTCCTCGGTCTCCACGGCGCTCGGCCCGATCGTCGGCGGCCTGCTCGTCGAGCACGTCAACTGGGAGTCCGTCTTCTACATCAACGCGCCCGTCGGCATCATCGCGATCGTCGTCAGCGCGCTGGTGCTGCCGCAGAGCAGGAACGCGAAGGCGGCCGGGGAGAAGTTCGACGTCGTCGGTGTCGTCCTGCTCGCGCTCGGCATGCTGGTCGTGGTGTTCGGCGTGGTCAAGGGCGAGACGTGGGGCTGGAGCTCGGCGGGCACCCTCGGCGCGATCGTCGCCGGTGTGGTGCTGCTCGTCCTCTTCGGCGCGTACGAGTCGCGCGTCGCGCACCCGCTGCTTCCGATGCGGCTCTTCCGCAGCTCGGCGGTGACCGTCGGCACGGTCGTCACCGCGCTGAACTTCTTCGTCCTGCTCGGCGGCATCTTCTTCGTGATGCTCTACCTGCAGAACGTGCGCGGGTTCTCGCCCGTCGAGGCCGGTGTCCGCACGCTGCCGCTGAGCCTCGCGTCCGTCGTCGCGTCGCCGCTGGGCGCGGCGCTCACCGACCGGTTCGGGCCGCGGCTGACGATGCCGCTCGGCATGGTGCTCCAGGGCGCGGCGTCGTTCCTGATGCTCACGTGGTCGGCGGAGTCGGGGTACGGGGCGCTGTGGCCGCCGTTCGTCGCGCTCGGTCTCGGCGTCGGCATGGTGATGTCGGCGTCGTCCGCCGCGATCGTGGGCAACGCGCCGGTCGAGGACGCGGGCGTGGCCGGCGGCTTGCAGGCGACCGCGCTGCAGGTGGGCGGCGCGCTCGGCACGTCCGTGCTCGTGTCCCTGATCAGCAGCCGGGTCGGCTCGACGCTCGGCTCGGAGCTGACCTCTGCGGGCGTTCCCGAGCGGGCCACCGGGCAGCTCGCGGAGGCGAAGGACGCGGTGGCGATGGGCGCGGCGCCGGTCTCGGAGTCGATGCCCGCGCAGCTGAAGGCGGCGGTGGTCGAGGGCAGCCACGCGGCATTCATGACCGGCGTGCACACCGCCGTCCTGGTGATGGGCGTGCTGTGCGCGCTCGGCGCGCTGGCCTCGGCGGCGGTGCTGCGCAAGCAGGGCGCCCCTGTGCAGCACTGAGGTCCGCGGCGGTGCTCCCGGAGCGGAGCACCGCTCCATGAGCACTGCGCTCAGAGCTGTTCCCGTACCCAGCGGGGGTCGGGGTTGGTATGCGGGCGGTCCGCGACGAAGACGGTCGGCACCGTCTCGTTGCCGTCGTTGACCGCCCGCACGGCGGCCGCGCCCGCCGGGTCGCGCCAGATGTTCACCCAGTGCAACCGGCGGGCCCGGCGGCCGAGTCGCAGGCGGAGCCGCATGCAGTACGCGCAGCCGGGGCGCCAGTAGACGACGGGCCGCCCGTCGGCCGCGCCGCGCCGTCGCGCCTCGGCCGAGCCGACCGACCTGGGGAAGATCAGCGGCGAGCACACGCCCGCGAGCACAAGGAAGACCAGCACGTACGCCACGGCCGTCCCGGTGTCTCCCCGCAGGGCCGGGCCGGTCGCGGCGAGAGCGCCGCAGAGCACCAGGAGTATCGGCAGGATCAAGGCGCGTGTCATGATCCGCAGACTACGCGGCGGCCACCGGCTGGTCCGCGGTCCGGGGCGTGACCTGCGGCGCCTTGCGCAGGGACGCGATGCCGATGAACACCATCGAGAAGAGACCGGTCAGGGCGAAGGCCGTGAAGCCCCAGTCGCCGTTGCCGGAGGCGAGGAGCTGGCCGCCGAGCCAGGGGCCGAAGACGGCGCCGAAGCGGCCCATGCCGGAGGTCCAGCCGACCGCCGTGGCCCGGCTCTCGGGCGCGGAGCGGATCGACACCGTCGCGTAGATCATGGTCTGCGCGCTGTTGAGGAAGACGCCCGCGAGGAAGACCACCACGAAGGTGAGCGCGAGCGCCATGTGGATGCTCAGCAGGTAGACGCTGACCGCCGTCAGCAGGAACCAGATCGCGGAGATGCGCGGGGCGCCGAAACGGTCGGCGGCGCGGCCCGCGACGAGCATGCCCGCGATGCCGCCCAGGTTGAAGACGACGACGAACTGGAGCGAGGAGCCCAGGTCGTAGCCCTCGGCGCGCATCAGCGTGGGCAGCCAGGTCGCAACGCCGTAGACCAGGAGCAGACCGCCGAACGAGGCCACCCAGTACAGCAGCGTCTGCACCCACTGGTGGGCGCGGAACAGGTCGGTCAGCGCGTCCCAGCGCCCGGCGCCCTCCGGCCGCCGCTCCTTCAGGGCGGGCAGCTCCACGTCGTACGTGGTGGACAGGTGCCGCGCCTCCTCGGTGCGGCCCCTGGCGACGAGGAAGCTCAGGGACTCCGGCATGACCTTCGCGATGACCGGCACGAACAGCAGCGGGAGCACGCAGAACCAGAACGCGGCCCGCCAGCCGAGCGGTTCGACCACCCAGGTCGCCACGTACGCGGAGAGGATGCCGCCCGCGTGGTGCGCGGTCATCAGGCCGCCGACGATCAGGGCGCCGCGTCCGCGCGGCGCGTAGTCGGAGACCATCGTGATCGCGGTGGGCAGCAGGCCGCCGAGGCCGATGCCGGCGAGGGTGCGGCCGAGGCCGAACGTCGCGACGTCCGGGGCGAGCGCGCACAGTCCGGAGGCGAGCGAGAAGACGGTGACGCAGCCGACCATCATCTTCTTGCGGCCGATCCGGTCGGAGACCGTGCCTGCGGTCAGGGCGCCTATCAGCATGCCGAAGGTGGCGTAGCTGCCCAGGTCACCGGCCTGGTCGGGGTCGAGGCCGAGCGCCTTCGACTCCAGCATGTGCGGCAGCACGGAGCCGTAGATGAACATGTCGAGGCCGTCGAAGAGGACGGCGAGCCAGCACAGGGCGAAGACGAGCCGGGCCATTCTCACGCCGCGGCGGGCGGCGGCGGGCGGGGTGGCGGAGGAGGACATCGTTGTTCCTCTCGTCAGGGTGGGGAGTCCCTGGAGCGATATGTGTGAGCGGCACGCTAGAAACGCGTGCCGCCCTTCGTCAACACTTTTGTTGACAATCTCAGGAACAATCCATGAGTGCTCAGCCTTGGACGGGCGGCCGCACGGGCGGGGTGCCGTGCGTGTGGAACGACTGGATGGTCTTCAGCCCCCACGCCTGTCCCTTGGCGCGCTCCGCCTCGGTCCACGTGATCAGCGGCCAGTCGGGCGCGAGGACGAGCCGGGTGAGCGGGTTGCACAGCTCGATGCGGTTGCCGCCGGGCTCGTAGACGTAGAGGAAGAACGTCTGCTGGATGGCGTGCTTGTGCGGGCCCGTCTCGATGAAGACGCCGGAGTCGATGGCCAGGTCGGCGGCGCGCAGGACGTCCTCGCGGGTGTCGGTGGCGAAGGCGATGTGGTGCAGACGGCCCTCGCTGCCGGTCCAGTCCTCGGTGTAGACGACGTCGTACGACTTGTTGCCGAAGGTCAGCCAACGGGCCGCGACGCGCCCTGTGTCGAGGCGGATCTGTTCCGTGGGCCGGGCGCCGAGCACGTTCTGCTGGAACTCGGCGTTGGCGAGCACGTCGGCGGCGAGGAAGTTGATGTGGTCGAGGCGGCGCACGCCGACGCCCCGGTTGGGCTTGGCCTGCGGCTGGTTCTTCAACGCCGGTTTCAGCTCATCCGGCGCCTGGTAGTACTCGCTCTCCCAGTACAGGGCGTGTTCGTGGCCGTCCGGGTCGGTGGTGACGTACAGCTTGCCGAGGCCGGGTTCGTCCTCGGCCCACCGGCCGCTGCCGCCCGCCGCCTCCACCGCCCCCACCCGGCGCCGCAGCGCCTCCTCGCTGGAGGTGCGCAGGGCGAGCCGGCCGAGTCCGGGCTGCTCGCGGGCGGTGAGGACGAGGCTGTGGTGCTCGTAGTCGTCGAAGGTCCGCAGATAGACCGTGTCCCCGTCCTGGCCGTTGACGGTGAGGCCGAGGAAGTCGGTGAAGAAGGCGACGCTGGCGTCCAGGTCGGGGGTGAACAGCTGGGCGTGGCCGACGTGGGCGATGTCGCCGAGGGGCGGAGTCATCGGGGACCTCCTGAAGGGGGTGCGGGCGCGGTGGCGGGGCGGGGGAAGACGGTGCCGTCGAAGATCTTGCGGGCGGTACGGACGACAGCGGTGCGGCGGGCGCGGGGCAGCCCGTCGGGCCCCTCGGCGAGGCTGCTCTCGATGTCGGTGAAGCCGGTGGGGTGCTCGATGCGTACGCGGTCCGTGGCGGGAGGCCGGACGACGCTCGCGGCGACGCCCCCGTCCAGGAGCAGACCCGCGGCCACGCTCGCGGCGCCGAGGACGCCGATCGAGGTGTGGCAGCGTACGGGGATGAAGGTGCGGGTGGTGACGGCGCCGCCGTGCCGGGGCGGGGCGAGCAGGGTCACCTTGGGCACGGTCGCGGCGGAGACGTCGCCGAGGCCCATCAACTCGCCCGCGGCCAGCCGAAGATGACGGACGCGGTCCGCGAGTTCGGCGTTCCCCTCCAGCTCCTCCGGATCCTCGTAGCCGGTGACGTCCAGGGACCGGGCGTCGACGAGGACGGTCGGCATCCCGTTGTCCACGCACGTCACCTCGATGCCGGTGACGGTGGAGCGGACGTGGCCGGTGGGCAGCAAGGGCGCACTGCCGGGCGGGAACTCGATGACGACGGCCGCGGCGGTGTCCGGGACACCGGAGATCTCCGTGCCCCCCGTGTAGTCGACGCGCCCGCCCGGGGTCGGGAACGTCGCCGTGGCGGAGTCCCCGGAGTTGACCATGCGGATGCGGACGGCTGTCTCCGCGGAACCGGCGGCGACCAGTCCGCGCTCGACGGCGAACGGCCCGACGCCCGCGAGGAGGTTCCCGCAGTTCTGCCGGTCCGACACCTCGGCCTTGTCGACGCCGACCTGGAGGAAGAGGTAGTCGACATCGGCTTGCGGGTCCTGCGAGGGTGCGACGACCGCGACCTTGCTGGTCAGGGGGTGCGCGCCGCCGAGGCCGTCGATCTGGCGGGGGTCGGGGCTGCCCATGATCCGCAGGAGCAGGTCGTCGCGGGCGGCCGGGTCGGCGGGGAGGTCGTCCGCGAGGAAGTAGGCGCCCTTGGAGGTGCCGCCACGCATCAGCATGCAGCGCACCTCGGTGGGCGCGGTCACGAACCGGCCCCCGTGTGCTTCGTCTGCTCGTCGTAGGTGCGGTACTCGACGCCGAGCCGCGTGAGCGTGTCGCGCAATCCGTAGCGGTCGAGGCCGAGCTGGCCCTCCAGGAAGGCGGCGCGCGTGGCGGCCTCCTTCTCCTCGCGGGCCCGCGACTTGCGGGCCGCCTCCGCGGCCCCCTCGCGGGGGACGACCACGACCCCGTCGTCGTCGGCGACGATCACGTCACCGGGGCGGACGATCTCGCCGCCGATCACGACGGGTACGTTGACGCTGCCGCCCGTCGCCTTGACGGTGCCCTGCGCGGAGACGGCCGCCGACCAGGCGGGGAAGCCCATCTCGCGCAGCTCGGAGGTGTCGCGGATGCCGGCGTTCGTGACGATGCCGCGTACGCCGCGCTGCTTGAGGGCGGTGGCGAAGAGCTCGCCGAACATGCCGTCCGTGGACGGCGAGGTGGTGGTGACGACGAGGAGGTCGCCCTCGCCGCACTGCTCGACCGCCGCGTGGATCATGAGGTTGTCGCCGGGCCAGGACAGGACGGTGACGGCGGTACCGGCGACCCGGGTGTCCTGCTGGTTGGGGCGCAGCCGGCTGCCGAGGAGACCTGTGCGGCCCATCGCCTCGTGGACGGTGGCGACGCCGTACCGGGCAAGCTCCGCGACCTCCTCGCGGGTGGCCTTGGGTGGGTCGGTGACGATGACGCCGGGCATCAGGCGAGCTCCTTCGCGATCTGCGGGTACGGGCGCATGTACGCCTCGGCCATGGTCTTGTGGGTGAGCCCGAGGTTCGGGCCCGCGTTCCGCTTGAGCTGCACGCCCCGGCGCACGGCGAGGTCGGTGTAGTAGTCCCAGAGGTGCCGCTGCGCGGCGAGGCACTCCATGGCGCGGCGCTTGGTCTCCCACACCTCGGTGATGTCGAGGAGCACCTCGGGCCTGAAGCCGCTCATCTCCGGCTGGTGCGGCTCGAAGTAGAAGACGGGCGGGGCGCCGATGATCTCGCCCTCGCCGGGGTAGCCGATGGCCTGCGCGAGGACGCGCGCCTCCAGGGCCATACGGTTCGCGGCCGGGTGGTCGCCGTTGTACGGGTCCTCGACGGGGTGTGTGAGGACGACGTCGGGCTGCGTCTCGCGGTAGACGGTGACGAGCCGGTCGGTCAGCTCGGCGGTGGGGACGAGGGGGTAGTCCCCGGCGTCGAAGAAGCGGACGTCGGCGCCGAGTTCGGCGGCGGCGCGCTCGGCCTCGTCGCGGCGTATCGCCTTGATCTCGTCGAGCTTCCTGCCTTCGCGCCAGGCCTTCGCGGACTCGCCGCGCTCGCCGAACGTGAGGCACGCGATGGTGACCTTCTCGCCCCGGGAGGCGGCCAGCGCGACGGCGCCACCGGCCCGCCACACGAAGTCCCCCGCGTGGGCGGTGATCACCAGTGTCGAGCGTGATGGGGCGGCGGGCGGGTTGCCTTGGGTCATGCTGCGTCTCCTTGACTGCGAGGAAGGCGCCCGCCCTGGCGGCGTCAGCCGGCGCGCAAGGCGTCGATCACGCTGCCGAGGTGGGCGCGGACGGCCCGTTCGGCCGCCTCGGGGTCCCTGGCGCGGATCGCCTCGATCACCGCCAGGTGTTCACTCAGGGACTGCTGCGGACGCCCCGGGCGCAGCGCCAACTGGAAGCGGTGGCGCACCAGTTGGGCGTTGAGCCGCTCCAGGAGACCGACGGCCGTGTGCTGGCCGGAGATGTCCCGGATGCGGGCGTGCAGGTCGTGGTTGAGGTCGGAGTAGGAGAGCGGATCGCCGTCGGCGACCGCCTTGGACATGGCTTCGCCGAGCGCGGTCAGCTCGTCGAGCTGGGCGTCGGTGGCGTCCTTCGCCGCCTTGGCCGCGCACAGCCCTTCGAGCACCATCCGGCACTCCGTGATCTCCACGGCCTCCTCGACCGTGACCACGCGCACTCGCGATCCGCGGTTGCGGATCCGCTCGACAAGCCCCTCGGCGGCGAGGTCGAGCAGCGCCGCCCTGATGCTGGCGCGGGTGACGTCGTACTGCTCGGCGAGTTCGTTCTCCACCAGCCGCTGGGCCGGTGACATCTCGCCGCGCAGGATCGCCTGCCTGAGCCGCTCCAGCGCGTACTGCTTGGCCTGCTCTCCGGAGCCTGGACGGGCTTCCTTCGGCATCTGCCCTCCCTGAGTGAGTGCCTGTCGACGCTAAATCTAGGCCAACAAGATTGTCAACGATTTTGTTCGCATAATTCCGGCTCCGGGCACGCTCCGGATCTCGCCCCTGCCCTGCCCAGGCGTTCACACCCCGTACGGGTCCGGTTCACGCACCGACCCCTTCCGTCTCACGCCAAGATCACACGATGCTGCCGTCATGTTCCCGGCATGTTCCCGACATGAAGGAGCTCTCCCGTGGTCAGCACCCGGACACCCCTGGCTCTCCTCGCCACCGCCGTCGCCGCGCTCGCCGTGACCGCCACCGCCCCGGCCGGAGCCACCGCCCCGCTGCCCGCCGTGCCGCCGCGCGCGGAGACGGCCGCCCTGCACGACGACGCCGCGGGCGGCGACGCCGACGCCGACGACCCCGCGATCTGGCGGAACGACGCGGACCCCGACCGCAGCCTCGTCATCGCCACGGCCAAGCAGGGCGGGCTGCGCGTGTACGACCTGGACGCGCGCGAGGTGCAGTCGATACCCGCGCCCGCCGCGCCGGGCCCGGACCACGCGCCCGGCCGCTTCAACAACGTCGACCTGGTGGACAGCGCCCGCCTGCCCGACCTCGCCGTCACCACGGACCGGGGCAGCGACCGGCTGAGGATCTACCGCGTCGACCGCGACCGCCGTGGCGGCCCGCTGAAGGACGTCACCGACCCGCGGGCACCCTTGGTCTTCTCCACCTCCCAGGAAGAGGTCGACGAGCAGCGCACCGCGTACGGCCTGGCCACCTGGACCGACAAGCGGACGGGCCGCTCGTACGCGCTCGTCAGTCAGCGGGAGCGCACGCGCCTCGCCCTCCTCGAACTGACCGCGCAACGCGACGGCACCGTCGGCTACCGCCCCGTACGGACCCTCGACCTGCCCTCCGCCTTCCGCCTGCCGAACGGGGCGTCATGGTCACCGTGCGCCGAGCCCGGTGAACTCCCGCAGGTCGAGGGCATGGTGGTGGACCCGGCCGACGGCACGCTGTACGCGGGCCAGGAGGACGTCGGCATCTGGCGCCTGCGCGCCGACCTCGAGGGCGCCCCGGAACTGGTCGACAAGGTGCGCGAGTACGGGGTTCCCGGCACCTACGACGAGGCCACCGAGGAGTGCGTCGCGGGCGCCGACCCCGGCTTCGGCGGCACGCACCTCACCGCCGACGTCGAGGGCCTGACCCTCGTCACCGAGAAGGACGGCGACGGCCTCCTGCTCGCCTCCAGCCAGGGCGACAACACCTTCGCGGCGTACGACCGGGAGGCGTCCGACGCCGGTGAGTACGCGGGCGGCTTCCGGATCACCCCGGCCTCGGCGGCGCTCGACGGCTCCGAGGAGTGCGACGGCGCCGCCGCGCTGAACGCCCCGCTCGGCCGCCGCTACCCGCACGGCCTCCTCGTCGTCCAGGACGGCCACGACGCGCCGGGCGACCCGGACCGCCCCTCCACCGACTTCAAGTTCGTGGACCTGGGCAAGGTCACGGCCGCGATCGACGACTAAGGCACGACTAAGGCACGACTAAGGCCGCTTGTCCGAACAGGTGGGCGGCTCGCCCCAGGCCGATTCGAGAGCGGACCGCAGCGCCGCGACCGCCGCCGCGCCGATCCGGTCGGCGAGCCGCTCCTCCAGGCGCTCCAGCGCGCGGCGCGCCCGCTCGTGGGCGCGCCGCCCCTCGGCGGTGCGGCGAATGAGCCGCTGCCGCGCCGACGACGGGTCCGGCACCTGTTCGAGCAGCCCAGCCGCGACCAGCGCGTGCACGGCCTGATGAACGGTCTGCCGTGTCACGCCCATCCGCCGCGCCAGCTCGGCGACGGTGGTGCCCTCCTCGTCGAGCTGCGCGAAGAGCTGCACCTGCGGCGGCGTCACCGCGGGCCCGCCGTCGCCGCCCACCTCGGCGAGCAGCCCCTCCTCGAACCAGCGTCTGGCCTCGCCGAGCAGCTGCGGCAGATCACGCCGGTCGCGCCGGACCCCGGTCATCGTCTTGCCTTCTTCCTCATCGAGATGTCAGGCTACCTGACGTACATCGTCAGGCAACCTGACAAAGCGCAGGTCGGCACGTGAAGGTGGGCCCCACATGACCATCGAGTTCGCGACACGCTACCGGGACGCGTCCCGCATCCCGCCCGAGCCGGGAAAGCCGTACTTCATCGAGAAGGGCGAGGGCGACCGGGCCCACCTCTTCGGTGACCTGATCACCGTCTACGCGGGCGGTGAGCAGACCGAGAACACCTTCAACTTCTTCACCTGTGAAGGACCCAAGGGCGACATCATCCCGGCGCACCTGCACGCCGACACGTATGAGGTCTTCTACGTGACACACGGCGCGGTCCGCCTGTTCGTCGAGGACACCGAGGGCGAGCAGACCGAACGCCTGCTCACACCGGGCGACTTCGGCTTCGTACCGAAGAACTGTCCGCACGCCTACCGGATGGAGCGCCACCACACGCAGATCGTCGGCGTCGCGGCCGGCCCCGGCGGCACCTTCGAGCGGTTCTTCGAGAGCCTCGGCACCCCGGCGGAGGCACACGGCCTGCCGCAGCGGCCGTTCGTCCCCGAGCCGCACAAGTTCGGTACCGTGCCGCGGGAGTACGACGTCCGGTTCCTGCCCGACCAGCAGTGGCGGACCTCGTGACAGCGGCCGAGGTGCGGGCGCTGATCGCCGCGCCGCACCCGGACGTCGCGCCGCTGCCTCCGGCGGCGGAGCGCGGGGCCGGGACACGTGTGCTGCGAGGTGTGCCGTACGGGGTGGTCGAGGGCGGCCGTCCGCTGGAACTGGACCTGTGGCTGCCCGCGGCGCAGGCCCGGCGCCCCGTTCCCCTGGTCCTCTTCCTGCACGGCGGCGCGTGGCGACGTGGCCGCCGGGACGACATGGGGGTGCGCACCCGGGCCTGGGAGCCGGGCCCGTTCGAGCGGATCGCGGCGGCCGGGCTCGCCGTCGCCTGCGTCGACTACCGGCTGAGCGGCGAGGCACTGTTCCCGGCTCAACTGGACGACGTACGCGCGGCGTTGCGCTGGCTGGGGCTGCGCGCCGACGAGCTGGGCATCGACTCGGAGCGGGTCGTCGTCTGGGGCGAGTCCGCGGGCGGTCACCTGGCCTCGCTCCTCGCGCTCACGCACCCGGAGCCGCCGCTCGCCGGGGCGGTCGTCTGGTACGGGCCGTCGGATCTGGAGACACCGCGACCGCCGTTCGACCCCGCCGACCCCTCGTCGATGGAGGCGCTCCTGCTCGGCGCGGCGCCCTCGACCGTCCCGGAACGCGCCGCCGCGGCGAGCCCCGTCCGCCGCGCGCACGCGGGCGCGCCACCGTTCCTGATCGTGCACGGCGAGGCCGACACGATGGTGCCGTGCGGGCACGGCCGGGACCTGGCGGCGGCGCTGCGGGCGGCGGGCGCGGAGGCCGAGCTGCGGATCGTGGCCGGGGCGGAGCACGGCTGGGTCGGCGCCGACGAGGACGAGGTGGCGGAGATCTTCCGCGCGTCGCTGGAGTTCACGCGCCGCACCGCATGATCCTCGTCTCTGTAACGGGCATCTCTGTACCGGGTACCTCTGTAGCGGGCATCTCTGTACCGGGCACGAAAGTGCTGGCAGATTGGGGTGCTCCACCACAGAACCCCGATGACGAGGTGTGCGCATGAGCCCGCAGTTCGGCGACTACCAGTACGAGATCTACCTCGACGGACTGCGGGGCGTCGTGCCCACCATGCCGATGGAGCACGACGCCCTGGAAGCACGGGCACGGGCGGCGCTGCCCGAGTCCGTGTGGTCGTACGTGGCCGGGGGCGCCGGTGACGAACACACGCAGCGGGCGAACGTCGAGGCGTTCCGGCGGTACGGGCTCGTGCCGCGCATGATGGTCGGCGCGGCCCGGCGGGATTTGTCGGTCGACCTGTTCGGACTGCGCCTGCCCTCTCCGCTCTTCATGGCGCCGGTCGGCGTCATCGGGCTGTGCGCGCAGGACGGGCACGGGGATCTGGCGACCGCGCGGGCCGCTGCGCGCACGGGCGTGCCCATGGTCGCCTCGACCCTGTCGGTGGACCCGATGGAGGACGTGGCCGCCCAGTTCGGTGACACCCCGGGCTTCTTCCAGCTCTACACGCCGACCGACCGGGAGCTCGCGGAAAGCCTGGTCAAGCGGGCCGAGGCCGCGGGTTACCGGGGCATCGTCGTCACGCTCGACACCTTCATCACCGGCTGGCGCCCGCGCGACCTGTCGACGTCCAACTTCCCCCAGCTGCGCGGCCACTGCCTCGCCAACTACACCTCGGACCCGCGCTTCCGGGAACTGGTCCCCGGCACCGACCCCATGGACACCGTCTCCGCCTGGGTCGGCCTCTTCGGCTCCCCGCTCACCTGGGACGACCTGCCCTGGCTGCGCTCCCTGACCGACCTGCCGCTGCTCCTCAAGGGCATCTGCCACCCCGAGGACGTACGCCGGGCCCGCGACGGCGGCGTCGACGGCATCTACTGCTCCAACCACGGCGGCCGCCAGGCCAACGGCGGCCTGCCCGCGCTCGACGCCCTGCCCGGCGTCGTCGAGGCCGCCGACGGCCTCCCGGTCCTCTTCGACTCCGGCGTCCGCTCCGGCACGGACGTCGTCAAGGCGCTGGCGCTCGGCGCGACGGCGGTCGGCGTCGGACGCCCGTACGCGTACGGGCTCGCCGTCGGCGGGGAGGACGGCCTGGTCCACGTCCTGCGGACGCTGCTCGCGGAGGCGGATCTGCTGATGGCGGTGGACGGGTATCCGACGCTCGCGGACCTGACACCGGAGACCCTGGTGAGGGTGGCGGGGGCCTGACGGCCCGGACATCGAAGCATCGGGGCGCGGTGCGGCGGTGCCGGTCGACGGCGGGGTCGTGTGAAGCCCGCCGAGACTGGTCGATGGCGGGCTCTTGTGCAGCCCGCCGGGGTCCGTCGACGGCGGGTCTTGTGCAGCCCGCCAGGGTCCGTCGACGGCGGGTCTTGTGCAGTCCGCCGGGGCCCGTCGACGGCGGGTCTTGTGCAGCCCGCCGGGGCCGGTCGACCGCCGTGCCTGTGGCGGAGCCGCGTCGGGCGTCCCGCCGGCCCCGGACGCCGTTCGAGGCGGGGCCTCACTCACCCTTGCGCAGGTGCGCGAGCAGCTCCGTCGTCGCGGGCCAGCTGAAGTCGCCGGAGGCGAACCGTACGCCCATCCCCCGCAGCCGCCGCACGCTGTCCTGGTAGGCGGGGTGCAGGGCCAGTTGTCCGTTCACGCAAGGGGCGGCGGCGACGGGGGTGCCCGCGCCGTACGCCTCGCAGAGGGTCGCCACGGCCAGGGTGTCGGCGATGCCCGCCGCCCACTTGTTGACCGTGTTGAACGTGGCGGGCGCGACCACGATCGCGTCCGCCGGCGGGAACGGCCGAGGCGTCGCGGGCGAGCGCCATGCGGACCGCACCGGGCGCCCCGTCCGCTCCTCGACGGCGGCCCGGTCGAAGAAGCCGCCGAGCGCGGTGGGCGTCGCGATCACGCCGACCTCCCACCCCGCGGCCCGCGCGTCGCCGATCAGCCCGCCGACGCCGTCCGCGGCCCCGGCCGCGCTGACGATCACGTACAGGAACGGCTCAGCCATGGTGTGCCTCCTCGATCAGCGCCGCGAGGCACTCCGCGACCTTGAGCAGACCGGCGTCGTTCGGGGTGACGGGTTCGTCGAGGTAGACGTCGCGGCGCAGCTCCAGCATCAGGGCGTGCACGCGGGTGTCCTTCGTGTAGTGGCGCAGGGGTACGTAGGCCCCGGCGAACGGGGTGTTCAGGCCGGTCTCGCCCAGCGGAGCGAACGCCTCGCGGGCCAGACGGACCAGCGCGTCCGGGGTGTGGAAGGGATCCGTGCCGAGGCAGACGGCGGGGCGCGGGTCCGTGCCGTGCAGTTCGTAGGGCAGGGCGCGGCTCGGGTAGGAGTGGACGTCGATGATCACGGCCCGGCCGGTCGCCGCGAGGCGGTCCTCGACGGCCCGGGTCATCGCCTCCGCGTAGGGGTGGAAGTAGGTGGCGAGGAGTTCGGCCTCGTCGGCGGGCGGCTCGGGGCGCAGGGGCTCGCGCCGGGTGGTGCGGGTGTAGACGGCGCCCATACCGACCGCCCGCATCTCCTCCCGCTCGTCGGGGAACCGTTCGGGGTCGACGACGAGGCGGGACCGTTCGTTGACGAACCGCCACGGGGTCACGGCGGCGGCGCGCGCGGCGTGCTCGGCGATGTCCTGGGTGCGGGCGTCGGTGATGAGGTCGAGCTCGCGCTCCAGGGCGACGCCGTCGAGCAGCAGCCCGGCCCGTACGCCGGCGGGGACGGTACGGGAGCCGTGCGGCACGTGGAGGAGGACGGGCGAGGCGGGATCGCCGGGCAGGAGCCGGTGGGCGGGACTGTCCATGTCCCTACTCTCCCCCGTCCCCGGCACGTCACCGGAGGCCGGGGTCGCAGCAGCCGTCCTTCCTCATGCGGCGGCTCACCTCCAGCCAGTGACCGGTGTGCGCGTCCGCGGTGACCGGTTCGAAGGCCCCCACGAGGTCGGCCTGCCGGAACAGGAGCCCGCCGCGCAGGACGTCCGTCGTACGGACCAGGTCGCCGAAGTCGGTGAACGGGTCACCGTCGACGAAGGTGAGGTCGGCGAGCTTCCCTTCCTCGACCGTGCCCAGGTCGGCGTCCGCGCCGAAGACGCGTGCGGGCAGGACGGTCGCGGTGCGCAGCGCCTGCGCCGGGGTGAGGCCGCCGCGATGCAGGGCGCGCAGGGCGAGGTGGAGGTGGAGGCCGACGGGGACCAGGGGCTGGTCGGTGCCCAGGGCGACCAGTCCGCCGTCGGCCAGGATCCGCCGGTAGTTGTCGGTCTCGCGCCGCAGCGTGGCGAGTTGGGCGTCGGTGGGCGGGGCCGCCGCCAGCTGGTCCACGACGACCGTGTCCCACGGCGGCATCAGCGCGGTGACGCGCGGATCGTCCGCGAGGGAGGGGTCGGCGCCGAGCAGCGGCGCCGCCGTGAAGGGTGTCGCGACGAGGTGGAAGCCCGCCTGGGTGCAGATCTCCCGCACGTCCTGGTACGAACGGCCGCCCGCCGTCGTGGCGTGCCCGTATTCCAGGCGCTGCGTGGCCTGCAGATGGGTCGTCAGGTCCTGCCCGAGCTGGACACCGGGGGTGCAGAGATGGCTTCCGCTGCGTACGCCCAGCCGCTCGTGCGCGAAGCGCGCCGCCTCCTCCATGACCCAGCCCGGCGCCCGTACGTACGTCTTCACGAAGTCCCAGTCGAGCGCGGCGGCCCGGTCGAGGGAGCGGCGCAGGCCCGCGCGGGTGCGGTGGGCGCGGCCCATGCTGTAGGCGACGCGGGCCCCGTCCAGGAGTTCGCCGGTGGCGAGGAGACGGGGGCCGGCGAGCGCCCCGGCGTTCACCGCTTCCCGGATGCGGGCCTGTTCGTAGGCGAAGCCGCCGAGGGAGACGGCGGTGGTGATGCCGTAGGCGAGTTGCAGGACGGTCTGGCGGCCGCCGTAGGTGGACTGCCAGGGGTGGGTGTGGGCGTCCCACAGGCCCGGCAGGACGGTCCGGTCGGAGGCGTCGATGCGGTGTGCGGCGGGGCGCCGGGCTCCGGCGCGGTGCGGGGCGACGCCGGTGATCCGTCCGCGTTCGACGGTGATGTCGACGTCGTCGCGGACGGCGCCCCCGGCCCCGTCGGTCCCGTCCCAGAGGCGGCCCGCGTGCACGACGGTGTCGGCGGGGCGCGGCCGGCGCCGGTCGAGCGGGACGCGGACGGTACGGGCGGTGCCGCGCTTCACGTCCAGGAGGCGGAGCTTTCCCGCCGACAGGTAGAGCAGGCGGCGGCTGTCGGCGGCCCAGCTCGGATGGTCCGCGGCCTCCTCGGTGACCTGGCGGGGCGGCCCGTCCGGGGTGCCGTCGGGGCGGACGGGGAGCAGCCACAGCGCGGACTCGACGACGACGGCCATGGTGCGGCCGTCGGGGGACCAGACGGGCCCTGAGTCGTACCGGTCGGCGATCGACACGTGCGGGGCCACCGCGTGCGGCTCAGCCGTGCCGGTGGCCGTGTCGACGACGCGGATGAGGTTGTAGCCCTCGCGGAAGCGCTGGTTGAGACGGCCCCGGTCGCACAGGGCGACATGGCGGCCGTCGGGCGACCAGGAGGGCCGGCCGGGCAGTCCACCGCCGCCCAGCGGTTGCGCGAGGACCCGCTCCGTGCCCGCCGCGAGGTCGCGGACCACGAGGTTCCCCGACATGTCGAGGCAGGCGAGACGGGTGCCGTCCGGCGACAGCGCTGGAAAGACGCGGCCGCCCTCCGCCAGGACGGTCTCCTTGCCGGTGGCGAGGTCGTGGCGGCGCACGGCGAGGAGGCCCGCGCGGTCGTCCGCGTACAGGAGCGCCTTGCCGTCGGGGGCCCAGGCGGGAGCGAGGAGATAGCGCGTCGCGGGGGCACGGACGATGCGGCGGGGCGCTCTGCCGACCGAAGTGGAGCCCACGTACAGGGAGTTGAGGGCGGCGAAGGCGACCGATCGGCCGTCGGGCGACAGGGCGGGCAGATGCGGGGCGCGCACGGGGTGTACTCCCCCGGCCTCGAAGTCGTAGCGCTTGACGCGATAGTGGGGCCGGTCGACGGTGTGACGGGCGAGGAAGGGGATGCGTTCGGCGTCTGCGGGCTTGTCGGGGCGTACGAGGCGGAACGTGCCGTCCACGGTGAGCAGCAGCGTGTCGTCCCCGGTCCAGCGCGGCGGTACGGGCGCGAGGTCGCCGCCCACCTCGACCTCTTCGCCGTCGACCACGAGGGTGCAGCTCGCGGCGGGTGACGGGGTGGTACGGAGGTGGGCGAGGCGGCCGCGCGGCGAGAGCGCCGGGGTCATGACCTGGGCGCCGGATCCGTCGACGCGCTCGACCGCGACGGGTCCGGCGCCGTCCGCGCCGACGGAGGCGATGGTCGTGGCCCGCAAGGTGGCGCCGGGCGCGGGGACGACGCCGCGGACGAAGAGAACCCGCGACCCGTCGGTGGACCAGGTGGGGTCGAAGTCCTCCCAGGCGCCGCCCTGCCCGGGGCCGGACTGACCGGGCAGACCGGTCAGCCGGGTCAGCTTCCCGTCCCGTACGTCGACGACCCAGATCCGGTACGGGCTCCCGGCGACCGGGTCACCGCCGCGCTCGGAGGCGAACGCGACGCGGGTGCCGTCCGGCGACCAGGCGGGCCCGCGATCGTCCCAGGGCCCGTCGGTGAGCCGGCGCGGCGCGGACCCGTCGGCGTCGAGCAGCCAGAGGTGGAACCCGCCGTCCTGGTACGCACAGACGACGATCCGCTCGCCGTCCGGGCTGAACTGCGGCCTGGTGGGCTCCAGTTCGGGCGTCGTGAGCGCGGTCGCGGGGCCGCCGTCGCGCGGGATCGACCACAGGACGTTCTGGATCTCCGCGACGAGCCGGTCGCCGGACGGGGCGAGGGTGGCGGCGCCGTTGGTGGCGGCGGTGAACGACAGTACGACGGAGCGCGCACCGGCCGCCGCGACCGACGGCGCTTCGAGGGCGGCCCCCGCGGCGACGGCACCGGCCGCGACGGTGGTGCTCTGCAGAAAACGGCGACGCGAGAGGGCGGGGCCGCAGAGGCGGGGCGTGTCCATGGGGGCTCCCAGGGCGCAGAGGGGTGCGGGGCCGGAGGATGCGCAAGGTGAAGAGGGGACTGACAGCAACATACGGGGCGGACGCACGCGGCGGGGGCCTCCCGCGCGGGGACGGCCGGATCCTTGCGACCGCACGGCGAGGCCCCCGGGAGGCCCCCGCGAGGCCACGGGAATATGCCGGACGCACCCCGGGTTGACGCCCCCGAACGACGAGGAGGCAATCGTGGAGCAGAAGTACTACACGCACGGGACGGCCGCGGAGCGGTGGGAGCGGGCGCGGATGTTCTTCGACGCGAAGGAGTTCAGCAAGGCCGCCGACATCCTGGACGGCCTCGTCGAGGAGGTCCCGGAGCAGGTCGGGCCGCGGCTGCTGCTCGCCCGTTCCTACTACCACTCGGCGCAACTGCGGCGCGCGGAGGACCAGTTGCGGATCGTCGTCGAGCGCGACCCGGTCGAGCACTACGCCCGGCTGATGCTCGGGCGGACCCTGGAGCGCCAGGGACGGGACGCGGAGGCGGCGCCGCACCTGCGGATGGCGGGGGTCCTCGCCGGCGACTTCCCGCAGGACTGAGCCGAGCCCGTCGGAGCCGCAGCGCACAGCGACGCACCGCTGTGAGCTGCGGCTCCTTCCGCGAGGCCGCTCGGTTAGCCTGGTCGGACGATGAACCGCACCGATCAGTCCACACCCGCCCCGGCCCCTGTCGAGCGCATGAGCACGCCCTGGGGCGAGCTTCACCTCACCCGATACCCCGCGGACCCCCGCGACCCGCTGCGCGCCTGGGACGCCGCCGACTCGTACCTGCTGAAGCACCTCGCCGAGAGCGGCACGGAGCTGTCCGGCGCGGTCGTGGTGGCCGGTGACCGGTGGGGGGCGATCGGCACGGCGCTCTCGCTGGCGGAAGGGTGCGCGCCGACGCTGATCTCGGACTCGTACCTCGGGCAGCGGGCGGCGGAGGAGAACCTGGCGCGAGCGGGAGCCGACGGCGCCGGGGTCCGGCTGCTCACCACGCAGGACACCCCGCCCGAACGCGTGGACGTGCTCCTGGTCCGCGTACCGAAGAGCCTCGCCCTGCTCGAGGACCAGCTGCACCGGCTGCGGCCCGCGCTGCACGAGGGCACCGTGGTCGTCGGCACCGGCATGGTCAAGGAGATCCACACCTCGACGCTGGACCTGTTCGAGCGGATCATCGGCCCGACCCGCACCTCCCTCGCCGAGAAGAAGGCGCGGCTCGTCTTCAGCACGCCGGACCCGGCCGCCCCCTCCCCCGGGCCCGACCCGTGGCCGCACTCCTATCAACTCCCCGACGACATCGGCGTCATGGCGGGCCGCACGGTCGTCAACCACGCGGGCGTGTTCTGCGCCGAGCGTCTGGACATCGGGACGCGGTTCTTCCTCCAGCACCTGCCGCGAGCGACCGGCGCCGCCCGCGTCGTCGACCTCGGGTGCGGCAACGGCGTCGTCGGGACGAGCGCCGCGCTCACCGCCCCGGACGCGGAGATCCTGTTCACCGACGAGTCGCACCAGGCGGTGGCCTCGGCCGAGGCGACGTACGCGCGGAACTGTGCCGACCGCCCCGGCAAGGCCGTCTTCCGCGTCGGCGACGGTCTCGCGGGCGTGCCCGGCGCGAGCGTGGACCTGGTCCTCAACAACCCGCCGTTCCACTCGCACCAGGCGACGACGGACGCGACGGCGTGGCGCATGTTCCGCCAGGCCCACGCGGCGCTGCGCCCCGGCGGTGAACTGTGGGTCGTCGGCAACCGCCATCTCGGTTATCACCTGAAGCTGCGCCGCCTCTTCGGCAACAGTGAACTCGTCGCGAGCGGCCCGAAGTTCGTGGTCCTGAAGGCGGTACGGCGCGAGCGCGAGGGGGCACGCGCGCGTGGAGCCCGGCGCGGCTGATCAGCCGTACCGGCGCCGCACGCGTCGCCCTGCTTGTGGGAACGGATCCCTCCGGGCGACGATGCCCTCATGAAGGGTGATCTTTTCGCGAGTGAGTACATGGTGCAGGCCGCTGTCGCGCCCGGCATGACCGTCCAGAACGCCAAGTCGATCCGCTACGTGGTCAACGGCGAGATGCTGGCCCGCCAGGGATCGATGATCGCCTACCGGGGGAACCTGCAGTTCGAACGGAAGGGCCAGGGCGTCGGCGGCATGCTGAAGCGGGCCGTCACCGGCGAGGGCCTGGCCCTGATGAAGGTGAAGGGCCAGGGCGAGGCGTGGTTCGCGCAGGAGGCGCAGAACGTCTTCGTGGTCGACATCGAACCCGGCGACGTGTTCACGGTCAACGGCCGCAACGTCCTGTGCTTCGATCCCACCTTGTCCTACGAGATCAAGACGGTGAAGGGCGCGGGCATGACCGGCGGCGGCCTGTTCAACAGCGTCTTCACCGGCAACGGCAAGCTGGGCCTGGTCTGCGAGGGCAACCCGCTCGTCCTGCCGGTCTCGCCGCAGCAGCCGGTCTACGTCGACACGGACGCGGTGGTCGGCTGGAGCGCCAACCTCCGCACCTCCCTGCACCGCTCCCAGTCCGTCGGCTCGATGCTGCGCGGCGGCTCCGGCGAGGCGGTGCAGCTGATGCTGGAGGGCGAGGGTTTCGTGGTGATCCGCCCGAGCGAGGCCACGGCGCAGAAGCCGCAGCAGCATTAAGCGGATGACAGGGCGTGCGCGCGGTGCCTACGATGCCGGCGATGAAGAACTCCGAGAACTCCTCCTCGTCCGGAATGGGGGAATCGTCCGCGCAAGGTGAGTGCTGATGGCACCTCACTTCGCCGACGAGATCCCGTCCCACCTGCTGATGTGGCAGCGCGTACGCGAGTACGCCGTCCCTCCGTCCATGATCGAGACCGCGACCGCACGACGTGCGGCCGGCGACTGGGCGGGGGCCTGCGCCGCCGCCCGCGTCGATGTCGCCCTCGATCCGCGCGCCGTCCGCGTCCGCCACGGCACCGATCTCTTCCATCGTGTCCGTACGGATCTGCGTCGCCTCGCACCCGACCTGCTGCGCTGGCACATGCCCAGGATCGCCCCCGACGGGCGCCTGCGGCCCGGCCTCACCGTCTCCCTCGCCCGGTACGAGCGGTCCGGCGCCGGGCCACTCCATCTGGTGGTGCGTACGCCTCCGGCCTGGGCGGACGGGGGGCAGCGCATCTCCCTCGACCTGTGGGAGGGGGCCGCGCACGAGGGTGCCGCCGCGCTCCATCCGCACCCCCACCCCGACCGGCGTTTCCGGCTCGACCTGCACCGGCACCTCTGGGACGCCGGTCGCGGCGGAGAGCTGGCGCGCAGGGCGGCGGCGGGCTTGGCGGCCGAGGCGGAGGTGCTGCTGCGGGCCGAAGGCCGGTCGGCTCGCGGGGCCTTCGCCGTGCGGCTCGCCGCGCGCGAGCACGCGGTGTTCGAACTCGTCGCCCCCGACGACGGCCATGCCCCGACGCTCCGTTCCCTGCCCGGTCCGCCGGTCACGGGGCTTCCCCTGCTGCCGGAGGCGGCAACCCGGCCGCTGCCGGACGTCGAACTCCTCCGGGCCGGGCTGGTCCCGGCGGAGCGGCTGCATCCGCTGGTCGCCGCCGCGCTGGCGCCGTCCGGCGAGGTACGGGCCGCTGTCCCCGGGCCCGAGCCGGGTGATCCGCACCGGGTGGAGTGCCGGGGCGAGATCCACCGGATCGCGCTACGGGACGAGGTGCTGACGGCGATCGACCACGACCCGGCGCAACTGCGCCGGGAGGAGCTGCTGGTGGCGCTCGGCGGTCCTGGGCTGCCCTGCCTGCGGGCGATCGACGCGGCACACCGCAGCCCGGAGGCGTTGCCCGCCGTCCGTGAACGCCTCCTCCACGGTGACGTCGCCGGGGCGCTCACCGTGGTCGAAGGGCTGCTCGGCCGCGCCGCGCTCCTGCGCGACGGCCCGCTCCGCGACGCCCTGACCACCGCGGCTACCCGCCACGTCGACGCGGGCCTCTTCCGAGCGGGCCTGACCTCCTGGGACGCGACCCGACGACGATCACGGCCATGGGACGCACCCCCCAACAAACAGCCCGGCCGCGGCCACCCGCGTTCAGCACTGGCCTGCTGAACCCACCCAGCATCCGGCCCCTCAAAGACCGCGCCTCAGAAACCGGACCCCTGACGGCCGGACCCCTGACGGCCGGACCCCTGACGGCCAGACCCCTGACGGCCAGACCCCTGACGGCCAGACCCCTGACGGCCAGACCCCTGACGGCCAGACCCCTGACGGCCAGACCCCTGAAATGGCGCACGAAGTGCGCATTTCAGGGGCGCGGGGAACTGCGCGCCCAGCCCCCACCGACCCGCGGCCAAAAACCCTGGCGCCAAGCGCCGCCCACCCGAACGGCCCGCCCGTTCCAGACCCCGCACAGGTGATGCCCCATGACCTCAACCACCCGCACCCAACTGACCCTGGCCGACGACCTCCTGGCCCTCCTGCGGAGCACCCGTACGGAACCCCGCCCCGACGAACAGCTCGAAGCCCTCACCCTCGCCGTCGCCGCCGACCTCCCCGTACTCCTGTGGGGCGAGCCCGGCATCGGCAAAACGGCGGCACTGACACAGCTCGCCGAGTCACTCGATCTGCCACTGACCACCGTGATCGCCAGCGTGCACGAACCGTCGGACTTCTCCGGCCTGCCCATCATCGGCGAGGACCCCGCGGAGCAGGGCGTACCGATGGCACCACCGCAGTGGGCGGTACAACTCGTACGGGCCGGCCGGGGCCTCCTCTTCCTGGACGAACTCTCCACCGCCACTCCGGCGGTCCAGGCCGCACTCCTCCGGGTCGTCCTGGAGCGACGGGTAGGCACCCTTCAGCTCCCCCCGGGTGTGCGGATCGTGGCGGCAGCCAACCCGCGCGCGTCGGCGGCGGACGGCTGGGAGCTGAGCCCGCCGCTGGCGAACCGGTTCGTGCACCTGCACTGGGTGCACGACCGGGACGTGGTGGTGCGCGGCCTGGGCGGCGTCTGGCCGAGGGCCGAACTTCCCAGCCTGGCGCCGGAGCGGCTGACGGAGGCCGTCGCGTTCGCCCGCCAGGTGGTCTGCGGGTTCCTGGAAGCCCGGCCGACGCTGATCCACCGGCTGCCGAGCACGGAGACGCGGCGCGGCAGCGCCTGGCCCTCCCCGCGCAGCTGGGAGGCGGCCATGACGCTGCTGGCCTTCGGCACGGCGGCCGGCGTGTCGCGCGATGTGCTGGCGCTTCTCGTACGGGGTGCGGTGGGTGACGGCCCGGGGCTCGAACTCCTCGCCCACCTGGACCGGATGGACCTGCCCGACCCGGAGAAGCTCCTGGCCGACCCGGCCGCGGCCGAGCTGCCCGCGCGCGGCGATCTGCGCCAGGCCGCGCTGGAGGCGGTGGTGGCCGCCGTCGGCGCGCGGCCGGAGCGGGACCGGTGGGAGGCCGGCTGGGCGGTGCTGGCGCGCGCCCTGGAGACCGGCGCCCCGGACCTGCTGGTCGCCCCGGCGGCGACGCTGGCCGCGCTGCGCCGCGACGACTGGGAGGTGCCCGATTCGGTGGAGCGTCTGACCGGGGTCGTGGGCGTCGCCCGCCGGTCGGACCGGTCCGTGGCCCGAGCGGCGGGGTCCGTGGCCCGAGCGGCGGGGTCCCGCCGATGACCGGCCCTCGTAGCGGTGCGCCCGTGGTGCCTCTCCCCCTGGACATGGAGAAGCTGCTGGCCGCCCGGCTGCACGCGGTGAAGGTGCGGCCCTATCTGGCGGACGCCCTCTTCGCCCTGCACGTGATCGAGGACCGGGCCGTGCCGACGATGGCGGTGGACGCGTACTGGCGCTGCTACGTCTCCCCCGGGTTCGTGGCACGCACCCCGGTGGAGGAGCTGGCGGGCGTCTGGGTGCACGAGGTCTCCCACCTCCTGCGGGACCATCACGGGCGCGGCGACCGGTATGCGCGGGACCACGGCGACCAGGGGGCCGGCGCGCGGCTGCGCCACAACATCGCCGCCGACTTCGAGATCAACGACGACATCTACGGCGACGGGCTGCCCCGGCCCGAGGGCGCGGTCATGCCGTCCCTCCTCGATCTGCCCACCGGCCTGCTCATGGAGGAGTACCTGCACATGTCGTCGATGTCCGCGCTGACCACCGAGCTGGCGTGGCTGGACTGCGGCAGCGCCGCCGACGGACGGGAGCGGCCGTGGGAGCTGGGGCCCGGCGGGGCGCACGGGCTGAGCAGGCAGCAGCGGGACCGGGTCAGGTTCCGGGTCGCGGAGGGGATCAAGGGGCGGCCGGGCGACGCGCCGCAGGGATGGCGCCGCTGGGCGGACACGGCGTTCCAACCGCCGCAGCCCTGGCGGCAGTTGCTCGGTGCGGCGGTCCGTTCGGCGGCGGCCGCGCCGGGTCCTGGCGACAACCACAGCTACCGGCGCCCGTCCCGGCGTTCGGCGAGCGTCCCCGGGGTGCTGCTGCCGAGTCTGCGCCGCACGCCGCCCCGGGTGTGCGTGGTGATCGACACGTCGGGGTCCGTGAGCGACGCGGAACTCGGCGGCGCGCTTCTGGAGGTGGCCGCGATCACGCGCGCGGTGGGCGGGCGGCGCGATCTGGTGTCGGTGATCTCCTGCGACGCGGCCGCCGGGATCGCCGTCCCGGTCTGCCGCGCCGAGAGCCTGGAGCTGGTCGGCGGCGGCGGAACGGACCTGCGCTCCGGCTTCGCCCGCGCGCTGCGCTCCCGGCCCCGTCCGGACGTGATCGTCGCCCTGACGGACGGCCAGACCCCGTGGCCGTCCGCCCCGCCGCCCTGCCGCACCGTGGTCGGCCTCTTCCCCCGCCCCGCCGGCGCGGCGGACGAGGACGACCCCGACTACGTACCCGGCACTCCACCGCCCTGGGCGCGGGTCGTCACGATCGGCTGAGCCGTCCTACTGGTCCCGGTACGTCTCCAGGAGCCGCAGCCACACCTCGCTCACCGTCGGGTACGACGGCACCGCGTGCCACAGCCGGTCGATGGGGACCTCGCCCGCGACGGCGATCGTCGCGGAGTGGATGAGTTCGCCGACGCCGGGGCCGACGAAGGTGACGCCGAGGAGGATCTCCCGGTCGAGGTCGACGATCATGCGGGCGCGGCCGGTGTAACCGTCGGCGTAGAGGCCCGCTCCCGAGACGTTCGCCATGTCGTAGTCGACGGCGCGGACGCGGTGGCCCGCCTGCTCGGCCTCGGCGAGGGTGAGGCCCGCGCTCGCCGCCTCCGGGTCGGTGAAGACGACCTGGGGGACGGCGGAGATGTCGGCGGTGGCGACGTGGGCGCCCCAGCGGTCGGTCTCCAGGAGCGGGACGCCCGCGGCCCGCGCGGTGATCGCGGCGCCCGCGATGCGCGCCTGGTACTTGCCCTGGTGGGTGAGGAGGGCGCGGTGGTTGGCGTCGCCGACCGCGTAGAGCCAGTCGTGGCCCTCGACGCGCAGGGTGTCGTCGACGCTCAGCCAGGAGCCGGGCTTCAGGCCCACCGTGTCCAGGCCGATGTCGTCGGTGCGCGGGGCGCGGCCGGTCGCGAAGAGGATCTCGTCGGCCTCCAGGGCCGACCCGTCGTCGAGGGTGACCGTGACCGTGGCGCCCTGGCGGTGCACGGCCTTCACCGAGACGCCCGTACGGACGTCCGCGCCCGCCTCGCGCAGCGCGTCCGCGACCAGTTCCCCGGCGAACGGTTCCATCCGGTTCAGCAGGCTGTCGCCGCGTACGAGCAGGGTGACCTGGGAGCCGAGCGCCTGCCAGGCCGTGGCCATCTCGGTGGCGACGACGCCGCCGCCGACCACGACGAGGCGGCCGGGCGCGTGGTCGGCGCTGGTGGCCTCACGGCTGGTCCAGGGCTTGGCCTCGGCAAGCCCTGGCAGGTCGGGGAGGGCGGCGCGGGTGCCGGTGCACACGGCGACGGCGTGGCGCGCGGCGAGCGTGGTGACCGTGCCGTCGTCGGCGGTGACCGTGACGCGGCGCGGTCCGGCGAGGCGGCCGTGGCCGCGGTACAGGTCGATGCCGATGGACTCCAGCCAGCCGACCTGGCCGTCGTCCTTCCAGTGGGAGGTGAAGTAGTCGCGGTGGGCGAGCACGGCGGCGGTGTCGAGCGGTCCTTGCACCGACTGGCGCAGTCCCGGTACGCGGCGGGCGTCCGCGCGGGCGATCACGGGGCGAAGGAGGGCCTTGCTGGGCATGCACGCCCAGTAGGAGCACTCGCCGCCCACCAGTTCGCTCTCCACGATCGCGGCGCTCAGTCCGCCCGCCCGTGCCCGGTCCGCGACGTTCTCGCCGACCGGTCCCGCTCCCACCACAACAACGTCGTACTCGATAGCTTCCGTCATACCGTCAGTGTGACGGTAGGTGTGCCGGTGAGCCACATGGGTACGTGCGCGGAATACGTCCGCATCGCGGACCGTTGTCCCCAGCGGCTTTGCCCCTTGCGGCTTCGCCCCGAGATCCCAGGAAGCAGGAAGAGGGAAACACCATGAGCAGCACCACCGTGGAGCTGACCAAGGACAACTTCGATCAGATGGTCACGGAGAACGAGTTCGTGCTGATCGACTTCTGGGCGTCCTGGTGCGGGCCGTGCAAGCAGTTCGCCCCGGTCTACGAGAAGTCCGCCGAGGCCAACCCCGACCTCGTCTTCGGCAAGGTCGACACGGAGGCGCAGCCCGAGCTGGCCGCCGCGTTCGGCATCCAGTCGATCCCCACGCTGATGATCGTCCGTGACCAGGTGGCCGTGTTCGCGCAGCCCGGCGCGCTGCCGCAGGACGCCCTGGACGACGTGATCGGCCAGGCCCGGCAGCTCGACATGGACGAGGTCCGCAAGTCCGTCGCCGAGCAGCAGGCCCAGGCGGCGCAGGAGGGCGGGCAGCCGGAGCAGGGCTGAAGCGGCAAGGAGAAAGGGGCGGTCGTCAGCGGCGACCGCCCCTTTCTCATGTGGAGTCGCGGGGTACCGCCGTCGCGCCGAGCACGTCCCGTACCTCCGGCTGTGCCGCCGGGTCGCGCACAAGGCCGTCGACGAGTTCGGCCAGCTCCTCGCCCGACGGCAGATCCATCCGTACGGTGCTGAGGCGCGGGCGCAGCAGACGGCCGAGCATGAGGTCGTCGGCGCCGATGACGGCGATGTCGCCGGGGATGTCGGCGCCCGCGTCCTGGAGCGCGCGCATCAGGAGCATCGCGTACTCGTCGTTGTAGCCGAACACGGCGCGCAGGCCCAGGTCGCGCAGGTGTCCGGCGACGCGGGCCGCGTCCTCCTCCTCGTACGCGAGCGGCAGGGGCACGACCTCCGCCGCGGTCTCCTGGACGCCCGCGAGGCGGGGCAGGGCGAACGCGCCGAGGCCTGGTTCCGCGGGCATGACGACGCCGATGCGGGTGTGGCCGCGGTCCAGGAGGTGGGCGCCGGCGGCGCGGCCGACCTCGCGGTGGTCCATGATCAGTGCGTGGGCGCCCTCGACGGGTTCGGGGCCGAGCGTGATGACCGCCCGGGCCCCGGAGCGGCGCAGCAGGCCGACGCCGGCCGCGCCCATGGCGGCCGGGGCGAGCACGGCCACCGGGCGCAGCTCGGCCCAGGCGCGGGCCGCCTCCTCGCCGCCGAGGCCGACGCTCCCGTACTGCACGACGGTGTAGTCGAGGCGGCTGAGAGCCCACTGGAGCGCGTTGAGGAAGCCGCTGTAGAGCGGGCCGACGGGCACGTCGGGGGTCGGCATCAGGACGATGCGGGTGTGCCCGGCGCGCAGGCTGCGGGCGGCGGCGTGCGGGACGTAGCCGAGCTCCTTCGCGGCCTCGTGGACGCGGCGGCGGGTGGGTTCGCTGATGCGGACGGCGCTGGTGTTGTTGAGGACGTAGCTGACCGTGGCGCGCGAGACCCCGGCCAGGCGTGCGACGTCGGCGCTGGTCGGCACGGTGCCCCGGGCGGCCCTGGCCGGGACGGCGGGGCCGGTGGGGGCGGCGGGACTGGGCGCCGGGGCGGGTTGCTGCTCGGGTATCTGCTCGGGTATCTGCACCATGACCCCCGGCATCTTTCCAGACCGGTCCCGCGGCCTCGCAGCTACCTCGTCGTCGGCGTCCTCCACAGCTCGGGCTGCTCGGAGCCGAGGGCCCGCGGCACGGTGTTCACCCCCTTGTGCTTGCACGGAACGGGCAGGTGGGCGGCGGTGCCGCGAGCGTCCTGGCACCGGACGACGCGCTGCGTCCCGCCGGCGCGGCGCCTCGGCCTCCCGCGTCGTGACGGTCTTCGCCCGCGCCTTGCTGCCGACGGCCCAGTCCCCGCCGTACGCCGGGAGGCCCAACTCCGCTCTGGCGAGCGGGACTTCGGCGGTGGCTCGGGGTCAGACTCCCGTCGTACCAGGCGGGTGAGGTGAGCGGGCCGGGTGCGCCTTGGGCGTGGTGCGGGTCGTACGCCATGATGCGCAGCCGGTCGGCGGCGGCGCCGAGCTTCTCGTAGTCCCGGACGCGGCCGCTGATGCGGGTCTTGGGGGTGACGGTGACGAAGCATTGTTTGCGCAGGGCGTGCGGTTTCGCGCACAGGTCGGTGACGAAGGCGGCGTAGCCGTCGCGTACGGCCGCGTAGGTGGCGTCCGGTGGGCCTCAGGGGCGCCCGGCGCACCCGCCGCGCGGATCGCGCCGTCCAGGCTCTAACGTGACCCGCGTGACTGCCTTCACGGATGACAGCGCCACCGGCGAGAACGCGTACGACAACCCTGGCCGCCACGGCTCGACGGCCACGGTGGAGGCCGAGCCGCGCCAGGTCGGGCGGGTGCGGACCGAGTACGCGCCCGAGCACGACGGCGACCCGGACCCCGGCGAGATCGTCTGGACGTGGGTGCCCTACGAGGAGAACGACGGGCGCGGCAAGGACCGGCCGGTGCTCGTCGTCGCGCGCGAGGCGGCGGGCACGCTGCTCGCCGTGCAGCTGTCCAGCAAGCGCCACGACGACGACCGCGAATGGGTCGCGATCGGCGCGGGGCCGTGGGACCGCGGCGGCCGGAACTCGTGGGTGAACGTGGACCGGGTGCTGCGCGTGCACGAGCGCGGGATGCGGCGCGAGGCGTGCGCCCTGGACCGGGGCCGCTTCAACCTGGTCGTCCTCCGGCTGCGCGAGCGCTACGGCTGGAACTGATCCCTCCGCCGTCCACGTCGGCGCCGCCCAGGCTTTACCGGCGGCGCCCCGGGGCACTCTTGTGCGGACCGCCGCGAGCGTCTTGGGTGGTACGAGCGTCGCCCGGGACGGCTCCGCGCCGGACCGACATGACGGCAAGGTCGCCACCGGCGACCATGGAGTCCCAAGGACGGGAGGCCCGACATGGGCGAGGGAGACTGTACGGCGCTCGGTGAGCGGATCACCGAAGCGGGGACGGAGGCCCTGGTACAGGGCATCTGTTTCAAGACCGGACCGCCCCGCACGGTGGGGGTGGAGCTGGAGTGGATCGTCCACGAGCCGCGGCGGCCGCGGCTCCCGATACCCCCCGAGCGGCTCGACGCGGCGTACGCCGCACTGCGCGCCCTGCCGCTGCGCTCGGCGCTCACCGTGGAACCCGGCGGCCAGCTGGAGCTCAGCTCGCTCCCCGCCGCCTCGCTGATGGAATGTGTCTCGGCCATGCGGGCCGATCTGACCGCCGTCCGCACCTCGCTCCGCGGCCACGGACTCGTCCTGTCCGGCCACGGCACCGATCCGTGGCGGCCCCCGCGGCGCCTGTTGCGCCAGCCCCGTTACGACGCCCTGGAGGCGTCCCTCGACCGCGCCGGTCCGGCCGGGCGGTCCATGATGTGCTCCTCCGCCTCCGTGCAGGTGTGCCTGGACGCCGGGTACGAGGAGCCGGGCCCCCTCGGCTTCGGCAGGCGCTGGCGCCTGGCGCATCTCCTTGGGCCCGTCCTGGTCGCCGCGTTCGCCAACTCGCCGATGCTGTCCGGCCGTTCGACGGGCTGGCGCTCCACGCGCCAGCTGCTGTGGGACCGCATCGCGGTGGGCCGCTCCGGCGCGCCGCCGCTCGACGGCGAGCCGCGCGCCGCCTGGACACGGCACGTGCTGGACGCGCCCGTGATGTGCGTACGCACCGACAGCGGCCCCTGGCACGTCCCTGAGGCCATGTCGTTCCGGGAGTGGACCCGGGGCGGCGGGCCACGGCCACCGACCCGTTCCGACCTCGACTACCACCTGACCACGCTGTTCCCGCCGGTCCGCCCGCGCGGCCACCTCGAACTGCGCATGATCGACGCGCAGCCGGGCGACGACGGGTGGATCCTGCCGCTCGCCGTCACGACCGCGCTGTTCGACGACCCGCAGGCGGCCGAGACCGCGTACCGGGCCGTCAAACCGCTCGCGGAGCGCGCCGGCGCGACGCCCGCGCCGCACAACCCGCTGTGGCGGGACGCGGCCCGGACCGGCCTCGCCGACCCCGAGCTGCGCGAGGCGGCCGCGGCCTGCTTCACGACGGCGCTGGAAGCGCTGCCCGGGCTCGGCGCCGACAGCCGCGTACTGGAGGCGGTCGCGGACTTCACGCACCGCCATGTCCTGCGCGGCCGGTGTCCCGCCGACGACGTGCTCGAACAGCTCTCTGAACCCGCCCCGGGGAGGTCCGTCCACTCATGACCATCGAGGAGAACGTCACCACGGATCCGGAGGCGTTGCGCCGTCGCGCGGCCGACGCCCTGCTGACCGCACGCCGCCGCACCACCCTCCTCACCAGCTGCGTCGAGGAGCCCGAACTGACCGCGCAGCACTCGCCGTTGATGTCGCCGCTGGTGTGGGACCTCGCCCACATAGGCAACCAGGAGGAGCAGTGGCTGCTGCGGGCGGTCGCGGGCCGCGAGGCGATACGGCCCGAGATCGACCCGCTGTACGACGCCTTCGAGCACCCGCGCGCCGAACGGCCCCGGCTGCCGCTGCTCGCACCGCGGGAGGCGCGCGGTTACGCGGCCGAGGTGCGCGGCCGGGCGCTGGACATCCTGGACGGAGCGTCGTTCGAGGCGGACGGCGGGGAGCGGCTGACCCGGTCCGGCTTCGCCTTCGGGATGATCGCCCAGCACGAGCAGCAGCACGACGAGACCATGCTCATCACGCACCAGCTGCGGACCGGCGCCGCCGCGCTCACCGCACCCGACCCCGAGCCCCTGAGCGAACCGTTCGCCGGTCCGGCCGAGGTCCTCGTCCCCGGCGGCCCGTTCACCATGGGCACGACCGCCGAGCCGTGGGCGCTCGACAACGAGCGCCCCGCGCACGCCCGGTTCGTCCCGGCCTTCCACATCGACACGGTGCCGGTGACGAACGCCGCGTACCTGGAGTTCATCGCCGACGGCGGCTACCGCGAGCCCCGCTGGTGGGCGCCGGCCGGCTGGGCCATGGTCCAGGAGGGCGGCTTCGAGGCGCCCCGGTTCTGGCGGCGCGAGGCGGGCCAGTGGCTGCGCCGCCGGTTTGGGGTGACGGAGGCCGTCCCGCCGGACGAGCCGGTGCTGCACGTGAGCTGGTACGAGGCCGACGCCTACGCCCGCTGGGCCGGGCGCCGCCTGCCGAGCGAGGAGGAGTGGGAGAAGGCCGCCCGCTTCGACCCCGCCTCGGGCCGCTCGCTGCGCTACCCGTGGGGCGACTCCGACCCGACGCCGGAGCGCGCCAACCTCGGCCAGCGCCATCTGCGCCCGGCCCCGGCGGGCAGCTACCCGCTCGGCCAATCCCCGCTCGGCGTACGGCAGTTGATCGGCGACGTGTGGGAGTGGACGGCGAGCGACTTCCTGCCCTACCCCGGCTTCGTCGCCTACCCGTACCGCGAGTACTCGGAGGTGTTCTTCGGCCCTGACCACAAGGTGCTGCGCGGCGGCTCGTTCGCGGTCGACCCGGTTGCCTGCCGGGGCACGTTCCGCAACTGGGACCTCCCCGTGCGGCGGCAGATCTTCGCGGGGTTCCGCACGGCCCGCGACGCCGATGCGCGGGAGGCCGCCTGATGTGCCGCCACCTGGCTTACCTCGGGCCGCCCGTCGCGCTCGGCGAGGTGCTCGACGCGCCGTCGCACAGCCTGTTCCAGCAGTCGTGGGCGCCGCGCAGACAGCGGCACGGCACGGTCAACGCCGATGGTTTCGGCGTCGGCTGGTACGCGGACGGCGACCCGGTGCCCGCCCGGTACCGCCGGGCCGGACCCATCTGGGCCGACCCGTCCTACGCGGACCTGGCCCGTGTGGTCCGTTCGGGTGCGCTGCTCGCGGCGGTCAGGGACGCCACCGTCGCCGGCGCCGACCAGGAGGCCGCGGCGGCGCCGTACGCGTCCGGCCCATGGCTGTTCAGCCACAACGGCGCGGTGCCGGGCTGGCCGCGCTCGCTGACCCCACTGGTGCCCACGCTGCCCGCCACCGACCTGCTCTCCATGGAGGCCCGCTGCGACGCGGCGTTCCTGTGGGCGTTGATCCTGCGCAGGCTGCGGGCAGGGGACGACGAGGCGCAGGCGCTGGCCGACACCGTCCTGGAAGTCGCCGGGATCACACCCGGCGCCCGCCTCAACTTCCTTCTCTCCAACGGCGAGACGATCACCGCGACCGCCTGGGGCGACACCCTCTGGTACCTGTCCGAGCCGGGGCGGCGCACCGTCGTCGCCTCGGAGCCGTACGACGACGACCCGCGCTGGACCGAGGTGCCCGACCGCACGCTGCTCGCGGCCGGCCGCACCGACGTCCTCCTGACCCCGCTCAAGGAGCCTCCCGCGTGAGCCCGTACGCACTGACCCGCACCCTTGCCGAGGACGCCACCGGCGCCGCCCTGCGCGCCGACGTCCTGCACGGCCTGTCCAGCACACCCAAGACGCTGCCGCCGAAGTGGTTCTACGACGCGCGCGGCAGCGACCTCTTCGACGAGATCACCACCCTGCCCGAGTACTACCCGACCCGCGCCGAACGCGAGATCCTCCTCGCGCGCGCCCCCGAGATCGCGGCGGCGACCGGGGCTCGGACCCTGGTCGAGCTGGGCTCGGGCTCCTCCGACAAGACCCGCCACCTCCTCGACTCGTTCACGCAGCTCACGCACTACGTGCCCGTGGACGTGAGCGAGAGCGCGCTGCGGGGGGCGGCGAAACTGCTGCTCGCCGAGCACCCCTCGCTCGCCGTCCACGCCCTGGTCGCGGACTTCACGCGCACGCTCGCGCTGCCCGCGACGCCGGGCCCGCGTCTGGTGGCGTTCCTCGGCGGCACGATCGGCAACCTGCTGCCCGAGGAGCGCGCCGCGTTCCTCGACTCCGTACGGGCTCTGCTCACCCCCGGCGACTTCTTCCTGCTCGGGACCGATCTGGTCAAGGACGAGGCGACGCTGGTCGCCGCCTACGACGACGCGGCGGGCGTCACCGCCGCGTTCGACAAGAACGTCCTGAGCGTGGTCAACCGCGAGCTCGGCGCCGACTTCGACCTCGACGCGTTCCGGCACGTGGCCGTGTGGGACGCCGAACGCGAGTGGATCGAGATGCGGCTGCGCTCGGCCGTCGCGCTGGCCGTGAAGATCCCCGCGCTCGATCTCGCGGTGACCTTCGCGGCGGGCGAGGAGCTGCGCACGGAGGTGTCGGCGAAGTTCCGGCGCGAGGGCGTGCGAAGCGAACTGGGGGCCGCGGGGCTTGAGCCGGTCCAGTGGTGGACGGACACGGAGGGCCGTTTCGCCCTGTCGTTGAGCACCGTTCCGTCCACCTGACACGCCGGTCCTCACATGGTCACTCGGCGCTGTCGTCCAGGCGGCGGGTGATCTCCCGGGCGGCCTTCTTCGCCTCGGTGGCCGGGTCCGCGCCCGCGAGGACCCGGGACATGTAGGCCTTGATGGGGTTGTCGGCGGCCTCCACGTTCGCCCAGAGCGGCGACGCGGGGGTCGCCTTGCCGTGCGCGGCGCCGACCGCCATCGCGGCGACGCCCGGCTCGCCGCTGACGGCGTCGGCGAGGGTCGTCTTGTTCGGCACGTAGTTCATGGTCTTGGCGAGGTCGGTGTTCCACTTCTCGCCGGCCAGCTCCTTCACGACGGCGATCGCGCCCGGCCGGTCGTCGGTGTTGCCCGGCACGACGAGGTCGGAGCCGCCGGTGAAGACGGCGCCCGCGCGCGAGGCCGTCCTGCCCGGGATCGGGAAGTAGCCGAGCCTGCCCTTGAGCTCCGGGTTCTTGTTGACGATCTGCTGGGCGGCGCCGGGGACCGAGATGATCTGCGCGATGCCGCCCTTCGCGAACTGGTCGGCCTGGGAGGGGTGTTCCTCGTCGGCGTCCTTCGGCCCGTCGCCGAGGGCCTGGAGCCGCTCGTAGAAGTCCATGGCGCGCAGTGCGGCCGGTGAGTCGAGGGCGCCGGTCCAGGTGCCGGTCGTCTCGTGGGCCAGCTCGCCGCCCTCGTCCCAGATGAATCCGGCGAGGCTGTACCAGTCCTGTCCGGCGAGGTAGATGCCCTGGGTGGAGCCGGTGTCGAGACGGCTCGTCAGGTCGAGCCACTCGTCGCGGGTCTTCGGCGGCTTCTCCACGCCCGCCTGCTCGAAGAGGTCCTTGTTGTAGATGACGACGCGGTTGGCGGCGTACCAGGGGATGCCGAACTGGCGGGCGTTGTCGACGCCGGGCTCGGCGAGGCCGGGGAGCCAGTCCTGCATGCCGAGGTCGCGGGCGGACTCCAGGGACAGGTCGAGCAGCCCGCCCTGGTCGATGTACTGCGGGACCTGGGTGTTGCCGACCTCGATGACGTCGGGGGCGTCGTCGCCGCCCTTGTCGTCCTTCAGGGCGGCGGAGACCTTCTCGCCGATCCCGGTCCATTCCTGGACGCGGACGTCGAGGCGGAGGTCGGTGTGCTCGGCCTCGAACTGCTTGGTGAAGCGCTCGATGAACGTGTCCGACGCGCTGTTGCGCATCAGCCACACGGTGACCGTGCGCCGTTCGGGGTCGCCGCCCGGCAGGACGCCGCACGCGCTGACGAGCGTGCCGGTCACGACGACGAGGGAACAGAGGGACAGCACGCCACGGCGGGATCTCACGGGGGGTCACTTTCTGCCTGCGAACAGGTCGGATCGCCCGACGTGGGGGGAGGAGCAGTCAGCTCGTACGGGTATGTGGCTGGATTTTGGTATGTACCAATGAGGCGGTCAAGGGTTACCGGAAAGTAAGTCGCAGTCCCGCGGAATCCCTGCGTCCGGTCGGCGCGGTGTCCGCCCTCTCGCGCGCACGGGCACCCTGGGGCACGGTGGAGACATGTCGAATCACACCTATCGCGTCACGGAGATCGTCGGCACCTCCCACGAGGGTGTCGACCAGGCGATCCGCAACGGGATCGCGCGCGCCTCACAGACCCTGCGCAACCTCGACTGGTTCGAGGTCATGCAGGTCCGGGGGCAGATCGTCGACGGGGACGTCGAGCACTACCAGGTGGGCCTCAAAGTGGGCTTCCGCCTGGACGGCGACGTCTGAGGCCGTGCGGCGGGCTCCAGGGCCCGTCAGGTCCGCCCCTCGCGCTCCTGGGCGTCCCTCAGCGCCGCCGACGTGCTCGCCCAGCGGGCCCGTACGACGGTGAAACCGGCGCGCTCCGCGTCGTCGCAGACCAGTTCGTCGTCGTCCACCAGCATCCGGACGGTGCGGCCGCGGGCGAGGCGGCGCAGTACGTCGAGTTTCGTGCGGCGGGCGGGCCTGCGGTCGTCGTCGCGCCGCATCCTCAGCGTGGCGGCCGGCAAGCCCTGTGCGGCGAGCCACGCCTCGGTGTCGGCGCGGCAGCGCTCGGGGCGCCCGGTCAGGTAGACGATCTCGCACTCGCGCGCGCTGTCCAGGACCATGGCGACGCCCCGCGCGAGCGGCGGGTCGGCGGGCGCCGCGGCGAAGAACGCGTCCCACTCCCGCGGCCTGCGCTCCAGGAACCGCTGCCGGTGGGCGGTGTCGGCGAGCGTGCCGTCCAGATCGAATACGGCCAGCGGCCGCGCGTCCCGGGTCATGAGCGCACCCTACGGCGCACGGCCGGGAATCCCTGCGGAGCCACCGTGTTGGAACGAACGTGACCACCGTGATCGAGACGACCCGCTTCTCCGTCCTGGACCGCTCGCGCGTCCGGGAGGGCTCCACCGCACCGGAGGCGCTGCGGGACACCGTCGCGCTCGCCCAGGATCTGGAGCGCCTCGGCTACCACCGCCTCTGGGTCGCCGAGCACCACGGCGTGCCCGGGGTCGCGGGGTCCGCCCCGACCGTCCTGGCGGCGGCCGTCGCGGCGGCGACCCGCACGATCCGGGTGGGCACGGGCGGCGTCATGCTGCCCAACCACCGGCCGCTCGTCGTGGCCGAGCAGTTCGGGGTCCTGGAGTCCCTGTTCCCCGGCCGGGTCGACATGGGGATCGGCCGCTCCGTCGGGTTCACGGACGGCGTCCGCAAGGCGCTGGGCCGCGAGAAGGACGCCGCCGACGCGGACAGCTTCGCCGGGCAGCTCGACGAACTCCTCGCCTTCTTCACCGGCACCTCCCCGACCCACGCCCATGCCCGCCCCAGCGAGGGCCTGACCGTGCCGCCGTACGTCCTGGCCATGGGCGAGGGCGCCTCGATCGCGGCCCGCGCGGGCCTGCCCATGGTCATCGGCGACCTCCGCGACCGCGAGAAGATGCTGAGCGGCATCGACCGCTACCGCGCCGAGTTCCGCCCCTCGCCCTGGGCCGGGGAACCGTACGTCGTGATCTCGGGCACGGTCGCCGTGGCCGGCAGCGAACCGGAGGCCCGCCGCCTGCTCGTCCCCGAGGCGTGGTCGATGGCGTACTCGCGCACCCACGGCACCTTCCCGCCGCTGCCGCCCGCCGAGCGGATCGCGGGCCTCGAGATGACCGCCAAGGAACGCGAGCTGTACGAGTCCGGTCTGCGCGGCCACATCGCGGGCACCGAGCAGCAGGTCGCGGACGAGCTGGAGAGCGTGATCAAGGAGAGCGGGGCGCAGGAGGTCCTGGTCACGACCAGTACGTACGACCGGGAGGACCTTCTGGAGTCGTACCGGCGCCTCGCGCGGGTCGCCCGTCTGAGCCCGGCGGGGCCTTCGTCCGGCCCGTGATCGTGGGTATGGGCGGGACGGATATTCTTGTGGACATGCCACCAGCCGCCCGCCGTACAGCACGCCAGACAGACCTGCTCGAACGGCTGGTGACGCTCCTCGTCGCGGAGGGGTTCGCCTCCTTCACCCTCGACGACCTGGCGGAACGCCTTCGCTGCTCGAAGACGACGCTGTACCAGCTCGCGCGGAGCAAGCAGGGCCTGGTGCGCGAGGCGGTGAAGCACTACTTCAAGAACGCGACGGCCGCGGTCGAGAAGCAGGTCGCCGACACCACCGCACCGGCCGAGCGGGTCGTCGTGTACCTGACGGCGGTCGCGGAGCAACTGCGGCCGCTGTCGCGGCGGTTCCTCGACGACATGGCCGACTTCGACGCCACCCGCGAGGTCTACGAGGCCAACACGCGGCTCGCCGCCGACCGCATCCGGCAGCTGATCACGGAGGGCGTCACGGCGGGCGCCTTCCGCGAGGTGCACGCCGCGTTCGTGGGCGAGGTCGCCGCCGCCACCATGCAGGCGATCCAGCGCGGCGAGGTCACCCACCGCACCGGGCTCAGCGACTCCGACGCCTACGCCGAGCTGGCCTCCCTCATCGTCCACGCCGTCGCTTCCTGACGCGGCTCCCGGCGGACGGGCGGGGCGTTCAGCGCGCCCGGCGCGGCCTTGGCGAGGGCGCGGCTGATGACGAGGCGCTGGATCTGGTTGGTGCCCTCGAAGATCTGCATGACCTTCGCCTCACGCAGGTAGCGCTCGACGGGGTACCGGCTCGACCAACCGTCTTCGCCCAGGAGGTCCACGGCGCCGCTGGTGACCTTCATGGCCTGGTCGGTGGCGACCAGCTTGGCGATGGACGCCTCCTGCCCGAAGGTGAGGCCCTGGTCCTTGCGGCGGGCGGCGGCGAGCGTGGTGGCGCGGGCGGCGGCGACCGACGCGGCCATGTCGGCGAGCGCGAAGGCGGGACCCTGCTGGGCGATGAGCGGCTGCCCGGCGAACTCGTGGTCGCGGGCGTGGTCGACGGCCTCGTCCAGGGCCGCCTGCGCGAGCCCGGTGGCGACGGCGGCGATGCCCATGCGGCCGCAGTCGAGCGCGGCGAGGGCGATCCGCAGGCCCTGGCCCTCGCCGCCGATGCGCCGCTCGACGGGGACGCGGACGTCCTCGAAGCGCATGGCCGCCGTCGCGGAGCCGGTGAGACCCATCTTCCGCTCGGGCGGGTCTGCGCTCAGGCCGGGCGCGGAGGCGGGGACGAGGAAGCACGAGATGCCGTGCGAGCGGTCGTCGGAGGTGCGGGCCATCACGGTGTAGAAGTCGGCGTGGCCGCCGTGCGTCGTCCAGGCCTTCACGCCGTTCAGCACGTAGTGGTCGCCGTCGAGGACGGCGCGGGTGCGCATCGCGGCCGGGTCGGAGCCCGCCTCGGGCTCGGAGAGGCAGTAGGCGCCGAGGAGGTCGCCGCCGAGCATATCCGGCAGCCAGCGGCGGCGCTGCTGCTCGGTGCCGAAGACGGCGAGCGGGAAGCAGGACATGGCGTGCACGGAGACGCCGACGCCGACGCTCGCCCAGGCGGACGCCACCTCTTCGAGCGCCTGGAGGTACACCTCGTAGCTCTGGCCGCCGCCCCCGTACTCCCTGCCGTACGCCAGACCGAGCAGTCCGGCGCGGCCCAGGGAGCGGAAGGCGTCGCGGGGGAAGGCGCTCGCGGCCTCCGCCTCGGCGGCGTACGGGGTAAGCACATCGGCGGCCAGGTCCCGGACGCGGCCGATGAGCTCGACGGCGTCGGGGCCGGGCAACGCACGGTCAGCGGGCATGGCCTCTCCCTCGTCTCGATGATACGGAGAATAGCACCGCAGTATCAATATCGGTACTGGAAACCACCTTCGGCGACGCCTCGTCCGGAGTCCGGAGCGCGGCGGCCTAGAATCGTGTGATTTGCCCGCCTCTCGCTCATCCGACCCGCCCCACCCACCTCAGGAGCCGCGTCCATGTCGCTGCCGCCGTCCTCGTCCGACCCACGCCACGACGGCTTCGTCCGGGTCCGCGGGGCCCGCGAGCACAACCTCAAGGGCGTCGACGTGGACGTGCCCCGCGACGTCCTCGCGGTCTTCACGGGGGTGTCGGGCTCGGGCAAGTCGTCCCTGGCGTTCGGCACGATCTACGCGGAGGCGCAGCGCCGCTACTTCGAGTCGGTCGCCCCGTACGCGCGCCGCCTCATCCACCAGGTCGGCGCCCCGAAGGTGGGGGCGATCAGCGGGCTGCCCCCGGCGGTGTCGCTTCAGCAGAGCCGCTCGGCGCCCACGTCCCGCTCCTCGGTCGGCACGGTCACCACGCTCTCGAACTCCCTGCGCATGCTGTTCTCGCGGGCCGGCGCCTACCCGCCGGGCGCCGAGCGGCTCGACTCCGACTCCTTCTCGCCCAACACGGCCGCGGGAGCCTGCCCGCACTGCCACGGACTCGGCCAGGTCCACCGCACCACCGAGGAGCTGCTCGTCCCCGATCCGTCCCTGTCGATCCGCGAGGGCGCGATCGCCGCGTGGCCGGGCGCCTGGCAGGGCAAGAACCTGCGCGACGTCCTCGACGCCCTCGGGTACGACGTGGACCGCCCCTGGCGGGACCTCGCGCAGGCGGACCGCGACTGGATCCTGTTCACCGACGAGCAGCCGGTCGTCACCGTGCACCCCGTGCGGGACGCGGACCGCATCCAGCGCCCCTACCAGGGCACGTACATGAGCGCGAACCGGTACGTGCTCAAGACCTTCGCCGACTCCAGGAGCCAGGCGCTGCGCGCGAAGGCGGAGAAGTTCCTGAGCAGCGAGCCGTGCCCGGTCTGCGGGGGCGCGCGGCTGCGGGCGGAGGCGCTCGCGGTGACGTTCGGCGGCCGGACCGTCGCGGACATGGCCCGGCTTCCGCTGACGGAGCTGGCCGAGATCCTGTCGGCCCACGAGGGCGACTCCGAGACGGCACGGGTACTCACGGACGACCTGTGCTCCCGCATCGCGACCATCACGGAGCTGGGCCTCGGCTACCTGAGCCCCGACCGCCCGACACCGACCCTCTCCTCAGGCGAGCTGCAACGACTCCGCCTGGCCACGCAGTTGCGGTCGGGACTGTTCGGCGTCGTGTACGTGCTCGACGAGCCGTCCGCCGGACTGCACCCGGCCGACACGGAGTCGCTCCTGACGGTCCTCGACCGGCTCAAGGCAGCGGGCAACTCGGTGTTCGTCGTCGAGCACCAGCTGGACGTCATGCGCCACGCGGACTGGCTCGTCGACGTCGGACCGCTGGCCGGGGAGCACGGCGGGCAGGTGCTGCACAGCGGCCCCGTGGCGGACCTGCGCGGCGTCGAGGGCTCGGCGACGGGCCGCTTCCTGTTCGACGACGGGCCGCGCGCCGAACGCCGGGTCCGCGAGCCGCGCGGCTGGCTGAAGGTCGGCCCGGTGACCCGGCACAACCTCCACGACGTGACGGCGGAGCTCCCGGTCGGCGCGTTCACCGCCGTCACCGGTGTCTCCGGGTCCGGCAAGTCGACGCTGATCGGCGAGGTCTCGGTGGAGCTGCCGGGCGTCGGACGGCTCGTGGTCGTCGACCAGAAGCCGATCGGCCGGACGCCGCGCTCCAACCTGGCCACCTACACCGGCCTGTTCGACGTCGTGCGCAAGGTGTTCGCCACCACGGACGAGGCGAAGGAGCGCGGCTACGGCGTCGGCCGCTTCTCCTTCAACGTCGCGGGCGGCCGCTGCGAGACCTGCCAGGGCGAGGGCTTCGTCAGCGTCGAACTCCTCTTCCTGCCGAGCACGTACGCGCCGTGCCCGGACTGCGGCGGGGCGCGCTACAACCCGCGGACACTGGAAGTGACGTACCGGGGACGGAACATCGCCGAGGTGCTCGACCTGACCGTGGAGTCCGCCGCCGGGTTCTTCGCCGACGACGACGCGGCCAAGGCGGTCCTCCGCTCCCTGCGTACCCTGCTCGACGTGGGCCTCGGCTATCTGCGGCTCGGACAGCCCGCCACCGAGCTGTCCGGCGGCGAGGCCCAGCGCATCAAGCTGGCGAGCGAGTTGCAGCGGGTTCGGCGCGGCCACACCCTCTACCTCCTCGACGAGCCGACCACCGGGCTGCACCCGGCCGACGTGGAGGTGCTCCTGCGCCAGCTGCACGGCCTTGTCGACGCGGGGCACTCCGTGGTGGTCGTGGAGCATGACATGTCGGTGGTCGCCGGGGCGGACTGGGTGGTCGACATGGGGCCCGGCGGGGGTGGTGCGGGTGGGCTCGTGGTGGCCGCCGGGCCGCCTGCGGTGGTGGCCGCTGCCGCCATGAGCCGCACGGCTCCCTACCTCCAGCGTCTACTGGGTGATTGAGCGTCTTCGACTACAGGTGCTCCGTGGCTTGTCGCGCCCCTGGGCGGAGTTTGCCTTTCGCCAGTTTTCCTGTGGGGGTGCGCGGGAGGGCGGGCACGAACTCCATGTGCCTCGGTACCTTGTAGTGGGCGATGCGGGCGCGTACGTATGCGGTCAGTTCAGCGGCCAACTCCGAGCCGGGCTCGGCCCCTTCGGCGGGTTGCACGTATGCCTGCACCGCCTCTCCCATCTCCTCGTCCGGCACCCCGATGACCGCGACGTCGGCGACGGCGGGGTGCAGCACCAGGCAGTCCTCGATCTCCTGCGGGTAGATGTTGACGCCGCCGGAGATGATCGTGAAGGCCCGGCGGTCGGTGAGGAAGAGGTAGCCGTCCTCGTCGACGTGGCCGATGTCGCCCGTGGTCGTCCAGTGCGGATGGACGGGGTGCTGGGCCTCGCGCGTGCGGTCGTCGTCGTGGTGGTAGCGGAACGGCAGCTCGTCCCGCTCGAAGTAGACGATGCCCGTCTCCCCCGGCGGCAGGAGCTTCCCCTCCTCGTCGCAGATCCGCAGCTCCCCGAGGAGCCCGGCGCGGCCCACGGAGCCGGGTTTGCGCAGCCACTCGTCCGGGCCGACGAAGGTGATGCCGTTGCCTTCGGTCGCCGCGTAGTACTCGTACAGGACCGGGCCCCACCAGTCCATCATCCGCCGCTTCACCTCCACCGGACACGGCGCGGCGGCGTGCACGGCGACCTTCAGGGACGAGGTGTCGTAGCGCTCGCGCACGGCGTCGGGCAGTTTGAGCATGCGCACGAACATCGTCGGGACCCACTGGCTGTGCGTGACCCGGTGGCGCTCGATCGCCGCCAGCGCGCCTTCCGCGTCGAAGGACTTCATGAGGACGACCGTGCCGCCCGTCGCCGTGACCGTGTGGCAGAAGCGGAGCGGCGCCGCGTGGTACAGCGGCGCCGGACAGAGGTAGACGCTGTCCTCGCCGAAGCCGTACATGGGCTGGAAGAGCAGCTGGTACATGGACGGGTCGGTGCGGATGTCGCCCTCGGGCAGCGTGGGCTGCACCCCCTTGGGGCGGCCCGTCGTGCCGGACGAGTAGAGCATGTCGGTGCCGCGCGGCTGATGCGCGGGCGGCTCGGGCGAGGCGGCGGCGAGGGCGGCGTCGTACGTCCCGTCGTCGAAGCCGAGCCGGTGCGTCACCCCGGGCACCGACTCCGCGATGCGCGCGCCCAGTTCGCCGAGCGCCCCGTCGGCCACGATCAGGGCCCGCGCCCCGCAGTCCCGCACGATGTAGGCGGCTTCGTCGGCGGTCAGATGATGGTTGACGGCGGTGAGGTAGAGGCCCGAGCGCACTGCGGCCCAGTACACCTCCATCACGCGCGGGTCGTTGTCGGACAGCAGGGCGAGGTGGTCGCCTCTGCGCAGCCCCGCCGTGCGCAGATGGTCGGCGAGGCGCAGGGAGTTCTCCTCCAGCGCGCCGTAGGTGAGGGTGGTGTCGCCGTCTGCCGTGACGACGGCCGGCCTGGCTCGGTCGTACGCTCCCGGGTACATGAACGCGACGCTACCGCCCGGACGTGACGCTTCGTCAGGCGTGTGCGGCGGGCGAAGACGATGACGGGGCCGGGAGAGCACCAGCTCCCGGCCCCGCCCACCCCGCGCTCTTCGCGGGACGTCCTCTCCCAGGAAGCGGCGCTCAGCGGCTGACCTTGCGGTTGGCGCGCAGCCACTCCTTGTTCATGCTGGTGATGGAGAACAGTGGGATGCCCTTCGGGCAGGCCGTCGCGCACTCGCCGGCGAGCGTGCAGCCGCCGAAGCCCTCCTCGTCCATCTGCGCCACCATGTCCAGGACGCGGGTCTCGCGTTCGGGGGCGCCCTGCGGGAGCACGTTCAGGTGGTTGATCTTGGCGGAGGTGAAGAGCATCGCCGCGCCGTTGGGGCAGGCGGCGACACAGGCGCCGCAACCGATGCACTCGGCGTTCTCGAAGGCGAAGTCCGCGTCCGGCTTGGGCACCGGCGTGGAGTGCGCCTCGGGGGCGGCGCCGGTCGGAGCGGTGATGTAGCCGCCGGACTGGATGATCCGGTCGAAGGCCGAGCGGTCGACGACGAGGTCCTTGATGACGGGGAACGCGGAGGCGCGCCACGGCTCGATGTCGATCGTGTCGCCGTCCTCGAAGGACCGCATGTGGAGCTGGCATGTGGTGGTGCGCTCGGGGCCGTGCGCGTCGCCGTTGATGACGAGCGAGCAGGCGCCGCAGATGCCCTCGCGGCAGTCGTGGTCGAAGGCGACGGGGTCGTCGCCCTTGACGATGAGTTCCTCGTTGAGGGTGTCGAGCATCTCCAGGAACGACATGTCCTGGGAGATCCCGTCCACCTCGTACGTGGACATGGCGCCTTCGGCACCGGCGTTCTTCTGGCGCCAGACGCGCAGGGTGAGCTTCATGCGTAGCTCCGCTGAGTGGGGTGGACGTACTCGAAGACGAGGTCTTCCTTGTGCAGGGCGGGAGCCTCGCCGGTGCCGGTGAACTCCCAGGCGGCGGCGTAGGAGAACTCCTCGTCGCGGCGTTCGGCCTCGCCGTCCGGGGTCTGCGACTCCTCGCGGAAGTGGCCGCCGCAGGACTCGGCGCGGTGCAGCGCGTCGAGGCACATCAGCTCGGCCAGCTCGATGTAGTCGACGATGCGGTTCGCCTTCTCCAGCGACTGGTTGAACTCCTCGCCGGTGCCCGGGACCTTGATGCGGCGCCAGAACTCCTCGCGGATCTGCGGGATCCGCTCAAGAGCCTTGCGCAGACCGGTCTCGGTGCGCGCCATGCCGCAGAACTCCCACATCAGCTCGCCGAGTTCGCGGTGGAAGGAGTCCGGGGTGCGGTCCCCGTCGACGGCGAGCAGCTTCGCGAGCCGCTCCTCGGTCTCGCGCACGACCTGGACGGTCGCGGGGTGCTCGGCGTTCACCTCCTCCTTGTGCGGGTTCTTCGCGAGGTAGTCGTTGATGGTGGCGGGGAGGACGAAGTAGCCGTCGGCGAGGCCCTGCATCAGCGCGGAGGCGCCGAGCCGGTTGGCGCCGTGGTCGGAGAAGTTGGCCTCCCCGATCGCGAAGAGCCCGGGGACGGTGGTCTGGAGGTCGTAGTCGACCCACAGACCGCCCATCGTGTAGTGCACGGCCGGGTAGATCCGCATGGGCACCTTGTACGGATCCTCGTCGGTGATCCGCTGGTACATGTCGAAGAGGTTGCCGTACTTGGCCTCGACGGCCTTGCGGCCCATGCGCTTGACGGCGTCGGCGAAGTCGAGGTAGACACCCTGCCCGCCGGGGCCGACGCCCCTCCCCTCGTCGCACACGTTCTTCGCGGCGCGCGAGGCGATGTCGCGGGGGACGAGGTTGCCGAAGGACGGGTAGATGCGCTCCAGGTAGTAGTCGCGCTCGTCCTCGGGGATCTTGTTGGCCGGGCGGTCGTCGCCCTTGGCCTTCGGCACCCAGATCCGCCCGTCGTTGCGCAGCGACTCGCTCATCAGCGTGAGCTTCGACTGGTGGTCACCGGTGCGCGGGATGCAGGTGGGGTGGATCTGCGTGAAGCAGGGGTTGGCGAAATAGGCGCCGCGCCGGTGCGCCCGCCAGATGGCGGTCGCGTTGGAGTTCATGGCGTTGGTGGAGAGGTAGAAGACGTTGCCGTAGCCGCCGGAGGCGAGCACGACGGCGTCCGCGAAGTACGTGTCGATCTTCCCGGTGATGAGATCGCGGGCGACGATGCCGCGCGCCTTCCCATCGACGATCACGAGGTCGAGCATCTCGGTACGGGGGTGAAGCTCGATGTTCCCGGCGGCGACCTGGCGGCTGAGCGCCTGGTAGGCGCCGAGCAGCAGCTGCTGCCCGGTCTGACCGCGGGCGTAGAACGTACGGGAGACCTGCACACCGCCGAACGAACGGGTGTCGAGGAGACCGCCGTACTCGCGGGCGAACGGGACGCCCTGCGCGACGCACTGGTCGATGATCTCGACGGAGATCTGGGCGAGCCGGTGCACGTTCGACTCGCGGGCGCGGAAGTCGCCGCCCTTGACGGTGTCGTAGAAGAGGCGGTGCACGGAGTCGCCGTCGTTGCGGTAGTTCTTCGCGGCGTTGATACCGCCCTGCGCGGCGATCGAGTGCGCGCGGCGCGGCGAGTCCTGGTAGCAGAACTGGACGACGTGGTACCCCTGCTCGGCGAGGGTGGCGCCGGCGCTGCCACCCGCCAGGCCGGTCCCGACGACGATGACGGTGTGCTTGCGGCGGTTGGCGGGGTTGACCAGCTTGGCCTCGAAGCGGCGGGTGTCCCAGCGCTCCTGGACCGGCCCGGCCGGGGCCTTGGCATCGACGACGGGTTCGCCGGTGGAGTACTCCGCGTAGCTGCTGATGTCACTCATGTCGTTCCTCAGCTCACCAATCCGGTCATGACGCCCACGGGCACGGCGATGAAACCGAGCGTGAGCAGTACGGCGAGAACATTGCCGACGGTCTTCAGGACGCGGTCACGGGTCCGGCTGCCGACGCCGAGTGTCTGCGCGGCGCTCCAGAACCCGTGCTGGACGTGGAAGCCGAGGGCGAGCATCGCGACGATGTAGATGACGTTGCTGTACCAGGTCGAGAACGTGTCGATGATGTTCTGGTACGGGTGCAGGTGCTCGTAGCCGCCCGGGTGCACGGTGCCGGTCGTCAGGTCGAGGATGTGCCAGACGATGAACAGGCCGAGGATGATCCCGCCCCAGCGCATCGTGCGGGTGGCGTAGCTCGCGCCCGGCTTCCTGTGCACGTACTTGTTCGGGCGCGCCTTGATGTCGCGACGGCTCAGCTGGTACGCGGAGGTGGCGTGGGCCACGACGGCGACGACGAGCACGACGCGTACGAGCCACAGGCCCCACTCGTGGTGGAGCACCGGCTCGCCCATGACACGCAGCCAGTGGGCGTAGTGGTTGATCTCCTCGGGGCCGAAGAAGATCTTGAGGTTTCCGATCATGTGCGCGACCAGGTAGAGCAGCATCACGATGCCGCTGACAGCCATCACGGTCTTCTTGCCGAGGGAGCTGTCCCACATCGTGCGCGTCATGGACGGTCGTCGGTCCGTCCGCGTTGCCAGAGCCATGAGACCAGACGGTAGGGCCGGAGGACCCGATCGGTCCAAGACATGGAGCAGCTCATTTCCATAGGCATTGCCTATGCGGGGAACTATCGTGGCCGTCATGCAGTTCCAGCAGCTTCAGTACTTCGTCGCGGTGGCGGAGACCCGGCACTTCACGCGCGCCGCCGAACTGGTCCATGTGGCGCAGCCGTCGCTGTCCCAGCAGATCCGGGCGCTCGAGCGCGAGCTGGGGGCGGACCTGTTCCACCGCGCCCGGGGCAACATCACGCTCACGGACGCCGGTGAGGCGCTGCTGCCGCCGGCCCGGCGGATCCTCGCGGACGCGGACACGGCTCGGTACGAGGTCCAGGAACTGGCGCAGCTGCGGCGCGGGCGGGTCCGTCTCGGGGCGACCCCGTCCCTGTGCACGGGCCTGCTCCCGGACGTGCTCCGCGCCTTCCACGACCGCTACCCCGGTATCCAGCTGCTCATCGAGGAGGGCGGCTCGCTCGATCTCGTACGGGAGCTGGCGCGCGGAGCGGTGGATCTCGCACTGGTGGTACTTCCGCTGCCGGCGCCGGCGCCCGCGCTGACGACGGTGGAGCTGTTGCGGGAGGAGCTGGTGGTGGTCTCGTCACCGAGCGCGCCACGACCCGGCCGGGGGCGGAAGTCGGTCCGCGTCTGCGATCTGGAGGGTGAGCGGCTCGTCATGTTCCGGCACGGCTACGACCTCCGGGAGCTGACGGTGGCGGCGTGCCGGGCGGAGGGCTTCGAGCCGGATTTCGCGGTCGAAGGGGGTGAGATGGACGCGGTCCTGGGCTTTGTCCGGGCCGGGCTCGGGGTCGCGGTCGTCCCCCGCATGGTCGCGCTCCGAGCGGGGCCCGGCCTCCACGTCACGCCTCTGGCACGGCCCGGGCTGCACCGGACGATCGCGCTGGCCCACCGCAGCGATGTGGCTCCGCCCCGGGCCGCGCGGGAGTTGCAGCGGATGCTTTTCGAGCGGGAAGGCGGCGCGCCGTAGGGGGGTGTCTCGTCGCCGGGTGCGGCTTTCGTCGTGGCTGGTCGCGCAGTTCCCCGCGCCCCTGGAGATGCGCACTGCGTGCGCTACCTCCAGGGGGAAGGCTGCGCGGAGCGCATGCCTTCAGGGGCGCGGGGAACTGCGCGACCAGCCACCACGGCGCCGCACCCGGTACTCGCTCCACGGCGGCTAGCCGGTCGCGTCGGCCAGGGCCAGCTCATGCAACCGGTCCGGCGGCCCGGGACGCGCGTAGTACCAGCCCTGGGCCGTGTCACAGCCGAGCTCCCGCAACTGCTCGGCCTGAGCCCCCGTCTCGACCCCCTCCACCGTGACCGCCAGGTCCAGCGAGTGGGCCAGCGACACGATGCCCTCGACGATCTTCAGGTCCACCGGATCCGCCGGGAACTGCTGCATGCCCTGCGTGAAGGACCGGTCCAGCTTCAGCACATTCACCGGCAGACGCCGCAGATTCGCCAGGTTCGAGTACCCCGTACCGAAGTCGTCGAGGGCTATGTCGACCCCCATCTCCGACAGCCGTCGCAGAGGCTTCAGCAGATCATCGTCCGCCCCGATCAGCGCCGACTCCGTCACCTCCAGGCACAACGCCCCCGGCGCGAGCCCGGACCGCTCAAGGATGTCGACCGTGTCGGAGACGAGCCCGGGATGCGTGAGCTGCATCGGCGAAAGGTTCACGTTGATGCGGAGCGGCCCCGCGTCGGAGTGGCGCTCCTGCCAGACGCGGGCCTGGCGCACCGACTCCTCCAGGACCCACCGCCCGAGCGGCACGATGAGCCCGGTGTGCTCGGCGAGCGGGATGAAGCGGTCCGGTCCGAGGACGCCGTGCTGCGGATGGCGCCAGCGCACCAGCGCCTCGGCGCCGCGCACGCTGCCGTCGCCGAGGTGGACGAGGGGCTGGTACTCGATGAAGAACTCACCGCGGTCGAGGGCGGCGGGCAGCGCCGTCGTCAGCCCGTGCCGGGTGATGGCGCGGGCGTCGGCCTCGGGATCGGCCAGCTCGTAGCGGTTGCCGCCCGCGGACTTGGCCCGGTACATGGTGATGTCGGCGCTGCGGAGCACCTCCGCGGGGCTGCGGTCGCCGACCGGCCCCTCGACGATGCCGATGGAGCCGCGCACCGTCAGCTCGCGGTTGTCGATCCGGATCGGCGTGGCAAGCGCTCCCATGATGCGGTCGGCGAGTTCGTCGACCTCCGTGCGGGTGTCCCGGCCGGTGGTGAGCGCCACGAACTCGTCGCCGCCGAGCCGGGCGACCATCTCGCCGGGCGCGGTAGCACAGGCCTGGAGCCGGTCGGCGACCTCGACGAGGAGCCGGTCGCCGACCGCGTGGCCGAGGCTGTCGTTGATGGTCTTGAAACCGTCGAGGTCGAGGTAGCAGAGGCCGAAGCGCATGCCTTCGCCCGCGCCGAGCACCTTCTCCAGGCGTTCGAAGAACAGGGTGCGGTTGGGCAGTCCCGTGAGGGCGTCGTGCGTGGCCTCGTAGCGGAGCCGGAGGTTGAGCAGGCGGCGCTCGGTGGTGTCCTCCAGGAGCGCCAGCTGGTACTGGGGCACACCGTCGGCGTCGCGCAGCAGGGACACCGTGAGGTTGGTCCACAGGGCGGTGCCGTCGGGGCGGTGGAACGCCTTCTCGACGCGGTAGTGCTCGCGCTCGCCGCGCACCAGCTCGTGGTAGAGGTGCCAGACCTGCGGGGCGTCCTCGGGATGGGTCCACTCGGCGACGTTGCGCCCGCGCAGCATGCCCTCGGCGCCGCCGAACATCCGCACGAGGGCGTCGTTGACCTCCAGGACGGTGCCGTCGAGCGCGGCGATGCTGATGCCGATCGCGGCGCCGTGGAAGACGGCGCGGAACCGGGCCTCGCTGGCGTGCAGCGCCTCGGCGACGGCGCTGCGGGCGTTGAGCGCCGCCAGCGAGATGGCCTCCTGCTCGGTGCGGGTCCGTTCGCGCAGCGCGGCGGCGAAACCGGCGGCGACGGTGTGCTGGAGGCGGGCGCAGCGGGCCCGCAGGTCGTCGTCGCGCTCGGCGGTACGCGCCTCCTCGCCGCAGTACAGGACGAGGTAGGCGTCGACGACGTCGAGGGTGCGGCTGAGCGCCTCGGGGTCGGTGCAGTGCACGTCGATGAGGGCCGCGCCGACGGCCTGGCCCCGCGCGGCGTCCAGGGCCCGCGCGGCGAGCGCGTCGCGCATGCTGCGGGCGAGCGGCACGAGCTCCTGCTCGAACTCGGGCCTGGTCAGGGAGGTCGCCGTCACCGGGTAGATGGCCCGGCTCCAGATGGTGGCGAACCTGCGCAGTCTGTCCTCCGGTCCGCCCGGCTCTGTGCTCACGGCTTGCGCCCCACTCCCACATAGCCCGCGAAGGTGAACGGGTCCTCGTCCTCGGGCGCGGTCTGCGGCCGCCACACCGGCATGGGCACGATGCCCGGCTCGGCCACCTCGTACCCCTGGAAGAACCGTCCGATCTCGTCGCGGCCGCGCATGATCAGCGGATTGCGGACATCGTTCCGGTAGACGTCGACCGCCCCGCCGGCCTGTTCCTCGGGTATCGGCATGCCTTCGTAGGTGGCGTGCGTGACGATCAGCATGCTGCCCGGGGCGAGCGCCTCGCCGAGTTCGGCGACCGCCGCGTACGGATCGTCGGCGTCCTCGATGAAGTGCAGGACGGCGACGAGGAGCAGCGCCACCGGGCGCTCCAGGTCGAGGAGGCCGGTCACCTCGGGGCTGCGCAGGATCTCGCGCGGCTTGCGCAGGTCGGCGGCGACGACGGCGGTGTCCGGGTTGCCTTCGAGGACGGCCCGGCTGTGCGCGACGGCGACCGGGTCGTGGTCGACGTAGACCACACGGGCGCCGGGGCTGGCCCGCTGCGCCACCTCGTGGACGTTGCCGAAGGTCGGGATGCCGGAGCCGATGTCGAGGAACTGGGTGATGCCCTCGTCGACGGCGTACCGCACGGCGCGTCGCATGAACGCCCGGTTCGCCTGCATGATCTTGGGCAGGCCCGGCAGGAACTCCATGGCCCTGCGGGCGGCCTCCCGGTCGACCTCGAAATTGTGCGAACCGCCCAGGTAGTAGTCGTAGATCCGGGACACGCTGGGCACCGAGATGTCGATGCCCTGCGGGGCCCAGGCAGGACGATCCATCACTCTCTCCAAGGCGTAGGCGAGCCGGTGTTCGAGCAGAGGCTACTGATCAGCCGCCAAAGGAGCGAGCCGAAACGGAAATTGACCATCCGTTCTCGGTCACTGCCTGCGGCACGTGCCAAAAAAAGGTTCCGAAACCGCCCCGAAACCGCCTCTTTCCCAAACGAAAAGAACCGGTCCGTTCCCGGCGCACGGCCCTTTCACGGCCATACGGGGAACGGACCGGCATTCGACCGATCTGTCAGCGGCTCTTCCGGTGGATCTATGGGCGGGTCTATGGGCGGATCTGCGGGGGGATCTGCGGGGGGATCTGCGGGCGGTTTCTACTGCGCGGGGCGGCCCACCGGCTTGCCGTCGGGCGCGGCCGCGTACCACGTGCCGCCCACGCCCTGCCCGTTGGTGTCACCGGGCTTCTTGTCGCCGGAGAACGTGTACACGGGCCAGCAGTTCAGCGTCTGCTGCTGGGTGCCGTCGGGCCGGTCGAAGGTCATGTAGCCCTTCAGGGGAATGTTCTCGGTGTCGTTCTTCGCGACCGGTGCGACCGCGGGCCACTTCTTCGCGCATGCGCCGACGCAGTTGGACTTGATCGGCCACGCCGAGTCCTTCAGGAACCGGTAGACGGTCATCCCGTTCTTGTCGACGACGATCTCGCCGAGCTCCGGGTCCTTGCGCGTGGACAGTCCCGCGAGGTCGGCGGGTTGCGCGGCGGCGGCCGGGCTCGCCTTCTTGCCGTCGGGGGCGGCCGCGTACCACGTGCCGCCCACACCCTGCCCCTTGGCGTCGCCGGGCGCGGCGTCCATCGCGTAGCGGTACATCGGCCAGCCGTCGATGGTCAGCTGTTTCGTGCCGTCGGCCGCGGTGACCTCGCCGATCAGGGCGGCGTCGACGCCGGGCGCGGCCTTGGCGCCGCTCGCCGGGACGGCCGGCCAGGCCTTCAGGCAGGTCGCGTCGCAGTTCGACTTGGGCGGCTGCGCCGTGTCCTTGTCGAAGCGGTAGAGCGTGAACCCGGCGCTGTCCGTGACGACCTTGCCGAGCTTCTTGCTGTCCCAGACGGTCAGCTGGCCGGCGGCCTTGGCCTTGGGCGCGTCGGCCGCGTCGGCCCCCTCCTTCCCCGCCGAGCCGGACCCGTCGGACCCGTCGGACCCGTAACCGTCCGAGCCGTAACCGCCCTGCGCGGGCGCGGCGTTGCCCACGTTCTGACCGTTCGAGGCCCCGTCGCCCTTGTCCTGACCGCACGCCGTCGTCAGCGCGAGCAGGGCAGCGGCTGTCGCTACGAGCGAGGCGTTCCGCCAGGAGGTTTTCATCGTCAACTCCCGTGTGTTGCTTGGGTGTTGTGGGAGCCCGGTCGGGTCCGCACATGGCCCTAGGTACGGGCGGGGACGGTGGGTGTGTTCAACGCGGGCCCAGAAATCTCGCGGTACGGGTCCGCCCGCGGCACCACACGGACGAGGGACATGGCGGGGCGCAAACCTCGAACGCGACCGTTCCCCCCGTTCGGGGCATTGCGGCGCGCAAACGGCGTGCCGTACCGCGCGGGCGCTCATCATCTCCGTCGTGCATCGAACCCAGCGGGCCAGGTCCGCCCTGGTCACCCGAGTCCTCGCGATGGTGGCCGCCGCCTGGCTGTGCGGCGTGCCCGCCGGGGCCGCGACCGCTCTCGTGCCGGCCGACGCCTGCGCGTGGGCCTCGGTCGACGGCGGGGCGAGCGGCGGCGCCGTCGCGGTCGCGGGCTCCGACGTCGATTGCAGTGCGGGGCCCAGCACGCCCCCACCGCAGAAGCCGACACCGAAGCCGCCCCCGCCGAAACCGGCCCCGCCGCCGCCCGCTCCCCCGCGGCCCCCGGCGCCCGAGCCACCGGCGCCACCGCCGCCGACCCCCGCGCCGACCCCGCCCCCGACGCGTGCCGCGCCCGCGAAGCCCGCGCCCCCGCCACTGCCCACACCGAAGCCGACGCCCAAGCCGACGCCGAAGCCGACTCCCGAACCGTCACCGACGCCGACACCGAAGCCGAAGCCGACACCGGAAGTCCACTACCCCGCCCATCGGCCCACGGTGCACCGCGCACCGCCCCGCGGCGGCCCGTCCCTCGTCACGGTCACCCTGCTCATCACCGCGCCCGCGATCCTCGCGGTCGCCGCACTGCGCCCCCGCTGAACCTGTGTGGAGATTCCATGTCGGAATGGCTTGTTCTCGCCCTCGCGATGATCGCTGTGTGCGCGGTCGTGCTCGTCGTCCAAGTTCTGCAACAGCGGAGGATCGGTGAGGACGACGATCCGTCCGAGACGCCGGACGTCATCGAGTACATGACGATGATGATCGGCGTGGTCTACGCGATCGTCCTCGGCCTGGCCATCGCCGGCGCCTGGGAGGCGCGCAGTGCGGCCGAGGACAGTGTGCGCAACGAGGCGCAGGCGCTGCACGAGATCCATGAGCGTGTCCGTGTCTACCCGGACGACGTCCGCGACCGGATCCGGACGGATGTCGACACGTATGTCAGCCATGTCGTGACCACGGAGTGGCACGCGATGCGGACCAAGGGCGAGCTGACGGACGCGGGCACGCGGCTGTTCGACAAGGTGCGCCACGACGTGACGGACTTCGAGCCCGAGAACGACTTCCAGGCCCAGGCCTACCAGCCGCTCCTGGACCAGGTGACGGCGGCCGACGACGCGCGCAACGCCCGCGCGGACTCGACCGGGGCCACGATGCCCGGCGTCGTCTGGTTCGGTCTGATCGTCGGCGGCCTGGTGACGATCGGCATGATCTTCGCGCTGCAGATCCGGCGCACCCGCCGCGAGATCGTCCTGGCCGGCCTCTTCTCGTCCCTGATCGCCTTCCTGCTCTTCCTGATCTGGGATTTCGACGCCCCGTACAGCCGTGGCGCGGCGGCCACCGCGGAGCCGTTCCTGATGCTCTTCCCGGGGGCCGGCTGATCCCGGTGGCACGGGGGCCGTCCCCCGTTCGCCCGACAAAAATCGCGCCCATTTGGGGCAATCCATAGGCTTTCGGCCACGAGGTGCTGTCCCAACGAGCGGAAACGGTCCGCGGCCGCCCCTCGTGGACCGGAGGAATCCCCATGCACCCGATACGCGCCGCTTCCGCCGCCGTGCTCGGCCTCACCGCGTTCACCCTCGCCGCCCCGTCCGCCACGGCGGGGGACGACCGGTCGTTCGACGTCAGCGCCTCGCCCACCACGATCTCGGCGGGCGGCCGGGTGACGCTCACCCAGAGCGGCTGCCCCGGCGAGACCACGGTGACCGCGGGGATCTTCGACACCGTGAAGCTCGGCGGCGGAAGCGGTTCGAAAGCGGTCACCGTCGACTGGGACGCCAAGCAGAGCGCCATGTACTCGGTGACGTTCTCCTGCGAGGGCCGCCCCGACCGGTCCGTGGACCTCACCATCGCGGGCGGCCGGCCCGACGAGCCCACGCACCAGCCCGCCGACCACGGCGTCAAGGCGGGCGCCGGCGGCAGCGTCGGCGGTTTCGACCTGCGCGAGATCGGCCTCGGCGCGGCCCTGCTCACGGGCGCGTTCGGCACCGCCTACTACTTCGCGCGCCGCCGCACCGGCGACGACAAGAGCTGACGGCGCCCACGACGGCCCCCTAGCCGTCGGCTGGAAGCCCTTGGCCCGTAGCCCTTGGCCCGTCACCGTCTGCTCTCCGCGCGGCGGCGCAGGCAGAACGCGCCGCCGCCGATGAGGCCGGAGGCGACGAGGGCCCCGCCGATCGCCATGTCGGCGGGGGTGGCCTCCGGGCGGCGCGCGCCGTCGAAGTCGTCACTGTCACGGCTGTGCCGGACGTGCTCGCGCGGCTCGGCCGCTGCGGACGCGGCGGACGCGACGGAAGCGGGCAGCGTGACCGCGAAGGCGGCGACGGCGGACACGGCCAGGGCACGGATGCAACGCATGAAAATCCTCCGCGAGGAAGCGAACCCGGGCGACGGCCGCGGGGACGGGGGCGAGAACAGCGAACAGTTGTCAGACGCACCATCAGTCGGCGTGTGCGATCCCGCATTTCGGGGCTGGGCCGGATGGCGCACCGGCCCAGGACCGCGGAGCCGCGCCGCCACGCCCGGAAGGGGATGAGCCGATGTCCGACACAGATCCCGACGAGGCGGCGGAGCGGCCCCGGGGGCGTGCGCCGTGGGGCGTCCTCGCGCTGGTGCTGCTCGCCGGTCTCGCGCTGATCCGCAACGGCTCGGGCGAGACCGACGCCGGGCCGCCGCAGCCCGCGTCGGCCGCCGCCGCGGACGCGCGCACCCCGGCGCGGCCCACGTCGACGGCCGCGGAGCCGCTGCCGTTCTCGCCCGCCGAGCGCGTACGGGTCCCGGCGATACAGGTCGACGCGCCGATCACGCAGGTCGGGCTCGACGCGGACGGATGGGTGGACGCGCCGCCGCCCGAGGATCCCAACCTGGCGGGCTGGTTCACCGGAGCGGTCTCCCCCGGCGAGAACGGCACCTCCGTCGTCGTCGGACACGTCGACAACCTCCAGGGGCCAGCCGTTTTCTACGGGCTCGGCTCGCTGAAGAAGGGCAACCACGTCGAGGTCGGGCGCGAGGACGGCAGGACCGCCGTCTTCGAGGTCTACGGGATCGAGGTCTTCGACAAGGCGCACTTCCCCGGCCGGAAGGTCTACGGTCCCACGGGCGCACCGGAGTTGCGGATCATCACCTGCGGCGGCGGCTATTCCAGGCAGCACGGTTACGACGGCAATGTCGTGGTCTTCGCCCGCCTGGCGTCCGTACGCTGACCCCGGTGAACCCCGGGCGGATCCGGAGGGCGCCCCGCCGCTTCCCTCACCTGGGGTTTCCGTTAGCCTCTGCGCGTGACCGATCAGCAGCCACATCAGTTCGAGCGCGGCACCGACGGGCCCAAGGTGATCGTGGTCGGGGTCGACGGCTCCGACTCCTCCTTCCGCGCCGCCGCCTACGCCGGAGGGCTGGCCCGGCGCCAGCGTGCGCTGCTCGCCGTCGTCTACGTGCAGCCCGTCCTCGCGGGCGGCGCCGCGCTCGGCGTCCCCGTCGCCGAGACGACCGACGAGATCGCCGAGAGCCTCATCGCGGAGATCCGCGAGGCCACGGAGCGGGTGAAGGACATATACGACGTGCGCTGGGAGTTCCACACCTTCCGCGGCGACCCGTTCAACGGCCTGGTCACCGCCGCGGACGACCTCAAGGCCGACGCGGTCGTGGTGGGCGCCTCCGAGCAGGCCGGCCACCGCATCGTCGGTTCGGTCGCGGTGCGTCTGGTGAAGGCCGGGCGCTGGCCCGTCACGGTCGTGCCGTAAGGGGCCAGGGCCGGGGGCGCGCGTCGTCTTCCGTCACCGCCGCCGCGGGTGCATCATGATCGGCCGTCAGCCGTCACGTCCGCGAAGAGGTGAGCTCATGGCCGTTCCCCCACGCCCGCGCATGGGACAGGGCGTGCTGCGCCGCAAACCCATCGAACTGATCGATGACACCGAGGGCGGGGCGGGCGGCGCCTCGCAGCTCACCCGCACGCTCGGCCTGTGGCAGCTCACCGCGATCGGCGTCGGCGGCATCATCGGCGCGGGCATCTTCACGCTCGCGGGCACCGTCGCCAACGGCACGGCGGGACCCGCCGTCCTGATCTCCTTCCTCATCGCGGGCGTCGCGAGCGCCGCGGCCGCCCTCTCCTACGCCGAATTCGCCGGGCTCATCCCGAAGGCCGGGTCCGCCTACACGTACGGCTACGCGGTCCTCGGAGAGCTCGCGGGCTGGTTCATCGGCTGGGACCTGCTCCTGGAGTACACGGCGATCGTCGCGGTCGTCGCCATCGGCATCTCGGGATACTTCAGCTTCCTGCTCGGTGAGATGGGCCTGGACCTGCCGCACTGGATGCTGGGCGCGCCCGGCACCGGCGACGGCCACAAGGTCGACCTCTTCGCCGCCGTGCTGTGCCTGCTCATCGCCTACCTGCTCACCCTCGGCATCCGCAACGCGGCCCGCTTCGAGACGGTCGTCGTCGTCCTCAAGGTGCTCGTGGTGCTGCTGGTCATCGGGGTGGGCGTCTTCCACATCAACACCGGCAACTACACGCCGTTCTTCCCGTTCGGGGTGAGCGGCGCGTTCACGGGTGCGGCCACCGTCTTCTTCGCGGTCTTCGGCTACGACGCCATGTCGACGGCGGCGGAGGAGTCCAAGGACGCGCAGCGCCACATGCCGAAGGCGATCCTCTACTCGCTCGCCGTCTCGATGGTGCTGTACGTGCTCGCCTGCCTGGTCCTGACCGGCATGCAGAACTACAAGGACATCGACCCGGAGAGCGGGTTCTCGACGGCGTTCAAGGCGGCCGGGCTGAGCGGGCTCGCGGACGTGATCGCGGTGGGCGCCATCATCGGCATCCTCACCGTCATGTTCACCTTCATGCTGGGTGTGACACGTGTCTGGTTCTCCATGTCCCGGGACGGGCTGCTGCCGAAGTGGTTCGCCAAGACACACCCGACGCGGCACGTGCCCACACGTGTGACGTGGATCGTCGGCTTCGCGTCCGCCGCCATCGCCGGGTTCCTGCCGATCGGCGAGGCGGCCGAACTCACCAACATCGGCATCCTGTTGGCGTTCGTCGTGGTGTGCGTCGCGGTGATCGTCCTTCGCTACCGCCAGCCGGAGCTGCCGCGCACGTTCCGCACACCGGGCATGCCGGTCGTGCCCGCGGTGGGGGTCGTCTTCTCGATCTGGCTGATCACGTTCCTGCAGTGGCAGACGTGGGTGCGGTTCGCCGTGTGGTTCCTGATCGGCCTGGTGATCTACTTCGGGTACTCGTACAAGAGGTCGGAGCTGGCGCGCGGCACCGAGCCGGCCGACAAGCCCTAACCGGTCAGGGTCGTCTTCGGGCGGACCACGCAGAACTCGTTGCCCTCCGGGTCGGCCAGTACGGTCCACGACTCCTCGCCGCTCTGGCCGACGTCCGCCCGTCGGGCGCCGAGGGCGAGGAGGCGTGCGATCTCGGCGTCCCGGTCCTCGGCGGCGGACGTCAGGTCGAGGTGGAGCCGGTTCTTGACGGTCTTGCGGTCGGTGACCGGCATGAAGCAGATGCCGACCGGCGCGTGCGCGTCCGGGCCGATCACGACCTCCCGCTCCCGCTCGGACAGGATCCGCCAGCGCAGGGCCGCCGCCCAGAACCGGGCCAGAGCGGGGAGGTCGTGGGCGTCGATGACGATGTGGTGCAGGGCTAGGGGCATGCGGGTCAGTGTGCCCGCGGAGCCCGGGGTGCGGCGGCTGCTTTCCGTCGTCAGGGTTACTGCACTACTTCCCCATCGTCAGGCCGTCCTGGGCGGCGCCCCGGCCGAGGACGACGCGGCGGATCCTGTCCCGCAGGACCCTCACGTCACGGCCGGCTCCCCGGGCCAGTGCGTGGTTCAGGTTCACGACGCGGTCGGTGCGCAGGTCGAACCGCATGGGGACGAACTCGGCCCTCGTCACCGGCCAGCGGCCGCCCGGCCGCGCGGGGCGGGTGAAGGTGAAGCGGCCGATCGTGCCCAGGTTGCCCCGGACGTCCACGGCGCCGGCGGGGTTGAACATCTCACCCGCGATCTGGTCGCCCATGCCGTAGACGATCCAGACCCCGTTGACCTTCTCGTACGCCTGCGGGACGTGGGCGTGGGTGCCGAGGATCAGGTCGATGTCGGGGCGGCCCCGCGTGCGGGACGCGGTGAGTTCCCTGCCGAGGGTCAGCTGCTGCTCGTTCGGCTCGTCCTGCCACTCGGTGCCCCAGTGCAGCGACACCACGACGATGTCGGCGCCCGCCCGCCTCGCGGCGCGGGCGTCGGCGACGATCCGCCCGCGGTCGATCAGGTTGACCGTCCAGGGGCGGCCGGGCGGCGGCGCGTAGCCGTTCGTGTCGTAGGTGTACGCGAGTTGGGCGACCTCGGCGCCGCCCGCGTGCAGCCGCGCCGGGCCGCGTCCCTCGGCCGCCGTACGGCCCGAGCCCGCATGGGTGATCCCGGCGCGGTCTAGGGCGCCCAGGGTGCGGTCGACACCGGCGCCGCCTGCGTCGAGGGTGTGGTTCGAGGCGGTGGAGCAGGAGTCGTAGCCGGTGGCGCGCAGACCCGCGGCGACCTGCGGCGGGGACTTGAACGCCGGGTAGCCGCTGTAGTCGCCGTGTGCTCCGTACACCGTCTCCATGTGGCAGATCGCCAGGTCGGCCGGGGCGACGACCGATCTGGCGCCCGCGAGCATCGGGCGGAAGTCGTAGCCGTGGCCGCCCGCGTCCGCGCGGGCCCGTTCGATGATCGAGCTGTGCGGCAGGACGTCGCCGGACGCGGCCAGGGTGAGGCCCTCGTGGGGTGCCGCGGGGGCAGCGCCCGGGGTGCGGGCCGGGGCGGACCGCGGGGCGGCACACGCGGCGCAGGCGGCGCCGAGGGCGAGCAGCGCGGCCAGGCAGGCCCCGGCCGTCCTGCGCGTACTCCGTGAACTCGGCGTCGTCGGTGGCATGGAGCGTCTCCCTGTACGTATGCACGTATGCATGTGTACACATATGGATATACGTACATAGGGCGGGCGCAAGTACCCATACCGGGTGCCTCCCCGAACGGGTGGCGCCGCGCTGCGCCACCCGGCCCGTTCACCGCACCGTTCGTCGACGGCATCGACCGCCTGCCGCAGAGCCGCGCGTGCCCCCTGGGCGCGACCGGCGCCCTGCGTTGGCATACGCGCATGACGACGGCGCTCACGACATCCACGACCCCTGAGGAGGACCTCGCCCAGGTCCAGCGGGAGCACGGCGGGCCGCTGTTCTCGTTCCTGCTGCGGCTGTGCGACGGGGACCGCCAGCGCGCGGAGGACCTGGTCCAGGAGACGTACGTACGGGCCTGGCAGCATCCGGAGGCGCTCGACTCCCGGTACGAGTCGGTACGGCCCTGGCTCTTCACGGTGGGGCGGCGGCTCGCCATCGACGCCCGCCGCGCCCGGCTCGCCCGGCCCGCCGAGGTGGGCGACGCCGTCCTCGACAGCGCGCGGGTCTGCGCCGACCACGCCGAGCGATCCGCCGCCGCGCTCGACGTGCGCGAGGCGGTGGCGACGCTCAGCCCCGAGCACCGGGCCGTGCTCCTCGAGGTCTACTTCAAGGGCGCCAGTGTGGCGGAGGCCGCAGGAGCGCTCGGCATCCCCCCGGGTACCGTGAAGTCCCGCGCGTACTACGCGTTGCGCGCGCTGCGCAGGGTGCTTCCGGGATACGCGCCTGACCTGCGGTGAAACTGTGGGTCAGGTCAAGTATCGGTAAAGCGCCTTGCCCGGCGCGGTGTTTCCTCGGTTGAGTAATCCGCTGTCCTCCCCGGCGAGTTGGACGAGTTGCACGGGTGGGGCCCGGGGGCCGGCGAAGCGCACGGACCGGAGGAAGGCAGGAAAGGATGTTGCACGAGAGCCAGGGCGGTGCCTCGGGCGCCGACGGCGGGGAACTCGTCGTTCCCATGGCGTGGTTGTACGCCGAGTACATCGCGGACGAACTGTTGCGTACCGGGGATCTGATGCCCCCCACGTCCTTCGAGTTCCGGGCCGGGCGCGACGCGCTCGCCCTGACGATCTTCCTGTCCGACTCGGACGACGAGCTGTCCGGGATCCGGGTGGTGTCGCAACTGGAGACGTGGTCGTCGCTGACGGCGTACGACCAGCCGTGGCAGGAGTGGGTACGGGAGCGGTTCGCGGAGCGGGCCGCGATCCCGTCGGCGGATCTGGAGCTGGCCGCCGCCGCGTGGCGGTGGCTGGAGGAGACGGAGCTTCTCGCTCCCGACCTCGACGCCGTGCCGGTGCCGGACGAGGAGGACGGGCCGAAGGTGTGGACTCCGGCGTGGCAACTGGGTCTGCCGCTCGGGCACTTGGCCATCCATCTGTTCTGACGCCGAGCGCCTCAGGGCGCGTAGACGCCCGCCCGGTACTTCGGGATGCGGATCGTGATCTTCGTGCCCGCGCCGACGCCCGTCTCGATCACCAGGCCGTACGCGTCGCCGAACACCTGCCGCAGGCGTTCGTCGACGTTCGAGAGGCCGATGCCGTGCGAGGCGCCGCCCTCGCCGCGCAGGACCGCCCGCAGCTCGTCGGGGTCCATGCCGACGCCGTCGTCCTCGATGACGACCTCCGCCTCGGCACCCGCGTCCTTCGCCCCGATCGTGATGCGGCTGTTCGACACGGCGCCCTCCAGGCCGTGCTTCACCGCGTTCTCGACGAGCGGTTGCAGGCACAGGAACGGGAGCGTGACCGGGAGGACCTCCGGGGCTATCTGGAGGGTCACGGAGAGGCGGTCGCCGAAGCGGGCGCGGACCAGGGCCAGGTACTGGTCGATGGAGTGGAGCTCGTCGGCGAGCGTCGTGAACTCGCCGTGGCGGCGGAACGAGTACCGGGTGAAGTCGGCGAACTCCAGGAGCAGTTCGCGGGCGCGCTCCGGGTCCGTACGGACGAACGAGGCGATCGCCGCCAGGGAGTTGAAGATGAAGTGCGGGGAGATCTGGGCCCGCAGCGCCTTGATCTCGGCCTCGATGAGGCGGGTGCGGGAGCGGTCCAGTTCGGCGAGTTCCAGCTGGACCGAGACCCAGCGGGCCACCTCGTCCGTGGCCCGCGCGAGCACGGCGGATTCGCGGGGCGCGTAGGCGACGACCGCTCCCAGGACGCGGCCGTCCGCCACGACCGGGGCCGCGACCGCCCAGCGCAGGGTGCAGTCGAGGTCGTCGCAGCCGCAGTCGAACGCGACGGAGCGGCCTCCGGCCAGGACCGGGGCGATGTGCGGCATGACGTGTGCCGTGTGCGGGTGCTGGGCCGCGCCGTCCCAGGCCAGGACCGTCGAGCGGTTGGTGAGCGCCAGGGCGTCCGTGCCGAGCAGCGTGCGCAGGCTGCGGGCGGATTTGCGGGCGGTGTCCTCCGTCAGGCCCGCGCGCAGGGCCGGGGCGGCCAGGGAGGCGGTGTGCAGGGTCTCGAAGGTGGCGCGTTCCACCGGGGTTCCTACGTCGCTGCGGCCGGCGGGGTGGGCGGTTCGTCTGCCGACGAGGAAGCCCGCTGCCAGGAGGGCCGGGCAGAGGGCCAGGAGGGTTGCCGTGACGGTGCCGGTCACTGGGCGTGGCCTTCCGTCGAGGGGGGGGCGGTTGTTTCGCGGGTACGGGTCGGCTGTGGTTGCTCGCGCCGTTCCCCGCGCCCCTTCAGGGCGCCACTCGTCGAGGGGGGTTCGGTTGTTTCGCGGGTGCGGGAAGGTTGTGGTTGCTCGCGCCGTTCCCCGCGCGCCTTCAGGGCGCCACTCGTCGAGGGGGGGTCGGTTGTTTCGCGGGTGCGGGTTGGCTGTGGTTGCTCGCGCCGGTCCTCGCGCGCCTTCAGGGCGCCCGGTCTCAGGGTCTCCGGGAGGTGGAGGCGGGTCATTGTGGCCGTGGTGTGGGGTGGGATCGTGTGCGGGGTCGCCAGGGAGACCAGGATCATGGTCAGGAAGCCGACCGGGACCGACCAGAGGGCCGGCCAGGCCAGGAGGGTGTGGAGCCAGCCGTTCGTGGCCGCGCCCGCCACCGTCGAGGTCACCGCCACGAACGCCGAGCCGCCGCCCAGGAACAAGCCCGCCAACGCGCCCGGAGGGGTGAGGCGGCGCCACCATATGCCCAGGATGAGGAGGGGGCAGAAGGAGGACGCCGAGACCGCGAACGCCATGCCCACCGCATCCGCCACCGGAACCCCGTCCACCAGCAGCGCTCCCGCCAGCGGCACCGCCATCGCCAGCGCCACCGCCAGACGGAAGTGGCGTACCCCGCGCCTCGGCAGCACGTCCTGGCTGACCACCCCGGCCACCGCCATCGTCAGGCCGGACGCCGTCGACAGGAACGCCGCGAACGCGCCGCCCGCCACCAGCGCGCCCAGCAGCTCCCCCGCCACGCCGTCCACCACCAGACCCGGCAGCAGCAGCACCGTCGCGTCCGCGTCATGAGTGGCGGCCAGGCCGGGCACGTACAGGCGGCCCAGCCAGCCGTACAGCGGGGGGAGCAGGTAGAACGCGCCTATCAGCGCCAGAACCACCACCGTCGTACGGCGCGCCGCGCGGCCGTTCGGGCTCGTGTAGAAGCGGACCACGACGTGCGGCAGGCCCATCGTGCCGAGGAACGTCGCGACGATCAGCCCGTACGTGGCGTAGAGCGGGTGGTCGGCGCGGCTGGTGGCCAGGGGCCGGCCCGCGCCGACGCCCGCCGAGGGCAGGTCGGCCGGGACCACGTCGCCCGGCGGGCCACCGCTCCCCCGCCAGGCCAGGAGCAGGAAGAACGCCGGGACGAGGAGCGCCGTCAGCTTCAGCCAGTACTGGAACGCCTGCACGAAGGTGATGGAGCGCATGCCGCCCGCCGCCACCGCGAGCACGACCACCGCGGCGACCAGCGCGCCCCCGAACCAGCGCGGCGCCCCCGTGAGGATCTGCAGGGTCAGGCCCGCGCCCTGCAGCTGCGGCACCAGGTACAGCCAGCCCGCGCCGACGACGAACACGCTGACCACGCGCCGCACCTGCCGCGACTCCAGCCGGCCCTCGGCGAAGTCGGGCAGCGTGTACGCGCCCGAGCGGCGCAGCGGGGCCGCGACGAAGACCAGGAGGACGAGGTAGCCCGCCGTGTAGCCGACCGGGTACCAGAGCATGTCGGGGCCGTGGACGAGGAGCAGGCCCGCGATGCCCAGGAAGGACGCCGCCGAGAGGTACTCGCCGCTGATCGCCGCCGCGTTGAGGCGTGGCCGGACAGTGCGCGAGGCCACGTAGAAGTCGGAGGTGGTGCGGGAGATGCGCAGGCCGAAGCCGCCGATGAGGACGGTGGCGAGGACGACGACGGCCACCGCGGGGATCGCGTACGCCTCGTTCACGGCGCTCCGCCGTCGCGGCCGCGGACCAGGTCGGCGAAGTCGCGTTCGTTGCGCTCGGCGCGGCGCACGTACCACCACGCGATGAGGGTGAGGAAGGGGTAACAGCCGACGCCCAGGACGAGCCACTCCACCGCTGTGTTGCGCAGGGCGCCGAAGAAGAGGGGCAGGACCGCCACCGGGAGCGCCAGGACCGCGAACGCCGCCGTCGCCGCGCGGAGCTGGCTGCGCATCAACGAGCGTACGTAGGCCGCGCCGAGCGGTGTCTGTTCGTCGATCTCGCCCTGGGTGCGCAGCCCTGGCGGACCGGTCGCGCCGTGCACGGTGCGCGGCTCGCCGGTCACCACCTGCCGCCGTGGTTCGGACACGGGCGGAGTGTAGGCGGGCGCGGGGTGGTGAAGGAAGAGGCGGTGAAGGGAAGGGGTGCGCAGGTCAGCCGGTGGCCCGGCGCATCAGCAGCTCCCGTACGCGGCTGGCGTGGCGGCGGCTCACGGCGATCTCGGCGGCGCCGACGAGGACGGTCATGGAGCCGCCGTCGAGGCGGAGTTCGGCGATGCGGTGCAGGGAGACGAGGTGGCTGCGGTGGACGCGGACGAAGCCGAGCGGCTGCCAGCGCTCCTCCAGGGTGGTCAGCGGGATACGGACCAGGTGGCTCGCGCCGTCCGTGGTGTGCAGGCGGGCGTAGTCGCCCTGCGCCTCGGCGTACGTGATGTCGGAGACGGCCACGAGGCGGGTCACGCCGCCGAGTTCGACGGGGATGCGGTCGGGGACGGTCGCCGGGGGCGGGGCGCTGGCCGCCCGTTCGGCGACGCGGCGGACGGCTTCGGCGAGCCGCTCCCGGCGGACCGGCTTGAGGAGATAGTCGACGGCCTTGAGGTCGAAGGCCTGGACGGCGAAGTCCTCGTGGGCGGTGACGAAGACGACGAGCGGCGGGCGGGCGAAACCGGCGAGCAGGCGGGCCACGTCGAGCCCGGTCAGGCCCGCCATCTGGATGTCGAGGAAGAGGACGTCGACCGCGTCGTCGCCGCCGGGGCCCTCCTCCAGCGCGCGGCCGATGCGGCGCAGCGCCTCGGTGGCGTCGGTGGCGCCCTCGGCGGTGCGCACGCGCGGGTCGGCGCGCAGAAGGTAGAGGAGTTCGGCGAGGGCGGGCTCCTCGTCGTCGACGGCCAGTACGCGCAGCATGCGGCGGAGTGTAACCGGGCGGTCGCTTGAGTGATTCGGGTGCCGGGTGCGTACCGGTGGGCGAGAGCGGGAGGAACGCATGAGGTCCCTGGAACGGCATCGTGACGCCGGCGCCTACGCGCTGGGGGTCCTGGACGCGGCGGACCGGTTCCGCTTCGAGGACCACCTCGCCGAGTGCGGGGTGTGCGCGGCGCGCCTGCGTGAACTCGGGCCCGCCGCCGATGTCCTCGACGTGTATGCGCGGGCGACGCCGCGCTGTGTGGAGCTGTTCGCCCGCCCCGCTCCGACGCTGGTGGAGCAGGCCGTGGACCGCCTTGCCACGCTGCATCGCAGGATGCGGCGACGGCTGTGGAGTGCGGCCGTGGCGGCGGCGGTGCTGCTCGGAGCGGCGGGCCAGGGCGCGGCGATCCTCTCCGGGGGTTCTGGTGACGGTCCGGCGCCGCTGACCCTGCACGGCCGTGACCGCGCGACCGGGGTGGCGGCGACCCTCACCGCCGACGAACGCGGCTGGGGCACGCAGGTCGCCCTCGACATCCGCGACCCGGACGGCCCCCGGGTCTGCGAACTGGTGGCGGTGGCCAGGAACGGCTCCGAACAGACGGTGGCGAGCTGGACGGTGCACAGCGGTGACCGGGTGAAGGTGCGGGGCGGCGCGGCGGACCGGCCCGCCGAGATCCGCAGGTTCGAGGTACGAGCCGTCGAGGGTGGCCGGTTGCTGACGTTGCCGGTGGGCGGCTGACGCGGCGCCGGCCGGTTGCCGAACCCGCCGGTGACCGCCGGCTGACGCGTCGCCCGCCGTCGCCGGGTCCGGGTCCGTAGCCGCCCTACTTCAGCAGCCTCGACATCCGGCGGTCGGCGAGGGGCTTGCCGCCCGTCTGGCACGTCGGGCAGTACTGGAGGGAGCTGTCGCTGAAGCTGACCTCGCGGATCGTGTCGCCGCAGACGGGGCAGGGTTCGCCGGTGCGGCCGTGGACGCGCAGGCCCGTCTTCTTCTCCGCCTTGAGGCGGCCCGCCGCTACGCCCCGCGAGCGTTCCACGGCGTCCTTGAGGGTGGTGCGCAGCGCCTCGTAGAGGGTGTGGATGTCGTCGGGCTTCAGGGTCGCCGTCTGTTTGAAGGGGGACATGCGGGCCACGTGCAGGATCTCGTCGCTGTAGGCGTTGCCGACGCCCGCGATCAGGCTCTGGTCGCGCAGGGCGCCCTTGATCTGGCGGCGCTCGCCGTCGAGGAGCTTCGCGAAGGCGGCCTCGTCGAAGTCGTCGGCGAGCGGGTCGGGGCCGAGGCGGGCGACGCCCGGTACGTCGCCGGGGTCCGCGACGACGTAGACGGCCAGGCCCTTCTTCGTGCCGGCCTCCGTGAGGTCGAAGCCCTCCCCCGTCTCCAGCGCGACGCGCAGCGCCAGCGGTCCCTTGCCCGGTCTGGGCGGGTCGTCGGGCAGCCGGTCGCGCCAGTGCAGCCAGCCCGCGCGGGCCAGATGGGTGACGAGGTGGAGGCCGCCGGTGTCGATGTCGAGGAACTTGCCGTGCCGGGCCACGGAGGTCACGGTGCGGCGTTCGAGGGCCATGGGCGGAGGGTCGTACGTCTTCAGGACGTTGATGGCGACCGGCAGGACGCGGGTGATCTCGCGCCCCACCAGATGCTCGGTGAGGAAGTCCGTCAACGCTTCGACCTCGGGCAATTCCGGCATACGTACAAGAATGCCACGGCACATACCGGCGGGCCCGGCCGGAGTGACCGACCGGGCCCGCCTGCCGCCGGAGGGAGGCGTCAGTGGCGCGGGCCGTGGCCCGGGCCGGACTTGCCGTCGCGCGGCATGCCCTTGCGGTCGGTCGACTCGGGGGTGTCGTACTCGATCCGCTCCTTGCGGACGGTGCCGGTGACCTCGTCGGTCTCGGTGACCTTCTCGGTCTCCAGGCGGACCCGCTCGACCGGGACGGTCTCCTTGCTGACGACGGCCCGCTCCTCGTGGAGCGTCACCTCGGCCTCGGCCTCGCCGATGTCGGCCCGCCTGACGTCACCCTCGCGGATCGGCTCACGTACGACGCGAACCTCCTCGTGGGAGACCGGCACGGACGTGCTGACGTTCTCCGTCTCGACGACCTTGCGCAGATGGGCCTGGCCCACCTCGTGCTCCTCGGTGCCGACACGGAGCCGCTCCTCGGAGCGGATCATCTCGTCCTTGCCGTCCGTCCCTGCGCCGGAGCGCATGGCGGGCTCACGATGCCCGGCGCCCGCACCGGCGGCGGCGTGGCGGCCGTGGGGCTCGTCGCCCCGCGTGCCCGCGCCCATGCCCGCGGCGGTACCGGTGGCGGCGGCGTCGCCCCGCATACCGGTGCGCCCGGTGTCACCCTTGGCGGCGGACGGCGACGAGAGGCCGTAGTGGCGGTACAGCTCCTGCTTCTCGTCCTGGTCGAGGTGCTGGTCGGCATCGACGCGGGGCGCGTCCTTGACCGCCTCCTTGGTGTACGCCACCCTCAGCTGGTCCTCCGCGCGGCTGGCGCCCGCCAGCGGCACGAAACTCTCCTTCATGCCGAAGAGGCCGGTCTTCACCGTCACCCAGTCGGCGCGGCCCGTGGCGTCGTCGAGATAGACCCGCTCAACGCTGCCGATCTTCTCTCCCGTGCGGTCGTACGCCGTGAGTCCCACGAGGGCATCGGGGGTGTTGAAGGTCTCGCCCTGCGTCATGCGTGATCACTCCCTCCGGGAACATGGGGGCGAACGGAGGTCGCCGCTTCGACCATGTGCCTCGGTTCCATGGCGCGGCCTCGTCCGCGCCCGTGCAACGCGGGGCTTCACAGCGGGTGACCGAACGGAGCAGCGAGACGGGCTCTCCCGGTGCGGCAGAGCGGATGTGGCCCCGCTCACGGGCAATACCGTCAATTAGGCCATACGGGTGACACGCGCGCGGGTACGACGAACTCGCACCACACACACTTGCCGCCGCCGCGCGCCTCCACGCCCCACACGTCGGCGAGCCGGTCGACGAGGAACAGCCCGCGCCCGGACACGCCCGCGTCACCGGCGTCGCGGCGGCGGGGCAGGGCGCTGGAGGTGTCCTCGACGTCGACGCGGAGCCTGCGTTCGGCGCCGGTGAGCACGCGCAGGGTGACGACGGCCGGGCCCTCGGTGTGCATGAGGGCGTTGGTGACGAGTTCGTCGGCGACGAGCTCGATCTCGTCGGCGCTGTCCCGGGCGCCCCAGGCGCGGACGGCGGCGCGGATCATGTGCCGGGCCGCGCGCAGCGCCTCCGGATCGCCGGGCGGCACGTGCTCGGTGAGGCGGCTGCCGCTGAGCGGGGTGGACTCCTCGCGGCGGCGCAGAAGGAGCAGGGCCACGTCGTCCTCGCCGCCGCCCTCGGCGACGGCGGAGCACAGCCGGTCGGCGAGCTGGTCGACGTCGGCGGGCCCGGCGGCGATGAGCGCGGTCAGGGCGTCGAGGCCGTCGTCGAGGTCGGCGCCGGGCTGTTCGACGAGGCCGTCGGTGCACAGCAGCAAGGTCTGTCCCGGGTCGAGTTCGGCGGTGGTCACCGGGTAGGCGAGACGGCCGAACTCGGCGGACAGACCGAGCGGCAGACCGCCGTCGACGGGCAGTCTGCGGCAGGAGCCGTCGGCCAGGCGGAGCAGCGGGTCGAGGTGTCCGGCGCGCACGATCTGGACGACGCCGGTCGACAGGTCGGCCTCGGCGTACAGGCAGGTCGCGAAGCGCGCGGTGTCGAGTTCGCGCAGGAAGACGGAGGCGCGGGCCATGACGGTGGCGGGCGTGTGGCCCTCTGCGGCATAGGCACGCAGCACGATGCGCAGCTGGCCCATGACGGCGGCGGCGTGCGTGTCGTGGCCCTGGACGTCGCCGATGACGGCGCCGACGCGGCCGCCGGGCAGCGGGATGACGTCGTACCAGTCGCCGCCGATGTCGCGGCCGAGGGCGTGGCCGGAGGCGGCGCGGTAGCGCACGGCGATGTCGGCTCCGGGCACGGCCGGGATGGTGCGCGGCAGCATCGCCTGCTGGAGGTGGTGGGCGAGGTCCTTCTCCTGCTCGTAGAACATGGCGCGCTGCAGGCTCTGCGCGATGGTGCTGCCGAGGGCGACGAGCACGTTGCGTTCGGACTGCGTGAAGCCCTGGCGGTCGTGGTAGAGCAGGCCGACGGCGCCGATGGGGCGGGCCTGCGCGATGAGCGGCAGGTAGGCGGCCGAGCGGATATGGAGGTGCGTGATGTGCGGCCACAGGATCGGGAAGGACGCGGCGAAGTCCTCGGGCGACTCGATGAAGCGCGGCTTGAGGGTGCGCACGACCTCGCCCATCGGGTACGGGTCGTCGACGCGGGTGACGTGCGTGCCGGGCACGAAGCTGCCCGCGGGCCCCTCGGCGACGAGGTGGATGCGGCCCGCGCGGACCAGGCCCATGACGAAGCTGGTCGCGCCGAGGTGCTCCACGCCGTGCGTCTCGCGCAGCACGTCGATCACCTCGGTGACGGTGCGGGCGTGGGCCAGGGCGGCGGTGGTGGACTGCACGACGCTGGTCTCGCGGCGTCGCAGCGCCTCGCGGGCCGCGCGTTCGCGCTGCACGGTGGCGTCGTTCAGCTCGTCGGTGGCGTCGCGCACGATGCCGACGATGCGGCGCGGGCGTCCGCTGTCGTCGCGGCGGATGTACCCGCGCGTGTGGGTCCAGCGCAGCTCCCCCGCGCGCGTGCGGATGCGGAAGTACGCGCCGTAGTTCTCCTCGCCGCTCTTGAGCGCCTGGGAGACGAGCGCGTCGAGGCGGCCGCCCTCGCCGGGCGGGACGCGCATCTGGAGGGTCTCGGGCCGGTCGTCGTATTCGTCGGCCCGGATGTCGAAGACGTCGTGCGCGTTGGAGTCCATGTGCATGAGGCCGGAGTCCAGGTCCCACTCGAAGCCGCCCATGCGCAGCCCGCGCCCGTATGCCTCGAGAAATCCGCGCGCGTGCTCCTCCGGCCCCTCCCCGGACTCCTCGCCGTCCCCGTCACCCGCGTCCATGGAGCCCACGCTAGGCCGGGCCCCCGGGCCCCGCATGCGGGACGAGCGCGCCTCGCGGCCGGTCGGGGACGCGCGGCTGCGCTTCCCGGCCTCGGCGGGCGGCGCGGCGCACACTGAAGGACGTGAACTGGTTCGGTGACGGGGATTACTGGCTGAGCCGCCTGGTCTTCCAGCGCGGTCTCGCCGCGGTCTATCTGGCCGCGTTCGTCGGCGCCGCGCTGCAGTTCCGCGCCCTGATCGGGGAGCGCGGCATGCAGCCGGTGCCACGGCTCCTGGAACAGGTGGAGTGGCGGCGGGCGCCGACCCTGTTCCGGCTGCACTACTCGGACCGGTTCTTCGCCGGGTGCGCGTGGACCGGCGCCGCCCTCGCCGTGGCGCTGCTCGCGGGCGCGGACGGCCGGCTGCCGCTGTGGGCCGCGATGCTGCTCTGGCTGGCGCCCTGGGCGCTGTACCTCTCGATCGTGAACGTCGGCCAGACCTGGTACGGCTTCGGCTGGGAGTCCCTGCTCCTCGAAGTCGGCTTCCTGGCGGTGTTCCTCGGCAACGACGAGGTGGCCCCGCCGGTCCTCGTCCTGTTCCTGCTGCGCTGGCTGCTGTTCCGCCTGGAGTTCGGCGCGGGCCTGATCAAGTGGCGCGGCGACGCGTGCTGGCAGAAGCTGACCTGCCTGTACTTCCACCACGAGACGCAGCCGATGCCCTCCCCGCTGAGCTGGTTCTTCCACCACCTGCCGCGTCCGCTGCACCGCGTGGAGGCGGCGGCGAACCACGTGACGCAACTCCTCGTCCCGTTCCTCCTCTTCACGCCGCAGCCGATCGCCACGGTGGCCGCCGCCATCATGATCGTCACGCAACTGTGGCTGATCCTGTCGGGCAACTTCGCCTGGCTGAACTGGCTGACGGTCGTGATCGCCGCCGCCGCGCTCGACCTGACCCCGCTGCACACACCGCCCGACCTGCCCGCCAGGGCCCCGCTCTGGTACGAGATCCTCGTGTTCGCCCTGGTCGTCCTGGTCGCGGTGCTGAGCCGGCGCCCGGCACGCAATCTGCTCTCCCGCCGCCAGTCCATGAACCGCTCGTACGACGTTCTGCACCTCGTCAACACGTACGGGGCCTTCGGCACGGTCGGCCGGGTCCGGCAGGAGCTGGTGATCGAGGGCACGGCGGACACGAAGCCGCGGACCGACTCCGACTGGCGGGCCTACGAGTTCAAGGGCAAGCCGGGCGATCCGCGGCGCCTTCCGCGCCAGTTCGCCCCCTACCATCTGCGGCTCGACTGGATGATGTGGTTCGCCGCGCTCTCGCCCGCGTACGCCCGCCCCTGGTTCAACGGCTTCGTCGAGCGCCTCCTGGAGAACGACCGGGACACGCTCCGCCTGCTGCGCCACTGCCCCTTCCCCGACGAACCGCCCGCCCACATCCGGGTCCGGGTGTACCGCTACCGCTTCTCGACGTGGCGCGAGCTGCGGACGACGGGCGCCTGGTGGGAGCGGACCTACGTACGGGAGTTCCTGGCACCGACGCGGCTGAGGTAGACGCGCCGGGCGGTCCCGGCGAACACGTCGGGATCGGCCCCGCCCACCAACTCCTGTGCGGTGTCCAGCACTTGGCCGTACGTCCCGGCGAGCGTGCACACGGGCCAGTCCGAGCCGAACATGACGCGGCCGGGACCGAAGGCGTCCAGGACCGTGTCCGCGTAGGGCCGCAGGTCGTCGACGCGCCAGGCCGTCCGGTCGGCCTCGGTGATCAGCCCGGAGAGCTTGCAGACGGTGTTGGGCAGGGCGGCGAGCGCCCGCACGTGGCTGCGCCAGGGTTCGGTCTCCCCGGTCGCGACCGGGGGTTTTCCGGCGTGGTCGAGGACGAAGGTGAGGTCGGGGTGGTCCGCGGCCGCCTTGACGCAGGCGGGCAGTTGACGCGGCAGTACGACGAGGTCGTGGACCAGCCCGGCCGCGGCGAGCGCGGACAGCCCCCGGTGCACGTCGGGGCGGAGCAGCCACTCGGGGTCGGGCTCGCCCTGCACCTGGTGCCGGATGCCCACGAGGTGGTGCCCGCCGCTGAGTTCACGTAGCCGCTCCAGGGCCTCGCCCACGTCGGGGCGGGTCAGATCGGCCCACCCGACGACGGCCCCGACCAGGTCACTGGAGTCGGCGAGCGCCAGCAGCTCGGGCGTCTCCTCGGCGACGGTGACCGTCTGCACGAGAACGGTCGCCCCCACACCGGCGGCCCGCGCGTCCGGGGCGAGATCGTCGAGGGTGAAGGTGCGCCGGATGGGTGCGAGGGCGGGCCCGGTGATCCAGTCCTGGTCGCGGACGGAGAGGTCCCAGACGTGGTGGTGGGCGTCGATGACGACGGGGAGCGGCGGGGTCACGGCAGCTCCCGGACCACCGGCAGCCCCGCGCCCGCACCCTGCGCCGAGTAGTCGTGTGCCACGTCCAGGAGTTCGTCCATGCGGGCCTGCCACTCCACGTTCACCGGGCACTTCTCCAGTTCGGCGGGCACCTCGCGGTGGGCGGCCTCGTACTCCTCGACGTGGTCGGCGCGGACCTCGGTGTGCAGGGCGACTCTCACGCGCCCTCCTTCTGTACGGGGACGGGGGCGTCGGGGTCGAGAAGGTGGCGGGCGCGGGCCTCAGCCCAGAAACCGTCCGGGACCGGAGTCCGGAACTGCTCGACGGTGTCCAGGACTTCGGCCGTCGAGCGGGTGCCGACCAGGACACCCGTGACGGCCGGGTGGCCGAACGGGAAGGCGAGCGCGGCGGCGCGCACAGTGGTGCCGTGGCGCTCGGCCAGCTTCTTCAGCTTCAGCGCTTTGCGGACCATGACCGGCGCGGCGAGCATGTAGTCGAACGTGCCGCCTTGTCGCGGGTCGGCGAGGAGGCCCGAGTTGAAGACGCCGCCGATGACGACGGAGACGCCGCGCGCGGCCGCCGCGGGGAGCAGCTTCGGCAGGGCGCCCTGGTCGAGGAGGCTGTAGCGGCCCGCGCACAGGACCACGTCGACATCGGTGTCGGTGACGAACCGGGTCAGCATCCGCGCCTGGTTCATGCCCGCGCCGATGGCGTCGATGAGCCCCTCGCCGCGCAGCCGCTCCAGCTCGGGGTACGCCTCGCCGAAGGCCTGCTCGGCGTGTTTGTCCGGGTCGTGCAGGTACACCACGTCGATCTTGTCGGCGCCGAGCCGGCCGAGGCTCTCCTCGATGGAGCGGCGGACCCCGTCGGCGCTGAAGTCCCACACGCGGCGGTGCGTGGCCGGGACGGCGAACCCGTCGGCCAGGTCGTCGCCCCCGCCCTCGTACGGTTCCAGGCGGCGGCCGACCTTGGTGGACAGGGTGTAGGAGCCGGTGCGGCGGGAGCGCAGGAACTCGCCGAGGCGGCGTTCCGAGAGGCCGATGCCGTAGTGCGGGGCGGTGTCGAAGTACCGGATCCCCGCGTCCCAGGCGGCGTCGAGCGCCTCGTACGCCTCGTCGTCGCGGACCGGTGTGAACAGGTTGCCGATGCCCGCCGCGCCGAAGCCGAGCGCGGTGACCGGGACGCCGCTCCGGCCCAGGGTGCGGGTCCGCATCGGTGTCACTGTCCCGCGGGCCGCAGGCGCAGCCCCTGCATGCCGCCGTCGACGGCGAGGGAGGTGCCGGTGGTCGCGCCGGAGAGCGGGCCCGCCAGATAGGCGACGGCGCCCGCGACCTCGTCGGCGGAGACGAGGCGTCCGGTGGGCTGGCGGGCTTCGAGGGCGGCGCGTTCGGCGGCCGGGTCGTCCGCCTTGGCGAGGAGCCGCCCGATCCAGGGGGTGTCGGCGGTGCCGGGGGTGACGCAGTTGACGCGGATGCCCTCGCGGACGTGGTCGGCCGCCATCGCGAGGGTCAGGGAGTACACGGCGCCCTTGGACGCCGAGTACAGGGCGCGCTGCGGCAGCCCGGCGGTGGCGGCGATGGAGCAGGTGTTGACGATCGCGGCGTGGGCGGAGTCCCGTAGCGCGGGCAGGGCGGCGCGGGCCACGCGCACCATGCCGACCACGTTGACGTCCAGGACGCGGTGCCATTCGGCGTCGTCGTTGTCGGCGACGGTGCCCTGGGCGCCGATGCCCGCGTTGTTGACCAGGATGTCGAGCCCGCCGAGGCCGCTGATCGCGGCGGCCACCGCGGCCCGTACGGTCACGTCGTCGGTGACGTCGGCGGCGTACCCGCGCAGCGGCTTGTCGACCTCGGAGATGTCGCGGTCGAGGACGGCGACGTCGGCGCCGCGTGCGACGAGCAGTTCGGCGGTGGCGCGGCCGATGCCGGAGGCGCCACCGGTGACGAGGGCCTTGAGCCCGGCGAAATCCGTGCCGTCTGGGCTTTGGGTCATGCTGCGGCTCCGTTCGTGTGGGGCGGTTCGGGCGCGGCAAGGTCCTTCGACCAGAACTCACCGTCCGGGTAGGTGAATTCGGCGATGGACTCCGGCCGCATGGTGGCGGAGAAGCCGGGCGCGGCCGGTGCCATGTAGTGACCTTCACGTATGACGACCGGGTCGCGGAAGTGGTCGTGCAGATGGTCGACGTACTCGATCACGCGGTCGTCGGTGGTGCCGGTCAGCGCGACGTAGTCGAACATCGACAGGTGCTGGACCAGCTCGCACAGTCCTACGCCACCCGCGTGCGGGCAGACGGGCACGCCGAACTTCGCGGCGAGCAGCAGGATCGCCAGGTTCTCGTTGACGCCGCCGACGCGGGCGGCGTCGATCTGGAGGACGTCGATGGCGCCTGCCTGGAGGAGCTGCTTGAAGACGACGCGGTTGTGGACGTGTTCGCCGGTGGCGACCTTGACGGGGGCGACGGCCGCGCGGACCGCGGCGTGGCCGAGGATGTCGTCGGGGCTGGTGGGCTCCTCGACCCAGTACGGGTCGAACGCGGCGAGGGCGGTGGTCCAGCGGACCGCCTCGTCGACGTTCCAGCGCTGGTTGGCGTCGATGGCCATCCGGATGTCCGGGCCGATGGCCTCGCGGGCGGTGCGGCAGCGCCGGATGTCGTCGGCGAGGTCCGCGCCGACCTTCAGCTTGATCTGGGTGAAGCCGTCGGCGACGGCCTGCCGGGCGAGGCGGGTGAGCTTCTCGTCGGAGTAGCCGAGCCAGCCGGGCGAGGTGGTGTAGCCGGGGTAGCCGCGCGCCATGAGGCGGGCGGTGCGTTCGGCGGCGCCCGCCCGCCCCTCCTCCAGCATGCGCAGGGCCTCCTGCGGGGTGAGCGCGTCCGCGATGTAGCGGAAGTCGATCTGCCGGACGAGCCACTCGGGCTCGGCCTCGGCGAGGAGGCGCCACAGCGGCTTGGCGGCCCGTTTGGCGGCGAGGTCCCACGCCGCGTTCACGACGGCGCCGATCGCCATGTGCATCACGCCCTTCTCGGGCCCCAGCCAGCGGAGCTGGCTGTCGCCGATCAGGTCACGGCTGAGAGTGCCCGGGTCGGCACACAGCTCGTCGAGGGAGCGCCCGACGAGGTGAGGGCTGAGCGCGCGGACCGCGGCGACCTGCACGTCGTTGCCGCGGCCGATGGTGAACGTGAAGCCGTGCCCCTCGTGCCCGTCGGCGGCGTCCGTGCGCAGGACGACGTAGGCGGCGGAGTAGTCGGGGTCGGGGTTCATCGCGTCGGAACCGTCCAGTTCCCGGGAGGTCGGGAACCGGATGTCGTAGGTGTCGACCGCGGTGACGCGCGGGGTGATTGCGGACACGGTTGCCTTTCGGGCGGGTGTGGAAAAGAGCGGCTAGGGTCAGTCCTGGGCGCGGCCGGTGGTGACGCGGGCGATCATCAGGGCGAGCAGGATGCTCCCGCCGTAGATCGCCTGGATCCAGAACTCGCACGCCTTGACGCCGTACGCGACGTTGTCGGCCCGTACGACCATGGCGACCTTGCCCTTCTCGGGCGCCACGTCCACGGCGACGCCGGGCACGCCCTCGCGTTCGGCCTGGTCGAGTCCGGCGGCGGTGGCGGCGCTGTCGAGCGGGGCCACGACGTGGCCATCGACACCCTGGTCGAGCTGGTTGTTGATGTCGGTGATCTGCTGGGACGGGTCGCTGTCGGAGTTGACCGTCTTCAGCGCGTCGACCTCCTCGGACTTCGCCATCTTCGGCACGTAGTCGATATTTATCAGACCACTTGGCCACGGCGACACCCTTCTGCACGGGTTTAATTGCGTCCACGCCCATAGTGGTCGGACCACATCGCTGGTTAGACTTCGGCCGAGGACCCGCACCCGGGAGGACGTCATCGTGGAGCAGACCGCCCCCCAGAAGGGCACCGTCACGGCGCGGGCGATCGAACAGATCAAGGCGATGATCGGCGGCGGCCGGCTCGAACCCGGCCAGCGGCTGCCGACCGAGCGGGACCTCGCGGCCCAGCTCGGCATCTCCCGCAGCTCGATGCGGGAGGCGATCCGCGCGCTCACCGTGCTCGGGGTGCTCGAGGCGCGGCACGGCAGCGGAATCTATGTCACGCAGCTGGAGGCCGGGGACCTCCTCGAGACCTTCGGGGTCGTCGCGGATCTTTCGCGGGGGCCTCGGCTCGTGGAGCTGCTCGAGGTACGGCGCGTTCTGGAGTCGACGGCGACGGCGCTTGCCGCTGCGCGGATCACCGGGCCGCAACTGGCCGGGGTGGAGAGCCATTTGGCGGCGATGGAGGCCACCGACGACCCCGAGGAGATCCTCTCCCACGACCTCGCCTTCCACCGGGCGATCGTGGCCGCCGCCGGGAACGAGACGATGGCCGCGATCCTGGAGGGCCTGTCGTCACGGACGTTCCGGGCGCGGGTCTGGCGGGGCTATCAGGAGGAGGGCGCGTTCGAACGGACCCGGCGCGAGCACTCCCGTATTCACCAGGCGCTGGTGGCCCGCGACCCGGAGGCCGCGCGGGTCGCTGCCGCTGGGCATGTGGGTGAGGTGGAGGCCTGGTTGCGGGCCCAACTGGACTGACCCGTTCGCATCTTTGACGTGCGCGGCTCTCGTCGTGGCTGGTCGCGCAGTTCCCCGCGCCCCTGAGATGCGCACTTCGTGCGCCATCTCAGGAAGGCGCGCGTGCAGCGCGCCCTATGGAGCTGCGGCGAAGCCGCATGCTCCAGGGGCGCGGGGAACTGCGCGACCAGCCACGACGCACGCCGCACCCGGCAACGGCAACGCACAGAGCGGAGCGGTTACGTGTCGGCCGCGCAGCGGAAGCCGCAGTTCCCGCTGCTGGAGTCCGGCGTGTTGGAGGTGCGGGCGGCGACCCGGTAGCGGTTGCAGTACGAGTCGTGGCACAGGTAGGAGCCACCGCGCATGACGCGGTTCTCCCCCTCCGCCGGACCCCGGGGATCGGTGGCGGGGACCGCGTCGTGGGTGGCGGTGAAGCGGTCGGCGACCCACTCCCACACGTTGCCGACGACGTTGTACAGGCCGTACGCGTTGGGCCGGTACGTGTCGACCGGCGCCGTACCCACGTGCCCGTCCTCGCCCGTGTTGCGCCTCGGGAACTCTCCCTGCCAGATGTTGCAGCGCCAGTGGCCGCGCGGGGTCAGCTCGTCGCCCCACGGGTAGCGGGCCTGTTCGAGGCCGCCGCGGGCCGCGAACTCCCACTCGGCCTCGGTCGGCAGCCGCTTGCCCGCCCAGGCCGCGTACGCGCTCGCGTCGTCCCAGCTCACATGGGTGACGGGGTGGCGGGCCCGGTCCCCTACACCGGAGCCCGGGCCCTCGGGCGCCCGCCACATCGCGCCCTCGACGCCGCGCCACCACGGGGTGCCGGCCGGGGCCCGGGTGGTCCGCATCAGCTCGGGGGCGAGGAACCCGGCGAAGACGTAGGACCAGCCGAACCGCTCGGCGGCGGTGACGTACCCCGTCTCCTTCACGAAGGTGGCGAACTGGGCGTTGGTGACGGCGTGTTCGTCGATGCGGAACGCGGAGACGGTGACCTCGCGGACGGGTCCCTCGCCGTCCCCCGGGTTGGCCCGCTCGTCCTCGTTGCCCATGAGGAAGGTGCCGCCGTGCAGGGTGACCATGCCCTTGCCCAGCGGCTTGCGGCGGGCGGGCTTCGGCGGGGCGGCGAGCGGCAGGGCCGGGGCGGCGGCCCCGCGCGGCGCCGCGCAGCACGCGGACACGGTCGGCTCCTGCGCGGTCATCTGTGCCTCCTGCGCGAACGGGGTGGTTCGAACCGATCTTCGCACGGGGCGGCAGGGGGCTGGGGGCAGGGTCGCGGCCGACGCCGCCCACCCGGACACCAGGTCAGACCTGCGCCTTGTACAGGCCGAACTCCTTGATGCGCACGGCCGACCGCGCCTGCGTGATCCGCAGCCGCCAGCGCCGCGCCGTGACCGGCTCCGGCAGCGCGAGGATGCGGGCCGCGCCGATGGTGCCCAGCTCGGCGACGGTGGTCCACGCGCCGTCGGCCCACGCCTCGACGACGAAGCGCTCGACCTGCTGCCCGTGCCGGATGTCCTCGGCGATCCGGATCCGGTCGACCGCCGTGGGCCGCCCGAGATCGACGGTACGGGTACCGGCCCGGTCCTCCTGTACGCGGGCGCCCCGGGCCAGGTCCCTGGGCAGCTCGCGGTCGGTGCGCTCGCGGAACTCCCGCAGCCGTACGACGTCGGCGGCGGGCAGCAGGCCGTCCGTGTCCGGCGGGATGTTGAGCAGGAGCACGGCGCCCCGGCCCACCGACCGGTACCAGATGTCCGTCAACTGCTCGACCGACTTGGGCTGTTCGTCGGCGTGGTGGAACCAGCCGGGCCGGATCGACACATCGCACTCGGCGGGCCACCACTGGAGCGCCGCCGCGTCGGGTTGCGCCTCGGTCAGGGCGTCGCGGCTGCCCTCGTCGGCGGCGTCGTAGGGCAGGACACGGTCGTACTTGCCGTTGCCGCTGTCCTTGACGGCGATGACGCTCCACTCGTTCTCGCGTGCCATGCCGTCCTCGTTGCCGACCCAGCGCACGTCGGGCCCGGACACGGCGATCGAGGCGTCCGGGGCGAGGGCGCGGACCAGTGCGTACCAGCTGTCCCAGTCGTACGCCTCCACCTTGTCCGGCGGGATACGGCCCTGGGCACCGTCGAACCAGACCTCGTCGACGGGCCCGTACTCGGTGAGGACCTCGTAGAGCTGGTTGAGCATGTGGGCGCCGTAGTCGGTGGCGTCGAGGTCGTACGTGGGCAGGTCGGTGCGGTCCGCGCGGTCGTCGCCGTCGACGAGGGCGGGGATGGTGCGGGCGGTGCGGGCGCTGCCGTTGGCGTAGACGCCGTCGAGGTACTGGTTCTCGTCGGCGGGCGAGATGTAGACGCCGACCTTGATCCCGTACTTGCGCATGGAGTCGGCGAAGGAGCGCAGCACGTCACCCTTGCCGCCGCGCCAGCTGCTGCTCGCCACACTGTGCCTGGTGTAGCGGGACTGGTAGAGAACGAAGCCGTCGTGATGCTTGGCGGTGAGGACGGCGAGCCTGAAGCCGCCGTCGCGCAGGGCGCGTGCCCACTGGTCGGTGTCGAGCCCGGTGGGCCGGAAGATCTCCGGGTCCTCGTCGCCGGTGCCCCATTCGAGGCCGGTGAACGTGTTGACGCCGAAGTGCAGGAAAGCCGTTTTCTCCAGTCTCTGCCAGGCGAGTTGGCGTTCGGTGGGGCGGACGCGGGCCGCCTTCGCGACGAGGCGTTCGGGGCTGTCGTCGGGGCTGACGGGGATACGGAAGTACGGCTCGGCGGGGGCGGCCGGCAAGGTGCGTCGAGTCAGGGGCATGGGTGAGGGGTCCCTTCGCTCATACGGGGTTCGCGCACTACGGGGTTCGCGCACGGAGTTCAGGCGCGGGTGAGGAGCGGCACGTTGAGCGTGAGCTTGCCACTGCGCGTCTCCAGGCAGGCGCCGTCCGCGTTGGTGAGGGTGGCGTAGCCGTCGGCGAGCGGTACGCGGGTGAGGGCGGGGACGGTGCGGGGCGCGGCGGTGTCCGCCGGGGCCGCGTGTGCGGCGGAGACCGGGGCGGCGGTCAGGAACAGGGCGAGCGCGGCGCCGAGGAGGCGCGGCTTAGGGCATACGTGTGCCCGCACCCCGCGGCTGGGCGCGGGGTGCGGGCGGACGGCCGGACCGGGGTCGCCGGGGTTCAGTCGACGCTGGGCAGGATGTGCGGCTCCGCGAGGTCGTCCTCGTATCCGGCGAGGCGGATCGGGGCCGACCGGGCCCAGACGTCGAGGCTGCCGAGCTTCTCCTGCCTGCGGCGGCCGACCCGCTCCGTACGTTCCTTCGGGCGCTGCTCGTGGTTCGTCTTCTCTGGTGTCACCGCGCACTCCTAATGTGTCGGGTAACCCGCTCCGGCGTGACCGGCCCAGCGTCGCGCCGGGCACCGGACGCCCGATCGGGCTTGAGTAGAGGGCCAGTTCGGGCGCGGTGGCGCCGGTTGTCGCTGGTGGGATCGGCCGTGGTGACCGGCCTCTCCCCGGGCGGTTCCATGGGTACGGGTGGGACCCACTTGCAGTAACCGTCCGGCTACAGAGTAACCAAATGAGCGAGGGTCCGCTCGATGGGGCTGAAACCCGTACGTCCCGCGGGGGTCGCCGGGTGTTCATTCAGCCATGCGGGGGCGGACCGCGCGAGTCAATTTCGGGCCCTGTAGGTGTTCTCTCAGTAGTCGGGCGCGGGCCGGTCCGTGTTGATGGTGCGGCCCGGCCCGTCGGTGGGCTGCGCCGACGGGCGGGAGGTGGCGTCCGGCGAACCCGTGGGCCGGGCGGGAGAGGGGGCGGGCGGCAGCTGGCCGTCGGGCGGGGGCGGGCCCGACGGGCTGGCCGTCGCGGCGCCCGCGGCCTCGTTCGCGATGCCGTCGAAATCCACGTCGCCGGTGCCCTCCAGCATGGTGATGTGGTCCAGGACCGTCTGGTTCGCGTCGGTGGCCAGCTCCCGTACGAGACTGTTGCGGGTGGTGTGCCGGACCTGCGCGATGAGCGCGAACACCTTGCCGTGCGAGTCGCGGAGCAGATTGGCGAACTTGCGCTCGTAGTCCTCGCCGCTCGCCGCGGACATCTCGCGGAGCCAGCCCTGCTGCTGCGCGGACGGCTGGTTGGGCAGTTCGACGCCGAGCCGCGCGGACACCGAGCGCACCCGCTGGTCGAGGTCGGTGTGGCCGATGACGAGGTGGTCGCCCGCGTCCCTGATCGCCTGCGTCGGGGCGCGCTCCATCGCCTGCTGGCCGGCCGGGATCTCCCACAGCCCGGCGAGCCTGACCTTGACGAGGAAGTCCCGGTCCGTCGCCGACAGCGGGCCCCACTGGGTGGACACCGTGCCCGCGTCCAGGTTGGCCTGGCCGGTTCCCGACCGGTCGGCGTACGACCAGATCGGGAACGCCAGGGCGCCGAGGGTGGCGACCAGGGCGGCGAGGATGAGAGTGGTGCCGTTCACGCGACGCAAGCGGTCCTCCTGATGACCGACGTCAACCCGCCCGTACGGCGGGCCACTTGGTGGTACGGAAAGATACGGGCGGGGCGACCGGAATGTTCAGACCCCGACCGGGACCAGGGCTGCCCCGGCACCGTTAACGCCCCGTTGCCCGTTCCGTCGACTGCCGGTCCGCTGCGCATGGCCTCCCCCTGGTCTCCTTCTGGACAGACGCACGGCCAGCGCATGAGCTTCGGGAGGAGTCGTCCATGGAACGCGGGGAACGCGTCGAGCTGCGTACCGTCGGGGAGCTGATGGCGGCGCTGCACGCCTGCCGGGGCGCGTGGGACACCCCGGACCGCAGCGGCGACCCGGTCGACCTGCACGACCACGCGCTGCAGACCGCGGCGCTGCTCAGGCGCGGCCGGCCCAGCGACAAGGAGTTGCAGGTCGCCGGGTTGGTGCACGATCTGGGCCATCTGCTGCACCCGGGCGACGACGCCGGGCACGCGGACCACGCCGCGCACGCCGTGCGCGGGCTGCTCGGTGCACGGGTGGCGCGCCTGGTCCGGCTGCACGTCCCCGCGAAACGCTATCTGAGCGCGCTCGAGCCGGGCCGCGGCCTGTCGGCGCAGAGCGCGCTGACCCTTGGCGTGCAGGGCGGCCCGATGTCGGCCCGCGAGGTCGCGGCGTTCGAGGCGGACCCCTTCTCCGACGACGCGGTCACCCTGCGCCAGGCGGACGACGCGGGCAAGGTGGTGGGTCTGGACGCGGGCGTCGTGGAGGACTGGCGGCCCGTGCTCGAACTGGTCGCGGCGGCTCAGAGGTCAACTCCCGTGCACAGCTGGTGAATCGAGCAGGGTGTGAGACCGTACGCCCATGGTCTCGTCCCGTGTCCTCGACGGCAGAGCGGCCCTGGTGACCGGTGCCTCGCGCGGCATCGGGCGGGCCGTCGCCGATGAACTCGCCGGCGCCGGAGCCGCGCTGTGCGTGACGGCGCGCGACCCCGACGGCGTACGGAAGGCGGTCGCGGCGCTGCGGGCGCGCGGCGCGGACGCGGTGGGCGTGGCGGGGTCCGTCGCCGACCCCGCGCATCTGCGGGAGGCGACCGAGCGGGCGATGGCCGCGTTCGGGCGGGTGGACATCGTGGTGAACAACGCGGCGACGAACCAGCCGTACGGGCCGCTGATGGACGTGGACCCGGACGCGTGGCGCACGGCGTTCACGGTGAACGTCGAGGCGGCGCTGCGGCTCGTGCAGTGCGCGTGGCGGGCGTGGATGGCCGAGCACGGCGGCGCCGTCGTCAATGTGTGCACGGAGGGCGCCGCCCATGTCGGCCCGCACGTCGGGGCGTACGGGACGAGCAAGGCGGCGCTGCTGCACCTGACGGCTCAGCTGGCGGGCGAGCTGGGCCCGTCGGTGCGGGTCAACTCCGTCTCCCCCGGCCTGGTCCGCACCGAGATGGCGCGGTTCGTGTGGGAGGGGGCGCAGGAGAGCGTGGCGGCCGGGCTGCCGTGCGGGCGCATCGGCGAACCCGGGGACGTGGCGCGGGCGGTGCGGTGGCTGGTGTCGGACGAGGCGTCGTGGATCACCGGTGCGGATCTGGTGGTGGACGGCGGCACGCGGGTGCGGGCCGCCTCACCCACCGGCGACCCGGGCGCCGTACAGGACCGGCTCCGTCACCACTTGCCGGGCTCGTAGTCCTTCAGGAAGACGCCGTACACGTCGTCGCCCGACTCTCCGCGCACGACCGGGTCGTAGACGCGGGCGGCGCCGTCGATCAGGTCGAGCGGGGCGTGGAAGCCCTCCTCGGCCAGGCGCAGCTTGTCGTAGTGGGGGCGCTCGTCGGTGATCCAGCCGGTGTCGACGGAGGTCATGAGGATGCCGTCGGACTGGAACATCTCCTGGGCGCTGGTGCGCGTCACCATGTTCATCGCGGCCTTGGCGGCGTTGGTGTTCGGGTGGCCCGCGCCCTTGTAGCCGCGGCCGAAGACGCCCTCCATCGCCGAGACGTTGACGACGTACGCGCGACCGCTGGCCGCCTTCTTCGCGGCGTCGGCCATGGCCGGCCGCAGGGCGCTGATCAGGATGAACGGCGACGTGTAGTTGCACAGCTGGGTCTCGAGCAGCTCGACCGGGGAGATCTGGTCGATGGTCTGCACCCAGGTGTTGGAGTCGACGACGTCGGGGACGAGGCCGCCCGCGTCGATGGCGGTGCCGTCCAGGTGCCGGGCGACGCTCGCGTTGCCCGCGACGAGCGCGAGGTCGGCGACCTTCTGCGCGTCGAGGCCGCTGGTGCCGATGGGCAGCGCGGCGATGCCGTCGACCGCGCCGGAATTGAAGGCGCCGATGACGGAGTGGGCGGGCAGCTCACCGGCGGGCAGCGGCGCGCTCTCGCCGTCGACGAGGGCGGCGTAGGCGGAGGGCAGGCGGCGCACGGTCTGCGTGGCGTTGTTGATGAGGATGTCGAGCGGACCCTGCGCGGCGAGACGCTCGGCAAGCTCGACGGACTGCGCCGGGTCGCGCAGGTCGATGCCGACGACCTCCAGGCGGTGGATCCACTCCGCCGAGTCCTCCATCGCCTTGAAGCGGCGGATGGCGTCCTTGGGGAAACGCGTCGTGATCGTCGTGTGCGCACCGTCACGCAGCAGGCGCAGCGCGATGTACATGCCGATCTTGGCGCGGCCGCCGGTGAGCAGGGCGCGCTTGCCGGTGAGGTCGGCGCGGGCGTCGCGCTTGGACCGGTTCAGGCGGGCGCAGTCCGGACAGAGCTGGTGGTAGAAGTAGTCGACCTCGACGTACCGCGTCTTGCAGGTGTAGCAGGAGCGCGGGCGCTGGAGTATCCCCGCGAGGACACCCTCCTCGGTGCGGGACTGGGGCAGCAGGCCCTCGGTCTCGTCGTCGATGCGCTGCGCGGACCCCGTCGCGGTCGCCTCGGTGACGGCCTTGTCGTGGGCCGTCTTGGCGGCGCGGCGCTCCTGGCGGCGGCGCTGCTTCACGGTCCGGTAGATCCCGGCGGTGGCGCGCCGCACGGCGATCGCGTCGGGGTGGTCCACGTCGAGGCGGTCGAGCTCGTCGAGCACGCTGAGGCAGACGGCGAGCCGCTCGGGGTCGATGCCCGGACCGGGGAGCGCCCCGGAGAGGTCAGAGGCCCCCGGGGCCTGGTTGTCGTCTGTCACCGTCATCGCCGCTGCCGTTCCTGGGAGGAACTCTCGCGCGTCACGCCCGTTCGCGTGCGCTGTCGAGAGCTATGAAAGCGAAATTTTACAAACGGCCCGGTCCAGTCTCCAAACCCGATGCGCGTCAGGGCGTGCAGGCGGCGGTCAGCGAGCGCAGTTCCTCCGTCACGGCGCGGGCCAGCACATCGAGGTCGGGGACGGCCTTCGCGTCGGCCACGAGCCCGTAGTGCACGCGCCCCCGGTACGTCGAGACGGCGACGGCGAGGGACTGGCCCTGGGCGAGCGGGGCCAGCGGGAAGACCTCGGTGAGCGGGCAGCCGCCGAGCCGCAGGCCGAGGCTGGGCAGCGGCACGCTGGTGACGAGGAGATCGAAGAGGAGGCGCGCGTTCTGCCCGACGAAGGAGCCGCCGAGCCGGTGCCCGAGGGGCGGTACGTGGTCGGCGAGGAGGGCGACGGCCCCCGCGCCCCGGTTCGGCCCGGAGTCCTTGCTCCGGTCCATGGCGGCCCGTACGACGCGCAGCCGCTCCCCGGGGTCGGGTTCGGTGACCGGCAGGCGTACGAGGTAGCCGGAGAGCCGGTTGCCCTGCGGGTGGGCGGTGCGCGGGCGGCGCCGGGAGACGGGGATCAGGGCGCGTGGTTCGACGCCCTCGCTGCCGTCGCCGCGCTCGTCGAGCCAGCGCCGTACGGCCCCGGCGACGATCGCGATGAGGACGTCGTTGACGGTGCCGCCCGCGCTCTTGCGGATGCGGTGCACGTCGTCGAGGTCGAGGACGACGCCCGCGGTGCGGCGCTCGCCGCTGGCCCCGGAGGTCAGCGCGGGCGAGGTGCGCACGCCCCAGGTGGCGCGCGCCACGGAGGCGCCGATCGAGACGGCCTGTGTGGCGCTTGTCACCAGCGAGCGGACGTGACCGGGGTAGCGGCGCGGGTCGAGGTCGCCCAGGGTGATCTCCCGCAGCCCCGGGACGGGGAGGCGCAGGCCGCGCCGGGGCGCGGGCGGCTCCTTCGGCGCCCGTGCGGCGGGCAGGTCCATGGGGTCCATGACGGCGGCGGCGAGCGTCAGGGCGCGGAGCCCGTCGGCGAGGGCGTGGTGGAACTTGAAGAGCACGGCGAACGTTCTTCCGTCCGCCGACGGCAGCACGTGCGCCTCCCACGGGGGCCGCGCCCGGTCCAAGGGCCGCTCCATCAGCGCGCCCGCGGCGGCGTGGAAGTCCGCGACCGGCTCCGCGACGCGCACATGGTCCAGCGGGTCGAACTCCGCGACGGTTACGCGCGCCGCGCCGCCCACGGGCAGGAGCACTCCGGCTATGCGCATGCGCAGGCCCGGCACTCCGGCGGCGCGCGCGGCGAGCAGTTCGTACGCGTGCTGGGCGGCGCCGGGGCCGTCGGCCGCGAAGACGCCCAACGCGCCCAGGTGCATGGGGTGTTCGGACGTCTCGATGTTCCAGAAGGCAAGGTCGAGAGGGGCGAGCAGGTCCGGTCCTGTGACAGTCATGGAGTGCTCTCGCGTCGACGACGGGGAACCCGCAGTCAACCCTTCGCCGTCGATTACGGTCAAGTACGATCTAGGCACGCACAGTTAACAACAGGTTAAGACCCGCCTCTCTGTGAAAGGCGGGTCTCATGTGACTCCTGTGACGTGTCTAGTACGTCACTCGACCGGTCCGGTACGTCACTTCAGCGCGGGCGGCGCGGCATCCGCACCGGTCCCCCACGTCGAGGGCGCGCTGCCCACCGTGAACGACAGATCGCGCAGGCCGCGCAGGTCCTCGGTGGTCAGGTACGTCCTGCCGTACGCGGCACCGTCGGCCCGCGCCGACTGGATGTACCGGTCGGTGCCGGAGGTGCCCTGCGCCCGTACCGTCAGCTTCCCCTTCGGGTAGTACCGGCGGTCGAGGGTCAGGTCGACGCGCTCGAAGACCGGCGTCGACAGGCCCCAGGTGTCGGTGCCGGGCTGCACCGGGAAGATGCCGATGGACGACAGGACGTTCCAGGCGGACATGGTGCCCAGGTCGTCGTTGCCGGTCATGCCGGTCGGGCCGTCGGTGAACAGGGTCAGCGCGGCGTGCACCACGTCGGTGGTCTTCCACGGCTGCCCGGTGGAGAGGTAGGTGTACGGGGCGATGAGGTCGGGCTCGTTCTGCGGGTTGTACTTGTCGGCGTTGTAGTAGTCGTACGGCCCGTTGACCCACACCTCGCGGGCGGTCTTCGCGGGGTCGGCGACCAGCTGGTCGTAGGCGAAGAAGGAGTCGAGGCGCTTGTTCGCGGCGTCCGTGCCGCCGATGAGGCCGACCATGCCGGGCAGGTCCTGCGGCACGAGCCACTGGTACTGCCAGGACGTGCCCTCGTGGAAGCCCTCGCTCTGCGCGGGGTCGGCGGGACCGGTGAAGGCGCCGGAGGCGTCGCGGGCCCGGAAGAACCCGGTCGAGGTGTCGAAGATCTTCCGGTAGTTCTGCGCCCGCTCGGCGTACCGCTTCGCGTCGGCCTTGTGGCCGAGCTCCTTCGCCATCTGGCCGAGCATGGCGTCGGACAGGGCGTACTCCAGGGTGGCCGAGGCCCCGTGGTCGTAGTCGGAGTCGCCGGGCTTCACGTGCGCGCGGTCCTTGATGTACGGGGCGAACCCGTCGGCCAGGTACTCCTTGTTGGCCTCGCGGCCCACGGGCGCGGAGTCGGCCGGCGGCACGCCGTCGGCGTTCTTCTTCAGCGCCCGGTACGCGTCCTCAGCCTCGCCGGTTCCCTTCAACAGGCCCTGCTGGTAGGCGTTGGTGAGGAACGGGGTGACCGGGTCGCCGGTCATGATGTTGGTCTCGACCGTGCCGTAGCCCCACTTGGGCAGCCAGCCGCTGTCCTTGTCGATCTGGATGACCGACAGCGCCATGTCGCGTGACTCGCGCGGGGCGAGCAGCGACAGGAGCTGCGCCTGGGTGCGGTAGGTGTCCCAGAGCGACCAGTTCTGGTAGTACGTGTAGCCCTTGGCGCGGTGGGTCTTCTGGTCCCAGCCGGTGTAGCGGCCGTCGACGTCGCTGCCGACGTTCGGGGCGAGGAACGAGCGGTACAGCGAGGAGTAGAAGGTGCGGCGCAGGGTCTCGCTGCCGCCCTTCGCCCGCACGTCGCCGAGGCGGTCCTCCCACGCGGCGGTCGCGGCGCGGTGCACCTTGTCGAAGGAGCGGCCGCCCTCGGCGCGGAGGTTGAGGGCCGCGCCCTTGGCGTCGACGTAGGAGATGGCGGTGGTCGCCTCGACGGTGCGGTCCTTGCTCGTGTCGAACCGCACATAGGCGCCGTTGCGCTCGGCGTCCGCGTCGGACGACTCGGAGCCCGCGGTGACGGTGTCGCCCTTCCAGGTGCCGGACGTGGTGAAGGGACGGTCGAACTTGGTGATCGTGTAGACCGTGTACGGCTTGGTGTCCTGGCAGAAGCCGCTGCCCGTGATGGCGGTGCGCACGGTGCGGCTGTCGAGGATCTCGACCTTGGTGTGCACCGACTTGTGCAGGGACTGGCCCGCGTTGATGAGGACGTTGGCCTTGTCGGTGGCCGGGAAGGTGTAGCGCTGGACGCCGGTGCGCTCGGTGGCGCTCAGCTCGGCGTCGATGCCGGTCTTCAGGCCGACCTTGTAGTAACCCGGCTTGGCCGTCTCGTCGTCGTGGCTGAACTCGGCGGCGTACTTGGCGTAGTCCGTGCTGGTGATGTCACCGGTCGTGGGCAGGACGGGGAGGTCGCCGCCGAGCCCGCAGCCGACGCCCGAGATGTGGACCGTGGAGAAGCCGCGGATGTGGTTCTCGGAGTAGTCGTAGCCGGTGTTGTGTCCGGTGTCCGGCGAGAACTGGACCATGCCGAACGGGACGGCGGCGCCGGGGTAGGTGTTTCCCTCGTTCTCGGTGCCGATGAACGGGTTGACCAGGTCCGTGAGCCGGCCGGTGTCATGGGCCGCGGCCTGCGCCACCGGCGCGCCGAGCCCGGTGCCGAGCAGGACGGCGGCTCCGAGCGCGCCCACCGCGAGGCGGGCGGCCCTGCGGCCGGTTCTGCGGACTGTCGTGCGGGTTGTCATCGTGGGCCTTTCGACAACGTTGTCAGCGGGCGCGCTCATTCTTCGTCCGTCCCGGGGGTCCGTCAAGACGTCAGCCGCCACAGGTGGTCCTCCGTCCCGTTGTCGGCGAACTGCACCACTTGGGCGCTGTTGGCCGTGGACATCCCGTCGACGCCGAGCACCTTGCCGCTGTGCTCGTTGCGGAGAAGGAACCAGCCGTCGCCCTGGTCGACACGGGTCCACAGCAGGTCGGGGCGCCCGTCGTCCTCGTACTGGACGGCCCAGGCGCTGTCGGCCGCCGAACCGCCCTTGATGGACAGGCACTTACCGCTCTGGCCGTTGCGGATACGGAGTCTGCCGCCGCCCGCGTCGAGCAGCTGCCAGGCGTGATCGCCCGTCCCCGAGTCGTCGAACTGGACGACGCGCGCGTCATTGTCCGTGGACATCGAGTCGACGGCGAGAACCTTGCCGCTGTGCTTGTTCCGGATGCGCCGGTACGGGGCCTCCGGCGTCCAGGGCCGGCCGTCCGGGGCCGCCGTCGGGAAGGACGTGACGCGCAGCCGCGCCGCGCCCATCGGCACCAGCGTCACCGTCTCCACGGCCGCCCGGCTGCGGGCCGGGCTCGGCTGCAGCGGCGCCACCACGTGCTCGTCGTCCGCGATCCACTCGGGCAGCCGACGGGCCCGCGCGGCGAGCGTGACGGGCGCGGAGTCGAGCGTGAACGGGTTGCCGGGAAGCGGCCCCGGCCTGCGGCGCAGGGTGGGCGTGCTGCCGGGCACGAGCCCGTAGTTCCAGGCCGAGGCAGCGTGCACGTCGTACTCGGGGAAGGTGTCGTCGCCGCCGGTCCGCACGTACTTCTCGGTGATCTTCAGGGAGTAGGTGAGCGGGCCGTGGTCGACGCTGACGCTGTCGTGGTTGCGGGACCAGGTGCGCAGGGTGGTGCGCTGCGGCAGGCGCAGGGTGACGCGGTCGCCGGTGCGCCAGGTGCGGCGGATCTCGGCGAAGGACGGGCCCGCTCCCGCTGGAAGCGTTCGGCCGTTGACGGCGAGCCGCGGCTTCTCGCACCAGCCGGGCACGCGCAGCCGCAGCGGGAAGTCGACGGGCCGGTCCGCGCGCACCGTCAGCGTGATCGTCTCGTCGAACGGATAGTCCGTCTCCTGGGTGAGGGTGACCGGGACGGCGTCCGCGCCCACCTCTGCCCGCACCTCGCACGCGGAGTACAGGGCGGCGGCGAGCCCGCCGTCCGGGGTGGCCAGCCACAGCTCCTCGTTGAAGTAGGGCCAGCCCATGCCGTAGTTGTGCGGGCAGCAGCGGTACTGGTCGACGCCCGGCTGGAACGACTGCATGGCGAAGCCGTTCTGGAACTGCCCGTCCGTCTTGCGGGCGTTGTCGAGGTCGACGCTGTTGGCGCTGGTGACGTAGTGGATGCCCTTGCCCTGCGGGTCGAGCGACGCGGGCAGCATGTTGAAGGCCAGGTCTTCGCAGCGGTCGGCCCACACGGGGTCGCCGGTGAGCCGGGTCAGCAGCTCGTGGCTGGCCATGAACTCGACGATGCCGCAGGTCTCGAACCCCTGGCGCGGGTCGCCGAAGCCGGGCCGGCAGTTCTCGTCACCGGCGATGCCGCCGCCCGCGAACTGACCGTGTTCGGCGATCACTTGGTCGTACGTGCGGTACGTGGCCCGCACCAGGTCGTCGGCGCCGCCGGCCGCCCACTGCGCGTACTGGGCCGGTTCGCGGAAGCCCTGGGCGATGTTCACGTTGTGCGGGCTGGGCAGCGGGCCCGTCCAGTCGGCGCCGTAGCGGTGCATCTTCTCGACGAGGCTCGCGAGGAACGCCTCACCCGTGCGGTCGTACAGCCAGCGCGCGGTGTCGATACCGTCGCCCCAGCGCACCGAGACCCAGCTGGAGTCGTAGGCGCCCTTGCCCTGCGCCTCCATGTAGCGCAGGAAGCGGGTCAGGAACGGCACGATCCGGGTGTCGTGCGTGTACTCCTCGTACGTGCGCAGCGCCATGAGCAGCGGGAGGAACGGCCAGAAGTCGGGGCCACCGTCGAGCGAGGTGCGCAGGGCGCGCGGACCGAAGAAGCCGTCCGCCTCCTGGGTGGCGAGGATGGCGTCGATCCAGCGCTTGCTGGTCGCCAGGGCGTCGGTGTCCCGGGTCGCGACGGCGAGCGGCACGAACCCGCGCAGCCAGTAGGGGAGTTCCTCCCAGCCGCCGAGTTCGGGGTGGACCCAGCCGCTGGTGTCCATGTCCAGGAAGTGGGACTTGCCCTCGTAGCGGCCGCAGACTCCGGCGAGCTGGAGTCCGAGCTGTCCGGCGAGCCAGCCGCGGGCGGTGATGCTGCCGGCGGGGAGGCGGGTGAAGGCGTCGGGGGCGACGGCCGTACGGGCGGCCGGGCTCGCGGTCGCGGTCTTGGCGGCGGGGACGCCGAGCACCGTCGCCGCCGCGGCCACGGTGCCGCCTTGCAGTACGCCACGTCGTGTCACGGTCATCTGCTTGCTCCTCACGGGGGTGGTTGGAGCCAAGGGGACGGGGCGGGCCCGGCGGCTGCCGGGCCCGCCCCAGGGACGTAGTGATCAGGCGCAGTTCTGCACGGTCGCCTGCGAGGCGTCCTCGATGAGCTTCACCTGCGCGTCGTGCACGCGCTTCACGTCCGGCTTCACGACCCTGCGGTCGTAGGTGACGAGCCCGTTCAGCTCACCCTCCACGTCGGAGATCTGCGTGTAGACGGCGCCGTTGCCGCCCTTGCAGGCCAGGGCGTGCACCTCGTCGAGCTTGGTGAGGTAGTCGTCCGTGTACGTCGCCGGGTCCACGTCGACGTAGGACTGCTGGACGGACCAGGCGTGTCCGGGTACGGCGAGGCCGAGGCCGCCGTACTCGCCCGCGACCAGGGCCCGCTTGCCGTCCGGGTTCGGAGGCAGCGCGGGACTCGGGTAGCCGTGCTCGTCGAGGATGTCGCCGGTACCGCCGTCCCGGCCCAGGTTGATGCCGGACATCGAGTTGATGAGGCGGGTCGGGTCCCAGGCCTTGGCCTGGTCGGCGAGGCGCGCCTCGTCGTACTGGCCCCAGCCCTCGTTGAGGGTGACCCACATGATGACCGACGGGTGGTTGGCGTGCTGGTCGATCATGATCTTCATCTCGCGCTCGAACTCGGCGCGGGCGGCGGTCGAGGGGTTCACCCCGGCCGTCATCGCCGGCATGTCCTGCCACACGAGCAGGCCGAGCTTGTCGGCCCAGTAGAACCAGCGGTCGGGCTCGACCTTGATGTGCTTGCGGACGGAGTTGAAGCCCATCTGCTTGTGCATCTTCAGGTCGTAGGCCAGGGCCTCGTCACTGGGCGCGGTGTGCAGGCCGTCCGGCCAGAAGCCCTGGTCGAGGGTGGCCATCATGAAGGTCGGCTTGCCGTTGAGGACGGTGCGCGGGGTGCCGTTGACGTTCTCGACGGCGATGGAGCGCATCCCGAAGTAGCTGCCGACGCGGTCCTTGCCGACGCTCACCTTGAGGTCGTAGAGGAACGGGTCGTCCGGTGTCCACAGGTGCGGCTTGCTCAGCTTGAGGGTGAGCTTCTTGCCCGAGACACCGGTGACGGCGGCGACCTTGCGCTTGCCCTCGTACGCGGTGGCCTTGACCGGGAGACCGGCCTTCACGCCGGTGGTCTCGACGGCGAGGCTGCTGGTCCTGACGTCCGGCGTCAGCTTGAGGTCAGCCACGCTGTCCTTGGCGACCGGCTCCATCCACACCGTCTGCCAGATGCCGGACGACGGGGTGTACCAGATGCCGCTCGGGTCGAGGCGCTGCTTGCCGATCGGCGGGTTCTCGCCGTTCGCGGCGTCGGTCGGGTCGTAGACGCCGACGATCAGCTCCTGGGTGCGGCCCGGCTTCAGCGCGTCGGTGATGTCGGCGCTGAACTTGTCGTAGCCGCCCTTGTGGTCCGCGACCTTCTTGCCGTTGACGTAGACCTCGGACTTCCAGTCCACGGCGCCGAAGTTCAGCTGGAGCCGCTGGTCCTTGCCGACCTTCCAGTTCTTGGGAACCGTGAAGGTGCGGCGGTACCACATGCGGTCCTCGTGGCGCTCGATCCCGGAGAGCTGCGACTCGACCGGGTAGGGCACGAGGATCTTCTCGCCGAGCTTCTTGCCGGTCGGGACGGGATCGCCGTCCTCGGCGCCGGCGAACTCCCACGTCCCGTTCAGGTTCTGCCAGTCCGAGCGGGTGAGCTGGGGCCGCGGGTACTCACGGTGGGCGTTCTTCGGGGTGACGTCGTCGCCCCACTTCGTGGAGAGCTGGTACGTGGAGTGGTTCGGGCCGCTGGACCAGAACGAGCCGACGGCCTTGCCGTCGCTGCCGGTCAGACCGCCCGTGCCGTCATACGTGACGTCGGCGAGGCCGGGCGCGTCCCCGTCCTTGTTGCCGACGACGGGCTCGGTGAGGTTCACGAGCAGCGTGCGCGGGTTCTTCTTGTCCGCCTCGACGCTCTTGAGCGGCCATTTCGCGCCGCCGATCACCGCGGTGAGGTGGTCGTTCACGGCGGCCGGTACGGTCCCGAGCTTCTGCGCGAAGTCGAGCTTCAGGGTGCGGCCGTCGCCGAGCACGGTGGTGCCGATGGCGCCGTCGTACGCCCAGTCGTCCGGGATGCGGAAGGCGGACGAGGGAATCGCTTCCTTCTGCTCGCCCGGCTCGGTCCAGCGCACGTGCAGGTTGGACCCGCCGTAGTGCTCGAAGTACTCGACCTTGAAGTTCACCGCCTGCCCGGCGGTCAACTGGACGGCCTGGGAGGTCTGTTCCTTGTCCCAGTCGTCGACCCAGTGGTCGATGACGAGCTTGTCGTCGACCCAGAGGCGGAAGCCGTTGTCGCCGGTGATGGAAAACGTTGTCAGGCCGGTCTTCTCCGGCACCAGCTTTCCGGTCCAGCGGGCGTTCACGTCGTCACCCCGGCCCGTCGCCGACTGGAGCCGGGACTCCAGGCTGCCGAAGTCGAGCTGCGGATCGAAACCGGTCGCCTTCAACTCGTGGAAGTCGAAGGCTCCGGGGGCGGATTGGGTGTAGTACTCGCCTTTGAGCCCGTGCGGCACGACCGGCTCGTCCGCGGCCGTGGCGGACGGTGCCACGGTGAGTGCGGTGAGACCGAGCGCCGCGGTGAGCAGCGGGGCGAGCAGGCGGCCCTGACGTCTGAGGGTTCTGGTGCGCAACGTTCCTCCAGTGCGGGACGCGTCCGGTGGAACACGTCGAGGAAGGGTGGCGGCTCGCCGTTCCAGTCGGTACAACTCGTCTGTACAACGTTGGAAGGAACGGCAGTTGGCATGACAGCACGCCTTCCGGTGTGCTGTCCAGGGGCATGACACGCGCGCCCGGTGAGCGGGTGCGCCGAGCCGAAGGAGATTCCGTGCGGGTGAGCCTCAAGGATGTCGCGGAGCGCGCGGGCGTCTCGATCAAGACCGTCTCGAACGTGGTGAACAACTACCAGCACGTCACACCGGCGATGCGGGCCCGCGTCAAGGCCGCCATCGACGAGCTCGGCTACCGGCCCAATCTCACCGCCCGCAACCTGCGCAAAGGCCGTACGGGGATCATCGCGCTCGCCGTGCCCGAGCTGGGCAACCCGTACTTCGCGGAGCTCGCGGGCGCCGTGATCGACGCGGCCGCCGAGCACGACGTCACGGTGCTGCTCGACCACACCCGGGGCGACCGTGAGCAGGAGGTTCTCGTCAGCCAGGGGTTCCGGGCGCGGGTGATCGACGGGCTGATCCTGAGCCCGCTCGAACTGGAGGCCGAGGACCTGCGCGGCCGGGACGACGACGTGCCGCTCGTGCTGCTCGGCGAGCGCGAGTACGACCTGCCCTACGACCACATCGCCATCGACAACGTCGCGGCGGCCCGGACCGCCGTACGGCATCTGATCGGCCGGGGCCGCACCCGCATCGCGTATCTGGGCGAGCGCATCGATTCGGCCAATCAGCCGGCCCATCTGCGACTGGCGGGCTGGCGCGCGGAGTTGACCGAGGCGGGGCTTCCGGCGCCGGACGCGCAGGTGGGGGCGACGGGCGGCTGGGACCGGGGCGACGGGGCGGAGGCGATGGCGCGGATGCTGGACTCCGGGGTGCGGCCGGATGCCGTCTTCGCCTACAACGACCTGGTCGCGATCGGCGCGATGCGGGTGCTGCACGAGCGGGGCCTCAGGGTTCCGTGGGACGTGGCGGTGGTCGGTTTCGACGACATCGCGGAGGGCCGGTTCGGGGCGGTCACGCTGACCACGATCTCACCGGACAAGCAGGCCATCGCGCGTCTCGCGGTGCAGTCGCTGCTGAACCGCCTGGAGCATCCGGAGGAAGGTCCGGGGCGTGAACTCGCCGCCGCATACCGGCTGATAGAGCGGGAAAGCACTCTCGGGCGCCGCTGATCCTTCCTCGGGTCCGGGCGGCGCGTGTCCTCGAAGGCCGGGGCACGGGTCCTTGCGCGAGACCTAGACAGCGTCCTTCCAACGATGTAAAAACCTCCCCTGTACCGCCGTTCAACCGGTCGAACACTCCTACCCCGTCAGCGCGTTGACGCGCCGGGCCGTGCCGTTTTGGGGACCACCACATGACGCAGACCGCACGATTTCGCCGAAACTCCTCCCGGGCCCTGCTCGCCGCCGGCCTCGTCGCGAGCCTCGCGCTCGCCACCGGATGCGCCAAGTCCGAGGACGACAACGAGGGTTCGGACACGAGCAGTTCGAGCGCGCAGAACGAGAACGCCGGGCAGGAGGTCGCCTCCTCCGGAGACGGAAAGACCTGCGACGTCTCGGCGTACGGCGGCAAGAAGCTCGACCTCAAGGGCGCCACGGTCGGCTTCTCGCAGTCGGAGAAGGAGGCCAACCCGTTCCGTATCGCGGAGACCGCCTCGATCAAGGCCGAGGCCGAGAAGCGCGGCATCAAGCTGCTCACGGCCAACGCCCAGTCGCAGTTCTCCAAGCAGATCAGCGACGTCCAGGACCTCATAGCGAAAGGCGCCGACCTGCTGGTCATCGCGCCCCTCAACTCCGACGGCTGGGAGCCCGTGCTGCGCGCGGCGGGCGCCAAGCACATCCCGATCGTCACCGTCGACCGCAAGATCAACGCCACCGCCTGCAAGGACTACGTGTCCTTCATCGGCTCGGACTTCGTGGAGCAGGGCAAGCGCGCCGCGGACCAGATGATCGAGGCGACCGGCGGCAAGGGCACGGTGGCGATCCTGCTCGGCGCGGCCGGGAACAACGTGACGACCGAGCGCACCAAGGGCTTCGAGGACCAGATCAAGGCGAAGGCCCCGGATCTGAAGATCGTCTTCAAGCAGACCGGTGAGTTCGCCCGTGAGAAGGGCCAGCAGGTCACCGAGCAGCTCATCCAGTCCAAGCCCGACATCAGCGGCATCTACGCCGAGAACGACGAGATGGGCCTGGGCGCCGTCAACGCGCTCAAGAGCGCCGGCAAGAAGGCGGGCGCCGTCAAGATCGTCACGGTCGACGGCACGCGCAACGCCGTGCAGGGCATCGTCGACGGCTGGATCTCCGGTGTCATCGAGTCCAACCCGCGCTTCGGCCCGCTCGCCTTCCAGACCCTGGACTCCTTCACCAAGGGCGACAAGGTCGGCCAGGACATCGTCATCAAGGACAGCGCGTACACCGAGGCCAACGCCAAGACGGACCTCGACAAGGCGTTCTGAGATGCTGTCGGCGAAGAACCTCAGCAAGACGTTCCCCGGCGTGCGCGCGCTCGACGGTGTCGACTTCACCGCGCGCGCCGGGGAGGTGCACGCCCTCATCGGGGAGAACGGGGCGGGCAAGTCCACGCTCATCAAGGTCCTCACCGGCGTGTACCAGCCCGACCCGGCCGCCGACTCCGACGGTTCCACCCTCACCTACGACGGCCGCGAGGTCAGTTTCTCGACGCCGCTCGAAGCACAGCACGCGGGGATCTCCACCATCTACCAGGAGGTCAACCTCGTCCCCCTGATGAGCGTGGCCCGCAACCTGTTCATGGGTCGCGAGCCGCGCAACAGGATCGGCCTGATCGACTTCCGGCGCATGCACCGGGAGGCCGACGAGGCCCTGCGCGAACTCGGCGTCCGTGTCGACGTGCAGCGCCCGCTGCGTGAACTCGGCATCGGGGCCCAGCAGATGGTGGCGCTGGCCCGTGCGGTCTCGGTCGACGCGAAGGTCGTCATCATGGACGAGCCGACGTCGTCGCTCGAACCGCGTGAGGTGCAGACGCTCTTCGGCGTGATCCGCATGCTGCGCGAGCGCGGCATCGCCGTCGTCTACGTCAGCCACCGCCTCGACGAGCTGTACGCGGTCTGCGACGCCGTCACCGTGCTCCGCGACGGCAAGCTCGTGCACACCGGCGAACTCGCCGACCTGGACCGGCTCCGCCTCGTCTCGCTCATGCTGGGCCGCGACATCGGCGACGTACAGGACGAGGGCCTGACGAAGTTCTCCGGTGAACACGACACGGCGGCCGAACCCGTCCTGCGCGCACAGGAGTTGTCGGTCCGGCACCAGCTGCACGGGGTCTCCCTCGACATCCGGCCCGGGGAGGTCGTCGGCCTCGGCGGGCTCCTCGGCTCCGGTCGCAGCGAGACCGCGAAGGCGATCGCGGGCGCGCTGCCCACGGACAGCGGCCGGGTCTCGGTGGCGGGCACCCAGGTGCGTACCGGCTCCACACCCGCCGCGATCCGCGCCGGCATCAGCCTGCTGCCCGAGGACCGCAAGGCCGAGGGGATCGTCCCTGGCCTGTCGGTGCGCGAGAACATCGCGCTCGCCGCGCTGCCGACGCTGTCCCGCTTCGGCCTCGTCGACGAGGGCCGCATCGACCGCATCGTGGACACGTTCGTGAAGCGGCTGCGCATCAAGTCGGCGGGCCCGCACCAGAAGGTCGGCGAGCTGTCCGGCGGCAACCAGCAGAAGGTGCTGCTCGCGCGCTGGCTCGCGATGAACCCGAAGGTGCTGCTCCTCGACGAGCCGACCCGTGGCATCGATGTCGGCGCCAAGGCCGAGGTGCAGAAACTCATCGACGAGCTGGCCGACGACGGCCTCGCCGTCCTGCTGATCTCCTCCGACACGGAGGAGCTGATCGAGGGCTCGGACCGGGTCGTCGTCCTCAAGGACGGCGCCGTGGTCGCCGAGCTGACCGGTGACGCCGTCACGGAGGACCGACTGATGCGCGCCATCGCCGCGACACCCGCTGGAGGGCCGAGCCTTGACTGACCTGTCCCTCGGCAGGGCGGGCGTCGACCGCGCCCGGCTGCTCCGCCTGCTCCAGGAGTACGGCGTCTACGTCGGCGTCGCCGTCCTGCTCCTGGCCAACATCGCCTTCACCCCGCACTTCCTGTCGGCGGAGAACTTCCGCACCCAGGCCGTGCAGGTCGCCCCGATCCTCATCGTGGCGCTGGGCATGGCCCTCGCGATCGGCACCGAGGGCGTCGACCTGTCGGTCGGCTCGGTGATGGCGCTCGCCACCTCACTCATCTCCCTCTACCTCGGGTACGGGGTGTGGATCGCGCTGATCGCCGCGCTCATCGGCGGCGCCGTGGTCGGCGTCGCGAACGGCGCGCTGATCGCGTTCATCGGCGTCCAGCCCATCGTCGCCACGCTGGCGTTGATGGTCGCGGGCCGCGGTCTCGCGCTCGTCCTGCTGCCGCAGCTCAAGGACGTCCGCGACCCGGGCCTGCGCTCGCTCGGCACCGGGGACGTACTCGGTGTCCCGTACCTCGTACTGATCGCGGCGGCGCTCGCACTCCTTGTCGCCTTCGTCGTGCGCCGTACGACGTTCGGCCGCCAACTGCTCGCGATCGGCGACAGCCGCCCGGCGGCGAAGCTCGCGGGGCTGCCGGTGCGCCGGGTCCTGATCCTCGTCTACGTCGTGTCGGGCGTGCTCGCCGCGACGGCCGGTGTGCTGGCCACCGCCCGCCTCACCGCGAGCGACCCGACCTCGCTCGGCAACCTGATGGAACTCTCCGCGATCACCGCGGTCGTGGTCGGCGGCACCCCGCTGACCGGCGGCCGGGTGCGCATCGGCGGCACGGTCGCCGGCGCGGTCCTCATCCAGCTCCTGACGGCCACGCTCATCAAGCACGACCTGCCGCCGTCGTGGACGCAGATCGCCCAGGCCGTGGTGATCGTGCTCGCCGTCTACGCGGCCAGGGAACGGGGGAAGCGATGACGATGACCAAGGTCGAAGCGGCACAACCGGCCGGGGCCGCGCAGGAGGAGGAGCTCGGCGCGACCCGCGCGGAACGGCTGAGCGCGCTCGCCCAACAGCACGGCGCCCTCGTCACGTTGGTGATCGCGGTGATCGCCGCGTCGCTCTCCTTCGACACGTTCCTGACCGCCGACAACATGGAGAACATGGCGCTGTCGTCCGCGTTCCTCGCGATCGTGGCGCTCGGCATGACCTTCGTGATCATCACAGGCGGCATCGACCTGTCGGTCGGCTCGCTGTTCGCCCTCGGCGGTGTGCTCGCCGCGTGGGGGTCGCAGTACGGGACGGTGGTGGCACTGCTGCTTCCGCTGGCGGTGTGCGGCCTGATCGGTCTTGTCAACGGCCTGCTCATCGCCCGCTCGCGCCTCGCCCCCTTCATCGTCACCCTCGCGGCGATGCTCGGCGCGCGCGGCATTCTCCTCGCCGTCACCGACGAGGGTTCGCAGACGTACCTCGTCGACAAGTCGACGGTCTTCGCCTCGCTCGGCCAGGAGAAGCTGTTCGGGATCGGCCTGCCGGTCTGGATCACGCTCGTGCTCTTCGTGCTGGGCGCGGTGGCGCTGCGCCGGAGCCGCTTCGGACAGTACGTGTACGCCGTCGGCGGCAACGAGGACGCGGCGGCCCTGATGGGCGCGCCGGTGGCCCGCACGAAGATCGGCGTCTACACGCTGTCCGGTCTCTGCGCGGGCCTGGCCGGCGCGCTGAACGCGGCCTGGCTGGTGTCGGGCGTGACGATCCTCGGCTCCGGCATGGAGCTGGAGGCGATCTCGGCGGTCGTCATCGGCGGCACCCTGCTGACGGGCGGGTTCGGGTTCATCAGCGGCTCACTCGTGGGTGTCCTCCTGCTGAAGGTCATCCAGAACGTGATCAACCAGATCGGTTCACTCGACTCCGCCTATCAGCAGGTGGTCAGCGGGGCGTTCCTGGCGGTCGTGGTGATCGCGCAGACGTGGCTGGGACGGCGGCGCCGGGTCCTCTAGGAGACGGTTCCGGTCTGCGCGCGAGCAGTTGGAGCGCCACGGCGAGCGCGCAGACCACTGCGGCGACGGTCCAGATCGTCAGGTACGCGGACAGGGTCGGGGTCTGGGTCGCATCGATGACCAGGGCGCCGAGGACGGCCGCGAAGACGGCGCCGCCGACGCTGCCGCCGAGCGTCTTGAAGTTGTTGTAGACGGCGGTCGCGCTGGCCGTGCGGTCGGCGGGGCTGCTCTCCACGATCACGGTGGGCAGTCCGCCGAGCGCGAGCCCGCAGCCGAAGCCGATCAGGTCGTTGGTGGCGGCGAACGGCACGAACTCCGTGTGCAGCACGAGCAGTCCGGCGTATCCGACCGTGACCACGGTGAACGCCGTCAGGAGAAGGCGCCGGTACCCCATGCGGGCGGCGAGCGCGGCGCACAGCGCGGACCCGGCGAACGCCGTGATGTTCGGCGCGACCCCGTAGAGGCTGATCTGCCATGCGGCGAGGTCGAACCCGTACCCCTCGTCGCCCGGGGACGCGGCCATGAAGCTGACGCCGACGCTCTGCCCGCCGAGCACCACGGCGCCGAGCACGAACCCGCCCACGTAGTACGGGGCGCTCTGCGGTCGGGCGAGCGCGCGGACGTCCACCAGCGCGTGCGGGCGGGACAGTTGCAGCCGGGTCCATATGCGGAGGAGCACGGCAGCGAGCAGCAGGCCGCCGAGTGTGGGCGCGGAGAGCCAGCCCCAGGCGGAGCCGCGGGACACGGTGCCGAGCAGGACGACCAGGGCGAGCGCGAGCAGCGCCGCGCCGGACCAGTCCATGCGGCCGCTCGCGCGGGTCCGGGACTCGGGGATCGCGGTGAACGACACGGCGACGCAGGCCACGGCGAGCGCCGCGAGCACGAACAGGGTGGCCCGCAGATCGCCCAGGAGCGAGAGCAGGGGGCCGACGAGGGCGTGGCCGAGGACGGTGCCGAGGGTGAGGGAGCCGACCAGGAGGCCGACGGCCCGGCGCCCGCCGTCGACGGTGAGCCGGTCCCGTACGAGGCCGATCTCCAGGGGAAGGAGCGCGGCGAGCGGGCCCATCAGGGCGCGGCCCAGGAACGGGCGTCGAACCGCGGCCGCCTTTGCCGCGCACGGTGGCGTACGAGGACGTCACGCCCCGCATCAGTGTGGACGTGCTGGCCCGCGCCTGGGTCGGCGAGCAACTCGCCGTGCTGAGCTGGTGGCTGGAGTCAAAGCCGCGCCCGATGGAGGCGGAGGAGGCCACGCGGATGCTGCTCGATCTGTCCCTGCGCGGCCGGTACTGGGCCAACGGCTTCGAGGGCGAGCCGCCGGCCCAGCAGTAGTCATGTCCGCGGGCCGGTGCACGGCCCGGCCCCTGCCTAGGGCACGGGCTAGTGCACCGCCTGGCCCTTGCCCAGGGCGATCACGCCGTTCTTCGAGACGGTGTACAGCTCCGTGTCCCGCTGCGGGTTGACGCCGATCGTCGCGCCCGCCGGGACCTCCACGTTCTTGTCGAGGACGGCGCCGCGCACGACGGCGCCGCGGCCTATGCGCACGTTGTCGTGCAGGACCGAGCTCTGGACGACCGCGCCGTCCTCGATCGTCACACCGGGTGAGAGAACGGAGCCGGTGACCTGGCCGCGGATGACACATCCCGGGCTGACGATCGACTCGCTCGCGATGCCCGCCGCACAGAACTTCGCGGGCGGCAGCTGGCCCGGGTGGGTGTAGATCGGCCAGCGCCGGTTGTCGAGGTTGAACATCGGCTCGTCCGAGATGAGGTCCATGTGGGCCTCGTAATACGTGTCGAGGGTACCGACGTCGCGCCAGTAGCCGTGATCGCGCTCGGTCTCGCCGGGGACGTGGTTCGCGTCGAAGTCGTAGACCTGCGCGACGCCGCGCTCGGTGAGCATCGGCAGGAGCGAACCCCCCATGTCGTGCGCCGAGTTGTCGTCCTCGGCGTCCTGTAACAGCGCGTCGACGAGCGTCTTGGTGGTGAAGAGGTAGTTGCCCATGGAGGCGAACACCTCGTTCGCGCTGCCCGGCAGCGCCGGCGGGTTCGTCGGCTTCTCCAGGAACGCTTCGACACGTGTGCTGTCGCGGGCAGGTGTGATGATGCCGAACGACGGCGCCTGCGCGCGCGGCACCCGGATACCCGCCACCGTGACACCCGCCCCGGACTCGATGTGCTGCGCGAGCATCTGGCGCGGGTCCATCCGGTACACGTGGTCGGCGCCGAACACCGCGATGAAGTCGGGCTGTTCGTCGTGGACGAGGTTGAGCGACTGCAGGATCGCGTCGGCGCTGCCCGAGTACCAGCGCGGCCCGAGCCGCTGCTGGGCCGGGACCGGGGTCACGTAGTTGCCGAGCAGGCTCGACATCCGCCAGGTCGTGGTGACGTGCCGGTCGAGCGAGTGCGACTTGTACTGCGTCAGGACGCAGATCCGCAGGATGTCGCCGTTGACCAGGTTCGACAGGGCGAAGTCGACGAGCCGGTACGTGCCGCCGAAGACGACCGCGGGCTTCGCCCGGTCCGCGGTCAGCGGCATCAGCCGCTTCCCCTCCCCTCCCGCCAGTACGATGCCGAGCACCGAAGGACCACCGCGCATGACCGCCCCCTCCATGTTGTGGCGTCTCAGGCGCCGTTGAGGATCTCCCCGTACACCTCGACCGTGCGGCGGGCGATCGCGGCCCAGCCGAACTCGGCCGCCGCCCGCTCGTGACCCGCCTCCCCCATGCGGCGCGCCGCGCCGGGGTCGCCGACCACCTCGTTCACAGCGCGCGCGAGGCCCGCCTCGAACGCGCCGGGGTCGGCCTCCGCGTACGGCACGAGCAGCCCGTTCTCGCCGTCCGCGACGACCTCCGGGATGCCGCCCACGTGGGAGGCGACGACCGCGGTGCCGCAGGCCATCGCCTCCAGGTTGACGATGCCCAGCGGCTCGTACACGGACGGGCAGACGAACACGGCCGCGTGCGTGAGGAGTTGGACGACCTCGGCGCGCGGCAGCATCGACGGGATCCAGTGCACGCCGTCGCGGGTCCGCTTCAACTCGTCGACCAGCTCGCGGAACTCCCGCCCGATCTCCGGCGTGTCCGGGGCCCCCGCGCACAGGACGAGCTGCGCGTCGGGCGCGAACTCCCGCGCCGCGCGCAGCAGATGAGGCACGCCCTTCTGACGGGTGATGCGGCCGACGAAAATGACGTACGGGCGGCTCGGATCGATGCCGTAGCGGGTCAGCACGTCGGTGCCGGGGTCGGCGTGGTACAGCGACACGTCGATGCCGTTGTGCACGACGCGGACGCGCTTCGGCTCCAGCGCCGGGTAGCAGGCGAGGATGTCGTCCCGCATCGCCCGGGACACCGCGATGACGCCGTCCGCCGCCTCGATCGCAGTGCGTTCGGCCCAGGCCGACAGCGCGTAGCCGCCGCCGAGCTGCTCGGCCTTCCAGGGGCGCAGCGGCTCCAGGGAGTGCGCGGTCATCACGTGCGGAATGCCCAGGTGCAGGGCGGCCAGATGGCCCGCGAGGTTGGTGTACCAGGTGTGCGAGTGGACCAGCTCGCGGCCTTCGAGGGCGGCGGCCATGGAGAGGTCCACGGAGAGGGTGCGCAGCGCGTCGTTGGCGCCGTCGAGCGCGGGCCAGGCACGATGGCGGCGCACACCGTCGCCCGAGCCCTCGCCCCACGTGTGCACGTCGAGGTCGACGAGCGGTCGCAGTTCCCTCGCGAGGAACTCGACGTGGACTCCAGCGCCGCCATAGACGTCCGGCGGATACTCCCTGCTGAGCAGTCCCACTCGCACGCGCGGGCCCCCGTCTCCGGTCGTCCTTCACAGGCACTTGCACAGGCTCAGGTCGGTCTCGCTCGCTGTCGACCTCATGGTCACCCATGGACGCCCCGCGCGGAAGAGTGCGGACGGGCCGGGGCCCTCCGCCGCCCCGGTGGCACCCGTCCTGGGGATGACTCAGGAGGCGGCGTACTCCATCGGCAGTAGGACTCAATGCGTGCTCAGGTCGGACGACAGAAAGACGGGAGCGAGAGATCGTGGAGGTTATGAGAACCGACCGTGCGCCGCACCGCACCGCAGGGGGCACCAGATGAGTGCCCTGGCGCTGTCCGTGCTGCTCTCCCTGGTCTCCGCGGTCGCCTACGCGGGCGGCGCGATCGTGCAGGAGCGGGTCGCCCAGACGTCACCCGAGTCGGCGTACGCGCCGCTGCGCAGGCCCGCCTGGTGGGGCGCGGGCGCCCTGAACGGCACGGGCGCGCTGCTGCACGTCATCGCCCTCGCCTACGGCCCGCTGAGCCTGGTGCAGCCCCTCGGCGCCCTGACGATCGTGCTCGCGCTGCCGATGGCCGCGTGGTTCGTACGACGCCGGGCCGGGGCCACCGCGTGGCGCGGGGCGATCATGGCGACGGTCGGGCTCGCGGGCCTGCTCACGCTGACCGGTTCGGCCTCCGAGGACTCCCTCGACGGGGCCGAGCGGCTGCTCGTGGGCCTCGCGACGGCCGGCGGCGTCCTGGTCCTGATGATGTCGGCGCGGGCCGCGCACCGGCACCCTGTGGTGCGCGCGGTGCTGCTCGCGGTCGCGGCGGGCAGCGCGTTCGGCATGGCCTCGGTGTTCACGAAGTCGGTGGCGCTGGACTGGTCGGGCGAACCGTTCGCGCAGCTCACCACGCTCCTCGCGATCGCGGCCTTGGCCACGGCCGGCATGCTGCTGTCGCAGGCGTCCTACCGGGGCGCGGGTCTGGCCGCACCGCTGGCGACCGCGACGGTCGTGAACCCGGTGGTGGCGGCGGCCGTCGGCCTCACCCTGTTCGGAGAGACGTTCCGGCACGGCACGACCGGCACGATCCTCGCGCTGGGCTGCGGTGTCGTCGCCGCAGGCGGTCTGATCCTGCTGACGACCGAGCGGATCGGCCGGGAGAACGGCACGGCCCACGTCGTCGCGCAGCACACACCCGCGCCCTCGGTGCCGGACAGTCCGGCGGGCCTCGAGAACATGCCGGGGCGGCCGAAGCCGCCCGGTGGCGGCTCGACGAACCGGAACGTCAGATCCTGACCCCGTGCGCCCGCAGGTACGCCAGCGGGTCGATGTCACTGCCGAAGCCGGGCCCCGTCCGCACCTCGAAGTGCAGATGCGGGCCCGTGCTGTTGCCGGTGGACCCGGAGCGGGCGATGCGCTGGCCCTCGACCACGCCCTGCCCGGCCTTCACGGAGAGCGCCGACAGGTGCGCGTACTGGCTGTAGCGGCCGTCGGCGTGCCGGATCACCACCTGGTAGCCGTACGAGCCGCCCCAGCCCGCCGCGACGACGCGGCCCGCCGCGACGGCCTTGACGGAGGTGCCGGTGGGCACGGCGAAGTCCACGCCCGTGTGATAGCCCTTCGACCAGGAGGAACCGGCCGCGTGGTACGGGGTGCCGATGCCCGCGCTGACCGGGGCGACGACGCCGTGCGTGGCGGGCCTGGCGGCCTCGGTCTTCTTCGGCTGGGCCTGCTTGGGCGCGGCCTTCTTGGCCTCGGTCTTCTTCGGCGCGGTCTGCTTGGGTTCGGCCTTGTGCGGCTGAGCCTTCCTCGACTGCGTCGGCTTCGGCTGCGTCTGCTTCGGCTGAGTCGGCTTCGGCGTGGTCTTCTGGTGCTGCCGCTCGGCCTTCTTCCCTGGTTGCGGGGCCTTCTCGGGTCCGGCCTCGGGCCGCTCGGTTCTCGGCGCCGTCTTCGCGGACGCACCCGGCACCGAGAGCCGCTGACCGGGCAGGATGAGGTCCGGGTCGGCGCCGATCGTCGTGCGGTTGGCCGAGTACAACCGCGACCAGCCACCGGAGACCCGGCGGGTGTCCGCGATCCCGGAGAGCGTGTCGCCGCTGATCACGGTGTACATCTCGGCGCGGCCCGCGGCGGACTGCGGGGTCACCTCGGGCTTCACGTCCTTGACCGTGCGCGCGGGGGGCCCGCTCTGCGGCCGTACCGTCTCCGTCTCCGTCACCGTCGTACGGGACAGGCCCGCACGCTGCCCGCACGCCGGCCAGGCGCCGGGCCCCTGCCCCTTGAGCACCTTCTCGGCGATCGCGACCTGCTGGTCCCTGGTGGCGAGGTCGGCGCGGGCCGCGTAGGCCGTGCCGCCGTACGCCGCCCAGGTGGAGCCGGTGAACTGGAGGCCGCCGTAGTAGCCGTTCCCGGTGTTGATGCTCCAGTTGCCGCTGGACTCGCACGCGGCGACCTTGTTCCAGGTGTCCGCGTCCGCGGCCTGCGCGGTGCCGGCGCCGATGAGCGGGATCGCCATTCCGGCGCCGCCGACGGTGACGGTGAGCGACGCCCGGTTGACCCGGCTCGGCTGGTACCGGCGGTGCCGGCCGCGTAACGCCATGGAAGCCCCCTCTGTCACCTGCCGCACAGGCATAGGTAGGAGCCGCAAATTAGCCGCTCCCACTCCGGGGTGACAAGAGCGCCAGGAAGGGCCGTGGCTGCTTTCAGCCCTTCAAGTGGCCGGGAAGCCACTGCAGTTGCACGGCTTGCTGGAAGGGTCCGCCGCCCTCGTGGTCGTTGAACGCGTACACCTCCATGGAGCGCTCCGTGCCTGCCCAGTGGTTGTACGCCGCGAACACCGTCGACGGCGGGCAGGTCAGGTCCTCCAGGGCCGCGGAGAACAGTCCGGGCGCGGTGGCGCGCGCCGCGAAGTTGATGCCGTCGAAGTACGAGAGCGTCCGGAACACGCGCTCGTCCTCGCCGATGTGCGCCTTGAGGTAGAGGGCGATCTCGCGGTACGGGTGACGCTCCGTGAGCGTGGCCGCCCGCCCGAAGTGGCACAGGAACGGCACGTCGGGCGCGGCCGCCCGCAGGTCCGGTACGAGCCCCGCGACCGCGATGGCAATGCCGCCGCCCTGGCTGCCGCCGGTCACGGCGGTGCGGGAGGCGTCGACCAGCGGATGCGAGCGGGCCGCCTCGACGGCGCGCACGGCGTCGGTGTAGACCCGCCGGTAGTAGTACGTGTACGGGTCCTGGATTCCGCGCGTCATGTGTCCGGAGGCGGCGGGGCCGCTGCCGACCGGGTCCGGGGTGTCGCCGACGCTGTGGCCGCTGCCCTGGCCGCGGGTGTCCATCACGAAGTGCGCGAACCCGGCGGCGGCCCACCTGAGGTGGGTGTGGGGCAGGCCCCGGCCGCCGCCGTAGCCGATGTACTCCACGACGACCGGGAGCGGCTCCGTGGTGTCGGCGGGCAGGATCAGCCAGCCCTTCACGGGATGCCCGCCGAAGCCCGCGTACGTAACGTCGAAGGTGTCGACCGCCGTGAGCGGGGTGTCGACCGGCTCGAACCGCGCGTCGAGGTCGTGCTCCGCGGCCTCGGCCAGGGTCTTCTCCCAGAAGGCGTCGAAGTCGTCGAGGGCCGTCAACGCGGGCTTGTAGGCACGCAGTTCGTCGAGCGGCAGGTCGAAATGAGGCACGCGCGGCTCCAACATCGTAGAGAGTGCGGAAGGCAAGGCGGAAGGCAAGGCTACGCCGTAGCGTTCGACAACTGAACAGAATCTTTCAATTTACGACTCCAGGAGCGACAGGCATGAGCACTACAGCCCAGATCGGTGTCACCGGGCTCGCTGTCATGGGACGCAACCTCGCCCGCAACTTCGCGCGGAACGGATACACGGTCGCGCTGCACAACCGCACCGCCTCCCGTACGCACCAGCTGGTGGAGGAGTTCGGCGAGGAGGGCATCTTCGTGCCGACCGAGTCGGCGGAGGACTTCGTGGCCGCGCTGGAGCGCCCGCGGCGCCTCGTCGTCATGGTGAAGGCGGGCGAGCCGACGGACGCGGTGATCAAGGAGTTCGCGCCGCTGCTCGAACCCGGTGACATGATCGTCGACGGCGGCAACGCGCACTTCGCCGACACCCGGCGCCGCGAGAAGGAGCTGCGCGAACAGGGCATCCACTTCGTCGGCACCGGCGTCTCCGGCGGTGAGGAGGGCGCGCTGCACGGGCCGAGCATCATGCCCGGCGGCAGCGTCGAGTCGTACGACTCGCTCGGCCCGATGCTGGAGAAGATCTCCGCGAAGGCGAAGGACGGCGCCCCGTGCGTGACGCACGTCGGCCCGGACGGCGCGGGTCACTTCGTGAAGATGGTGCACAACGGCATCGAGTACGCCGACATGCAGCTCATCGGCGAGGCGTACCAGTTGCTGCGTGACGTCGCCGGGTACTCCCCCGCGCAGATCGCCGACATCTTCCGTACGTGGAACACGGGGCGCCTCGACTCCTACCTGATCGAGATCACGGCCGAGGTCCTGTCCCATGTGGACGCCGCGACGGGGAAGCCGTTCGTGGACATCGTCCAGGACCAGGCCGAGCAGAAGGGCACGGGCCGCTGGACGGTGCAGATCGCGCTCGACCTGGGCGTGCCGGTGTCCGGTATCGCGGAGGCGGTGTTCGCCCGCTCGTTGTCCGGACACGCGGAGTTGCGCGCCGCGTCGCGGGGCCTGGCGGGCCCGAAGGCGCGGACACTGAGCGAGTCGGAGGCAGGCGCCTTCGCGGACAAGGTGGAACAAGCCCTGTACGCCTCGAAGATCGTCTCGTACACGCAGGGCTTCCACGAGATCGCCGCGGGCAGCGAGCAGTACGACTGGGACATCGACTCCGGTGCGGTGGCCCGCATCTGGCGCGGGGGCTGCATCATCCGCGCCGCCTTCCTCGACCGGATCACCGCCGCCTACGAGGCCGAGCCCGGCCTCGTCTCGCTGCTCTCCGACAAGAGCTTCGCGGACGAGATCGCGGCGGCCCAGGACGACTGGCGCGCCGTCCTGGTCGCCGCGACCACGCAGGGCGTGCCCACGCCCGGCTTCGCCGCCGCGCTCGCGTACTACGACGCTCTGCGCGCCGAGCGCCTGCCGGCCGCGCTCACGCAGGGCCAGCGCGACTACTTCGGCGCGCACACGTACCGCAGGGCCGACCGGGAGGGCTCGTTCCACACGCTGTGGGGCGGGGACCGCTCCGAGGTCGACGCCTGATCCTCAGCGGTGGCCGGGGCTCACACGGGTGACGGTTCCGGCTCCGGCGGCGTCGGGTCGGGCTCAGGACCCGGGCCCGGCGCCGGCGGTGCCGGCGGGGGCTGCGGCGTCGGGAACGGGCCGGGCGACGGGGACGGGGCCGGCGGGGTCGGATCCGGTACGTCCGGCCCCGGACCCGGCACCGGCGTCGGGTTCGGCGGCACCGGATCGGGGCCGGGGACCGGGCTGGGGCCCGGCGGGACGGGGTCGGGGAACGGCTGGGTCATCGCACTGCCTCCATCGGTTCGGAGGGGGTCGTTGTCCACTGTCTCCCGCCACGACTGCCCACGCCCGCCGAGCTCACGCGTCCGGCGGCACGGTGTCGGCCGCCCGCACGGAATCCCGCCGTCCGCCCGCCCTGGATCCTGTCAGCCGCCCACACGAGATCCAGCCGACCATCCACGAGGACTTGCCGGCCGTCCGCGCGGGATCGTGGGCGGCCGCCCGCACGGGATCTCCTCGGCCGTCCGCGCAGGATCATGGGCGGACGGCCGCGCCGATCACGTCGGGCATCCGCACGGTAGCCAATCAACCGCCCGCACGGATCCCGTCGCCCGCCCGCACGGGATCCCGCCGGCGGCCCGCGCAGGATGGCGGCCGTCCGTGCGGAATCCCGCAAGCCGTCCGCGCAGGGATTGTGTCAACTGTCCGTGCGGGTGAGTCGTACGACCGGGATGTCCCGGTCGGTCTTCTTCTGGTAGTCCGCGTAGTTCGGGAACAGCTCGACGAGGGAGCCCCAGACCCGCGCCTTCTCCTCGGGCGACAGCGTCTCCGCGCGCGCGGAGAAACGCTCGGTCCCCACCCGCAGCCGGACGTCCGGCTCGTCCTGGAGGTTCAGGTACCACTGCGGGTGCTTGTCGGACCCGCCGTACGAGGCGACGATCAGGTAGTCGTCGCCGTCGCGCCCGTAGATGAGGACGGTGCGCCGCCACTGCCCGGACCTGCGCCCCTTGTAGTCGAGCAGCAGGCAGGGGACGCCCTGGATGGTGGTGCCCTTCGTACCGCCGGACTCCTCGTACGTACGGGCCTGGTCCGCGACCCAGCCGGTGGGGCTGATGGTGACCTCGTGGTCCTGGTCGGTCATGCCGGCTCCTCTCGCTCGATGCACTCGGTGCTGCGTGCCAACGGTGCTCAAGCTAAGCCCTTTCGGGGGCCACGCGTTCCAGGACGGCGGCGTCGAGCCCGAGACGGGGGCTGGAGAGGACGGGGAGGCCGGTGACGCGGGCGCGGTCGGCGGCGTCGGCCATGGAGGCCTGGGCGAGCACCACGACGTCCGTGTCCGTGACGGTGTCGATGGCGGCCGCGACCCGCTCCAGATAGCCGTCCCGGTCCCCTGCGAGGAACCGCTCCCAGGCCCCATCGACGTACAGGGTGCGCATGTCGACGGCGCGCCCGGCGCGCACGGCCTCCTCCTCGACGAGGGCGACGGTCGGCCCGAAGGTGCTCCGCACCGTGGCGACGACGGTGATCCGGTCCCCCGTCGCGACGGCCCGCGCGGCCATCGGCCGGTCCACGCGCAGCACCGGTACGCCGCCGAGCGCGGGCGCCGATTCCTCGGCGACGGCGCCGATGCTGGAGCAGGTGCACAGCACGGCGTGCGCGCCGTCCCGAGCCGCCCCCCGCAGCAGGCTGAGCACGTCGTCGGCGACGGACTCGGGCCCGCTCTCCCCCGCCCGCACCAGCAGGTCCTCGCGTACGACGTGGCGCAGGACGAGACCGGGGTGAGCTGCGTCGCGCAGGGCGTCGAAGACGGGGATGTGCGCGGGTGAGGTGTGCAGGAGGGCGAGGATCATGCCGGCACCCTACCGACGGGCCGGCCCGGGGCTCACCACTTCTCCGGGTCGGCGGCGAGCGCCTCCTCCGCGGCGTTCACAAGCTCCCGCGGCGCGGGCGGGGCCTCGCCCGGGTGCCGCTCGGCCCACCGCGCGACGAACGAGCACAGGGGCACGACGGCCAGGCCCTCGCGGGCGGCCAGCGCGTACAGCTCGCGGGCGAGGGACCCGGCGATGCCCTTGCCCTCGTGGGCGGGCTCGACGACGGTGTGCACGGCGACGAGGGCGCCCTGTGACTCCCGATCCAACACGAAGTACTGGACACGGCCGACGGTCTCGCCGTCCTGCCGGGCCGACAGGAGGCCCCGTTCGCGTTCGTCGCGGATGTCGATGTCGCTCATGGGGCGCTCCTGGCTGGGCCGATGTGTGCTGATCAGGCGGGTACGGAGTGCGGGCTCCGCTCGGTGTCGCCGCCCGGGGCCGGTTCCGACGGGTCGGCGCCGAGCGCCACGATCCTGTTGTCCCGGTCCACGTGCACGACCCTGGGCCGCAGCGACCGCGCCTCGGCGTCGTCGACCTGAGCGTAACTGATGATGATCACGAGGTCGCCGGGGTGCACGAGGTGGGCGGCGGCCCCGTTGATCCCGATGACACCGGAGCCGCGCTCACCCTCGATGACATAGGTCTCCAGCCGCGCGCCGTTGTCGATGTCGACGATGTGCACGAGCTCGCCGGGCAGCAGGTCGGCGGCGTCCAGCAGATCCGCGTCGATGGTGACCGAGCCGACGTAGTGGAGGTCGGCCTGGGTGACGGTGGCGCGGTGAATCTTGGACTTGAACATGGTTCGAAGCATGTCGGACTCCCCAAAGACGGCTCCCTGCCTGCGTTTTTGCAGGTCAAGGGCGGTCCCGACAGCTTACAACGAGGCGCGTCGCCGGGAACTGTTCCTTGGCTCACTCAGATCACGCGTTTCCCGGGGCATGGACCTGGACCCCCGCCGAGTGGCGTCGCAGGCCGCCCAGGACCGCGAAGCGGGTGCCGGTGCCCTCGGGGACGGCGGCCATGCCGCCCAGGACGTGGCCGCTCTGCAGCAGGCACCAGCCGGGGCGCAACACGATGTCGAACCCCTCGCGGTGGCCGAACGGTCCGGGCAGCAGGTCGCTCGCCGCAGCCCACACGTCGGCGAACGGCAGGTCCACGTGGGCGTCGGCGTACAGGGCGGCGTTCAGCGCCACGGCCAGGACGCGCAGGCGGCGTACGGGGTCGAGTGCGGTGACGGGCCAGTCGGTCATCGTGCTCACGCCCTTCGGAAGGTGTCGTCGGCGTCCCGGCCGAGGCGGAGTCTCAGCTGGATAGAGGGGTGACGGTCGGGCCGTACTCCTCGGCTGCCGTGAAAGGACCGAAAATCCTCAAGGAATCTTCGCCCGCTGATAGGGTTTGGAACGACGCGTATCGAAAGGTATTCGTCGCCAACGGGGGGCATCGACGGGGGTCGATATCGTGGAGCGAAGGTCTCCTCACGATGACAGGACCTGCGAATTCGACACAAACGCAGATCTTGCACAAGCGGATCATGCGGAATCGGATTCCGCGGAAACAGATCCATCTTTAGTTGCGCGCAGCCCATTCGTGCATCCCCACCTGAGGGCCACGGAGGCGCTGTGACGGAAGCGGAGAAGGTGTACGCGACGGACCGGGACCCGGAGGTCCTGGCCGGTCTGGTGGAGGGCGCGCAGCGCGGGGACCTCCTGGCGATGGACGAGCTGCTCGGGGTGCTCGAACCGTACGTGGGGCGCATCTGCGGGCCCGTCGCGCTGCAGGACGGTCCCGACGCGGCGCAGGAGGCGCTCATCGCCGTCTTCTGCAGCATCCGGCAGCTCAAGTCCCCGGCCGCGCTGTTCGGCTGGGTGCGGGTGATCGCGGCGCGGGAGGCGGTGAAGTTCGCCAAGCGCCGTCAGGGGCGGCCGGCCGTGCCGGTGGAGTGGGAGGACCGGGCGCTGCCCGAGGACGAGCTGCTGGCCTCCGACATCGCCGATGCCATGGGGCGGCTCGCGCCGGAGCACCGGATCGTGCTGACGCTGCGTCATGTCGAGGGGCTCAGCGAGCAGGAGGTCGCCGAGGTGCTCGGGATACCGGTCGGGACCGTGCGGTCACGGCTGTTCCGGGCACGGCAGTCCTTCCGGACCGCCTGGGACTGACCTGGCCGCGAGGCGCCGCGCGAGCCGGTCGAGGAGCCGGGTCGCGCAGCGCTCGTGCCCTGGTTCACGCAGGTGCCCGGGCTCACGCGAGTGCCCGGGTTCACGCGAGTGCCCGGCCGGCTCCGCACCAAGGACGCGAGAGCTGGTGAAGAAGGCGAACGTGCAGCCGGTCCCGTTCGGAACCGCGGCCATCCCGCTCACCAGCGCCCCGCTCTGCAGCAGGCACCACCCGGGGCGCAGCACCACCTCGAAGCGCTCGCGGCGGCCGAAGACGCCGACCGCCTCCCCCTCCAGGCGCCCGCCTGCGGAATCAGCGGCCGGGGTGGTCACCGCGAAGGAGCGCAACTCCGGCATCAGGTACGGGAGTTCGCGCTCCAGGTCGGAGACGACCGACCACAGCGCGTCGAAGGGGACGTCGAAGTGGCGCTCGGCATAGGTGGGGTGCTCGGCGGCCGAGGCGAGGACACGCAGCCTTCGCAGCGGGTCGAGATCGGCTGTCGGCCAGCCGTCACGCGCGGCACCCGTCATGGTTCCGTCCCCCTCTGTGTCATGTGCAAGAGATTCGCACCCTCATTATGAGCGGTCAAGCCCGAGCAAAAAACTTCCGGTTGATCCGAGCGCTGCCGCCCCATGCTTCACGCGCATTCACTCCGTGCCGATCTGAATTCCGAAAGTTCCGCCGGATCCGGTGGAGTGTGCGCGCGACCCCACGACTCTTGTTCCGTGTCGGCCTTTGTGCCGGCCCCGTCGGCCATCGGCTTTTCCGGAAAGGAGTGCATGGTCGTGATCTGGGAGACGAAGCCCGACGCGGATGCCGCCGCCGCTCTCGGCGAGGCGATCCGCGCCCGGCTCGCACAGCATCTCGGCCTGCGTGCCGTCGAGACGGCCGCAGCGGTCACCGAGGCCGAGGACGGCTCGACAGGACCGGCCGCGGCGACGACCAGCGCGCCGCTGCCGAGCTGATGGGCGTCGGCGAGTTCCGCCCCACCGTCGCCGGGCGCCCGCCCGCCGCGCCCACCCCGGACGGAGCGTTCGGCGTACCCCGCGCGGCCGCTCCGGTCGGTGCGTCCCGGTCCACAAGGCCGGGGCGCACCGACAGGGCCCAGGCGCCGCCGGTCCCGTCCGAGGACGCCCCGGGCCGGAGCGCGGGCGAACGGCAGCTCCGGCTCTGCCTCGTGGGGGCCGGGCCGCGCGGTCTCAGCGTCCTTGAGCGGCTGTGCGCCGACGCCCGTACGCACGCCGCCGGGGTCGCGGTGACGGTGCACGTCGTGGACCCGGACCGGCCGGGGCCCGGCCGCGTCTGGCGCACCGGCCAGTCGCGCCATCTGCTGATGAACACGGTCGCCTCGCAGGTCACGCTCTTCACGGATCCGACCGTGGAGATGGCCGGGGAGATCGCGCCCGGACCGAGCCTGTACGAGTGGGCCCGCCACATGGCGTCCAGCGAGTACGCGGGCCCCGTCGACGAGGACGTACGGGCGCAGGCGCGGGCGCTGACCCCGGACTCCTATCCGACCCGCGCCTTCTACGGCCATTACCTGGAGTGGGTGTTCCGGCGCGTGGTGCGGGGCGCGCCGCCCGGCGTGCGGGTCGTCGTCCATCGGCTGCGCGCCGTCCGCCTCCAGGACTGCCCCGGCGGGCTGCAGAGCGTCAGCCTGGCCGACGGTACCCGGATCGGCGGCCTCGACGCGGTCGTCCTCGCCCAGGGGCATCTGCCGCTGCGCGCCGACCCGGCGCAGAGGCGGCTCGCGGACTTCGCCGCCCGGCACTCCCTCGTCCACCTGCCGCCCGCCAACCCGGCCGACCTGGACCTGCGGGCGGTACTCCCGCAATCCCCGGTGCTGCTGCGGGGGTTGGGCCTCAACTTCTTCGACCACGTCGCGCTGTTCACCGTCGGCCGCGGCGGCGCCTTCGAGCGCGACGCCGCCACCGGCCGCCTCCGCTACCGCCCCTCGGGCCGGGAACCCGTCCTGTACGCGGGTTCCCGGCGCGGCGTCCCGTACCACGCACGGGGCCACAACCAGAAGGGCGCGCACGGCCGTCACCGCCCCCTCCTGCTGACCCCCGGGAAACTGGCCGAGCTGCGGCGCGCGGCGGACCGGCGCGGCCTGGACTTCGCGCGCGACCTGTGGCCGTTGATCGCCAAGGAGGTCGAGACGGTCTACTACGCGGCCCTGCTCACGCGCGGGGGCCGTGCGCGGGCCGCCCGCCGGTTCACCGCACGCACCCTCGCCGCGCCCTGGCGCTCACCGCAAGAGGCGGCGCTGCTCGCCGAGTTCGGCATCTCCCAGGGCGAGCGGTGGGACTGGCAGCGCGTCCAACGCCCGTACGGCGAGGGGGGTTTCCCGACCGCGGTCGCCCACCGGGCCTGGCTCCTTCGCACGCTCCGCCGCGACCTCGCCGAAGCCGCGGCGGGCAATGTGGACAGCCCGCTGAAGGCGGCCCTCGACGTGCTGCGCGACCTGCGCAACGAGATCCGGCTCGTCGTCGACCACGGCGGACTCGCCGGGCGCTCTCACCGCGACGACCTCAGGCGCTGGTACACCCCTCTCAACGCGTTCCTGTCCATCGGCCCGCCGCCGCAGCGCGTCGAGGAGATGATCGCGCTCGTCGAGGCGGGGGTGCTGCACCTCATGGGCCCGGGCATGACGGTGCGGACCGACGAGCGCGACGGGGTCTTCGTCGCGGAGTCCGCCGACGTGCCGGGGCACCGGGTCGCCGCGACCGCCCTCGTGGAGGCCCGCCTTCCCGAGCCCGACCTGCGGCGCACCGCCGACCCGCTCCTTCGCCACCTCCTCGCGACCGGTCAGTGCAGGCCGTACGTGATCCGCGACGCCGAGCACGGGGACTACGAGACCGGCGGCCTCGCGGTGACCGGCCGCCCCTACCGCGTGATCACGGCCGACGGCGCACCGCACCCGCGCCGCTTCGCCTACGGCGTCCCCACCGAGTCGGTCCACTGGGTGACGGCCGCCGGTATCCGGCCCGGCGTGAACTCGGTGACCCTCGGCGACGCCGACGCGATCGCGCTCGCCGTCCTCGCTCTGGCGGCCTCGAACGCCGCCGACCGGGCCCCCACCGCGCCCATGACGCGCGTCGCGGCCTCGGCTCCCGAGAGGAAGTCCCCATGACCGTTCCCGAGCCGCGGGCTGACCTCGTCGGCGCCGCCTCCCTGACGGACGCGGGTCTCCTCTCCCCCGTCCGGGCCGGTGCCCCTGCCGAGGCCGCGACCTCCGACGCCGCCTTCCTCCAGGCCATGCTCGACGCGGAGGCGGGCCTGGCGCGGGCGCAGGCCCGGCTCGGCACCGTGCCGCCGTCGGCGGCAGCCCTCATCACCGCCACCGCGCGGGCGGAGCGCTTCGACCTCCGGGAGGTGGCGCTGCGCGCCCGCGCCGCGGCCAACCCCGTCGTCGCCCTGGTGGGCATGGTCACCGAGGCCGTCGGGCGCGGCGACCCCGACGCCGCGCATTACGTGCATCAGGGCTCGACCAGTCAGGACGTGCTCGACACCGCTCTGATGCTGGTCGCCGCGCGGACCCTCGACCTGGTCCTGGCCGACCTGGACCGGGTGGCGGCCGCCCTCGCCCGGCTGGCCGGGGCGCACCGCGACACCCCGATGGCCGCCCGGACGCTCGGGCAGCACGCGGTGCCCACCACTTTCGGGCTCAAGGCGGCGGGCTGGCTGCAAGCCGTCCTGGACGCCCGGGAGCGGCTCGGCCGGGTCCGCGCCACCGGGCTGCCGGTCCAGGCCGGCGGCGCGGCGGGCACACTGGCCGGCTACCTCGCCTACGCCGATCTGTACGGAACCCGGGGCAACGACCACTACGCCCGTGGTCTTCCCGCCGTCCTCGCCGAGGAGGTGGGCCTCAGCGACCCCGGCACCCCCTGGCACACCGTCCGCACCCCTCTCGCCGACCTCGCGGCCGCGCTCTCCCTCACCGCCGCCGGGCTCGGCACCTTCGCGGCCGACGTCCACCTGCTGTCCCGTACCGAGTGCGCGGAGGTCTCCGAGCCGGGCGCGGAGGGGCGGGGCGCCTCGTCGGCCATGCCGCACAAACGGAACCCGGCGCTCGCCGCCCTGATCCGTTCCGCGGCCTATCAGGTGCCGGGGCTCGTCGCGGGGCTCGCCCAGGCGGCGGTCGTCGACGACGAGCGGCCCGCGGGCGCCTGGCACGCCGAGTGGGAGCCGGCGCGCGGGTGTCTGCGCCTCGTGGGCGGCGCCTCGCACACGGCCGCCGAACTCGCCGAAGGGCTTCTCGTCCACCCGGAGCGGATGCGCGCCAACCTGGGCCTCACCCGCGGTCTCGTGGTCTCCGAGCGGCTCGCCGCGCTCCTGTCGCCCGCGCTGGGGCGAAGCACCGCGAAGGGTCTGGTCTCCCGGGCGTCCGCGCGGGCGGCCGGGGAAGGGCGCCACCTCGCGGACGTCCTCGCCGAGGCCCCCGAACTCGTCGGCCGCCACGACGCCCGGCAGTTGCGGGCCTGGTGCGATCCGGCCGACTACACCGGCGCGGCCGGTCAGTTGGTCGATCTGGTTCTCGCCCGCCACCGCTCGGCCGGACGCGTCCGGCCCGGAAAACGAGAAGGGGCGTGATCGCGAGGAGTATGCCGGCCCCCTTCCCGCTCTCTATCCGTGAACCCTCTTTCTGGAGGAAGCATGACCATGCTCCGCCCACCGGGCGCACTGCGCTGGTGGACCCTCGCAGTCGTGTCCGTCGGCACGTTCATGCTCATGCTCGACCTGAGCGTCGTCGCCGTGGCGCTCCCCGGCATCCGCGGTGACCTGCACGCGAGCTTCAGCGAGATGCAGTGGGTGTTCGACGCCTACGCGCTCACCCTCGCCGCCTTCCTCGTCATCTCCGGCTCGATCGCCGACCGGCGGGGCCGCCGGGCGGTCTTCGTCGTCGGGCTCGTCGTCTTCACCGTCGCCTCCCTGGCCTGCGGCCTCGCGGACTCCATCGAGGTGCTCAACATCAGCCGGGGCGTGCAGGGTGTCGGAGCGGCGATCATGTTCGCGGTCGGTCCCGCGCTCCTCGGCCACGAGTTCCACGGCAAGGAACGCGCCGCCGCGTTCAGCGTCTTCGGCGCCGCCGTCGGTATCGCCGCCGCCACCGGGCCGCTCATCGGCGGGGCTCTGACCAGCGGCCCCGGCTGGCGCTGGATCTTCTTCCTGAACGTTCCGGTCGGCCTCGCCACGCTGCTGGTCGCGCTGCGGCGCCTTCGCGAGTCGCGGCTCGCGCACAGCGCCGCCCCGGACTTCGCCGGGATGGCGGCTTTCACCGTCGCGCTCGGCGCGCTCGTCCTGGCGATCGTGCGGGGCAACACCGACGGCTGGTTCTCGGGGAGCAACATCGCGCTCTACGCCGTCGCGGGCGTCGGCCTGGTCGTCTTCCTGGCCCTGTCGCGGGCCCGGGGCGAGAACGCGATGATGGACCTGCGGATGTTCCGCAACCGGACCTTCGTCGCGCTGTGCGCGGTCACCTTCCTCGCCAACGCCGCCGGTTTCCCGGCGATCTTCATCGAGACCTCGTACCTGCAGAGCGTCCTCTCCAACTCGGCCTGGGAGGCGGGCCTGCGGTTCCTGCCGCTGTCGCTCGGCATGTTCGTCTTCGGCGCGCTGACCGGCGCCATGACGAACAAGGTGCCCTTCCGGATCATCATGGGCGTCTCGCAGCTCGCCCTCGCCGTCGCTCTGCTGCTCACCCACCGCGGCGGTCCCGGCGACGCCTGGACGGCGCTGCTGCCCAGCCTGGTCGTGATGGGCGCGGCCTTCGGGCTGTTCCAGCCGACCCGTGCGGCGCTCGCCATCGGCGTCGCCGAACCGGCCAAGGCGGGCGTGGCCTCCGGGATCAACGAGACGTTCCAGCAGGTGGGCGTCGCGCTCGGGATCGCGGTCGCCGGGGCGTTCTTCGAGAACCGGGTCGCCGACTCCTTCGCCCGTTCCGACGCCGCCGCGAGCATCGGCGACAAGAGCCACGAGGTCGCGTCGGCGATCAGCGCGGGCGCCATCGAGCCCGCCGCCCGGTCGGCGGGCCCGGCCCTGCGCGATCAGGTCCTGGCGGACGGGCGCCACGCGTTCACCGAGGGGTTCCACCAAGCCATGACCTTGTGCGCGGCGATGGCGTTCACCGCCGCGGTCATCGCGTTCGCGTTCCTGCGCAACAAGGACCTGCACGAGAGCGCCCTCACCGGCGTCCCGCCGGAGCTGCCCGCCGAGGACGACGCAGCGGCGGAGCGCAGCGACTCCGGCACCCACAGACCTTCCTGACGAACCGACAGCCATCGTCCGTCCATCCACGTGCACCACGTTCTCTGGGGGAACACCGCATGAAGCACCAGGGCATATCCGAGCGCGTCGACCTTCCGATCGAGCGCATCCCGACCCGCTGGTACAACGTGATTCCGGATCTGCCCCGGATTCCCGAGCGCTACATCGACAACGCCACCGGGAAGCCGGTCACGCAGGAGTATCTGGAGCGGCTCTTCGTCAAGGCCCTCGCCGCGCAGGAGAGCTCCCTCGAACGCTGGATCAAGATCCCCGAGCCGGTGCGCGACGCGTACAAGCTGTGGCGGCCCACCCCGCTGGTACGCGCCGTCGCCCTTGAGCGGGAGCTGGACACCCCGGCGCAGATCTGGTTCAAGTACGAGGCGACCTCGCCGACCGGCAGCCACAAGCTCAACTCGGCCATCGCCCAGGCCTATTACGCCAAGCGCGACGGCCACACCCGCCTGGTCACCGACACCGGCGCCGGGCAGTGGGGCAGCGCCCTCGCGCTCGCCTGCCAGCTGATGGGCATCGACCTGACCGTCTTCATGGTGCGGGCCAGCTTCCACCAGAAGCCCTACCGCCGCCACCTGATGGAGACCTACGGCGCCACCGTCCTGCCGAGCCCCGGCGACAGCACCGCCTTCGGCCGCAAGCTGCTCGCCGACAACCCCAACCACCCGGGCAGCGAGGCCACCGCCGTCAGCGAGGCGCTGGAGCTCGTCGACGCGGACCCGGGCACCCGGCTCGCCGTCGGCGCCTTCTCCAACCACTGCCTGCTGCACCACACCGTGATCGGTCAGGAGCTGCGCGAACAGCTCGCCCTGATCGGCCGCAGCCCCGACTACCTCATCGCCTCCGTCGGCTGCGGCTCCAACCTGGGCGGCTTCGCGCTGCCGTTCCTGGAGGACAAGCTCAACGGCGCGGACATCGAGATCCTCGCCGCCGAGCCCGAGGCATGCGCCCCGCTCACGTACGGCGAGTACCGCCTCGACTGGGCCGACGCCGGCGGACGCGGGCCGGGCGTCCACACGTACACCCTCGGCCACGACTTCGTGCCGCCGCCCATCCACGCGGGCGGCCTGCGCTACCACGGCTGCGCCCCGCTGGTCGGACTCATCCGCCACGAGGGCCTCCTCGAGGCCGCCGCCTATCCGCAGACGCAGGTGTTCGACGCCGCGAGGACCTTCGCCCGGCTCCAGGGCTACCTGCCCGCACCCGAGAGCGCGCACGCGATCCGCGCCGTCATCGACAAGGCGCTGGACTGCAGGCGCACGGGCCGCGAGGCCACCATCGTCTTCAACTACAGCGGGCACGGGCTGCTCGACCTGGAGGCGTACGGGCGCCACAACGCGGGCCTGCTGCGCGACGTCGAGGAGGAGGACTTCTCCGCCCCGAGCATGGCCCAGAGCCTGGAGGGACAGGCGTCATGATTTCCTACACCCAGTACATCGACGGCAAGGACGTCGAGGGGCAGCGCTGGACGTATGTCCTGCGCGCCTCCGCGCTGCTGCGCGACGTCGACAGCGCCTTCAACCTCAAGCGGGGCCTGGAACTGGGCCGTACCACGGAAGTCACGGACGACGTCGTGGCCCGCTGCGCCGTCGGCACCGTCGCCGACAGCGACCGCGCCCTCGAAGCGGCCCGCCGGGCGAGCCGCGCCTACCGGCTGCTGCCGCAGGAGACCCGCAGCCGGATCATGCTGGAGTTCAACGAGGCGCTGACCGCCCGCGCCGACGAGCTGATCGACCTGCTGATCACCGAGGGGCATCCGCGCCGCCTCGCCCAGTGGGAGGTCAGCGGGATGCTGCGGGGCACCGACGAGGCGACGATCCGCTGGTACGAGAGCCAGCTGCGGCAGTCCTTCCAGGTGGAGGGCAAGCAGCTCGAACTCGTCCGCAAGCCGGACGGTGTCGTGTGCGTCAACCCGCCGCAGAACGCGGCCGGTTCCAACTCGACGATGGCCGTGTTCGCGCTGCTCGTGGGGAACGCGGTCGTCGTCAAGGCGCCCCGTTCCTCGCCGCTCGGCGTGATGTTCGTCTTCCGTGACGTGCTCGCCCCGATCCTGGAGCGGCACGGCGCCCCGCCCGGCACGCTCAACGTGGTGTGCGGCAACGCGGGCGGCATCCTGCGCTCCTGGGTCTCCAGCCCGCTCGTCGACGACATCCTGTTCTTCGGCGACAGCGAGGCCGGGCTCAAGCTCGGCGAGGAGTGCCTGGCCAACGGCAAGAAGGCGATCCTGGAACTCGCGGGCAACGACGGCTTCGTCGTCTGGCGCGACGCCGATCTCGACGCCGCCGCCCGCGCCCTCGAGGAGTGCTTCTACGGCTCCAGCCAGATCTGCATGGTCCCCAAGTACGCGGTCCTGCACCCGGAGATCGCCGACGAGTTCACCGCGATCTTCCTGGACCGTGTGCGCAAGCTGCGGCCCGGCTATCCCGAGGACCCGGAGACGCTGCTCAGCCCCGTACTGAAGGTCGACAAGTTCTTCGACTTCATCGCCGAGGCCCGTGAGGCCGGGGGCACGGTGCTGTGCGGCGGCAACCGGGTGGACGTGGACGGCGAACCGTCGACGCGCGGCATGTTCTGCGAGCCGACCGTGGTCCGCGTCGACGGCCTGGAGCGTGCGGGCGGCCTCTCGATCGTCCGGGAGGAGACGTTCTTCCCGCTCCTCCCGCTGGTCGTGCCGGAGACCGCGCCGGACGAGCAGCTCTTCGAGCGCGTCGTCGACTTCGTCGACAGCAACCTGTACGGGCTGCGCAACTCGATGTGGACCGGTGATCCGGAGCTGGCCCGGCACTTCGCCGAGAGCGTCACCAACGGCGGCACGCTGAAGATCAACGACTCGCACATCGGCTTCAACTCGGTGCTGTCCACGCACGGCGGCACCGGCCGCACCGGCGGCCCCTACGGCGAGCTGAACTACGCCGGTCTGCGCACCTCCCATCTGCAAGGCATCTCGTGGGGCGACGGCGATCCGAGGCCGCTCGACCCGCGGGTCCTCGCCACCGGAGAAGCCTCCGGAGAAAGGGCACAGGTCTGAATCCATGGCCGTCAACGGCTCGAGCATTCCGGGCGGCCCCACGGCCGTCGAGCATTTCGACGTCATCATCGTGGGCGCCCGCTGCGCCGGCTCACCGCTCGCCACGCTGCTCGCGCGCGCCGGGCTGAAGGTGGCCGTGCTCGAGCAGGCGACCTTCCCCAGGCCGACGCTCTCCTCGCACCTGCTGGAGGCGGACGGGCTGAAGTTCCTCGACCGGCTCGGCGTGCTCGGGCCGGTCGAGGAGACCGGGGTGCGGTTCATGAAGCACACCGACACCCGGCTCGGCGACTTCCGGGTCCGCACCCGCTTCCCGCTGACCTTCGACGACCTCGGCGGCGCCGCGTTCCTCCAGCGCCACCTGCTCGACGTGATCCTCGCCGACGAGGCCGCCGCGTCCGGCGCGGAGCTGCGGATGGGGACCCGGGTCGTCGAGGTCCTGTGGCACCGGGGGCGGGTGTGCGGGGTGCGCGCCGAGCGCAAGGGCGTCTCGACGCGGCTGCACGCGCCGCTGGTCGTCGGCGCGGACGGCCGCGCCTCGACCGTCGCCTACATGTGCGGCTCCCACAAGTACAACGTCAACCCGAACCAGCGCTCCTACTACTTCACCTTCTTCGAGAACGCCGACCCCGCCTACGACGACCTGTTCGTCTTCCACCGCTGGGGCGACCGCATGGTGTGGGCGGGCCCCGCCGACAACGGCCTGTACCTGTGCGGTGTCTCGCCCGAGGGGCACGAGCGGGAGTACTTCCGGCGCGAGACCGAGGCCGGGATCTGGGCCCACCTCCGGGCCTGCGAGCCCACCGCGGCCGCGCTCGACAAGGCCCGGATCGCGCAGAAGATCTCCGGCATCGTCAAGTTCGACGGCTACCTCCGCCAGGCTTCCGGGCCCGGCTGGGTCCTCGTCGGCGACGCCGGTCACTTCAAGGACCCGGCGGCCGGGCGCGGCATCGGCGACGCGTTCCTCCAGGTGGAGGCGCTTGCCCCGGCTGTCGTCGACGCCCTCGGCGGAACGGCCCGGGGCGGCGCGGACGAGGCGATGCGCCGCTGGGGCGTCTGGCGCGACCGCCACTTCGAGGGCCACTACTGGCTCGCGACCATCCTCGGCGAGGCGGGACCGCTGCCCGGCGCCGTCCCCGAGGCGCTGCGGCGGCTCGACGAACGCGGACAGCTCGACCGCTTCTTCGACCTGTACGCCCACCGCTCCAACTACTACGACGTGTTCCCGCTGCGCGACATGGGCATAGCGACCGCCCGCCGCCTGCTGTCCGGCGCGCAGCCCCGGGGGCCGCTCCTCAAGGAGACCGTCGGGCTCCTCGCCCGCGAACCGCGCCGCCGGTGGATCAACCGCCATCCGGCGCTCGCCACGTCCGATCTGACGGCCCCGCCGGCCGCCCGGACACCACGCACCACCCCGCAGAACCGGAGGGAGGCCGCCGATGCGGCACATAACGGATGAGCCCCGGGCGGAGGCCGACATCGTCGTGGTCGGGGCGGGCCTGGCCGGTCTGACCGCCGCCCGCGAACTGACATCGGCGGGTTGGACCGTACGCGTCCTGGAGGCCCGGGACCGGGTCGGCGGCCGTCTCAAGGGCCTCGACCTCGGCGACGGGAAGACGGCCGACCTCGGCGGCGAGTACTTCGGCGACAAGAGCACACTGATCGCGGAGACCGGCCGCTCGCTGGGGGTGCGCGGCTTTCGCACGTACGACGAGGGGCGCCGCCTCAGCTTCGTGGGCGGGCGCCGCCACGCGTACTCCGGGCTGTTCCCGTGGAAGCTCGCGCCGACCACGCTCGCCGACTTCGGGCAGGCCGTGCTGCGCATCGAACGGCTCTCGCGCACCGTGCCGCCGGAGGCGCCGTGGCTGGCGCCCGACGCGAAGGCGCTGGACAGCCAGACGTTCTGGTCGTGGTGCCGCCGCAATGTGGCCACCCCGACGGCCCGCGAGTTCCTGTCGATGGTGACGGAGGCGGCGTACTGCGCCTCCCCCGCCGACCTGTCGATGCTGCATGTCCTGTACTACGCCAACGCCTCGGGCGGTTTCCGCTACCTCCTGGAGATCAGCCGTGGCATCCAGCGCTACCGCTTCGAGGGCGGTGCGCACAGCATCCCGGAGAAGCTCGCGCAGGGCCTGACGGACGAGATCCGGCTCGGCGCGGTCGTCCGCCGCATCGAGCAGCGCGCCGACTCGGTGACGGTCTCGGGCCCCGGCTTCGAGGTCCGGGCCCGCTGGGTGATCGTCGCCGTCCCGCTGACCCTGTCGGGGCGCATCGAGTACGCGCCCGCTTTGCCGGGCTACCGCGACCAGCTCACCCAGCGCATGCCCGCCGGGGCCGCGCTCAAGTGCCTGGCCGTCTACGACGAGCCGTTCTGGCGCGCCGACGGGTTCAGCGGTCAGGTGACCACGAGCGACGGCCCGTTCCGGGTGGCCCTGGACACGTCGCCGCCCGACGGAAGGCCGGGCGTGCTGTCCGCGTTCGTCACGGGTTCGGCGGCGCGCAGGCTGACGCGCCTGGCCGAACCGGAGCGCCGCACGGCCGTCCTCGGCGCCCTCGCCCGCGCCCTCGGCCCGCGCGCCGCCCGCCCCGCCGAGTTCGTCGAACAGAACTGGCTCGACGAGGAGTTCACCCGCGGCTGCTACCACGGCTTCGCCCCGCCCGGCGTCTACACGTCGTACGGCCCGGCCCTGCGCGCCCCCATCGGCCGCATCCACTGGGCGGGCACCGAGACGGGCGTCCACCAGATGGGCTCGATGGGCGGCGCGGTCGACTCGGGCGTCCGCGCGGCCCGCGAGGTCTTCGCCCGCGCGGTGGGCGACCGGGACCCGCGCGTGGCGATCCTGGGGATGGTGGGCCGTGGCTGACCACCCCGCCACCCACCACTCAGGCGCCCTTCTCGTCGTCGGCGGCTACGGGGTCGTCGGCGCCCAGGCGGCGCGCCTGCTGCGGCAGCGCGATCCCGGGTTGCGGCTGCTCATCGGTGGCCGCAACCCCGAGCGGGCGGCGAAGTTCGCCGAGTCGATCGGGGCGCGGGCCCTCGCCGTCGACGTCGGGCGGCCCGCGCCGCTCGGCGCGCTGGACGAGCGGCCCGCCGCCGTCCTCGGGGCCGTCAGCGACCGGTGGGGGCATCTCGTCGCCGACGCCATGCGGCTCGGCATCCCGGTCGCGGACATCCACCGGGCCGCCGACGCCGACGTCCTCGATGTCAGTGTGGCGGCGGCCCGGGAACGGCCCACCAGCCCCGTTCTGCTGGCGGGCAGCTGGTTCGCCGGGCTCGCCGCGCTCATGGCCGCCGCGGCGGTGCGTGAGCTCGGCGCCGCGGACCGGGTGGACGTCGTCGTCCTGGTCTCCTCCGACGACCGGGTCGGCCCGGACTCCTGGGGGTTCGCCGATCGCCTCGCCTGGCCGTACCACCCGATGCGCGAAGGCCGTCGGGCTCTCGCGCAGCCCATGACGGAGGCGCGCCGGGCGCGTTGCGCGGACGGCGCCGAACGGCCCGCCGCGCTCGTCGGCACCCTGGAGCAGACCACGCTGCCCGTCACCCTCGGCGTGCCCACGGTCGAGACGCGGATGGCGTTGCAGAGCCCCGCGTCGCTGCGCGCCATGGTCGCCCTGAAGCGGTCCGGGGCGCTGCGCGCCCTCACCCGGCCCGCCCTGCGCCCCGTCCGCTCCGCCCTTCTGGAGCGGCCGGGCGCCGGGGACTTCGCGGGGCTGACAGTCACCGCGCGCGGCTCCGGCCGCACCGTCCGCGTCGACCTGCTCGACCCGCGCGGCCAGGCCCATCTCAGCGCCGTGGGCGCGGCCTGGGCCGCCGAACAGGTCCTCGGCGCGGGGCTGCCGCCCGGCGTCTCCTTCCCGGAACAGTCCGCGCACCCCAAGGCCGACTTCGACCTGTTGCGCCAGTCCCTCGTCCAGGTCCGTACGGCCGGCTTCACCCGAGCACCCTGACCCCACCCACGAGAGGAACCGCACATCATGGAGAAAAAGCCGGGCGACGGCCGGACCGCCGCCCTCCTGCTCGTCGCCCTGCGCACCGTCGGCGGCGCCGCATTCCTCGCCCCGACGCTCGGCACGAAGAACTTCGGCATCAAGGACGACACCGAAGGCGTCTACCTGGTACGGCTGTTCGCGGCCCGCAACCTCGCCGTGGCCGGCGGCCTGCTGCTCAGCAAGGGCCGGGCGCGGCGCCTGTGGTTCCAGGCGGGCGCCGTCTGCGACGCGCTGGACACGGCCGCGGGGCTCGACGCACTGCGCACCGCCAAGAAGGCGTCGGGGCCCGCGGTCCACACCCTCGCCGCGCTGGCCGCCACCGCGATCGGCGTGGCCGGTGCGCGGTCCGCACGCGGGGAGGCCGAACGGTGAGCGAGCGGGTCTGCGTCATCGGGGCGGGCGCCGCGGGCATCGCCATGGCCCGCGCCCTGGTCGTGCGCGGCATCCCCTTCGACTGCTACGAGCGCGGCCCGGCCGTCGGCGGCCTGTGGCGCTACCCTCCGGACCCGTCCGCCCACGACCGCAGTCGCGCCTACGCCTCCTTGCACGCGAACACCTCGAAGACGGTCATGCAGTATCCGAGCTTCCCGATGCCGGACGAGTGCCCCGACTATCCGCACCACACCGAGGTGGTCCGCTATCTGGACGCGTACGCCGACCATCACGGCCTGCGCCAGCACATCCGGTTCGACACCGAGGTGACCCGCGCCGCGCCCGCCCCGGACAGCGGCTGGGACGTGACCCTCGCCGACGGCTCCACGCACCACTACCGCGCCGTCCTCGTCGCCTCCGGAGGCCGCCACGGCGAGCCCGTGCACGGCCGTTTCGAGGGCAAGTTCACCGGCGAGCAGCTGCACTCCACGGAGTACCGGGGGCCCGGCGGCTTCGCCGGGAAACGGGTCGTCGTCCTCGGCCTCGGCGCGACCGCCGCCGACATCGCCACCGAGATCTCGCGGGTCGCCGAGACCACGTACCTGTCCGTGCGCACGGGGCACTACGTCGTCCCCAAGATCCTCGAAGGGCGGCCCATCGACCGGCTCTCGCCGCTGATGAGGAGGCTGTCCGTCGAACAGCGCCGCCCGCTGGCGAAGCTGATGCTCAAGCTCGTCCACGGGAACATGTTGGACTACGGGCTGCCCGCTCCCCCGTACAAGGTCGGCCAGGGCCCGTTCGTGGCCAGCAGCGAACTCCTCCCGGCCATCGTGCACGGCCGGATCACGCCGCGGCCGGTGATCGTCTCCGCCGGGGACCGGACCCTGCGCTTCGCCGACGGGAGCAGCGCCGAGGCGGACGCGATCATCCACTGCACCGGGTACCGGATCGCCGTCCCGTTCCTCGGCCGGGAGCACGTGGGCGACGGCGACGACGCGCCCCCGCTCTACCACCAGGTCGTGCCCCCGCAGACCGAGGGCCTGTACTTCATCGGCCTGCTGCACTCGATGACCGCGCTCATGCCGCTCGCCGAGGCCCAGTCCGAATGGGTCGGCGATCTGCTCACCGGCGCCGTCCGGCTGCCACCGCGCGAGCGGATGTGGGCCCGGGTCCGGCAGGCCAGGCGCCGCCAGGACAAACGCTTCTACGACTCCTCCGGGCACCTCCTGGTGGACCCGCAGGAGTACGAGCGGCTCATGACCGCCGAGCGCACCGCTGAACGCGCCACCGCACGCACCACCGCACGCACCACCGAACACGTGAGGAAGGACTGAACAGTCATGCCCCAGACCCCGAATTCCGGGGGGCCCGGCGCGCAGCCGGGCCGCCCTGTCCGGCGCACCACCTTCGGCAAGGTGCTGCGCGGCCAGTTCGAGCCGCGCCGGGTAGCTCTGAACAAGCCGGTCAATGTCGGCCTGATGGCCGAGCTGGCGGCCGAGCGGCACGGGCCCGTCCCGATCCATCTGGACCAGCCCTTCGCCTGGGACCCGCAGCAGCGCACCGAGACGGACTACGTCGAATTCGCCCAGCTCGTCGAGGAGTTCTCCGCCGTCCTCGCCGCGGCCGGTGTGCGGCGCTGGGACCGCGTCGTCATCCTCAAGATCCCGAACTACGACGTGCAGGCGCTCGCCTGGGCCGCCGCCCGGATCGGCGCGATCCCCGCGCTGCTCTCCGCGGGGCTCGACCCCGACATCCTCAACGTCCTCCTGGAGCGCCTCGACGCCCGCTACCTGGTCACCGATGCGCCCACGGCCGCGTACGCGCGTCTGGACCGGGCCCGCCTCGACGCCCTCGGCATCCGGGCGATCGCCGACATCGACGGCGGTGTCCCGGTCGGGGACCTGTGGGGTGCGGCGGTGCCCGCGCCCGCGCCGCTCAAGGACGAGGACCCCATGATGATCACGCACACGTCGAGCACGACGGGTGTGTCGAAGCTGGCGGAGACGTCCGCGCGAGCGGTGTCGTTCTCCGCGTTCCTGGAGTCCGTCTTCCCGTTCGTGCACGGCGGCAACGAGCTGTTCGCCAGCGCCATCTCGCATGTGCACGTGCGCGGCGCCATCACCCAGCTCGCCGCGTTCTCGCGCGGCACCCCGCTGCTCGGCATCGGCCGCCCCGACGACGAGACGATGCTCCGGCTGCTGCGCGGGCACCGGCCCACGATCCTGGAGGCGCACCCGAACGCGTACGTCGGCTGGGAGCGGCTCATCGACGACCCGGCGCAGCCGTTCGCCGGGATCCGCACCTTCATCAACACCTTCGACGCCATCCACCCGCGTACCGTGCGCCGCTTCCTGAACGCCTCCACCCGCACCATGCCGGTGTGGTGGCAGTGCTACGGCATGACCGAGACGCAGGCGGTCTCCGTGCGTCCGTACACCCGGCGCTCGGCGGCCCGGCTCGGCGAGCGGGACTCGCGCAGCGTCGGCTGGGAGATCCCGGGCGTGCGCGCCCGCATCGCCGACCCGGCCACCGGCGAGCGGCGCGGCTCGCAGTCGCAGCCGGGGATGATCCAGGCCCGTACGCGCGCCCGGGCCCTTTCGTTCGTCGGCACCCCGGAGAAGTTCTCCGAGCGGCGCCACGGCCGGTGGTTCGACACCGGGGACTGGGGGCGCCGGGGCCGCTGGGGGCAGTTGGAGATCCTGGACCGGGTCGCCGACCGGATCGAGGGCGTGGACAGCTGCCTGTGGCTGGAGGACGTGCTCATGACGCGGATCCCCGACGCCGAGGAGATCGTCGTCGTGCCCGACGGCGAGGGGCGTCCGGTGCCGGTGGTGTGCATGCGCGACGGCAAGGCGCTCGACCCCGTCGACTGGAAGAGCGCGGCCGCCGGCCTGGCCGGGCTCGGCGCGCCCTTCGAGGTGTCGCCGCAGGACCTGCGCCGCACCGCGACGGTCAAGGCGCGGCGCTACCTCCTCACCGAGATGATCAAGAACGGCCGTCCCGTTCCCCTGCCCGCCGAGGTCGTCCTGCGCGACGGCGCCTGAGCACTGTACGAAAGGCGTCGACCGATGGACGCAGTTCCCCAGTTCCCCGTGTACGACCGGGTCGCCCTGATCTCGCTGCACCTCGCCGAGGTCGGCACCGTACGGGCGCTCAGGGCCGTGCGCCCGGCGCCCGTACCGGCCGCGGTCCAAGGGCTGCGCTTCGCCCAGACCTGGCTGATGAGCCCGCTGCGCACCGGCGCGCTGCCCTCGGCGAACGTCACCGGCGTGGCCCTGATCGCGGCCTGGGACGACGACCGGTCCCTGGACCGGTATCTGTCCCATCCGACCGCGCGGGTCTACCGGGAGGGGTGGAACGCCCGCTGCGAGCCCGTGCGCACCGTGGGCGCCTGGCCCGGCCTGCCCGATCTGCCGCGCCGGGAGGAGCCGACCGGCGAGGATCCGGTCGCCGTCCTCACCATGGCGCGGGTGCGCCTGCACCGCTGGGGCCCGTTCGCGGCGGCCGCCGGGCCCGCCGAGCGTGAGGCGCGGCGCCATCCGGCGTTCCTGGCCGGAACCTCCCTGTTGCGCCCGCCCGGCCGCGTCGCCACGCTCTCCCTGTGGCGCACCGCGCGCGAGATGCGCCAGTACACCGTCGGCTCCTGTCCGGGCGGCCACGCGGACGCGATGAAGAGGCACCAGGAGAAGGAGTTCCACTACGAGACCGTGTTCGTGCGGCTGCGCCCCTACGCGACCGAGGGGCGATGGGGCGGGCGGGACCCGCTCGGCCGCACCGACCCGGCGACGAGAGGGTAACTCCGACGAGGAGGAGCGACATGGCGACGCACACGGCCGAACTGCCGTCCGGGACCCTCGTGTACGAGGACACCGGAGGTGAGGGGCCGGTCCTCGTCCTGCTGCACGGGCTGCTCATGGACGCCTCGCTGTGGACGGGCGTCGTCGAGGAGCTGAGCGCCGATCACCGCTGTGTCGTGCCCGTCCTGCCGCTCGGCGCGCACACGCTGGCGATGCCCGAGGACGCCGACCTCTCGCCGCGGGGGCTCACGCGGCTCGTCGCCCAGTTCCTCGACCACCTCGGCCTCGCAGACGTCACGCTCGTCGGCAACGACACCGGCGGCGCCCTCGTCCAGCTCATGCTCGGCGGGCTCGACGACCGGGTCGGCGCGGTCGTCCTCGTCTCCTGCGACGCCTACGACAACTTCCCGCCCGGTCTGACCGGCAGGACCGTGGTCCTCATGGGCAAGCTGCCGCCCGCGCTGTTCGGCGCGTTCATGCAGCAGCTGCGGCTCAAGCCGGCCCGCCGCCTCCCGATCGCCTTCGGCCGGCTGACCAAGCGCGGCGACGCCGTCACCGCCGCCTGGCTGCGGCCCGTCCTCAAGCTGCCGCCGGTCCGCCGCGACACGGTCAAGGTGCTGCGCGGCATCTCCGCCCACCGCACGGCCCTGACCGAGGCCGCCGCACGGCTGCCCGCGTTCGACCGGCCCGCCCTGGTCGTCTGGGCGAAGGACGACCGCGTCATGCCCCCGGAACACGGGCGGCGCCTGGCCGAGGCCCTGCCCAGTGGGCGGCTCGTGGAGGTGCCGGACTCCTACACGCTGGTGCCGTTGGACCAGCCCGCCGTACTGGCTCGCGCGATCCGGGAGTTCACCCACGCCTGACCTGCACTCGTACGTACCGGTACGTACGAGTGCAGGTCACGGCCGGCTCAGAGCGGCGCCGCCGTCGGGCGGCCCAAGTACCAGACCGGGCCCCGGTCCGCCACGTCCAGCAGCCCGAAGCCGAGGCGGTCGTAGAAGGCCCTGGCCGCGGTGTTCGTCTGCACCATGCACAGGTGCACGCCGGGGACGCCCGCCCGGTGCAGGGCGTCGAGGAGGGCGCGCATCAGGGCGCGGCCGTGTCCTCTGCCCTGCCACGGGGGCAGCAGGTCGATGTGCAGATGGGCGGGATGGTCCCGCAGCTCCTCGCGGACCATGCGCTCCGGGGTGTGCAGAAGCACCGCCATCTCCTCGGTCGGCGTCCCCGGCTCGCCGGGCGGGGCCGGGTAGCGCGCGCCCGTCTTCGGCAGCCACTCGGTGCGGAACCGCTTGACGAACGTCTCCGTGTCCGGCACGCCCAGGACGTAACCGACCGCGTGCCCGGCGCCGTCGTCCAGGACGAACGCGAACTCCGGGGCGAACTCCACGTACGGGTAGGCGAAGATCGTCGGCAGCAGGTCGGGGTCCGGGTGGAGGGACGACGCGTCCGCGCCCGCGTTCGCCGTCCGGACACAGATGTGTGCCAGCGCGGCGCGGTCGGACGGCTGGTACGGGCGGATGAACGGTTCCCTGGGCTCGGCTGTCATGCGGGCATGATCCCAGCGGTGGGAGCGCTCCCGCAGGCGTTTTCGCACACCTCTTCGCCCCAGGGGAACAGGTCAGAGACCGAGCCGTGCCACCGCGTCGGACAGCGCCTCGCCCAGCGGCAGGGCGACCCGGTGCGAGGCGAGCGCGTCGCCGCGGCCCGCGCCCTGGTTGAGGATCAGGACCGGGGTCTTCGCCTGCGCCGCCTGGCGCACGAAGCGCAGGCCCGACATGACCGTGAGCGAGGAGCCGAGGACCAGGACGGAGGAGGCGCCGGAGACGAGGGCGCGGCAGGCCGCGACCCGCTCCTGCGGCACGTTCTCGCCGAAGAAGACCACGTCCGGCTTGAGCACGCCGCCGCAGACCAGGCAGGGGACGAGCCGGAACTCCCGGACCGCCTCGTCGGGCAGTTCCACGTCACCGTCCGGGTTCACCCGGGCCGCCGCCGCGTGGCGCTCGGCCGCCTCCTCGAACGCCGGGTTGGCCGCGCGCAGCCGCCGGTCGAGGGCGTCGCGGTCGCTGAGGTCGCCGCAGTCCAGGCAGATCACCCGGCGCAGGCTGCCGTGCAGCTCGACCACGTCGGCGAGGCCCGCGGCCTGCTGGAGCCCGTCCACGTTCTGCGTGATCACGCCGGTCACGAGCCCGGCCCCGGCGAGCGTCGCGACGGCCCGGTGCCCGGTGTTCGGCCGCGCCCGCGTCATGGCCCGGTACCCGACCTGGCTGCGCGCCCAGTAGCGGCGCCGCGCCCACTCGTCGGCCGTGAACTCCTGGTACGTCATCGGGGTGTGGCGGCGCAGCGAGCCGTGCTCCCCGCGGTAGTCCGGGATGCCCGACTCGGTGGAGAGCCCCGCGCCGCTCAGCACGAGGACGCCGCCCGCCCGCAGAGCGTCGACGACCGGTGCGAGATCGGTCGAGGCCGGGGGCAGGTCTTCGACGGGTTCCCAGGTCAGCGTGGGGCGGGTGCGCATACCCGCCAGCTTACGCAGCACCGCGCGACCTGCGCCCGGCGCACGTGATCACCGGGCGAGCGGGTACGGGTGAAGGCAGAATCGCAGACCGACGTGTTGGACACGGCCCACGCACCCCGAAAGGTCACCCATGATCGCCGCAGAGAACATCCGGGACTGGCGCGGACACGACGTGGTGGACGAGGGGGGCCACAAGATCGGCACCCTCGAGTCCGTCTACGTCGACACCGTCTCCGACGCGCCCTTCTTCGTCACCGTCACCGTCGGCCTGCCCACCAGGCGGCGGCTCGTCTTCGCGCCGCTCATGGGGGCGACGGTGGGACCGGGGCACCTCAAGCTGAACTACGGCAAGGACCAGGTCAAGGACGCGCCGTCGATCGACACCGACGGTGAGCTGATGGCCGACCAGGAATGGGCCGTCTTCGACCACTACAAGCTGCCGTTCGAGCCGGGCGCGCGCGGCGAGCGGCGGCTTGCGCGCCGCTGACGCCGTCCCGCCGCACGTCGCCCGCGCCGGGTGACGTGCGGCGGGCCCGCGGCCGCCAAAGTGACGTGGCACGAGTGTGTCCCGCCACGAGAGGACCGCGTCATGGCGCTCGTCCGTGCCGTCCCGCCGCTGGTCGGGCGCGTCCTCCAGCAGCTCGTGCACGTCAACATCCTCGACATGGCGACGCGCCTCGCCTCGCAGGCGTTCCTCGCCGCGCTGCCGATGCTCATCGCCGTGGCCTCGTTCTGCCCGCGTCCGGTACGGCGCGAGCTGCTGCATTCGCTGCGTAGCCTGATGGGCGCGGAGGGGCCGGTCATCGCGCAGGCCGTCCGGGTGACCGAGGGCGGGGACAGCACCCTGCACAGCTGGGGCGCCCTGGGCGTCCTGGTGGCCCTGCTGTCCGCCACGTCCTTCGCGCGCGCCCTGCAACGGCTCTGCGAGCGCGCCTGGCACCTGCCGCGGGCGGGTGTGCGGCTCACGGCCTGGCGGTGGGCGGTCTGGCTGCTCGCGTGGATCACGCTGCTCCTCGTGCAGGGCGCGGTGCACCAGGCGTTCGGCCTCGGCGCGGGCCTCGGCGTCGTGCTGCAAGGGCTGACGGCGACCCTGATGAGCTGGTGGACCCAGCACCTGCTGCTCGTCGGGCGGGTGCCCTGGGCGCCGCTGCTGCCGGGCGCCCTCCTCGCGGGGGTGGGCGTGGTCGCCTTCACCCTGCTCTCGCAGTTCTGGCTGCCGCGCGCGCTGCGCATGAGCATGGAGCGCTACGGGACGCTCGGCGCGGTGTTCACCCTGCTGTCCTGGCTCATCGTGTACTTCACCGTCGTGGTGTTCGGCATCGCCGTGGGCCGCACCCTGGCCCAGGAGGAGTTCCTGCGGCGCAGGCTGGGCGAGGCGGACGGCCCCGGGGCGGCGGCCTCACGCTGACGCGGCGCTCACCCGTCCGGCGCGGATCGCGTCGGCCAGCGTCCGGTGGTCCCGCTCGTTCTGGTCCGCGTAGGACTCCGCGAAGCGCGCGACGGCCTTGTCGAAGGTGTCGGAGCGGCCCAGATAGGCGGCGATCGCGATGCGGTCGCCGGAGCGCGCGTGTGCGCGCGCGAGGGTGGCGCCGCAGGTGCGGCCGAAGAGCGCCATGACGTCGGGGGCCATCAGTTCGGCCTGCGGAATGGCTTTCCAGTCCCGCAACTGCCGTACGTAGAAGTCGCGTTGCCGGCCGTCGAAGCCCTCGACGCGCTCCCAGCCCAGGAACATGTCGCCGGCCGCCTGCATCAGGCGCTGTCCGGCGACGACGCGTTCGCCCTGGTTGTCGTGGAGGCTCGGGCCCGCGGCGGGCTCCAGGACCGAGCGCTGCGCCTCCTTCGCCTGGAGCAGCAGCGGGTCGCCGTTGTCCCGGCCGAGCAGCAGGACGATCCAGCAGCGGGTGCCGACACTGCCCACGCCGACGACCTTGCGGGCCATGTCGACCACCCGGTACTGGGCGAGCAGCGTCTGCCGGTCGGCGGGCAGCGTGCGCGCGTACCGTGCGATGAGTTCCCGCAGTTGTTCCTCCAGGTGCTTGCGCTCGACGTCGGGGAGGAACTCGTCCAGGGGCGTGATGAGCGGCGGGTCGGGGGACAGCCGCAGCTCCTCGTCGACCGTGTACGCCAGCTTGGACAGCGCCTGGAGGTGGTCGCGGGTGCGGGCCTTGTCGAGGGCGCGCGACATCCTGCGGCGGGTGCGCGGATCGAGCCGTTCGGACAGGGTGGCGAGCAGCTCCTGGGCCTCGATCCGCGCGTACCAGACGTCGAGCGTGCGCATCGCGGCGAAGCTCTGCATCGACGTGCGGTACGCGGCGACGGTCGCCCGCACCACGCGGCTGCGCTCCACGTCGCGGAAGCCGTTGCCGCGCCCCGCGATCACCAGGGACGTGGCGAGGCGTTTGACGTCCCACTCCCACGGGCCGGGCAGGGTCTCGTCGAAGTCGTTGATGTCGAACATCAGGCGCCGCTCCGGTGAGGCGAGCAGCCGGAAGTTCAGCATGTGGGCGTCCCCGCACAGTTGGGCCCGCAGCCCGGTCGCCGGGGTGGCCGCCGCGAGATCGGCGGCCATGACCGACGCGGCCCCGCGATAGAAGCGGAACGGGGACTCCAGCATCCGGCCGTAGCGGATCGGGATCAGTTCGGACAGCCTGCTCGCCGACTGCCGCTCCAGCACGTCGACCGGGTCGGGGCGGTTCGCCGACGGCGTGAACTCGGCGTGCGCCGAACGGCGTACGCGGGTTCGGGCCGCCCTGCCCCGCTCCGCCCGCTCGCGCGGGGTGCCTTCGCGCGGCGGCGTTCCTTCGGGAAACGTGGTGTCGGTCATGGCGCGCTCCTTCTCCATGCGGGAACTGTGCGCCCGGCGCGGAGCGACGGCGTCACCCCGCCGGTGTGAGCTCGCGCACGGATCCCCTCCCAGGGGTGAGGCCCGGTCGGCGCGGCGGCCACAGACTCCCGGGCATGGAACCGAAGACGCGCACGACGGCCGACGCGTCGCGCGGGCAACGATGGCTGGCGCGCGCCTCGTTGGCCGCCGCCTCGGCCGCGGTCCTGGTGCTCGCCGTGTTCGCGGGCCTGAAGACCTTCGCGCTGCTCACCGTGGGCCTCGTGGGCCTCCTCGGCACTGTCGCCGCCGTGTGGTGGGTCGTCAGCCGGCGCGGGGTCACCCGGTATTTGGCCGTGCTGCTCGCGCTCGCCGCGCCGGTCTGGGTCCTCGTGACGTACACCAGGGCGCATCTCACCTGGGTCGTCCTGGTCTCCGGCGCGCTCTGGCTCCTGGCCGCGGGGGCGGGGCGCGCGGCGCTCGCCGGGCGCGTCGTCCCGGTGGCGGTTGCGGAGCGTCCGGCACCGGCGTTCCGCCGCGCCGTGCTGATCATGAACCCGCGCTCCGGCGGCGGAAAGGTCCGCCGGTTCGCGCTGCCGGAGCGGGCGGAGGCGCTCGGCGCCCGGGTGGTGCTCCTGGAGGGGCCGGGCGAGACGGACGTGTCGGTTTTGGCGCGCGCGTGCGCGCGGGAAGGCGCCGATCTGCTCGGGGTCGCGGGCGGTGACGGCACCCAGGCGCTGGTCGCGGAGGTCGCGGCCGACCTCGACCTGCCGTTCCTGGTGATCCCGGCGGGCACCCGCAACCACTTCGCCCTCGATCTGGGCCTGGACCGCGACGACCCGGCGGCGGTCCTCGACGCCCTGCGCGACGGCACGGAGCTGCGGGTCGATCTCGGCTTCGCGGAGGGGCGGCCGTTCGTCAACAACGTGTCGTTCGGGGCGTACGCCGAGGTCGTGCAGAGCCCCTCCTACCGCGACGGCAAGACCCGCACCACGCTCGGCCTCCTGCCCGAACTGCTCATGGGCCAGAAGGGGGCGCGGCTCACGGCACGGGCCGGGGCGGAGACCTTCACCGACCCGCAGGCGCTCCTGGTGAGCAACAACCCGTACGGCGACCGGGACGTCGCCGGGCTCGGCCGCCGCGCCCGCCTGGACACCGGGATGCTCGGCTGTGTCGGGGTCCGGGTCACGAGCGCCGCGCAGGCGACCGGGCTGCTGCGCGGCAACCGGGCCGCGGGCCTGACCCGGGCGACGGCCGGCGCGGTGGTCGTCGACGCCGACCAGGACACGGTCCCGGCCGGCATCGACGGTGAGGCGGTGCGGCTGCCCGTACCGGTGCGGTGCGAGATCCGGCCCGGGGCGCTGCGGGTCCTCGTGCCCCGGCGGCGGCCCGGCGCCTACCGGGAGCGTCCGGTGCTCGACTGGCGCGTCATCGGCCGCCTCGGCCTGACCCGCCGGAGCTGAACCCGGGAAGCGGCCCTACGCCCCGTACACCTTGTGCGCCACGCGATGGCCGTACATGGCCAGGGACCAGATCACCAGGACGTCGAGCGCGATGATGATGGCCGACCAGACCGGCTGGTACGGGGTGAAGAAGAAGTGCTGCATCGCGCTGCCCATCGCGACCAGGATGCCGATGGCGCGGGCCCAGAGGCGGCCGACGAAGAGGTTGAGGGCCGCCAGGAGGACGATGAAGCCCGTGATCAGTTCGATCCAGCCGCGGGCGTTGACGTCGAAGTCGAAGGCGTAGTCGCTCTGCTGCTGGTAGTAGTTCTCGCCCAGGATCGCGGAGAGGCCCGCGATCGTGTGGTACGCGCCGATGATGACCAGCACGCACACGGCGAAGACGACTCCGCCGAGCGCGACCGCACTGACGTGCGGCTCCGGTTCCGGTGCGCCGGAACGGGGCTGCTGCCGCGAGATCGGGTCCGTCATCCCGCACCTCCTCGTGTGTGTCCGGGGTGAGTCCGGAGCATCCCGCCGTCCCGGGGCGGAACCGTCACCCGCACGAGGTGATGTCGGCCACGCGCGGCGGCGGGAGGGTGCGGACGGTGGCCGAGCCGTCGCACAGGAGGTGTCGCCATGGGCGACTTCGAGATCCGGGTACGCGGCAGGATCGGCGAGGCCTTCCGTGCGGCCTTCGGGGAGCTGACGGTGGTGCTGCGGCCCGCCGAGACGGTCCTGCTCGGCTCGGGCCTCGACCAGGCCGCCCTGTACGCGGTCCTCGACCGGATCCAGGCGCTCGGGCTCGAACTCCTCGAGGTGCGGCGGCTGCCGGCCACCCCGCAGTAGGGGTCCTGTTCACAGCAGCTGGAGTTCCCGGGCCCTGCGGACCGCCGCCGAGCGGCGGGTCACGGCGAGCTTGCGGTAGACGCTCTTGAGGTGGGTCTTCACCGTGTTCACCGAGAGGTACAGCTCCGTCGCGATCTCCTCGGTGGTCATCATCTGGGCGAGGCGCGCGAGGACGTCGCGTTCGCGGGCGCTGAGCTGCTCGGTGGGGGCCGGGCGGCCGCCCGTGTGGTCCGGCACGGCGGCGACGGCGATCCTGCCGTGCCGGGTCGCGCCCAGGACGGAGGCGCAGGCCGGTGCGAGCGCGCGCAGTACCGTGCGCGGCAGCCGTGAGCCGCGCGTCAGGTCGTCGACGCTCAGCGCCGGGTCGCCCTGTTCGAGGGCGGTCGCCAGGCACCCCGCCACCGCCCGCAGCTCGCGGAGGAAGACGTCGGGGCGCCCGCGCAGCACGGCGTCCGCGCGGGCGAGTTCGTGCCGGGCCCGGGCCGGTCCGCCGCGGGCCAGTTCGACCCAGGCCCGCACGAGGTGCAAGGTCGCCTGCGAGCGTTCGGCCGCGGTCCAGCTCGGCAGGGGCGGCTGGGTGGCGTGCGCGGCGAGTTCGTCGGCGGCGCGGAAACGCCCCCGCACCGCTTCGAGCAGGGCGAGTTCGACGAGGCAGTCCCGGCGCAGGGCACCGTTCCCGGCGGCGCCCGCGGCCTTGAGCGCGCCCGTGAGCAGGGCCTCGGCGCCCTTGAGGTTGCCGGTCTGTACCTCGCGGCTGCCGCGCACCGACAGGGTCAGGGCGGCGATCTCGGGGTGCTGGGCGAGCAGCGTGTGCGGAAGCAGCGGAATGACCTCTTCCGCGTCCAGGGCGGCGGCGTGCGCCTGAGCGAGGTCACGGGAGCGCAGCCGGTCCATGCGGATCACGGCGTGGGCACAGCGGCAGCGGGCGGCACGGTCGTGCTGGTCGGCGGCGAGATCGGCGACCAGCCGGCGGGCGCGGTCCAGGTGGCGGCGGCAGGACGGGTCGTCGCCGCGCAGCCGGGCGACGGCGGCGGCGAGCAGCACGGGCTCCGGGCTGTCGCCCGCCGGTTCCTCGGGGAGCCCGCGGACGAGTTCGGCGGGCAGCCGTTCCCGGGTGAGGCCGAGGACCTGGCCGATGGCGAGGCGGTGCACGACGAGGGCGCCCGCGGGCTCCCAGTCATCGGCGGCGAGCAGGTGGCGTACGGCGTCGGCGAGGAGGCCGTGGGCGTCGAGCCAGCCGGCGGCGCGGCGGTGGAGCGGGGCGACGAGGCCCGGGGACTCGTGGCGCAGGCGCATGCGCAGCACGCCGGCGAACATCTGGTGGCAGCGGAACCAGCCCTGGCCCTCGGGTTGCAGGAAGGAGTTCTCGCGGACGAGGTCGGCGAAGTGGCCGCCCACGTCCTCACCGGCGAGCTCGACGGCGAGTTCGGCGTTGAGCCGGTCCAGGACGCTCGTCGCGAGCAGCAACTGGCGCATGCCGGGCGGTTGCAGGTCGAGCACCTCCTCGAGGAGGTAGCTGGCGATCGCCTCGTCGTCCCCGGCGAACTCGGCGACGAAGCGTTCGGGTTCGCGCCGCTTCTCCATGGACATCGCGGCGAGCCGCAGCCCGGCCGCCCAGCCGTCGGTGCGCTTGCGCAGCACGCCGACGGTCTGTCTGGGCACGTCGATGCCGTGCTGGGCGAGGAGCGCGGCGGTCTCGCGGTCGTCGAAGGCGAGGTCGGCGGTGCGCAGTTCGGTCACCTCGCTGGTGAGCCGCCCCCGGCGCAGGTGCAGGGGCGGGTCGCGGCGGGCGAGGACGACGAGGCGCAGGACGCCGGGCGCGTGCCGCAGCAGGCTGCCGACGCCGTCGGCGAGCGGGGAGCCGGGGGCGGGCTGGAAGTCGTCGAGGACGAGCACCACGGGCTCCGCGCGCTTGTTGAGCGCGGCGGCGAGCGCGGCCACGAGGAGGGGGCCCTCGCCGGTCGCGACGGCCTCGGGCACCTCCACGCGCGCGTCACGCAGCGCCCCGGTCACCCGGGGCCAGAACACGCCGGGCTGTTCGACGGGTCCGTCGCAGGCCACCCAGGCGACGGGCCCCGGCAGCGGCCTGGTGTGCGCCCATTCGAGGGCGACGGCGGTCTTGCCCGCGCCGACGGGTCCGAGGACCACGGTCAGCGGTCCGCGTACGCCTCTGGCCAGGCGGTCCGTCAGGCGGGGCCGGGGTACGAGCCAGGTGGGCAGGGCGGGGAGGTTCGGCGGCGACGCGTGCGCGGGAGCACTTGGCGGTACGGGGGACCGGGATCGGGCCTGCTGGACTTGCTGGGCCATAACAGCACCTCGCTTCGCGGCACGGTGGTACGGCTCAGGGCCCGGCTGTACGGATCGTGCCGCGGTCGCGGGGCCCGCCTTGGCGGCCTGCGGCGGCGCTCGCCCCGCTCTGGGACCGGGAACAGCACGGGCGGCCGGGTGCGCCCCGCCCCGGATGTGAGAGGTGCGCGGGGACGGGTGCCAGGCCAGTGTGGGGCCCGGGGCGGGCGGGCGGCGCACGCGGCGGCGCCATCTCACCCGGGTGAAGTTCCGGTGTGAGACGGCGCGTTCCGAGGGGCGCGATGCCGCGCTTCCCGGCGGTTTCTCAGGCCGAGTGCAGGGCCGCGACCAGTTCTTCCTCACGGTCCTTGGTGAGCGAGGTACGGATCACGGTGGGGCCGAAAGGACGTACGGCTTCGCGGACGCGGTCCGGGGTGGAGCGGCGTACGAGGGCGAAGACGGCGGCGCGGCCGGGTTCCAGGGTGGCCGCGGTCTCCTTGACGAACGCGTCGTTGATGCCGATGTCGCTGAGCCGGCCGGCGAGGGCTCCGGTCGCGGCGCCCACCGCCGCGCCGAACACCGGCATCAGGAAGAGCAGCCCGAACAGGGAGCCCCACAGCGCGCCGCCCGCCGCGCCCGTCGACGTGGTGCTGTACGTCTGGTGGATGTGGAGCTTGCCGTCCATGGTCCGCCAGGCGAGCGCGGCGTCCTCCAGGTCGAGCAGCTCCTGCTTGGAGAGGTCCTTGGCGAGCCGCAGCACGCCTTCCGCCTTTTCCTTGTCCGAGAATCCGAGCACGACGAGATCGGCCATCAGGTACTCCTCCGGTGGTTGCGTTCCGTGTTGTCCGGCGAGGACGCGGGCGCGACCGGCTCGCCGAGCCGCTCGGCCGCCGCCGCTATCTCCGTCGCCACCGCGGCGAGCGCCTCCTCGGTGAGGAAACCCTCGGCCACGGGGACTCCGCCCGCGTCGCGGATCGCTGTGCGCAGGTACTTCGCCCAGACGTGCTCCAGGAGGACGAAGGCCGCGGCCGTGCCCGGGTCGAGCGATTCGGCCATCTCCTTGACCTCGTCGACCGTCAGCCCGAAGGCGTTGCCCTCGGCGAGGCTCGGAAACGCCTCCTGGGCCTCGCGCACCGCTTCGCGGGAGATGCCGAGCAGTGCGGCGACCGTCTCCCCCATGCCCTCGGCCTGGTAGTCCAGGGTGAACAGGCCGCCGCTCGGCTCCCGGCGGACGAAGAGCATGTCGAGGACGCGGATCTGCGCGTTCGCCTCCAGGATCCCCAGCTCTTCGATGATCCGCCCTTCGAACTTGGCGTCGGGCCCGAACTCGACCGTCAGTAGCTGCACCGGTCCGATCGCAGCCATCGTGCCTCCCTTCCTCGGAAAACCGCCCCCGTCACGGTTGTCATCACAGCGCCCGCACCCCTTTCGCCGCGTCACCCGCCGCAGGTGAGGGAGGACCGCCGGGACGCGGCGACGGTGGGGGGCGGAGGTGGCGCCATGTCCCCTGAGCAGATTCCGGGCCCCGAGCGGGCACCGGAAACCGACCACGAGCTGGAACGGCTGCGCGCCGAGGTCGCCGAGCTGCGCGCCCGCGCAGGCACCGAGAGGCGGCGCGGTGCCCGGACGCTCGCGGTGCGCCGGATGCTCGCGGCGGTGCTCATCGCCCTGGTCGCCGTGGTGTCGGTCACCTCGGTGGTGGGGACGTGGGGCGCGCGGACGACGTTGAACACCGACCGCTGGATCGCCGCCGTGGGCCCGCTCCCCGATGACCCCGACGTGAACAAGGCGGTCTCCACGTATCTCGCCGACGAGATCTTCGACCAACTGGACGTCCAGCAGCGGCTGTCCACGGCGCTGCCGCCCCGGGCGTCGTTCCTCGCGGGCCCGGTCACCGGTGCCGTCCACGACTACATGCGGGAGTCGATCTCCAAGCTCATCGCGACGGACCAGTTCCAGGCGGTGTGGCGGGCCACGAACCGGTTCGCGCACGAGCGGATCGTCTCGATCCTCGACAAGAGCAACAAGAACATCCAGGTGAGGGGCGACACCGTCACCCTGAACCTGCTCCCCATGGTCAACAACCTCCTGGGCTCCTTGGAGCAGGAGCTGCCCACCATCTTCGACAAGAAGATCGACCTGCCGACCCTGTCCTCGGGCGAGATCCCGCCCGGCCTGCACGAGCGCATCGAGACCGCCCTCGGCGTCACGCTCCCCGAGGACTTCGCCCAGATCCGCCTCTACGACCGCCACGAACTGGGGTCGCTCCAGCAGGCGGTCCTGGTGTTCAAGAAGGGCCTCGTCGGCCTGCTGATCGCGGTGCCGGTGCTGCTCGCGCTCGCGCTGTGGGCCTCCCCCAACCGCCGCAGGACCGTGCTCCAGCTCGGCCTCTGGCTGGTGGTGACGGTGACCGTCCTGTCGACCGTGCTGCGCGCCGTACGCGAACAGCTGCTCGGCCAGATGCCTGAGGGCGTCTACCGCGACGGGCTCCGCGCCGCGCTGTGGACCGTGTTCACCACCCTGCGCGACCGCGGCGACCAGCTGCTGTGGCTGGGCATCGTCCTCGCGGTCGTCGCCTACCTCGTCGGTCCCGGACGGCTGCCGGTCTGGCTGCGCCGTCAGACGGCCCAAGGGGCGCGCGCCGCCGGGCAGTACGCGGCGCGGGCAGGCGAGCGGGCCGGCAAGAACAAGACGCTGCGGCCGTGGCTGGCGCGCCATGCCGACGTGCTGCGCGTGGGCGGCGCGGTCGTAGCCGTCCTGGTGGCGCTCGTGCTGTCCTCGTGGACCGCTCTGCTCGTGGTCGGCGTGGTGCTGGCCGCCTACGAGATCGCGGTCACGCTCCTGGCCCGTACGGACGCCGGTACGGACACCCGGACGGACCCCCTTACGGACGGCTCACCCCCGGGAGGTGAGGCGGCCCCCGGGACCCCCGCGAAGACTGGCGCCTCCGGCTGACCGAGGCAGGGAGAGCGCGGATGGACACCCAGGCGCGGGGCGGGAAGATCGGGCCGACGGCCGAGGGGAACGCGCGGGCACGTCTGTGGGGCCCGTACCTCAGCGAACGGCAGTGGGGCACGGTCCGCGAGGACTACAGCCCCGGCGGCGACGCGTGGTCGTACTTCCCGCACGACCACGCGCGCTCGCGCGCGTACCGGTGGGGCGAGGACGGGCTCGGCGGCATCTGCGACGAGAAGCAGCGGCTGTGCCTGGCGCTCGCCCTGTGGAACGGCCACGACCCGATCCTGAAGGAACGCGCCTTCGGCCTGACCAACGGCGAGGGCAATCACGGCGAGGACGTCAAGGAGTACTACTTCTACCTCGACAGCACGCCCAGCCACTCCTACCTGCGCTATCTGTACAAGTACCCGCAGGCCGCCTACCCCTACGAGGACCTGCTCGCCGTCAACCGCGAGCGGGGCCGCCAGGAGTTCGAGTACGAGCTGCTCGACACCGGGATCTTCGACGACGACGCGTACTTCGACGTGACCGTGGAGTACGCCAAGGCGGACCACGACGACATCCTGATGCGGATCACCGTCGAGAACCGGGGCCCGCGCGAGGCCGCCCTGCACGTCCTGCCGACGCTGTGGTTCCGCAACACCTGGTCGTGGCAGGACCAGCGGGCCGACGAGGCCAAGCCGCGCCTGTGGGCGGTCGACAGCCCGAGCCGCACGAGCGGCGTCCGGGTCGACCACCCCGAACTCGGCTCCTACGACCTGCGGTGCGAGGGCGCGCCCCGGGTCCTGTTCACCGAGAACGAGACGGACAACGAGCGCCTCTTCGGCGTGGCGAGCGCCTCCCCCTACGTGAAGGACGGCATCGGCCGGTACATCGTCGACGGCGACGCGACAGCCGTGAACCCGGCCCGTGAGGGCACCAAGGCGGCGGCCCACTACTCGCTGGTGGTCGCCCCAGGGGGGTCCGAGACGCTGCGGCTGCGTCTCGGACCCGCCGGCGGCAAGCTGTCGGTGGGCCGCGGCTTCGAGTCGGTGTTCAAGCAGCGCATCGCCGAGGCCGACGCCTTCTACCGGGAGCTGACGCCGCCGCGGGCGAGCAAGGACGAGGCGCGGGTGCTGCGCCAGGCCGTGGCGGGGCTGCTCTGGTCCAAGCAGTACTACGCCTTCGATCTGGAGACGTGGCTGGCCGAGCACGACCTGTCCCCGTGGAGCATGCCGCGGCCGGGCATCCGCAACCGCGAGTGGTTCCACATGGTCAACGACGACATCGTCTCGATGCCGGACAAGTGGGAGTACCCGTGGTACGCCGCCTGGGACCTCGCCTTCCACACGGTGGCGTTCTCGGTCGTCGACCTCGACTTCGCCAAACAGCAGCTCGAACTGCTGCTGCGCGACTCCTACTTGCACCCCAACGGCCAGATCCCGGCCTACGAGTGGAACTTCAGCGACGTCAACCCGCCGGTGCACGCCTGGGCCGCGTACTTCGTCTACATGATGGAGGAGCGGACCACCGGCCAGGGCGACCACGCGTTCCTGGAGCGCGCCTTCCAGAAGCTGCTCACCAACTTCACCTGGTGGGTCAACCGCAAGGACCCCTCGGGCCGCAACGTCTTCCAGGGCGGCTTCCTCGGCCTCGACAACATCGGTGTCTTCGACCGCAGCGCCCCCCTGCCCACCGGCGGCACCCTGGAGCAGGCGGACGGTACCGCCTGGATGGCGCTGTACTGCCAGTCCATGCTCCAGATCGCCCTCGAACTGGTGAAGCACAACGAGTCCTACGAGGAAATGGTCCTGAAGTTCGTCGAGCACTACCTGTGGATCGCCGCCTCGATGGACCGCGTCGGCGACCTCGGCGACGAGCTGTGGGACGAGGAGGACGGGTTCTTCTACGACGTGCTGCGCCTGCCCGACGGCGAGGCCGTCCGCCTCAAGGTCCGCTCCATGGTCGGCCTGCTCCCGCTGTGCGCCTCGACCGTCTTCCAGCCCGAGGAGCTGGCCCGCCTCTCCGGTCTCGGCGAGCGGCTCCAGCGGTTCGCCGCCCGCCACCCCTCGCTGTCCGTGACGCTCACGGCGGCGCAGGCGGGCAAGGCGGGCGGGCCCCGGCTGCTGTCCGTCCTGGACGAGAAGAAGCTCGTACGGGTCCTCGGCCATGTCCTGTCGGAGGACGAGTTCCTCAGCCCGTACGGGATCAGGGCGCTCTCCCGCCACCACGCCGAGCACCCCTACACGTTCTGGGTGCAGGGCCAGGAGTTCGGGGTCGGCTATCTGCCCGCCGAGTCCGACTCGGGCATGTTCGGCGGGAACTCCAACTGGCGCGGCCCGGTCTGGCTGCCGATGAACACGCTGCTCATCCGCGCGCTGCTCAACCTCTACAGCTTCTACGGCGACGAGTTCACCGTCGAATGCCCGACGGGCTCCGGCGTGCGCAAGAACCTGTACGAGGTCGCCGAGGACATCAGCGCGCGTCTCACCCGCATCTTCCTGCGCGACGAGGACGGGCACCGGCCGGTCTACGGCGGCCAGGCCAAGTTCCGCGACGACCCGCACTGGCGGGACCTGATCAGCTTCTACGAGTACTTCCACGGTGACAACGGCGCCGGTCTCGGCGCCTCCCACCAGACCGGCTGGACCGGTCTGATCGCCCCTCTGATGCAGCTCTTCGGCAGGATGGGCCCCGACGACTTCCGCTCCGGTACGGCGAGGAGGCAGAGCCGATGACCGCACTGCCGGCGCAACCCGTCATCCACGAGATCAACACCCGTGTGTGGCTGCGCGAGACCGGTCTGCGGGCCGGCCGCCCCGTGTCCCTGGCCGACGTGCCGAAGAACGTGTGGGACGAGGTCACCCCGGCCGGCGTCGACGCCGTCTGGCTGATGGGCGTGTGGGAGCGCAGCCCGCTGGGCCGCTCCATCGCGCTCGCCGACCCGGCGCTGCGCAGGGCGTTCGCCGCGGCCGTCCAGAACGCCACCGAGGAGGACGTCGCCGGATCGCCGTACTGCATCCGCCGGTACGTGGTGGACGAGGCGCTCGGCGGCCCGGCCGGGCTCGCCGCCGCCCGCTCCGCGCTCGACGACAGGGGCGTCGGCCTGCTGCTCGACTACGTGCCCAACCACGTCGCCCCGGACAGCCCCTGGGTGGCGGAGCACCCCGAGTACTTCGTGCGCGGCGACGCGGCGGACGTGCGGCGCGATCCGGCGGGCTTCCTCGACACGGGCCGGTCCGTGCTGGCCCGGGGCCGGGACCCGTTCTTCGCGCCGTGGCCCGACGTCGTCCAGCTCAACGCGTTCGCACCCGAGCTGCGCCGGGCGACGGTCCAGACCCTGCGGGACATCGGCGACGTCTGCGACGGCGTCCGCTGCGACATGGCGATGCTCCTGCTCAACGAGGTGTTCGCCCGCACCTGGGGTGAGCGCGCGGGCGCCGTGCCCGAGCGGGACTTCTGGACGCAGGTCATCGGCGAGGTCCGCGACCGGCACCCCGAGATGGTCTTCGCGGCGGAGGCGTACTGGGACCTCGAGTACCCCCTCCAGGAGCAGGGCTTCGACTTCTGCTACGACAAGCGGCTCTACGACCGTGTGCTGCACGAGAGCGCGGCGTCCGTGCGCGGACATCTGCACGCCGACGAGGACTACCAGCGGCGGCTCGTCCGCTTCCTGGAGAACCACGACGAGCCGCGCGCCGCGCAGACCCTGCCCCCGGACAAGGAGCGTGCGGCGGCCGTGCTGATCGCGACACTGCCCGGCGCGACGCTCTGGCACGAGGGCGAGTTCACGGGGCGCCGCGTGCACCTGCCGGTGTTCCTCGACCGCCGCCCCGACGAACCGCCGGACAACGCGCTGCGCTCCTTCCACGAGCAGCTGCTCGCCCGCGTCCACCGCAGCGGCATGCGCACCGGCGGCTGGCGGCTCCTGGAGTGCGCGGGCTGGTCCGACAACCGCTCCTGCGACGACCTGATCGCCTCCTGCTGGACCGGCGACGCGGGGCACTTCCTGACCGTGGTGAACCTGTCCGCCCGTCCGGCGCAGGCGCACATCCCGCTGCCGTGGCCGGAACTCGGTCCCGAGACATGGGAGCTGACGGAGCTGCTCGTCGCCGCCGACCACTACGGGCGCTCCGGCGCGGAGCTGCTCTCCAGCGGTCTCTACGTCGACCTGCCGCCGTGGGGCACGCACGTGTTCGCGGTGGAGTCGAGCTCGGTCTAGGACTCCCACCGCGCGCCGCTGGCGGCCCGGTACGCGGTCACCGCGGCCTCCAGCGTCGGGTGGAAGCGGTCCGGGTCGAACGTACGGGACAGGCCGTAGCGTTCGATCTTGCGGCGGGCGGGGTCCTTCAGCTCGGCGAAGACCAGGGTGACGCCGCGCTCCTGGAGCGCGGCGTCCAGCTCCTCCAGGATGTCCGCCGCCGTCGTGTCGACGTCGGTGACGGGCTCGGCCGCGAGGACCACCCGGCGCGGCGGCGGGTCGGCGTGCGCGGCGTGCAGGACCTCGTCGCGGAACGTCGTGGCGTTGGCGAAGAACAGGGGCGCGTCGAAGCGGAGGATCACCAGGCCCGGCAGGTGTTCCGCGGTCGGGTAGGAGCGCCTGTCGTGGAAGCCCTCGAGCCCCGGCACCCGGCCCAGCTCGGTGCAGTAGGGCCACCACGCGCGCCGGAACACGTTGAGGATGGACAGGCCGACGGCGATCGCGATGCCTTGCAGGACGCCGAGCAGGGCGACGCCGAGGAACGCGGCGACCGACAGGCAGCACTCCGCCTTGCGCTGGCGCCACAGCCTCCTCGTGCCGGGCAGGTCGGCGAGGGACAGGGAGGCGGTGATGACGACGGCGGCGAGCGCGGGCTGCGGCAGGTCGCTGAAGAGGCCGGGCAGCAGGACCAGCATGAGGAGGATGAGGGCCGCGCCGACGAGCCCGGTCAACTGGGTCTTGGCGCCCGCCCGTTCGGCGACGGCGGTGCGTGATCCGCTGGTGCTGACGGGAAAGCCCTGGAAGAGTCCGGCGGCGGCGTTGGCGGCGCCGATGGCGATCATCTCGTCGTTGCCGCGGACCTCCTGTCCGGTGCGGGCGGCGAACGCGGAGGCGTTGGAGATGGTGTCGGCCAGCGAGACCAGGGCGATGCCGAGGGCGCCGACGCAGAGCGGGCCGAGGTCGTCCCAGCGGATGTCCGGGACCGTGAACGGGGGAAGCCCCTCCGGGAGCCGGCCGACCGTGCGGACGCCGTGCTCGTCCAGGTCGAGGGCGACCGACGCGGTGATCGCGAGCACGACCATGACGAGGACCGCGGGCACCTTCGGCAGCCACCGCTGCAACAGCACGATCAGGGCGATGCAGCCGATGCCGACCGTGACGGCGGCCGGGACCGTCTCGCCGTCACCGAGCGCGCCGGCGAAGGCGCGCGCCTCGTCGATGAGGCCGTCGGCGTCGGTGGAGAAGCCGAACAGCTTGGGCAGCTGCCCGATGAGGATGGTCAGGGCGAGCCCGTTCATGTAGCCGATCATGGTCGGTTTGGAGATCAGGTCGGCGACGAACCCGAGCCGCGCCACCCCGGCCAGGAGCGTGATGCCGCCGACCATGAGGGCCAGGACGGAGGCGAGCGCGACGGCGCGGTCCGGGTCGCCGTCGGCCGCGACCAGGGGGATCACCGTGGCGGCGATCATCGGGCCGAGCGAGGAGTCCGGGCCGAGGACGAGGATGCGGGACGGGCCGGCCACCGCGTACGCGAGGAGGCAGAGCACGGAGGTGTAGAGGCCGGTGATGGGCGGGAGCCCGGCCAGTTCCGCGTACGCCATGCCCTGCGGGACGAGGAGCGTGCTCAGGACGACGCCCGCGACGACGTCCTTGACCAGCCACGCCCGCCGGTACTCCCGCAGGGCGCGAACGCCGGGCGGTGTCCAGCCCACCCCTTTCACCCGGCGGGCCCGGCGCGCCGGCGGCGGGCGAGCAGCTTGCCCAGCTCCCACAGGCCGAGCAGGGCGAGCGGGGGCAGCAGGGCCCAGCCGAACTGGCCGAGGTGCAGCGGTGTCGTGTCGAGGAGCCGGTTGAAGACGTCGGTCTGGATGACGAGGACGGCGAGCACGAACTCGCCGAACACGGTCCAGTTGAGCTGTTTGCTGTCGAAGGTGTCGACGGTCAGGGCGGTCCGCGTCTGGTTGCGGCATTCGAGCGCGGCGACGATCAGGCAGAGCGCGAACGCGGTGAAGGCGATGGAGTTGCCGATCTGCGTACTGTCGTAGCGGGCCTTGCCCAGTTCGAGCAGGGCGAGCAGCGAGGCGGCGATCGCGACGCCGACGAGCCCGACGGTGAGCATGAGGCCGCCGGTCATGACGGGTTCGCCGCGCGGGCGCGGGCGGCGGTCCATGAGCCCGGCGCTGACCCGGTCGAAGCCGAGCGAGAAGCCGAAGGCCGCGTTGACGAAGAAGTGGATCCAGAGCACCTGGGCGGGTGTGAACGGTTCGCCGTCGGCGATGTCGAACAGTGTCGCGCCGAGGAAGGTGAGCACGAAGACGACGAGGAGGACCAGGACGAACCGGATGTACTTGGTGAGGTTGTCGTAGATCTTCCGGCCCTGCTCGACGGCGTGCACGATCGTCGCGAAGTTGTCGTCGGACAGGATCATCCGCCCGGCGTTCTTGGCGACCTCGGTGCCGGAGCCCATCGCGATGCCGATGTCGGCGGCCTTGATCGCCGGGGCGTCGTTGACGCCGTCGCCGGTCATGGCGACCACGTCGCCCTTCTCCTTGAGCACCTCGGCGAGCAGCACCTTGTGCTCGGGCGCGACGCGTCCTACGACCCCGATCCGGTCGATGCGGGCGAGGCGTTCCGCGGGCGGCAGGGCGGCGAAGTCGGCGCCGAGGATCGCCTCGCCCTCGATCCCGACCTGCCGGGCGACGGCCGCGCCGGTGACGACGTCGTCACCGGTCACCATCCGTACGCGGATGTGGGCGGCCTGCGCGGCGGCCACGGCGGCGCGGGACTCCTCGCGCGGCGGGTCGACCATGCCGACGAGGCTGGTGACGCTCAACTCGCGTACGAGGCCGAGCAGATCGCCGTCCGGCGAGAAGAGCGCCGGGTCGATGTCGCGGGTGGCGGCGGCCATCACGCGGCGGCCCGCGCGGCTGATGCGGTCGATCTCCTCCTGGGCCCGGCCGCGCAGCGCGTCGTCGAAGGGGACGGCCTCGCCCTGCGACAGGGCGGTCGTGGTGCGCGCCAGGACGGCCGGCGCCGCTCCTTTCACGAAGCAGCGCACGACCTCCTCGCCTCTCCCGTCGCGGGCCGTGTGGAAGGTCGCCATGAGCTTGTACGCCGGGTCGAACGGCAGGGTGGCGAGGCGGGGCAGGCGTTCGCGGGTCGCGGCGACGTCGAGGCCCGCCTTGTGGCCCAGGACGAGCAGGGCGCCCTCGGTGGGGTCGCCGACGACGTGCCCGTCGACGAGCGCGGCGTCGCTGGCGACGAGGTAGGGCAGGATCGCTTCCTCGATGCTCGGCGTGGCCCCGGCGGCGTGGTGGACGCGGCCTTCGAGGGAGTAGCCGGTGCCGGAGACCGTGTACCGGTCGTAGGGGTCGACGACCTCGACGACGGTCATCTGGTTCATGGTCAGCGTGCCGGTCTTGTCGGAGTTGATCGCCGAGGTGAAGCCGAGCGTCTCCACCGACGGGAGGTCCTTGACGATGGCGTGCCTGCGGGCCAGGTCGAGTCCGCCGAGGGAGAGGATCGTCTGCGTGACGGTCGGCAGCGCCTCGGGCACGGCCGCGATGGCGAGTGAGACCGCGCTGACGAAGAGGGCGTCCCACGCCTCGTCCCGCGAGCGCCCCAGGGCGAACATCACGATCATCGTCAGTCCGGCGGCGCCGACGATCCACAGGGTCAGCCGGTTCAGCTCGGTGGTCAGCGGCGACGGCTCGGGCTTGGTGGTCGTCAACATGCCGGAGATGCGGCCGAGTTCGGTGCCGGATCCGGTCGCGGTGACGACGAGGACGGCGCTGCCGTGCGTGACCGGCGTCGTCATGAACGCCATGTCCGTCTGATCGGCGGGGCCGAGCCCGTCCCCCCGTACGGGTGCGGCGTCCTTGGCGGCGGGCACGCTCTCCCCGGTGAGCGCGGACTCGTCGATCTGCAGGGCGCTGGTACTCAACAGGCGTCCGTCGGCCGGGACTTCGTCGCCCGCCGCGAGCAGCACGATGTCGCCGACGACGACCTCCTCGGCGGGGATCTCGGCCTCGGTGCCGTCCCGGCGTACGCGCGCGGTGGCCTTCGTCATCTCCTTCAGGGCGTTCATGGCGCTCTCCGCCTTGCCCTCCTGGCGGAGCCCGATGACCGCGTTGAGGACGGTCAGGGCGAGCAGCACGACCGCCGTCCCCCACTCCTGGATGGCGAGCGAGACCACGGCGGCGCCGAGCAGGATGATCTGCATGTACGAGGTGTACTGGCCGAGGAACCGGGACAGGGCGGACCTGGTGCGTTCCTGCGGCAGCGCGTTGGGCCCGTCCGCTTGCAGCCGCGTGGCCGCCGCCCGGCCGCTGAGACCCGTGGCCGGGTCGACCCCGAGCTCCCCGGCCACGGTCTCGGCGGGCCGCGCGTACCAGACGCGGGCCTCGGCTTGTGCGGTCATCGCGGCGCCTCCCGCTCCAGCCGCTTCCTCGCCCCGGCGAGGGCGGCGCGGCTCTTGTCGTCGACCTCCGGGTAGCGCGGGTCGATGCCGATGAGGGTGTGCGTGAGGACGGCGGCCGCGCAGATGCGCGCGAACCACTTGCGGTCGGCGGGCACCACGTACCAGGGCGCCCACGGTGTGCTGGTGGCGGAGAGCACCTCGTCGAACGCGTCCTGATAGGAGTCCCAGAACCCGCGCTCGCGGACGTCGGCGGCGGAGAACTTCCAGTTGCGCTCCGGCACGTCGATGCGTTTGAGGAAGCGGACGCGCTGCTCCTCCTTGGACAGGTTCAGGAAGACCTTGACGACGTGGAAGCCGTTCTCGGTGAGGTAGCGCTCCCAGTCGTTGATCTGCCGGTAGCGGCGCTGCCAGACCTTCTTGCCCGTGGCCCCGTCCGGCAGCCCCTGGCGGGTGAGGTGCTCGGGGTGCACCCGGACGACCAGGACCTCCTCGTAGTGGGAGCGGTTGAAGATGCCGATCTCGCCGCGGCGCGGAAGGCGGCAGGCGTAGCGCCACAGGTAGTCGTGGCTCAGCTCCTCGGTGGAGGGCACCTTGAACCCGGCCACCCGCACCCCTTGCGGGTTGACCCCGCTCATCACGTGGCGGATGGTGCCGTCCTTGCCGCCCGCGTCGAGGGCCTGGAGGCACAGCAGGACGCCGCTGGTGGCGTCGGCCGCGAGGCGCCGCTGGTACTCGGCCAGCTGCGCGACACCGGCACGCAGCAGCTCCTCGCCGGCCTTCTTGTTCTTGACGCCCGCCCGGTACGCGGGGTCGAAGTCCTCGGCCAGGCGCACCCGGCTGCCGGGCTCCACCCGCAGCGGCGCGATGAACTCGGCTATCCGCTCGGCTCTCTTGTCCGTCGTCCGTGCCGGTCTGTCGCGCATGCGTCACCTCGCCTGGTCGCCTGATCGGGAAGTGGGGGGCGGGCCGTGCCGGTCAGACGAGCGTGTCCCGCCGCACCACGCAGAGCGCCCAGATGATGAACGCGTTCAGCGCGATCAGCGTCATGGACCAGAACGGGTAGTACGGGATGGAGAGGAAGTTGGCGATGATCAGCAGGCTCGCCAGGGCGATGCCGCAGACCCGGGCCCACGTCATGGCGACGAAGAGGCCGAGGCTGACGGCTACGGCGATCGCGCCGATCAGCATGTGGATCCAGCCCCACGTCGTCAGGTCGAACTGGAAGACGTAGTCGCGCGTCGTCAGGAAGACGTCGTCCTCCAGGGCTGCCATGAGACCGCGGCAGAAGCCCAGGATTCCGGAGATGAACAGCATCACCGCCGCGAAGATGGTCAGCCCGCCGGCCGCGGCCTCCTTCGCGCTGGTGCGGTGGTGGGTCGTCGAGGTGGTGGCCATGACAGGACCTCCGTGCGTGTGGAGGGTGCCCGATGCACCGCTGTGGGGGGAAGTGTTGCTCCCGGACGGGGCCCGCGGTCGTCACCCTCCGGGGGTGACGACCGGGCGGAGGGCGGCCACGACCCTGGCGGTCGCCCGGCCCCCCGATCGGAGGCAAGCCGATGACCGTGCCGTCCCGTCAGAGCGGAGCCGGTGCCCCGCGCGCCTGGCCCCGCCGGATCCTCGCGCCGCTGGCCCTGGCGCAGTTCATCTGCAGCTTCGCCGGGTCGAACATGAACGTGATGATCAAGGACATCAGCGAGGACCTGGACACCACGGTCCAGGGCGTGCAGACCGCCATCACCGTGTTCCTCCTGGTCATGGCCGCGCTGATGATCCCCGGCGGTATCCTCACCGAGCGCTACGGCCGCAAGCGCTGCCTCGTCGCCGGTCTCCTGATCTACGGGGTCGGCGCCCTGCTCAGCGCGGCCGCCCCCGGCCTCGGCGTCCTCATCCTGGGCAACTCGATCCTCGAAGGCATCGGTACGGCGCTGCTCATCCCGCCCGTCTACATCCTCACCACCCTGCTGTTCACCGAGGTCACCGACCGGGCGCGGGCGTTCGGCGCGATCATGGCGATGGGCGGTGTCGGCGCGGCGGCGGGTCCGCTGATCGGCGGCCTCATCACCTCGGCGATCAGCTGGCGGGCGTCCTTCGTCTTCCAGGCGGTGGTCATCGTGATCATCATCGTGCTGACCCGCAATCTGGAGGATCCGCTGCCCGCCGACCCGCAATGCCAGTTCGACACGGTCGGCGCGGTGCTCTCGGCGACCGGCCTGGTCCTGGTCGTCACGGGAATCCTGGCGACCGACGACAACGGCTGGCTGGCGCTCGGTCTGATGCTCGTCGGCGTGCTGGTCCTGGTGGCGTTCTTCACATGGGTCCGCTCGAAGGAGCGCAAGGGCGAGAAGGCGCTCCTGCCGACGTCCCTGTTCCACAACCGCACCTCCAACCTCGGCCTGATCACCCAGCACGTGCAGTGGCTGGTGCTCATGGGCGTCTCGTTCGTGGCGGCCACGTACCTCCAGGTGGTGCGGGGCTACGACGCGATCAGCACCGGTGTCATCTTCACCGCGTCCACCGTGGGCCTCCTCGCGTCCTCGCTCGGCGCGGAACGCTTCGCGAAGCGGCGGGCGCAGCGCACGCTCGTCATGGCGGGTTTCGTCACGACCGTCAGCGGCATCGGCGTCCTGCTCGGCCTCGCCGGCCACACGGACAAGGCGTGGGCGTTCACGCCCGGCCTGCTCCTGATCGGCCTGGGCCTCGGGCTGATGCTGACCCCGTCGGTGAACGTCGTCCAGTCGGCCTTCCCCGACGACCTCCAGGGTGAGATCTCGGGCCTCTCCCGCTCCATCTCCAACCTCGGCTCCTCGGTCGGCACCGCGATCGCGGGCACGATCCTCATCGCGAACCCGGCGACGGGCCCGTACATGACGGCGCTCGTGGTGCTCGGCGCGATCGGCCTGGGCGGCCTCGTGGCCGGGGCGATGCTGCCGCGCGGCGGCCCCGGCGCCCCGGCGGCGCCTCACCGCCCGTCGTAGCGGACGCCGCTGCGGGCGATGAGGTCCTGCACCGCGGCGCGGCGCCTGCTGAACGGCACCCACAGCAGCCCGAGCGGGAACGAGACGCTCAGCACGGCCCGCAGCAAGGACCGCGGCATCCCGAGCCGGCCGCCCGCGCGGTCCCCCACCCGCACGCCGAGGAGCCGGTCCCCGACGGTCTGCCCGGTCGTGGCCCACGAGCCGCCGAGATAGCACACGGCGAAGGCCCAGCCGAGCGCCCCCCACAGCCACCCGGACGCCTCCGGGACCCGGAACGGAGGCCCCTCGACGAGCAACAGGGCGCAGGCCAGGCCCAGTTGCACGGTGACGGCGGTGACGGCGACGACCAGCGCGTCCAGGAGCCCGGCCACCCCGCGCGAGACGATCCCGGCGGTGTCGGACCCAGGCCCGGCCGCGGACCGGGCGGAGCCGCTGTCCCGGGCGGGTGTCACGGGGCGCCGCCGTCACGTTTGAAGGCGCGGTCGGCCAGCCGGTTCACGGCACGGTCGCCGCGCCTGCCAAGGACCCGGATCGCCGCCCCGGTGTCGGCGGCCATCCCTCCGCCGGTCTCCCGTACGATCCGCCCGAGATCGATCTCCCGCAGCACGTCACGGGTGAGCCCGACCAGATCCATCCGCGCGATCACCCGGTCGATGTCGACCCGGTCGGCGATCCGGTCCACGTCGACACGGTCGGCGACCCCCGTCACGTCGATCCGGGCCGCGATCCGGTCCACGTCCACCTGAGCCGCGATCCGGTCCACATCCACGCGGGCCACGACCCGTTCCACGTCCACGCGGTCCGCGACCCGGTCCACGTCGATCCTGGCGGCGACCCGGTCCACGTCCACGCGATCGGCGACCCGGTCCACATCCACCCGGTCCGCGACGCGGTCCACGTCCACCCGGTCCGCGACCCGGTCCACGTCCACCCGGGCGACGACCGCGTCCAGGTCGATCCGGTCGAGCACCGAGCCGACCACGACCCGTACGGCGGCGCTCGCCACCCGGTCGGCAGCGCCCAGGGCGCACCGCGCCGGCCACGTCAGAAGAGCCGCCCACCCGTACCCGTCCACATCATGTCCCTGCCTCATCACCAGACCGCAGCAGCAGGTCGGGCGCGGGGCATCCTCCGTCGCGGGTGAGCCGGGGCGGAGGCGTCAACCGCGCCCCCGCGTAATAGAGTTCGGGGACGCCGTCCTTCCGCACCACGGCGAGCGCCAGCCCGTGCCGGTCCACCAGGACACGGGCCAGGAGCAGGGCGCTGAGGCCGCCGGGGCCGAGCTCCCCGGCGTGGCGGAGGTCGAGGAGCACGGGGGTGCCGCCGGGGCGGATGACCCCGTGCAGCAGACGCCCGAGGGACGCTTCGGCGGCGGGGCCAAGTTCCGCCCGCAACTCGATCACCACGCATCCGGCGGCGTACCGGACCGCGACCGGCGACGGATGGTCCGCGGGCCGCGCGGTCCGCAGGCGGCGCAGCCGCAGCGCGGGCGTCCATGCCATGGTGGTCCCCCTCAAGAGCCCGGCTTCGCACCTGAAGCGGGCGGCGGACGCACACAGTGGCGCCCTGGCCAGAGGGCGGGCAGGGGCCGTTCGGCCCTCACCCACAGGGCCGGTCGGCCCCGCTCCCCCATGGTTCGGCGCGTACATCAACCGCCGTACGACCCTGGTCCGCGATCCCAGGGTTTTCACCGTGGCCGTCGAGGCCGCACGGGTCCATCTTGGAGACACGGAAGCGCACGGGGCTTCCGACCGCGGGGGGTCTACGGGGGGTCTCAGCGGGGGACAATCGGGGGACGGGGGTGCCCAGCAGGGCACCCCCGCTGTTCCGCGTCCGCGTCCGCGCGCACTCCCGTTCTCAGGCCTCGCTGAACTGGCTGAGCAACCGCACCAGTTGCGCTCTGCGATGCACCCCGTCCAGCTTCCGGTAGATGTTCCCCAGGTGGAACTCGACCGTCTTGACGCTGAGGAAGAGCTGTTCGGCCGCCTCGTGGTTGGTGACGCCACGGCCGACGGCGAGAGCGACGCGCAACTCCTGCGGGGTCAGCCCGTCGAGCGGGGCGGGGCCCGTACGGACCTGGTCACCACCGGCCGCGTGCAGCTCGGCCGCCGCCCGCGCCGCCCACCCGGTCGCCCCGAGGCGTTCGAACGTGGCGAGCCCGCGCCGCAACCACTGCCGCGCGTCACCGCGACGCCCCTGTCGCCGCAGCAGCTCCCCCCGCGTGAACTCGGTGCGCCCCCGTTCGAACGGCGCCATCACTCCCCCGAGATGGAGCAGCGCCCGGTCCAGGTGCCGCTCCGCGTCGCCGGGTTCGAGCATGGCCCGGCAGCGGGCGGCGGCCGCGGCGGCGATCGGGCGGACCCCGCGCCCCGCCTCGTGCTCCAGGACGCGCAGCACGTCGTACGCCTCGTCGGTGCGGTGGAGGTGGACGTAGGCGTCGGCGAGGTCGGCGGCCCAGGAGAGGTAGAGGCCGTCGCCGCGGCCGTTGGCGACGGAGAAGTCCCGTACGTTCTCCAGGTGGCGGGCCGCCTCCTCGTGGCGGCCGAGGCCGAGTTCGAGCAGGCCGAGCGCGCCGTGGGCGCGGGCCGCGTCCATCGGCAGGTCGGCGGCGGCGGCGAGCGCGGCGGCCTGGGCGCCGTGGCGGCGGCAGTCCGTCTCACGGTTGAGGGCGGCCTCGGCCTTGGCCTGGGCGGCGAGGGCGCGGCACACCTCGATGACGCGCCCGGTGTCCTCGCCGAGCCGCGCGGACTCGTCGGCGTGGGCGAGCGCGGAGGTCCACTGGCCGCGCCAGAACTCGACGACCGAGAGCGTGCCGAGGAGATGGGCGAGGAGACCGACCGTGCTGGCGGCGCGCGCGGCGTGCACGGCGCGGTCGAGCAGGGCGTGCCCCTCGTCCAGCTCCTCGGCGGCCAGGTAGCAGAGGCCGCCGACGCCGGAGACCGGGTACGGGAAGGACAGGTCCGGTTCGGCGAGCGGCTTCTCGAGTTCGTGGAGCAGGGCCCGGCCGTCCTCCGCGTCGCCGCCGAGGAGCTGGACGAGCGCGTGCAGGAGGCGTACGGGCAGGGCGGCGGGCGCGTCGGTGAAGGCTTCGACGATGCGCATGGACTCGTCGGAGGTGGCGCGGGCGGCGGTCAGGTCCCCGACGGCGAGCTCGGTGAGGGTGACGCCGCCGAGCATGACGGCGGCGAGCCCGGGGTCGACGCTGCGGGCCTCGTCGACGGCGGCCCGCAGCTCCTCGCTGGCGCGTGCCGGGCGACCCCGCTGGATGTCGACGTAACAGAGCAGCTGGCGCACGTCGAGGCGGGTGCGCGGCTGGGTGGCGTGGCCGAGGGCGCGGTCGAGGAGCCCGGCGGCCTCGTCGAGCGAACCGGCGGCCTGCGCGGCGCGGGCGGCGGACAGGAGGCGGCCCGCCTTGCGCTCGCCCTCCGGGGTGAAACGGGCGGCGTGCGCGTAGAGGCGTGCGGCGAGCGGGAAGGCAAGGCTCGCGGGCTCGGCGGAGGCGGCGTGTTCGAGGGCGGCGGCGACCTGTTCGTCGGGGTCGGCGCCGGACTCGGCGAGGTGCCAGGCGTACCGCTCAAGGGCGGTGGGGGCCTGCGCGTCCTGGAGCGCGCGGGCGACGGTGCGGTGGGCGCGCCAGCGGCGCACGGCGCTCGCCCCGTGGTAGACGCCGGAGCGGACCAGCGGGTGGCGGAAGACGTACGCGCCTTCTTCGACGGTCATCAGGCCCGCGCGCTCGGCGGGTTCGAGCGAGGCGTACGTCAGCCCCTGGTCGCGCAGGACACGTTCGGTGCCGGCGAGTGGGCGCGGCCCGAGGACGGCGAGCAGCAGCATGGCGTCCTGCGCCCGGAGGGGCAGCCGGGCGATGGCGCTGTGGAAGGTGCGCGCGAGGATCTCGCCGATGGGCGGCGGGGCCCCGGTGTCGCGCCGGTGGCCGCCGCGCGCGAGCAGCGAGGGCAGTTCGACGAGGGCGAGGGGGTTGCCGCGCGCCTCGGAGAGGAGCCAGGTGATGTCGTGCGGGGACAGGGGCTCGTCGGCGACCAGGGCGCGCGCCGCGTCGGTGTCGAGGCCGCGCAGGGTGAGGGTCTCGACGGGGGCGAGCCGGGAGGAGGCCTCGTCGGTGTCGCGGGTGGCGAAGAGGGCGACGACCCCTTCGCGGCCGAGCCTGCGCGTGGCGAAGGCCAGGGAGTCCAGGGAGTACGGATCCAGCCACTGCGCGTCGTCGACGACGACGAGGACGGGCCCGGACTCGCTGACCGCGCCGAGCAGGCTGAGCGTTCCGGCGGCGACGGCGAACCGGTCCTGGGCGACGGCCGGGCCGAGCGCCAACGCGCCGGTGAGGGCCGCGGCCTGCCGGCCCGGGATGCGGTCCAGAAGGTCGGTGACCGGGCGGAACAGGTCGGCGAGGCCCACGTAGGGCAGTTGTGACTCGGTCTCGATGCCGTGGGTGCGCAGCACGGTGAGGTCACCGGCGACCGACTCGGCGTAGCGGAGCAGACTGCTCTTGCCGATACCGGCCTCGCCCCGGATGACCAGCGCGGTGCTCCGCCCCGTACGTGCGTCGTCGACGAGGTCGGCGATCCGTGCGCATTCCGCTGTACGACCCAGCAGCATGGACTCAGGGTAACCGCGGTCCCGCCCCCGTCCCATAGGTCAACTCGGCCGAACTGTGAGGCGGTTCAGGCCGCTTCCGGCGTCACCTCCTCCGGGGCGAACTGGGTGCGGTACAGCTCCGCGTAACGGCCGTCGGCGGCGAGCAGGGCGGTGTGGGGTCCGCGCTCCACGATGCGTCCGCCCTCCACGACGAGGATCTGGTCGGCGGAGCGGATCGTGGAGAGGCGGTGGGCGATGACGATGGCCGTGCGGTCGCTGAGCGCCTCGGTCAGGGCCTCCTGGACGGCGGCCTCGGAGGTGTTGTCGAGGTGGGCGGTGGCCTCGTCGAGGATGACGACGCGCTGGCGGGCGAGGAGGAGGCGGGCGATGGTCATGCGCTGGCGCTCACCGCCGGAGAGGCGGTAGCCGCGCTCGCCGACGACCGTGTCGAGCCCGTCCGGCAGCTCCCGTACGAGGGCGTCGAGGCGGGCGCGGCGCAGGACGTCCCACAGTTCCTCCTCGTCGGCGCCCGGCCGGGCGAGGAGCAGGTTGGCGCGGACCGTGTCGTGGAAGAGGTGGCCGTCCTGGGTGACCATGCCGAGCGTTCCGCGCAGGGCGGGTGCGCTCAGGTCGCGTACGTCGACGCCGCCGATCCGTACGGCGCCCGCGTCGGTGTCGTAGAGGCGGGGCAGCAGTTGCGCGATGGTCGACTTGCCCGCGCCCGACGAGCCGACGAGGGCGACGGTCTGGCCCGGTTCGGCGCGGAAGCTCACGCCGTGCAGGACCTCGGCGCCGCCGCGGGTGTCGAGCGTGGCGACCTCTTCGAGGGAGGCGAGGGAGACCTTGTCGGCGGACGGGTAGCCGAAGCGGACGTCGTCGAACTCGACGGCGACCGGCCCGTCCGGCACCTCGCGGGCGTCCGGCTTCTCGTCGATCAGCGGCTTGAGGTCGAGCACCTCGAAGACCCGCTCGAAGCTGACGAGGGCGCTCATGACCTCGACGCGGGCCCCGGCCAGGGAGGTCAGCGGCGCGTACAGGCGGGTGAGGAGCAGGGCGAGGGAGACGACGGCGCCCGCTTCGAGGGTGCCTTCGAGGGCGTAGTAGCCGCCGAGCCCGTAGACGAGCGCGAGGGCCAGGGCCGAGACCAGGGTGAGCGCGGTGATGAAGGCCGACTGCGCCATCGCGGTCCGCACCCCGATGTCGCGGACGCGGCGCGCCCTGGCGGCGAACTCGGCGGACTCCTCCTCGGGCCGGCCGAAGAGCTTCACCAGGGTGGCGCCGGGCGCGGAGAACCGTTCGGTCATCCGCGTGCCCATGGCCGCGTTGTGGGCGGTGGCCTCGCGCTGGAGCCGGGCCATGCGGCTGCCCATGCGGCGTGCGGGCAGCACGAAGACGGGGAGCAGGAGGAGGGCGAGAAGGGTGATCTGCCAGGACAGCGTGAGCATGACGGCCAGGGTCAACACCAGGGTGACGATGTTGCCGACCACGCCGGACAGGGTGTTGCTGAAGGCGCGCTGGGCGCCGATCACGTCGTTGTTGAGACGGCTGACGAGCGCGCCCGTACGAGTACGTGTGAAGAACGCGACCGGCATCCGCTGCACGTGGTCGAAGACAGCGGTCCGCAGATCCAGGATGAGGCCCTCGCCGAGGTTGGCCGAGAGCCAGCGGGCGAGCAGGCCGATACCCGCCTCGGCGAGCGCGATGACGGCGATGAGTACGGCGAGCCGGATCACCCCGCCCTGGTCCTTGCCGCCCACGATCGCGTCGACGACGTGTCCGGCGAGGACCGGCGTCGCCACCGCGAGCAGCGCCCCGACCACGCTGAGCAGCACGAACTGCATGATGCGGCGCCGGTGCGGCCGGGCGAACCCGGCGATCCGGCGCAGGGTCGCGCGGGCGAAGGGCCGCTTGTCCGGGCCGCCGTTCTGGGCGTTCATGACGCTGTGGAGCTGCGTCCAGGCTGTGGTTTCCATGCTCATGCGGACGACAGTAGGACCTCAACCAATCTTGAGGTCAAGGAATCGGGGGCGGTGTCGAGGGGTGGGGCCGGGGCCGGGGGCCGTGGCAGGATGCGCGCATGTCGTCCGTCCGCGTGGAACGCCGAGGTCACGTCAGTACCGTCGTCCTGGACCGCCCGAAGGCGCGGAACGCGGTCGACGGACCGACCGCCGCTCAGCTCTCCGACACGTTCCGGGAGTTCGAGGCCGACGACACGGCGCGGGTGGCGGTGCTGTGGGGCGCGGGTGGCACGTTCTGCGCGGGCGCCGATCTCAAGGCCGTCGGCACGGAGCACGGCAACAAGGTCACCCAGGAAGGTGACGGGCCGATGGGTCCGACGCGGCTGCGCCTGACGAAACCGGTGATCGCCGCGGTCAGCGGCCACGCGGTCGCGGGCGGCCTCGAACTCGCCCTCTGGTGCGACCTGCGGGTCGTCGAGGAGGACGCCGTGTTCGGCGTGTTCTGCCGCCGCTGGGGCGTCCCGCTGATCGACGGCGGCACGGTGCGGCTGCCCCGCCTGATCGGCGAGAGCCGCGCCATGGACCTCGTTCTCACCGGCCGCCCGGTCCCCGCGCAGGAGGCGTACGAGATCGGCCTCGCCAACCGCCTGGTCCCGCCGGGCCGCTCCCGCGCCGCGGCCGAGGCGCTCGCCGCCCAGCTGGCCGCGTTCCCCCAGGCGTGCCTGCGCAGCGACCGGGCGTCGGTGCGCGAGCAGGGCGGGGTGGACGAGGAGACGGCGATGCGGGCCGAACTCCGCTACGGGGCGGCGGTGTTGGCGGAGGGGATCGAGGGGGCCGGACGGTTCGTGGCGGGGGAAGGACGGCACGGCGCTCTCGGGAACTGAGGTGCGGGATCAGATCCGTCGGGGTTCTGCGCGAAGAAACTCCCACCGTCGCGGAAGCCGGGGTTCCGCCCCTCGTCGGCGGCGCCCAGCCGCGGATCACGGGCCGGTCGGCGAGGCGGGCCCGGGAGATGCCGAGACGCCGGGGGCCATCACTCAGGCGCACCGCTCCAGCCCACTTACGGCTCTTTCGCATCCGGTCCGATCCGGGCCGGACCGGCGCGGCGCGGCGCGGCGCGGCGCGGCGCGGCGCGGCGGCCATCCTTCCCGATCACGCCCCGCACGACACCCCCGTACGGCAGGATGATCGGACGCACGCTCGAACGGACCACGCCGACCACCGGAGTTGTCTCATGACCGACCCGTCCCCCGTCGCCACGCCCACCATCGACACCGGCAAGGCGCATCCCGCCCGGGTGTACGACTGGTTCCTCGGCGGCAAGGACAACTATCCGGTCGACGAGGAGCTCGGGCGGCAGATCACGGCGATGGAGCCGACGGCCAAGTACGGGGCGCGGCACAACCGCTGGTTCATGCAGCGGGCGACGCGGATGCTCGCGGCGCGGCTCGGGGTGCGCCAGTTCCTCGACATCGGCACGGGCATACCGACCGAGCCGAACCTGCACCGCATCGCGCAGACCGCGGCGCCCGAGACGTCCGTCGTCTACGTGGACAACGACCCGATCGTCCTGGCCCACGCGGAGGCGCTGCTGCGCGGCACTCCGGAGGGCGTGACGCGGTACGTCCAGGCGGACGCCCGCGACCCGCGGAAAATCCTGGAGCTGGCCGGCGAGATACTGGACTTCGACCGCCCGGTCGCGCTGTCACTCATCGCGCTCCTGCACTTCATCCCGGACGATCAGGGGGCGTACGACATCATCCGTACGCTGGTGGACGCGCTCCCCTCGGGCAGCCACCTGGTCCTTTCGCAGCTGGCGTCCGACTACGACCCCGAGCGCACGAAGGACGCGGTCGCGATGTACGCGGCGGGCGGGGTGACGCTGGTGCCGCGCTCGCGCGAGGAGATGACGAAGTTCTTCACCGGCCTGGAACTGCTCGACCCGGGCGTGGTCTGGCTGCCGGACTGGCGCCCGGAGCTGGCCGTCGACGAGGAGCGGGACGGCACACCCGTACCGTTGTACGCGGGGGTCGCGCGCAAGCCGTGACGCGGGACGGGCGCGAACCCGGTAAGGGTTGCCCGACATGGCGAACATCACACATGGCGATGCCCACGTGACGGAACGGAGCGCGTAGCCGCACCGATCCCCTACCCTCGTTCACATGTCCTCCACTCCCACCCCGCGCTCCGCCCGTTCCGCCGATGTGGTCAACCAGCAGATCCGCGACCTGTGGGCGCGCACGGGCGGTCAGTTGACCGCCGAGGACAGGGCGGAGTACGAGGCACTGGTCACGGAGTGGGCGACAGTGGCCGGTGAAGGACTCGTGCAGAGGGCGTGACCCCGGCGCGGATCAGGACTGCGGCCGACTGCCGTGGTTCGCGGCGTGCTTGCGGCGGGCCTTCTTCTTACGGCGACGCTTCGATGACATGGACGCCTCCCGTGGCTCTGTAGTCGGTATTTCTCAGACTTGAGCGAACTGGACATTTCACCCAAGTCTCACCATTTCACAACCTCTGCCGCATCGCGATAGCAGCACCAGCAGCGCCGCCCGGGCCGTGGTCGGCATGCCGTCTACTCCGGCGGCGTAGGGGTGTCGTGGCTGCGGTACATCGCCTGGATGTCCAGTTCGAGTCTGACCGTGGGGCCGACCACCGCGATGCCCCGGGCCAGCATCGTGCGCCAGTTGAGGGTGTAGTCCTCGCGGTGGAGTTCCGCCGTGGCCAGGGCCGCGCAGCGGAGTTCTTCGGCGTAGCCGCCGTTGACGACGCCGAGGTAGCTGGTGTCGAGGTCGACCGTGCGGCTGACGCCGTGCATGGAGAGGGCGCCCTGGAGGGTCCACTTGGAGCCGCCCCGGTAGAGGAAGCGGTCGGAGGAGAAGTGGATGTAGGGGTAGTTCTCGACGTCCAGGAAGTCGGCCGAACGCAGGTGGTTGTCGCGGGTGTTGTTGCCCGTGTCGATCGACGCCGCGTCGATGCGGACCTCCACCCGGGAGTCCGCCATGTCCGGCGCGACGTGGATGCCGCCCTCGAAACGGGTGAAGCGGCCGTGGACGTGGGCCATGCCGACATGCTTGGCGATGAACCGGATCGCGGTGTGCGGCGGGTCGAAGAGCCAGGTGCCGGTGGCGGGGAGTTCCGGGGCGCGGCCGGGGTGGAGCTGGACCGAGGTGAGCGGGGCGGTCGTGTCGGCGAGGACGTCGAGGGTCTGCTGGTGCGGCTGCAGGCCCTCCGCCGCGAGCAGCACGCCGTAGCGCCCCGCCCGCAGCGTGAGGAAGACCAGGCCGTACGGGTCCGTCGTGGCCTTCGCCGCGACCTGTCCGGTGCTGGTCTCCGTGACGGTGACCTCGGCGCCCGGCATCGGCTGCCCGAGCGGGTCGGTGACCTGGCAGTGGAAGGCGCCCGCGCCCGACGGCACGGCGTGCGCGAGACCGGCTCCGCGCGCCGCGGAACGGGCCCGTTTGCGGCGGAACAGGGCGAGGGGCATGAGGGCGGCCTTTCCGGGGACGATCAGTCTTCCGTCGACACCTTGCCACGGCCCTGACCGGCGTAAATGGGTCGGAATCTCATATTCCGTTCGCTCCCTCCCGCCGTTTCACAACATCTCCTCAAACGAAGATTTAAGACAAGCGCGCCCTTTTCCAAGGGTTCACCCAGATCACCCCGGCACCATGCGACTTCCCGAACGCGATCGACAGGAACGGGTGGTTCACGGTGCGCATATCCCGCGGCACGGAACGCGGTACAGAACGCTGGTCACGGCGCGGCGTGCTCGCCGCTCTCGGCGCGGTCTCCGCCGCCACGGTCGCGGGTTGCGCGGGCAAAGGCCGTACGGAGGGCACGGAGGGCACGGAGGGCACGGAGGCTGAAGCAGCCGCCACCGCCAAAGTGACCGTCGTCCCCGCCGACGGTGCGGACGACGCCGATTTCGGCTCCCCGGTCAGCGTCTCGGTCACCGGTGGCGCCCTGGCCGCCGTCGAGGTCACCGCCGCCGGCGGCTCCGTCCTCAAGGGCACCTACAACGCCGCCCGCACCCGGTGGACCTCCGCCGCCCGCCCCGCCTCCGGCACCGGCTACACCGTGCGGACCGAGACCGCTGACGGCGCCACGCACACGGCCCGCTTCACCACCAAGAAGCCCGGCGCCACGTTCGTCGGGTACTTCACCCCGGAGGACGGCTCCACGTCGGGCGTCGGGATGCCCGTCTCCTTCACCTTCACGAAGGCCGTGACCGACCGGGCCGCCGTGCAGAAGGCCATCACCGTGACGGCCGACCCGGACGTGGAGATCGTCGGGCACTGGTTCAGCGACACCCGGCTCGACTTCCGCCCGGAGACGTACTGGGCGGCGGGCACGAAGATCACGTCGAGTCTGCGGCTGAGGGACGTCGAGGGCGCCGACGGCGTGTTCGGCACGCAGGACAAGGACGTCACGTTCCACATCGGGCGCGAGCAGATCAGCGTCGTGGACCTCAAGGCGAGGTCGATGACGGTGCGGCGCGACGGCAGGCAGATCGCCACCTACGACGTCAGCGGCGGCGACGCCGAACACCCCACATGGGCCGGGAAGATGGTGATCTCTGAGCGGTTCCGGGAGACCCGGATGGACTCGACGACCGTGGGCCTCGGCGACGAGTACGACATCGACGACGTGCCGCACGCGCAACGGCTCACCACCTCCGGCACCTTCATCCACGGCAACTACTGGGCCTCGCCGTCCCTGTTCGGCACGAGCAACACCAGCCACGGCTGCGTCGGCCTGCGGGACGCCCAGGGCGCGGACGACTCCTCCACACCGGGCGCCAGGTTCTACGCGAGCTCGATCGTCGGCGACGTGGTGGAGGTGCGCCGCTCGGGCGAGGAGACGGTCGATCCGGCGAACGGGCTGAACGGCTGGAACATGGACTGGGCCGACTGGCAGGCCGGCAGCGCCGTCTGAGCGCGGCGGAGGGCCGAGGCGGAACTCGCGCCCTCCGCACGTGCATTGCCGTCGCGGCTGGCCGGATTCCGGGCGGTCGAGCGGGTGTGAACCCATGGGCGGGGGCCGGCTCACCCGCCCCTCCGATACTGCGCGGACCTATTGCGAAACAGCCCTGCTTAATTTTTGTGCGGGCAGGCTTCCCAAGGTGCCTTGGTTATGCAACAGTCCTGCGCATTACGGTCGACAGGTCGGCCGTAAGGTCGGACGGGTCGGCCCGGGAGGCAAACAGGCCATGACGGTGCACGACAAGGCCCGCGGGCACGACCTCGCGGCGCTGCGCGGTCTCAACACCGCCGTGGTGCTGCGGGCGTTGCGGCGCGAGAGCCCGCAGACCGTCAGCACCCTCGCCACCACCACCGGGCTCTCGCGGCCGACCGTCGAGGCGCTCGTGGAGGAGCTGGCCGGGCAGGGGTGGATCGCGGAGACCGACGTTCCGGCGGCCGGGCGGTCGCCGGGGCGGCCCGCGCGCCGGTTCCGGTTCCGCTCCGAGGCCGGGCACGTGATCGGCGTCGACATGGGCCTGCGGAAGCTGGTGCTGCTGCTCGCGCGGCTCGACGGCGAGGTCGTCGCCCGGCACCGCGAGGAGTTCCCGGCCGAACTGTCGGGCGCCGAGCGCATCGAGCTGCTGCGCGGCAGGCTGCGGCGGTTCCTCACGGACCAGGGGCTCGGCCCGGACGACGTCTGGTCGGTCGGCATCGGCGTGCCGGGCATGGTCGACGACACCGGGCGGATCCTGTCGGTGGTCGTCCCCGACTGGACCGACCTGGACCTCGCGCGGCGCCTCGCGGACGACATCCCGTGCCGCGTCTTCGTGGAGAACGACGTGAACCTCGCCGTCCTCGCCGAGCACTGGCGGGGCGCCGCCGTGCTCGCCGACGACGTGGCGTGCGTGCTCGTGGGGCGGCGCATATCGTGCGGCGTGATGATCGACGGCAAGCTCCACCGGGGCCGCCGCGGCGGCGCGGGCGAGCTGGGCATCCTGCCCCAGCTCGGCCTGGAGGAGGCCGGGAAGGTGCTCGCCTGGGACGGCGGGCGGCGCGACGGCGAGTCCGGCTCGGACGCGCTCGCGCGGGCCGTGCGCGCCGGGAACCCCGCGGCCCTCGACGTCCTCGACCGCTACCTCGCCGGGGTCGCCCCCGGCATCGCGGCGCTCGTCCTCGCCCTCGACCCCGAGCTGCTCGTCCTGTCGGGCGCGCTCGCCCCCGTCGGCGCGCCCCTCGGCCCGCTCCTCACCGAGCAGCTGCGCCCCCTCACCCTGCACGTGCCGCGGATCGCGGTCAGCACGCTCGGCCGCGAAGGCGTGGCGCTCGGCGCGGTGCGCCGCGCCCTGGACGCGGTCGAAGCGCAACTCCCGGACGTGGCTGGCCCGTTACGGCCGTCCGTCGCCAAGCACTGAACTCCGCCAGGCAGCAGACACCCCCGACTCCATCGACCCGACCGGAGACGCGTATGCGCAGGAGAACGCTGATCGCCGGTGCGCTCGCGGCGACCCCCGTCGTCGCGGGCTGCAGCAGCGGCGGCACGACGTCCGACAGCACGGCGGCAGGAGGCCGCACGACCCTCTCGTACGGCATCTGGGACCCCGCGCAGGCGCCGGGCATGGAAGCCATCATCAAGGAGTTCGAGCGGGCCAACCCCGGGATCAGGGTGGAAATCCAGGTCACGCCCTGGTCCTCGTACTGGACGACGCTGCGCACCTCGATGCGCGGCGGCACCGCGCCCGACGTGTTCTGGATGAACGCGGTGAACATCCAGCTCTACGCGTCCAACGGCGTCCTGGAACCCCTGAGTGAACACATATCCCGGGACGGCACACCTGTCGGCAGACACCCGAAGGCGCTCGTCGACATCTACGCGTACGACGGCAAGCAGTACGGGTTGCCGAAGGACTTCGACACCGTCGGGCTCTGGTACAACAAGGCGCTCTTCGACAAGGCGGGCGTGAAATACCCCGACGAGAGCTGGACCTGGGACGACGTCCGTGACGCGGCGCGTGAGCTGACCGATCCCAAGAAGCGGGTCTACGGGATCGCCGCCGAGATGGACCGGCAGGCCAAGTTCTACCCGACGATCTTCGGCGCCGGCGGATACGTGCTCCGCGACGGCCGCTCCGGCTTCGCCGACCCGCGCTCCCTCGAAGGGCTGCGGTTCTGGACGGACCTGGTCGACCGGGGCTGGTCGCCGCCGCAGAGCGCCATGTCGGAGGTGCGGGCCCGCAACCTGTACCTCTCCGAGCAGGTCGCGATGAACTACGACCTCTCCGCGATGGCGTCGTTCATGTACGCGGCGCCCGCCATCAAGGACCACGGCGGCGTCACCGTCCTGCCCAAGGGCCGCGAGCGGGCCACCGTGATCCACGGCCTCGCCAACGTCATCAGCGCCAAGTCCGCCAGGAAAGAGGCGGCCTGGAAGTTCGTGGACTTCATGGCGCGGCGCGAGGCCGCCGAGATCCAGGCCAAGGGCGGCATCACCATCTCCAGTTACGAGGGGACCCAGGACGCCTGGCTGAAGTCGATGCCGGAGTTCGGCCTCAAGTGCTTCATCGACATGCTCGACTACGCGGTCCCGTACCCGAGTTCGCGCAACACGGCCGTCTGGGAGGACCAGGAGTATCTGCTCCTCGGCGCCCCGTTCAGCGGCAAGGGCGGCGTCGAGCAGGCGGCGCGCACGCTGGCGAAACAGATGGACCGGGCCCTCGACGAGGAGGACAAGTGATGGCCGTGTTCCCGTCGACGGCCGCCGCGGAGGCGGACGGCCGGATCAGGAAACCCCGCACCAAGGCCGGTCCCGACGGCACCGCGAGAGGCCCCAACTCCCGCACCCAGAAGGCCGCGTACCTCTTCATAGCCCCGATCGGCATCGGCTTCCTGGTGTTCTACATCTGGCCGCTGATCCAGACGTTCGGCTTCAGCTTCACCCACTTCGGCCCCTTCGGCGGCAACACGTGGACCGGCGGCGACAACTACGCGCGCGTCGTCAAGGACGTCACGGTGTGGCGCGCGCTCGGCAACACGCTCCTGTACGGGGCGATCGGCCTGATCACGCTGCCGCTCTCCATCGTCGTGGCGGCGCTCCTGAACCGGCGCGGGCTGCGCGGCGTGGGCGTCTACCGGGCCCTGTACTTCATCCCCTTCGTCACGCTCCCGGTCGCCGTCGGCCTCGTCTGGAACTGGCTGTACAACGGGAACTTCGGCCTCCTGAACGAGATGCTGTCGTGGTTCGGCGTCTCGCGGCACTTCTGGGCCTCGGACCCGTCGACCGCGCTGTGGGCCATCGGCCTCGTCTCGGTGTGGCAGAGCGTCGGCTACTACCTGATCATCTTCATCGCGGGGATCAAGGGCATACCGCAGGACTACTACGAGGCGGCCGAGCTGGACGGGGCGGGCCCCGTGCGCCGCTTCTTCACGATCACGCTGCCGCTCCTCAGCCCGAGCATCTTCTTCGCCGCGGTCATCTGCGTGATCAACTCGCTCCAGATGTTCGACCTCATCTACGTGATGATGTCCCCGACCAACCCGGCGCTCGGCTCCACCCAGTCCGTGGTCAGCCTCTTCTACCAGTGGGCGTTCCAGCAGAACAACCAGGGCGCGGCGGCCGCCCTCGCGTTCCTGCTGATGCTGCTCACCGCGGCGCTCACTCTCCTCCAGTTCCGCCTCCAGAAGAAGTGGGTGCACTATGCGTGACCGCCTGCGAGGACTGAACGGCGGCTCCGTCGCCACGCACGCCCTGCTCTCCCTCGGCGCGCTCGTCATGGTCTTCCCGTTCCTGTGGCAGCTCCTGACCGCGCTCAAGACGCTGCCGGAGGCCGTGCACGTACCGACGACGTTCTTCCCGGAGAGCTGGAACTGGACGGCGTTCCACGATGTGTTCACCGCGATGCCGTACGGGGAGATGCTCGGCAACAGCCTCATCAACACGGTCGGGCGGACCGTGGGCCAGCTGGTGTTCTGCTCGCTGGCCGCGTACGCCTTCGCCCGGATGCGGTTCCGGGGGAGGAACGTGCTGTTCGCGCTGTTCCTCTCGGTCCTTCTCGTCCCGTCGTCGCTGCTGATCCTTCCGCAGTACGACATCGTCCAGCGGCTCGGGCTGCTGAACTCGCCGCCCGCGCTGTTCCTGCCCGGCATGTTCAGCGCGTTCGGCACCTTCATGCTCCGCCAGTTCTTCCTCTCCCTGCCGCGCGAGCTGGAGGAGGCGGCGCGGATCGACGGCGCGGGCCCGTTCCGCATCTTCTGGTCGATCATGCTGCCGCTGATCCGGCCCGCGCTCGCTGCACTGGCGGTGATCACGGCGATGTGGTCCTGGAACGACCTGCTGTGGCCGCTGGTCGTGAACACCGACCCGGCGAAGATGCCGATCAGCGCGGGACTGACCTCCCTGGAGGGCCAGTTCGAGACCAACTACCCGGTCATGATGGCCGGTTCGCTCATCGCGAGCCTGCCGATGATCCTGCTCTACCTGTTCCTCCAGCGCCACTTCGTGCAGGGCATCGCCCAGAGCGGCACGAAGGGCTGACCTCGCCCGTCTCAGCAGGGAAAGGATTTACATGGCACGCCTCGACGTGGGCCTGATCGGCGCCGGCGGCATCGCCCGCGCCCATCTGCCCGCCTGGACGGAGCTGGACACACGCGTCACGGTCCTGTCCACCGACGGCCACGCGGAGAAGGTGGCCGCGCAGTACGCCGCGTTCGGCGTGACGGCCGTGCACAGCCTCGACGAGCTGCTCGCACGCAGCACCGTCGTCGACGTCTGCACCCCGACCTTCACCCACCGGCATCTGACGCTCGAGGCGATCGCCGCGGGCAAGCACGTCGTGTGCGAGAAGCCGCTCGCGCTGACCGCCGCCGAGGCGCAGGAGATGACGGACGCCGCCGAGGCCGCCGGGGTGCTGCTGTTCCCGGCGCACGTCGTGCGGTACTTCCCGGCGTACGAGGCGCTCGCGCAGTCCGTGGCGGCGGGGCGCGTCGGCCCGCCCGCCGTCCTGCGGTTCAGCCGCTCGGGCCGCTACCCGGTCTGGGCGCCGTGGTTCAGCGACCCGGCGCTCTCCGGCGGCATCCTCGTCGACCAGATGATCCACGACCTCGACTTCGCCCGCCTGCTCGCGGGTGAGGTCGTCCGCGTCCACGCGCGGGTCCGCGGCCGCCAGAAGCCGGGCGCGGCCGACGGGGACGTGGCGACCGGCACCGCCGTCCTCACCCACGCGTCCGGCGCGATCAGCCACGTACTCGGCGTATGGGGCCTGCCGGACCTGCCCTTCCGTACGACGTTCCGGGTGGCGGGACCCGGCGGTGTCCTGGAGCACGACTCGACGGCCCACACCGGTTTCCGGGTCCTCGCCCAGGGCGCGCGGGCGCTCGGCGAGGGCATCCCCGGCAGCCCGATGACGGAGAGCCCCTACCTGACGGAGCTGCGCGAGTTCGCGGCGGCCGTCGCGGGCGGGCCCGCGCCCCGGGTCTCGGCGCGCGACGGCGTCGAGGCCGTCCGGATCGCGGCCGCGGCGGCCGAGTCCGCGCGCACCGGGAAGCCTGTCGTACCCCACGCCATCGAGGGAGCCGCACTGTGAGTGACCTGAAAGTCGGGGTGCTGTCGTTCGCCCACGTCCACGCGGGCGGCTTCGCGCGCCTGCTCGCCGCCATGGACGGCGTCCGGGTCCTCGCGGCCGACCCCGAGACGGACCTGGCGGCGCCGGGCGAGGTCCGCGGCAAGGACTTCGCGGCCCAGCTCGGCGTGGACTACGTCGACACGTACGAGGAGTTGTTCGCCTGGGGCCCGGACAAGGTGGTCGTCTGCTCCGAGAACGTCCGCCACCGCCCCCTGGTCGAGCTCGCCGCCGCGCACGGCGCGGACGTGCTGTGCGAGAAGCCCCTCGCCACGACGGTCGAGGACGGCGCGGCCATGGTCGAGGCGTGCCGGGCGGCCGGGGTGCGGCTCGCGGTGGCGCACCCGGTCCGGTTCAGCCCGGCCTACCTGGCGGTACGGGACGCGGTGCGGAACGGTACGGCCGGCGAGGTGCTCGCGGTGTCCGGCGCCAACAACGGCTACATGCCGGGCGCGCGCCGCCGCTGGTTCGCCGACCCGGAACTCGCGGGCGGCGGCGCCCTGATGGACCACACGGTCCACATCGCGGACCTCCTCGACGACCTGTTCGACGCCTCCCCCGTGACCTCCGTCTACGCCCAGACCAACAACGTCCTGTACGCGGACGACGAGGACGTCCCCGTCGAGACGGCGGGCCTGCTCACCCTCACGTACGCGAACGGCGCCGTGGCCACCATCGACTGCTCGTGGAGCCAGCCGCAGCACCACCCCGCGTGGGGCGGCCTCGCGATGCAGGTGATCGGCGACCGGGCCACCCTGGAGATGGACGCCTTCGACCAGAAACTGCACGGCTTCAGCGAGGCGTCACGCTCCGGCATCGAACTCCCCTACGGGGTCGACCTGGACGCGCTGATGCTGCGCGCGTTCCTGTACGGGGACGACACCGGCCCGATCGGCGTCACGGACGGCGAGGCCGGGCTGCGGGGGCTGCGGATCGTGACCGCCGCGTACGCATCGGCACGGGAGGGGCGCACGGTGACCATGGGGTAGCGGAGGCGTCCTGCGGAAGGCGGACAGGGGGGCGGTCCGGGCGGGTGGCGCCGGGCGGGTCCTGAGTGCGGCAGGATGTCCCGGCGTGCGGCGCTTCCGGGCGCCGCGCCCGCCCCACCCCCTACCGAGCGAGAACACGTGACCACACATCACATAGCCGCCTGTCGCATCGCGTTGTCCGCGGGAGGTGCCCGATGACCCGCGGAGTCGAACTCCACGACCTGATCATCGCCGGCGTCGCCCTCGTCGCGGGCCTCCTGGCCGGGCTGCTCCTGAAGATCCTGCTGCGCTGGCTCGGCGAGCGGGCCAAGCGGACGCGCTGGGGCGGCGACGACGTGCTCGTCGACGCGCTGCGCACCCTCGTGCCCTGGGCCGCCGTCGCCGCGGGCGCGGCGGTGGCGGCCGCCGCGCTGCCGCTGACCGCCCGCACGACCCGTACCGTGAACACGACGCTGACGGCGTTCCTCATCGTCGCGGCGACGCTCACCGCCGCCCGGATCGTCACCGGGCTCGTCCGGGCGGTGGCGCAGTCCCGCGCGGCGGTGGCGGGATCGGCGACGATCTTCGTGAACATCACGCGGGTCGTGGTCCTCGCGATGGGCTTCCTGGTCGTCCTGCAGACGCTCGGCATCTCCATCGCCCCGCTGCTCACCGCCCTCGGCGTCGGCGGCCTCGCGGTGGCGCTCGCCCTCCAGGACACCCTCGCCAACCTCTTCGCGGGCGTGCACATCCTCGCCTCGAAGACGGTCCAGCCCGGCGACTACATCAGGCTGAGCAGCGGCGAGGAGGGCTACGTCGTCGACATCAACTGGCGCAACACCGTGGTCCGCCAGCTCTCCAACAACCTCGTGATCATCCCGAACACGAAGCTCTCGGGCACGAACATGACCAACTTCAGCCGTCCCGAGCAGGACATGACGCTGATGGTGCAGGCCGGTGTCGGCTACGACAGCGACCTGGAGCACGTCGAGCGGGTGACCATCGAGATCGTCACCGAGGTCATGAAGGACGTCGAGGGCGCGCTGCCGGAGCACGAACCGGCCGTCCGCTTCCACACGTTCGGCGACTCACGGATCAGCTTCACGGTGATCCTCGGCGTCGGCGAGTTCAGCGACCAGTACCGGATCAAACACGAGTTCATCAAGCGCCTGCACCGCCGCTTCCGTGAGGAGGGCATCCGGATCCCGGCGCCGACACGGACGGTGGCGCTCGCGCAGGGCAGCGCGCCGGTGGTCATCCCGCACCAGCGGGACGCGTCGGAGGCGCCGCTCGTCTGACCGGTCCGGCCGACGCAGCCGGTTGGGCCGGCTGCGTCGGTCCAACCGGCTGCGTCGGTTGAGTCGATCTAGTCGGGCCGCAGCGTCTCGCCGATGACGCGTTCGGCGGTCCGCGCCATGAACGGGTTCGAGCCCCGGTAGTACGCGAGTTCGTGCGCGGCGATACTCAGGGCCCAGCCCCGGCCGCGCGCCCAGGTGTCCGCGTCGAGCCCGGCCGCCTCCCGGAAGACGCGGCGCGCCGCGCCGTCGAGCACGTACCAGGCCACGATGAGGTCGACGGCGGGGTCACCGGAGCCCATGCACTCGAAGTCGATGACGGCGGTGAGCCGCCCGTCGTCGACGAGGAGGTTCCCGGGCTGGAGATCGGCGTGCAGCCACACGTCGGGGCGCGTGCCGCGCGGGGTGCGCACGGCGGCGTCCCAGACGGCGAGCGCGGCCGCGCTGTCGATGGCGCCGGCCAGTCGTCGGAGCACGTCGCGGGTGTCGCCGTCCCGCTCGGCGAGCGGGCGGCGCCCCCGGTAGGCGGCGGGCGCACCGGCGGTGTCGACGCGGCGCAGCGCGGACACGAACGCGGCCAGGTCCTCGGCCAGCGCCTCCGGCTTCGCCAGGCTCCCCACCTCGGGGATCGCGCCGGGCAGCCACCGGTGCACCGCCCACGGATACGGGAACCCGCGCCCCGGCCGCCCCTCGGCGACGGGCTCGGGCACGGCGACCGGCAGCCGTGCGGCGAGGAACGGCAGCCAGCGCCGCTGCCCCGCGAGGTCGGACACGGATCCGCTGACGCGCGGCAGCCGCACGACGTACTCGTCCCCGAGCCGGTACAGGACGTTGGAGGTGCCGTGCGAGGCGACGTGGCGCAGCGGCAGCCCGGCCCACCGGGGGAACTGCTCGTCGACCAGGCCCCGTACGAGCGCTTCGTCGATGTCGGCCTCGTCGGGGTGGAGCTTGGGTACGCGCATGGTGCCCTTCCGCGGAGGTGGTGACGGCCGCGCGAGCCTACCCGGACCGGCCGGGGTGTCACCCCCCTTTTTTTGATCGAGCAGAACGGCCTGCTCCGGGTCGTGAGCGCGGACCCGGAGTACGCGGAGTACATCGCGGCCCTGGAGTCCGAACACCGCGAACCGGCCGCGCTGCTGCCCGCGTTGCCGGGGGGGCGGGTGGCACGTGTCGATGGCGGCGTGGCGGGCGGCGCACCCTGCGCCGCAGGACCCCGGACACGACTGTGGGGCCGGTGCGGATTTCTCCGTACCGGCCCCACAACCTGCGACTCTTTCAAGTCGGGACGACAGGATTTGAACCTGCGACCCCTTGACCCCCAGTCAAGTGCGCTACCAAGCTGCGCCACGTCCCGATGTCGGCTGCTGTCCGGTCGAGTCCCGTCCGGCGGCGACAGACAGAACAATACCCCAAGCTCACGGGTGGTTTGAAACCGATTGCGCGGGCGCCGTGCGACGTGCGCGAGAATCGGCCCATGAGCACTTCGCAGAGCGGTGACCGGGACCGGGACGAGGAGGGCCGGGCCCGCAACGCCCGCCCCCGCGACGGCCTCGGCCGCCCCCTCCCCTACGGCACCCCCGGCGTCGGCCGCCAGCCGGAGGGTGTCGTGCGCACCCCGGCCGAGACCGTGACGGAGGCGCAGGCCCTGCTCGACGCGGGCCGCCCGTTCCACGCCCACGAGGTCTTCGAGGACGCCTGGAAGTCCGGCCCGGACTCCGAGCGCGCCCTGTGGCGGGCCATGGCCCAGGTGGCGGTGGGCCTCACCCACGCGGCCCGGGGCAACGCGAGGGGCGGAGCACGCCTGCTCCGCAGGGGCGCGGAGGCTCTGGCGGCCTGGGACGGCGAGGCGCCGGGCGGCTTGAACGCGGTGTCGGTGGCGCAGTGGGCCAGGCGGCTGGCAGCGCGGGTGGACCGGGATGCCACCCCCGTGGACGCGGCAAGCTGCTCGCCCCGGCTGAGGGGAACCGCCTAGGGGCGCGGGGAACTGCGCGACCAGCCACAAACGAGCGGCACCCGCCACCGGAGAAGCACTCCGACGGCGCCAGGGCGTCACCAATCCGGCCGCAACGGACATGCGCACAGCCCCGCCCCGACGGACCCTGCATAGGTGACGACCACCCCAGAACCCCAGGCCCCGCCCTACCTGGACAAGCGCCGCCGCAACATCGTCTTCGCCACGATCGTGCTCGGCATGCTCCTCGCCGCCCTGGACCAGACCATCGTCGGCACCGCCCTGCCCACGATCGTCTCGGACCTGGGCGGCGCGGCACACATGTCGTGGGTGGTCACGGCGTACCTCCTTGCGGAGACGGTCGCCACGGTGCTCGTCGGCAAGTTCGGTGACCTGTTCGGGCGCAAGGTGGTCTTCCAGGTCTCGGCCGTCGTCTTCATCACGGGCTCGTTCCTGTGCGGCCTCGCGGGCAACATGACGCTGCTCATCGCGTGGCGGGCGATGCAGGGGATCGGCGCGGGCGGCCTCATGGTGACGTCGATGGCGCTGATCGCGGACGTCATCCCGCTGCGGGAGCGCGGCAAGTACCAGGGTGCGATCGGGGCCGTCTTCGGGGTGGCGACGGTGATCGGTCCGCTGCTCGGCGGACTGTTCACGGACCATCTGACCTGGCGCTGGGCGTTCTACGTCAACGTACCGATCGCGATCGTCGTGGTGATCGCGGCGGCCCGCACGATCCCGGTGGTGAAGTCGGCGACCCGGCCGGCCATCGACTACCTGGGCATCGCGCTCGTCGCGATCGGCGCGAGCGCGCTGATCCTCGCGACGAGCTGGGGCGGCAACGAGTACGCGTGGGGCTCCGCGACGATCATCGGGCTGTTCGCGGGCGGCATCGTCGCGCTCGGCCTGTTCTGCTGGGTGGAGACGCGGGCGGCGGAGCCGATGCTGCCGATGCGCCTGTTCGCCAACCCCGTCTTCACGGTCTGCTCGATCCTCAGCTTCGTCGTGGGCTTCGCGATGCTGGGCGCGATGACGTTCCTGCCGACGTACCTGCAGTACGTGGACGGTGACTCGGCCACGATCTCCGGGGTGCGGACGCTGCCCATGGTGATCGGCCTGCTGATCGCGTCCATCTTCTCCGGCAACGTGGTCAGCAAGACGGGCAAGTACCGGCTCTTCCCGATCATCGGTTCGCTCGTCATGGCGCTCGGCCTGTACCTCCTGTCGCTGATGGGGCGGTCGTCGGGCGTCTGGCTGGAGTCGCTGTACATGTTCGTCCTCGGTGTCGGCATCGGCCTGTGCATGCAGGTCCTGACGATCGCCGTGCAGAACACCGTGGACTACGCGGACCTGGGCACGGCCACCTCCGGCGTCACCTTCTTCCGTACGCTCGGCAGCTCCTTCGGCACGGCCGTCTTCGGGACGATCTACGCCAACACGCTCAAGCCGAACCTGTCGGACGGGGTGGCGGAGGCGGCCCGCGCCGGTTCCGGGGTCGATCCGGCGACGCTCGCGAAGGCCTCGCAGAACCCGGGCGGCCTGCACGCGCTCCCGGACGCCGCGCGGCTGCCGATCGTCGACGCGTACGCGGACTCGCTGCACACGGTGTTCCTGTGGACGGTGCCGGTGGCGGGGATCGGGTTCCTGGTGGCGCTGTTCCTCAAGCAGGTGCAGTTGCGCGACAGCGCGCGGATGGGTTCTTCGGACATGGGCGAGGGCTTCGCGCAGCCGAGCACCGGGGACAAGTCGCACCTGCTCGAGCGGACCGTCGGCTCCATCGTGCAGACGACCGACCTGGAGACGGCCCGGCGCATTCTCAGGGAGTCCGAAACCCGCCTCGACATCGCGGGGGCCTGGGCGGTGATGCAGGTGGAGTTCTTCACGCGGATGGTCGGGCACGCGAGCCTGGGCATGATCTCGGCGCGCCGCATGCTGCCGCCGGAGGTCCTGGTGCCCGTCTTCCAGCGCATGGTCGACGAGGGGTATCTGTCCCGTACCGGCGTGTACTTCTCGCACACGGCGGCGGGGCGCCGCGAGACGGACGTCATCAATCGCGCGTGGGGCGAGTGGCTGGCCGACCGGGTCGAGGCGGACCTGGGCCGGCCCGCGGACGACGAGCTGCGGGCGGCGGTCGACACGATCGCGAAGCGGCTGCTCGCGGAGGACCTGCAACAGGGGCTTCCGAACCAGCCGGGCTCCGACCGCACGCTCAGTCCGACATGAGCCGGACCGGCTAGCGCAGGAGGAGCTGGAGGCCGCCGACGACCGTCGCCGCGATGACCAGCCGCTCGAACAGGATCTGGTCGATGCGGTTCACGGCCCACTTGCCCAGCAGTGCGCCAGGCACGACGAACGCGACGAGCGCCGCGTCGAGCAGCAGCGAGCGCCCGTCGATGAGCCCGAGGCCGACACTGAACGGCACCTTCGCGGAGTTCACGATGAGGAAGAACCAGGCGGAGGTGGCGAGAAAGCCCAGCTTCCGGAAGCCCGCCGAGAGCAGATACATCGACATGACGGGGCCGCCCGCGTTGGCGACCATCGTGGTGAGGCCGCCGAGCACACCGTACGAGCCCGCCTTCACGCGGGCCGCGCGGGTGGCCGCCTGCTCGGCCTCGGGGACCTGGGGGGCCGTGGGGGCGTTTGCCTTGCGGCGCCGCCACAGGGTGACACCTGCCATCAGGAGCAGGATCGCGCCGATGGACGTACGCACGGCCCCGTCGTCGGCGAACGCGAGGAAGGCCGTGCCGAGCACCACTCCCCCGGCGACGGCCGGGAACAGCCGCCACAGCGTCGGCCAGTGGGCGTGGCGCCGGTAGGTGAGGACGGCGAGCACGTCGCCGAAGATCAGGATCGGCAGGAGGACGCCGGTGGAGGCGCGGGCGGGCAGGATCGCCGCGAAGACGGCGAGGCTGACCGTGTTGGCGCCGCTGACGGCGGTCTTGGAGAAGCCGACGAGCAGCGCCGCGGCGGCCAGGGCTGCGAACCCCCAGGCGGTGATCCCGAATATGTCGTGCATGGCGGGTCGATGGTAGCCCCACCGACCCGGGGTCTAGCGGCCCGCGTACGTCGCCCGCAGCTCGCGCTTGAGGATCTTCATGCTGGGGCCGAGCGGCAGCTGGTCCGTGAGCTCGACGCGGCGCGGGTACTTGTGCTTGCCGAGGTGCTCCTTGGACCAGGCGGTGACCTCCGCCGCGTCGAGGGCGGCGCCCGGCTTCGGGACGATCACGGCGCACACCTCCTCGCCGTGCACGTCGTCGGGGAGCCCGATGACGGCGGCGTTGCCGACGCCCGGGTGGCGCATCAGGACCTCCTCGACCTCGCGCGGGTACACGTTGTAGCCGCCGCGGATGATGATGTCCTTCTTGCGGTCGACGATGCGCAGGTAGCCGTCGGCGTCCTTGGTGCCGAGGTCGCCGGTGCGGAACCAGCCGTCGACCAGGGCCTCGGCGGTCGCCTCGGGGCGGCCCAGGTAGCCGGTGAAGACGCAGTGGCCGCGGACGACGACCTCGCCGAGCTCGTCGGTCGGGAGCAGCTCGACGCGGTCCTCGACCTCCGCCCGCGCGATCTCCACGTCGACGCCCCACAGCGGCTGTCCGATGGTGCCGGGGCGGGCGCCGAAGACCGGCTGGTTCGCGGCGGCGGCCGGGGACGTCTCGGAGAGGCCGTAGCCCTCGTGGACGGTCGCGCCGAACGCCTTCTCGAAGCCCTCCAGAACAGCCACGGGGAGGGAGGCGCCGCCCGATATGCAGATCTTGAGCTGCGGCAGCTTCTCCGCGTCCGGCGCCGCCGCGAGGAGGTTCACGTACATCGTCGGGACGCCGTGGAAGGTGTTGACGTTCTCGGTGACCATGAGGTCGATCGCGCGGTCCGCGTGGAAGCGCGGCAGGAGGACGAGGGTGGCGCCCGCGCGCCAGGTCGCGTTCAGGGAGACGGTCTGGCCGAAGGCGTGGAAGAGCGGCAGCGCGCCGAGGGCGACGTCGTCCGCGCGCACGTCGTTGGCGTCGAAGGCACTGACCGTCGCGTTCATCACCAGGTTGAGGTGGCTCAGCTCGGCGCCCTTGGGGACGCCGGTGGTGCCGCTGGTGTAGAAGATGACGGCCGGGTCGTCGGCCTCGCGGGTGACGTACGACGCCAACGGCTCGGCGGCGGCGGTCAGTCGCTCCAGTTCGCCGACCGCGGTGAGCTGCACCATGCGTACGCCCGTCGCCTCCGCGGCGGCCGCGCCGACGGCGGCCTGCGCCGGGTGGCACAGCAGCAGCGTCGCCCCACTGTCCTTGAGGACGTGCTCCACCTCCCGCGCCGACAGGAGCAGGTGTACGGGGACGACGACCGCGCCCGCCGCGAGCGCCGCGTAGTAGGCGCGCGGGAACTCGGCCGTGTTCGGCGCCATCAGGGCGACCCGGTCCCCCGGCCGGACGCCGAGCCCGGTCAGTGCGGCGGCCTGCTTGCGGGCCTGGAGCCACAGCTCCGCGAAGGTGAAGCGCTGTTCGCCCTCCACGAGGCCGACCTTGTCGGGGCGGCGGCGGGCGGACTCGGCGAGGATCGCGGCGAGGGAGAGGGTTGCCATGGTGGGTGGTGCTCCGTTCGGTGCTGACTGCTGGTGCGGCGCTGAACCAGGTCGCGGTGGGTCGACTCGCGGCGCGCCCCAGCGGGTGCGGCCGGTCGACCCGCCCATTTCTTCGTGACTCCCCTCAGGCTTGAGGGTGGGTCAGGCTTGCGGGCGGGTGAGTTCAACCGCGCTCGACGAGGACCGCGCTGCCCTGGCCGACGCCGACGCACATGGTGGCGAGGCCGCGGGCGGCGCCGGTGCGGCGCAGGCGGTGCAGGAGGGTGGTGAGGATGCGGGCGCCGGAGCAGCCGAGGGGGTGGCCGAGGGCGATGGCGCCGCCGGAGGGGTTGACGAGGCCGGGGTCGATGCCGAGGCCGTCGACGCAGGCGAGGGCCTGCGCGGCGAACGCCTCGTTGAACTCGGCCTCCTCGATGTCGCCGATGGACCAGCCGACGCGGCCGAGCGCCTTCTGGGTGGCCGGGACCGGGCCGATGCCCATGACGTCGGGGTGGACGCCGGCGGAGGCGCCCGCGACGTAGCGGCCGAGGGATTCGAGGCCCAGGTCGTCGAGGGCTTCCTCGCTGACGAGGAGAAGACCGGCCGCGCCGTCGTTCATCGGTGAGGCGTTGCCCGCGGTGACCGAGCCGCCCTTGCGGAAGACGGGCTTGAGGGTGCCGAGCTTCTCCAGGGAGGTGTCGGGGCGGATGCACTCGTCGGCGTCGACGACGACGCCGTCCGGCCGGGTGACGGGGAGGATCTCGGCGTCGAAGAGGCCGTCCTTGCGGGCGGCGGCGGCCCGCTGGTGGCTGCGGAGCGCGAAGGCGTCCTGCCGCTCGCGCGAGATCCCGTACCGGCCGGCGACCTCCTCCGCCGTCTCGCCCATCGCGAGGACGCCGTGCAGGTCCTTCATCGCCGGGTTGACCAGGCGCCAGCCCAGGCGTGTGTCGTGCGTCTGCATCTGGTGCGGCAGCGCCTCGTCCGGGCGGGGCAGCACGAAGGGGGCGCGGCTCATGGACTCGGAGCCGCCCGCGAGGACGATGTCGGCCTCACCGGCGGCGATGGTGCGGGCCGCCGTGGTGACGGCCTCCATGCCGGAGGCGCAGAGCCGGTTCACGGTCGCGCCGGGCACGGACTCCGGGAGGCCCGCGAGGAGGGCGGCCATGCGGGCGACGTTCCGGTTGTCCTCGCCCGCCTGGTTGGCGGCGCCCCAGTAGATGTCGTCGATACGGGCGGGGTCGAGTCCGGGCACGTCCGCGAGCACGCCGCGCACCACCGAGGCCGCGAGGTCGTCGGGCCGGATCGTGGAGAGCGCACCGCGCAGTTTCCCGATCGGGGTGCGGCGGGCGGCGGCGAAGTGGACGGAACGCACGGTCAGCTCCAAGGGCCAGGGCCAGCGGTTAATTAGCACTGCTAGTTTTTGACTATAGACCCGGCACGAGGCAGCTGTGAAGAGGAACCCGCACGATCACCTGGTGATCAAATGGGGACATGGCGCGATCAAAAAGATGGGCCCGGTTCCGGATCTCAGGGCTGACCCTGATGTACCGGCCATGGGCCCCGCCTACATTGGTGGTCCGGCACCGCTCCGCGGACGACGACGGGGGACCACGGGGGAAAACGGGGGACGACGTCGTCTCCGGAGCGGACAGCCGGAACCACGCACGTGTCTGTACGCGGCTGAGCTGGGGGGCTCAGCCGCGCAGATACGTGTAGACACGTGCAGATACGTGTAGACGCGCGAGCGTCCGGGGCTCAGCCGCGCAGATAGGCGAGCACCGCCATGACGCGACGGTGTTCGAGCAGGTCGGGTTCCAGGCCCAGCTTGCCGAAGATGTTGCGGACGTGCGTCTCGACGGTCTTGCCGCCGATGACCAGCTGCTGCGCGATCGCCTCGTTCGAGCGGCCCTCCGCCATCAGGGTCAGGACGTCACGCTCACGTCCGGTCAGCTCGTCCAGGGGCCCCTCCGCGCGCGGCGCGTTCATCAGCCGGGCCACCACCAGCGGATCGAGCACGGTCTCCCCCGCCGCCACCCGCTTCAGCGCGTTGTGCAGCTCGTCGACGTCGGCGACGCGCTCCTTGAGCAGATAGCCGAACCCCTCGGGCCGCTCGGCGAGCGCCCGCACCGTGGCCGTCGTCTCCACGTACTGGGACAGGAGCAGCACCCCGGTGCCCGGATGGGCGGCGCGGATCGCGGCGGCCGCGACCAGTCCCTCGTCGGTGTGCGTGGGCGGCATCCGGATGTCGAGCAGCACGGCGTCCGGTTCGTACACGGCGACGAGCGCGAGCAGCGGCCCGGTGTCCGCGCACTCGGCGGCGACCTCGATCCCCTCGTCGGTGAGGAGCCGCACGATCCCCTGCCGCAGGAGCGCCGAGTCCTCGGCCACGATCACCCGCACGGAAGCTCCGCCCTGATCCGGGTCCCGCCACCCGCGGGACTGTGTATGTGCAGCACGCCGTCGACAGCGGCGAGCCGGTCGGCGAGGCCGCGAAGCCCCGTGCCGCGGGTGGTGTCGACCCCGCCGACACCGTCGTCGACGGTCTCGATGACGAGCCGCCCGTCCTGGTGACGGGCGGAGACGCTGACGGCGCGGGCCCCCGCGTGCTTCGCCGCGTTCGACAGCGCCTCGCAGACGGTGAAGTAGGCGGTGGTCTCGACGAGGGCGTCGTACCGGCGCGGCTCGGCGGCGACGACCACCGGCAGCGCCGCCTCCTTCGCGAGCGCGGAGAGCGCGGGCCCGAGCCCCTCGCGCGTGAGCACGGCCGGATGGATGCCCTGGGCGATGCCACGCAACTCCTCGATGGCCAGACGCAGACTCGACTCGGCCTCATCGGCGGCCGTGCGCAGCGCCTCGTCCGGGTGGTCCGCCAGCCCGCGCCGCACGCGCCGCACCGACATCAGGGCGAAGACGAGGCGGGCCTGCGCCCCGTCGTGCAGGTTCCGTTCGAGCCGGCCGCGCTCGGCGTCGGCGGCCTGCACGATGCGGCTGGCGACGTCCTTGGCGCGGGTGCGCAGCCAGACGTTCTCCAGGGCGAGCCGCAGCGCGGCGGCGACGGATTCGAGCAGCTCCGGGTCTTCTTGCAGGGCCGGATCGTGATGCAGCAGCGCGAGCGGCCGCCCGTCGGCGGCGCGGACCCGGGTACGCCCGGGCCCCTCGGGGCCGACTTCCCCGCCGACCCCGTCGACGTACGCTCGCCTCTCCTCGCGCCACAGTCCGAGCCGCAGCGTCGGATCGCCGAGTACGCGTACGAGCGCCTCGCGCACCCTGGCGGGATCGGGATCGGTGCCGACGTCGATGACGAGCCCGCTGACCTCGGCCCGCTGCAGGTGCATCCGCAGCAGCCCGGCGAGGAAGGCGAACGGGACGGCGACCTGGGCAAGGTCGGAGAGCAGGTAGACGGCCTGCTCGGCGACGGAGCCGACCTCGCCGAACCACGGCACGACGTAGAACAGCATGTCCCACATCAGGAACACGACGGCGATCCCGATGCCGATCCACGCGGGCAGCAGCGCCCGCCTGCGCGCGGCGGACGCGTGCCGCCACCGCAGCACGATCGCGACGGCGGCGACCACCGAGATCGCCCACCCGGCCGCGTGGTAAACGGCGTCGAAGGCGTCGAACGCGCCGTGCCACGACGGTACGTGGATCAGGTTCGGCCCGCAGGAACGGCAGTCCAGGTACGTGGCCCCGGTGTCGGCCGCCGGGTCGAACAGGAGCGTGCGCAGCAGGCCGCCGACGGCGACGAGCCCGTACGCGCACTGGACCAGGCGGCGGGTGAGGACGGTGGTGAGCCGCCCTTCCGGGAAGGAGAGGACGAGGTGCAGCAGCACCGCCATGTTCAGCGCTTCCCACCACGCGCCGAACGTGAACAGGACGGGCACGGCGGTTCCTTGCAGGTTTCCGAAGAACCAGGTGATGCCCTCGAACACCATGAGCCGCCCGGTGTTGTTGGCCGGCCTGCGCCGCCAGGCCATCATCCCGGCGACCACGTACGCCCAGCCCACCGCGAGGTCCCGCACCAGATCCCCCGCGGACGCGCCCGCCCGCGCGTACGCCCACGACCCCGCCGCACCCGACATGACGGCGACCCCGGCGGCCCCGGTCAGGCGCAGCCGAACCGCCCGCTTCCCCTGACTGTCCACGCGCCACACGGTAAGCCATTCGGGTGCACAGGGCGCAACGCGTTCGCAGGGTGGAGAACACGCAGAGTGCGGGGCCGGGGGGCCGGCTGGGCATGCGTAGCGTCGTCGAGCGCCACTACCCGGGCCTCTTGTCCACCTGGCTCCCCTCCCGGATCAGTCCGAGCACCCGGCTCCGCAGCCCCACGAACCTCTCGTCCGCCCGCGTCACCAACTGGTCCCGCTCCACCGGCAGGTCCACCGCCACCTCCTCCCGCACCACAGTCGGCGAGGAACTCAGCACCAGTACCCGCTCCCCCAGATACACCGCCTCGTCGATGTCGTGCGTCACGAAGAGCACCGTCATCCCCCGCGCCCGCCACAACCCCCGCACCAGGTCTTCCAGTTCCGCCCGCGTCTGCGCGTCCACCGCCGCGAACGGCTCGTCCATCAGCAGTACCTCGGGCTCGTAGGCGAGCGCCCGCGCGATGGCGACGCGCTGCTGCATGCCGCCGGAGAGCTCCCACGGGTAGGCGCGGCCGACATCGCCGAGGCCGACCGCGTTCAGGGCGTCGGCGACCCGTGCGCGCCGGGCCGTGCGCGGGAGAGAGCGGCGCAGCGGCAGCTCGACGTTGTCCGCGACCCGCATCCACGGGAACAGACTCCGCCCGTACTCCTGGAAGACGACGGCGAGGCCGGGGCGCGGGCCCGTCACCGAAGAGCCGTCGAGCGTCACCGTGCCGTCCGTCGGGCGGAGCAGGCCCGCGACGCACTTGAGCAGGGTCGTCTTGCCGCAGCCGGACGGGCCGACGACGCAGACCAGCTCGCCCTCCGCCACCCGGAACGTCAGGTCCCGCAGCGCCTCCACGCTCCGGTGGCCAGAACCCTCGTAGACCTTCCGCAAGCCCTTGACCTCAAGCACCGCCGCTCCCCGCTTTCCGTCGTGCGCCCCGCGAACGGTGGTACCAGGCGAGCGCCCGCCGCTCCACGAGGGTGAACAGGAGCGCGAGGACGACGCCGAGGAGGCCGAGGACGAGGATGCCGGTCCACATCTCCGGGATGGCGAAGCCGCGCTGGAACTGGACGACGGCGTAGCCGAGGCCGTTGCTCGCGGCGAACATCTCGCTGATGACCATGAGGATGACGCCGATGGAGAGGGCCTGGCGCAGGCCGGTGAAGATCTGCGGGCTCGCCGAGGGGAGGACCAGGGAGCGCAGCCAGGCCGCGCCCCTCACCCCGTACGCGCGGGCCGTCTCCGTGGCGACCGGGTCGACCGCCCGCACCCCGGCGACCGTGTTGAGCAGGACCGGCCAGACGCAGCCGGAGGCGATCACGGCGATCTTCATCGTGTCGCCGATGCCCGCGAAGAGCATGATGACGGGGACGAGGACCGGCGGGGGCACGGCGCGCAGGAACTCCAGGGCCGGCTCGCACACGGCGCGGGCCGTGCGGGAGAGGCCGATGCCGACGCCGAGGACGACGCCCGCGACCGCCGCCGAGGCATATCCGGCCGCGAGCCGCAGCAGGCTGGGGACGACGTCGCCACGGATGCGGTCCGCCGTCCACACGTCGTCGAAGCGGGACAGGATCGTGCGCAGCGGCGGCGCGTAGACGCTGGTGCTGGAGTCGGAGGCCACCCACCAGACGGCGACGAGGAGGCAGGGCAGGGCGAGGGTGAAGACGACCGTGCGCACCGCTCTCATGACCACCGTTCTCGTGATCATGCGGGGGCCGCCTCCCCCCGTACCGACTGATGCCAGGCCAGGGCGCGTCGCTCCACCAGCCGCGCTCCCGTGTTGATCAGTACGCCCAGGCATCCGGTGACCACGATCAGCGCGTACATCTCTGGCACCGCCTGCGAGGTCTGCGCGACGGCGATGCGCGTGCCGAGGCCGGGCGCCCCGATGACGAGTTCGGCGGTGATGGTGAGGATGAGGGCGACGGCGGCGGCGAGCCGGACGCCGGTCATCACGTACGGCAGGGCGGTCGGCCACACGACGTGCCGGACGCGGGCCCAGGCGCCGAGGCCGAAGGCGCGGGCGGTGTCGTCGGCGACCGGGTCGACGTCGCGGACGCCGTACAGGACCTGGACGAGGACCTGCCAGAACGAGGCGTAGATGACGAGGAGCAGGACCGAGCGCAGCTCCGTGCCGTAGAGGAGGACGGCCAGCGGGATGAGGGCGACGGACGGGATCGGTCGCAGGAACTCGATGGTGGAGGCCGTGAACGCGCGGAGGTACGGGACCGTCGCGATGACCACTCCGGCGACGATCCCGGCGCACGCTGCCACGGCGAGGCCGACCGCCCATCCGGTGAGGGTGTCGCCGAGGGCCGTCCAGAAGGCCGGGTCGGTGAGTTCGTCGCCGAGGGCTTTCATGGTGGTGGTGAAGGGCGGGAAGTAGGCGTCGTCGACGAGACCGGTGCGCGCCACCGTCTCCCACAGTGCCGCGCACGCGAGCAGTCCCAGGGCGCCGAGGATCACGGAAGGAGTGCGTTCAGGTCCGGTGCTGTCCTGAACTGGCCGTCCTGCTCCCCGAGTTCGGCGAGTTTCTCGATCGAGGCGCGGTTGGCGGTCCCGGGCCAGCGCGGCAGGATCAGTTCGCTCCGGAGCGAGGCGGGGATCTTGGTGTAAGTGGTGAGGATGTCACGGATCTCGTCGGGGTGCTTGTCCGCGTAGGCGAGGGACTCCTTGGTCGCGGCCGTGAACCGTTCGACGATGTCCGCGTGGTTCTTGGCGTAGGTGGTCGAGGTGAAGTACATCGCCACGGTGAGGTCGGGGGCGGTGTCGGTGAAGTTGGAGGCGATGACGCGGCCGCCCTCCGCCTTGACGGTGGCGAGGGCGGGCTCGACGACCTGTGCCGCGTCCACCTGGTCGCCGGTGAGGGCGGCGGGCATCTGGTCGAAGGCCATCTCGACGAATTCGACCTTGGAGGGGTCGCCGCCGGCCTTGCGGACGGACTCGCGGACGGTGGTGTCGTTGATGTTCTTGAGTGTGTTGACGGCGACCGTCTTGCCCTCGAGGTCCTTGGCGGTCTTGAGCGGACTGCCCTTCTTGACGACGACGGCGCCGAAGTCGGCGCCCGGCTCGCCCGTGGAGTTGACGCCGTTGACGACGCCCTCGACGGGGACGCCGTTGGACTGGGCGATCATCAACGACATGACGTTGGAGAAGCCGAACTGGGTCTGCCCGCTGACGACGGCGGGCACGATCGCCGCGCCGCCCTGCGCCGTGGACAGGGCGAGCCGGAGCTTGTGCTTCTTGTAGAAGCCCTTCTTCTGGCCCAGGTAGACCGGTGCGACATCGAGGATCGGGATGACGCCGAGCTTCACCGTCGTCTCCCCCGCGGCGTTCGTGGGCGAGCGCGAACCGCTGGAACCGGAGTCGGAGTCGGAACCGCAGGCCGCCGCGGCCGTGAGCAGGGCCGCGGCGGTGAGCGCGGTGAAGGTGCGACGCGTGCGACGGGTGCGAGACATGGATCCCCCCTGGGACTCAGCGGGAACATAGAGCCCGCACCCTAAGGGGTCAATGCCGGTGGCAGGCAAGGGAGTCGACGTGTTTCACAGCGCACGCACAGGATGCGGGACGCGTCGGCTCAGGACTCTTGCGCCGTGGCGTCACGCACTGCGCCCGCCTCCACGAAGGGACAGGCGTTGCGATACTGACTGATCCGCCAGTCAGGCTTGTAATAGCGCTGTTAGCAAGCCTCTTCTCGTGGTTGGTGTTGAGTTTTCCTCAACATATGGCTAGGGTCGGGCCCCGTGGAAACCACCGACACCGCCGCCCGGGTCCGCGAAGTCATCGCGGCCGCGGGCGTCAGTCAGCGCGAGTTCGCGCGCCGCATCGTCATGGATCCGTCGAAGCTGTCCCGGTCGCTGAGCGGCACCCGCCGCTTCACCGCCGCCGAGCTGGCACGGATCGCCGACGAGGGGCGCGTCGACGCCGGACGGCTGCTCGGCACCCGGCCGCCGCGGGAACAGGCGCCCGCCGCCGTCGTCCCCGTCGAGGGCGGGCGGCCGCTGCAGATCGTCCGCGAGACGGTCCGGCTGATCGCCGAGCACGGTTTCCACGCGGTGCGGGTGGCGGACATCGCCCGCGCCTGCGCCACCAGTACCGCCGCGATCCACTACCACTTCCCCGGCCGCGCCGACCTCCTCGAGGCCGCCGTGCGCTGGTGCATGGACGAGGACACCGCACGCCGCGCCGCACGGCTCGCCTCGGCGGACGACGCGGTCGCGGAGCTGGCCCAGCTCATCGAGTTGCAGACGCCGCGCACCGCGCAGCAGCGCCGCCAGTGGGCGGTCTGGCTCGACCTGTGGGCCGAGGCGGCGCGCTCCACGGCGGTGGGCCGGCTGCACGCCGAGTACTACCGGCAGTGGCGCGAGACCGTCGCCGACGTCGTACGCAGAGGGGTCGAGCAGGGCGTGTTCCGCGCGACGGCCGACCCGGAGGCGGCGGCGCTGACGCTGACCGCGCTCATCGACGGACTCGCGACCCAGGTGCTGGCATCCGGCACCCCCCACATCTCCCCCGACGCCATGCAGACGGCACTGGAGACACACGTGGGAACAGCGCTGCTGAAAGCCCCGTAAGGAGCGAGGGGAGCTGCGCGAGCGACCACGGACAACCCGCACCCGCGAACACCACAACAGCCCACGGCGAGAAGGCCGAACGGGAGGCCCCCACATGCCCATCACCGAGAACGTCATCATCACCTGCGCCCTGACCGGCGCGGGCGACACCGTCCGCAAGAGCCCCCACGTCCCCGTCACCCCGGAACAGATAGCCCAGAACGCGGTGCGGGCCGCGGAGGCCGGTGCCGCCGTCGTCCACATCCACGTACGCGATCCGGAGACCGGCGCCCCGTCCCGCGACCCGAAGCTGTACCGCGAGGTCGTCGAACGCGTCAGGGAAACCGGCACCGACGTCGTCATCAACCTCACCGCGGGCATGGGCGGCGACCTGGTCATCGACCCCGACGACCCGCTGACCCACCTCCCCGGCACCGACCTGGTCGGTGGCCTCGAACGCCTCCCGCACGTCGAGGACCTGCTCCCCGACATCTGCACGCTCGACTGCGGCTCCCTCAACTTCGGCGACGGCTCGAACCTCTACGTCTCCACGCCCGACATGCTCCGTACGGGCGCCCGCCGCATCCAGGAACTGGGCGTACGGCCCGAGCTGGAGATCTTCGACACGGGCCAGCTGTGGTTCGCCAAGCAGCTGCTCGCCGAAGGGCTGCTCGACGATCCGACCGTCTTCCAGCTGTGCATGGGCGTCCCGTGGGGCGCCCCGGCCGACCCCGGCGTTCTTCAGTCGATGGTCAACATGCTGCCGGACGGCGCCCGTTGGGCGAGCTTCGCGCTCGGGCGGATGCAGATGCCGTGGGTGGCGCAGTCGATCCTGCTCGGCGGCCACGTCCGGGTGGGCCTGGAGGACAACCTCTACCTCGGCAAGGGCAACAAGGCGACCAACGCGCAGCTCGTGGAGCGGGCCGTCACGATCACCGAGTCGCTCGGCACGCGCGTCGCGACCCCGGACGAGGCCCGCGAGATGCTCGGCCTGCGCCCCCGGAAGGAGAACCGCTGATGAGCCCGACGCCCCCTGAAGAGGTGCGCCGCGTCGCCTGCGTCGGCGCGGGTGTGATCGGCGGCGGCTGGGTCGCGCACTTCCTGGCCCGCGGCTACGACGTCACGGCGTGGGACCCGGCGCCCGACGCGGAGCCGAAGCTGCGGCGGCTGGTGGACGCGGCCTGGCCCGCGCTCACCCGGCTCGGCCTCGCGCAGGGCGCGTCCCGCGACCGCCTCACGGTGACGCCGGCCCTCGAACCGGCGGTGGCGGAAGCCCAGTTCGTGCAGGAGAGCGCGCCCGAGGAACTCGGCCTCAAGCGCGACCTCCTCGCCCGCCTGGACGCGGCGGCCCCGCCCGGCGTCGTCATCGCCTCCTCCACGTCCGGCTACCCGATGACGGACATGCAGACGACGGCGGCGGACCCGTCCCGCCTGGTCGTCGGGCACCCGTTCAACCCGCCGTACCTGATCCCGCTCGTCGAGGTCGTCGGCGGTGAGAAGACGGACGCCGCCGCCGTCGCGTGGGCGTCCCGGTTCTACGAGGTGGCGGGCAAGTCGGTCATCACCATGGACCGCGAGGTGCCCGGCTTCATCGCGAACCGGCTCCAGGAGGCGCTGTGGCGCGAGGCGTTGCACATGGTCGCCAACGGCGAGGCGACGGTACGGGACATCGACGCGTCGATCACCGAGGGCCCCGGCCTGCGCTGGGCGGTCATGGGCCCGATGCTGACGTTCGCCCTCGCGGGCGGCGAGGGCGGCATGGCGCACATGCTGGACCACTTCGGCCCGTCCCTGAAGGCCCCGTGGACGCGGCTCGACGCGCCCGAGCTCGACCGGGCGCTGTACGACGCGGTGGTCGCCGGGTGCGACGACGCGGCGGACGGCCGCACCATCGCCGACCTCGCGGCCGAACGCGACCGGGGCGTCATCGACGTCCTGCGCGCGACGGGCCGCCTGGACGGCGGGAAGGGGGAGCCCCGGTGATCCCGCTTCTGCACCGTACGGTCCGCCCCGAGTGGATCGACTACAACGGCCACATGAGCGAGGCGTTCTACGTCCTCGCCTTCGGCCACGCCACGGACGCCCTGATGATCCAGGCGGGCCTGCACTCCGCCTACCGCGAGTCGACCGGCTGCTCCCTGTACACGGTCGAGTCCCACATCCGCTTCCTGCGCGACGTGCCCGCGGGCGCCCATCTCGCCATCCGCAGCCGGGTATTGGGCGCCGCCGCGAAGAAGGCGCGCTTCACGCACGAGATGTACGTGGTCGAGGACGCGTCCACCGCCCCGGCCCCGGACGCGGCGCCGGTGGCGACGACGGAACTGCTCGCGGTCCACGTCGACCGACAGGCGGGCCGGGCGACCGCGTTCCCCGACCCGATCCGCGACCGCTTCAGCGAACTGACGGAACCGGCACCGGAGTGGGCGGGACGGTCGATCGCGGCGGTGGGCTGAAGACGGCCGGGGGCCGGGCGCTGTGCGGTGATCCGGGAGCGGTGCGTGCGGGGACCCCATGGAGTCTCCGCGCGCGCCGCCCTCAGGCCCCGCACAGCGCCCGCCGCCATCGACGCCGGTACGAGCGGAAGCATGGCGAGGCCGAACGCGATCGCGATGATCAGCGGGGGCGCGGCCGGACTCAGCGCGCCGAGCCGTCTCAGAAGGGCCGGTCCCCCGCGATGGCCACACGCTCCGCGACCCGGCGCGCGTCGCCGTAGTCCGCGACCGCGTAGTGCTGCGTGGCCCGGTTGTCCCAGAACGCGATGTCGCCCGCCCGCCACGTGAAACGGACCTGGAACTCCGGGACGTGCGCCTGCTGGAAGAGGAGCCGCAGCAGCCGGTCGCTCTCGGCGCGTTCGAGGCCGACGACGCGGGTGGTGAAGGAGGTGTTGACGAAGAGCATGCGCCGTCCGGTCTCGGGGTGGCGTCGTACGACCGGGTGGAGCACGGGCGGGAACGCGTCCTGCCAGCGGGCGAGGCGCTCGGGCCCGTAGAAGCGGCGGAAGCCGGGCAGGAAGTCGTGCTCGGCGACGGCTCCGTCGATGCGGGTCTTCACGTCGTCGGGGAGGTTGTCGTACGCGGCGGCCATGTCGGCCCACATGGTGTCGCCGCCGAACGGCGGGACCTCGCGCAGCTGCAGCACGGCGCCCAGGGCGGGCCGTTCGCGGAAGGTGACGTCGGTGTGCCAGACGTTCTCGAACGACGGGGTTCCCGCGGCGCCCTTGTCGAACCGTACGACGTCGTCGCTGTCACCGCGTTCGAGGAGCGGATTGGTCTCCAACTCACCCCAGTTGAGCGCGAATCGACGCTGGCTGTCGCTGCTGAGGTGCTGGCCGCGGAAGAACAGCACCTTCCATTCGAGCAGGGCCCGGTCGAGCTCCTCGCGCAGGGCGTCGGTGAGCGGGCGGGAGAGGTCGAGGCCGCGGATCTCGGCGCCGATGGTGGCCGCCTGCGGGACGATCTCGAACAGCTCGTACGGGCGCTCGCGCCAGCCGTCGGGGGTGCGGCGCAGCAGGCGCCGGCCTTCGTAGAGACCGTCGGCGGGGACGAGGGCGGGGCGCAGCTCGGCGGCTGCGGGGGTTTCTGGCGAAAGTTCCGTCACGGACATGGGCACTCTCCGATGGGCGCGCGGTGAACGCGTTCCCGCGCCGGGGGCGGGGAACGCGAGGGTGAGCCGTACACGAGCGGCCCGCTACAGGGAGCCAGAGGGGGCCCGCGGAACGTACGGGAAGAAGCGACGAGGGACCGGTGGTCCGCTACAAGCCGCTGCGCGCGCAACCACATCGGTCGGGCGCGGTGGCCGTTCCGAAAGCGTGGGCGCGATAGGTGAACATGCCCTCATCCTGCGCCGTGGATGATCTTCGCGTCAATAGCGCGCCGCCCCCGCGTTCGGCGGGGGCGGCGTTGACCGTGCTGTTCAGGCCACCGGCACGGGGGCCGGGAAGGTGGGGTACTCCACGCCGGAGACGTGCTGGACGACGCGGATCACCTGGCACGAGTAGCCGAACTCGTTGTCGTACCAGAGGTAGAGGATCGCGTTGTCGCCGTCGACCTTGGTCGCGCCCGCGTCGACGATCGAGGCGTGGCGCGAGCCGATGAAGTCGCTGGAGACGGCGTCGGGCGCGCTGATGAAGTCGATCTGCCGCTTGAGCGGCGAGGTCAGCGATACCTGGCGGAGGTGGTCGAGGACCTCCTCGCGGGTGGTCTCGCGGCCCAGGCGCAGGCTGAGGATGGCGATCGAGACGTCGGGGACGGGCACGCGGATCGAGCTGCCGGTGATCGGCGCCTTGAGGTCGGGCAGCGCCTTGGCGACGGCGGAGGCGGCGCCCGTCTCGGTGATGACCATGTTGAGCGGTGCGGAGCGGCCGCGCCGGTCGGCCTTGTGGTAGTTGTCGAGCAGGTTCTGGTCGTTGGTGAACGAGTGGACCGTCTCGACGTGGCCGCGCAGGACCCCGTACTCGTCGGCCATCGCCTTCAGCGGCGGCACGATGGCGTTGGTGGTGCAGGAGGCGCAGGACAGGATCTGCTCGTCCGGTTTGATCGTGTCGTGGTTGACGCCGTGCACGATGTTGGGCACGTCGCCCTTGCCGGGGGCGGTCAGGACGACCTTGTCGATACCGGGGCGCAGGTGCTGCGAGAGGCCCTCGCGGTCGCGCCACTTGCCGGTGTTGTCGATGAGGATCGCGTCGCGGATGCCGTACGCGGTGTAGTCGATCTCCGACGGGTCGTTGGCATGGATCACCTTGATGGCATTGCCGTTGGCGTTGATCGTGCTGTTCGCCTCGTCAACGGTGATCGTGCCCTGGAACTGGCCGTGGATGGAGTCGCGCCGCAGCAGCGAGGCGCGCTTCACGATGTCCTCGGCGGCCTGGTCGCCGCTGCCGCGCACGACGATGGCGCGCAGCCGCAGGCCGTTGCCCGAGCCCGCCTTCTCGATGAGGAGGCGGGCCACGAGGCGGCCGATGCGGCCGAAGCCGTAGAGGACGACGTCGCGTCCGGCGCCGCGCTCGATCTTGGCGGCGCCCACGGCTCCCGCGACGGCCTCGGCGGTGAACTCCTCGACGGACAGCCCGCGTTCGTCGCTGCGGTACGTCGTCGCGAGCATGCCGATGTCGATCTGCGAGGGGCCCAGGTCGAGGTCGGCCAGGGCGCGCAGGAACGGCATCGTGTCGGTGACCGAGAGCTCGGCGCCGGCTATCTGCCGGGCGAATCGGTGGGTCTTGAGAATGCTCACCACCGACTTGTTCACCAGGGAGCGGCTGTGCAGCAGGACGTTCACGTCCCGCTCCCTGTGCAGCTTCCCGATGACCGGGATCATCGACTCCGCGGTCTCCTCGCGGTGCTTCCAATTGGTGAACGAGTCGTCATTGACAGTCACGTGCGTCTCTTTCGAGCTAGGCGGCGCTCATATGCTAACCCGCCCGCTCAGCAGCCTTCCCGAAGGGTCCGCCCGCTCCGAACGCCAGCTCCGCGAACCGCTCCCCCATGCGGCGGTGGGCGGCGGCGCCGGGGTGGATGCCGTCGGGCAGCGGCAGCTCGGCGAAGTCGCTCTCGCCGTACAGTGCGCGGCCGTCGAGGTAGTGCAGGTGCGGGTCGTCGGCGGCGCGCTGCTCGACGATGCGGGCCAGCTCCGCGCGGATGACGTTCAGGGTGAGCTTGCCCTGGGCGCGTTCGGCGGGGTCGCCCATGGCCGTGAACGTGAACCGCCCCTCGGCCATCGCGCTCAGGTCGGGCGCGCCGGGGCCCGGGGTGTCCTCATGGATCGGGCAGAGGACCGGCGAGACGACGAGCAGCGGGGCCGTCGGGTGCCCCTCCCTGATGGTGTCGAGGAAGCCGTGCACCGCCGGGCCGAAGGCGCGCAGCCGCATCGCGTCGTAGTTGACGATGTTGATCCCCGTCTTGACGCTGATCAGGTCGGCCGGGGTGTCCCGCATCGTCCGCGCGGTGAACGGGTCGAGCAGGGCGCCGCCGCCGAACCCGAGGTTGACCAGGTGGGCGTCGGCGCGCGCCGCGGCGAGCGCGGGCCAGATCGTCGTGGGGCTCGCGGCGTTGGAGCCGTGGCTGATGGAGCTGCCGTGGTGCAGCCACACCGGGCGGCCACGGTCGGCGGCGGGCTCGACGGGGGCGTCGGTGCGCAGGGCGAGGAGTTCGGTGGTCTCGTCGTGCGGGAGCCAGATCTCGACGTCCTTCATGGCGCCGGGGAGGTCGTCGAAGCGCAGGGTGCCGGGGACGCCCGGGGTGCGCTCGAAGGTGCCGGAGGCCATGTCGATGGTGAGGGTGTCGCCGCCGGAGACGCTGCCCTGCCGCGCGAGCCGCCCGTCGACCAGGAGGTCGTAGATGCCGTCGGACCGGCCCGGCACACCCGTGTAGGTGCGCTTGGTCGGCAGGGTGTCCAGCTCGATGACGGTCGCGCGGGTACGGAGAGCGAGCCGGACGCCGGAGGGCTGGGCCTCGACCATGGCGAGCTGGCCGTCGGCGTTCTGGGCGCGGGCCCAGGCGGGCAGCCGGTGCGGCAGGAGACCGCGTTCGGTGCGCTCGATGTCGAGGGCGCCGTGCAGCAGTCCGGCGGTGAGCGGGGTGGTGACCCAGGGGGTTCCGGTACTCAAGATGTCGATGCCTTCTCTCCGTGCTCTACGTGCTCCGGGCCCTGCTCAGGACTTCTGCGCCGGCCAGTTCCGCAACAGCGCGTCGAGCGCGTCCAGCGCCCGCGACCACGTCACGTCCGGGTCCGGTGCGCTGTGGCTGAAGCTGCCGGCCAGCTCCAGGCTCACGTAGCCGTGGAAGACGCTGCCGATCAGGCGGACGGCGTGGGTCTGGTCGGGCTCGGTCAGGTCGTAGCCGCGCAGCAGCGCGCGGGTCATCTGGGAGTGCCGGGGACCGGCGCTCGCGACGGCCGACTCGGGGTCGAGGCGGAACTGGGAGGCGGCGTAGCGGCCGGGGTGTTCGCGGGCGTAGTCCCGGTAGACGTTGCCGAGGGCGCTGAGCGCGTCCTTGCCCGCCCGTCCCGCGAGCGCGTCGGCGGCGCGGTCGGCCATCTCCGCGAGGGCGATCATCGCGATCCGGGTCTTGAGGTCGTGTGAATTCTTCACATGCGAGTACAGGCTCGCGACCTTGACGTCGAACCGGCGGGCCAGCGCCGAGACGGTGACGTGCTCGAACCCCACCTCGTCGGCCAGTTCGGCACCGGCCCGCGCCAGCCGCTCCGAGTTCAGTCCTGCTCGCACCATGCCCGTATGTCCTCTCCGACGGCCCCCTACGCATTATGCGTTTGCCTAAAACCTTTAGGCAAATTAGCCTCGCTGTTATGAAGCCGCTGACCGAACGGGAGATCCGTTCCGCATTCGTGAACTGCACCAAGGGCGAGGCGACGCGGATGAGGATCCCGCACGATCTGGCCGACCGCCCCTGGGACGACCTGGACTACTTCGGCTGGCGGGACCCGCAGGCCCCCGACCGCGCCTACCTGGTCGCCGAGCTCGACGGCCGCCTGCGAGGGGTCGCGCTGCGCGCCTCGCACACCGGGGCGTCGCTGACGCGGCGCAGCATGTGCTCGGTGTGCGTGACCACGCACACCGGGGGCGTCTCGCTGATGGTCGCGCCCAAGGCGGGCAAGGCCGGGAAGCAGGGCAACTCGGTGGGCGCGTACATCTGCAGCGATCTCGCCTGTTCGCTGTACGTGCGCGGCAAGAAGGACGCGGGGATGGGCTCGCGGCTGCACGAGACGCTGACGCTGGAGGAGAAGGTCGAGCGGGCGATGGCCAACCTGGCGACGTTCGTCGCGAAGGTCATCGCCTGACCGTCCGCCCGGTCGAACCGTCCACCGCCGCCTCGGCAACCCACCGCCCGGTCGCGACCGATAGGGGCCGGGCCGCACCCGCCGGGGCGGGACGACAACGCGGCTCGCCCGATCCGCCCGGAACCGCGCACCGATCACGGACGCGCCACGCACAGCTCGGCCCCGCCCGCCCGGACCCCCTCCGCGGCGGCCTCGGTCAGCGAGGCGTCCGTGATCACCGTGTCGAACGCCGACAGCGGCGCGACCCGGTACTTGCCGAACGTACCGAACTTCGCCGATCCCGCGACGAGGACCGACGAGGCCGCCGCCTCCATGGCCGCCTGCTTGACCTCGACCTTGGGCTCCGAGGGCGTGGTGACCCCGCGCAGCAGGTCCCAGGAGCTGGTGCTGATGAAGGCGATGTCCAGGGCGAGCTGACGCAGCGTCGCGGCGGCGAGCCGGCCCACGCTGGAGCGGTTGTCGACGTCGACCTGGCCGCCGATGTGCACGAGCTCCAGGTGCGGGGCGGCCATCAGCCGGTCGACGGTGGTGAAGTCGTTGGTCACCACCGTGAGGGAGTTCAGGCGGGCGAGCGCCGGGACCATGGCGAGCAGGGTCGTGCCCGCGTCGAGGTAGACGGTCATGCCCTCCTGGACGCGTTCGGCGGCCCGCGCCGCCATGGCCTCCTTCTCGGCCTTGCCGACCAGGGACTTGTCCTGGAAGCTCGGCTCGCTGCTGACATGGCTGGCGATCCGGACACCGCCGGGGACGGAGAAGACGAGCCCCTGCCGCTCCAGTTCGGCGATGTCGCGGCGGACCGTCATGTGGGAGACGCCGAAGAGCTGGGTGATCTGCTGGACGCTCAGCACCCCTTCCCTGCGCAGGTGCCGCAGGAGTTGCTCGCGCCGCTGGTCGGGGATGAGCGGCAGGGGCTCCTGAGCGGTCATCGCCGCTCTCCTCTCTTTCGTGACGCTGTCGTCTCCGTCGCGTCACCGTCGACGTCTCTTTCGTACCGTCTCTTTCGTACTTTCGTACGCGACGGTAGCCGATGATCTTCTTTCCGGGCCCGGTACCTCAGCCGCCCACGAACGTGCTGAGCAGCAGGACTCCGCCGAGGCTGAGCAGCGACTGGAGGGACAGCATCAGCGTCCAGGTGCGGAACGTCTGGGAGACGGACAGCTGGAAGTACTCCTTGAACAGCCAGAACCCGGAGTCGTTCACATGCGAGAGCATCACGGCGCCGGACGCGGTGGCGAGCACCATCAGCTCCGGGGAGACACCGGGGTATGCGGTGAGCAGCGGGGCGACGATGCCGGTGGCCGCGGCGGTGGCGACGGTGGCGGAGCCGAGGCAGATGCGCAGGAGCGCGGCGACGACCCAGGCCAGGAGCAGCGGCGGGACCGACCAGTCCACCGCGTAATCCGAGATGATCTTGTCTATGCCGGTCGCGGTCAGCATGGCCTTGAGGCCGCCGCCCGCGCCGAGGATCAGCACGATCGCGCCGACGGGGCCGAGCCCCTTGCCCGCCATCTTCTGCAGCTGCCCGAGGCCGAACCCGGAGCGGACGCCGAGGGCGAAGAAGGCGAACACGACGGCCGCGAGCAGGGAGAGGACCGAGGAGTCGCAGGCCTCGAAGAAGTAGTAGGGCAGCGTGCCCTTCGCGGTGTTCGAGGTGCCGAGCGTGCCGATGAGCATGAGGACGGGCGGCAGCAGCACGGTGATGAGCGCGAGCGCGAAGGAGACCGGGCGGCGCTGGTTGTCGGGCGCCGGGTCGGCCTGCGGCACGGGACCGCGGTCCAGGTCGGGCGCGGGGCCGAACCACCGCGAGGCCACCTTGGTGAGCAGCGGCCCCGTGACGATCGCGAGCGGGATGCCGATGAGGAGCCCGTACAGGATCGTCAGGCCGGTGTTGGCGTCGTACGCGGAGACGGCGAGCGTCGGCGAGGGGTGCGGGGGCAGCAGGCCGTGCGAGACGTACAGGCCCGCGGCCATCGGGAGGCCGACGTAGAGCAGGTGCGAGCCGGTGCGCTTGGCGACGGCGTACACCAGCGGTACGAGCATGACGAAGCTGACGTCGAACAGGTGCGGCATGCCGATGAGGAGCGCCGCCGCGGTGATCGCGGTCGGGATCCAGACGACGGGCCGGGAGCCGATGAACACGGTCGCGATGCGGTCCGCGCCGCCGGAGCCGAGCAGGATGCCGCCGAGGAGCGTGCCGAGGCCGATGGTCGGGCCGCTGCTGGAGAGGGCGTCCCCGAAGCCGTCCTGGAAGTGCTCGACGGTGGCGCCCGGCGCGATCCCGGCGGCGAGGCCGAGGCCGAGCGCGGAGAGCGTCAGGGCGAGGAACGGGTGCAGCTTGAACTTGGTGATCAGCACGACGAGGACGACGACGGCCGCCGCGCCGAGGAGCAGGTGCTGGACGTCGGTGCTCATGCGGTCACCACCGGACGGGCCGCGCGGCCGGCCGCCCACGCCTGGGCGAGATCGGCGTCGGCGTCGGCGAGGTCGTCGAGCCGGACGAGTTCACCGGCCGCCACCGGGCGGGCCAGCGTCGTGTGCGCGGCGAGGTAGAGCGGGGCGACGTCGTCGGGCGCGTCCTCGTCGCGGAGCAGGACGGCCTGGACGCCGGTGACGTCGTGGTGGTGGCCGCCCATGTCGAGGACGGTCCCGGCGGGCAGGTCGTGGCGGGCCCGCCCGGCGAGGATCGCGTGGCCGCGCGGGTCGGTGCCGCCGGAGGGGCGGTGCTGACGTACGGCGGAGAGCAGCGAGACCGGCGTCTCGACGCCCATCAGGTGGTACGGGAGGTAGACGGCCGCGTACTTGCCGTCGCGGCTGACGACGTGGCCCTTGCCGCGCAGGGTCTCCCAGGTCTCCGGGTCACCGGTGCGGACGACGACGAAGACGCCGCCGGCGAACGACGCCTCGCCGGGCAGGCGCAGCGCGCTGAACACGTCGACGGCGCCGGTCCTGTGCAGGACACCGCCGTCCTCGCGCGGCCGGTAGATGTCGGCCAGCTCGGCGATGCGGGCCACCGGGTAGTGCAGCAGCTCGGTGTCGGGCTTAAAGCCGGTGTTGGTGGCGACGACGGCCATCTCGCAGTAGTCGGCGGTCGCGCCGACGGGCAGCGCGGAGACGGTACGCGCGCGTGCCGCGAGGGTTTCGGCCACGTCGTCCCCGAGGTCGAGCAGCTCGCCGAGGCCCGGCGCCTCGACGGTGGTGTCGAGCTGGGTGACGGTCCCGGTCTCCGGGTCGAGCACAAGGTCGTACTCGCTGGACTTGCCGATCGCGACGATGTCGAGGCCGAGCAGCTCCGCCCAGGTCACCAGGGAGATGAGGTTGGCGGGCTGATCACCGTCGGCGGTCGTGTAGACGAGCCCGGACCGCTCCGCGAGCTCGGCGAGGTGCAGTCCGGCGACGGAGTCGACCTCCTTGCTGACCATGGCCACGTGGCGCCCGGCGAGGAGCGCCTCCCTCGCCATGGCGTAACCGTGCACGGGGCTGCCGGTCGCCTCGACGAGGATGTCCCAGTCCGCGGCGGTGAGCAGCGCGCCGTCGGCCACGAGCGCGAGGTGTCCGTCGCGTGCGGCGCGCTCGACCTCGGCGGCGTCCGCGCACTCGGTCACCTGGGCGTCCTCGTAACCGAGCTCGCCGAGCATCGCGCGCAGCCTCGGCAGATCCCGGTCGCACAGCACGGCCGGGCGGAGCGCCGGGATGCGGAGCGTCTGGGCGAGAAGAGTCCGGGCGAAGCCGCCACCGGCGCCGGACAGTGCGTAGCGCACCGGCCCGGCGTCGGCGCTGGCGAACAGATGGTGCAGGTTCATGGGCTCTCCTCGTTGAGCGCGAAGGCTGGAGTGCGGTGATGGAAGCGTGTGGCTGGCTGGAAACACTCCGCCGATTAACAACATGTACCAGGCGTTCTCATCTGAGTAAAGCTTGTTAACATAACTTCACATGCCGTCGCGGGTGACGGAACAGGAATCGACTCAAGGGAGGTCCGATGCCGCTGCTCGGAGCCATCGCCGACGACTTCACCGGTGCCACCGACCTCGCCACGGCGCTCGTCGCGCGCGGCTTCCGGACGGTGGTGGCCGTCGGCGCGGAGGGCCTGACGGCCGACGGGCCAGCCGCGCGGGAGGCGCGCGAGGCCGACGCCGTGGTCGTCGCGCTGAAATCCCGCACCGCGCCGGTCGAGGAGGCCGTCGAGGCGTCCCTGGCCGCGCTGAGCGCCCTGACCGGCCTCGGCTGCGAGAGCTTCTACTTCAAGTACTGCTCGACCTTCGACTCGACGCCGCGGGGGAACATCGGCCCGGTCACGGACGCCCTCCTGGACGCACTCGGCGAGAACGCGACCGTCGTCGTCCCCTCGTTCCCGGCCACCGGCCGCACGGTCTACAAGGCGCGCCTCTTCGTCCACGACGAGCTGCTGGCCGAGTCCCCGATGCGGGACCACCCCCTGACCCCGATGCGCGACTCGCACCTCGTACGCCTCCTGGAGCCGCAGACCCGGCGGCCGGTACGGGTGATCGGCCTGGACACGGTGCGGGCGGGGGTGCAGGCGTTGAGCGAGGCCCTGGCGGCGCCGGAGCACGCCGACGCCCTGACCGTCGTCGACGCCACCGAGGACCAGGACCTGCGCACGATCTCCACCGCGACCTCGTCGATGCGCCTGGTCACCGGCGCGGCCGGGCTCGCCATCGGCCTGACCGGGCCGCACGAGGGCACCGCGCGGGCCGCGGCGGCCTCCCGCCCCGGTGACTTCGGCGCGGTCCTCGCGGGGAGCGCGTCGGCGGCGACCCGCGCCCAGGTCGCCCACGGCCGCGAACACCTGCCGCACCGCAAGCTGGACCTGGCGGCACTCCGGTCGGACCCGACGGCGGCCGTCGCCGCCTTGGTGGACTTCGCCCGCTCCTGCTGGCGCGAGGACCCCGGCCGCCCGCCCCTCCTCTACGCGGTCGGCTCCCTGGACGACCTGGAGCACGACACGCCGGAGGGTTCGGTGCCCGCGGCCGAGCTGATCGAGCGGGCGCTCGCCGCGTGCGCCGTGGAGTTGGTACGAGCGGGAGCGCGCCGCCTGCTGATCGCGGGCGGGGAGACCTCCGGCGCCGTGACCACCGCCCTCGGCGCCCGCACGCTGGGCATCGGCGCGCAGATCGCCCCCGGCGTCGCCTGGGCCCGCGCGCACCTCACCGTGGACGGCGCCACCGAGGCCGTCGACCTGGCCCTCAAGTCCGGCAACTTCGGCGACACGACCATCTTCACCACGGCCTGGGACGCACTCGCATGAGCACCATGACCCCTCACGACCTCGCGGAGGCCGGCGCCCACCTCGCCTCGTTGGGCCTGAGCCCCGGCTCCTCCGGAAACCTGAGCATCCGCGAGGGCGACCGCGTCCTGATAACCCCGACGGGCGCGGACCTGGCGGCGATAGACGCGAACGCCTTGACGGTCCTCGCCCTCGACGGCACCCACCTCGACGGCCCCCGTCCGTCCAAGGAGTTCCCCCTCCACACCGCCTTCTACCGACGCGACCCGGCGACCCGCGCGGTGATCCACCTCCACTCCCGCCACGCCGCCGCCCAGTCCTGCCGCCCCCCCTGGTCCGCCCACAGCGCGCTCCCCCCGCTCACCCCGTACTTCGTGATGCGCGTGGGCCAGACCCCACTCCTCCCGTACGCCCCGCCCGGTGACGCGCAACAGGCGGCGGACCTGGAGCGGTTGCCGTTCCCGTTCAAGGCCGCGCTGCTGCAGAACCACGGCCCGGTGACATCCGGCCCGACCTTGGAGGCGGCCGTCGCGGCGGCGGTCGAGCTGGAGGAGACCTCGGCCCTGCTCCTCACGCTCGGGGAGCTGCCCGCGCGGGTGCTCACGCGGGAGGAGGCGGGGGCGATGGCGGAGAAGTACGGGATGCCGTGGTCGGGTTGAGGGGGGCAAGCAGCATCACGGCCCGAACGGCGTCGGCGTGCGCGTCATGAACGGTGCGGCCCCAGCGGTCCGCGAACGCCGCGAACGCCGCGAACGCAGCGACAAGAAGCAGGCCGCGGCCGACGCCAACCCGGTAGGACGTCCGTACCGATGGGTCCCGTACGGCGGTGACGCCTTTGGTGGGCCGCGTTTCACAGCGCTGCCGCGCCCCTGAAGGCGCGGCAGCGCACATGATCACCGCGTGCGGTGGAAGGCGACCGTGTAGGTCTGGACGACCGCCCCGTTCGCCGAGGTCACCGTGGCGGTGCGCGCCGTGAGGCGCGTCCCCCTCGACGACACGACGTCGCTTCCGTCGCGGACCTTCACCCGCGCGCCGGACGCCGACGCCACCGCGCCGACCGCCGGTATGCGCCCGTTCTTCGGCCAGTCCACGACATACGTGGAGACGTCCGGGTCGAACCCGTCGAGCGCGGTGCCGCCCACGGTGAGTGCGGAGGCGTCGGCGACGCTCGCCCCGGTGGCGTCGGGGACGTTGGTCACCGTGACCGAACCGTCGGCGGCCACGCGGACGTTCGCCGCCATGGCCGCCGCCAGATTGACGCGCTGCCAGCTCGCCTTGCCGTCGGCGGTGAGGTCGAGCGGGTAGCCGGAGTCCGTCGCGGTCTGCTCCAGGATCTGGGTGCGCTGTGCGGCGGTCAGGTCCGGGAAGGCCGTGAGCAGCAGAGCCGCCGCGTCGGACGGGACCTCGACAGCCTGTCCGGCCTTGCCGACGCGGGAGAACCCGTAGCTGAGTCGCTGGGTGTACGTGTCGAGGTGCTGGGCCGTGCTCTGCCCCGCGTACGGGTCGCCCGCGCAGGCGGTGAGCGTGGTGCCGTAGCCCTGCTTCTCGCACCGGGCGAGCAGCACGTTCTCCATCTCGGTGTGGGCCTGCGTCAGGAGCCGCGCGAAGTCCGGGTCGGCCCAGCGGTGCGCCACCGTGGCCTGGGCGCCGATACGGCCGCCCATGACGTCGAGCGGGTAGTGGAAGCCGAGGACCAGCCGGTTGTTCCCGTACTCCGAGGTCCGCGCGAGGATCGACGGGGCCAGCTCCGGGAGCAGCGTGGCGAGGACGGTGCCCGCCTCGTAGCCGCTGTAGGTGTGGCCGCTGGGGTACGAGCCGCTGGTGGCGAGCCCGGCGTACGAGCCGTCCTGCGACTCGTAGATCCGGCCGCCGTCCCCGACGAACCCGAGCCGCACGTACGGGCGCAGGTAGTTGTAGTGCTCCTTCGCCGCGTCGTGCGTGTCGAGGTTCCTGGTGACGCGGGAGAACAGGGCGCTGGTCTTGGGCAGGGCGCCGCCCTTGAGGGCGTCGAGGTAGAGCCCGCCGAGGCGGGAGCCCAGGCCGTCGGCCATCGTCTGCGTCGCGCTGTTGGTGGCGTCCGTCTCGGCGCGGTCGACCTCCTTCTGGGTCGCCGCGTTGTTGATGCCGACGACGATTTTGTCGTTCTCCGCCGTAAGCGCGGTGTCCGCGGGCAGCTTGGCGTTGGCGCCGAGGGTCGTGGGCTTCAGGTCACCGAAGCCGCTGAGCAGATCGGTGAAGTAGTCGCTCCCGTCGTCGGTCTTCGGCCAGGCGTCCGAGGCGTACTTCGCGTTCAGTACGTCGTCGGGGAAGGGAGCCGGTTCGTACGCCGTCGGGTCGGCGGTGGACGCGGTTGTCGTCACGGCCGTGTCCGAGGAGGCACCGGCCAGCGTGACCGCCTCCACCGTCGCCGCGTGCGCCTTCGCCGCGCTCCGGCCGCCGACCGTGAGCAGCGCCGTGCGTGTGCCGCCGGGCACGTGCGCCGTCGTGCCGTTGTCGAGGGTCACCGTGTAGCCGAGGACCGGGAAGCCGCCGTCACCGGCCGGCCGCCAGTCCACCCGGACCCGCTTGCCGTCGGTGACGACACCCGTCACGTGCGGCGTCTGCGGGCGGCTGCCGCCGACGACGACGGGCTGCGTGGCGGCGCTCGCGGCCGAGGTGCCGCGGGCGTTCACCGCGCGGACGCGCGCCGTGTACGGCGTACGGGACTTCAGCCTGGTGAAGGTCACGCTCCTGCTGTCAGGGTCCTTGACGGTGAGCTGGTGGCCGCCGCTGAGGGTGACCTCGTAGCCGGTGACCGATGAGCCGCCGTCGTCCTTCGGGGCGGACCACGCGACCTTCACGGCCGTGGTGCCGGAGGCGGTCGCCGAGACCGCGTCGGGCGCGGTAGGTACTGTCGTGCGCTTCAGCTCGAGCGCGGCAAGGGCACGGTCGAGGGACTCGTACCGGGTGGTGAGGGTCTTGTCCGTCGCCGTGTCGTCCGCGACAGCGGCCTTCGCCTTGGTGAGCGCGTCGGTGAACTTCGTCCAGGACGCGTCCGTATAGCGGCCCTTGTCGAGCGCGGACGCGGTGGTGACCAGGTTCTCCAGGCGCAGCCTCGGCAGCGGGACGAGCTGCTTGGCGGCCAGGGTGAGGCTCCGGGTCCGCGTGTCCGCTTCGAGCTGGGTCGCGTCGTCGGCGTCCAGCAGAGCGCGGGCAGCGGCCAGTTCGCGCTGGAACACCGCGAAGTCGATGCTGCCGTACCGGTCCGCGTCGTCGGCCAGGCCCTCGTAACTCTCTATCGCCTTGCGCAGAGCGGTCAGGTCCGTCTCGGCGGGCGCCTCGACGTGGCTGAACGTGACCCGGCCGACGTTGGCGACGTACGGGTGCGAGGCGTCCGCGTGCGTCGTCAGCCGCAGGTGGACGGAGTGCTTGCCGGTGATGGCCTTGGGCAGGGTGAGGCTCGTCGTCCCTCCGGACGACCAGGAGGAGCCGGTGACGGGGAGCGGGACGGTCGCGTACGGGGTTCCGGGCGCGTCCTCGTCGAAGCCGTCCAGGTGGATCTCGACGGCCGAACCGGTGCCGGAGCGGGCGGAGTTGTTGACATATGTGAACGTGACGGTGTTCTTCGCGCGGCTGCCGAAATCGATGTCGCCGTAGTCGAGCCAGGCCCCGTCGTACGTACCACCCAGGGAGGTGGTGGACCCGGCACCGCTCCAGGTGGCCGTCTCGCTCTTGAGGCCGCCGCCGCTGTTCGCCTTCCACGCCGTGGCGTCGAAGGCGACCGGGGTGTCGGCGCTCCGCGTCACGGTCAGCGAGTAGACGTTCGCCACGTAGGGCTGGGCATCGGTCTGCGTGCTGGAGGCGAAAGCCGCGTACACGTCCTGGGTGCCGGAGAAGACGGCCGGGTCGAGCGTGACGCTCGTACTGGCCATGGTCCCCCAGCCCGAACCGGTGTAGTCGAGCGGGACGTCGACGACGGCCGGGCCGTCCTTCCTGCCGAGGCGCAGTTCGATGTGCGAGTCCGACGCCGCGCGCGAGCGGGGCTTGTCGTAGCTGATGGTGACGGTGTCCGCGCCGTCACCGAGAGCGGTGCCCTTCCACTCGGCCCACGCGCCGTTCGTCACGTTCTCGAAGATGCCGCCGGACAGCTTGAGCGGCGACGAGCCGCCGCCCGTCGCCGTGGTGCCGGGCGCGGTCAGTGTGGCGAGCGTGGTGGTCCCGCCGGACGACGGGGCGTCGTACGGCGAGAACTGGAACCAGTCGAAGTTGGACACCCACTGCTGCCCCGACGGCGCGTGGAACACCATCGTCGCGCTGCCCGCGTCGAGCAGCGCCTGCGCGTTGGTGAGGGGCGCCTGGACGGTGGTGTAGGTCGACCAGGCACCGGTGCCCGGGAGCTTGACGCCGGCGACGACGGGCCCGTCCTTGTCGCCCGCGTGGATGTCCACGCTGCTCGGCGTGGCGGTCGCGGCCTGCGAGTTGGCGTAGCGGACGGAGACGCTGCGCGGGGCGACGCCGCCGAAGTCGAGGCCGGTGAACTGCTCCCAGGCGCCTTCGGTGACGCCGCCGAGGTCGCCGTCCGAGTAATACGCCTCCTTGACCAGGCTCGGGCCCTCCATCCGGTCGGGGTCCTCGGCCTGGAGGACGGCGTAGCCGCCCTCGTCGAGGGTGAGCGCGTCGGCGGCGGACCGCAGCGCGTCGTGCGCCGCCATCAGCGTGCCGGTGGCGGAGGCCGGGTCGGCGAGGACGGTCCGGGCGCGTTCGAGCGCTGTGCGGAACAGGCCGTACGAGCCGTCGGAGTAGTTGCCGGGGCGCACCGACAGGGCGTCGTCGACGAGCGACCTGAGCGTCGCGCGCTGCACCGCCGCCGCGGAGATGACGAGCGGGTCGGTCACGGATATGCCGGTGCCGGTCACGGTGGAGGCCGGGACCTTGTGGGCGAAGGCCGCGTCGCGGAAGGTGAGACCGAGCCGTACGTCGGTCGTGGTCGAGCCCTTCAGCGTGAGGGTCGCCTTGCGCGAACCGGCGACGCGGAGGTCCGCCGTCACCCCGTCCGGCAGGCCGGTGACCGTGGCCGCGCCGGTCCGGGTGAGGCTGGTGCCCTTGCGCGCGGCGAACGTCGCCTTGCCGGTCGACGTCAGTTCGATACGGTCGTCGACCTGGCCGTTCGCGGCGGTGGCGACGGTTTCCGGGCGGGCGGAGAGCACGCTCTCGCCCTTGCCGGATCCACCGCTTCCTGGCGCGCCCGTGTCCGTGTTCAGCGAGTACGCGGGCTCGGTGTCCTTGCCCCAGGCGGACGGCTTGGACCCCATGGTGAAGTCCAGGGTGCCGCCGCTGATGATCTGCGCGTAGTCGAGCCAGGTGTTCCCGAAGCGCTTGCCGTTGTACGTGGCACGCTGGACGTAGTAGTTGTCCGCCGAGACGCCGTCCGCCCGCACCGAGAACTTCTTGCCGTTGGCGTAGGTGATCGTCGTGGAGTCGAAGAACGGGCTGCCGATCTGGAACTCGCTCGATCCGGCCGTCACCGGGAACAGTCCGAGGGCCGCGGCGACGAACATGGTCGACATGGTGCCCGCGTCGTTGTCCATGGTCGGCAGGAAGCCGTCCGGGGCCGGCTTGTAGACCCTGGTCCTCACCGGCGGCCGGAGTTCGCCGCCGGAGCTCGGGGCTTCGCCCGTGGAGCCGGTCGCGATGTACCGGTTCCAGGTCTCGCCGGTGTAGATGGAGCGGACCCATTTCTGCGTCAGGCCCGGCTCGCCGACGTAGTTGAAGAGGTACGGGGCCTGGAGGTCGATCTCGTTGGCGTTGGAGTGCAGCATCGTGGAGCCGTCGTCGGCGTCGGAGTCCTCGCCGAACATGTGCAGGACCGCGGCCCTGCCGGCCTTGTCGCCGCCCATGGCCTTGATGAGGCCGCCCATGTCGTACGCGTCGTACCAGTGGTACTGCCAGAGGGTGCCCTGGTAGAGCCTGGCCTCCTCGAACTTCTCGTAGTCGACGCTCTGCCAGTTGCCGTCACCGTCGCGCGGGGTGAGCAGCCCGACCTTCGTGCCGTCCTCGGCGGTCCACGCGCCGGACTTCACGAGGTGGTCGGTCGCCATGGTCGCCTGCTCGCGCAGTTCCTCGGCGTCCGCGTCCTTGCCGAGCGCGTCGGCGACGATGGCGAGGGCCCACTGGTCGTACCCGCGCTGCACGGTCGTGCCGGGGTCGCCCGCGATGTAGCCCTGCCGCAGCTGTTCGCCCGTGTAGTACCCGGCGTAGGACTTCAGCGCGGGGTACGCCTCGTCGAGCCGGTCGAAGCCGTCGTACCCCTTCGAGATCGCGTCCGCGATGACGACGGGCAGCCGCTCCCAGCGCACGGTCGGCACCGAGTGCGTGAGGCTGCCGAGGCTCTTGCCCGTGGTGCGGGTGTCGGCGAAGAGGGTGATCGCCGACTGCACCATGTCGCGGTACGTGGCCGGGTCGATGTATGCCTCGACGGAGAACTTGCGGAAGTCGTCCCAGGAGGACCAGCCGTCGTAGTACGTATAACCGTTGGCCTTGTGCACCGCCCCGTCGGCGCCGCGGTAGGTCCCGCTGGTGCTGGTGGCGTTCACCGGCAGCGCGTACATGCGGTACAGGTGCGTGTAGAAGAGCTTGGTGAGCGACGAGTCCGGGTCGGCCTTCCTGGACGCCTGTACGGCGACGGCGCCGAGGGTGCGGTTCCAGTCGGCCTCGGCACGCGCGCGTGCCTGGTCGAAGGAGAGGCCGCCGACCTCGTTCGCCTGGTCGGTCGCGGCCTGCTCGGCGCTGACCGGAGACAGGGTGATACGCAGCTCGATGTCGTCCCGGTCGGCCGCGTCGAAGGCGAGGACGGCGCCCGTGTCGGTGCCGTCCTGCGCGGTCGCGCCGCTCATCTGCCCCTTGTCGCCCCAGGTGCGCAGGGACTTCACCGGGACGTTCGTGGTGGCGTGGTAGTACATCCGGTACGAGGCGCCGTTGAACGATCCGGCGATGATGCCGCTGATCGCGGTCGTCCCGTCCGCCAGCTTCTTCGCGTCCAGGGTGGCGCGGCTGCGGCTGGTGAAGTTGTTGGCCAGGTCGAGGACGAGCTTCGGCTCGGACCCGGCGGGGAAGCGGTACCGCTCGAGGGCCGTGCGGGTCGTCGCCGTCATCTCGGCGTCGATGGTCCCGGCGGGCGAATCGAGCCCCACCTGGTAGTGGCCGGGCGCGGCCGTCTCGTCGTCGTGGCTGTACGCGTGGGCGTAGCTGCTGGTCGCGGGGCGGTTCTCGTACGTCTCCGAGGTCGGCACGACGAGCAGGTCACCGCCGCCGCCGGAGCCGCCGACCCCGTCGAGGTTGGTTGCCGTGAACCCGGCGATGTGGTCCTCGTTGTAGTCGTAGCCGCTGTGGTTGCGGTCCGGCGTGGTCATCGGGTTGACCTTGGCGAGACCGTGCGGGGCCTGGGCGCCCGGCAGGTCGTTGCCGTCGTCACCGGCGGTCGACACGAAGGGGTCGACGAGCTTGGTGTAGTCCGTGCCCCCGGACGAGGCGGAGACCGTCCCCGAGGAGTGCGCCGCGAGGGGTGCCGCGGCGGCCGGGGCGCCGCCGGCCGTCAGCGCGGCGAGGCCGAGCGCACCGGCCAGCAGGGCGGCGAGGGCGGCGCGCGGTCTGGTGCGTTGCATACGTCTTGCGGGGCCTGAGGGTCTAGCGGAGCCTGAGGGTCTTGCGGAGCCTGAGGGTCTTGCAGATCCTGCGGATCCTGCGGGTCTTCTGGGCACGGACTTCTCCAGCGTCGCGGTACGCGCGCATCGTCGGCCGCACCGTCCGACAACGTTGTCAAGCGGCGACCGGCGGGTGCGCAATCGGGATCATCACATACGGAGAATTCGTACAACGGGCGAACGGGATCCGTACAGAGGGTGCGCACGAAAAGGATCAGGCGCAGGTGAGACAGGCGGCAGGCGGCACGCGCCCGAAATGGCCCAGCCACCTCATAGCCAATTGGCCCCGGGATACGGGCCAATACGCACCTACGCTGCACCCATGCCCACGACGACGAGCACAACGACGAGCACGACCACGAGTACGAGTACAGGCACACCGGCACCCACGCCCACGACCCCGCCCACGACCCGGGTCGACTTCTACTTCGACCCCGCCTGCCCGTTCGCCTGGATCACCTCGCGCTGGCTCCTCGAGGTGGAGCCGCTGCGCGACCTCGACGTCCGCTTCCACGTCATGAGCCTCTACCTGCACAACGAGGGCAACGACCTGCCCGACTGGTACCGCGACCTCGTCGACCGCTCCCTCGGCCTCGTCCGCGTCGCCGTGGCGGCCTCGCGGCACAGCTCCCCCGACGTGCTGCGCGACCTGTACACCGCCCTCGGTACGCGCATCCACACCCGCGGCGAGAAGGACTTCGACACCGTCGCCGCCGACGCCCTCGCCGAACTCGGCCTCCCCGCCCGCCTCGCGGACGCGGCCCGCACGACCGACCACGACGACGCCCTGCGCCACAGCCACGACGCGGGCAAGGACCCGGCCTCGGACAGCTACGTCGGCACGCCCACCCTGCACATCGACGGCGCGGCCTTCTTCGGCCCCGTACTCAACAGCATCCCGCGCGGCGACGAAGCGGCTCAGCTCTTCGACGCCGTACGCACGCTCGCGAAGCACCCGGACTTCTTCGAGCTCAAGCGTGAACGGACCGGGAGCCTCCGCTTCGACTGAGGACTGTCTTGATCGCACCATGGACAACTGCCGTGTCCCGTCGTTACGTTTCGGCGACGACTGACAACGATGTCGACATCCGAGCGCGGCGGCCCGCGCGAGGGAACGGAGATCATCGATGGTGACTCGGCGAGGTCTGCTGCGAACGGGCGGCGCGGTGCTGGCGGCGGGCGGACTCGGACTCTCCCTGCCGGCGCACCAAGCGGTCGGCGCTCCTCCCGCGGCCGGCGTACCGCGACGGACCGGCCGTCTCCTCCCGTCCTTCGGCCGCCCCACGAAGCTGGACGTGTCCGACGTCAGCGCGCTGGACGGCGACGACCAACTGCTCCTCACGACCCTCCAGGGCGTCGTCAACCGCCGCGCGCCCCGCCTCTACTTCAGCTTCGACAGCGGCGACAACGGCGACACCAACCTGCGCTGGCTGTCCGGCACCGGCGCGGCCGTCACCCACCACGGCCACGCGCTCGACCTCCTCGACCGGTACCGCGGCGAGGTGCGTGGCGCCGTGCTGACCGACCCGGACGTGCCCGACTCGGTCAACGTCGCGACGACCCTGGCCGGCCTGACGGACGCGGTGGCGGCCACCGCCGAGCAGGCGCGCGCGTACGGCCTGCGAACGGTCTCGGATCTGCGCGGCCGCTTCGACCCCGACGACGTACCGGCCACCTACCGCTGGCAGCTGGAACATCTCTACCCCCGGTGCGCCCGGACGCTGGTGGCCGGTCTCCCGCCGACCCGCACGGTCCGTGTCCCGGGGGTGCGGTGGCGCGAGGTCGCACGGGAGACGACGCGCGTACGCGACAGCTCCAACCGCCGGGTCCGCGCGCTCGACCTGAGCCCGGAACTGACCGGCGGCGACCCGCTGGACGCGGTCTACCTGCGGTTCCAGGACTCCTTCGGCGACGACGGGTGGGGCGCGTCCGTGGGCTCCGTGGTCGTGACGGCCGACGACGGGGCGGAGATCGCCCGTTTCACCCCGGGTACCGACGCCGAGTCCCCGTACCTCTTCGACGGCCTGAACTCCTCGGTCGGCGGCGACTCCAACCGGTTCGGCGACGGCAGCGGCGGCTACTTCGTCTACCGCTTCCCCGTCCCCGCCGGTACGAGACGGCTGGTCGCCCAGGTCGATCTGTGGAACCAGTTCCTCGTCACCGCCACCACCACGGCGCCCACCCGCGTCGAACCGTTCCCCAACTTCCGTGACTACGTGGTCGCGAGCAAGGCCATGGTGGTGTGGCTGCCGCCCGCCGGCGCGACGGGCGACCTGCTCGACGACACGCTGAGCCGCTACGCCCCGACCACTCCGTACACCGGCTGGTTCCCCAACGACGTGGCCGGCGAATGGGGCGGCGTCGACCGCGCCTCGCGCCACGGCATCGAGGTCGTCGCCACGGACTTCTACATGAACGCGACGGTCCACGCGGGGGTGCCCGCGAAGATCTCCAGCCGTGTCCGTACCCGGCCGAGGAGCAAACTCCGCAACCGCGTCTACGTCACCTTCACCGTCGGCGAAGGCGACAACGCGCAGTACTGCCAGCGCCGGATGCGGGACATCTGGGACGACCCGGCGCGCGGCACCGTCCCCGTCAACTGGACCGTCAGCCCCCTGCTCGCCGATCTCGGCCCCGCCCTTCTCGCCCACTACCAGCGCACCGCCACCGAGAACGACCTCCTCGTCTGCGGCCCGTCCGGCGCCGGTTACACGTACCCCGCGTCCTGGCCCGAGGAGCACCTGGCCGCCTATACCGAACTCACCGGCCGCTATCTGCGCCGTACGGGCATGGACCTCGTGTACGCCTACAACCCGCGCAACGCGGCGGGCGACGGCTGGATCCCCTTCGACGAACGCGTCGTCACCTCCTACGCCCGCCACACCCCTCTGCGCGGCATCATCCAGTCCTGGGAGACGGGCGATCTGCGGACCCGGACCGCCGGGATCCCGGTGATCGGCAACTTCTACCCGCAGGGCAAGGGCGCGGAGTTCCGCGACGCGCTCCTGCACCACATCGAGGACCGGGACCCGTCGGCCCCTGCCTTCATCGCGGCGGCGATCAACGCGTGGAGCTGGACGCCGAGCGACATCGCGGCGGTCGCCGCCTTGCTGGAGGAACCGTTCGAGGTGGTGCGCGGCGACGTGTTCTTCGATCTGCTGAAGAAGGCGTGACGCGGGGCGCTGACCCCGCCGGGGTGTCACAAGTCGGCGAGCCGCACGATCAGTTGTCCGTACCCGACACCGGACGTGCCCGACACCGGACGTGACCGGCACCGGACGTGACCGGCACCCGACGTGGTCCGCCCCGCCGACGACATGACCTCTCTCCTCATCGCCGCCCGCGACGACGAGGGCGACGGCAACGGCTTCACCGACGGCGAACTGCGCGACACGCTCCTGCTGATGATCAGCGCGGGCTACGAGACCACGGTCAACGTCATCGACCAGGCGGTGACCGCCCTCCTGACCGACCCCGGACAACTGGCCCACCTCCGCGCGGGCCGGGCGACCTGGGAAGACGTCGTGGAGGAGACCCTGCGCCACGAACCCGCCATCAAGCACCTCCCCCTGCGCTACGCCCTCACGGACATCTCCCTGGCCGACGGCCGGACGATCCCCCGCGGCGACGCGATCCTCGCCTCCTACGCCGCCGCCAACCGCCACCCCGACTGGCACGGCCCCACCGCCGACCGCTTCGACGTCACCCGCCCGGCCAAGGACCATCTGGCGTTCGGCCACGGCGTCCACTTCTGCCTGGGCGCCCCGCTGGCCCGCCTGGAGGTGGCCACGGCGCTCCGCCTGCTCTTCACCCGCTTCCCGGGCATCGAACTGGCGGTACCGGCCACCGAGTTGCGGCCTCTCCCGACCCTGATCAGCAACGGCCACCTGACCCTGCCGGTCCGTCTGCACCGGACTACCGGCCCCGGGGACGAAGTGCGGGCCGGGTGACCGGATTCGAACCGGCGTCCTCGCGGTTTTGGAGACCGCGCGCGTCGACCTCTGCTACCGTCCCGGCCCGCCCGATCAGTGTCCTGCCCGGTCCTGCCTGTCCTGGTGGGGCCAGGCATGCCCCTGCTCCTGCTGTTGCCGAGGGGGATACGGCGGCTGCGCCCACCCGGGCTGCGGCACCGGCGCGGCCCGACGCCGACGACCCCGTACGGCGAGCACCCCGCCGACCGCGCCGATCAGCACGAGCCCACCGACGCCCGCCGCGATCCACGGCAAGGCGCTCGACGACTCGCCGTCGGACGACGCGGCAGGGGCCGTCGACGCACCATTGGACGGCCCGGCGCTCGCACTATCGCCCCGCGGCGCCGTTCCTCCTGCCTTGTAGTCCGGCAGGGGGTACTCGTCGGCCGGTCCCGGGTCGCCCGGGTCGGTGAGAGCGATGCGGGGCCGCAGGGCGCCATGACCGATCTCATCACTGCGCTCCTTGCCGCTGACCGGGCCGCTCGCGGTGTTCAACATGACCCGCAGAACCTGGTTGTTGGTCCAGTCCGGGTGCTTCGACCAGATGAGGGCGGCTGATGCGGAGGCCAGGGCGGTGGCGTCGCTGGTGCCATGGGAGTCGCACACCTCGCTGCCGCCCTTGCAGGCCGCTACGATCTCCGCTCCAGGAGCGACCAGGTCGACCTGCGGACCGCGTTGAGATTCGCTGGTCACCTTGAGGTCCTTGCCGATCGCACCGACGCCGACCACTCCGGGGGTGGCCGCCGGGTACTCCGCGCTGTTGGACCCGGAGCCGGTGTTCCCGACGGCCGCGAAGACAAGCTTGTCCTTCGACAGGGCGTAGGCGACCGCGTCGTCCAGTTGCTTCGAGTTGCTCTCACTGCCCAACGAGATGTTGATGATCCGGGCGTCGGAGTCGGCGGCGTAACGGATGGCCTTGGAGATGTAGGTGGGGTAGTCGTCCGGGTTGCCGTCCGTGCGGCTCTTCTCGATGAAGTCCGGGACCCGAATGGGCAGAATCTTGGCTCCGGGGGCCAGCCCGTACGAGGCCTGCGTCCCGCCCCTCGCCCCCGTGGCCGCGATCAGGACGGCCATACGGGTGCCGTGTCCCGCGTAGTCCGCCTGCGCGTCACCGGGATGCCTGGAGTAGTTCTTGCCCGGCAGAACCTGTCCTCGCAGGTCGGCGAGGTCGGGGTCGACACCCGAGTCGACGACCGCGACGGTGACGCCCTTACCGTCGGCGGTCTTCCACATCTGGTCGGCGTGCATGGCATCCAGGTACCACTGCTCGGCCCGGACGGACTCGGCGCCCGCGGGCGTCACGGCGACGCCTGCGAGCACGACGCCGGTCAGGGCCGACGCGAGCCGGAGTCGGCGGACCTGCTGAGTACGGGAAGCCATGATCATCCTTCGTTGTGGCGCCGGGCCGTATGGGGCGGGTCGGGCAGGCGAAGCTCGGGCGCCCCGCGCTCCGGCCGCCTCACCTCGGGATCCCCCACCCCGGGAGCCTCCGTGTCCTCGCGCTCCGGCGCCTCCTCACGCAGACGTCGCGCCGGGGCGCTTCGCGCGCCATCATGACGTGCCGCGGACGAGGATCCGCGAGCGGGTTCGTCACCGTCGCGCTGCCCCGGCGCGTTGCGACGGTTCACCGTCGGACCGCTTGCGACGCCTGTCGCACGAGTGGATGCCGACGACGCACTCCGCCCCCTCGGGGACTGCCGCGGCTGACCGCCGGTGACCCCGTCCGACCTAGCAGGTGCCCGTCCACCCGCGCCGCCGGTCCCACGCTCCGTGTCGGAGGCGAGGGCGCGACCCGGCGCGGTTCCACCACGTGCCGACCCTCCTGACGCACCGCCGCGGCCTCCGCTTCCCTGCTCGGCGGGTGATCCGCCGACGACGGTGCCCCGGGGAATCGCGCTCGCACCGCGCCCCGATTGCTGTGGGACCGGACGTCCACCGGCGATAGCGTTCGACGACCGTGCCGGACCCGCGTCCCCCGGTCCGCGCACCTGGGAGGCTGTGCCTCCCTGTACGCCCGGGATGCCCGTCCGTCCCACCGCGGGAATCTCGCGTCCCGTCGTCGCTCCACGAGGAGCGCCGGGCGCGCCGGTCCCCTCCGGAAGGCCGAGCGGCCCACGCAGCACCGGTGACGCCGGCCCCCGGCCACGGGCCGGCCCCTGAGGCTGAGCGGCGGCGGAACGGCCCGCTCCGCCGAACACGGGAGGCGGTGCTCCAGGACCCCCGGGCGGCATGCCCGGCAGATGACCGGGCGACGCGGACGGCGGCGACGCGGGAGAGGGCATCGCCGGGGCGGTGGCCGACGGGAGCGTGGCGGCCCGGTCGAGCGAAGTGGCGGGACCGCCCGAGGCGAGGTCCGGAAGCGCCCTGTACGAGCCCGCGGCCGCGGCCGTCTGGTGACCTCCTCCGGCCAGGGACGCACCGTGCGCCGCTTCGCCGAGCACGGCGGCACCTGCCGCGAGAACACCGGCTCCGCTCACCGCCGCCGCGGTCCCCGCGTTCGACGGCTCACCGGAGACTTCACCGGGCCGGTGGGTGACATCGTCGCGGTTCTCCGGCACGAACCGTTTGGGAAGGGCCGGGAACTCCGGCGCCTGCAGTGCGTCGATCTGCTCCGTCGACGCCGAGTACGACTGGGCCAGCTTCGTCATCAACAAGGCCGCTTCGGCGCGGTCGTTGTCGTACTGCGTCTTGGCCGTCTTCACCGAGGACGTCGACGGGCCGCCGCCGTGGTTGCCGACGTCCTTCGCAGCCGCGTCGTGCGCGTCCAGGACCGAGCGGGCCGAGGCGCTGGAGTTCTTCAGTGCTTCCAGCTGCGGCTTGACCTCGTGCAGGGTGTCCGCCGCGTGGCCCAGCCACTTCCCGGCGCTCTCGCTGTAGTCACCGAGGCTCAGCGTGGCCCGCGCCGCCTGGTCGACCCACTTGTGGAACGCGTCGGCGCCCTCGCCCTTCCACTCGACCGCCGTGCTGTGCGTCTTGAGGTCGCCGCCGATCTCCTTGATCGTCTTGGCGGCCGCCGTCAGCAGCGCGCCCAGGTCCGTCGCGGTGGAACCGTCCGCCGGCTCGACCATCGTCCACAGCTCTTCCGGGCTGTGCACGGCGAACCGGTACGACTTGGCCATGCCCCACATCTGGGAACCGAAGTCGCTCATACCCCGTGCCTCTCCACGACGATGCCGACGCCGATGCCGATGCCGATGTCACCGCACGTGCTGGGTTCCATCACAGACCACCCGCTTCGCCGTCCGTCGTCTTCGGGCCCGCGGCCCCGTGTCCGTGCCCGTGCCCGTGCCCGGAGCGGTGCGTCAGGGCGTCGGCCTGGGTCCGGATGCGGTTGAGGCGCGCGCGCACCTCGTCGTCGAGGTTGTCGTAACCCGTCTTGGACGCGTCGACCGTGGCGACGAGCCCCTCGATCTGCAGGGCCAGCATCTCGGAGAGGTTCTCCAGCTGGCTGTGCACCTTCGTGTAGGCCGAGTGCAACCCGTCGGCCTCGTCGAACGCGCCCAGCCGTCCGCTCGGCAGCGTCCCGCCCGCGATCGACTTCGGCGCGGCCTTGGAGCTCTCCAGGTCACGCAGCAGCGCGTCGACCCGGCGCTTGAACGTCGACAGCGTCTCGCCCTCGACCAGCATGGCCTTCGCCGCGCCGCCCCGGGCCGCTGCCGCCGCCCGCGCCGTACCCCCCGTGCCGTCGGACACGATCCCGCCCCTCCCCGTACAACCTTCGTCAGCAATGCTCCCGGCCCGCCGACGCTTGTCGCGGGCGTCCCATCTTTAGCACGAGCGACCCCCGCGAGGCACTCGGAGCCCCCGCTCGGTGCGGGCGCCCGGCGGGAGAGGTTGACGGGGCGCCGCCGGGCACCTCCCGACACCCGCCGACATTCCCTGATACCCGCCGACGCGTCAGAACCAGTGCAGGCAATGCGGAGCCCGCTCCGTACGGAACAGCGTGTCCGCGCGCGCGGACGCCTCCGCGTGGTGGGCCAGGACATGACCCGCGCGCACCAGCGTGCTCGGCGTGACGCCTCCCAGGTAGAGCGAGCCCAAGTCGCGTACGTTTAGGGAGAGATCGGGGTCCCTGTCCGTGGGGGCGCAGGTCGCCTCGCCGTCGCGCACGGTCAGCCGGTAGCGGCCGTGCTCGGCCAGGAACGGGTCCTCGACGTCCAGGACGAGTTCGCCGTCCGCGGACCAGCCGCCGCGGGCCGCCATGGCGCGCGGGATGTCGAGGAGGCGCACCCAGAGCCAGTCGCCCGGGCCGCCGGCCTCGCCCGCGCGCAGGTCGGCGAGTTGCCAGCGCAGCGGATGGTCGGGCGGGACGTGGCGGAACACGACCTGTGACACCAGGTCGTGCCCGAGGGCGAAACGGGCCAGGGCCGTGAAGGCCGCGTCGTCGGTGGTGATGATCTCGTCCACCGTCAGGGTGTTGGGGTCGCCGCCTGTGGAGTAGCTGGCGTACCCGTCCGGCACCCCGTCCGCGTTCCGGTGCACGGCGACGTGGCGCGGCGTCCGCGAGACCGGCGGCTGCCCCGCGCCCAGTTCCCACCAGCGGTGCGGCCGGGACAGCGCGCCGGGCTGGGCGCGGCGGTAGCGGTCGTAGACCTCTTCGAGCAGGTCACCGCAGTCGGATCGCCGCAGCACCTCGACCGACCCGTTGTCCGCCGCCGCGTCGCCCGCGTCGGCGGGCGTCGTCGTACGCGCCCGGGGAACCGCCGGCTCCGCCCGGTGGCGCGACACCGTCACCGGAGCCGTGAAGGTCGCGGGGCCGTACCCGAACCTGCCGTAGATCCGCGCCTCGGAGGCCAGCAGCACCGAGAGGAACTCGCCCCGGGCCCGTACGTCGGCGAGCTGGCGCCGCATCAGCGCGCTCAGCACGCCGCGACGCCGGTGCGAGGGCAGGACGCCGACCGTGGTCACACCGGCGACAGGGGTGATCGCCCCGCCCGGGAGCGTCAGGTCGAGGGAGTACGCGGCCGCCGTGCCGACGGGCCGCCCGTCCGGTCCCAGGGCCATCAGGCCGCGCTCCATCTCGAGCGCGGACCACCAGCGACCGCCGTCCGCGACCGGGGTCTCCGGGAACTGCCCGAACGCCGTGTGGACCGTGTCGACGAAGACGGTCAGGTCGTCGTCGGTCGTGGGGCGTATGTCCATCGTTGTTCCAGCTCACTCTCTGCGAAGCCACGAAGCCACGAAGCCGCGAAGCAGCCTCGAAACCCCCGGGATTGCCTTGCCACGTCCATGCCTCAGGACAGCGTCGTCAGGACCGCATTCTCAGGACCGCGTCCCGAGGACCGCGTCCTAAGGACCGCAGCCTCAGGACCGCAGCCTCAGGACCGCAGCCTCAGGACCGCAGCCTCAGGACCCCATCGTCACAGCCCCACGGAAACCCTCCGGCCCGATCGCCGCCATCGCCTCCAGCGCCGCGTCGGGGACCGGCAGCAGATGCGCGTCCACCCATGTGTCGCCCGTCGCCGCGTTCGCCCAGGGGTCCTCGATGACGACCGCGCCGGGTACGACGCCATGGCACAGCACCCAGTGCGGTACGTCGAAGCCCTGCATCTCGGCGAGTGAGAGGAGAAGCAGAACGTGGTCGCGCCCGGCCGCGAGCGTCTCCCGGATCGAGGTCAGGGAGAGACGGCTCGGATCGACCGGGACTCCGACGCGTTCCGCCTCCGCACGGGAAGCGCGCTGGAGTACGGCGCGCCAGTCCTGGTCAGCCTCCGGGAGGTGGTCGAGCATGACCGGGCGGTCCGTGTCGAGGTGGACCGTGACGGGGGACGCGGGCCAGGCGCGGCGCAGGGCGACGCCGAGGCCGACGGGCTCGCAGGCGTTGAAGTTGGTGGCGTCGCGCCACAGGGTCAGCTCCGCCTGCCGGTCGAGCGCCTGCCGGGGCAGCGTCCCCGCGTGCGCCCGCGCGACGAGGGCGGTTACGGCGCCGCAGGTGAAGTGTGTGGTCTGGCCGTAGTACGGGGGTTCGGCAGACCCCGCGACCGTGGCGTCGTGCAACCAGCGGACATGACCCGTCGCCGGGCCCTTTGCCCCCTCCGACTGCGACAGCGGGGCGTTCAGGGGCGTGAAACCGGCGGCAGCGGCGTCCTCGCGACTCGCCGTCCAGCCTTCCCATTTGAGCTGTGCCAGTCCGCGCCGACGGGCCTCGGCCTCTACGGCCCGCACCGCCCCGGTCACCTCCCCGACGGTGTCGACGATCTTCAGGTACGCCGTCCCAGGACGCGCCGTCACCAGCGCGGCGGCCCGCCAGTCCTCGCCCGTCTCGTCGGGCACGGCCACGAGGTGCGGGGCGTGGGCCGAGCGGTCGACCGCGCGCCAGCGGTCGAGGACCGCACCGTCCGCGAGCCGCGCCGCGAGCCGCACCAGTTGGCGCGGCAGGTCGTCGGGCTCGTAGCGGACGACGACATGTTCCACGTTCACGTTCCTGATCACCTCCGCGTGCCTGTTCGCGTCCGCGTGCCTGTTCGCGTCCACATCCCTGCTCATGTTCCGGACCTCCTCATCACCCACACGAAGTACGGCGCCCCCACCAGCGCGATCATCAGCCCCGCCGGCACCTGCGCGGGCGCCATGACCGTGCGGCCCAGCGCGTCCGCCACGCAGACGAGGACTCCGCCGAGCAGCATCGCGACCGGGATCGAGCGGCCGTGGCGCGTCCCCACCAGGGAGCGGGCGAGGTGCGGGGCGACGAGGCCCACGAAGCCGACGACGCCGACGGCGATCACGCTGAACGCGGCGAGCACCGCCGCGATCGCGAGAGCGACGAAGCGGGTGCGGCCCACGCGGACGCCGACGATGCGCGGCGTGTCCTCGTCGACGGCGAGCAGGTCGAGCCTGCCGCGCATGAACAGCAGGACGGGCAGGGCGAGCGCCAGGGCGACGGCGACCGGTACGACGTCGGGGAACGTACGCCCGTACGTCGTACCGGAGAGCCACGTGAAGATGCGGGGCGTGTCGTACGGGTCGGCGCGCAGGAGCAGGAAGGTGGTGACCGAGCTGAGGCCGTAGCCCATGCCGATGCCGATGAGGACGAAGCGGTCGGGCAGGAAGCCGCCGCGCCAGGACAGCAGGGCGATGACCGCGAACGTGGCCAGGCCCGCCGCCACCGCGACGACGACGAGCACGGGCTGTCCGCCGCCCAGGCCCGACGTGGCGACGGCCGCCGCGCCGAGCCCCGCGCCCGCGGTGATGCCGAGCACGCCCGGTTCGGCCAGCGGGTTGCGCACCGAGCCCTGGACGACGCATCCGGCGAGTCCGAGCGCCGCGCCGGCGAGGATCGCGGCGGTCACGCGCGGGACCCGGTCGTCGAGCGCCTGGCCGATCAGGTCCGGGGCCCCGCCCTGGACCCACTGCACGATGTCCCCCGTACGCAGCCACAGGCTTCCGGCGAGAACGCCGACCAGGGCGGCCACCGCGAGCAGTACCACCGCGCCGGACATGACGAGGAGGAAGGCGCGGCGGGAACGTGCGGCGACGCGCGCGCGTGGGGGCTGCCGCAGGTGGCCCGTGTCCCGCAGCCGCAGTGCGAGGACCACGATGACGATGGCGCCGAGCAGCGCGGTCGGTACGCCGGTGGGGATGGAGGCCGCTGCGTCGGCGCCCTGGATCGCGCGCAGGGTGGCGTCCGCGAGGAGGACGAGGAGCGCGCCGAGCAGTCCGGCGGCGGGCACCAGGTAGAGGTGGCGGCGGAGCGCGCCGACGCGTCCCGCGACGATGCGGGCCAGGACGGGCGCGCCGAGGCCGACGAAGCCGATCGGGCCCGCGAGGGTGACCGCCGTGCTGGTCAGGAGCACCGCACAGAGGACGGCGATCACGCGGGTGGAGCGGATCGGGACGCCGAGGGTGGCGGCGGTGTCGTCGCCGAGGTTCATGACGTCGAGGCGCCGGGACAGCGCCAAGGCCCCGCCGAGGATCACGACGATGAGCGGGATGGCCCGCATCGACGCGTCGATGTTCAGCTGTGCGAGCGAGCCGCTGCCCCAGGCGTACAGGCCGGTGGTGTTCTTGCTGAAGAGGATGAGGAGCATGCCGGTGGCCGCGTCCAGCGCCATCGCCGTCGCCGATCCGGCGAGGATGAGGCGGGTGCCCGCGGTCCCGGCGGCCCGTCCGGCGAGGAGCAGGACGAGCGCCGCGGCGACGAGGCCGCCCGCGAAGGCGACGGCGCCCGACGCCCACAGCGGGACGGACAGGCCGAACGCGGCGACGAGGGTGAGCGTGAAGTAGGCGCCCGCCGTCACCGCGAGGGTGTCGGGCGACGCGAGCGTGTTGTGCGTGACGGACTGGAGGAGCGTGCCCGCGCAGCCGAGGGCGAAGCCGACCGCGACGCCCGCGAAGAGGCGCGGCAGGCGCGAGCCGGTGAGGATCTCGCCGACCGGCGCCCCGTCCGCGTCCTCGTGCCCGGCGAGGTGGCGCAGCAGGTCGCCGACGCCGACGCCCGACGTGCCCTGCGTCAGGTGCCACATGCCGACCAGGACGGTCGCGAGGACGAGGGCGCCGAGAACGGCCGCCCCGGCGAGGCCGCCGCCATCACGCTCGGCGCGTGGCAGCGGCCCGCCGTCGGTCACCGCTGTACGTACGGTGCTCACTTCTGGACGCTCACTTCTTCTCGCTCACTTCTCGTCGCTCACTTCTTGTCGAGCACGTCGACGTACGCGTCGATCGCCTGCTCGGTGGAGCGCGGGCCGCCGGCGCCCCACACGCGCGCGGGGAACGCGTGGGCGCGGCCTTCCTTCACGGCCGGGAGCTTCTTCCAGATCGGGTTCTTGGCCAGCGCGGCGACGTACCCGCCGGCGCCTTCGTCGTTCGCGTAGAAGAGGTTGGCGTCGCCGACGGCGGTCAGGCCCTCGACGTCGGTCTGCGCGAGGCCGTAGGCGGGGTCGACACCGCCGTCGCCGTGCTTCTTGTTGACGTCGTTGGTCCAGGCGGGGTTCATACCGAGTTCCTTGCCTATCTCGGTGAACAGTGCGCCGTCGCTGTAGGGACGGACGGTGAGGTTGCCGCCCTCGAGCCAGCCGTCGAAGAAGAGGAAGTCCTTGGTCGGCAGGTCGGCGTCGGTGACCTTCTGCTTCGCCGTCGCGAGGTGGTCGTCGAACTCCTTGAGCACCTGGTCGGCGCGGGCGGTGCGGCCCGTCGCCTTGCCGATCATGCCGAAGACGTCCCGCATGTTCCCGATCGGGTCCTTCGGGTTCGCGCCGCGCGTGGCCATGACCGGGACGCCGCGCTTCTCCAGCTTCTTGATCATGTCGTCCTTGGCGTCGAACGCCTCGACGACGATGAGGTCGGGCTTGGCCGCGTACAGGGTGTCGAGGTCGGGCTCCTCGCGGGTGCCGATGTCGGTGACGCCCTTGGGCAGCTTCTCCGCGCTGACCCAGGTGCTGTAGCCCTTGGCGTCGGAGACGGCGGTGGGGGTGACGCACAGCGTCAGCGCGTCCTCGACCTGCTGCCATTCGAGGACGGCGATCCGCTTGGCGGGCTTGTCGAGCTTCACGGTGCGGCCGACGCCGTCCTTGAAGGAGACCGGCTCCGTCGAGGTGGCCGTGGTGTCCGAGGCGCAGTCCTTCGACGCGGGCGACGCGCTCGCGTCCGCGCCGCTGCCGGAAGTCACCTTGTCGACATCGGTGGTGCCGCAGGCCGACGCGGCGAGCAGAGCGATGCCGGTGGCGGCCACGGCCGCCAGACGACGGGCACGGGCATGCGTACGGGCACGGTTCATCGGGGTCTTCTTTCCAGGAACAGGCGGGGAGAGCAGGCTGGTGGAACAGGCTGGGAGGGTGGGGCCGAGGCCGGGGCTCAGGACAGATGGCGTCCGAGCGGGTCGATGCGGACGCGGCCCGTCCGCGGGTCGGCGCTCACCTCGACCCGGATGTCGTAGACCTCGCCGATGTTCTCGGCGGTGAGGACCTCGATGGGCGGGCCGGCCGCGTGGACCCGGCCGGAGCGCATGAGGACGAGCGTGTCCGCGACGCGGGAGGCCTGGTCGAGGTCGTGCAGCACGACGCCGACCGCGAGGCCGTGTTTCTCTACGAGATCACGTACGAGGTCGAGCGTCTCGAACTGGTAGCGCAGGTCGAGGTGGTTGGTGGGCTCGTCGAGGAGGACGACGCCGGTGTCCTGGGCCAGGCAGGCGGCGAGCCAGACCCGCTGCATCTCGCCGCCGGACAACTCCCCGACCTGCCGCCCCGCCATGTCCCGTACGCCGGTGACGCCCATGGCGCGGTCGACGGCGGCCCGGTCCTCGGCGGTCGGTCCGGCGAAGCCGCGCCGGTAGGGGTGGCGGCCGAACGCGACGACCTCCGCGACCGTCAGCCCCTGGGGCGCGGGCCGCGACTGCGAGAAGAGAGTGACCTCGCGGGCGAACTGCCGGGGGCTGAGCAGGGCCGCGTCCCGCGCGGGCGCCTCGCCGGGCGCGCCGAGCGTGACCCGGCCGCCGTCCACCCGGTGCAGCCGGGACAGCGCGCGAAGCAGCGTGGACTTGCCGCTGCCGTTCGGTCCTACGAGGGCGGTGGCGCGGCCGGGCTCCAGGGCGACGGAGACGCCGTGGACGACCGGGCTGCCGCCGTAGCGCAGCACGAGGTCGTGCCCGCTGAGCGCCTGCCGCGAGGGGCTTGTGAACATGAGTGGATCCGGACGATCGCAGGGGCGAGGAGAGTGGCACCCCGCAACAACTAAGGGTTACCTAACTCAGGGAAGGTTATATTCCGCTCGCGACGTCGACAATCAGGAGTTCTCGCCACGCGATACGGGATTCCGGACAGCCGTATCCCGCACAGCCGCATCCCGCACAGCCGCAGTCCGGACACCCGCAGTCCGGGCATCCGCAGTCCGGGCATCCCGGGGTACGCCTTCCGTCGCGGCGAAGAACGCGCCCGGCGTCGTCCCCGTCACCCGCCGGAACGCGGCGATGAAGGAGCTGGGCTGCGCGTAGCCGAGCACCTCGGAGATCGTCGTCACGTCGAAGCCCTCGGACAGGAGCAGCAGCGCCCGGTGCACGCGGAGCAGCTGCCGCCACTGCGCGAAGGAGAGCCCCGTGGCCTGCCGGAAGGCGCGGGTGATCGTACGGTCGCTGGTGCCGAGCCGGCGGGCCCACTCCTCCAGGGAACGGCGGTCGCCGGGGTCGTCGAGCAGCGTCTCGGCTATCGCGTCGATCCGGGCGTCGCCCGGCAGCTGCAACGCGAACTGCCGCTCCGAGGGTTCGATGACGTCGAAGACGACCGCCTCCGCGCGCGCCCTGGCCGCCGCGTCCAGATCCGTACGGGACAGATGGGTCAGCAGTGACTCGAGGAGCGGTGTCATCGCGATCGACCTGGGCTCCTCGAACGCGAACGGCGTCCGCTCCGGGGCGAAGAAGGCGTCCGAGAACTCCGCCCCCGCCGTCGCCCGCCCCGCGTGCACCACACCGGCGGGCATCCACAGGCCGTGCCCCTCGACCACGGTGAGCACGCGGCTCCCCACGCGGGACGTCAGCGTTCCGCCGCGCACCCAGACCAGCTCGTGCAGGGGGTGCGAGTGCGGCGACCACTCCGTGGGGTCCCGCACTATGCGGAACCCGGCCAGGATGGCGCCGGCGGACCCGGCCCCCTCCACGGGCAGGGCCTCGGCCCGCCGCACTACGGTGCCGGTCTCCCGCCGCCACATCCCGGGGGTCGCGTCACCTCGGGAGGTTCGAACCATGGTGCGCAGTTTATCCGGGTGGTTGAACGCTCATCCTCCTGCCCCTCGAAAGGTCTCCTCCTCCCCCTCGAAAGGTCTCCTCCTCCCCCTCGAAAGGTCTCCTCCTGCCCCTCCAGGGGCCGTTTCGGCTCCAGCGTTCGACTCCAGCTGCGGGAAGCCCTCGGCCAGTCCCGTATGCCGGGGCCGTCGTCACAGGCACCGTGCGTGGCCACGACGGTGAGGACCGGTGCGACGTTCGACGCACCGGATCCCGAACCCGCCGCCCCGGTCATCACTCCGTCCCGCGTTGTCACAGTCGTGCCATAGCCCTCGTACGCCTCCTACCGCCTGTCAGTGCCGGTCGCTACGGTTTCTCGTGGGCATCATGAGCACGACGGGGAAGGGATGCACGGGGGATGGGTTACACGATTCCGGGCTGGCTCGACGACGTCCTGGACTTCATCGGGATCAACTTCCCGAACGTCGACGAGGACGACTACCGCGAAATGGCCACGGCGATGCGGGAGTTCGCCGACAAGTTCGAGGGGCACGGCGGCGACGCGCACAAGGCCTTCTCGCGCATCCTGTCGTCGTCCGAGGGCTGGGCCGTCGACTCGATGGAGAAGCACTGGGGCAAGATCAAGGCGAGCCATCTGGAGAAAGTCCCGGAGCTCGCGCGGCTGTTCGCCGACGCGTGCGACGTGCTCGCCGACATCATTTTCGGGATGAAGACGAAGGCCGAGATCGAACTGGGCGTCATGGCCGCCTCGGTGGGCATCTCGGCCGGTCTGGCCGTGGTCACGGGCGGGCTGTCCGCCCTGATCGGCGCGGCCGAGGTCGCCGCGATGCGCCGGCTCGTCAAGCGGATCATCGACGAGGCCGTGGACCGGATCATCGACGAGGTCCTCGCCAAGATCACCGAGCCGATCAACGCCAAGCTGGAGGCGCTGGTGGAGGACATGGTCCTCGACCTCGCCGAGGGCGCGTTCAGCGCGCAGACCGGCGCGGGCGACGGCAAGGGCGGCGGGCACGGCGGCATGCACCTCGCGTCGGCCAGCGGCGTCAGCGGTTCCGGGGCCAAAGTCACGCACATCGACCACTTCGAGTTCGAGGACGGCGCCGGAAAGGTCTCGACGCACGGCAAGGAACTGCACCTCAATGCCACGACGCATCTGACGAAAGCCAAGACCGCCTTCGGCAAGAGCAAAGGCAAGGACCCGTTCACCCAGGCTTTCGACGGCGTTCTGCACGGCGCGCTGAACGGTTCGGAAAAAGCGCTCGTCAAAATCTCGAAACACATCACCGAGACCATCCCCGACCAGGTCAAGGCGGCGTCCAAGGTCCACAAGGACAAGGACCACGACGTCAAGGACAAGGTCAACAAGATCGAGTCGAAGAGCGGCGCCGACGCGGAACAGCGGACCTATCTTCTCCATTCCGACGGATCAATTCAGCGCCTCCATCCGGACGGCACCACGGGAAAACTCGACGACCACGACCGGATGCGTCTCGACGGTGTCGCCAGGCCGGACGACACCTTCTACATCCCGAAGACGGACAAGGAGAAGGCGGACTTCCACGCCGACAGCGAGCACAAGAAGCGGGTCGTCTCGCAGAAGGTCTCCCCGTACGGGTACGACCTCGCGGAGGCCACCCACGCGGCGCGCAAGTCCCGGGGCGACGACAAGGGCACCAACTACGCCGCCGGCCGCTACTTCGACCGGGAGGGCAGGGAGTCCGTACTGGTCGGCTACAGCAACAAGCTCGGGCACTCCGAGCGGATGATCGGCCGCCCACTGATCCACGCCGGGCTGCAGGACGGCCTCACCGAGGTGTTCAGCTCACGCGAGCCCTGCCAGAAGAACCCCGTGTGCGCGCGATGGCTGAGCTATCACTTCAGCGACAACTTGCAAGTCACGCACGCGGCCGACTACTACGACAACGGGAAAACGACGAACAAGGAACACATCGCATACGTCAACAACCTGAAGAAGATCCTCAACCTCTGACCGAATTCACCGAATTCACCGAACTCGCCGCAATCGCCGTGATCACCGTAAAACCCGTGTTGTAGGATGTGCCAGTGAACTTCACCGTGACGCCGACAGGAATGATCGAAGCCTACGGTCTGGAAAACGTGGTCTTCTTTCCTCAGTACACAGCCGCAGAAGTGGATCCGGGGTCCGGCAGTCTGCTGAGTCTGGTGGGGCTGCCGCACTCCGACGTATTCTCCTCACGCATCGACCCGGAGGACCCGTACTCCCCCGACTTCGACCCTGTGGCTCTCGGCAGCCGATTCGACCATTACGGATTCCCGTGCCCGGCGGAGAGCCGATCGTGGTGGATGCTGGGAAACCTGTTCACATCGCTCATCGCGTTCGACCCGAAGTCCGGGAAGGTGTACGCGTTCCCGGAAGGAGAAGAGGGATACATTCTGCTGCACCGCGACATCGAATCCCTCCTCTTCGCGTTGATCGAGTTCCGCAAGCTGGAGGTCGACCACGACAACGAGACGTCGGAGCCCGAGGAGCTGAGCGAACGGTTCAGGCGCGTCGTCGGAGAATTCGACCCCACGCCGTTCGCCGACGAGGACTCCCAGTGGAACCTGTCGCTGCAGGAGTTCGAGGACGGGATGTGGTGACCCGCGCTCCCACGCAAGCGACCACATCCTGAAGCCGCACCGGTCGGGGAGTTCAGGCGGCCCGTTCCGTCAGGAACGACTCCCAGGTGCGGTCGCCGTGCACGGCGTGCACCGACGCGAGGTTCACGCCGTCGCGGTACGCGCGACCGGCCTTGCCCGGCATCCGCATCCCCAGGACGGGGCGCCGGCGCCCGGCGGCGGTCAGGTACGAGCGGACCACGTCGTCCATCGAGTACACCTTCGGCCCGGCCAGCTCCGCGACCAGACCGGCCGGTTCGCCGAGCGTCAGCTCGACCAGCCGCTGCGCGACGTCACGGACGTCGACCGGCTCCAGACGCATCCCGGGCGCCGGGACGAAGGGCAGCTTCGCCATCTTGGCGACCATCTGGTGCACCAGGTCGTGGAACTGCGCGGCCCGCAGCATCGTCCACGCGATCCCCGAACCGGTGATCGCCTCCTCCGCCCGGCGCTGCGTCGCGAACCAGGCCATCGGCATCCGGTCCGCGCCGATCACCGAGATGTGCACGAGGTGCCGCACCCCCGCCTCCCGGGCCGCCGCGGCCAGGTGCTCGGCCACCACGTCGTCGCCCTTGGCGCCGCCGGCCAGGTGCAGCACCGTGTCCACCCCGGCCAGCGCGGCGGCGACACCCTCGCCGCTCATCAGGTCGCCGGTGACGTAGGTGATCCCCTCGGTGTCCTGGTGTTCACCGCGGCTGAGCACCCGCAGCGGGCGGCCCGGCGCCGCCTCGCGCAGCAGGGGCAGCACGTGGCGGCCGAGCGTTCCGGTGCCGCCGGTGACCAGGATCGTGGCGTCAACAGGCATGATGTACTCCTCAGTTGATCGTTCGTGTGGCGTGCGGTCTGCGGTTCTGCTGCTCTGACACGCCGCCGTGGGGGGATGTGACAGATGGCCGGGAAAAATCTTGGAACGAGCCTGCGGGCCGAGATCTTCGAGGCGCACCGCCCGCATCTGCGCGCCGTCGCCTACCGCATGCTCGGCTCCCTCGCGGAGGCCGAGGACGCGGTGCAGGAGACCTGGCTGCGCGCCTCGGCCGCCGATGTCGGCGAGGTGCGCAACATCGGCGGCTGGCTGACCACCGTCACCACCCGGACCTGCCTGAACGCCCTGCGCTCCCGCGCCGCCCGCCGCGAGGAAGACCTGCAGACCGCGTACGGGGCCGACCGCCCGGACGGCAGTCCCACCCCCGAGCAGGAGGTGGAGGCCGCCGACGCGGTGGGCATCGCGCTCCTCGTCGTACTCGACACGCTCACGCCCGACGAACGCCTCGCCTTCGTCCTGCACGACCTCTTCGCGATCCCCTTCGACGAGATCGCCGCGATCCTGGAACGCACCCCCGCCTCCGCCCGACAGCTGGCCAGCCGCGCAAGGCGCCGGGTCCGCGGCACCTCCCCGGCCACACCGGACGCCTCCCGCCGGCAGCAGGCCGTCAGCGCCTTCCTCGCGGCGACCCGCGCCGGCGACTTCGAGGCCCTCGTCGCCCTGCTCCACCCGGACGTCGTCCTCACCGCCGATCCGGCCGTGATCCCGACCCCGGAGCCGGTCGTCGTCCTCGGCGCGCACACCGTCGCCAAGGGCGCGATGGCCGCCACCGGACGCGCCCAGTTCACCGGCCCCGCCCTCCTGGACGGCGCCTACGGCCTGGCGATGGCCCCGCACGGCCACCTGCGCGTGCTCCTCACCTTCACCACCCACCCCGACAGCGGCCTGATCACCGCGATCGACGTGATCGCGGAACCGAAGCGGCTGGCGGCGGTGGAAGTGGCGGTGGCGGTGGCCTGAGCCCTGAGCCCTGAGCCCTGAGCCCTGAGGGTGTGTCGGAGTCTGAGGGTGTGTCGGAGGTGTCCCTGTCGCCCGGGGGCACCTCCCTCCGATACAGACCGTTCTCCTCACTCTTCGCTAACCTGGCCCCATGACCCAGAGCACAAAAGGGACCGGCACCTCTGAAGCACGGACGCGGCTGCTCACCACTGCCACCAGGATCTTCTACGCGGAGGGGATCCACTCCGTCGGCGTCGACCGCATCATCGCGGAGGCGCAGGTCACGCGGGCCACGCTCTACCGCCACTTCAAGGGCAAGGAAGACCTCGTCCTGGCCTACCTCGACCTGGCGGACCGGGAGTTGCGGGGGCAGGCCGAGGCCGCTCAGGCCGGTGCGGAGTCGGCGGCGGACCAGATCCGGGCCGTCTGCCGGACCATCACGGCGGGCATCCAGTCCCCCGGCTTCAGGGGCTGCGCCTTCCTCAACGCGGCGGCGGAGTACCCCGACCGGGACCACCCCGTGCACCGGGCCGTTCTGACGCACCGCCAGTGGTTCCTGGACACCGTCACGGAGTTGCTGGCCCGGACCGGCGAGACACCGGCCGAACCCGCGGGACGCCATCTCGTCATGCTCCGCGACGGCGCGATGGCCTCCGGCTGCCTGTCCGACCCCGTCCTGGTCTCCGAGACCTTCCTGGAGGGCGTGGAAGGAATCCTGGTAGCGCGCGCCGCCGCCTGATCTCTCACCGACGGGCCCCGCACCGCGTCGGCCGTCAGCAAACGGACTGCGTCGCCGTGTGCGGGGCCTGGCGGTGCAGCAGGTCGAGCCTCGCGGCGCGTTGCGGGGGGCTCGTCGGGGTGTGCGGTCCAGCGGTCGAACAGCCCGCGCCGCACGACCTTGCCGGCGGCGATCTGGTCACGGAGGGAGTCCGTCGCCGCGTCGGGGTCCACTCCGGCCTCGTCCGCCTGCCGACGGACCTGTGCCGGGACCTGTTCCTCACGCGGAGCCGCTCGATGACCAGGCCGGTCAACGGGCCGAGCGAGCCGACCGTACGCCGTGGAGCGGATTCAGCGTGCAAGTGGCGGCTGTCGGCGGTGACCCCGGCTCATTGCTCCGACTCCCTTTCGGTGCGAGACGCGGCGATCACTGATTCTCCCTGGCGGCCCGGCCCAGGCGCAGCGCCGAGATGAGGAAGAAGATGCCGCCCGGAACCGCGTAGCCGATCGCGCTGGTGAGGGCGGGCTCGTCCGCGCCGGCCGACGCCACGAACGAAGCTCCGGCCAGGACCGAGATGCCGCCGCTGAGGATCATCGGCCACTGCCCGCCCATCGTGCGGCGCGGCACGGCGACGACGAGCTGGACCAGGCCGGACAGGATCGCCCAGGCGCCCCACACGCGCAGGACCGCCGGGATACCGGACGCGGAGGCGATCGCGACGCCGACGGCCGCGGCGAGGCTGACCGCCATGTTCACGTAGAGCACCGTGGGTGATCCGGTGGTGCGCGACGCCCTCGCGTCGACGACGGCCGCGCCCACGTCGAACAGCGGGTACAGCGTCAGCAGCACGGCCGCGACGGGGCTGATCCTGTCGGCCGTCGTGAACATCACGAGCGCCCACACGACGGCGAAGCCGAACCGGACGAAGTACAGCCGTCGGAGAGCGGCTGCCGTGTTGGTGATGCCGGGTGAAGCGGTGGCGAGCGTGGTGGTCACGGTGATCCCTTTCGGTGGGCATGCGGAGAAGGGGTACAGCCGCCACCCCCGCCGCGAGAACTGACAAGAACGAACGTTCTGTACCCTTAGATTGGCAAGCACGGCCGGGCCTGTCAAGACCGAACGTTCTATCCCCTTGGGAAGCGGTCGTGGGTCACCTCTGGACCCGGACACCCAGAGCGCCGAAGATGCCCGGAAACACGGTCGTCGCGCATCGGGGGGACGATGCAGATCATCGAGGTCACCGGCTACGCCGTCCGATCCGCCGTGCTCACCATGAGAAGCACGGGCAGACCGCTCGAGTTCGTGATCTTCCCGATGCTGCATGTGGCCGCGCCGACGTTCTACGCGCAGGTGCGCACCAGACTCAGGGCGTGTGACCTCATCGTCATGGAGGGAATCCGAGGCAAGTCGGCCGGCGTGAGCGCCCTGACGCTCGCCTACCGATTCGCTCCGCGGCGTCGGCGCAACGGCCTGCAAGAGCAAAGTGACGCGCTGCTCCTGCCGGAGTCCGTGCCGGTCATCCACCCGGACGTGACCGCGGAGGAGGCGATGGCGGACCTGCGGGCGCTGCCCCGGTCGACGTACTTGCTGCTCATGGCCTCGGCCCCCGTCCTCGGCCTGGTCTTCGCGCTGCGCGGTCCGCGCGTCTTCCTCGACGACGACCTGGCGGTCGACGACCTGCCGTCGACGCTGCGCGCGGAGATGCTGGCCGACGATCCTGTCGAGCGGGCGATGACCGCCCGGCGGGACGAGCGGTTGCTCGACGCACTGGGCGAGATACACGCGGACCATGCCGATGAGCCGATGCGCGTGGCCGTCGTCTACGGGGCACGGCACGTCCCGGCGCTGGTGTCGGGCCTGATGGGGCGCTACGGCTACCGGCCGCGCGAGGCGGAGTGGCTCACGGCGCTGGTCCCGCGGTAGGACGGCGGACGGATGCGCGTACGCCAATGGCGGCGCACCCCGCGCAGTTGGCGCCGGACCGGGGCGCTGCCGCGGCGCCGCCGCTCAGTCGAGGGTGCGATGGACGCTGACCGCGTAGCCCCCACCGTCATAGGGGGCCGCGTCCCACGTGGCGAACCGGTCCACGAGTGTGAGGCCGGCCGCCGCGCAGTAGGCGTCGTACTCGGGGAGTGTGATGGTGGGCGGCACCGGCAGATGCGCCGCGTCCAGGCCGAACCCCGCGACCAGCAGGCCGCCCGGACGGATGGCCGCGGCGAGGCGTTCGACCACCGTGGCCTCCGTACCGGGCGCGAGCAGCGGCAGGACGTTGCCGGCGGCGACCACGAGATCGAAATCCGGGGCGATGCCGAGCGCGGCCGGATCGAATGCGGCGAGATCGACCTGGAAGCAGGGCAGGTGCGGCGCCCGTTCCCGCGCCACGTTCAGCATCGAGGCGTCCAGGTCGATCCCCGTGCAGTCGTACCCGAGCTCCGCCAGCCGGATCATGACCCGCCCGGTACCGCAGCCGGCGTCCAGCACCCGCGCCCCGGGGGGTACCAGGGCCGCGCAGAACGCGGCCTCGCCGTGCACGTCCTTCCCGCTGCGGCGCAGCGCGTCGAAGCGGGCGGCGTACTCTTCCCCGGACGTCCCACCGGTCAGTTCCTGCCAGCGACTCATGTGATCGACTATAGGTCGGCCGGGGCGGAGACGATCAGGACACTGATCAAGGGGCGCTGATCAAGGGGCGCTGATCAGGAGGCGACGAAGCGGGCGATCTGCCCGAGCACGACGGTGTCCGTCAGGTACCCGATGTGGGTCTGGCAGACCACGTTGTTGTTGGTCGCGCCGTCGAGCCGGGTGCTCGTGTAGGGCAGGATGATGCCGTCGCACGCCGAGTACCAGGTGGCGTACTTGGTCGAGCCGGGCGTCTCGTCGCCTGAGGAGATCTGGGAGATGAACGAGGAGCCCGGGTACATCTGCTGGCAGGTCGTGTAGATCAGACAGGCGCCCGCGTAGGTGGTGCCGTGGTTGGCTCCCGCGATCGAGGCGAGGTGGCTGACGCTGGTGTTGCCGCCGAGGACCTTCAGGTAGTACTGGCTGACCAGGCCGCCCATCGAGTGGTTGACGATCGCGACCTTGCTCGCGCCGGTCCGCGCCTTCACGGTGTTGACGTAGGAGGCGAGGCCCTGGGCGTTGGTGACGTTGTTGCCGTACGAGTTGTACTCGTAGGCGAAGAGGTTCGCGCTGGACCAGCCGTTGGCGCGGAAGACGCTCATCGCGGTGACCCAGTTGGAGGCGTTGCCGGTGTAGCCGTGCACGAAGACGACCGGCGTACTGGTGGACAGCGGCTGCACGGCGGCGGATCGTGCCTGTGCCTGTGCGGGCGCGGAACCGGACTCGGCGGCGCCTGCCGTCGTGACCGAGGAGAAGAGGGTGAGCGCGGCGGCGGTGGCCGCCAGTACGCCGAGCGGCCGGCGCGGGGAACGACGGGATGCGGAGCCCATGGAGCCCTCCTGGAGGGGTGCGGGTTTCTGGTCCGACCAGGGTCGTGGCACCGGCCCCGGACGCCATCGGCGAAATCACCGGTCGCCAAACCCGCTGGAGCCGTCGGACAGCGGCAAGGCGATGGAGTTCTACGGGCCGGCCCCGTTCTCGTACACGACATGGACGGCGGAGAGCGGGCGGCAGTGGCCCCTCGTCGGCCTCGGAGTCCTCCTGGTGCTGGTGCGACGAGTTGCAAGGAGCACCGAACGACGCAGGACACTTCTTCCCGGCAGAAGCTCCTGAGGAGACCACCCGGCACCTCAGAAAGTTTCTGGGAGCCGCGTGGACCCACCGGAGTTCAGACCACCCGGCCGGACGGTTGTGGCGTCGGATCGTAGGCGTTGCCGCGTACGACGTCCCTCAGGCGCACCACTGCTGTGAGCATGTCCTGGTGGGTGGTGTAGAGGGCATTGACGCCGAAACGGAGCAGGTCGGGGGCGCGCATGTCGGCGATCACCCCCTTCTCCGCCAGCGCCTGCACCAGTCCGTAGGCGTGCGGGTGGCGGAGGGAGACCTGGCTGGCGCGGTGCTCCGGGGCGGACGGGGTCACCGGCTCGAAACCGAGCGGTGTCAGGAGCTCGTCGGCGCAGTGCAGGAAGAAGCCCGTCAGGGAGAGGCTCTTGGCGCGGACCCGCTCCAGGTCGACGCCGTCGAACGCCGTCAGGGCCGCTTCGAGCGCGAGCAGGGAGAGGATCGGCGGGGTGCCGATGCGGGCCCGGGCGATACCCGGCGCCGGTGTGTAGCCGGGCGCCATGCCGAACGGGTCGGCGTGGCCGGTCCAGCCGGTCAGCGGTGTCTCCAGAGCCTCGTGGTGGCGGCGGGCCGCGTACAGGAAGGCGGGGGCGCCCGGGCCTCCGGAGAGGAACTTGTAGCCGCAGCCGACGGCCAGGTCGACACCGAGGTCGTCGACGCCCACCGGGAGGGCGCCGGCGGCGTGGCACAGGTCCCACAGGACGAGCGCGCCGGCGCGGTGCGTGGCATCGGTCAGCGCCCTCATGTCGTACAGCTCGCCGGTGCGGAAGTCGACGGGCGAGTAGCTGACGACGGCGACCCGGTGGCCCTCGGACGCGAGGAACTGTTCGAGGGCGGTCGGCGGTACGTGTCTGACCTCCAGGTTTCCGCGACGGGCGACGGCGTCGGCCAGATAGCGGTCCGTCGGGAAATGGCCGGGGTCGGTGACAAGGAGCGGCCGGTCCGGGCGCAGCGCGGCGGCGGCGCCGAGCGCGCTGAACAACTGCACGCTCGTCGAGTCGCCCGCCACCGTCTGTCCGGGCCCGGCGCCGATGAGACGGCCGATGGCGTCGCCCACCCTGAGGGGCGCGTCCCACCATCCGTGCTCGTTCCACGCCCTGATCAGACCGGTGCCCCACTGGCGGTGCACGACGTCGGTGAGGACCGGTGGCACCGCCGCGGGCAGGGGGCCGAGGGAGTTGCCGTCCAGATAGACCACTCCCTCGGGGAGGAGGAAGCGGTCCCTGAGCGGGGCCAGGGCGTCGTCGGCGTCGAGCTTCGCGGCCTCGTCGCCGATCGTGGCGGGATGGGTCGTCACGGTCGCACCGCCTTCCTGCTGGCCGCCGCCATGTCGCGGAGGGTGTCCGCGACCGCGCGGGCGCCGGGCGCTTCCGGCTCGATGAGCGTGTAGTGGCCGGTGCCGGGCAGCACGATCGTCCTCAGGTCGTGGTGCACGGCCGCGTAATCGGTGAACTGGGTGAGCGGCACCTCCTCGTCGACGGCGCCGTGCAGCAGCACGGTGGGCACTCCCGTCGTGCCCGCACCGCGCAGCAGGGTGAGCGGGTCGACTGAGCCCATCCGCTCGTCGAACTCGGCTTCGCCTCCGAGGAGTTGGACGGCGGCACCGTTGCTGAGGTCGTCGCGGCGGGTGGCGGCGAGGTCGGTCAGCGGGGCGAGCGCCAGCACGCTCGTCGGCAGGGCGCTGGTGGTGTGCCAGGGCGAGCCGGCGGGCAGCAGTCCGCGGGCCGCGCACCACAGGGCCAGGTGTCCGCCGGAGCAGTGCCCGGCGAGGACGTACGGGCGCCCCCGCGGCAGCGTGTCCACGATCCGGGCGACGTCGTCGAACGTCTCCGGGTAGCCGCCCGCGCCGCCGGACCTGCGGAAGCCGGGGAGCAGGACGTCGAAGCCCTGCCGGGAGAGGTAGGCGGCGAAAGGGGTGAGGTGCATGCGGTCGTAGCGCCAGTACCCGCCGTGCAGGAGGATCACCAGGGGGGCGTCGGGGTCGTCGGACGGCCACGCGTCGTAGACCTGGTGGGGGTGGTCGCCGTAGCGGCCGTGTGCCGGTGCCAGGACCGGTTTCAGGCTCAGGACCCGCTGCTCCTCCTCGGCGGCGAACGCGGAGACGACCCTCTCGGTGCTAGAGCTCACTGCGCACCTCCCACAGTTCGGGGAAGACCGGGCGGGACGCGCGCCGCTCCAGCCAGGCGAGGCCGGAGGAGCCGGCGCTGCCGGGCTTGGCGCCCATGGCGCGGCGCACGACCATGACGTGGTCGAAGCGCCAGCGCGCCACCAGTTCGGCCAGGTCGGTGAGCGACTCGCCCAGGGCGAGCAACTGGGGCCGGTCCGCGCAGGGCCCGGCGTAGACGCGCCGCCACGCCTCGACCACGCCCGGGTCCGACGTGTACGGGGCGGTCACGTCCCGCTCCGCGACGTGCTCCGGGACGGGCAGACCGCGCCGGTGCAGGAAGCGCAGCACCTCGTCGTAGAGGGAGGTGGCGCGGTAGGTCTCGGCCAGCGCCTCGTGGACCGCGGGGTCGCCCCGGTGGCCGTTCAAGAGGCCCGCGTTCTTCTGGCCGAGGAGGAACTCCATGTGCCGGTACATGGCCGACTGGAAGCCCGACGCCCTGCCGAACGCTTCCCGGAACCCGTTGAACTGGGCGGGTGTCAGGGCCGCGATCGGCTTCCAGGAGGCGTTGAGCGCGGTCAGGGCGCGGCCGCTGCGGGTGAGCGCGTCCATGGCGGCGTCCGCATCGTCCTTGGCGAACGCCTGCCGTGCCGTCTGCCACTCGTGCACGACCAGCGTGAACCACAGCTCCATCACCTGGGTGGTGACGAGGAAGCCCATCTCGTCCGCGGCCTCGGTCAGCGGCTGCTGCAGCGAGTTGAGCACGGACGCGTGCACGTATTCGTCGTAGGGGCTCGGGCCCTGGAAGGGCTGGGTCAGGGTGGAGTCCGCGGCCGGCTCGGCGAGGGCGGACGTGCTGTCGGTCATGGCTCTCCTTGTGCGGCGGTGCGGCGGAGCGGCGGTACGGGCGGTGCGGCGGTGCGGTCTCAGGCGCCGATGTGGGCGCCGCCCGAGGCGTCGATCCACTGGCCGGTCACCCAACGGGCCTCGTCACTCGCCACGAAGGACACGACATCGGCGATGTCCGCCGGCTGGCCGAGGCGGCCGAAGACGGAGGCGTCCGAGTAGCGCTGCCGGATCTCCTGGATGCGGAGGGTGGGGTTGATCTCCGTCTCGGTGTAGCCGGGCGCGACGCTGTTCACCGTGATGCCGCGGGGTCCGAGCTCCGTGGCGAGGGCGAGGGTGAGGTGGTCGAGGGCGGACTTGGTCATGGTGTAGGAGACGATCGCGGGGAGGCCGACCCGGGTGGCCACCGAGGAGATGTTCACGATCCGGCCGCCGTCGCGAAGCCTGTCGAGCCCGCGCTGGATGATGAAGAAGGGCGCCTTGGTGTTGATCGCGAAGACCCGGTCGTAGTCCTGCTCGGTCACGTTCGCGATCGTGCGCGGGACGGTGATCCCCGCGTTGTTGACGAGGATGTCCAGGCCCGGTTCGGCGTCCTGCCCGGCCAGGGCCCGGTCGAAGGCCCCCCACAGAGTGGCGGCGTCGCCGTCCACGCCCAGCTCGGCGCGGACGGCGAACGCGCGGCCGCCTTCGGCGTCGATCTCCTTGACCGTCCGCTCGGCCGCCGCCTCGTCGTGCCCGTAGTGGACCGCCACCAGGGCGCCCTCCCGGGCCAGGCGCCGGCTGATGGCCCGGCCGATGCCGCGGCTGCCGCCGGTGACCAGAGCGGTCTTGCCCTCGTGCCGCATGTCGGTGGTCAACTTCATCTCCTGGAAGTCCTAGAGGGGGTTCGGGTACGGGTACGGGTCATGTACAGGTACGGGTATGGGTGCGGTCATGCGTCGAAGTCGAGGGTGACCTCGGTGCTGCGTGGCCGGGCCCGGCAGACGAGCGTGTAGCCCGCCGCCAGGTCGTCGGCGTCGAGGGCGTACTGGTCGCCCAGCTCCACCTCGCCGGTCAGGACCTTGGCGCGGCAACTGCCGCACACCCCTTCCCGGCAGGCGTACGGCACCTCGGGGTGCGCCCTCAGCAGCGCGTCGAGGAGCACGTCCTCCTGCGGCTCCGCGGTGACGGCGGCGCGGCGTCCGCCGAACAGTGCGGTGATCCGGGCGGGCCGGGCGCCGGGCGCTGTCTCGGGTCGCGTGTCCTGGCACGCGTCCCGCCGCTGACCGGGGGCGGTGGTGAACACCTCCGAGCCGACGGACGCCGGATCCGCGCCCCACGCGATCAGCGCCTGCCGGACCGCCGTGACCAGGCCGTCCGGACCGCACAGGGCGAACGTCGTGCCGGGTCCGGGGCGGGCGTCCAGCGCGGTGAGCAGCCGTGGCAGCCTGGCGGTGTCGACGCGTCCGCTGACCAGTTCGCTGCCGCGGTCCTCACGGGTGAGGACGTGCAGCACGGTGAACCGGTCGACGAACGCGTCCTTCAGCTCGGCGAGTTCGTCGGCCAGCAGGGCGGTCGCGGTCGTCGGCACCGCGTGGACCAGGGAGACCCGGCAGGCGGTGTCCTCACGCAGCGCGGCTGCCGCCATCGCGATCAGGGGGGTGATGCCGGAGCCGCCCGCGATGAGCACGTGGTGGTGCGCACCGGACAGGCCCGACAGGTCCGACAGGCCCGAAGGGTCCGACAGGGCGAAGGCGCCGTCCGGCGGGGAGAGTTCGAGGTCGTCGCCGGGGGCCAGGACGGTCGTGGCGTACGCGCCGAAACCGTCGGGGGCGCCCCGTTTGATCACCAGGCGGAAGGCGTCCGGGTCGCCGACCGGGGGGCACACCGAGTAGCTGCGGCGGAGTTCGCGGCCGGTGTTCCTGTGCCGTACGACGACGTGTTGGCCGGGACGGTGGGCGAAGGTGTCCCGAAGGTCGTCGGGGACGTGCAGGGTGACCGCGACCGCTTCCTCGGTCAGCCGGCGTACGTCGGTGACCGTCAGCCGGTGCCAGCCGGTGCGCCGGGCACGGGGTGCGGCGGTGCCGGTGGCGGCCGTGGTCATGGTCGTGGTGCTGGTACTGGTGCCGGTGCCGGTGCTGGCGCTGGTGCTCGTGGACATGGTGGGCCTCACACCGCGCTCAGATGGGGGAACGTCTCCCGGCACGCCGTGCACCGCAGCACCGACTGGCAGCGGGTCGCGCCGAAGGCGCTGTGCGGCCGGGTGGCCCGCGATCCGCAGTGCGGGCAGGGCACGCCGCCCAGCTCGACGAGGACCGGTCCCCCGGGCGCTGGGGCGGGGGCGGGCGGCGCGATGCCGTGCGCCGCCAGCTTCTCCCGTCCGACCGGGGTGATGCGGTCCGTCGTCCACGGCGGTGACAGGACCTGCCGTACGCGCCCGTCGGGGTGGCCGCATGCGGCGAGGGCCTCCTCGACGGCGGAGGTGATGGCGGGCAGGGCCGGGCAGCCCAGGAACGTCGGCGTGATCTGCACCTCGAGCACCCCCTCGGCGTCCGGCGCCACGGAGTGGACGACGCCGAGGTCGCCGAGGCCGATCATCGGCAGCTCCGGGTCCGGCAGGGCCTCGACCCGCGCCCGGACCTCTTCGGTGGAGCGGCGGTACGCGTTCACCAGGTGCCTCCCGGGAACTGGCGCCGCACCGACTGCAGTTCGGCGACGAGCGGCCCGAACTCCTCGGTGTGCAGGCCGGTCCGCCCTCCGCGGGCCCGCCATCGCGGCGCCGGGACGGTGAGTCCGGCGCTGCCGACGACCTCGCCCACCCGCTGCTCCCACGGCGCGCGCAACGGGCCCGGCGACGGCACCGTGCCGGCCCCGACGAGGCGACGCACCACCTCGTCCTCGTCGAACAGTTCGGCGGTGTACGGCCACACCCGGTCCAGGCCGGCCTGCATGCGCCGGGCGCTCTCCGGGGTGCCGAGCCCGAGGCGCCGCGTCCAGTTGTCGGCGTGCATCCGGTGGAAGGCGACCTCCTTGGCGGCCCGCGCCCCGAACCCGGAGAGGTCGGTGTCCGCGCAGCCGGCCAGCGCCTCGTAGTACAGGACCGCGTAGTGCGTGTAGGCGAGCTGACGGGCCACGGTCGCGGCGAAGTCACCGTTCGGCAGCTCGGTCAAGAGGGCGTTGGTGAACTCGCGGTCCGCGCGCGTGAAGGCGTAGTCGTCCTCGGTGCGGCCGGTCCCGTCGAGCCGTCCGGCGCGGGTGAACAGGGTCCGGGCGTGGCCGACCAGGTCGAGGGCGATGTTGGACAGCGCCAGGTCCTCCTCGATCGTCGGCGCCCGTGTGATCCACTGGCACAGCCGCTGGCCGAGGACGAGCGCGTCGTCGCCGAGGCGCAGCAGGTGCGTGGCGAGGTCGGGGTCCGGGCCGGTGCGGACGGTCTCCGCCGTCGGCGCCGTGTCACTGGTCGTGGACACCGTCGGGCTCCTTCTCGCTCGGTCCGGTCAGCGGGGCGTACTGCTCCGGATACCGGTACGGCTTGTGGCGGGCGTTGCCGAAGTAGGGGTCGCGCTCGTCCGGGGAGACCGCGTGCACGGCGTCCGAGCGGACCACCCAGAGCGACAGCGGGTCGCCCCGGCGGACGTAGAGGTCGCGGGCGCGGCCGAGGGCCATGTCCGCGTCGTCGGCCCGTACGGATCCCATGTGCTGGTGCGCCAGGCCCCGGCGGGGCCGCAGAAAGACCTCCCAGGACGCGGGCGCGCCCTCCCGCTCCGCGCTCGTTCTGGCGATGGTGCTGGTGCTCGTGCTCGTGCTGGTAGTGGTGGTGCTGCTGGTGGTGGTGTTCATGCGGGCTCCTCCTCCCGGGCGGCGTACGCGGCGGCCGCCTCCCGTACCCACGCGCCGTCCTCGTGCGCGGCGCGCCGGTGCGTGATGCGCTGCCGGGCCCAGTGCGTGTCGTCGCCGAGCGCGTCGCGGTACGTCTCCCAGTCGACGGGGGTGAAGTCGTAGTGGCCGCGCTCCTCGTTCCAGCGGATCGCCGGGTCCGGCGGGGTCAGTCCGAGCCGTTCGGCCTGCGGGACGACGCTGTCGACGAAGCGCTGGCGCAGCTCGTCGTTGGTGTGGTGCTTGATGCCCCAGGCGATGGCGCGGCGGGAGACGGCGGCGCCGAGCGCGGCGGTGCGCGCGCCCGCTCCCCCGGCCTCGGTGTCGGGCGGGCCGAACATCAGCGCCACGGCCGGCAGCCACCAGCGGTCCACCGCGTCCTGTGCCATCCGCTGCTGCTCCGGCGTGCCTTCGCACAGCGCGCGCATCAGGTCGTAGCCCTGCCGTACGTGGAAGGCCTCCTCCTGGCAGACACGGCGCATCGCGCGGGCGTAGGGACCGTAGGAGGTCCGGCACAGGGGGGCCTGGTTGATGACGGCGGCGCCGTCCGTCAGCCAGGCGATGGCGCCGGTGTCCGCCCAGGTGAGGGCCGGGTGGTTGAAGGTCGCCGCGAAGCGCTGCAGGCCCCGGTGGAGGGCGTCGAGGAGTTCGGCGCGGTCCACGCCCAGCGTCTCGGCCGCGGAGTACAGGTACAGGCCGTGGCCCGCCTCGTCCTGCACCTTGGCGATGAGCACCGACTTGCGGTGCAGGGAGGGCGCCCGGGTCAGCCAGGCGCCCTCCGGCTGCATGCCGATGATCTCGGAGTGGGCGTGCTGGGCGACCTGCCGGAGCAGCATCCGGCGGTAGCCGTCGGGCATCCAGTCGCGCGGCTCGACCGTCTCACCGGCGGCGATGAGCGCGTCGAAGTGCGCGAGCAACGCGTCCTGCGAGGCGGGTGGTTCGTCCTGCGGAGCGGCCGCGTGCTCACCCCGATGGGCGTCGGGCGCCTCGTCCCGCCCGGAGGCGGACGGTTCCTCCCGCGCGGCGGGGGGCGCGACGGGGCCGGCAGCGGTCCGGGGTGCGCTCATGCCGTGCCACCCGCCGCGCCCCTCGCCACGTCGTTCGCCACGTCGTTCGCCACGTCGTTCGCCCCTGCTCCTGTCCCCGCCCCGGCCCTGTCGCCTCCCGCGCCACCTCCGCCACGGGTCCGCCCCGTGGCGGACCCGTGCCGCCGGCCGGCCGAACCCCGCACGCACTCCCTGGGCACTCGCATCACTCCCTCAGCGTCGACACCGCCCCACGGACGACCTCGGACCGCCACCAGCCCCACGAGTGAGCCGTATAGCGGAACCTCCGTCCCGGAAAGAGGCGGCGAGCGGGCCCCGCTATCCCCTCGCGTGCGCGGCGGCCGCGTGACAAAGGTCACGCCACACCCGAGGGAATGTGACGTGTCCCGTGCGCCTCTGCATCGGGTGACACATCAGGCCCGTACGGCGGCAGGCGTGCCGCAGCGAAAGGGGAAGCCATGAGCACCATCAGGGAGTTGCTGGTCGAACTCACCGGCACCGCCGAGTACGCCGACACCGGCGCCATCGGTGACGACGTCGACCTGGCCGCCAGCGGCATCGACTCCGGTGACCTGGTGCGTCTCGTCCTGCTCGTCGAGCAGCGCCTCGGGGTGGAGATCAGCGCCGAGGACATGGAGGAGCTCCGTACGATCGCCGACTACGAGCGGTTCGTGGCCGGGCGCCCGGTCGCCGGTGCCGCCGGCGGTGCGTGATGTGGCTGACCCAGCTGCTGGAACGCAACCGCCAGTGCTTCCCCGGCCGGACCGCGCTGGTCGACGAGGTGCGCAGCGTCACCTGGGCCGAGTTCCACGACCGTACGGCCGAACTCGCCCTCGGCCTGGCCGAGTCGGGCATCGGGCGCGGTGACCGGGTCGCCGTACTGTCCAAGGACCGGATCGAGGTTCTGGAGAGCTACTTCGCGCTCGCCCGGCTCGGCGCGCTGTTCGTGCCCCTGAACCACAGCCTGGCCGGGCCCGAGGTGGCCGGCGTCATCGAGCGCGTCGGCGCGGTGGCCGTCCTCGGCGAGTCCGACCTGCTCGACCGGCACCCGACGCTGCCCGCGTCGGTGCGGATCCGGATCGCCCTGGACAAACCGGAGTTCGCGGCCCTCGGCACGGTCGCGGCGGAGCGCGAGCTGCCCGTCGTGGCGGACACCGACCCGATCGCCGTGCTGCACACCTCGGCCACCACGGGGCAGGCCAAGGGCGTCACGGTCGACTCCGCGTCGTTCCGGGCCATCGCCCTGGGCTGGCTGGTCATGGCGCGCCCCACCGACGACATCGTCATGGTCAACTGCTGCCCGCTGTACCACGGCAGCATGGTCGTGTCCCTGACGTACCTGGCCGCCGGTGCCACGGTGGTGCTGACACCCGGCTTCACACCGCAGCGCGCCCTCGCCGCGGTGGAGCGGCACCGCGCCACGCACATGTGGCTGGTCCCGCAGATGCTGCGCTTCATGCTCCAGGCGAAGAGCTCGCACAGCACGGACCTGTCCTCACTGCGGGAGATCCTCTACGGCGCCGCCCCGATGCCGCTCGACGTGTACGCCGAGGCGGTGCGGCGGCTCGGCTGCGGCTTCCGCCAGGTCTACGGCATGACCGAGGTCGGCGGGCCCTTCGTCACCCTCGGCCCCGACGAGCACCCCGTCCCCGGTGACGTGACCGCCCGCATCCCCTGCGGCCGGGTGGTGCCCGGCATGTCGGCCCGCGCGGTGGACGGGGCCGGGCGCGAGCTGCCGCGCGGCGAGATCGGCGAGATGGTCGTGCGCGGCCCCGGCGTCATGCGGGGCTACTGGAACGATCCGGCGGCCACCGAGGAGATCCTCCTCGACGGCTGGGTCAGGACCGGCGACCTCGGCTTCATGGACGAGGAGGGCCGCATCCACCTGGTGGACCGCAGCAAGGACCTCATCATCCGGGCCGGCCAGAACGTCTATCCCTCGGAGATCGAGCGTGCCCTGATGACGCATCCGGCCGTCCGCGACGCCGCGGTCGTCGGCATCCCCGACGAGGACTACGGCGAGGTGCCGCTCGCGTACGTCGTGGCGGAGAACGGGACCGGTACCGTCGAACTGCTCAGCCACGTCTCGCGGTTGCTCGCGCCGTACAAGCGCCCGCGCCGTATCGAGTTCATCGAGCAGGTGCCGCGCAACCCCGCCGGGAAGATCATCAAGAAGTCGCTGCGGGTCTGAGGGCATGCCCGCGCGTTCTCGTCAGGACCGGCCGTCGTGCGCGACGGCCGGTCCTGCCTGCGGTCCCCCGGAGGCACGGGTGTTCGCGGAGCTCGACCGGCTGCGGCCGCTGTGCGCGGCGGCCGGGCTCGGTCTCGGCGTCGCCCTCGCCTCGGACGAGCGGGCGGTCCCCGCCGGACCCGCCGAGGAGGCCGCCGCGGCGGACATGCCGCCGCACCGCCGTCGCGAGTTCCTGGCGGGCCGGCTCGCCGCCCGGCGCGCCCTGCGCGCGGTGGGCCTCGACTGCGGCGAGATCCCGCGGGCGGGCCGCCTGCCGCTGTTCCCGCCCGGACGCGCGGCATCGATCTCGCACAGCGCGGGCGTCGCGGTCGCCGCGGCCCGCGCGGCGGGTCACGTCGCACCGCTCGGCTGTGATGTGGAGCTGCGCCCGCTGCCCGACGGCGCGGCACGTCTTGTGCTGCGCGAGGACGAGGAAGCGCTGCTGAGCGACGCGTGGCCGGTGACATCGCTGTTCTCCGCGAAGGAGGCCGCGTGGAAGGCCCTGCGCCTCTCCCGCGGGACGGGGACGAGGAGCCTGCGTGCCCTGCGGGCACAGCCGTACGGTGGTGGTCTGCGCATCGCGGTACGCGCGGCCCCGGACCGCGCCGTGCTCGTCCGGGTGGCGCCGGTCGGACCGGGCGTCTTCAGCTACGTGTACGAGTGACCTGTGAAGCCACGTGTACGAGTGACCTGTGAGGGGATGCCGGCGGCGCCCCCTCACAGGTCACCGCATGCTCACTCCCGCGCGCCGACCAGGACCGCCATGTTGCCCGCCGGGTGCCGGTTGTCGTGGATGAGCTGGTGCGCCAGACCGATCTCCTCGAAGCCGAACGTCCGTGACAGGCACGGATCGACGACGCCCTGGTCGATCAGGCGGGTGATCTCGCGGGCCTCGCGGGCGCTCGCGACGTGGGAGCCCTGGAGACGCTTCTGCCGCATCCACAGGAAGCGCAGGTCCACGTCGCCGTTGTAGCCGGTGGTGCCGCCGCAGATGACGACCATGCCGCCGTTGTCGCACATGTACATCGACGTGGGGATGGTGTCGGCGCCCGAGTGCTCGAGGACGATGCGCGGGGCCCGGCGCTCTCCCAGCACCTCCCAGAACCGCCGTCCGAACGCGCGCGCCCCCTTCAGCCAGCGGCCCATCGCCTCCTCGTCCGACGTGTCCGGCAGCCGGCCCCAGTGGTCGAACTCGCGCCGGTCGATCCAGCCCTGCGCGCCGAGCCGTACGCAGTACTCGCCCCGCTCCTCGCTGGAGACGACCGCCACGGGGACGCCGCCGACGTGCCGGACGAGCTGGATCGCGATGCAGCCGAGGCCGCCCGCGCCGCCCCAGACCAGTACGGGGTCTCCGGGCCGGACCGTGTGCGGCTCCCAGCCGAAGAGCTGGCGGTAGGCGGTCGCCGCGGTCGCCATGTAGCAGGCGGACGCGGCCCAGGTCAGCCGCTTCGGCTTCGGGTGCAGCATGTAGTCGTCGACGACCGCGAACTGCGCGAAGGAGCCGTAGTTCTCCTCGTACCCCCACACCCGCTGCGAGGTCGAGAAGGCCGGGTCGGCGCCGAGGCGGATGTCCTCGGCCGCCTCGTCCCACCGGCTGGCGAGGACCACGACCTCGTCACCGAGGCCGACGCCCCGTACGTCCTCGCCGACGGCCCAGACGACGCCGGACAGGTCGGAGCCGCCGATGTGGAAGTCCTCGGTGGCGCCCGCCTTCTGCCGCGCGGCGATCACGTCGAGCGGTTCGCCGAGCGCCGCCCACACGTTGTTGTAGTTGACGCCGGCCGCCATCACTTTGACGAGCACCTGCCCGCGGCCGACGGGCGGGACGTCGACGACCTCGGTGCGGAAGGCGTCGACGGGCTGCCCGTAGCGCTCCTGGCGGATGAGGGAGGCGTACATCTGCTTGGGCGCGGTGCCGAGCGGCGGTGCGTCGCCGAGCTCGTACAGGTTCTTGGTCGCGGTCGCGTGCACAGGAGGCCCTTCGTGACAGGAGCGGGGACGGAACGAGACGGGACGAGACGGGACGGGACGAGGCGAGGCGAGGCGCGGGGCTGTCAGGCGGAGGCCGACCGCAGCGCCTTGGCGACGACCGCGCCGATACGGGCGATGGGATCGGGCTCGGTCATCTCGTAGTGGCCGCAGGGCACCCGGTGGTCGTGGAGGGCGCCGTCGACGTACGGGCGCCAGGCGTCGGCCTTGCCCGGCATGACCGCGAGGTCCCCGGAGCCCTCCGCCCCCTCCTCGGCGGCGCTGAAGAACAGCACGTCCCCCCGGTAGGCGCCGGGGGCGAACTGCGGGGCGATACGCAGGTTGTTGCGCATGACCTCGGCGATGGCGGCCGCCTCGGCGCGGGTGACGGGGGAACCCGCGGCGTCCGCCGTGACCGCCGTGCCGATGCGGTCGAGGACGGCGTCGACGTCCGGCAGCTCCGCGCCCGGCTCTACGGGCAGCCCCGCCACTCGCGTCAGGAGGGCCGCCACCTGCCGTTCGGCCGCTCCGGCGTCGTGGGCACTGCCGTACGGCTGGGGTGCGTCGAGCATCGCGAGCAGCTCGACCCGCTCGCCGCGCTCCTGCAGCGCGCAGGCCATCGCATGTGCCACGAAGCCGCCGTACGACCAGCCGAGCAGCCGGTACGGGCCGTGCGGTCGCACCTCGCGCACGAGGTCGACGTAGTGGGCGACCATGGCCGCGGCGTCCGGTGCCGGCGGCCGGGTGGAGTCGAGCCCCGCGGCCTGGATGCCGTAGACGGGCTGGTCGCCGCCCAGGTGGGGCAGCAGACCGGTGTAGCGCCAGGAGACGCCCGCGCCCGGGTGGACGCAGAACAGCGGCGCGGCGCTTCCCTCGGTCCGCAGCGGCAGGAGCGGGCCGAGCGCGGTTGCTCCGTGCTCGCCGCCGTCCGCGCCGCTCTCGTCGGCCGCCGCGAGGACGCCGGCCACCGTGGGCGCGGCGAGCAGGGTCGCGGCGGGCACGTCGAGTACACCGGCCCGGCGCAGTTGGCCCGCCAGGAGCACGGCGCGCATCGAGTCGCCGCCGAGGTCGAAGAAGTTGTCGTGGACGCCGATGCCGCCGATGCCGAGGGTCTCCTCCCACAGCCGCGTCACGGTCTCTTCGCGGTCGGTGCGCGGCGGCACGTGCGCGGTCGTCAGGCGCGGGCGCGGCGCCAGGCCCGTACCCGGTCCGGTCGTGGCGGGCGTGTCCGGCGCGTCAGGGTCCGTGCGGGCGCCGGGCGCGTCGATCCAGTGGCGGAGCCGTTCGAAGGCGTACCCGGGCAGGGGTACGCGCCTGGGCTTGCCCGGCACCTCCGGGAGCGCGGCGTCCACGCCCGCGCTCCACAGGCGGCCGAGCGCCTCGGCGAGGACGAAGCCGTCCGGGGCGTCGGCCTTGGCGTGCCGCATGGTGGTGACCGTGGCCGGTGTGTGCTCGGCGAGCTGCGCGGCGGCGAGCTTGGTCATGGTGTCGCCGGGACCGATCTCGACGAGGACGGGGGCGAGCCGCTCCCACAGGGCCGTGACGCCGTCGGTGAAGCGGACGGTGCGGCGCGTGTGGTCGAGCCAGTGGCTCACCGAGGTGGCCTGCGCGTCGGTGACCCAGGCGCCGGTGACGTTGGTGACGTACGGGATGCGCGGCGGGCGCAGGGTGACGGTGCGCAGGTGGCTCTCGAACGTCTCCAGGACCGGGTCCAGGACGTGGGAGTGGGCCGCGGCGGGGATGCGCAGTCGGCGGAACGGCAGGTTCTGGCGGGTGAGTTCGGCCTCGAAGCGCGTGACGGCGTCGGCGTGCCCGGCGACGGTGCACGCGGCGGGTCCGTTCACGGCGGCCAGGGACAGCTCGTCGTCGAGCAGCGGCAGTACTTCCTGCGCCGGCGCCGCGACGCCGACCGTCGCGCCGCCCGCCGAGGCGATGAGCCGGATCCGCTCGGTGACCAGGGGCAGCATGGCGTCGAGGTCCATGACCCCGGCGAGGCAGGCCGCGGTGTATTCGCCGAGCGAGTGCCCGATGAGCGCGTCCGGGCGTACCCCCGCCTCCATGAGCGTGCGGGCGAGCGCGTACTCGGTCGCCACCAGACCGGCGAACAGGGCGGTGCTGTCGGGCTTCGGGTCGTCGAACAGGGTGGTGCGCAGGTCGCCGCCGAGGGTCGGCCGCAGGATGCGCGCGCACTCGTCGATGATGTCGCGGTAGACGGCGTGGTCGCGGTAGAGCTCCGTCCCCATGCCGGGGTACTGGGTGCCGCCGCCCGGCAGCAGGAACGCCACCCGGGCGGGTTCGTCGGTCAGGGCCGGTGCGGCGGGCGCGGCGGCGCGCAGGGCGGTCAGCGCCTCGTCGCGGGAGGCGGCGGTCACGGTGAGGCGGTGGCGCAGCGCGGGCCGGTCCGTGCGCAGCGAGTGCGCGACGTCGTCCAGGCGCAGGTCCGGCCGGTGTTCGAGGTGGCGGGCGAGGGCCTCGGCCTGGCCGGGCAGGGCGCCGGCCGTCCGCGCGGACAGCGGAAGGACCAGGCGGCGGCCGTCCTCGGGCGCCCGGGGCGGGGCGGGCGAGACCGGCGGCGCCTCCTCCAGGATGACGTGCGCGTTGGTGCCGCCGATGCCGAAAGCGCTGACCGCGGCCCGCCGGGGCCGGCCGTCCGCCCGCCACTCCTCCAGGGCGGTGGGCACCCGGAACGGTCCGGCGGCGAAGTCGATCAGCGGGTTGGGCCGCTCGAAGTGCAGGTTGGGCGGGATCTGCCGGTGTTCCAGGGCCAGTACGGCCTTGATGAGCCCGGCGATCCCGGCGGCGGCCCCGAGGTGGCCGATGTTGGTCTTCACCGAGCCCAGGGCGCAGAACCCGGTGCGGTCCGTGCTCTGCCGGAACGCCTCGGTCAGCGCGGACACCTCGATGGGGTCACCGAGCTTGGTGGCGGTGCCGTGCGCCTCGACCAGGCCGATCGTGCCCGCGTCGACCATCGCCTGCGCCTGCGCCGCGAGGATCACCTCGGTCTGCCCGGCGGAACTGGGCGCGCTGAAGCCGACCTTGCGGCGTCCGTCGTTGTTGACGGCGCTGCCCCGGATGACGGCGCGGACCCGGTCGCCGTCGGCGAGGGCGTCCTCCAGGCGCTTGAGGACGACCGCCCCCACGCCGTCGCCGGAGGAGGTGCCGGCCGCGTCGGCGGCGAACGCGCGGCAGTGGCCGTCGGGCGAGAAGGGGCCGTCGGGCACGTGCCGGTAGCCGAGCCGCGCCGAGGGGTTGAGGGAGACGGCGGCGGCGAGCGCGGTGTCGCACCGGTGGTCGAGGAGGTCCTGGCAGGCGGTGTGCACGGCGACGAGCGCGGTGGAGCAGGCCGTCTGCAGGGACACGCTCGGGCCGGTGAGACCCAGCTCGTAGGAGACGCGGGTGGCGAGCGTGCCGAGGGAGTTGGCGGTGGCCGCGTGCACGAGCGCCACAGAGCCGGGCTGCCCGGCGAAGCGGGGGTGGACGTGCGCCGGGTAGTAGCGGCTGTCGCCGCTGCCCGCGTACACGCCGACCGTGCCGGTCCCGGCCTCGGCCTCGGCCTCGGCCTCGGCGGTGGGGCCGAGGCAGCCGGCGTCCTCCAGGGCGTGGTGGGCCGTCTCCAGGAGCAGCCGCTGCTGCGGGTCCACGACGGCGGCCTCGGCCGGGCTGTAACCGAAGAACCCGGAGTCGAAGCGGTCGATGCCGTCGACGACCGACGCCATGCGGACGAGGGAGGGGTCGTCGAGGTCGCTCGGGTCGCCGCCCGCGGCGAGGAACTCCTCGTCCGTGACGGGCCGCACCGACTCGCGGCCCGACGCCAGGTTGTCCCAGAAGGCGTCCAGGTCGTCGGCGCCGGGGAAGCGGCCTGCCATGCCGATGACGGCGATGGCGGGCGCCTCCTCCTCGTGCGTGTCCTGGTACGTGTCCTGCGGGGAGGTGGTGTCACGCATGGCCTCGGTCCTTCCCGTTGCGGGCGGAGCGGCGGGCCCGGGCCGCGCGCTGCCGCCGTGCTTGTTCCTTGGCCTTGTCCAGGCCACTTTGCTCCGGGGCGGCCGGGGCCTCCGGCTCCGGCGGCGCACCGGCCGCTTCGACGTCCGCCACGTCAGTCAGGGCGGACAGGTGGCGGGCGAGGTCGCGCACGGTGGGGTGCGCGAACAGGTCGACGACCGAGAGCTCGCAGCCGAACTCCTTGTTGATCGCCACCTGGGCGGTGACCAGGAGCAGGGAGTTGCCGCCGAGGTCGAAGAAGTTCTCGTCCCGGCCCACCCGGTCGCGTCCCAGAACGCCGCACCACAGTCGGGCCAGTTCACCTTCCAGGCGCCGCAGCCGCTCCCCCGTGTCCGGGCCGGCCGGCTGCGCGGCGCTGCCCGCCGAGCGCAGCACCCACGCGTCGCCGAGGCCGGCCGCTCGTGCGGCATCGGCCGCCGCGCCGTACAGGGTGCCCAGATCGGTGCCCTCCGCCAGGGCGACCCGCGCGGCCTGCCGCCGCACCTGCCGGGCCGGGCCCGTGGCGTGGCTGCGCACCCAGGGGGCGGCGCGGTCGGCGCCGATCAGCAGGTGCGGCTCGTCCACGGTGCGGGCCAGGTCGAAGGAGCGCAGCGCGGCGGCGGTGTCGAGCGTCCGGTAGCCGCGGGCCTCGCCGAGCGCGGCGAGCCCGTAGCCGCGGCTCATCCCGCGCTCGTGCCACAGGCTCCAGGCCAGGCTCTGCGCGGGCAGGCCGAGGGCGCGGCGGTGCAGGGCGAGTGCGTCCAGGAAGGCGTTGGCGGCGGCGTAGGCGGCGTTCATGGCGCCCCCGAACCAGCCGTTCACGGAGGAGAAGGTGGTGAAGGAGGTCACCGGGTGGTCGGCGGCGACGCGGTGCAGCGTCCACGCGCCGTGCGCCTTCGCCGCCACGGCCCGGTGCCAGGACGCGGGATCCAGTTCCCGTACGGGCCGCTCGTCGCGCACCCCGGCGAGGTGCAGCACCGAGGTCAGGGGCGCGCCCCACGCCTCGGCGGCCTCGTCCACCGCCGCCCGCACCTGGGCCTCGTCGGTGACGTCGGCGCACGCGTAGCGGACCTCGCCGAGGGCGCAAAGGCGTCGCAGCGTCTCGATGCGGCCGGCCACGGAGCCGCCCTCGGCCAGGTGGTGCGGCCAGGTGTCCTCGGCGGGCAGCGGGGTGCGGCCGAGCAGCAGCAGGCGGGTGCCGGGCGTCTTCAGCAGATGCGCCGCGACCTCGCTGCCGACGCCGCCGAGGCCACCGCTGAGCAGGGCGAACCCGTGCGCGCCGTCCGGGAGTCCGGCGTGCGGCGGCTGGTCGGGCAGCGGGGCCAGGCGGCGTACGTACCGTCGGCCGTCGCGCCACGCGACCTCGGCGTCGGGCGACGCGTCCGCGGCCTCGGCGAGGAGTACGGGTACGGGGTCCTCGGCATCGTCGAGCGCCATGTCCAGATGCACGCCGCGCAGCCAGGTGAACTCCTCCCCCAGCGACTTCAGCAAGGCGCCCGCCATGGCGTGCGCCGGGGCGGCGTCGTCCCCGGGCGCCACGGCCTGGGCGCCCGCCGTCACGTACAGCAGGTCGACGGGGCGCTGATGTCCTGGCCGGGCGGCGAGGGCGCGGGCGAGCGCGAGGAGGGAGCCGGGGCCGGTGTCGTCCAGGGGCGACGCCGCGGTGGTGTGCGGCCCGTCGAAGCGCACGACGGCGTCGACGGGCCGCCCGTCGGCGTCCAACTGCCGCAACAGGGAGGTGTGATCGGTCTCTTCGGCCGGCCTGACCCGGTAGTGCGCGGCGTCGATCCGCTCGTACGCCGCCCCTTCCGTGACCACGGTGCACAGTCCGCCGTCCGCCCGCACCGCCTCGGCGATCCGCCGCGCGAGATCGTGTGCGCGCGGGTCGCCGCCCGCCAGGACGAGGGTGTGCCGTCCGGCCGTAACCGCGCGGGGGCGGTGCCGCGTGGCGCGCTGCCACACCGGGCGCAGGAACCAGTCGGGCAGCGTGGCGGCGGTGCCCATGAGCAACTGGGCCTCGCGGACCGCCCCGTCGAAGTCGCCCGCCTCGAAGGCCTTGCGCAGCTTGGTGCGCTGGATCTTGCCGATCTCGGTCTTCGGTATCGCGTTCTCGGCCACGGGGACGAGGAAGGCGGGGCTGACGCCGATCTCGCGCGTCACCTTGCCGGATATGCGGCGCATCGCGTCGGCCGGGTCCTGGCCCTCGGCGAGGTGGAAGAACAGCGCGAGTTCGTCGGTGGCCGCCGACGGGTCGGAGCGCACGGCGACGGCCGCGGTGTAGCTCCGTACGACGCACGGCAGTTCCTCGACGCACGCCTCGATCTCGTGGCTGTAGTGGTTGACGCCGTTGACGATGATGACGTCCTTGGCGCGGCCGGTGATGTACAGCTCGCCGTCGCGCAGGAACGCCAGGTCCCCGGTGTCGAACCAGTCGTCGCCGGTGAACGCCTCGGCGTTGGCCGCCGGGTTGTCGTGGTAGCCGCTCGTCACGGAGGCGCCGCGGACCTGGAACCGGCCGACCTCGCCCTCGGCGAGCAGCGTGCCGTCCTCGCCGACGACGCGCATGGCGAACCCCGGGTAGGGGCGGCCGCAGCTGACGAACGACTCGTCGGAGCCGTCCGGTTCGCCGGGCAGCACGGCGTCGGTGACGACCGAGCAGGTCTCGGACATGCCCCAGCCGGGGTGCATCACGTCCTGCGCCAGCCCGAACGGCTTCAGGGCGTGCAGGAAGCGGCGGGCGGCGGAGGCGACGACGACCTCGCCCGCGTTCATCACGAGCCGCACCGGCGACAGGTCCCAGCTCCGGTCGCGGAAGCGGTCGGCCTGCTCGGCGAGGAGGCCGAAGGCGAAGTTGGGCGCCCAGGTGACGGTGGTCCGGTGCCGGTCGGCGAGGTCCATCCAGCGCGTCGGGTCCTCCAGGATCCAGGAGGTGGGCGCGTGGATCTGGCGGCAGCCCAGGTAGACGTCGCGCAGGTGGAACATGACCACGCCGGTGACGTGGTCGAGCGGGATCCAGTTGAGGGTGGTGTCCTGCTCACCGAGCCCGTTGAGCTGCGCGGTCGCGGCGGACCTGCTCAGCACGGCGTGGTGGCTCTGGCGTACGGCCTTCGGCAGGCCCGTGCTGCCCGAGGTCATCAGCAGCAGGAGGAGGTCGTCCGGGCGCGCCTCGTACCAGTCGCGGTCCTCCGGCGCCTCGCGCAGCGCGTCGGCCGTCGTCAGCCGCAGTTCGGGCCACTCGCGCCGGTCCGCGAGGCCGCGCAGGTCCGCCTCACGGCCCGGGGAGCACACGATCCAGGGCCGGCCGAGCATCTTCCAGATGCCTTCCAGCTTGGCCAGCGCGGCGGAGGGCGTGGTGTACGAGGCGGGCACGGTGAGCGGGACGGCGACGAAGCCACCGAGGACGCAGCCCCACAACGCGGCCAGGAAGTCCTCGCTCACGTCGCACTGGAGGATGACCTGGTCGCCGGGGCGCAGCCCGGCCCGCCGCAGTCCGCCGAGGACCCGGGACGCCTCCGTCACCAGCGACGCGTAAGTGCGCCGGTGCTCGCTGCCGTCGGCGTGGACGTGCACGACCTCGCCGTACGGGCTCTGCGCGGCCCGCACCAGCGCCTCACCCCAGCCGGACACGGAGACTCCGGTGAGTTCCGGGCCCTCGCTCAGCGCCGGGACCCGGGCGGCGGAGGGCGCGGTCGTCGCGGTGGGCGCCTCTGTCGGCTCCGGCGGGCCCAAGCGGCGCGGGGCGCCGACGTGGCGGCGGCCCAGCTCCTCGGGAACGTCCTCCACCGTGACGTCGGCCGCGGTCACGCCGGGGATGCGGGCGAGGCGCTCGCGCCAGGAGTCGGCGGCGGTGCGGTCGACGAGGGGCAGGGCGCGCAGGGCGTCGGCGTCGACGGAGCCGTCGGCGGTACGGGGCAGGACGCCGGCCGCCGTGACGCGGACCGGGTTCTCCCCGTCGGCGCCGAGGAGTTGTTCGACCCGCTCGGCGGCGTCCGCGCGGCCGGGCACGACGTACAGGCGCGGGGGCCCGCCGTCCGGCGCGGGCAGGGCGACCGCGTCGCGGATGCCGGGGACGGACAGCGCCGTGCGCTCCGCCTCCATGAGCCCGGTGCCGGCCTCCGTCACGGCGCCCGGGGCGCGCGGGGGGAGCGCCGGCAGCGCGTGGACCCGTACGTCGGGGTCGGCGCACACGGCCGCGAGGACCTCGCGCAGGGTGTGCGCGAACGCCTCGGCCGTCCCGGCGTCGTACAGGTCGGTCGCGTACTCGACGTGCAGGTCGAGGCCGTCGGGCGCGCCCGTGCCGTCGTGCCGTTCGAGGACGTCGACGAAGAGGTCGAACTTGGCGGTGCCGGTGGCGGTCGGCCGCAGCGGGAGGACCTGTCCGTCGAGGCGGAGTACGGCGCGCGCGTTGTTCTGGAGCGCCAGCATCACCTGGAACAGCGGGTGCCTGGCCGGATGGCGGGGCGGGTTGAGCTCCTCCACCAGCCGGTCGAAGGGCAGGTCCTGGTGGTCGAGGGCGCGCAGGTCGTGCCCGCGCACGTGGGCGACGAGGTCGCGGAAGGCGGGGTCGCCCGCGGTGTCGGCGCGCAGGACCAGCGTGTTGGTGAGCAGTCCGACGACGTCGTCCAGGGCGGGTTCGGAGCGGCCCGCGACCGGAGTGCCGACGACGACGTCCTCGCCGGCGCCGCAGCGGGTGAGCAGGGCGCTGACGGCGGCGTGCAGGACCATGAACAGGCTGGCGCCCGAGCGGTCCGCGAGCCGCAGCAGCCTCTGGTGCAGTTCCGGGGAGACCGTCGCCGTGACGTGTGCGCCGCCGCCGCGCGGGGCCGCCGGGCGCGGCCGGTCGCCGGGCAGCGTGCACTCCGGCGGCAGGTCCGCGAGCGTCTCGCGCCAGTGGGCCGTCAGCCGCTCGAGGCGCCCCGGTCCCTCCGGTTCGGGGGCGAGGAGGGCGCGCTGCCACACGGCATGGTCCGCGTACTGCACCGGCAGCGCCTCCCATACGGGCGCCCGGCCCGCGCGGCGCGCCTCGTACGCGGTGCTCAGGTCGTCGGCGAACGGGCGCAGCGACCAGCCGTCGGCCGCGCTGTGGTGCAGCACGAACAGCAGGGTGCGTACCGGTCCGGTGCCGAACAGGGCCGCGGTGAGCGGGCCTTCGCGGGTGAGGTCGAAGCGGTGCCGCGCGGCTGCGACGACGTGGGTGCCGACCTCCTCGGCGGGGCAGTCCACACGGCGCAGCCCGGGCCACAGCTCCCCCGGCGCGAGGATGCGCTGGTGGGGCACTCCGTCGTGCTCGGCGAACAGGGTCCGCAGGCTCTCGTGCCGGTCGGTGACGTCGCCGAGGGCCGCCCGCAGCGCCTCCTCGTCGACGGGCTCCCGCAGCGGGACGACGAGCGGGATGTTGTAGGTGGCGGCCCCGTCGTCGAGCCGGTTCAGGAACCACATGCGTTCCTGGGCGAAGGAGAGCGGCAGGCGTTCGGGCCGGACGACGTTCCCCAGGGCGGGCAGCGGACGGACCGTGTCGCCCTGTGCGGTGAGCCGCTCGACGAGTGCGGCCGGCGTCGGCCCGTCGAACAGGGCGGTGATGGGCACCTCCGTGCCCGTCTCCGCGCGCAGGCGGGCAAGGAGCCGGGTCGCGGAGAGTGAGTCGCCGCCCAGGTCGAAGAAGTTCGCGTCGACGCCGACGGTGTCCCGGGGCAGCCGCAGCACGTCCTCGAACAGCCGGCAGAGCAGGGTCTGCCGCGGTGTGGTGGGGCGGGCCCCGGCCGCTGCCGCGGTGAAGTCCGGTGCGGGCAGGGCCTGTACGTCGAGTTTCCCGTTGGCGGTCAGCGGCAGCGCGTCCACGGGGACGCAGGCGGCCGGGACCATGTGCTCGGGCAGGTGCGCGGCGGCGTGGGCACGCAGCTCGGCGGGGTGCGGTGCCGCCTCCCCGGCTGCCGCGACCGTGTAGGCGACGAGCTGCTGCGCGCCGTCGGCGGCGCGGCGGACGACGACGGCGGCCCGTACCACCCGCGGGTGCCGGGCGAGGACGGCCTCGATCTCACCGGGCTCGACACGGAAACCGCGCAGCTGCACCTGCGCGTCGGCCCGCCCGAGGTACTCGAGGGTGCCGTCGGCGCGGCGGCGCGCCAGGTCGCCGGAGCGGTACATCCGGCTGCGGCTGCCGGGTGGCCCGTAGGGGTCGTCGAGGAAGCGTTCGGCGGTGAGGTCGGGCCGGTTCAGATAGCCGACGGCCACCCCGGGTCCTGACACGTAGATCTCGCCGGTGGCGCCCGTCGGCACCGGGCGCCCCGCCGGGTCGAGGAGGTACACGCGCAGGTCCGCGAGGGGCGTGCCGACGACGCTGCCCCGGCGGGGGTCGTCCAGGTCGGCGCGGGTGAGACGGTGGTGGGTGACGTGCACGGTGGTCTCGGTGATGCCGTACATGTCGACCAGCGCCGGGGCGTCGAGTCCGTACCGGTCGGCCCATGGGCGCAGCCGTTCGGGGCGCAGCGCCTCGCCGCCGAGGACGACGTACCGGAGCGCGCCGGACTCTGCCGCCGACTCGCGGTCGGCGTCGATCAGTTGCTCGAACGCGGACGGCGTCTGGTTGAGGACGGTGACACCTTCGTCGCGCAGCAGCCGCAGGAAGTCCCGGGGCGAGCGGCTCACGGCGTACTCCACAACGACCAGGCGGCCGCCGTGCAGCAGCGCGCCCCACATCTCCCACACGGAGAAGTCGAAGGCGTAGGAGTGGAACAGCGTCCACACGTCGTTCTCGCCGAAGTCGAAGTGGCCTGCGGCGGCGGTGAAGAGCCGCGCGACGTTCGCGTGCGGGACCGGTACGCCCTTGGGGCGGCCCGTGGAACCGGACGTGTGAATGATGTACGCGATGTCGGACGGGTCGCGCGGGCCGCCGCGCTCGGCGTCGGTGAGGTCACCGGCCGGCCGTCGGAGGAGCTCCTGCCGGACCTGCGGATCATGGAGGGAGACCGTCGGGACACCGGCGGCGAACGGCAGCTCCGCACGGTCGGCGTCGGTGACGAGGAGGACGGGCCGCGCGTCCTCCACCACCAGCCGCAGCCGCTCCGCCGGGTGGCCGGTGTCCAGTGGCAGGTAGGCGGCGCCGGTCTTGAGCACGGCCAGCAGTGCGGGCAGCAGCTTGAGCCCCCGCCGCATCGCGAGGGCCACGACCCGGCCGGGGCCCGCGCCGCGCTCGGTCAGCAGCCGGGCCAGTTGGTTGGCCTCGGCGTTGAGCTCCGCGTAGGTGAGGCTGTCGCCTTCGGATGTCACGGCGGTCCGCTGCGGCACGGCGGCGGCGCGCTGCTCGAAGAGCTCGGTGAGGGTTCCGGTGCGGGGCCTTGTGGCGGCGGGGGCGCGCACGGGGGTGTCCCGCGGGTGCTCGCCCGGCAGCAGCAGGTCCAGGTCGCGCAGCGCCGACGTCGGCTCGGCGGCGGCCAGCCGTCGCAGCAGCAGGAGGAAACGGTCGCGGTGGAGGGCGAGTTCGTCCTCCTCGTACAGCGCCGGGTTGGCGTCGAAGGCGAGCCACAGTCCGTCGGGCTCCGTCCCGGGCCGGACGGAGATCTGGAGGTCGTCGACGGCGCCGCCGGACAGGTGGTGCCAGGTGGCGGCGTGCCCGCCGAAGTCGAGCGACTCGGTGAACGGGACGATGTTGAGGACCGGCCCGTACATCCGGCGGCCGGTGCCGAGGAGGCCGAGGTCGCGGCGGAGGAACTCGCCCCGGTAGCGCTGGTGGTCCCGCAACGCCTTCAGCTCGGCGGCGACGGTACGTGCCAGCTCCGCGACGGACGCGCCGGGGGCGGCGGGCACGCGCAGCGGCAGGACGTCGGAGGCGGTGCCCGGGGTGCGCAGCGCGGCGCTGCCGAGCCGGCTCATGGTGGCCAGGCCCAGGACCAGGTCCTCGTCGCCGGTCATCCGGTGCAGGAACGTGAAGACGGCGGTGGCAAGCAGGTCGGTACGCGTGACGCCGAGGCGGGCGGCGGCCGCGGCCAGCGCCTGGGCCTCGGCGGAGGTCAGCTCGGCGGTGCGGCGCAGGAACGGGGCGACGGGCGCGGCCGTCCTGCGGGTGAGCCGGGCGGGCTCGGGCAGCCCGGCCAGCCGCTCGGCCCAGTGGGCGCGGTCGCGCTCGTACCGGTCGGAGGCGAGGTAGGCCGCCTCGTCGCTGCGGAGCCGGTCCGCCGGGGCGAAGACGGCGGGGGCCGGCTGCCCGCCCGAGGCCAGCGCGTTGTAGGTGTCGGCGAGCCGACGTCCGATGAGCTTGAAGCTGTAGCCGTCGAGCAGGATGTGATGCGCCCTCAGGAACCAGATGTGCCGGTCGGGAGCGAGGGTGAGCAGGGCGTGCGAGAACAGCGGCCCCTTGTCGATGTCCACGGGAGCCGCCAGGTCCGCCCGGATCCATTCCCAGGCGGCGCTCTCGGCATCGTCCGCGCCGCTGACGTCGATACGGTGCAGCGCCCAGTCATCGGCGTACGGTGCCCGCCCGCACCGGGGTCCGTCGTCCGTGTCGAGAAAACGCAGAGCGAACGTGTCGGCTTCGCCGACGGTGCGCCGCAACGCGTTCTCGAACAGGTCGGCATCGACGGGACCGTGTATTTCCACGGCCTCACCGGTGTTGTAGGCGGCGCTGTCCGGAGAAAGCCGCTGTGCGTACCAAAGACCCTCCTGGGCTCCGGTCAGCGGCAGGCTCAACGCTCGACGATCGTCCTCGTGGAGTGACATGGCACATCCCTCACGTGACAAGCCGTGATCACACGGTCGGGGAACATCCGGCCCGGTCGGACGGGGGTCACCGGTCCGGCCGACTCATTACGCTGATTCACCGGCCGGCTCATGGCAAGGCGGGCCCGGTGGTTCTAGGGAAATCACGCGATTACCGGCCGCACAATGCCGACAGGTTGATCCGGCTCTTCCCGGCGTTGCACTCTCTTGGCGTTGCACTCTCGTGGCGTTGCACTCTCGTGGCGTTGCACTCTCGTGGCATTGCACTCTCGTGGCGAGAACGCGAATTCCTGACTCCTGTCTGATCCTCCTTATCCCTTCTGGAAAGCACGGACGCGGAAAACCATGGACGAGAAGATGACTGACGGCTCGAACGGTTCGGGTGGCCCGAGTGGCCCGGAGCGGGCGCTGTGTCCGGCCGAGGCGCTGTACGTGGGCCAGCGCAGCAGAGCGGTGCTCTCCTGCGCGCTGCGCGGGAACGTCGACGCTGAGACGCTGTCGGCCGCGTTCGACGCCGTCACGGCCGAGCAGCCGACACTGCGGTCACGGATCGTGCCCGGCGGCCCGGCGGGGTACGCGCTGCGACTGCTCCCCGAGGAGGAGACGCCCCGGCTGATCACGCGTACCGGCGACCTCGATGAGGCGTACGCGGCGGAGCTGAACGCCCCGCTGCCGGTCGGCGGTCCGCTGGTCCGCGCGGTGCTGGTCAGCGCGCCGGAGGGGGACCAGGACGGCGACCACCACCTGTTCGTACTGGTGGTGGACCACACGATCACGGACGGGCACAGCAGCATCACGCTGCACAACAGTCTGTGGGACCGGTACCGGAGCCTGTCGGAGGGGAGCTCGGAGACGGCCCCCGAGGATGGAGGCGGCTGGCCCCGCCCGGTGAGCGAGTTGCTGCCGCACGGCGACGAGGCCGACACCGCGACATACCTCGCGCAGCGCGTGGAGCGGGCGGCAACGCGCCAGGTGGACCTGGTCCCGTACGACGTACCGCGCCCGGCGGCCGAGCCCCCCGCCTCGGCTTCCACCTCCGCTGCGCCCGACGGACACATCGAGACCGCCCGGCTGACACTGGGCCCGCAGGACACGGCGCTGCTCCGGCAGGCCGCCCGCCGCTCCGGTGTCTCCGTGCACGCGCTGGTGAGCGCGGCGGTCGTGCGCGCGGCCCGGCGCCGCCTGGACGGCGACGCCGCTCGCACACTGGGCTGCCTGTCACCCGTGGACCTGCGTTCCCGGCTGACCCCGCCGCTGTCGCCCTCCGTCATGGTGGCCGCGGTCGCCACTCATCTGCAGACGGTCGAGGTCGACCGGGAGACGGAACCACTCGCGCTGGCACGGACCTTGCACACCGGGCTGCGGGACCACATCGACCGCGGAGACCACATCCAGGAGCTCCGGATCATGCCGGAGATCCCCCGCCACCCGACGCTGCAACTGGCCACCGTGATCGTGACGAACATGGGCGTGGTCCCCGGCCCTCGCCTCCCCGAAGGACTGCGCGCGACGGACGTCCGCCTTGTCCCGGCCCGCGAGAACTACTTCCCGCAGGCGGGCCGCAGCCCGGTGATGGCGTGCGTGGTCTCCTTCGAGGGCCGGCTGGCCGTCGAGTTCCCCCACTTCACGTCCTGCTTCAGCCCGTCGTACGTGCGGGCGTTCCGCGACGACGTCCGCGACGGCCTGGTCGCTTTCGCGGAAACCGCCGAACCCGAACATGTACCGGGACCCGAACACGTACCAGGACCCGTACCCGTACCCGGAGACGGACGCGTACCGACGACCGCGAGCTGACCCGAGCCGAATCCGAACCGAGCGGCACTCCCCCCTCGTCACACCCGCCCCGGCTGCCCTGAGGAGCGCTCCGCGCAATGAACACCGTCAGCGACATCCCGACTCTCCCGGCGCTGCTCAGGCGTGCCCAGGCGGGTGACGAGCGCGCGATGAACACCCTGCTCGCCGACATCGCCCCGTACGTCGCGCGCATCTGCCGTTCCATCACCCACGACGACGGTGCCGACGCCGCACAGGAGGCGCTCCTCGCCGTCTACCGCGGCCTGGGCTCGCTCCGTGAACCGGCGGCGTTCTACGGCTGGGTGCGCTCGGTGACCGTCCGCGAAGCCGTCCGCACCGCGAAACGACGCGGCGCGGAGACGGCGTACTCCCAGGTGGAGGTCGGCCGGGCGACGAACCCGCTGGACACCGTGCACATCACCGACGTCCTCGACCGCCTCTCCGACGCCCATCGCCAGGTCCTCACCCTGCGCGCCTACGGCCTCAACGAGGAGGAGATGGCCGAAACCCTCTCCCTCCCGGTAGGCACAGTCCGCTCCCGCCTGCACCGAGCCCGCCGCCGCTTCCAGGAGGCTTGGCAGCCGTCGGCGGCGTGAGGAGGGTCCGGCCCGGGACCCGAGGCCCGGTGGACACAGGGCGCACACCCCGCGAAGCAGTCATGGGGATGCCACAGCGCCTTCCACTGTCGCGGTGCCGCATTGCACCGTCCAGACGCCGCTGCCCTCGAAGGTCTCCTTCGAACGGGCCTTGAGGTGCTCGATGTCGACCACCTCCGGCCACCGCGTCGCACGCGTCGACCAGCGCACTCCACCGAGGTCAAGGCCGTCCAGATCGGCACGGCGTAAGTCCGACGTCGTGAAGTCGTTGAGGAACTCCTCGACGAAATCCGCATCGACGTCCGGCACCGTCCGGTCCAACACGCTGCCGATGACGCGTTTCACCCGCTCCACGCGGATACGCACCAGGCCGCGAGCAAGAACGTGGATGGCGGCCGGTCCGTGAACGCCTCCGCGGGCGAGCCCGGAAGCGGATCCGTGGACGTGGGCAAGGGCGCCACCGAGGGTCCGGCAATCGTCGCGGTCGACCTCATGGTGGCGGTCGAGTGCGTGGTCGAGGGTGCCGAGCAGGGTGCTGACATGCTCAGGCATGGTGACGGAGCTGGGCGGGAACTGCCGGAAGACGTCGTGAGCGAGTCCGCGCACGGCAGCGATGTCGTCACCCCGGACGAGCTTCAGGCCGTGGCGGCGAGCGGACTCCAGGGTGAGGGCGAGAGCCAGAGTGAGTACCCGGAACAGATCAGGGTCCTGGGCACCCGCGGGACCGAGGGCGGAGGCCAGTTCGCGGGCCAGTTCCAGCGTTCGCGTGAGGGCCTTCATCAAGACGCGGGCTTGCGCGTGCGCGACATCGTGCCCGAGGGCGAGAGCGAGGTCGAGAGTGAGGTAACGGTCCAGGGCCACGCTGAGGACGAGAATGCGGTAGGCGCTTGCGACATCAGGGCGAGCACGCAGCCGCAGACGGGCCTGAGGACGCACGCTCGGCAACAGCTTCTCAACGGACGAGGAACCCTTGCCGGCGGCATCGGAAGCGGCATCGGCCCATGACCAGACGCTCAACGGGAGCGGGTCCGCAGGCAGCACCTCGCGCAGGCCCGCTTCGACGTCGAGAACGGTGCCGAAGTCGTCGGTGACCGTGACCGTACGGGCCAGGAGCAACACCTCTCGCAGGCCCGCTTCGACATCGAGAACGGTGCCGAAGCCGTCCAGTACGGCGCGCTGCCGGTCGAGCCAGCGCTCCACCACGGGGGTCTTACGGCGGCCGGTCACTGGTCCTCCCGCTCTCGCCTGAGCACCGCGGTGATGGTGCGCCGGGCCTTTTGCAGACTGGCGCGTACCGCTCCCGGGGACAGCCCCAGCTCCTCGGCCGTCTCGGTGGGGGTGAATCCGCTGATACTCCAGGCCAGGACCTGGCGCTGCCGGGGCGGGAGCGCTCGCACCCACTGCAGCGCGGTGTGCCAGGCTTCCCACTCCTCGACGGCATTCGGCCTGAGCAGCCGTGAGGCCAACTCGGGCGGTGGGTCCACAGGCTCTTCCCGCACGTCGGCGACTTGCCGGATGTAGGCACGCGAGGCGACCGTGTGCACCCAGGCGCGCGGCGTACGAAGCGCGGTCCAGTTGCGGTATGCCTGGAGCATGGTGTCCTGAGCTATGTCCGCGGCCTGCGGCAGCGAAGCGCCCTGGTTGACCAGGAAACCAGTGAGACCGCGAACGGTACTGCGGTAGAAGACCGAGAACTCCTGGTCCATGGACAGGCGCTGAGGGCTGCGCCGGTCGGGCACGCGGTGGCCGGTCGCCGCTGCGGCGGCCGCCGCCGAAGGCTCGGTGCCCTCCGCCGGTTCGTGGGTGCTCACGCTTTTCCTTCCTTCGTCCTGGCCTGGCTGCAGGTGAGCTCCATACGCAGTCGGCGCCCGTCGCTGCCGTGCTCGTCGATCTGCAGACGCCCCCCGTGGGCCACCGCCTCGACGGAGGCGGCGAGGTAACGGCGTTGTGCGTACTCGTGCTGTATTCGCCAGCTCAGGCGCAGCCACAGGCCCAGTAGGGCGCTCCCCTGACCGAGGAGAAGCGAAACAGTGGCGGTGGCCCAGTCCATGGAGGGCGCCCCCTTCGCGCGGGTCGTGAAGCCGGGTACGGCTCCACTTGCCAGGGAGAGGGGAAACAGCCCCGCTGCGTGAACCCGGCCGCCGAAATCGTTCAACCAGAGGCAAAAGGGGAACTGAGAGACGGGACCACCGCGGACAGGACGAGCAAGCGCTCTTCACCATGGGCCGTGTCACGCTGGCGGACATCAGCCTCCTGGGCTTCGTGCGCGGCTGGAGGTGGCCATGCGCGGCTCCTCGCTCTTCTCCCTCCGGGACCGGGCCGTCACCGTCCGCCGGGGCGGCTGCCGCGCCGTTCGGCCGGCGCGGGCACGGCGACCAGCCGCCCGTCCGGCCACACCGAGGTGCCGTCCCCCCTTCTGTGCAGCAGCCTTGCCCCTCACCCGCACGTCAGGGGTTAGCGTCCGGGCACCACACAGCCCGTACGTTCCCGTTCCAGGAGGTCACCCATGTCCGCACCGTCCACCGGCCTCGAGGTACAACTGGCCGACGTCCCCTCGGCGTTGCCTGGCCCCGAGCACTTCCGGGTCACCGAGGCCCCGGTACCCCACCCCTCGTCCGGCCAACTGCTCATCCGCAACCGGCAGTTCCTCGTCTTCGCAGGGCTGCGCACACTGATCTCACGTGAAGCGAAGGGATTCCCGTTCCCTCCGTTGAAGCCCGGCGAACCGCTGTTCGGGCCCGCGCTCGGTGAGGTGGTCGCGGCAGGCTCGGGCGGGACGGACATCCCGGTCGGCGCCCTCGTCACCCACATGCTCGGCTGGCGCGAGTACGCGGTCGTCGACGCGGGCGCCGTACAGGTCGTGCCCGACGGGCATCCCGATCCGGTGGCGCTGCTGTCCACGGCATCCGCGGCCTACGGCGCGCTGACCCGGCTCACCGGGGTGCAGCAGGGCGAGACCGTACTGGTCACGGGCGCTGCGGGCGGGGTCGGGACACTGGCCGGCCAGGTGGCGCGGTTGCTCGGCGCGGGGCGGGTGGTGGGGACGACGCGCAGCCCCGGCAAGGCGGAGCGGCTCCGGCAGGAACTCGGATACGACGCCGTGGTGGTGCCGGGTCCGCGAGCGCTTTCCGAGCAGCTCACCGAGGCCGCACCGGACGGCTACGACGTGATCATCGACAATGTCGGCGGTGAACAGCTCACCACAGCACTGGAGTTGACGCGATCCGGCGCCCGTGTGGGGGTCGTCGGGGCGCTGTCGGGACAGTTCGATCCCACCCTCCCCGGCTCCACCTCACCTGCCGTGATCGACACGTTCCTCCTCATCAAGCGCTCCGTGTCGCTGCTCGGCTACCAGACTGTCGATCACCCGGGGGTGGAGGAGGAGTGGCGCGAGCGACTGACGGACTGGCTCCGCTCCGGTGAGATCGTCTACCCGTATGCGGCGCTGCCGGGCATCGAACGGGCTCCGTCAGCGTTGCAGGAACTGCACCAGGGACGGCACTTCGGAGCCCTGGTCGTGAACGTCTGACCGTCCGCACCACCGACGAGAGGGAGGCTCTCGCATGCGCATCGGAGACGCGGCGTCCGCCGCCGGAACCACCCCGCGCGCTCTGCGCTTCTACGAGGAGCGGGGCCTCCTCCCGCCTCCGCGCCGCACGGCGACAGGCCAACGGGACTATTCGCCACAGGACTTGGCGCGAGTCCGAGCGATCCGGCAACTGCTGGCGCTCGGCCTGACCGTGGCGGACGTACGGGCCTGTGCCGACCGTATCGACCTGCTCCTCACCTATCCCGGCCGCACCTGCACCGCGCCCGTGCCGGGTTCCGCGCCGGGCGTCGTCCAGCAGCGGGTCGACGCCTTGAACACAGAGATCTCGCGTCTCCTGACTCTGCGAGACAGACTGGTGCGGCAGCTCGCGGCGAGTGCTCGTCAAGAGTCGTGAGCCGGCAGCGGTTCACCAAGACCTTATGCCGCGAGGGTCTGGCGGGTTTCGGGAAGACCTCGTTCAGCGCGTGCCGGAAGCCGCGGGCGCCGTCGCCGACAGCGAGAACGGGAGGGCGCGTGCCGCGCCGCCTGGCGGGGCCCGGGCTGCTGACGCGCGCCTGCACGGGCCCGGCCGGCTGCCACCGGGGTGCGGCGAACCGGGGAGCATGTTCTACCGGGGCGGGAACACCGGCTGCCGGCGTTCCCGCAGCGCGGCCATGGCCTCGGGGAAATCCGGGCGGCCGAAGGATTCCCGCATGAGGGAGACCGATGCCGCCACGGCCTCGTCGGCGGGCGTGCGCAGGCCGTCGAGGATCTGGCGCTTGATGACGGCCATGGAGGCAGGCGAGCAGGTCTCGGCGAGTCGGTGGGCGTACTCGTGCGCCGCCGCCAGCACTGTGTCGCGGGGCGCGGTGTGCTGTACCAGGCCGATGCGCAGAGCTTCCGCGGCGCCCACCGCCCGGGAGGAGAGCAGCAGGTCCATCGCATGGCCGACGCCGACGAGGCGCGGCAGGAGCCAGGCCGCGCCGTACTCGGCGATCAGCCCGAACCGGCTGAACACGGCGGAGAGCTGCGCTTCGTCCGCCATGAACCGGACGTCGGCGAAGAGCGCGTGCACGAGGCCGAGGCCCGCCGCGCTGCCGTTGATCGCCGCGATCAACGGGGTCCCCATCGTCAGCGGAAGATGCGCGGGGTGCCCCAGGACCGCGTCCATGCTCTTCTCGGCGGCGCCCTCGTGACCGTCCGCTCCGGCGAGCTGGGCGAGCAGGTCGGGGGTGGCCCCGGAACAGAAGCTGCTGCGCGCGCCCGTGACGACGACGGCACGGACGCCGTCGTCGGCCTCGGCCTCGGCCAAGGCGTCGTAATAGGCGCCGAACATGGGCAGGTCCATGCCGTTGCGGCGCTCGGGGCGGGCGAAGGTGATCGTCCGCACCGGGCCATCGGTCCGTATCTCGATGCCCGTGGTGCTCTTCGACATATGTGTCAACCCCCAAGTGACAGACTGAGTGACAGAATAAATGCCAGACTACTGTCTTTCCTAAGTGGGCTGCTTATCATGAAGGCCCTGATGACGAGCGGAGCATTGCTGTGCGACTACCGAGACCGCTGGGTCTGTCCGGCCTGAGCACGTGGATACCCGGTCCACGTCAGACCGCCCTGCAAGCCGTCGAACAAGGTCTGGTGGAGGCGGACACCGCCGAGGAACTGGGCTACGCGGCTCTGCCGGTGGCGGACAAGGCCGCTCCCGAGATGGCGGTGCTGGCGGCGCGAACGGCTCTGGACAGCACCGGCGTCACACCGGACGAGCTGGGCCTCGTCCTGCACTCCTGGATGTACTACCAGGGGCACGATCTCTGGTCCCCTCCCCATTACATCGCCGATCAGCTGGGCGCCCGGCAGGCCGAGCCCATGGGCATCCAGCAAGTCTGCAACGGCGGCGCGGCGGCCGTCGGGGTGGGCGCCGCCCGGCTGCTGACGGACCCCGGCCTCGGCTACGCCCTGATCACAACGGCGGACCGCTTCGCCGCGCCGGGTTTCGACCGCTGGCGCGGGGACTACGGGATGGCGTACGGGGACGGCGCCACCGCTCTGCTGCTCCACTCCGCCGAAGAGCGCCCCGCGGACCTGCTGCTGCACGCCGTCACCACCGTCGCCGCACCGCACCTGGAAGGGATGCACCGCGGACGCGACGCCTTCGGTCTGGTGCCGCGCTCCGTGAGCGACCGGGTCGACATCCGCCGTACGAAGAAGGCGTTCTTCGAACAAGGCGGCATGGAGGCGTTCACCCGGGCCAGCGGCGAGAGTCTGGCGGCGGTCGTGGAGCGCTGCCTCGCCGCCGGGGGGCTGGCGTCCGACAGTCCGGCGCTGCGCTACGTCGTTCCGCCGCGGCTGGGCGCCAAGACCATCGACCTCGCCTATGCGCCCGCCCTCCGCAAGATGCTGCCGGCCGAGATTCTGGTGGTGGGCCGGGACACGGGGCACTTGGGCGCGGGTGACGCCGCGGCCAGCCTGGCCGAGCTGCGCGCCGGGCACCGCCTCGCGCCGGGTGAGTACGCGTTGGTGGTGAGCGCGGGGGCCGGGTTCACCTGGTCGTGTCTGCTGGTGAGCGCCGCCTGACCGGTGGACGGTCAAGACGACCCGGACCGGGTGGCTCGCTCGCGGAGCCACCCGGTTCAGCGTGTCTCGCCCAGTTTTTCGATGGCCCGCTCCAGGTAATTCTCGAACCGCTCCAGCTCCTCCGCGCTGAATTCGGCCTTGAGTCCGTCCTCGACTCGCAAGGCCTCCTTGTCCGCCTTCTTCAGTACGGCGCGTCCGGCCTTGGTCAGTTTGTTGACGATGACCTTCTGATGGAGCTGGGAGGGCTCGCGCTCCATCAGTCCGTGCTTCTCCAGGTTGGTGAGGACCGTCGACATCGTCTGCGGCGTCACCATGCTTTCCCGGGCGAGCTGCGCCGCGGACATTCCTCCGGGGAAGAGGGAGAGCAGCAGCAGCACGGAATACTGGGGAACCGTCAGGTCGAACTGGCGCAGCGCCTGGGTCTTGCGCGCGATCAGGGCCTGTTCCGCCCGCTTGATGGTATTCCCGAGCCTGTCCGTGACCACCGTCGTCGTGGGTGCACTGGAAGCCGGCGCGCGCTTCGTCGCTTTGGTGTCCGCCATATCAGTAGTCTCCCATGAATGAGCCTACGCATCCCTTTCGGGGCGCGTCTGTCGCCGTGGGGCGGGGAGCCCGCAGGTGAGCCTGGCGGTGCAGACCCGCTGTTCCCGCTCGTCGGTTATCACGATCTCGTACGTGGCCACTCCGCGCCCCACGTGCAGTGGCCGGCAGACGCCCGTCACCAGGCCGGAGCGCACCGCGCGGTGGTGGGTGCAGGAGAGTTCCTGGCCGACGATGATCCGGTCCGGCCCGGCGTGCACCCATGCGGCGAGCGAGCCGAGCGTCTCCGCGAGGACCGCGCTGGCACCGCCGTGCAGGATGCCGACCGGCTGCCGGTTTCCCGCCACCGGCATGGTGCCCACGACGAGGTCCGGTGTACAGGTGAGGATGTCGATCCCCATCCGCGTCACCAACTGTTCGTCCAGGTAGTTGGGGAGGACCGGCACCGGCCCCAGCGTCTCCGCCGACTGCGTCATTCGACTCTCCGTGGTTCTGCGAGATCGGGTGAGTGTACGTGTTCTGTCTTATGGTAGCTATGGCTATCACGTATGTGTACTGTTACAGCCTCATTGACGAGAGGGAGGCTGCGATGCGCCGCACTGTGCTGGGAAGTTCGGGTCCCGAGGTCGGCGTCGTGGGTCTGGGCTGCATGGGTATGTCCTGGGCCTACGACGAGCTGGGACGGGACGACATGGCGTCCGTGGAGGTCATTCACCGTGCCGTGGAGCTGGGTTGCACCCTGATCGACACCGCGGACATGTACGGCCCGTTCACCAATGAGAGGCTGGTCGGCCGGGCGTTGCGCGGTCGGCGGGACGAGGTCGTGCTGGCCACCAAGGGCGGTCTGGTGGTGGACGATCCGAAGAGCTACGCCAGCCACCGCGACGGACGGCCGGAGCACCTGCGGAGTGCCTGTGAGGCCAGTCTGCGACGCCTGGACGTCGACCATGTCGACCTCTACCAGCTGCACCGGGTGGACCCGGAGGTGCCCGTCGAGGAGAGCTGGGGCGCCATGGCGGATCTGGTGCGGGAGGGCAAGGTGCGCGCCATCGGTCTCTCCGAGGCGTCGGTCGAGGACATCCGGCGGGCGCAGGCGGTGCACCCCGTGGCCTCCGTGCAGAGTGAGCTGTCCCTGTGGAGCCGGGACACGATCGAGTCGGGGGTCCTGGAGTTCTGCCGCGCGCAGGGCATCGCCCTCATCGCCTTCTCGCCCCTCGGCCGGGGCTTCCTCTCCGGGCGGATCAGCTCCACCGACGACCTGCCGAAGTCCGACGGCCGGCACCGGCTCCCCCGCTTCCAGTCCGAGGCGCTCGCCGCGAACCTGGCCATCGTCGACCGGCTCCGACAGGTCGCGGAACGCCTGAAGGCCTCTCCGGCGCAGGTGGCGTTGGGCTGGGTGCTCGCCCAGGGAGAGAACGTGGTGGTGATCCCGGGTACGAAGAACCTTCGCTACCTGGAGGAGAACGCGGGCGCGGCCGGGGTCACGCTGGACGAGAATGCGCTGGCCGCCCTCGAGGACGTTCCGACCGCCGTGGGAACACGGTACTGACCCATCCTCCACGGGCTCCGCCCCGACTGTGACCTGTGCGGGACGTGGTCGCACGGTGGTGCTCGTACCACCGTCACTTGCGGGTTCCGACAGTGGGATGAAAGATCTCGTGGCTAGCTTTCCTCGGCAGTATCCGGTGGCTGTCCGAGAGGAAAGGGAGAACGGTGCGCCTGAGAAGTCTGGGCAACACGGGAACCAAGATCGGCACAATCGGCCTCGGCTGCATGGGAATGAGCTGGCTGTACCAGGAGTCCTCCCGCGACGACAGGCGGTCCGTCCGGGTCATCAACGAGGCTCTGGACCTCGGCGGGAATCTGCTGGACACAGCCGACGTCTACGGCGCCGGGCACAACGAGACCCTTCTCGGCAAGGCGGTCGCGGGCCGGCGGGAAGAGGCCGTCATCGCGACGAAGGCCGGCCTCGTCCTTGAGGACCTCCGCCTGCGGGCGGCCCACCGCGACGGCTCGCCGGCCTACCTGCGCAAGGCCGTGCAGGCCAGTCTGCGACGCCTGAACCTCGAGGTCATCGACCTCTACTACGTGCACCGCGTCGACCCCACGGTGCCGTTGGCCGAGACGTGGGGCACCATGGCCGAACTCGTGGACCAGGGCCTGGTGCGCTGGCTCGGGCTGTCCGAGGCGACCGTCGCACAGGCCCGGGAGGTGCACGCGATCCACCCGGTGACCGCCGTGCAGTCCGAACTCTCGCTGTGGACGCGTGATGCGCTCGCGGGCGCGTCGGGCGGCATGGTCGGCTGGTGCGAGAGCGTGGGAGCGAGTTTCATCCCCTTCGCACCCCTGGGGCGCGGCTTCCTCACCGGGACGCTGCGCGCCGGCCAGTTCGAGAGCGGCGACTTCCGGACGGCGAACCCGCGGTTCGACCGCGCCGCGATGGAGGCGAACCAGCGCATCGTCGACGGGATCAGGGAGGTGGCGGACCGCCGGTCGGTCACTCCCGCCCAGGTCGCCATCGCCTGGACCCTCGCCCAGGGGGAGCAGGTCGTGCCCATCCCCGGCACCAAGAACCCCCGCTACCTCCGGGAAAATCTGGCCGCGGCGGAAGTCCATTTGAGCGAGGAGGACTTCGCCGATCTTGGCGCGCTGCCCGCTCCGGTCGGCAGCCGGTACTGAACGACGCTTCGGCAGCCGCGTCAGCCTCCGACGACCTCCGAGGTCACGAGGGAGGCGACTGGCCCCGTACGTGCGCCGAGCCCGGTCAGCCGGTCCAGGGTCTCGCGGTGTTGCGCGTCGCTCTCACTGGCGGTGGCGTCGGAGACGACTACCACCTCGTACCCCAGGCGCAGCGCGGTCGTGGCGGTGGACGCGACGCCGTGCGCGGTGGAGAGGCCCGCCAGTACGATCCGCGTGACCCCCGCCCGACGCAGGTGATCACCGAGGTCGGTGTCGTCGAACGCGTCGAGGCCGTGCTTGGTCACCACGTGCTCCCCGGCACGCGGAGCGAGCGCGGGAACCAGGTGGTTGGGGGCCGCGCCGAGACCGCCGTCGGCGCCGTCGGCACGGACGTACCGGACGAGGACGACGGTCGAGGAGTCCGCGGACGCGAAGTGCTCGCGCAGCCGTCCGCAGGCGTCGGTCACGGTGGCACCGCTCACCGGCTGCCAGGGCCTGTCGACGATCCACCGTTGCAGATCGATCAGGACGAGGGCCGTGCGCGCGCGGGTCATGATGTGCTCCCCCTGGGAGAGATCAACAGCGTCCACGCCACACTATCAAGGGAAAAGTCAGGTCAGTGGAGAGGTCAATTCCGGCCGGGGACGGCCTACTTCTGCGGGCGGAGACGTTCGGCGACCGTCGCCGTCCCGCGGTGTTGCTGGTGATGGGCGCGACCGCGCCGGGCCTCGTATGGCCGGACGCACTGTGCCGGCTGCTGGCCGCGGCGGGCTACTACGTGGTGCGCTACGACCACCGCGACACCGGCGGGTCCGGCAAGTCGGGCGGCGCGTACGACCTGTCGACGATGGCCGCGGACGCCGCGGCGGTGATCGCCGGGCTCGGCCTGAGCCGGGCGCATGTGGTGGGTCAGTCGGCAGGGGGGACGATCGCCCTGCTGCTGGCGCTCGACCGTCCCGGACTCGTCCGGTCGCTGGTGCTGCTGTCCAGTTCCCCCGGCGCGGACGCCGGTTCGCCGCCGGCGGGCAGCGGACCGCCGGATCCTCACGTCCCGGTGCAGGAGCGGGCGGCGCTCGATCCCGAGCCCGAGGAGCACCGGGCCATGGCGGTCGAAGGCTGGCGGGCGCTGGTGGGGCACGCGGCGCTGTTCGACCGGGCCTATTGGACGGACCTGGTCGACCGCGTGACGGCGCACAGCCGCCGACCCGACACCTCCGGACGTCACTTGACGGCGATGGCGCGCACGCCGGCACTGACCGGCCGCATCGCCTCACTCGCCGTGCCGACGCTCGTGGTGCACGGCGAGCAGGACCGGATTTACCCCGTGCAGCACGGTGAGGCGTTGCACCGGGCCATTCCGGGCGCACGGCTCCGCCGGATCGCCGGCATGGGGCACATCTTCCCGCCGCACTGGTCACCGATGATCGGCGCGCTGATCCTCGACCATGTGCGGCGGACCTGATGTCGGCCCCGAATCGGAAGACGTCCAGGCGCCTTATGCACCGGCAAAACCCCACGTCAGAATAGTTGCGAGAAAAATTTTCCGGAGTCTTTATCCTCGGTTCCATATCAGGGATCCGCCGCCTACCGCGAATTCGGGGCGCGGTGAGAAACGTCACCCCGGGGCTGCTCCGCAGCAGCCCCGCGACCGTCGGAAAAGTGTCAAGCTGTTGCGGCATGTGCATGACTGAGAACATCTCGTAGCACGCATCTTCCGTCGACGGTGCCGTATGCGTGCGCGAGAAGGCCCTGCGCAAGCAGGCCAACGGGGGAAGGTGAACTGCGTGGCAGGATCAACTGCCGTCGCGTCGGACAACGCTGCGACATCAGGCTACGAAAACAACTTCGGAATTCTGGGACCGCTCTCGATATCGATTGCGGGAAAGGAATTGGCGCTGGATTCCGGGAAACTTCGAATACTACTTGCGGCGCTGCTCATACGGAGCGGGGCCGTCGTGAGCGTCGAACGCCTCACTGAATGGCTCTGGGACGAACGCAAGCCGTCCAATCCCCGCGGAACCCTGCACACCTACGTCCGGCGCCTGCGCATGCTGCTCGGTGACGCCCTCCCACTGGAGACGGTCGCCGGCGGCTACCGGGTCGACGTCCCCGAGGGCGAACTGGACCTGAGGCGCTTCCGCGGGCTCGTCCGCACGGCCCAGCGGTCCGAGGTCCTCGAGAAGCGGGCGCACCTCTTCGCCGAGGCGCTCGCCACCTGGAGGGGCGCGGCACTTGCGGACATCCCGTCGAGCTCCCTGCACCAGGACGAGTGCCAGGCCCTCGAGGACGAGCGACTGGCCGTCCTGGAGGCGTACTTCGAGGCCGATCTCCAACTCGGCAGACACGCCCTGCTGGTGCGGGAGCTTCGTGCCGCGGCCATGGACAACCCACTGCGGGAGAACTTCTGGAGCATGCTGATGCTCGCCCTCTACCGCTCCGGCCGGCAGGCGGAGGCCCTGGACGTCTACCAGCAGGCCCGGCGGCAACTGGTCGAGCAGCTCGGCATCGAGCCGGGCGAGCGGCTGCGCGCCCTGCACACCGGCATCCTCGAGTCGAATCCGGCGCTCGCGGCGCCCGACGGGCTGGGCCCCGCCGTCGGCGAAGCCGCCCCCGTTCCGGCGCAACTGCCGCCGCTCGGCGCCGGTTTCGTGGGTCGCGAGACCGTCATCGACCGGATCGAGACCTCGCTCCCGCCCACGCCGGGGCGCACCAGCGTCCCCGTCGTGGTGCTGTCGGGGCCGCCCGGAGTAGGCAAGACCGCTCTGGCGGTGTGCATCGGCAGGCGGGTGCGGCCGGCCTTCCCCGACGGACAGTTGTATGTGGACCTGAGCGGATACGAGCGGGGCGGAGCGCGCGAGCCGCTCCCCACCGAGCAGGTGCTCTCGCAGTTCCTCGGCGCACTCGGGGTGCCGGCGAAGCAGATCCCGGTCGACGTCGTGGAGCAGGCGAACCTCTACCGGTCGAAGCTGGCCGGCAAGAAGGTGCTGGTGGTACTGGACAATGCCGCCGGCACCGACCAGGTCGTCCCGCTCATCCCGGGCGACGGGGGCTGCTCGGTGCTGATCACCAGCAGACAGCAGCTGAGGTCCCTCGTCGTCACACACGGGGCCCAGCTCATCCGCATCGACACGCTCAGCCCCCGCGAGTCCGTGGACCTGGTCACCGGCATGATGCGGCAAGCCGCGGTGGTCGTCGATCCGGAGATCGTGCGGGAGGTCACCGCACTGTGCTCGTTCCTGCCGCTGGCGCTGCGGATCGCCGCGGCCAACCTCATCGGGGCCCCGGGCGGGCAGACCGAGGTGTACCTGGAGAGTCTGCGCCGCGGCAACCGCCTGACCGCGCTCTCCGTCGACGGTGACACGACATCCGCCGTCTCGACGGCCATCGCCCTGTCCTACTACGCCCTGTCACCGGACGACCGGGTGATCTTCCGTCTCGCGGGGCTCTTCCCCGGCGCGGACTTCTCCCCCGCCGCCGTCTCGGTCCTCGCCGACATCAGTGAGGCACAGGCACGGGCCGGTCTGAGCCGTCTGGAGATGGCGAGCCTCCTGCAGCAACCCGCGCCGGGCCGGTACCAGTTCCATGACCTGCTACGCGCGTACGCGCAGGACCGCGCCGTCGACGAACACCCCGAGCAGGAGCGGGCCGAAGCCCTGGAGCGGCTCGGGCGGTGGTACCTCGCGGGAGCCTGTGCGGCGGCCGACGTCCTCTACTCGGAGTTCGTCCGGCTCTCCGAACCGGCGGCGCAGGCGGAGGCGGGGTTCGATGCGCCCGGGCACGGTGACGAGAGTCATTCGATGGCATGGCTGCTGTCCGAGCGGCGCAATCTGATGGCGTGCGTCCACTACTTCGGTACGCACGGACCGCATTACCTCGCTTGGCACATCGCCGACGCGCTGCGCGGCTTCTTCTGGACGGGCAAGTACCGGACCGAGTGGCGCGAGACGACCCGCGCCGCCCTGGCCGCCGCCGAGTCGCTCGCCGACGACCGCGGCATCGCCGCGATGCACCGGAGCCTCGCCAATCTCGCCAACACGCTGGGCGACTACGAGTGGGCCATCGTGCACCAGGAGAAGAGCCTCGCCGTGCACGACCGGCTGGGCATGGCCGAGGAGGCCGCGGCGACGCTGAACAACATGAGCCTCGCCCATCTCAGCCTCGGCCGCGGAGGCCGCGCCCAGGAGGCGGCACAGCGCGCACTCGACATCGCGCACGCCATCCTCTCGCCGCGTCTGGAGGCCACCGCCAAGGGAGTTCTGGGGTTCATCCACTGGACGCGGGGGGACATGAAGAGTGCGACCGAGCTCCTCACGGCCTCCCTGGCCACCGCCAGCGGACTCGGCCTGCACCACATCAGCTCGTACGGCCTGCGCAACCTGGGCCTGGTGCATCAGGCGACCGGGGACCTGACCGAGGCACGGTCCTACTTCAGCCAGGCGCTCGAGGTCTCCGAGTCCATCGACTCCTCCTACGACCGGAGCGTCTCCCTGTACGGACTCGCCCTCGTCGACCTGGACATCGGACGGCACGAGAGCGCGTGCGAGTCGGCCCGGCGGGCCCTGAGCTCGTTCCAGGAGTGCGGTGACCGCACCTACGAGGTCGAGACGCTGTGCCTGCTGTCCGCCATCAGCGGCAGCCTGGGCTCGCCCGGACAGGCGGCGCACTACGCGGCCACGGCGCTCGACGGGGCCCGGCAGATCGGCTACGTGGACGGTGAGGCCTATGCCCTCGCACGCCTCGCCGCCGCCGACGAACTGCTCGGTCGCCAGGACACCGCCGGGAACGCGGAGGCGGCACGCTCGCTGGCCGACACGAGCACCAACAGGATGGCCCGCAGCAAGATCCTGCTTGAGCTGGCCCAGCTCTATCTGACCCTGGGCGAACCGGACCGGGCCGAGGAATGCGCGCGCCAAGTGCTCGGCCTGTCCCAGCCGGGCGCGCAGCGTCTCAACATCGCCAGGGCCGAGAAGGTCCTGGGGACCGTAGCCGCCTTCAACGGCGACCACGCACGGGCGCGCGCACACTGGGGCAGCGCGCTGGAGACCTTCACCGACATCGGCGTCATCGTGGACACCGATCTCCTGGAGCGGCTCGGGACCTCTTCGTGCCAGGGGAGGCCGGCATCATGAACTCGGCTGCTCCAGCGGCTCAGGCACCCGCCACGACAAGGCACGGTGGTCTGCGCCAGACCCTGCTCGCTTCCCTGGGCAACGTCGCGGAATGGTTCGACTGGTCCGTCTACGTGACGTTCGCGGCGGTGCTCGGTCCGCAGTTCTTTCCCTCCGGCAGCGGGACCACGAACGTCCTGCAGACCCTGTCCGTGTTCGCCGTCGGATTCCTGTTCCGGCCGGTCGGCGGTCTCCTCATCGGCGCCTACTGCGACCGTCGCGGCCGCACCAGGGCGCTGCGGCTGTCGCTGCTGATGATGGGCGCGGGCAGTCTCCTGATCGCCCTCGCCCCTCCCCACCGGACGGTCGGCGTGCTGTCCCCGGCGCTGCTGGTCGTGGCCAGGGCGCTGCAGGGACTGTCCGCGGGTGGCGAGAGCACGGCGATGAGTACGTACGTGAACGAGATCGCGCCGAGGCGGCGCCGTGGGCTGTACTCCAGTGCCATCTACGTCAGCACCACGCTCGGCACCCTCGCGGCCACCTTCCTCGCGCTCTTCCTGCAACACGTCCTCACACCGGCCCAGTTGAGCGAGTGGGGGTGGCGCGCCCCCTTCGCGCTCGGTGCCTTGTTCTCCCTGTACGGATGGCAGATGCGCCGCACCATGTACGAGACGCCGGCCTTCGACGTGGCGTCCGAGCGGCAGCGCAATCCCGCCTGGAAGGTGCTGCGCTCGCACCCGCGCCGTGTCCTGCGCGTGGCCGGTTTCTCGCTGGGGGCGACCGTCGTCTACTACACCTTCGCCTCGTATCTGCCGCTGTACGCCCAGGTCCACCACGGCGTGACGGCGAACGCCGCGCTGTGGGCGGCCGTGGCCGCACAAGCGGTGTTCATGGTCGCGCTGCCCTTCCTCGGGCTGGCCACCGACCGCTTCGGCCCACGCCCCATGCTGCTGGCGTTCGGCGGCGGTTTCGTCTGTCTCACCCCGCTCCTGTTCGCCCTCATGTCGGGTTCGGCCGTACGGCTGTTCACGGTGATGACGGCGGCGCTGCTGCTGTTCGGCTGCTACGCGACTGCCGCGGCGCCGGCGACGCTGCAGATGTTCCCGACATCGCTCCGGTCCAGCGGCGTGGGGCTGCCGTACGCGCTGACGGTGGCGCTGTTCGGCGGTACGGCGCCCTACCTCAACGAGTACCTCTCGACGCTCGGTCACGCCGCCTTGTACCCCTGGTACGTCGTCGGGCTGTGCGCGGTCAGCACGGTCTTCTTCTTCCGCTACCGGGGGACGGCGGGCACGGACCTCACCGCCGTGCCCGCCGTCGAGGACACCGGCCGTGCCCCGGCGGTGGGCAGCACCGGCCGCGGCTGACCGCCGGGGGGCCGGCTCACTGCTTGCTGGTCCCCGTCGGGCGGATCACGTACACCACCCGGTGCTCCGCGTCCGCGGGCGGCCCGTCGAACTCGAGCGCGTACCGGTCGGCGAGCCGCAGGAAGAAGGCGCCCTCGGGGTCCGGGTCGATACGCTCGACGGCGCCGCGGATCTCCAGGTAACGGTACGGCTGCTCGGGATCGTTGATGGAGACCGAGACGACCGGGTGCTCCGTGACGTTGCGGTACTTGTACCGGGTCGTGGTGTTGGTGAAGTACAGGTATTCGCCGTCCCAGCTGAACCACATGGGGTTCACCTGCGGCGTGTTGTCCGGCCTGATGGTGGCCAGGTGCGCGAAGAGAGGGCGCTCCAGCAGGTCACGGTGGGTCTCGGGGATGATCGACATGGTGCTCTCCGGTAGACGTCGAGGGGGTTCGGGGCGGGGTGCTACAGCGTCTCGGCGCGGGCACCGGGCGCTTCGGCGGGCGTGAGCAGGGGGGCGAAGAGCTCCTCGAGCCGCCGCCGCGCGCGCCAGGACTGGCGCGCGGGGCAGACCAGGTCGGTGATTCCGTCCGGCCGGACCAGAGCGATCCGGGTGGCGCCCGGGTTTCCTGACGCCTCGTGCGGTGTCGGGGTCCAGGGCCGCAGCCGCGCCGCGCGCGGTTGCAGCACCTGGACCCCGACCACCTCGGCACAGTGCTCGCGGACCCAGGCGGCCAGCCGTACGGCCTCGCCGCCGAGTGGTCCGTCGCTCTGCAGGAGGAGGGTGTGGCGGAGGTCGGAGAGGGCCGAGCGCAGCGGCACCCGCCGGGAGCTCGTCGTGTCCCAGATCTGTGTACGGGGGACGAGGCCACCCTCGACGAACCCCCCGGAGCCGGGCCACGGGCGCCCCGCGGGGAGCGTGAGGCGACGGCGCCGGGGGCCGGGCCGGGTGTAGACGATCCGCTGTCCGGCCAGCCAGGGCAGGTAGTCGAGGTGGAAGAGGCGCAGCGCCGAGGCGACGCGCAGCGCGTTGTCCCGCAGGGCCACCTGGTGCGGCTTGTTCAGGAGCCACATCCTGGTCTGTACGTCCGCCTGCTTGATGGCGGCCCGGGCCACCTGTCCGCGCTCGCTCTCGAAGCTGTCGAGCAGCGTGCTGTCACACTGGCCGTGCCAGCACAGAGCCAGTTTCCAGGCCAGGTTGTGGGCGTCGGCCATACCGGTGTTCAGACCTTGGCCACCGGCCGGACTGTGGATGTGGGCGGCGTCGCCGAGGAGGAAGACCCTTCCGTCGCGGGTGCGCTCCGCGTGCCGGGAATGCACCGAGAAGACGCTGATCCAGTCCGGGTCGCGCAGCCGCAGACCGCCAGGCCCCCGCTCGTCGACGAGGCGCTGGACGGCTGTCAGGTCCACCTCGTCGCGCCGGAGGCCGGGCGGCGCCGAGGTGAAGACCCGGAACCGCCCGGAGGGCAGCCCACATGTCACCAGAATGCCGCGCGGCGAACAGAAGTAGTGCGTGACGTCCGGCTCCAGCGGCCCGTCGAGCTCGATGTCGGCGACGACGAAGGACAGTTCGTGGGTGGCGCCCCGGAAGTCGATGTCCAGTTGTTCCCGGACGCGGCTCCGCGCGCCGTCGGCGCCCACCACCCAGGAGAACTCCTCGGTCCGCTCGGTCCCGTCGGAGCCCCGCAGCACCGCCTTGACCGCCGGCCCGTCCTGCTGGAACCCGACCAGTTCGGTGCCCCACGTGAGCTGTCCGCCGGCCGCGGTCAGGGCGTCCCTCAGCATGTGTTCGATGTCCGGCTGCGGCAGGCAGACCGGCTGCACGTCAGGGTCGCGGAAGCGAAGATCGGCGATCACCCGGCCGTCGGAGTAGTACCGCATGGCCCGTTGTGGCAGGACGCGCCGCTGTATCTCGTCCTCGGCCCCCATCCTGCGCAGCAGTTCCAGGGTGCGGGGCCAGACTCCGAGCGCCTTCGTCGACGCGCTCGGGCCTTCGGCGCGGTCCACGCAGTGGACCGGCACACCACGGCGGGTGAGTTCCACGGCGGCGGTGAGGCCGGACGGGCCCGCACCGACCACCAGGACGGGAAGCTGGTCGTGGGAGGTCATACGCGGGCCGCCTCCTGGGCGGTGGTGTCCTCGGTGACCGGGGCGTCGGTCGCCGTCTCCTTGCGGTCACGCAGCATCAGGTAGACGACGACGGTGGCGACGGCGCAGATTGCGGCCAGCAGCCACAGAACGGAGTGCATGGCGCCGGTGTAGCTGTCCGCGAGGAAGTCGCCGAAGCGGTCGCGACTGCCGGGCTCGACGCGCTGGGCGGCGCCCGCGAGGTCGCCGCTGGCGACCCGGTTGGCCACCTCGGCCGCGTCGCCGGAGGGAAGCCCGTAGCCGCGCAGGCCGTCGGCGACCCGGCCCTGAAGGAGGGAGACCAGCACGGTGCTCATCACGGTGATGGCGACCGCTTCACCGGCGAGCCGCATCGTGTTGAACATGCCCGCGGCCATACCGGCGCGTTCGGGGGCGACCGAGGTGATCGCCACGCCGTCGATCAGGCCGGCGGAGAAGCCCATTCCGGCGCCGATCAGCAACAGCGGGCCGGCCAGCTCCAGGGTGGAGATGCCCGGGTGCAGCACGAGGAGCCAGACACCGCCGAGCGCCACTAGGAGGAGGCTGAGGCTGAGGACGGCGCGGGTCGACAGGCCGAGCTTCACCAGCCGGTTGACGCCGAGCGGCACCACGAGCACCGGCAGCGTGAGCAGCATCATGGTCGCTCCGGCGGCGTCGGCCGAGGCGCCGTTGGCCCCGCTGAACCACGAGGGCAGCAGCACCAGCAGGCAGACGAAGCCGAAGGCGATGGCCACGGGCAGCAGGCAGACGGCCAGGAACCGGGACTGCCGGAAGAGTGCCAGGTCGAACATGGGGTGCGCCTGGCGGCTCTCAGCGACGAAGAACAGCACGATCAGCAGCGCCGCGCCCACGAACAGGCCGATCACCCCGGCGCTGGTCCAGCCGATCTGAGGCCCCTGGACCACGGCCAGCATGAGGAGGAAGAGGCTGGAGGTGAAGGTGACGGTGCCCCACCAGTCGACCTTGGCGCCCTCGCTGTTGCGGGACTCGGGAATGGCGGGCAGCGCCAGCAGGGCCAGGGCCGCGACCAGGGCGTGCACGATGAACACCCACCGCCAGCCCAGCGACCCGACGAGGAATCCGGAGACGGACGGGCCGAGGGCCAGGCCCGCTCCGGCCGAGGATCCGAGGACGGCGAAGGCCCGGCCGAGGGCGGCTCCCTGGAAGGTGGTGGCCAGGATCGCGCTGCCGCTGGTCATCACCGCGGCGGCGCCGAGGCCGGCCACGCCGCGCGCCACGTCGAGCAGCAGCACGTTGCCGCAGACGCCGCTGGCCAGGGAAGCGAGGACGAACACCCCGGTGCCGACGGCGAACAGCCGCCGGCGGCCGACGATGTCGGCCAGCGAGCCACAGGCCAGCATGAAGGAGGCGAACGCGAGGTTGTAGGCGTTGACCACCCACTGCAGCGGCACGATGCCGGCGTCCAGGCCGGACGCGATGTCGGGCAGGGCCACCGAGCTGCCGGTGAGCGAGGCGGGCAGGATCAGGACTGCCACGCAAACCGCGGCGAGAATGATCGTGGGCCGTGCCGTGGCGCGGCCCGAGGTCGCTGTGCTCATGTGAGCTGTCATCCCTCCATGGACGTCATACAGAATAGTCTTGGCGCAGGGCTCACCTTTATAGCAGAACCCTGTCATTCACACGAGCCTTACCGAAAGGAAGTGGCCTGTATGTGAGCGGCGGCGAACGGGACGGGCGGTCAGACGGGGATGCGCTCGGCGCCGGGCACGAGTGCGCCGGACAGCACCTGCCACCCGTGCTCGGCCGCCATCCCGGCGAGCACGGGATGGTCGCCGACGACGGCGGGACGGCCCACCAGACGCAGCATGTCGAGATCGCTCGGGTCGTCGGCGTAGGCGAAGCACTCTCCGGCCGCCGCACCCTGTGCCGCGAGGACGGCACGCACCGCGGCCCCCTTGGCCGGGCCGAACATCGCCCGCTCGATCCGGCCCGTCAGCAGCCCGGCCCGGTCCACCTCGGGCTGGGTGCACAACACCTGGTCGAAGCCCAGGTCATCGGCGAGCGGCCGCAGGCTCGCGGGCCACGCGCCGGAGACCGCCACGGTGAGGTGCCCCCGGCTCTGGTGGTGCCGAAGCGCACGCAGCGTGGCCTCGACGAAGGGGACTCCCCGGCCATGGAGCTCCCGGTACCAGTCGCGGCCCTGGCGCAGCAGTTCGCTCCACGGGACGCCGGCGAGGGCGCGGTAGAACATCGCGCTCGCCTCCGCCGGCGCGCCGCCCTGAGCGGCGAACCGCCGGATCGGGTCGGCCTTGGCCCGGTACGCCGAGCCGTCCCGGTCGCCCTGCTCGCGCAGTCGGTAGCGCAACAGTGCGAACGGGCTCTTCATCGCGACCAGGGTCTCGTCGACATCGAAGAAGGCCACCGGAGCGGCGGGCGGTGTCAGGCGGCCCACTTCAGTCCCCCGTTGACCTCCAGCACGTGCCCGTTCACATAGGAGCTGTCCGAGGCGGCGAGGAAGACGGCGGCCGCCCCCACTTCCTCCGGCCGGCCCAGGCGCCCGGAGAGCAGCCGCTTGCGGTAGCTCTCCCAGATGCGGTCGTCCGCGGCGACCTGCTTGCCCATGCCCTCGTCGATGTAGCCGGGCGACAGACAGTTGACCGTGATGCCCTTGGGGGCCAGTTCGAGAGCCGACGCCCGGGTGAACATCTCCACGGCGGCCTTGCTGGCGCTGTAGGCGGCCGCGCCTGCCACGGCCCGGCTGGCCACGCAGGACGAGACGTTGATGATCCGGCCGCCGCCCCGCTCCTTCATCGGCCGGATGGCCGCGCGAGTGCACAGGAAGACACCGTTGAGGTTGGTGGCGACGGTGGTGTTCCAGTCCGCCGTGGAGAGTCTGCTGATGGTGCCGTCGCGGCTGACCCCGGCATTGTTGACCAGCACGTCGATCCGGCCGAAGGCCGCGAGCCCCGCCTCCATCAGCTCCGCCACCGACTCCTCGTCCGTGACGTCGGCGTACTGGTAGCGGACCCGCCCCGGATGTCGGTCGATGAGTTCCTTCACGTCGTACTGGTTGCGGGCGGCGCAGACGACGTTCGCGCCCTCGGCGAGGAAGCTCTCCGCGATCGTGCGGCCGAGGCCTCGTGTGCCACCCGTGATGATGGCTGACATACCGTCAAGTCTCATGATCAACGCTCCGTCTCAGTACCAGGTCAAGAGGGTGGCGGCGGCCGTCATCCCGCCGCCGATGGAGGCCAGCAGAACGCGCTCCCCGCGCCGCAGGGGGCGTACGCCGTGGGCGTGGTGCAGCGTCAGCGGTACGGAGGCTGCCGCGGTGTTGCCCAGGCTCGGTGCCGTCAGGGCGACCTTGTCCGGGTCGATCCCGGCCTCGGCCGCGAAGGCCTCGAGCAGCCGGGTGTTGGCCTGGTGGAAGACGAACCGGTCCACGTCCTCGATGCGGGCGCCGCAGTCCGCGAGGGTCTGGCCGACCACCTTGTGCAACGTGGTCATCGCGTACTCCCGGACAGCCCTGCCGTCCATGCGGAAGAGGTGCTCACCCGCCGCGCGGGCCCGCTCGTCCAGCGGGGTCCGGCTGCCGCCGGCCGCGACCTTCACGTAGTCGTGCAGTTCGCCGTCGGCCAGCAACGTGCTGGCATGGATGCCGTAGCTCTCCGGCACCGTACCGAGCACCACCGCGCCCGCGCCGTCGCCGAAGAGGCTGACCGTCTTGCGGTCGCCGCGGTCCATGAGCCGGGAGAAGATGTCCGCCCCGACCACCAGGGCGCTCTGCCCGGGCTGTGCTTCGAGCATCGCCTTGGCAACGGTGAGCGCGTACAGAAAGCCGCTGCACACCGCGTTCACGTCGAAGGCGGGCAGCGCCGGCAGACCGAGGCCGGCCTGCACGACCGCCGCCGTCGAGGGCTGCGGGTGATCGGGGGTACAGGTCGCGACGATCAAGGCCGCGAGCCGTTCCCTGGCCTCCGGGCCGGCCGCCCGCAGCGCCGCGCGCGCGGCGGGCAGAGCCAGATCGGATGTCGCCTCGTCGTCCGCGGCGTAGCGCCGCTCCAGGATCCCGGTCCGTTCGGCGACCCACTGCTCGGTGACGTTCGCCCAGGCCGCGATCTCGCGGTTGGACACGACGCGTTCGGGAAGGTGAGCGCCGACGGATATCACGCCGATTGCCATGTATCAGCCTCTTGTTCCTCTTAGCTGAGAAGTCGTCAGATGCCCATGCCGAGACCGCCGCTGACCGGCAGTACCGCACCGGTCACGTAGCCGGCCTCGGCGCTCGCCAGAAAGCGGACGGCGGCGGCCACTTCCTCGGCGCTGCCCGGCCTTCCCAGCGGTGTCCGGCTCAGGAACTGCTCGCGCCGGGCCTCGCTCAGGCCGCGCGTCATGTCGGTGTCGATCAGACCGGGCGCCACGACGTTGACGGTGATGCCCCGCGGCCCCAGTTCCCAGGCCAGCGAACGGGCCATGCCGATCAGGCCGGCCTTGGCGGCCGCGTAGTTGGTCTGGCCCGGGGAGCCGGTGAACGCGGCCGAGGAGGAGATCAGGACGAGCCGCCCCCAGCGTTCGGCCAGCATCCCCCGGGAAGCGTGCTTGACCACCCGGATCACCGCGCGGAGGTTGGTGTCGAGCACCTCGTCCACGTCCCGGTCGGCCATCGACAGCAACAGCGCGTCCCGCGTGATGCCGGCGTTCGCCACCAGCACCTCCACCGGTCCCTGCTCAGCGCTCACCGCCTCGAAGAGCCGCGCCACCGCGTCGGGGTCGGTGATGTCACAGGCCACCCCGTACAGGCCGGGCGGGGGTTCGCTGCCGCGGTGGGTGACCGTCACGCGGTCGCCCTGCGCGGCCAGGTCGCGGGCGATGGCGAGGCCGATGCCCCGATTGCCCCCGGTCACCAGGACGGAGCGGCCGGTGCGCGTCATGCCGCCGTCACCACCACGACGGCGTTCTGCCCGCCGAAGCCGAAGGAGTTCGACAGCGCCGCGCCGATGGTCGCCTCGCGGGGCCGCCCGGCGACCACGTCCACCTCCACCTGGGGGTCGACGCGTTCCAGGTTCGCGGTCGGCGGCACCGACCCCTGCTCGACCGCCAGGACCGTGTACGCGGCCTCGACCGCGCCCGCGGCGCCGATCAGATGGCCGATCACTCCCTTGGTCGAGGTGACCAGGGGGTGGTCACCGATGACGCGGCGGATGACCCCGGCCTCGGTGACATCGTTCTTCGTCGTCGACGTGCCGTGCGCGTTGACGTGGGCGATCTCCGCCGGGTCGAGACAGGCGTCGGCCAGCGCCGCCCGCATCGCCCGCTCCGCGCCGTCGCCCGTGGGGTGGGGGGCGGAGGCATGGTAGCCGTCGGCCGAGGCCCCGAAGCCGCTGATCCTGGCACGGACCCTGGCCCCTCTGGCCCGCGCGTCGGCCACCCGCTCGAGCACCAGCACACCGGCGCCCTCACCGGCGACGAAGCCGTCCCGGTCCGCGTCGAACGGGCGGGACGCGGCTGCCGGGTCCCCCGCGCGCCGGGAGAGCGCGCCCATCTTGTGCAGGCTGGCGATGCCGGTACGGGTGAGAGCCGCCTCGGAGCCGCCGGCCAGCACCACGTCGCACAGTCCGGCCTCCAGCAGCATCCGGCCGAGACCGATGGCGGTGGTGCCGGAGGCGCAGGCCGTCGAGACGACCTGGTTCGGGCCCAGCGCCTGGCAGTCCATCGCGATGTGGCCGGCCGTCATGTTGACCGGCGCCACCACCATCAGCTGCGGTGAGACCACCGTGGGCCCGCTCTGCAGATACGTCTCGTGCTCGCGCTCGAAGCTGGCGGAACCGCCGAACGAGGTGCCGATCACCACCGCCACCCGGGCGCCGTCCCACGACTGGGGATCGAGACCGGCGTCCGACACGGCCAGCCGCGCGGCGGTCACTCCGAGCTGGCTGACCCGGTCCATCCGCAGCATCGCGCGCCGGCCGAGCTCGGCGGCCGGGTCGAAGTCGTCGACCCGGCAGGAGAAGTCGACGGCCATTCCCTCCAGTTCCGGGCTCCTGCTCGCGGTGGAGCGGCCGTCCCAGATCCGCGCCACGTTGGCCTTCACCCCGATCCCGGCCGGGGTGACGAGCCCGAGGCCGGTGACGGCCACGTCGAACCGTTCACCGCGTACGGCGGTCACGAAGCCGCCTTGAGCTCGTTGTCGAGGGTGCCGAGGACCTCGCCGACCGTGCGCTCGGGGGCGAGCTGGGTCTCGTCGAGCACCACACGGAACTCCTTCTCCACAGCGACGCTCAGTTCGACGATGAGGAGCGAGTCGAGATCGAGGGACTCCAGGGTGGTGTCCTCGGTGAGCGCCTCGGTCTCCACACCGATCTTCGCGTTCAGCAGGGAGTAGAAGCGGTCTTGGACGTTGCTCATGACGGTTCTCCTGTCGGTGGGTTGTGCGGTTGCCCGGGCGGTGTGCCGTCCGGGTGGTCTCTTCGAAGCGGAGTCAGGCAGCCGGGTCCGTACGGCTGACCACGGCCGCGGTGAAGGTGAAACCCCCACCGCCGTTCAGCACGAGGGCGTACTCCCCGGGCCGCAGCCAGTCGCCGGTGGCCAGGTCGGCCAGCGAGGCGTTCAGATCACCGGCTCCCAGGTGGCCGGTGGCCCGCCCGAGATCCAGCAGGGGCGCGGAGACGGACTCCGCCAGGGACGGTACGTACGCCTCCGCCATCGCCTTGCTGCCCAGCCGGGGCAGCACGGCGTGGCGCAGCCGCGCATCGTCCGGGGCGAGGCCGCAGGAGGCGAGCGCCTCGCCGACCGCCTCCCGGATCCGGTCGTGGGCGAGCTTGGTGAAGTGCTCGATGCCGAAGGTGCGGACGAAGTGGCGCTTGGGACGCCGCACGTCGATCATCGGGCCGTGGCCCAGCGGGTCCGCGTTCAGTCCGTCCTCTCCCCGGTGCATGACCTCCAGCTCGGCCGCGACGGTGGTCGAAAGGGCGTGCAGGGTGAGGTCGGAGGGGAGCCCCGCGCCCCGATGCACCAGCACCGCCGTCCCCGCGTCGCCCGCGGCCATGCCGTAGTCGGTGCGCCAGCGGTGCCAGCTCGGCATCAGGAACCGGTCCCCTGTGGTCACCAGGGCCGGCCCAGCCTGCGGATCGCCCTGCAACCGGGAGACGGCCAGCTCGATCCCGATGGCCCCGCCGTTGCACTGCTGCAGCAGCCCGATCGGCACCGCATGGTGCGCCTCGAGCCGGTTGGCGATGTAGTGCGGCGCCGACCAGGCGTCGTGTCCCTGATGGTGCACGCTCGCATGCAGCACCATCGACAGCGTGTGCGCCGGGCACTCGCCCCGCCCCAGCACCTGCTGTCCCGCGGCGACGGCCATGTCCGGCGGGGCGGTGTCCTCGCTGACCGGCAGCGCCGTGTAGCCGAGATCGGCCGCGCCACGCCGGTCCACGTCGCCGACGGCCAGCGCCTCCTCGACGGTCTGCCGGCCCGGTGGGTACCAGGCCGCGCAGACAAGTCCGTACGCCCCGCTCAGCCGCATCACCGGCCTCCGTCGGCGACGGCCGGCGAACCCGCCGGAAGCGGCGGTACGGAGACGGTGACGGCGCAGTCGCAGGCGAGCGCTCCGCCCTGCTCGAAGAGCACACGAACGGCGTGACCGTCCCTGACGCGCTCCACGCGCGCGGAGACCTCCGCCGGGCTGTCCAGTTCGACGAAGCGCTCGAACCGGGCGCTCAGCGCGCTCACCCGCCAGGCGGCTGCCGCCTCACCGACCGGGCCCGCCTCCGGGGCCACTGCCAGAAGCGCGGCCTGGCGAGCGGCTTCCAGCAGGGCGGTGGCCGGTACGTGGTCGAGCGGATGGTCGTAGAACACCGGATGCGCGACGGGCACATCGAGGCCCGCGACGATCTGCCCGTCAGCACGGCGCACCCCCGACAGAACGACGTTCGCCTCGCTCGTGCGCCCCACCGCTCGGCTGTCCGCCGGCGTACCGCCCAGGCGCGGGGGCATGGCGTCGGAGAGCGGCGCCGGTGAGTCGCGGCGCCGGGTCCGGAAGCTCTCGTACCCGGGCCGGGACGGGTATCCGGTGATCACCGTGCTGGTCGCCACCCGGCGCCCGGCGAGGTACAGCTCACTCAGCAGCGTCGCCCCGAGCAGAGCCTCGCCGCGCTGCTTCGGATCTCGCACCTCGGTGATCATCGTCAGCTCACCGGGACCGAGGCCGGCGCCCTTGGGGCCCACTGCGAGCGCTGGGGCGCGCAGCTCGTCATCGAGGGCGATGGACCACTCCGCGATGAGGAACGCCGTGTCCGCCGGGACACCGAGGTGGCGGTGGGCCACCACGGTTCCGGCCTGCCGCGAGCACTCCAGCAGCAGCATCGCGTCGAGGGGCGCCCCCGGCCGCGGGTCGTCGGTGAAGTACGGGTGGGCGGAGGGCAGCCGGGCCGCGACCGCGAAGCGGCCGTCGTCCAGCGCGACATGATCGGTGACGAAGACCTCGTCGGCCGCATGGCGGTGCACCAGCGCCCGTTCCAACGGCTCGTCGAAGCGCAGCCGCTGCTCGAAGTCGCCCGGACGTCGAGCGGAGCCATGTGTCGTCACCGTCATCTGCGGGCACCCCCTTCCCGTGAAGCGCGGCGGTTCACGCGCCGCTCTCGTTGTCTCGTCGTGTGGCGCCGCGTCCCTGCAACTCCGCGGCCGCCGACAGAGCGAGAAGCTAGTCGCGGGGTCTTTCGTCCTTCTGTCGGAGCGTGTAAGCGAGCGCCGCAGACGTCCGACCGATGCCCGCCAGCCGCTGGTCCGGGCCTTGTGGAGACGTGAAAGCGGCCCGTCGCCAGGTGTTCGGCGACGGGCCGCGGGTACGAACGACGGACCGCTCAGCTCACTTCTGCGCTCTCCCGGGTCACTTCACGAAGATTTGGCCGAAACCCTTCCCCGCCCCGTGGGCACCATCCGCTCCCGCCTCCACCGGGCCCGCCGCCGCTCACCTCGGTCAAGCACCCATGACAGGGCGGTCCGGACGCTCTCCGGCGTCCTCAGGGGTCGCCCGCTGCGCGTCCAGATCTCCGAGCAGGTCGTCGAGGACGGTCTCTTCCTCCACACGTACGCCCAGCTTCCGCAGCGCGGGTGCCAGCTCCGCATCCCATGGCGCCGCCGCGGGCGGCCCCGTGAGCGGCGGAAGGTCGGGGCGGTGGGCTGCCTCACGGTAGTCGGCCGTGCGAAAGCGCCATGGCTGCCAGGGCACGTGCCGCAGCAGTCCGGCGGCGATTCTGACGCCGCCCCAGTCGAAGTCGCCGTGGTAGTGCAGGGTGATCCCCTGCGAGTGCGCTTGGCGGAGCAGGGTGAGGGCGGCTGCCGAGGGCTGGCCCTGGAGGCAGACCAGGGGCGGGCAGTCTTGTCCGTACGCCTCCGCGGCACCCGACAGGACGGCAGGGTTCTCACAGATCCGCAGCTCTGCGTGCTGGAGGGCCGGTGGATGCCGGCTCAGTTGCCGCAGGGTCAGGACGGCCGGTTCGCCCGCGTCCGCATGCCAGTCGAGGGCCGGTGTACCGCGCAGGCCCAGCGTGAGCACGGTCGAGGAGACGTCGTCCTTGAGGAGCCCGACCGCGGCCCATGCGGACCGACGCCCCTGCGCACCGCTTTCCCGGTCGCGCCCGGTGAGCGCCCGTACTCCGGAGAGCAGGACGGTGGCCAGCGGTTTTCCGTCGTCGAGGGCGTGGGCGTCGCCGAGCACACGGGCGGCGAAGGCGCTGAGGGAGCAGGGGGGTTCGGCGGGCAGCGCTTGCAGCGCGCGTACAGCCCGGCCGACCATGGCCGCTGCATCCGCCGGCGTCGGGGACAGGCGGCGTACGAGCCCTTCGCGGGGCAGCCGCTCCGCCCACTCGGCCAGCGTGCCGCCGGCGCGTGTGGCGAGTTCGGCGAGGGGCGCGTACGCGGTCCGCCAGGCCCGGTCCTCGCGCTCGCGCGCTGTGCGGACCGCCTCGACGGGACCGCCGAGCGCGATCAACGCGGGAGCGAGTCCGTCGGGGCTGATGCCGGAGCGGCGCAGGACGGCGTCCACCGTCTCGAAGCGCACGCTCAGAGATCGCCCCGCCCCCGGGGAACGGCCGAGCAGTCGCTCGACCGCGGCGCGCTGGGCCGGGCTCGGCGCGGTCAGGGTGACCGGCCCGGTCAACAGCTCCTCTCGGGCCATACGCCGCCGGGCCCGGTCCACGAACCAGGTCAGCTCACCGGTGCCGAGCAGGCGTCGGAGTCGCTCCAGGTCCACTGTCACGCCCACAGTCCCTCATCGACGGCCGTCGGTGGCGCGTCCGCCCGCGGGTCGGTGCCACGGGCCACCGCAGTGCCGTCCCACTCCCAGCGGGTGACGAGTACGGCAGCGATCTCGTCGACGCGGGACAGCTGGGCGATGGCGACGCCGGGCACCTGCGGGTAGCAGGCCCATTCGCGTTCGCTGGTCATCACCACGTCCAGGTCGAACGCGTGGAGCAGACCGAGGCACTTGGCGCGGGAGTCGTCGTCGACCCCGGCGAACGCTTCGTCGAGGGTGACGAGACGTGGCGCGTGCGGGCTCGCGGCACTCGCGTAGTGGGAGGAGGCGGCGGCGAACAGGGGAACGCAGACGGCGAGGACGCGTTCGCCGCCGGATGCGGGACCGGTCGCCGGTACCCAGCGGCCGTGCTGACGGCGCTCGATGGCGAACTCGTGCCAGTCACGGTAGTCGAGCGCCGCGGTCAGATGTTCCAGCCAGCTGCCCGCTGCGTCCCCCGACTGGTGCCGGGCGATCTGCTCCTGCAGGAACTCCCCGACCGCCGTGCGTTCCTCGGGCGTCCAGGCGTCGGCCGACTGCCGCAGCCGCTCCCTCGCCTGGCCCAGGCCGGGCGGCGCCTTGCGCGAGGGCCGCCACACCAGGCGGAGCTGCATTCCGGTGGACGTGGGCCTCTCCTGCAGCTCCCGGTTCATCTCCTGCACTTGTCGTTCGGCGGCGCCGATCAGTTCCTGGAGCGTGCCCGCGACCTCGATGAGCAGATGGGTCTGCAGGATCTCCCGCTCGTGTGCGGACAGGATCCGCTGCAGTTCGGCGACCTCGACGGCGAGCGCGGTCGCGAGCTCGGGCACGGCGCGCTCGCGGCCCTGGTAGACGATGTCGACGACCATGCCGTCCTCGACCATGCGGGCGGAGGCGGTGTGCCCGTGCCGGGAGAGGGCGTCCTGAAGCTTCTTGTACTCGGCGTTGAGCAGGCCCTGGACGCGCTCCCAGGCGGCGTCGGAGTCGTCGGTGCGGCTGAGCTCGGCCTCCATGGCCCGCGCGAGGGCCACGGCGGGGGTCGCGGCCCAGGGCTCACCCGCCGGGTCGGGGACGGCGAGGCCGGGCAGCGCGATGGCGAGGAGTCCGGTGGCGGCGAACCGCTGAAGGGTGACGATGGCGTCGGCGCGGGCGGCCGTGGCCTGGGTAACGTCCTGCTCCAACTGCTCGATACGGCCGGCGGCACGGTACGCGCGCCGGTCCGCCGAGGTGCGCGCGTCGTGTGCGGCGCGCAGAGCCCGACCGGTGTCGTCGAGGGCGCGGGCCGTGTCGGTGAGAAGGCGCTCCAGTTCAGCGACGGCGGCGCCGACGGTGGAGCGGAGGGTGGTGTGGTGCTCCTGGGCAGCGGCCGCCGCACGGGTCGACTCCTCGGTGCGCGCGGCGAGTTCGGCGGTGCGAGCGCCGGCCCGCTCGGCCTCGGCCTGCTCCGCCGCCACGGCGTCCTTGGACGCGGAGTGCTCTCGCAGGGCGGGCCACAGGGCGGCGAGCGCGACGGTGTAGTCGGTCAGGGCCCGGCTCACCGCGTCGAGCGCGGACCGCTCGGCGGGCAGCCCGAGGTCCGCGGCGGTCTCGGCCAGGACGGCGGCCTCCTGCTCGGCACCGCGCACGGCGGTGGCAAGCCGATCGGCTCGCTCGGCGTGCCGCTCACGGACGCGCCGGGTGTCGTCGATGGCGGCCGCGGCGCGGGCGTGGGCCTGCCGCAGCGCGGTGTCGCCGGGGAGCGCGGCCAGCTCGGCGTCGAGCACCCGTCGCCGCCCCGTGAGCGCCGCCCGCTGTTCCTGCAGGCCGGTCAACTCCGCTTCCAGCGCACCGAGTTCCTGGCGGAGTACGTCGATGCGGGCGCGCCGTGCCTCTTCGCGGGCTCCTTCGCCGATGTACTCGGCGGCCGGTTTCGCCCAGCTTCCGGCGAGCGCGCCGATCCGGAAGCGCCCGTCGTAGGAGACCCACGTGCCGACTGTGCCGGCACCCTCGCCGAGACCGACAGCGCCCAGGATCCGCTCCACCACCGTTTCGCCGACCGCGACGGCGCGTGGGTCCCCGTGGTCGACAGCGGGCCGCAAAGCCTGAGCGAGTACGGCCCCGGTCACGGGTGCGGACGGGGCGAGCAGGACGTCGTGACCGTCGGCGCCGAGGACCGTCCCGTCGGGGAGGACCCAGGCGTCGAGCAGTCCCGAGGCCTGGAGTGCGGCTTCGAGTCCGGCCCGCCCGGGCTCACCGACGTGCTCGCGGAAGTCGATCAGGCGCCACAGCGGCGCGCCGGGTCTGCCGTCCCGTACGCGCGGTGTGCGGGTGGCGGGCGCCTCGGGCCCGCGCTGGCCGCCCGACTCCAGCCGTTCCAGCTCGGCACGTACCGCGTGCACCCGCTCGCCGGTCAGCTCCTGCCGTTGGCCCAGTTCGGCGGTGCGGTCGGCGAGGTGCCCGCTCGCCGTTCGATGAGCGGCTTCCGCCTCGCGCCGCGCAGGGAACGGGCCCTCCAGATGGACGACCCAGTCCTGCAACTCGTCGAGCAGCCCGACCGGGTCCGGGACAGCCAACTCGACGCAGCGGTCGACATGTTCGCGTACCCGTCCCAGCAACGCGTGTCCGTCTTCGGCCGCCGACCGCTCGGCGCGCTGCTGCCGCTGGACACTCTCTCCGAGTTCGGTGGCGGCCTCGTCGAGCCGGTTCTGTGCGGTGGTCCGCTCGGCGGCGGCCCGCTCGGCGCTGACCATCAGTTGGTCGACGTGGTCGACGGTACGGCGGCGGCGGTCCACCGACTCCTCCGCCGCACGTCGCAGTTCGGGCAGTGCACCGCCCTCGGTACGCGGTTCACCGTCGAGGGCCGCCGCGGTCGCGGCCTGCCGTGCCTGCGCGAGGGTGCCTGTCACCCGCTCCCCCGCCGCCGCGAGCCTGTTCCGGTCGGCGGCAAGCCGTTCGAGGGCCCGGGTGTGGGTGCGCGCGGCCTGCTCGCGGTCGGCCTCGGCCTGTCGCCGCGCCTCGTCCGTGCGCACCGCTTCCCCGGCGGCGCGCTCCAGCTCCCGGGCGCTGCGCATCTCGGGTCCGGCGCGGAGCGCCGCGTCCTGTGCGTGCAGCCGCGCGGCCTGCTCCTCCAGTGCGGCGCCGCGCTCCTCGGCCGCCTCCCGCTCCTGCTCGGCCGTGGCCCGCTCATCCTGCGCCTGGGCCAGTTCGCGGTGCAGGTGCTCGTAACGGGCGTGCTCGGTGCGCGGCAGCCGGGCCCGGCGGCGCGAGGCCACGCGCGCGTACCGCTGATAGTGCTCCAGGAAGGCGTCCGCCGCGCGCTGTGCCTCGACGGCGGCGGCCAGCTCGTCCTTCTCCTCGTCCAGTGAACGGAACGCGTCGGCGGCATCGGCGACGACGGCTTGGTCCATCGGCGTCAGTGCCTCGGTGAGCGCCTTGGACAGGGCCGCTTCGTTGGGCCGCTTCGACAACTGTGGCTGCCGCAGCTGCACGAGGAGGTCGACCAGTGCCCCGTACCGCTGCTCACCGAGGCCGAACAGTGCCTCGTCGACGGCCCTGCGGTAGGCCCCCGCCTGGTCGTAGACCATGCCGTGTCCGGCGATCGCCTCGGCGAGGCGGTCACGGGCGAGCGCGGTGCCGGTCGCGTCGAGGAGGGACAGCTCCTCGCCGATGCGCTGTTCGGTGACGGCGAACCAGTGGCGTGCGATGCCACGGCCGGCCACTGCCTTGAGTCCGCACAGCAGCGTGCGGAAATGGACTCGCCCCGCCTCGTCGGTCCGCCCGAACTCGATCCAGGTGTAGCCGAGCCGCTCGGGGTACGGGTGCTCGCCGCCGAGCAGCAGGTTCCATTCCATGCGCTTCTTCGGGTCGCCGTCGGGTTCGACGCGGCGCGCGGCGAGGTCGGCGTCGAGCAGGAACGGCAGGGTCAGGGCGAGGACCTTGGACTTGCCGGTGCCGTTGTTCCCGCGCAGCAGAAGCCTCCCGTCGCGGAACCAGAACTCCTCGTCGTCGTAGTAGAAGAGGTCGACGAGTCCGGTTCGCAGGGGCTGCCAGCGGGTGCGGGCAGGGGCGGGGAGCGTACGGGGTACGGTCACTGCTGGTGGGCCTTTCGTGGAGCGGCTTCGACAACGACCGTGGCACCGACGGCGTACCGGGCGAGAGCGGGGCGGGCGACGGCTCCCTCGGGGGTACGGTCGACGAGGCCGAGCGCGGCCAACTTGACGAGCGCCTGCTCGACGAGTTCGGCCTCGGCGCCGGGCGCCTTGGCGGACTTCGACCAGAATCCGGCGTGCTCGGCCGCCAACGCCCGTACACGACTGCGCAGTTCGGAGTCGCGAACGGGACGCCGCACACCCGCCAGGTGCTCGGCGAGCAGCAGAGTGACATGCCCGTGGGTGCCCTGCTCCGGCATCCGTACGTCGGTGAGGTCGTCGGACGGATCCACCATCGCGATGCCCTCTGCGCGCACCTCGGCGACCAGGCCGGTCAGTTCGTTGATCCGCGCGAGGATGAACGGCCGCTGCTTGGTCAGGTAGGCGAGTTCGGCGTCGCTCAGCTCGTCGTAGTAGAGCACCGGGTCGTCCAGGAGGCGGCGGGTCAGATGGTGGCGGATGGCGCGGAAGCGCAGCTCGTCGGTGTCGAGTCCGCTCTCCGCGGTCAGCGCGTCGAGGGAGGCGACGGTCAGGGTGGAGGGCCCCCGGCGGGTGGCGAGCAACCCGGCGAGGACGCGCCGCTCGACGTCGTACAGGGCGTCACCGGCTCCACTGATGTACGCCTCCTCGTCCCCGGCGACCCGCCGCAGGACCCCCAGCTCCAGCAACAGGCGGACGACGGCGGCGAGGTCGAGGCGCTCGTCCCGGCGCTCCAGCGTGAACTCGACACCGGCGGCCACGAGTCGGGGGTCGGAGGCTTCCTGGACGATGTGGTCGGCGAGCCGCCCGAGCGCGGTCTGGTTCTCGCCGCGTTCGAGAGCGGCGAGAGCGAGGCAGAGCAGGACGTAGCGGCGGCGGGTGAAGGGAGCCTGTGCGCGGTTGGTCTCGCGGGCCGGGTGGCCGGCGTCGTCCAGCCGTCCCGGCGTCTTGCGCAGCCGGGCGGACTCCGCGTCGACCTGGAGCCCCCAGCCCGTGTTCCGCTCGAACCACTCGCGCAGCTCGGCCGCGTGGCGGCGCACCAGCCGGAACTCGTCCGCGTACCCGCCGTGGGCGAGGAGCAGTGGCCGTTTGAGCAGGGCGCGGGCGGCGCGGCGCAGTTCCGCGTCGCGCTGCCCGTCGAGTACTTCGGCGAGTGGCGTGCTCATCGCCCGCGCACCTCCGTCAGGTCGACGATGCGCACGCGGTGGTCGGGGCCGCGCAGGGTGCCGTGCGGGGTACGGATCTCCGCTACGGTGTCGCCGGGCAGCAGCGCGAGCCTGATCTCCATCGAGCCGTCGTTGCTGGTGGCGACGGTCCGGGTCATCCCGGGCCGCCAGGTCGCGAGGGCGTCACCGAGCAGTTGCAGAAACAGGCCGAACGCCACCGGGTCGAGTTCGCCGAGCTCCGAGAGGCGTGTCTCCCCGTCGGTGACGAGCCGCTCGCGGGCCGCCGAGATCTCAGCGTTCTGGCGCGCCGCGATCTCTGCGAGCCGGCGCCGCCCGGCCGACCGGTCCGCGACACGGCGGGGTTTGCCGCGCCGCTCGTAGCTGCCGGTGCGCCGCAACTGCGGGCTGATCCGCAGGGGTGTGGCGGCTGCCCAGGGGGTGACGGGTGGCACCGGGGTGGCGTCGCGCGCGGCGAGCGTATCGGCATCGATGGTCAGGTGCCGGGCCGGATACAGTCCGAAGGCGACGCGCCACAGGCGATGCCGCTCGTCGTCGCCGTCCGCTTCGGCGAACCAACGGGCCAGCGTCCGGAAATCGGCGGAGCGGTCCGACCGCCCGCTGCGCCGGTCGTTCAACACCCGTACCACAGCCAGGAGTTGAGGGATGGCTCCGAGGGCCCGGCCGCGCAGCAGCCGCGCCTGCGCCTCGCGCCCCTCCTCGGAACGGAACCAGGCCCCGAGCCCCGACCAGCGCCCGCGCCACCGATCGAGGGCGGCCTTCTCCGCGTACTCCGCCTCACCGGGCGAGGCGTCGGCGGCCTCGCGTGCGGCGGCGATGCGCAGCAACGGCTCGACGCACTCATCGAGTTCGGTGATCAGACGGGCGATGCGTCCGCCCAACGTGATCAGGTCCTGGATGAACCGCTCCAGATACTGGATCAGCCGGTCCTTGTAGGCGAGGAAGTCATCGACCTCGATCTCGTGCAGATCGATGGTGCGCTGCAACGACCCCATGAACGCGCGAGCGTTCTCCGCGAGTGCGGCGAACCGGCTGCTCAGCGCATCGAGCGCGAGATGCACCTTGGCCGGGTCCGGAGCGTCCTCGGCCGCGAGGACCAGCAGCGCCCGCAGCTGCGTGACGATGTCATGCAGCGCCACGGCCTGCAGCGCACCACGCCGCCCGAGCGCGTCCCCGTACACGGCGAGCGCCTCCTCGGCGGCCTCACCCGCCTTGGTGAGCTGATAGATGAAACGCTTGCGGTAGAAGTCCTCGACCGCCGTGACCCGAGCGGTGTCCGGGTCGGCCCGCAAATTTCCCCACCCGACCAGCGCGTCCAGCGCCTTGCCGACAGCCTCGACTTCGCCGGGCCGCCGCTCCGGCGAAAGCGCCGCGTACACGTCCTCGGGCCGCAGATGGACGGCGAACCGCTCCTTGGCGGCGAGGAACGCCGCCATGATGTCCCGGTAGAGGGCGGAGTGCGGAACGGTCAGGTGGGTGAAGGGCGTGAAGGGCGAGAGGGATGTGAGGTCAGGCGCGTCCCGGCCGCCGTCCGAGGATGTCATCGCGGTCCATTCTTCCTGATCAACGACGCCGCCAGGGGCGTTTTCACGTACTGCGGGCGGCGGCACGGAGCGACTCTTCGCCCTTGCCCTGCGTCGGCATCGCCGCTCGGACCAGCGCCGCCATGTCGTCGACGCCGCGATCGGACACCCGCGCCCGGTGCGCGGCCCGCAGCAGCAGGTGGGCCGGCACCTGCCCGCGGTGACCGTCCCGGTCGTCGCCCGTCCACTCGTCCGGCTTCTCGATCCCGAGCCCCGTCCTCGCACGCAGATTGCACGCAAGGACGAACCGGCTCGCGGGCGCGCGGGCGCTCCTGACGTGGTGTTGGCGCCTCGGTTCGGGCACCGCCGCACCCGACCCCGCTCCCGCGCCCCCTGGGAGCGGGCCGAAAACAGAAAAGGACCGTTCGAAAACGGCCCTTTCACCTGCGCCCCGCCGGCCCCCGTACGACGCGATCCGCGGAACTACGCGCCGCACACGGGTGATTCGGCGGTTCGCAACCGCCCCAGCAGCTCGGAGCATCGTTAGTATGATCCCGCTCGCGCTCGCGCCGCCCCACCGGCCGACCGTCTTTGGGAGACCGAACCATGAGTGGGGCCTTCAGCACGGCGGGTGCGACCGCAGACGGCCAGGGCGAGGTATTCGTCGGTCGCCTTCGTGAAACCGACCAGCTCGTGGCCTGTGCGGCCAAGGCGCGCGACGGCGAGGCGTGGCTGGCGGTCGTCGAGGGCGAGGCCGGTATCGGCAAGAGCGCTCTCGCGCGTCGGACGGCGGCTTCGCTGCGGGACTTCACGGTCCTGTGGGCGACCGGCGATCCGTCGGAGACCGACCTCCCCGGCGGTGTGGTCAGCCAACTGACGCGGCGAGTGGACCGCGACGTGGTGGCCGCGTTCCCGTTGCTGGCTCAGGACAGCATGGCCGGGGTGTCGCCGCACGCCATCGGAGGCCAGTTACTGCTGCTGCTCGGCGCGCTGCAGGAGTCCCGGGGCCCGGTCGCCGTCGTCGTCGACGACGTTCACTGGGCCGATCCGCTGTCGCTGCAGGTGCTGGGGTTCGCGCTCCGCCGGCTCTGGGCGGACCGCGTGCTGACCGTTCTGCTGACCCGGTCGGACGCGGAGCGCACACTCGAGACGCTCGACAGACTGGTCCGGTCCCTGGACCGGGCGGTGAGGGTCGAGATCGGCGGGCTCGACAAGGACGATGTGGCGCGGGTGGTCCGGCGGCTGGTCGATGTCCGTCCTGCGCCGGGCCTCGTCGAGCGTCTGCACAGCTACACGAGGGGCCACCCTCTGCACCTGCGGACGGTTCTGGCCGAGGTGCCGGTCCCGACGCTCCAGGACGAGGCGGTGGAGCGGTGGCCGATCGCCCGCACACTCCGGGTCGGCGTCACGTCTCTCCTTGACCGCCTTCCCCCGGATTCCGTGGCGCTCCTCGAAGCGATGGCGGTGCTGGACACCCGGCTTCCCCTCGTGACCGTCGCGCAGACAGCCGCGCTTTTGGACCCTGTCCGCGCACTCGAACCAGCTCTTACGGCCGGGCTCGCGCGATGGTGGCCGACCGAACCGCAGAGCCCTGTCGCCCTCACGCACCCTCTCCAGCGGGACGCCGTCTACGACGCGATCGATCCGGAGCGCCGCCGCACCCTGCATGCCGCCGCCGCGGGCGCGGTCGGCACGGCCGCGGCCTGGGCTCACCGGGTCGCCGCGGCCACGTCCACCGATCCCGCCCTGGCCGCGGAGTTGGAGCGGTCCGCGTATGCCGAGGCCGTCGTCGGCCACAACGCCTTGGCGGCCACGCGCCTGCTGTGGGCCTCGTCGTTGTCCGTCGACCGCGCGGACCGGGAACGGCGTCTGCTGACCGCCTGCGCCCAGTCGCTGCTCACCATGCAGCCGCTGGCCGCCGTGAAGCTGAGACCGCGGGTCGAGGAGTGCGCGCCGGGAGCCCTGCGCACCTGCGTCCTTGGTGTCATGGACCTGCTGGACGGCCGGTTCGTCGCCGCCGAGGCCCGGCTCACCGAGGCCTGGCGCGAGGCGCTCGCCGATCCTGGTTCGGCCTGGACCGCCGTCCTGGCGGGGACGTTCCTGACCGTCGTCACGATCCGGCACGGCCGCGGCGCCGAGACCGTGGACATCGCCGGCAAGACACTGGCCACCGGCGACCTCGACCCCGCCACGTCCGACCTGACCCGGGCGGTGCTCGCGACCGGCCGGATGTGGGACCAGGGGCCGCGCGCCGCGTTGCTGGACGTGGCGCACCTGCCCGCCGTGGCCGCCGAGGCGGCGGACCACCAACTCGACACGCTGGCCACCCGCGGAGTCATGCATCTGTTCCTGGGCCGGCTCCCCGCGGCGCGCACCGATCTGGCGACGGTGGCCCGGCGCGACCAGCAAGGCGCGGGGTCGAAACTCAGCCATCTGTCGTTGTCGATGCTGGCGGTCCTGGAATATCTGGCGGGCGACTGGAACGCCAGCGAGTCCGCGACGGATCGGGCGCTCGCGATCGCCGCGATCCAGGACCATGTCTTCGGTGACGCGGCGGCCTGGTTCGCGGCCGTGTGTGTCGAGGCCGGCCGCGGACAGTGGGAGGCCGCGCAAGGTCATGCCGACACCCTGAGCCGGGTCACCGAGACACTGGGGTCGCCGCGGACGGAGACCGTCTACGCCGCGCTGGCCCAGGCGATGCTGGCGCAGGCCAGGGCCGACCACGCGGCCATGCTGCGGTCGCTTGAACCGCTGATCGACCGCGAGGCCGCGGACGGAGACGAGAGGATCCGCCTTCGGTTCAAGCCCTTCTGGCTGTGGCAGCAGTCGCTGCTGGTCGAAGCGCTGACCGGAACCGGACAACTGGTCACCGCGGCCCTCGCGCTGGACGACCTCCGAGCGGGCTACGACGGTACCGGGTACCTGCGGGTCGTCCTGGCCCGGCTCGGCGGCCGACTGGCCGAAGCCCAGGGGCGGCCGCGAGACGCGCTGGCGATCTACGCACACGCCGTCACCGGGGCGCCGGACGAGGGCGGTGACACCGCTCCCCTGTTCCGCGCGATGCTGGAGCACGGCTACGGCAGGCTTCTGGTGGCGACCAGTTCCGGCTCCCGCCGTGAGGCCGCGAAATGGTTCAAGTCGGCCCGCGACCGGTTCAGCGCACTGCGGGCCGCACCGTTCCTGGAGCGCTGCGACGCGGACCTGGCAGCGATCGGGCTCACCGCCCCCGCACAGGCCCGCAGTCATGCGCCGGCCCTGACCGAGCGAGAGCTGTCGGTGGCACACCTCGTCACCGGCGGGCGGACGAACCAGGAGGCCGCGGCAGAGCTCTATATCAGCCAGAAGACCGTGGAGTACCACCTATCGAACATCTACACCAAACTCGGCATATCATCCCGTCGCCAGCTGGCGGGATCACTACGGACGCAGCAGCCCGAGACACGTCGGCGACCGGACTAGGGTCCGTCCCTAGGGTCCCCCCGGGGAGCTGAGTGCTTCTCTGGGAACCATGGCAGGACACCTCCCGGTCGGCGCCCGTCCCCGCCGGACTCCGCTCATCGGCCGGCACGAAGAACTGCAGGTCCTGACCACCCTGCTGGCAGGCGTCCGCGACGGCATGAGTGCGGCTCTGGTCCTCGTCGGCGAAGCCGGCATCGGCAAGACCAGATTGCTCGACCATCTGACGGAGGTCTCGACGGACCTGCGCGTCGTCCGGGCTGCCGGGGTCGAGTCCGAGGCGCAGCTGGGCTTCGCGGCACTGCATCGCCTGCTCCGTCCGTTCCTGGGCCGCCTCGACACGTTGCCGGCTCCCCAGCACGAGGCCCTCGCCTCGGCTTTCGGGCTGCTCGCCGGACCGCCCGCCGACCGCTACCTCATCGGCCTGGCGGCCCTGACGCTGCTGGCCGACGCGGCTTCGGCACAACCTCTTCTGTGCCTGGTCGACGACTTGCAGTGGCTCGACCGCGAGTCACGCGACGCACTGGCGTTCGTCGGCCGCCGGCTCGGCGCCGAAGCCGTCGGTCTCGTCGTCGCCGGCCGTGAGGACATGCCCGGGCCGGGGGCGTTCGAAGGGCTCGTCGTCCTGCCGGTACGCGGCCTGGCCGACGCCGACGCGCACGAGCTGCTCGGCCGGAACGTCACCGGCCGGCTGGACCCGGCGGTGTCCGCGCGCATCATCGCCGATACCGGCGGGAACCCCTTGGCGTTGATCGAGAGCGCCGACACGCTCAGCCCGGCCCACCTCGCCGGGACGGCGCCGCTGCGCGAGCCGCTCCCGGTCGGAGCCCGCCTGGAGAACCACTTCGGGCGGCTGATCCAGGGCCTGCCCGACGAGACCCGGACCTTCCTGGTACTCCTGGCGGCGGCGCCCGAGAACGCGCTGCTCCTGTGGTGCGCCGCCGGCGAACTCGGCGTCCCCGCCACAGCCGCGGACGCGGCGATATCAGTCGGCGTACTCATCCACGACCAGCGCATCGAATTCCGCCACCCGCTCATCCGGTCGGCCGTGTACGGCGGCGCCGACGCCGTCGAGCGCCGCCGGGTCCACGCCGCGCTCGCCGCGGCCAGCGATCGGCTCCGGCTCCCCGAGCGCCGGGCCTGGCACCGGGCGGAAGCGACGATCGGGCTCGACGACGAAGTGGCCGATGAGCTCGACGCGGCTTCGGAACTGGCGCGGGCCCGGGGAGGTTACGCCGCGCAGGCCGCGTTCCTGGCCCGTGCGGCGCGGCTGTCGGTCGCGGACCGGGCGGTCCGGCTCGTCGCAGCCGCCCGGGCCCACCTCGTCCTCGGCGACCCGGCCACGGCGCAGACCATGCTCGAACAGGCCGATCCGCTCCTCGTTTCCGGCGACCCCATGCTTTGTGCCCGGGCTCTGCACACCAGGGCGACGACCGACATCTACTTCGAGCGCATCGGGGGCGTCCTGTCGCGGCTCATGGCCGCGGCCGACACGGTGGCCGGTTCCGACCCCGCCCTGGCCCGGTCGATGCTGATGGAAGGCCTTCTCGCGGCACTGTGCAGCGACCACGACCCGGTCGCGCTCGAGCAGTTCGGTGCGGCGGCCCTGGCCTCGCCCGCCCTGCGGCCCGCAGCGCCGACCGGCGCGGATCTCCTCCTTCGAGGCTTCGCCCTGCGGGTGCACAGCGGTTATCCCCCGGCGGTCCCCGTGCTCCGGGCAGCGCTCGCCGCCGTGGGCCGGGAGAGCGAGGTGACCGAACACGGCGTACGCCTGGCGGCACTCGCTCTCTATGCCGCCGAGGAAATCTGGGACGACGAGGCGGGCGACGAGGCCGCCAGGCTCTTCGAAGTGCACGAGCGCCGCATCGGCGCACTGGGCGCGCTGCGGTCCACCCTGTTGGTCCGGTCCACCTGGGAGCTGCGGGCCGGCCGGTTCGCCGCGGCCACGGCCTGCCTGGACGAGTCCGAGGACCTCGCGGCCGTCATAGGCCAGCCGTCGGGCCTGGCCTTCCGGGTCGAGTTACTGGCATGGCGAGGCCAGGAAACGCAGGCCCGGTCCGCTGCGGAGGCACTCGTCCGCGACCTGGCGACGCGCCATGCGCACGGTGGCCTGGGCGACTGGGCCCGCAACTGCCTGACCGTGCTGGAGCTCAGCCTCGGACGCTACGCCGAGGCCGTGGCCCACGCCGACGTGGCCTTCGCCCACGACAACGCCGGAGCCGTCCCCCGCGTACTGCCGGACCTCGTCGAGGCCGCGGTGCGCTGCGGTGAGCACCGCAAAGCGAAGGAGGCCCTCAGACGGCTGGAGGAGCGCGCGCCGCTGGCCGGTACGGACTGGGCTCTGGGGCTGCTGGCCCGCTGCCGGGCGCTGATGGCCGACGACGAGCAGGCCGAGGCCTTCTTCGCGGAGTCAGTGACCCTGCTCGGCCGCACGCGGGTGCGGACGGACCTGGCGCGGACGCACCTGCTCCACGGCGAATGGCTTCGCCGGCGCAGGCGACGCGCGGACGCTCGGATCGAACTCCGCACCGCGCACGAGATGTTCAGGTGCATGGGCGCGGATGCCTTCGCCGAGCGCGCGCGGGTCGAACTGCTGGCCACCGGCGAGCGCGCCCGGAAACGAACTTCGCACACCGGCCACGAACTGACGCCGCAGGAGCGGCGGATCGCCGTCCTGGCCGCCGCGGGATCGACGAACGCCGAGATCGCGGCTCGGTTGTTCGTCACTCGGTCGACCGTCGAGTACCACCTCAACAAGGTGTTCCGGAAGCTCGACATCACCTCCCGGCGGCGGCTGCGCTCCGTGCTGAGCGAGGAGGGCTGAGGCCGGGCGGAGCCGCACCACCGGAGCCCTCCTCCAGCCGACCGCGTTCACCGTTCGCTGGGGGGCGGCCCGACACGTCCCTCCGACCAAGGCGCCAACCGTCATCGCCGGGTCCGAGGCCGACTCCGGACGAGCCGGTGGTCGCGGGCCCCGGAGTAGGGGTCCGCTTACCCACAGGAGTTACCCACAGGAGACGACGGGACCACACGTATTCGCGTGGTCCCGCCCATCAGTAGGCGCCGGGTCAGTTGGTGGCCCGGGCAGCCGCCTCGACGAGGTCCGCGACGGCTCCTGGGTGGGAGACCGTCACGGCGTGCGACGCACCCGGGATGGTCACGGTGCGGGCGTGGGCGCGCTGGGCCATGGCCTTCTCCGCCGCCGGGGGGATGGCCCGGTCGGCGCCCGCGACCAGGTACCAGGACGGGATGGTCCGCCAGGCCGGTGCGCTGCTGGGCGCCCCCAACGCGGCCAGGGCGACCGGGCGCTGCGCGGTGGCCATGAGGCGGGCCTCGCGGGACGGCACGTCCGCGGCGAAGACCTTCCGGAAGGAAGCCGGATCGATGTAGGCGTCCTGCCCGCCGGGGAACGCCCGCACCACGAGCGCCGACGGCAGTTGGCTGCCCGGATGCCCACCCGTGATCTCCAGTGCGCTCTCGCCCTGGTCGGGCGCGAAGGCCGCGACGTAGACCAGCGCCTTGACGTTGGCGTGATCGGCGGCCGTGTCGGTGATGACCGCGCCGCCGTAGGAGTGCCCGACCAGGACCACCGGCCCAGGGATGGTGTCGAGGACGCTGGACAGGTAGGCGGAGTCGCCTTCCAGGCCGCGCAGTGGGTTCGCCACGCCGACGACCGGGTAGCCCTCATGCTCCAGCCGGGCCACGACGCCGTCCCAGCTCGAGGAGTCGGCGAAGGCGCCGTGCACCAGGACGATCGTCGGCTTGACCGGGTGCGCGGCCACTGTGCCCGACGTGCTCGGGGTGGCCTGGGAGCTCGCCGGTATGGCGACGAGGGCGGCCACCAGTGCGGGGATCACGACGCTTCTACGGCGCCACAGAGGCCGGGCGCGGGGCGGCGCGGGCGCGATGTCGGTCATCTCGATCTCCTCAGAGGTCGTGGGTCGTGGGCCGTGGGCCGTGGGCCGTGGGCCGTGGGCCGTGGGCCGTGGGCCGTGGGCCGTGGAACACCAGGTACGGGTACGGGTACGGGTCAGAGGGCCGGGTCACTGGTACGCGTCGCAGGTACGGGTCGCAGGGCCGGATCAGTGGGCCGGATCACAGGGCCGGGTCACAGGGTCGGCGGCGGGCCGGTGACGCGCAGGCGGAAAGCCTCGGCCGAGGCCACGACGGCCGTCAGGTCGAAGGCCGGCGGCAGGTCGCCGGCCTCGGCGACCGGGGTCCCGTTGGCCCTGAACCACTCCTCGATGCGGGCCGGGCTGAAGACGACCGCGAGCCGGGCGCCTCCGTCGGAGCGGACCAGGTAGCTGTGCGGCACGCCGCGCGGGCCGTGGGCCACCTGCCCGGGGGTCAGGTCATGGCGCTCGTCGCCGACGAAGAACGACACCTCGCCGTCCAGGACGAACCAGAGCTCTTCCTCGTTCTCGTGCACATGCTGCGGCGGCGCGTGGCCGGTCGGGTCCGAGAACTCCATGAGGCTCACGGCGTTGCCGGTCGCGGAGCCCGGAAGCAGGATCCGGGCCTGCCCGCCGAGGAACCAGAACGGTTCACGCGCGGGGGTGGCCTCGAAGGAGGGAAATCCTTTGATCATCGACGCTCCTGGGGCGGTGGGCCGTTGGGGCGGGTCGGGGCGGTCAGTTCCGGCCGAGGAAGTCGAGCAGCATGGCGGTCAGCTCCTCGGGGTGCTCTTCGTAGATCCAGTGGCCGGAGTCCGGGACGGTGACCCCCTTGACGTCGGAGGCGTACTGCTCGACCTGGTCCCCCACGGCCTCACCGAGGCTTCCCGAGGCGCCGATGGCGAGCACCGGCATCCGCAGCGGGACCTTCTGGAACTGCTCGTTGTCGCGAATGTCCTGTGGGAACACGCGGAACCAGGCGAGGCTCGCCCTCATGTGGGCGGGATCGCGCAAGTAGTGGGCGTACACCCGGATGTCGGCCGGGCTCACCGCGCCGGGGACGCCCTCGAACCCGCCGATGAAGCCTGCGGTCCAGGCGACTTCGCGGCCCTTGATCATGTCTTCCGGCAGGCCGCTGGCCAGGTTGAAGAATCCGAAGTTCCACACCCCGGGGCCTCGCGCGGTCAGCGAGGGGATCTTGTAGATGCTGAGGTCCGGGATCGGGGCCTCGCTCAGGACGAGCTTCTTCACTGTGGCCGGGTACTGCGCGGCGTAGGAGTAGGCGACCATCGTGCCGATGTCGTGGCCGACGATCCGCACGTCGCTGTCCTTGCCGAGCGACACCAGCAGGGCGTGCAGTTGGGCGGCCATCGTCTTCTTGTCGTAGCCGGAGCGCGGGGCGTCGCTCTGGCCGGCGCCGGGCAGGTCGGGGGCGATGACGGTGTAGTGCGCGGCCAGGGCCGGCATGACGTCGTGCCACTCGTACCAGGTCTGCGGGTAGCCGTGGAGGAGCACCAGCGTCGGTCCGTGGCCCCCGGTGACGTAGTGCAGGCCGATGCCGGCGACGCGGGTCTTGTGCTCACTGAACCCGGCGGGCAGCCGCTCGCCGGCGCTCGAGCCCGACACGGGGGTGGGGGCCGACACGGGGGTGGGGGCCGCGGGGGCCGCGGTCGTCGTGGCGGTGCCCAGGGCGATGACCACGGCCAGGACGATGCCGAACAGCCGACGGTTCTTGGGCAGGGGGAATCTCACTCGGTGCTCCAAGGTGAGTTGCGACTGGTGAGTGGTGAATGGTCAGTCCGGGGGCAGGATCAGAGGGCGTCGGTCATGCCGCCGTCGATGACGAAGTCGGCCCCGGTGACGTTGCCCGAACGCCGGCCGGCCAGGAACACGACCAGGCCGGCCACTTCGGAGGGCAGGGTGAAACGGCCGGTGACCGCCTGCGCCGCGGCGGTGTCCGCGACAGCGCCGGGGGCCAGGCCCGTACTGGCCCCGACCGTGGCGGCCACGCCGTCGGCGCCCTTCCACAGCGAGGTCTCGACCGGGCCGGGGCTCACCGAGTTGACGCGCACACCCTGCGGCCCGACCTGTTTGGACAGCGCCTTGCAGAAATTGACCAGGGCCGCTTTGGCGGCGCCGTAGTCGATGACCAGTGGGTCGGGAAGCCGGGCGTTGACCGAGGAGACCGTGACGATGCGGCCGTCCCCGGTGGCGATCAGGTGCGGCAGCGCGCTGCGGGTGGCGCGGACGGCACTCATGAGGTTGGTCGTGAAGGTCCAGTCCCAGTCCGCGTCGGTCGTGGCAAGGAAGCCGTCGACCCGTGGTCGTACCGCGCCGACGTTGTTCACCAGGACGTCGAGCCCGCCGTGGAGTTCGGCCGCGGCGGCGACGAGCGTGCCCGGGCCGCCAGGAGTGGCCAGGTCGACCTCGACGACGGTCAGCTCGGCGCCCTTCGCGACCAGGGCGTCGAGTGCCTCGGTACGGTTCCTGGTCCCGGCGACCACCCGGGCCCCCGCTGCCAGGAGCCCCTCGGTGACCGCCAGGCCGATGCCCCGGCCGGCGCCGGTGACGACGGCGCGCTGACCGGCAAGGCCGAGGTCGAAGGCGGGAGCGGTCACCGTCGGGCCTCCAGGTGCTGTCGCCGCAGCCAGGCCAGCGCCTCGTCCGCCACCTCGCGCCAGCCGCTGTCGATGGTCAGCGAGTGCCCGCGGTCGGGAAAGGCCAGGAACTCGGTGACGGCCTCGGAATGCCGGTACTGCTTGACCGTGGCGCGGGTGACGGTCTCCGGCACGGTGTGGTCCTGGCCGCCCGACATCAGCAGCAGCGGGCCGCGCCCGGAGTTCGCGGTGTCGACCTTGGCCGGCGAGGAGGGGTTGAAGTTCGCCGCGGCGGCCTCGAACAGCGGCTTGCCCGGCGCGGGGATGGTCCACTGCTCGTACAGTGCGTCGGACTCCTTCTCGGTCAGGGCGTTGCCGAACGCGAAGCGGAACTGTTCGGCGGTCAGGGACACCGCGCGGTGCTTGTTCGCCGGGTTCCTGAACACCGGCAGCGTCGAGCGCAGCGCGGACAGCGGCAACGGCAGGACCCCCTTGATCTGGGCCGCGTCGATCGCCACGGCCGCCGCCGCCAGGTTCTGGCCGAGGAGCTTCTGGGCGATCATGCCGCCGAAGGAGTGGCCGACGAGGATCGGCGGCGCCTCCATGCCGCGGATGATCGCCGCGTAGTGGTCGACGACGTCGTCGATCCCGCGGTCGGCGATGCTCTCCGGGTTCTGACGCGCCTCCTCGACGGTGTCGGGGTCGCCGGGCCAGCCCGGCGCGGACGGCGCATAGCCCTCCTTACGGAACAGGTCGATCCAGGGCTGCCAGGACGTGCTGTGCAGCCACAGCCCATGGATGAAGAGAACCGGGAACGGGTGGGTCACGGCCATCGGCCTTCCTCGGGTACGGAATCAGCGGACGTGTACGCAGACGCGGGTACGGAGATACGGGTACGGAGGTCAGGGGTGGATGCCGAACGGGCCGAGCGTCCCGGCGTCGATGCGGAAGGACTCGACCAGCGTCGCCGCGTTGTCGAGGGTGAACACGTCCGCCGCGGCGAGAACACCGGTGTACTTCGCGGCCACCGGCGCGGCGGCCTGCGCCGCCACCGCGTCGAGGTACGTCTTGAAGACCGCCCAGGAGTTGCCCTGGGGGCCGTACTTGTCGAAGTACGGCGTGGGGTCCAGGTTCATCGACGCGCGTGTGGAGGCTACGAGGTCGGCCATGTAGGCGCGCTGGAGGTCGCCGTCCGCGCGTCTGCCGAGCCGGCCGAGATGACCGCCGACCAGCGTCCGCCAGGGATACCCCATCGCTATGTCCTGTGCCCGGAGCCAGGCCGGGATGGACTGGGAGACCGCGAGGTTCTTGAACGGCACCCAGCCCGGGTACAGGACGTCGACGACCATCAGGGTCTTGTGTTCCGGGGCGTGGATGAAGATGTTGTCGGGGCTGTGGTTCGGCCCGTGGTGGGCCAACTCCAGGCGCTCGCCGCCGACATGGAGCGTGTAGTGGTCCTCGAAGGTCACGGTCGGCGCCGGCCGGTTCGGGTCGTTGTCACGCAGCAGCAGGCGCCGGCATTCGGCGTGACCGATGCGCACCACGTCCTTGCCGAGGATCGAGGCGGCCCCGGCGTGGTCGGCGTGCGAGTGCGAATAGATGAGGTGCGTGACCTTCGCGGGACGGCCGTTGACCCGCGTCACGTCGGCGATCGCCCGCAGGAGGTTGTGCCCGATGGTCGGCGGGGCGTCGACCAGGACGACGCCTTCCCGGGTGCTGAGGAACATCGCCTGGTAGAACCCGTCGGTGACCCAGTGAAGATTTCCGTCGATCCGACCCACGAAGTACCCCGAGTCGTTGACCTTCGGCCCGGTCGCGGCGGCCGGGACCGGCGCGAAATCGGGAAGGCCGGGAGCCTCGGCCGCAGCGGCCTCGCCCTCCAGTCCACCGACGGCGACGGCAGCGGCGGGCAGCGCGGCCGCCGCCCGCAGCAGGGCCCGGCGGTCCGCCAGAGCATTCCAGGGCAACGGCTTCATGGACATGCCTTTCGCGTCGGTGGTGCGGGGTCGGTGGGTGCGGTGCCGGTGGTGCGGTATCGCCGGTGGTGCGGTACGGCCGGCGATAAGTCCTGCCGAAGGACAACACCCGGCCGCGCCCGCTCGAACCGTGGAACGACCCCAGTCCCGGCGCTCCCCAGCCTCGGACCCGACCCGGCTGGGGTCCCAGCCGGATGCGAAGGCGGCGCGGGAGGTGATGGAGTGACACCCGACCGCGCTGGACGACTGGGGACACCGTCCGATGCGCACCTGGAGCGACGAACGGCGACCGATGCCCCGAGGGACGAGGCACCACGCTCGGCCGCGACGCGAAGCTCGATGCGGGCACCCCTTTGCAGGCAGCGCCGGCCTGGGCTCGAAGGTCCTGGGGTGGATTGCGTTGCCGGCGCGATCGAAGACTTCCAAGAATGCGGAGACTCTCGCGCCGCGGCACCAACTCACCGTTGTCGCAGCCGGGTTGGCCGGGCACACCTCTCGTGGGCGGGCCGGGCAGTGATCGCGGCGGCATTGGCCCAGCTGCTGCCCAAAAACCTACGAGGGAACGTTCTGGCCGCGTACGAGACGCACCGCACCATCCACCGACGGCACCGCGCCCTTCAGTCCATGGCCGTTGTGTCCTGGGCGAAGTCAGGTAGCTCGGTGGACAGTAGTTCTTCGGCGCCGTGGTCGAGGAGCTGTTGCATCTGGGCGGAGCGCGGCACCATTGTCGTCTCGTAGGCGAGGACGGCGTCGTCGACGGTGTCGTGCTGCACGATGGCGAGGGCGAGTTCGCAGGCGTCGAGCATCGCGAGGTTGACGCCGACGCCGAGCGGGGGCATCAGATGGGCGGCGTCGCCCAGGAGCGTGACGGTGGGGTTGTGCTCCCAGGTGTGCGGGACCGGCAGTGCGTTGATGGGGCGGTCGACGTAGCGGCCGTCGTTGTCGGTGAGCAGGCGGCGCAGGTTCGGTGACCAGTCGCGGTAGCGGTCGAGCAGGAGGGCGCGGATGCCGTCGGTGTCCTCGATGGCCAGGCCGACTGCGGCGATCCAGTCGGCGGCAACGCGCTGGATGATGTAGACGCGGATGTGGTCACCGCTGTTGCGCTGGGCAAACAGGCAGCGGTCGCCGTCGGCCGCTGCGGCGCTGCCCTGGCCGACGAGTTCGGCGATCTCGGGGTGCCGGGTGTCGACGTCGTGGAACCAGGCTTCGAGAAAGCTGACGCCGCTGTACTCAGGGGTGGCGTCGGAGACGGCGCGGCGGACCTTGGACCAGGCGCCGTCGGCTCCGACGACGAGGTCGGCCTCGATGACGGTGCCGTCGGCGAAGTGGAGTTGGCGGGGACTGGTTGTGGGCCCGTCGACGGAGCGCAGGGTGTGGCCCCAGCGCACCGTGCCGGGCTCGAGTGAGTTCAGCAGGAGGTCGCGCAGTGCGCCTCGGTCGATCTCCGGCTTGAAGCATTCGCCTTCTTCGGGGACGTGATGGAAGACGATGGTGCCGGTGGTGTCCAGCTGGCGCATCTCCTGCCCCTCGGGGCGCGAGACGCGGAAGAAGGCATCGAGCAGTCCGGCCTCGCGCAGGGCGATTTGGCCGTTGTCCTCGTGGAGGTCGAGGGTGCCGCCCTGGTTGCGGGCGTCGGGGCCGCTCTCGTGGTCGTAGACGGTGGCGGGGATGCCGTGTCGCTGCAGGATGCGGGCGCAGGTCAGGCCGCCGGGGCCGGCGCCGATGATGGCGATGCGCGGGGTGGGGGCGGTGTTCATGGTGGTGCTCCGTTCGTGTGGTGCGGGTGCTGTGTTGCCGTGTGCCGCGTCAGTTGGCGGCGCAGGCGGAGGTGTTGTCGGCCCTGTCGGCCGAGGGGGCGGGCGGTCCGGCCTTCATCAGGGGGACTTCGATGACGAAGAGCGCGGCGACGAAGGCGAGCCCGCACAGGATTGCGGCGGTCAGGAAGATGTGGCCGGTGCCGGTGGCGACCGCCCGGAGGTAGGCGTCCTTGGCGCCGGCGGGCAGGTGGTGCAGGGCGGCCGGGCCGGTTTCGGCGCCGGCGGGCAGCGCGGGCTGGACAGCGCGGGTGAACAGCGAGCCGAAGACGGCGACGCCGACGGAGCCGCCCAGGGTGCGGAAGAGGTTGACGGAGCTCATCGCGGCGCCCATGTCGCGCAGGGGCGCGCTGTTTTGCGCGATGGTGCCCGACATCTGCATGGTGAAGCCCAGGCCGATGCCGACGAGGACCATGTACAGGCTGGTCAGCAACGGTGAGGTGTCGGTACTCATGGTGGCCAGGAGCCCGAGGCCGGCCGCGAGGAACAGAGTGCCGAGAACCGGGAAGATCTTGTACTTGCCGGTGGCCGACATGACCTTGCCCGCGATGGTCGAGACGATCAGGACGGGGATCATCATGGGCAGTATCAGCAGCCCCGAGTTGGTGGCGGAGGCGCCCTGCACGGTCTGCTGGAACAGCGGCAGGTACAGGCCGGCGCCGAACATGACCACACCGGCGACGAGGATCAGCACCATCGCGAGCGGGAAGTTGCGGTGGTTCGTGAACACGCTCAGCGGCAGCAGCGGCTCACTGGTCCGTTTCTCCGCAGCGATGAACGCGGCCAGTACGATCACGGCCACCGCACCGAGGGCGAGGATCTGCCAGGAGCCCCAGGCGTAGGTGGTCCCCGCCCAGGTCGCGGCCAGCACGATCGCGGTGATGGAGCCGGTCAGCAGGCCGATGCCCACCCAGTCGATCTTCGCCTCGATGCGCTGGGCGGGCACATGCAACTTCAGCCGGAGCCACACCAGGGCGGCCAGGCCGAGGGGCAGGTTGACGTAGAAGGCCCAGCGCCAGTCGAAGTGGCCGGTGACGAACCCGCCCAGGAGCGGTCCACCGATGGTGCCGATCGCCATCACCGAGGCGGTCATGCCCTGATACTTTCCGCGCTCGCGGGGCGGCACGAGCGCGCCGATCAGAGCGAAGGCACCCGCTCCGATCCCACCGGCGCCGATGCCCTGTACGACACGGAAGGCGATCAGCTCGGTCATCGACTGGGCGGCCCCGCAGAGCACGGATCCGACGAGGAACACGGCGATCGACGCCAGGTACATGGGCTTGCGGCCGAACAGGTCGCCGAACTTGCCCCAGATCGGCGTCGTGACGGCGGTGATCAGCGTGTAGGCGGTGACCACCCAGGAGATGTGCTCAAGGCCGCCCAGGTCCCCGACGATCGTCGGCATCGCGGTGCTCACGACCATGTTGTCGAGCATGGACAGGAGCATCGCGAGCATGATGCCGAGCAGCACCCAGCGCACGTTCTTGAGGGCGGGCGAGGGGCCGGAAGTGGGGAGCGAATCGGACGTGGACATACCTGATCACTCCTTTCGGAGATGAGGAACGCAAGAGAAACGCAGGAGAGAGGGCCGCCGGGCTGTGTCCCCACTGCGACCACCCCAGAAGAGCACAACGGTTAAATAAGTGCAACAGCTCAACTTTTGTAACCGGGCAACCCGGCGGGGTAGAGTCTGAGCATGAGCGACACCGAGAACGGCTCCGCACCGGTGGGGCGCCGCGAGCGCAAAAAGGCCGCCACCCGCCAGGCCATCGCCGACGCCGCGCTACGCCTGTTCCTGGAGCGCGGCTACGACGACGTCGGCATCCGGGAGATCGCCGAGGCCGCCGATGTGTCCACCACCACGCTGTTCAAACACTTCCCGGTCAAGGAAGCCCTCGTCTTCGACGAGGACGCGGACCAGGAGGCGCACCTGCTCGCCGCCGTGCGCGAACGCCCCAAGGGGCAGTCGATCCCCGCGGCACTGCGCGAGCACGCGTTGCGCTCCCGCATGGCCACAGCAGGCAGCGACGCCCGTTTCATCACGTATCTCGACCTCGTGAACAGCACGCCGGCCCTGCGTGACTACTCACAGTCCATGTGGCTACGCCACACCGCCGCCCTCGCCCAGGTCATCGCCGAGGAGAGCGGCCGGCCGGCCGACGATCCCGGCTGCACCGCCCTGGCCCACTTCGCCCTCGAAGCGCCTCGCACGGCCCGCGGACACGACGACCCCCGCCAGGCGATCACCCTCGCCTTCGATCTCCTTGAGAACGGCTGGCAGACCCTCGCCTCCGGCGGATGAACCCCGCCGCCCCCTCAGCCATCGCGGCAGGTCATCGGCTCATGAGGTCCACCGAGAACGACACCCCGGACGCCTCGGAGACGACACCGAGCGGTATGCCGGGCGGCATGAGCCGCCCCTCAACCTCAACTTCATCGCCGTCGCCGTCGCCGTCGCCGTCGCCGTCGCCGTCATCAAGCACTCCGCCCATCTCCTGCAGCGTGCCCGCTCCCGCCTGGAATGACCTCACCAGATCACCCCCGAGGACACCGTCCTGGTCAGGCCTGGGCAGGTGCACCGCCGACGCCCGCCGCCGCGCCGACAAGCTCACCGACGAACGACGAGCGGCACTCGGCCAACCCGACATGCGCTGGTGAGAGGGAGATGCCAAGGGCGGACCGGACCGGAGGCGGTCAACCCGTTGCCGGGCCCTTGTCCGGTCCGGTGAAGGGATGCCCTTGTCCGGTATGCGCGGCGCGCGCTCTCAGGGCTTCGCGCTGGGCCTGCGGCGGGCCGCGAGGCCGAGGCTCTTGAGGGCGTACGTGTCGAGGGCTGTCAGGACTCCGTTCAGGACGAGGGTCAGCACGACGAGGACGATCAGGCCGGCGAATTCGGCGGCCGCGTCGAGGTTCTGGGCCGCGGTGAACAGTTCGTGGCCCACACCTTCGGTCGAGGCGATGAACTCGCCGCCGATGACGCCGAGGATCGCCAGCGGTCCGCCGGTCTTGAGCGCGGCGAAGAACGGCGCGGCGAGCGTCGGGATCGTCACGTAGCCGAGGACATGGTGGCGTCGTCCGCCCATCACCTGGACGACCTCGACGAGTTCGCGTTCCCGTAGGCGCAGGCCGAGGTAGATGTTGTAGAAGACGACGAAGGCGACGCCGGTCATGGCGATGGTGATCTTCGACCAGGAGCCGATGCCGAAGAACAGCAGGAACAGCGGCGCGAGGGCGATCTTCGGGATGCCGTTGAGGGCCGCGACGAGGGGTTCCATGACGCGTCCCAGGAGCGGGAACGAGCCGAGGACCAGGCCCATCACGGTGCCGATGGCGACGCCGAGCCCGAAGCCGGCGAGCACTTCGACGGTGGTCACCTTGATGTCGGTCCAGCCGGACGCCGAGCCGAGCATGTCGGCGAGCGACTGCGCCACATCGGTCGGCTTGCTGACCGCGTACTCGGGCACGACCGGGCCGCTCAACAGCTGCCACAGGATGAGTGCGGCCACGATCACCAGGATGCGCAGCACGATGACGGTGCCGGTACCGCGCAGGCGGGTGGCGGACTTCTGGGCCGGTGGCGCGGCGGTTTCGGCCACGGATTTCTCGGTGACGGTTGCCATGGTCTGCTCCTTTCGGTCGGGGTCGGCCGCTGTCACGGCAGGTAGGTGTTGGTCCAGTCGTCGCTGCCGACGTCCGTGTCGGATGCCGCGCCGATGGCCTTGACGAAGGCCTGGGTCTTCTTCCACCCGGCCGCGTTCTGCTGGGCGCTCCTCGGCCAGTCGACCTGCGCGACGGAGGCGCTCAGCACGTCGTCGGGCAGACCCGGCAGTGTCTTGCGCGCGGCGGCGAGCACGGCCTTGTCGTCGGACTTGTGCGTGCTGAGGTAGGCAGTCGCCTGCTGGACGGCGGTGGCGAAGCCCTTCAAAATCTTGGGGTTGTCCTCGGCGAAGCTTTTCTTCACCGTGACGGCCTGGCCGTATCCGGCGTCCTCGTAGGACCACTGCGGCACCTTGAGCGGGTCGGCGACCACGACGCCGTCGCCCTCGTTCTGCACCTGGAGCGGGATCGGCTCCGAGGTGATGAACCAGTCGACCTCGCCCTTGGTGAGGGCGGCCTTGTCGGCGGCCGGGCTCGGCAGCGAGACCCACTTGAGCTGGTCCGGGTCCACACCGTGCGCCTTGAGGTAGAGGCCGGCCTCGCCCTGTGTGTTGGCGGAGCTGGCACCGGCCGTCGAGTCCGCCAGGGCCTTGGCCACCTTGTCCGCGGAGGAGTCGGCCGTAAGATGGTGCTTCTTCGCGAACTCGGTGCTGACGACGATGCCGAGAGGGTTGCCTCCGCCGTTGGTGGCGACGGACTCCATGGGGAGCTTCTTGGAGAGGGCGGCCAGGAACCCGGTGGGGCTGGAGTTGAGCACGTGCACGGATCCCGACTGCAGGGCGGCGGTGCCCGTCGAGGCGTTCAGTGTCACGTACTTGACCTTGATGTTGTGCCGGGCGAAGTAGCCGTTCTCGTCCGCCACGCGGATTGACAGGTCGAAGATGTTGCCGCTCACACCGACCGAGAGGGTCGTCTTGCCGTCGGCGCCGACCTTGACCGCGCCCTGGTCACCACAGCCGGTCAGCAGGGTGACGCCGAGGAGGGCGGCGCAGGTCGGCGCGAGTATCCGTGAAATGGTGCGATGTCGCATGGGAACTCCTTTGTTCACCAAGCTCTGCGTTCACCAAGCTTGTTGGGTGCGGAAGAAGCGGAGCCAGAAGTCCGTGCGCTCCGGGTCCGCGACGGGGAGGGGCCGGAAGTCCGCGCCGATCTCCATGACGGAGTCCGCGTCCGGCCGGAAGGCGGGCCAATGGGGGAGGCCGTCGCCGTTGGGGTCGCCGGTGGCGATGAAGTTGGTCCAGTACGCGGAGAGGGTCCGCGCTATCTCGTGGTCCTCGTCGGTCCATGTGGCGGTGCCACCCTCGGGGTTGCCGAAGATGTAGTCGATCTCGGACCCGTGCGAGGCGCCGCGCATGCCGCTGCGATGGGTCCAGAAATAGGTGTGCAGACGGCCGGTGGTGTGCCGGCTCCAGTCCTCGCCCCACAGGTGGGTGGAGAGGCGGGAGTTGTCGCGCGCGGCCATGCTGCTCGCGTGCGCGGCCTCGTCGTCCGTGGCGGCCGGGTACAGCCGCAGGAACTCCTCGGCGAGCGGGCCGAACTTGCGGTGCGCTGCGGCCCGGTGCTGCTCGAGCGTCACATGGACCGGAGGTGATCCGGGCCGTATCGTGCGCCGGCCGGAGCGCAGCGCGGCGACGAGCGACCCGGGCACGGCGCCGCTCTCGTCGAGGTTGTTGCCGGTGAGGTAGTCGACGTCGTTCTGCAGGCCCTTGGTGTACGTCTCGTCGTAGCCGGTGGGGATCACCCACCCGTCGAGGACGGGGCGGAGCAGCGGGGGTGCCGCGGCGCCGCCGGTGTCGACGCCGGGGTCGACGGGGTGGTTGCCGTCGATCAGCTTGTGCCAGTCCATGGCGCGCAGTTCACGGATGGTACGTGCGCCGTGCTCGCGTATGTACCGGGTGCCGGCGCTCTCGGCGTCGGCCGGAAGGCGGTACGAGGTGGACAGGTAGCGCAGTTCGGGGTCGCGGGAGTAGCGGGCGTGGCTCTGGGCGATGGCCCGGTGGAACAGGCCCCGGGCGAGCGGGGACATGGCCGCGAAGTTGACCAGGCCCGCGCCCGCGGACTGGCCCGCGATGGTGACTCGGTTCGGGTCACCGCCGAAATGCTCGATGTTGTCGCGCACCCAGCGAAGGGCGGCGACGCAGTCGAGCAGTCCGTAGTTGCCGGACGAGCCGTGTTCCGACTCCTCGCTCAGCTCGGGGGCGGCGAGGAATCCGAGGGCGCCGAGGCGGTAGTTGAAGGTGACGACGACGGTTCCCTGACGGGCCAGGTTCTCGCCGTCGTAGCGGGGGTGCTCCCCGGTGCCCTCGCGGAAGCCGCCCCCGTAGATCCAGACGAGCACCGGTCTGCGTTCGTCGAGGGACGGCGTGCCCGTCCAGATGTTCAGGCTGAGGCAGTCCTCGCTCATCGGCACATCGACTCCGGTCGCCGCCGCCTCGGTGGGTGCCTGCGGGCACATGGGACCGAACCGGTCGGCCTGCCGCACACCCTCCCAGCGGTGCGGCGGCTCGGGCGGGCGCCAGCGCAGTCCGCCGACGGGCGCGGCGGCATAGGGGATGCCTCGGAAGACGCTGACGGTGCGGTCCCGGCAGAGGACGCCCTGGACGGGGCCGGCCTCGGTGTCCGCGATGGGGCGGTGCATTCGGTCCTTTCCGCCCCGGCCGCCCGTCAACTGGCGGACGACTCCGGGGACGTGTCGAGCAGCAGCGCCCTTCTGGCGGAGCCGACGTGGTGGCGCATCGCGGCGTGCGCGGCATCGGGATTGCGGGTGACGACGGCCAGGAAGATGGCCTGGTGCTCCTCCAGCGAACCGGTCCTGGGGTGTGGAGCGGAGAGATTGCGGTACTGGCGCATCACCAGCGGGTACAGCAGCGTGTCGTAGGCGCGGGCCAGGGTCTGCTGGTGTGCGGCAGCCTTCATCTGCTGGTGGAAGCGGCGGTTGCCACGCGAGTAGGTGTCCTGGTCGCCCCGGGACTGTGCCTCCTCCATGTCCTGAAGGATGCGGCGCAGCTCCTCGATCTCCTCTTCCGTGGCCCGCTCCGCCGCCTTCGCGGCGAGCGCGGCCTCCAGGATCTCCCGCGCCTCCAGGATGTCCGCCGCCTCGTCGACGGAGAAGCTCCTGGTCCGCACCCCGCGGTTGACCTCGCCGGAGATGTAGCCCTCCTGCGTCAGCCGCGCGAGAGCCGTACGCATCGTGCTCCGTGACACGTCGAACATCCGAGTGAGGTCCGCCTCGGTCAACCGCGTGTCGGGCGGGATGCTGCCCGAAAGGAGCAGGGAGCGCAGTCCCTCGTACGCGTGGCTGTAGCGCGTGCCCGACGCCTTCGCCCCGGATTCCGCACCGATGCTCTCGCTGCCCGAGCTGTTCACCTTGACCGCCTTTACGTTCCGTGGAGATGAGGACCGAGGCGGGAACAGTAACCGACGGCATGTCAGCCCAGCTCCCTATCCGCCCAGGCCCGCGTACAGACGCCGGGACGTGCCCGCGAAGATCTGCTGCCGGTCCTGCTCCGAAAGAGCCTCGAGAACGCCCTCGGCGAGGACGAGGAGCTCGGGTAGGGACTGCTCGGCCGCCGGGCAGTTCGAGCCCCAGGCGATCCGCTCGGCACCGAACGCCTCGACGACCGGGGTGAGGAATGCACCGGCCCGCTCCCCCGCGTCCTGCAGCCGCTCAAGATTGCGGTGGGTCAGCTTGAGGTGCAGCCCAGGGTGCACGCCGAGCTCCGCCACCTCGGCGCCGGCCTGCGCGGGCGAGGCGGCGATGTCGGGGTAGCCGATGTGGTCGAGGAGCACCGTCACACCGGGGAACCGCTCCAGCAGTTCCACCAGCTGCTTGGTGGCGGGACCGAGGCGCATCTGAAGACACACCGGGACACCGAGCTCCCCGGCCCGCTCCCAGAAGGAGTACGTCTCCGGGGCGGCGAACCACTCCCCCTGCGTGGGCACCGTGCTGCCGCTGGTGAAGAGCCTCACCCCGGACAGCCCGCCCTCGCCGACCGCGGCCTTGAGGGAGGCCGCCGCGTCCGGGCGCAGCGGGTCGACGGTGCCGACGGCGACGAAGCGCTCGGGCCAGCGCCGGCAGCTGTCGAGTACGTAGGAGTTGTCGTAGCCGTAGTTCGTGGTGGCCTGGACCAGGACGGCCTGGTCGATGCCGGTGTCGTCCATGCGGCTGATCATGCCCTCGGCGGTGACCGGGCGGGTCGCGGCCCACGTCGACTGCTTTCCCCCGAGCGGGGCACGGGGATAGGCGGTCTCGTCCTCGGAGATGATGTGACAGTGCGCGTCGACGATGTGCATGAAGGTGCTCCCTTGGTCTTCGGGGGTGTGCTGTAAGGGTCCTGGGTCCGGGATCAGGCGTCCGGGTACTCGCCCGCGGCGAACAGCGAGCGCAGGTCGGCAGGGAAGTCCTGGTCGAGCAGTCCCTGGTCCTTCGCGAACCGCACCATCGCGTTCAGGCTTGGCTCGTTGACCCCGATGCCGTACGGGACGGGGTCGGCGGCGATCGCGCGGCCCTGGCGGGCGAGGCGGGGCACCGCCGCCCAGTCGGGCCGCTCGGCGAGGTGGCGGCGCTTGCTCTCCGCGAACGCCGCGTACAGCTTCGTCGGCAGTTCGGGGTCGCGCTCCACGAGCTCGGTGCGCACGGAGATCAGCGAGTGCAGCGGGTAGACGCCCTTGCGCAGGTAGTGGTCGACGGCGAGCGTGCCGGCCTCGGGGAACAGCGGGTAGGGGCTGTCGTCGGCCCCGGGCTCCGGTTCGGCCGAGGCGGTCCAGCCGGCCCGCGGCGCACCGGCCCGGCCGGTCCCCGCGTTGCCGGTGAGCGCGGCGTCGATCTCCCCGGCGCGCAGCAGTTCGCCCAGCGAGCGGCCGTCGGTGACCCGCTCGACGTTGGCGGGGACGCGGCCCTCGATGTGGTCGTCGTCGTCGACCACCCAGGTGATCTTGTCGATGTCCACGCCGTACTCGTCGCGCAGCACACCCCGCACCCACACACCGGTGCTGACCGAGTAGGCGCGCACACCGATCCGGCGCCCCTCGAGGTCGCGCGGCACGCGGATGCCGGAGTTGGCGGCGCACTGCACGTCGCCGTGGTGGAAGCGGCGGTTGAGGAACACCGGCACCGCGGTCAGCGCCATGCCCTCCTGGCGGGCCATCAGGTAGGAGACCGGGGCCAGTTCGCACACGTCGAACTCCAGGTCCCGGATCATCCGCCGGTAGGCGCCGATGACCGGCTTGACCTCGACCGGGTCGACCGCGTAGCCGTCGATCTCGACATTGCCGTCGAGCAGCGCCTGACCGTGCGGGTATTCCCCGAGGACCATCGTGAGCTTGTCCATGCTCAGCTCTCTCCTGCTTCTTTACGACTGCTTCTTTACGACTGCTTCTTTACGACTTGCTTCTGTACGTCTTGTGGTGGTGGCTGCTGTATGTGTGCGGGCTCAGCCGCCGAGGCGGTCCGGTGTCACCTTGAGCGCCGCGCAGGACCGCTCGACCATCTCGTCGTAGTCGACCGCCCGCTCGATCACACCCTGCTCGTAGGCGTAGGAGGCGGCCTTGGTGAACGCGCCGCGCAGCGCCTCGAAGCCCACGGGGTGCAGCGGCACGGGGCCCGGCTCGGCGTCGGTGGTCAGTACGGACTTCATCGCGTCGTAGGCGGCGAGAATGGCGGCGGAGTGCTCCGCGGCGGCCTGCTCGGCCACGCCGACGACGTGGTTGACCGGGATGAATCCCTGGTCCTTGGACCACTGTTCGGCGGTCTCGCGGGCGTTGTCGATGGCCGTACGGATGCGGTCGTCGTCCGGGAGCCCGTTGCCCATGATCCCGAAGTCGAGCCGGCCTTCGAGGAAGTCTGCCTGCAGCTTGGCACCCTCGGGGGCCCGCTTCACCCACGAGGGGTCGTCGGTGCCGTCGACGTGGCTGCCCTCGTACGTCGTCCAGTCGGCCTTGCGCAGGTCGATGCCGTACTGCTCGCTGAGGAAGCCGCGCATCCACACGCCGGTGGTCTGGCTCCAGGAGCGGACGCCTACGCTGTGCCCCTCCACGTCGGCGACCGACAGCTTGCCGAGGGTGACCAGGGTCTGGTGCTGGTGGCGTCCGAGCGTGGTGACCGGCAGGAGCAGTACCGGTTTGCCGCGGTCGACGGCCTGGAGGACGGTCGCGATGGCCACTTCGCACAGGTCCGCGTTCGACTGGTTCACGAAGCCGCGGGACGCCTTGTGCACCGGGCTGATGTCGAGCCGCTCCGGTTCTGTTCCGCTCTCGCGGATCGCCGCCTCCGCGGCTGCCGCGAGATCGTCGCGGCCGAGCACCAACTTCATTTCTCTCTCCTTGTGCGTTCGTCGTCCGTGGTTCGCGGCTTGTGGTGCCGCTCGTGGTGTTGACGCAGCAGGTCCACGCCGTAGTCACCGGCATTGGGGGTGCGGACGATGGTGTGGATGTGTCGGCGCGAGGGATAGTCGTTGCCGAAGATGACGCCGGGCATGTGCTCGAACTCGACGAGGATGACCGGGCTGTGGAACCGGTAGTAGAAGGTGCCGTCGGGGTCCCCGGCCCAGGCGAAGTGGGTGTCTCCCTCGTGGGCCAGGACCTCCTCCATGCGCACCCGGGCGTGGTGGTCGCCGGCCCGGTTCACGTACCGGCCGAGGAGTTGGAGCGCGGTGCCGCGCTGCCCCGGGGACATTCCGCTCAACGGCAGGCCCCGGTAGTCGAGTTCGAAGTTGTCGCGGAACGCTCCGACGAACAGTTCCGGCGGCAGGGTGTCCGCGATGACGGCCCGCTCGCGCTGCTTGGGTGCGAGGCCGGTGAAGAGTTCCTGGCCGAGCGCCTCCTCGTGCCGGAAGGCCACGGTCCCGGCGTACTTGCCGGACCCGGCGATGACCGGTTCGGCGCCGAGGAAGGACGGGGTGAGGACCATCCGGTCACCGACGAAGACGCAGTTGACGTTGACGTGGTGGCCGTCGAGCTGCCAGCCCCACGGGCCGCCGTTCTCGGGCTCGCCGTACACGGAGAACCAGTACAGCCACTCGTTGAGGCCGTCCTCGTTGTCGCTCAACTCCCCGATGGTCAGGTTGAGATGCATCAGGTCGACCATCTGGCCGTAGCCGTCCGCGCTGAGGCTCTCCCGGACGACGGCCATGGCGCGCTCGCGCTGCGTCTCGTCGAGCTCCTCCAGGCAGATGCCGTGCCGCAGGAAGTACCGGGCGCCGTTGTTCCAGTGGCGCCAGCTCACGTCGTCCACGGGGAAGCGGCCATCGGCGAGCTGCTTCTCCGTCAGGCCCGCGAGGTAGTCCTCCGCGGCCCGGTACACCTTGCGGACGTCGGCGCCCGTGTCGCGCAGCGGAAACAGTCCCGGCCGGATGCCGTCCGACGTCCCCACTCCCCGGAAGGGCTCGTTCGCCGCCTTCACCCGCCAGGCGACCTTCTCGAGCAGATCCGGTGTCCAGACCTCCGGCTTGCGCGTGGGCGCGTTGCCCCGCTTGCGCAGCGCCACCATCGCCGCTCCTCCTTGTCACTGTTCCATGACGGGTGCGCCGCCCAAGGGCGCACCCGTGCCGATCGCCTCCTCACCTGGCGAGGAAGGCCGCCTTCTCCTCGATCGCCGCGACATCCACCGGTTCCCCGATGAGGCCCTGTTCCAGGGCGTACTGTCCGGCGATCTCCAGGCAGGCCACGAGCGAGTCGCTCCAGCCGGCCGTCACCGCGCGTCCGGCCGGCGAGTCGTCGCGCTCCCCCGCGCTCGAGACGATCGCGTCCTTCAACGCCCGGTACACGGCGATCACTTCGTCCTCCCGGTCGCGCAGGGTGTCGTCACGCACCACCAGCAGATGGTTCGCCGGAACCGTGCCGTGCCGCTCGATCCACGCCTGTCCGGCGTCCTCCGCGTCCTTGACGAGGGGGACGAGTCCCGCCCCCTGCCCGCCGATCGCCTTCGGGCCGAGCACCGCCGCCGAGACATCTCCGGCGCGCAGCAGGTCGGCGACCCGCCCGCTGTCCGAGCGCTCTACGTTGGCCGGGTTGCGGTACTGGGCGACGTGGACGTCCTCGGTGGTCACCCATGTGACGTCCGAGGACTCGACGCCGTACTCCTCACGCAGCCAGCCCCGCACCCACAGGCCGGTGGTCTGGCCGTAGGAGCGCACACCCACGCGTCGCCCGACGAGTTCCTCGGGGGCGAGGGCCTCGCCCTCGGGCAGCCGGGTCAGGGACCGGTGGTGGGTGCTTCCCACCAGGACCACCGGCAGCAGTGTCACCGGCACGCCGGCGTCACGGGCCTGGAGGTAGGTGGCCATCGGCATCTCGCAGATGTCGTAGGCCAGGTCGCGGACCATCCGGGCGAAGGCCGGCGGCAGCGGGGAGAACTCCGGGTACAGGCATGCCACCCCGTCCACAGGGACAGTGCCGTCCTTCAACGGACGGGTGTGCGGGTGGTTGCCGAGGACCACACTCAGTGGTGTCTTCCGGTCCATGCCGCTCACACGTCCTCTCCGTACTGGATGCGCCTGTACGGGGTGCTCAGCACCTCGCGGGTGATACGGACGTCGATCACGGTGGGCCGGGGCTCGCGCACGTACTCCGCGAGCGCGTCGCTCAGTTCCTGTGCCGTGCGGACCGTGGCTCCGCCGCCGCCCAACGACTCGGCGACCGCGCCGAGTTCGGGTGTGGAGATGGTCGCGAGGTCCGGGTCGAGGCCCTTGGCCTTCGCCTTGTGGTACTCGGCGCCGAGGCCCTGGTCGTTCATCACGACGACGAGGAGCGGGACGTCGTAGCGGACCGCCGTCTCGAACTCGGCCAGGTGCATGATGAAGCTCGCGTCGCCCTCCACCACGAAGCCCGGCCTGTTGCCCTGCGCGATCAGCTGACCGAGCGCGATCAGCGGGGCCTGGCCGATGGCGCCGAACATGCCGTAGTTGGAGAGCACATCACGGGAGCGCTGGAAGAGCATGGTGCCGAAGTCGGTCTGGTGGCCGCTGCCGAGCACCAGGCCCATCTCGCCGGGGAGTTCGTGGTCGAGGATCCAGATCGCCTCGCGCGGGTCGAGCCGTCCGGGTTCGCTGACGTACTCGGGCTGCTGGATCCGGGCGGTGAGGTGCTGCTTGACCGCGTCGGTGTGGTAGCCGTCCAACTGCACGGACCTTGCGCGCAGTTCGCGGGCCAGCTCGGTGAGCGCGGTGACCGCGTCGGCCTGCAGGTAGCAGTCCGCCACCTTGCCGTTGCCCATCACCACGTGCGGCGATGTGTCGATCTGTACGTACTTGGCCTCGGGGTAGAGGTAGCCGCTCTCGATCGTGTAGTGGTTCAGGCTGGCGCCCACCGCGATGACACAGTCGGCCTCCTGGAGCAGCTCCATGGACGGCTTGTCACCGAACAGGCCCGACAGTCCGACGTGGAAGTCGGTGCGGTCGCACAGCCAGTTCTTCGCCTGGAGTGTGGTGGCCAGCAGGGCTCCGGTCTGCTCCTGGAGAGCGAGGATCTCCTCGCCGGAGTCGGCCTTGCGCGCGCCACGACCCGCGATGATCACCACACGCTTGGCGTCCTGGATCAGGTCGCAGGCGGCCTGGATCCCGGCCGGGTCCGGCAGCAGCCGGGGCTTCTCGATCAGCGCGGTGGACGGCACGTATTCGTCGTCGTAGTCGTCGAGTTCGGCGGTCTGCACGTCGAACGGTGCGCTGATCATGACCGGCTTGGACTCGGTGCGCGCCAGGTAGAAGGCCTTGCGCACCGCGTCCTGGGCGTTCTCGGGCCGGGTCACGTGGATGAACTCGCACTCGATCGCGGCGGCGAAGCGGCGCTGGTCGAGGTACTGGGTGGCGCCCTCGTCGCCCAGCGGGGTCTCGCCGCAGAACGCGACCAGCGGGGTGCGCGCCCGGCTCGCCACGATCATGGAGGTGGCGAGCTGCGAGACACCGGGGCCGCTGGTCGTGGTGACCACGCCAGGCTGTCCGGCGCCGCGCGCCCAGCCGTCCGCCATACCGAGGCCGGAGCCCTCGTGGCGGACCTCGTACAGGCGCACGCCCTGATCGGCGAGGGCGGCCATCCAGTGCATGTTGGCGTCGCCCATCATGCCGAAGACATCGGTGGTGCCTTCCTTGACGAATGCCTCGGCCAGGGCTTCGTAGACCTTCACTTGTGGAGCTCCTTCACGTTCGCCGCGGCCGTCGCCCGCGCTTTCAGGACGCCGTCGAGCCGGGAGAAGACCCGCAGCGCGTTGCCTCCGTAGATCGACTGCCGGTCTGTGTCGCTCAGCGTGTCGATGGAATCGAGGGTGTACTTGGTGTCGTCGAACCGCCGGCCCGTCTCCGGGTCCACGCTGCGGACGGCGCCGATCATCTCCGAGGCGAACAGGACGTTCTGGACCGGAATGATGTCGAGCAGCAGCTCCATGCCGCGCTTGTGGTACACGCAGGTGTCGAAGGAGACGTTGCGCAGGATCGACTCCTCCAGCGGCGGCCGGCCGCGGTCCTGCATCATTCCGCGGTAGCGGCCCCAGTGGTACGGGACGGCGCCGCCGCCGTGCGGCAGGATCAGCTTCAGCGTCGGGAAGTCCTTGAACAGGTCCGACTCGCACAGCTGCATGAACGCCGCGGTGTCACCGGCGAGATAGTGCGCGCACGTGCCCTGAAGCGCGGGGTTCCTCGACATGGCGACGTGCACCATGGCCGGGACGTCGAGCTCGACCAGCTTCTCGTAGAGCGGGTAGTAGACCCGGTCGGTCAGCGGCGGGGCCTGGTAGAACCCGTCGGAGGGGTCCGGGTTGAGCAGACAGCCGACGAAGCCCAACTCCTCGACGCAGCGCTCCAGTTCGGTGGCCGAGTTGGCGATGGAGGCGGGCAGGGCGTCGCCCGGCGACTGCGGGAGCTGGCACACCCCGACGAACCGCTCGGGAAAGAGGCCGCACACCCGGGCGATGAGGTCGTTGCTGACCCGGGACCAGTCGAGGCTGGTGCGCTCGTCGCCGTAGTGGTGGGCCATCTTGCCCGCGCCCGGCGAGAACAGGGTGAGGTCGGTGCCGCGCTCGGTCTGGAGCTTCAGCTGGCCGTTCTCGATGGCGGTGCGGATCTCGTCGTCGGTGATGTGCAGCTGGTCGGGCGAGACGCGCGCGCCCGACTCCTCGAACGCCTGGATCTGCTTCTGCCGCCACTCCCCCAGCGCCGGGGGCGCCGTGGTGAAGTGGCCGTGACTGTCGATGATCATGAGTTGCTCCGAAGTCGGGAGGTGGACGCCGTCGGTCGCGGCCGGTCAGCTGTCACGGCCGGTCAGTTCACGGGCCTTCTCCAGGCCGGGGTAGGTGCGCACGGGCGCCGACATCAGGAACCGGTAGCCGTCGTCGAGCACCTGCTTGACGTTGTCGGCGGTCACGTGCGGATGACCGACGGCGACACCGCGCTCGGCGCAGATGTCGAGGATCCGCCGCTTGCACTCCAGGACCTTCGGGTGCTCGTACTGGCGGGGGACGCCGAGCTCCTGGCTCATGTCGCCCTCGCCGATGAGGATCAGGCCGATGCCCGGCACCTGGTCGAGGATGTCCGGCAGGTTCTCGATGCCGCGCTGGTCCTCGATCATGAGGCCCACGAGGATCTCGCCGTCCGGGGCGAGCGGCCAGACGTCGGCCTTGGCGTAGTACTCGATGTTCGAGATGCCCCAGTAGCGGGTCGCGGCGTGCGGGCCGTCGCCGCGCAGGCCGGCGGGCTCGTATCGGGGCGCGTCGGGCAGACTCGGGTATCGGCAGGCGGCGACGGCGTTTCGGGCCTCCTCCACGGTGGAGATGTGCGGCCAGATGATGCCGAACGCGCCGAGGTCCAAGGCCTGCTTGGCGTGCCACTGCGCCTTCTCCGCGCCGTTGGCGGGGATGCGCACCATCGGGGTGACGGCGGGGGCGAGGCTGTCGGCGCCGAAGATCTGGCGGCGGCTGAGCAGGTACTGGAAGCTGTCCCGGAGCGCGTTGATGTCCCAGGGCTTGTGCTCCATCTCGAACACCACGGTGTCGTACTTGGTGGTGGTGAGCTCGATGGCGGCCGACGGGTCGGCCGCCGAGAAGGTCGCGAAGACGTGCTCGCCCGCCTCGAGGGCGCCGATCACCTGGTTGTGCCTGGATGTTGCCTTCGTCGTCATCGTCGTCATCGTCGACCTCCTCGACCGAGTGCTTCACCGGACTTGTTCGCGGAACCGGCTGCCGCCTGTGACTGCTGCGCGCCGCGCTTGGAGCGCCGCCCCGCCCACCAGGCACGCAGCCGGGCGAACAGGCCGGTCGGGCGGGCCGGGGCCGGGCGGACGGCGGTTGCGGACTGCGTCTCGGGGGTCGCTGCCGTGACCGGCTCGGCGGGCGGCGCGCACTTCTGGATCAGCTGGTCGGAGAACTCCTTGGTCATCCGGGAGATCACCGCACCCGCACCCGACTCGATCAACTTCGCGAGTTTGCCGTTGAGTTGGATCTCGCCGTCGACCGAGACCAGCGAGGTGTCGGGGGTCTTCCCCTCGACGACCCGGAAGGTGGCCTGGGCGCTGAAGCGGGTGGCGCCCTGTCCGTCCTTGCCGCGGGCGGTGAGCTTGCCCTCGTGCCCGGACTCGTCCAGGTCGAGGGAGACCCGGGCGCCGAACTTGACCCGGATGCCGCCGAACCTGACGACGAGGGTTCCGTCGAACGACCCGTCGTCGTGCGAGGGGCCGAGCTCTGCGCCGCCGATGCACGAGACGACGGCCTGGGGGTCGGAGATGACCTCCCAGACACGCCTGGGCGGACTTGGTACGGCGATCTCTTCCGTGATCGATAGCAACTCTGTGAACCTCACTGGGCGGCAGGCGTGACGGCTTCCGAAAGGAACGTGCCGGCGTGCTCTGCGATGTATTGGCTGGTGGGGCTGCGGCCCTGCCGCGTCAGGCGGCTTCCCGCTGCTCGGAGGCGAAGAGGCCCCAGAGGTCGTTGTAGAGCTCCGAGAACTCGCGGGTCTCGACGAGCGAGCCGATGCTGCGGGGCCGCTCGAAGGGAACCTTGATGACTCGGCGGATCGTGCCCGGACCCCGTGACATCACGACGACCTCGTCGGCCAGGTACAGGGCCTCGTTGAGGTCGTGCGTGACGAAGATGAGCGTCCCGTTCTGCTCCTGCCAGATGTTGAGCAGTTCCTGCTGGAGTTTGAGGCGCGTGATGGCGTCGAGCGGCCCGAACGGCTCGTCCATCAGCACGATGGACGGGTTGTAGATCAGCGCCCGCGCGATCGCGCAGCGCTTCTGCATGCCGCCGGACAGCTCCCGGGGGAAGTGGTCCTCGAATCCGGTGAGGCCGACGAGCTTGATCCAGTCGGCGATGCGCGCCTCGCGCTCCTCCTTGGGGACCTTGCGGAACCTGAGCGCCAGGCCGACGTTGGCCCGCACACTCAGCCAGGGGAGCAGGTGGGACTGCTGGGTCACGTACGCCGCATCGGAGTTGACGGTGATGACCGGTTCGCCGGCGTAGTGCACCTCTCCCTGCGTGGGAGTGAGCAGCCCCGCGGCCAGGTTGAGGATGGTGCTCTTCCCGCACCCGCTGGGTCCGATCACGGCGACGACCTTGCCGCGATCGACGTTGAACGTGACGTCCTGGATCGCCGGTCGATGGGTGCCGGGGAACTGCAGGGTGACGTTCTCCAGTCGGAGTGCCTCCGAGTGGGAGTTGCGCTGTGTGGTCGACATATCTGTCTCCTCGGCCCCGGCGTTCATGGGTGGCAGTGCAGTGAACGTGCTCTTGCTGAGGCAATCTCGGCGACCCTCTTCGCCTCCGGGATTGTCGGACAACCAGTGATGCGAACGTAACACCGCCTCCAGGAGGGGACAAGAAGCCTGCAGGAAGAACCTTGCATTCACAGAAACACCGAGCGCGATCGGCTCAGCATTGTCCGACAACGAACCGGCCGGATGGCGGCGAGAACCCCATGGCGCCGCACAAGCCCGCAGTTGGGGCGTACTCAGTGGTGTCCGTGCGCGCCCCGGGTCATCGACAGGGCCAGCAGTACGGTGAGGCCGACACCGGCCGACGCGAGCCCGCCGACGAGCAGCGCGCTGCGGGCGCCCCAGGACGCGCCGATCGCTCCGACGGCAGGACCGCCGATGACGGTGCCCCCGAGCCAGCCGATCGACCAGATGGACAGCACCCGCCCACGCATCTGCGGGGCTGCCGACACTTGCATCAGAGTCTTGGCCGAGGAGTTGAACGTGACCGAGGCGGAGCCGACGAACGCGAGCACGACGAGCGCCACCGGCAGCGTCGGCGCAAGAGCCGCGCCGCAGATGAGGACGCCCCAGATCACCGCGGACACCGACAGTGGCCGGGTGCCGAGCCGGCGCCTGCGCATCGCGACCAGGCCTCCGAGCACCCCGCCCACGCTCATGACGGCCATCGCCGTGCCGTACCCGGCCGGTCCCGCCCCGAACACCGACCTCGTCAGCAGCGGCAGGCTCACCGGGAACTCCCAGGTGAGGATGCCCGTCACGTACACCATGACCATCGGGTACAGCAGCTCGGGCGTGCGCCGGACATGGCGGAGGCCGGCCCGGATCTGGCCCTTCGCCCGCACCTCCCGCTCTCCCGGATACATCTCCGCCGTCCGCAGCCTGAGCAGACTGACGATGACGGCGAGGAACGAGACCGTGTCCAGGGCGAAGCACGGGGCCACCCCCAGGGCCGCGATCACGGATCCGGCGATGCCGGGCCCGGCTAGCTTGGCCGTGTTGACGAGGGTGGAGTTGATCGCGATGGCGTTGGACAGGTGATCCGTGTCGACGAGCTCACTGATCAGCTTCTGACGTGCGGGACTGTCGAAGACGTTCGTGAGGCCGAGCCCGAGCATGACCACGATGAGCAGTGGCAGCGTCACGAGGTGTGCCCACGACAGTACGGTGAGGAACGCGGCCTGGACGGCGAAGCAGATCTGGGTGAGGAGCAGCAGTCGGCGCGTGTCATGGCGGTCGACCACGAGTCCGCCCCAGGCCCCGAGCAGCAGGATCGGCAGGTACCGGGCGGCGGTCACGATGCCGAGCACGGTTCCGCTGCCGGTGAGTTCGAGGGTGAGCCAGCCGACGGCGATGTTCTGCATCCAGTTGCCGGCCACCGACGTGAACTGCCCGATGGAGAAGCGGCGGTAGTTGCGGATCCTGAGCGAGGCGAAGCTGCCCGGGCGGCCCTCGTCATGGGTCGGGCCAGGGCTCAGTCCCGTGTCCTCACCCGACACTCGTACCCATCGCGTCCTCCCCCTTGGGGAAGAAGGTCGTGAGGTTGTCGTACTCGGCCAGCGTCGCGGTGGGGTACCACTTCAGCTTCGCCTCGCAGACGGCTTCCAGGACAGGTGTGTCACTCGTGTCCGAGCAGTCGGTGCTCGCCGGGATCCGGGAGTTGTACGTCGTGGCGAGGGCCTGCTGGGCCTTGTCGGAGGACAGGAACGAGGTGAGCAGCGCCGCGGCGGCGGGGTGCGGTGCGCCCTTCGGGACGTAGAGGTACGACTCGTTGGCGTTGGTCGGCGAGATGGGGGCCACCTCGACGGGCGCGCCGGTCTTCTTCGCCTGGAGGACGAGGTTGATGAGGCTGGTGCCGACACTCACCTCTCCCGACTCGATCGGTGCCTCCGACTGCGTCGTGTTCGGTGTGAAGTGGGGCTTCTGCGCGGCGAACTTCTTCGCCCACGACAGCGCCTCCGCCTCGCCCATGGACGAATCAAGCGCCCAGGGGGTCAGGAACGACGCGCGCGACTCCGCCGAGATCTTGCCGCCGGACCACTTCGGGTCGAGCAGATCGCTCCAACTCCTCGGCACGTCAGCGGGTTTGACCTTCTCCGTGTTGTAGGCCCACACCTTCGGCACCGCCCAGATGTAGACCAGCTTCTTGTCGAGGAGGTTCTCGGAGCCGATGCCGTACTTCGACCAGTCGATGTCGTCCGCCATGTCGGCGGACGGGGTCACGGTGATCCCGCCGGCGTTGGCCACGTCGACCGACACCTTCCCGGCGGCCTGTTCCATCCTGAGCTGGCTCACCTGGTCGGGAGCCTTGGTGTTGGTGTACTTGATCTTGATGCTCGGGTACTTCTTCTCGAACAGGTCGATCGCCGGCTGCATCTGTTGCTGCGGCTTGGGGGCCGACCACTCGACCTCCCCCTCCTGCTTCGCCTGCTTCACCAGCGCGTCCATCGACTCCGGCAGATCGGCGCTCTCGGCCTTCGCGCCACAGCCGGCCATGGCGGCCGCGCCGACCAGCGCGGTGGCCGCCGTCAGGGCGAACCGCTTGCGACCCGTCCCGCTCCTTCGTTCCTGTCCCGTCACATGATGTCCTCAGGTCGTGTCAGCCCACGCGGGGTCGGCAGTGGCTATCGGTTGATCGCGGGTGCGTTGTAGACACGGGCCGCGTTACCGCCGAGAACGGCCGCGAGTTCGTCCGGCGACATCCAGGACAGGAGGCCCTCGATGGAGTCGCGCAGGTCCTTCAGGGAGCCGTCGGACGCCGGGAAGTTCGATCCCCACATCAGGTGATCGGCACCGAAGACGCCCGCGAGGCGTCGCAGCACCTCGACGACATCCGCGCCCTCCGTGTCCTTGAGGCGCCGCAGCGCCGGAGGGGTGATCTTGAGGTTGACCCGCGGGAAGCGGGCCAGCCGCCCGAGTTCGTCGAGCTTCGGGTACGAGGGGCCACCACTGGCGTCGGGGCGTCCGGCGTGGTCGAGCAGCACGGTCAACGTCGGGTGTGCTTCGAGGACTTGGAGGAGCTTGCCGGTGTCCTTCGAGTGCATCTGGATGCACACCGGCACACCACGGCTCTCCACGTAGTCCCACACCGCGGCCATCCGCTCGTCCGAGAGACCACTGCCCGGCGTGGGGACCTTCGTGGTGCCGTCGGACACCCGGATGCGGACACCGCTGAAGCCGCGCTCCTCGATCCAGTGCCGAAGGTCCGGCACGGCGGAATCGGAGAGGAAGTCGACGGCGCAGACGCCCACCAGACGGTCCGGGAACTTGGCCAGGGCGTCGGCCGCGTACCGGTTGTCGAATCCGTACACGGTCGAGGCGTGGACGAGGGCGGCCCGCTCGACGCCCGCGTCGTCGAGGCTGCGGATCAGGCCGGTGACATCCACGGGCCGGGTCCGGGACCACTCGGAGCGGGTGCCGCCGAGCGGCTTCGGCGGGTAGGTGTCGGCGTCGCTGGAGATGGCATGGGTGTGGGTGTCGAAGTAGCGCATCGGCTCTCCTCTGAACGGTGTCGGTACAGCGGCGTGCGAAGGGGGCCTCGTGAGCCGGTCACGGGCGGCCCACGTAGCGGTTGAAGTCGGCGAAGAGGTCCGCCGCGTCCAGGTCGTCCTTGATGAGGTCCTGCTCCCGGGCATAGCGGATGGCCGTCTGGAGCGTGGCCAGGAGGGTGTCGCTGACACCGTGCTGCACCACCAGCTCGCGGGTGGAGCCGGTGGATTCGACGGGGCGGGCGGCGTCGATGCCTGCGCAGAGACCTCGGTAGACCTCTCGTACGAGGTCCGGCCTGGACTCCAGGAGGTCCTTGCGCACGACGGCGAGGTGGTTGATCGGGGCCCAGCCGTGGTCCTCCAGGAACTGCGCCTGCTGGGCCTTCCAGTCAGTGATCAGCGGGACAAGGCCGTCGACGTGATCGGCCGAGCGCGCACCCATGACGACCGCGGAGAGCTCGTCGTCCCGCAGGGCCTCCACCAGGGGCCGCGACGTGCGCTCGACGTTGGACGGCTCGGGCACACCGTCGACATGTGCGCCCTCCCGGGTCACCCATGTCACGTCCTGTGACCGCACTCCGTAGGTGTCACTGAGCACACCACGGACCCACAGGCCCGTCGTCTGGCTGTAGGCACGCACACCCACCCGCCGTCCGCGCAGGTCCTCGGGGCGGAGTTGCCCCTCGCCGCCCCAGACGGAGATGGACTTGTGGTGGAAGTTGCCGTGCAGGACCACGGGGAGCGCGGCGACCTGGACACCGGCCTCGACGGCCTGCAGCAGGGTGGCGATGGCGAGCTCGGAGACGTCGTAGCGGAGCTCACGGACCATCGGGGCGAATGCCCGGTGGATGGGCTCGACCTCCGGGAAGTCGAGATCGCAGCCGGCGACCTTCACAGCGCCGTCGATCAGCGGATCCGTGTGCGGGTAGCGACGCAGGGCCACCGAGAGTCGTGTCATCGTGCGACCCCTCGGTAGTCCCTGCGAAGCCCTGCGTCACGGCGACATTGACTGATCATGTCGTTCTCCTCACCGGACTATTTTGTTTGACAATGCGGGGAAGCTAACAGTCGTTTCGCCCCAACGACAAGGTTCCGGCATGAGAATCGTCAAACAATCCGACCCAACGGGTGCCTTCAGCCGTCGGTCGCCCGAGTGGCGTTCAGCAAGAGCGCCTGCCTCGCGGAGGCGACGTGGTGCCGCATCGCCGCGGCGGCCGCGTCGGGGTTGCGCGTCGTGAGCGCCGCCACGATGGCACGGTGCTCGTTCAGCGAGTTCGCCCTCGGGTGGGTCCGCGTCCGGTCACGGAACTGCCGCATCACCAAGGGGTAGACGAGGACGTCGACGAACCCGGACAGGATGGGCTGCCGGGCCATCGCCCGCACCTGCCGGTGGAAGCGCCTGTTGAGCCGGGAGTAGTCCGCTTCGGCGCGCGCTTCCTCCGCGTCGCCCATCTGCCGGCAGATGCCGGCGAGTTCCCGGAGCTCGGAGTCGGTGGCACAGGTGGCGGCCTTGGCGGCCAGCGCCGATTCGAGGACCTCGCGCGCCTCCAGGACGGTGGCCGCTTCCTCGACGGTGAACACGCGGGTCCTGACACCCCGGTTGGGCTCGCTGGTGACGTACCCCTCCTGCGCGAGGCGCACCAGAACCGACCGGATGGTGCCGCGCGAGACACCGAGGCGGCTCGTCAACTCCGCTTCGGTGAGGCGGGCGTTCGGCTCGAAGTGTCCCGAGACGATCAGGTTTCGCAGGTCCCGGTAGGCCCGCTCGAACCTGCTCGACGACGATGCCTCCGGCCCGCTCGACGGCCGCTCACTCATCCAGTTCTCCTCCCCCGGACGTCCCGCATCACAAGGTTGTCCAACAATAGGAGACCGTCCGGTACGGGAACAGGGGTCTGACCACGACCGTCACGCCCCTACACCCAGCAGCTTTGCGGCACCTGTCCACGCACACAACAGGCGGAAACAGCGAGGGAACGGGATTTTCGCGTGACGGGGTTCACGTCGAGCAGGGCCGGTGCTACGGTCCATTTTGTTTGACAAAGCGTCTGAGCCGCGAGGGGCCGCCACGGTCCACTCACAGTCGTCCGCACCGCCAGGGCCTGGCACCTGCCCGTGTCGACCAGAGGTCGTCGCCGCCTGGTGCCCCGCCCCCACGTTCATCCCTGTTGCTGTGCAGAAGAACGTGACGCGCCGCTGCCGCTGAGCGCGTGACGTAGACCAGGTGCCCTGCGCAACGTTGGGCGCGTACCCCCGAGGAGGGGATGGCGATCAGTCATTACGTGAAGAGAAGGGTGACACGGCGCAGTGCCACCGGATGCGCGGCGCTCGCGCTGCTCACGACGGCCGTCGCGACCGGCTGCGGAGCGGGAGCCGAGCAGACCGCACTCCCCGCGTCGATGACTGCCCTGGAGAAGCAGGCGAAGAAGGAGGGCGAGGTCGTCTGGGCCTCCTGGAACCCGGAAGCCCAGATGCAGCCCGCCATCGACCTGTTCAGGAAGAAGCACCCCGGCATCGAGGTCAAGTACACGAACATCAAGGCACCGGACCAGGTCAGCCAGCTCAGGATGGAGCAGGCCGCCAAGAAGGTGTCGATCGACGTGGCGAACGCCGGCGGACTCACCATGACACCGGCGGTCAAGCTGGCCGGTGACGTCGACTGGTCGAAATACGGCGTCGACGACCAGAACGTCTTCGCCAAGAACTTCGTCTACGTGTGGGCCACCCCCAAGGTGTGGGCCTACAACACCGACAAGGTCAAACCCGCTGACGTGCCGATGTCCTGGGACGATCTGCTCGACACCAAGTGGTCCGGTGGCAAGATCTCGGCGGAGTCGCGCGCGTCGTTCATGTCCGTATGGGATCTGGACGATGCGATGGGCGAGACGAAGGCGCTGGCGTGGGCCAAGAAGTTCGGCGCCCTGAAGCCGCACTACTCGCCGAACGTCACCCAGGCCGAAGCACCCATCGAGTCGGGGCAGGTGAGCATCGGGACCAGCCTCGCCAGTCTGGCCCTCGCCGCGAAGGCGAAGGGAGCGCCCGTCGGCATCGCGCCGATCTCGCCGACCAGCGCCAGCGAGTCGTATCTCTACGTCCCCAAGGGTGCCCGACACCCGGCCGCCGCGGCGCTGCTCACCTCGTTCCTGTCGTCGGACGCCGCCCAGAAGGTGCTCGCGAAGAGCTACAACTCCCGGATCCCGGTGGACACCGACTGCTCGGATCCCGGTGACACCGCCGTCCTCCAGGCGCTGTGCGCGGCGCACTTGAAGTGGTACGGCACCAAGACACTCGCCGAGTACAACAAGCTCTCCACGTTCTATCCAAAGGTAGAGAAGGAATTCGGGACCGATGTGGGCTAGCGATATGAAGAAGTCCGGGGGCCCGCGATGGTCCTGAAAACCGACGAAACACCGCCGCCGGCGGCGATGGAAGCACCGCCCACTGCCCCGGCGAAGAGCCCCGCCGTGAAACTGCGGAAGCTCGCACCGGCAGCGGGCACGCTGTTGTCCGTGGCGATGGCAGTCCTGGTGGGCTACCTGGTTCTGGTCCCCCTCGCGATCCTGATCTACAGCAGCCTGAAGCCGTCCCCCACCGAGCTCCCCTTCGATGTCCCCGGCTTCTCGCTCGACAACTTCCAGGCCGTGTTCGAGTCCAGCCGGCTGGGGACGGTGACGCTCAACACCGTCATCTACGTGGTCGGTTCGCTCCTTGTCGCCCTCGTACTCAGCCTCAGCCTCGCCTACCTCTTCGAGCGGACCGACCTGCCCGGACGCAAGTTCCTCAGTCCGATGGCGCTGGCCCCGATGGCGGTTCCGGTCACGGTGATGGCGATCGCGTGGGCACTCGTCGCGAACCCCGCGAACGGGCCGCTGGCGATCCTTGTCCACAAGATCTTCGGCGTGCAGATCGACATCTATTCCATCCCCGGGATGATCCTGGTGATGGGCATCTTCGGGGTGCCCAGCATGTACCTGATGATCGCCCCGGCCCTCGCCCGGCTCAATCCCGAACTCGAGGAGGCCGCCGCGACGGTGGGTGCCTCCCTGTGGCGCCGCCTCCGACTGATCGTTCTGCCGCTCGTCACACCTGCCGTGTCCGCTGCCGGGATCCTGTTCATCGTCGTGGCCCTGGAGGGGTTCGCCATTCCCGCGATCCTCGGGCTGCCGGACAAGATCTTCGTCTTCAGCAGCCTCATCCAGTACTCGCTGCAACCACCCGGCGGAATCCCCAACTACGGGCAGGCCAGCACCTACGGCGTCCTCATCCTCGTGGTGTCACTCATCCTGCTCGCCGTGTACCGGCGCCGGGTCCGTGACACCAACCGGTTCCGGGTCGTGGTCGGCAAGGGCTACCGCCAGACCCGGGTGAGCCTCGGGAAGTGGCGGATCCCGGTCTTCATCGTCGTCTGCGCCTACATGTTCATCGGCATCGTGCTGCCCATCCTGGCCCTGCTGTGGACGAGCTTCTCGCCCTACACCCGACCCATCACATGGTCCGGGGTCGAGTCGATGACCTTCGCGAACTACAGCCACCTGCTCGACATCCCGGACATCGGCAAGATACTGCTGAACACAGCCGAGGTCGTCCTGGTCACCGCCACGGTGACCACCGCGATGGCGGTGTGGATCGCCGTGGCAGCGGCACGACGGCAGTTCCGGGGCAGCACGCTCCTGTTCGAGACGCAGTTCGCGGTCTTCGGGATTCCGAGCGTCGTCCTCGGCGCCGCCGTCCTGTTCCTGTACCTGTTCGTCCCGATCCCCATCTACGGCACCGTATGGATCATCGTCGTCGCACTCGTGACCCGCTTCCTCCCCCGCAGTTCCCGCATGGTGCAGACGGCACTCCTGCAACTGGACGACGGCCTCGTCGAGGCCGCGCGCGTCACCGGCGCGAGCCCGTCCACCGTGACCCGCACGGTACTGCTCCCGCTGCTGCGGCCGACCCTGTGGAAGAGCTGGCTGTGGGTCTTCGCCCACGCGCTGGGCGAGCTCCCGATCGCCCTGCTGCTGACCAGTTCGGACAACCGCACGCTGGTGGTGGTCCTGTGGGACACGTTCACGTCCAGCGTCGACAACCCCACGGCGAGCGCCCTGGCCGTGGTCCTCGTGGTGATTTCGACGGTCGCGGTATGGCTCGTCAACCGGCGCAGCGACATGCAGGAGGCATGAGAGAGATGGTGGAAACGATGAGCAGGAATCCCGTGAACTCGATCGTCATCACGGAGCTGCGCAAGTCCTACGACCGGGCGGCCGGCAGTGAGTCCACGTACGCGGTCGACGGTGTCTCCTTCGATGTCCCCAAGGGGGAGTTCGTCACGCTGCTCGGGCCCAGTGGGTGCGGAAAGACGACGACCCTTCGCTGTGTCGCGGGCCTTGAGCAGGCCACGGGCGGACGGATCGAGATGGGCGGGCAGGTGATGTTCGATGTGCCGCAGAAGATCCATGTCCGCCCCGAGGACCGGCCCATCGCGATGGTCCCGCAGTCCTACGGCATCTGGCCGCACATGACCGTCCTCGACAACGCGGCCTTCCCGATGCGGCACGGACGCAACCGCCGCAGGGGCCAGGACATCCGGGCGCGCGCCCTGGACATGCTCGACCAGGTGGGTCTCGCCCCCATGGCGGACCGCTGGGCCACCCAGCTGAGCGGCGGGCAGCAGCAGCGCCTGGCCTTCGCCCGTGCCCTGCTCGGCGACCCCGAGGTACTCCTCCTCGACGAGCCGCTGTCGAACCTCGACGCGAAGCTGCGCTCCAAGCTCCGCCAGGAACTCCGTTCCTTCCAGGAGCAGTTCGGAGTCACCGCCCTCTACGTCACCCACGACCAGGCGGAGGCCTTGGCGCTGTCGGACATCGTGGTCGTGATGAACCACGGGCACATCGAGCAGATCGACCACCCGGAACGGCTCTACCACCACCCCCGTTCGTCCTTCGTCGCCGACTTCATCGGCAGCGCCAACCTGCTGCCCGTGCAGGATGTCTCGCCCCTGCGCGACGGCAACGGCGTGACGGCGAAGACCGACGTCGGCCCGGTGGTCTGCGGCCGCTCGTCGACCGAAGAGGACCAGCGATCCAGCAGCGGCGGCTACGTGTGTGTCCGCCCGGAGAACGTCCAGGTGCGGACCACCGTCGAGGGGCAGGAACCGGCGCTGCGAGACGCCGAGTTCCTCGCCACGGTGGAGTCCTGCGAATTCCTCGGCGACCGCCTCGAACTGGTCGTCCGCTCCGCCGACATGCCGATTACGGTCTCCACACGGGCCGGCCTCGGATGCCGGCCCGGCGACCAGGTCGTCCTGGAATTCGATCCGGCAACGACGAGCTACCTGGCGAGCTGAGGAGACCCGGAGCATGAAGTTCAGCGATACGACACCCACCCGGCGCTCCCTGATCGCCTCCGCGCTCCTGGCCGCGGCCGCCGGACCGGTCCTCGCCACGGCGGGCCCGGCATCGGCCGCCACCGGACGCACCGTACGGACCGCGTCCGGCATGCTGCGCGGCACCCCGGGAAACGACGCGTCCATCACCGCCTTCAAGGGCATCCCCTATGCCGCCGCCCCGGTCGGGGACCTGCGCTGGAAGCCGCCGACGCCGCCCGCGCCATGGAAGGGTGTGCGCGATGCCGACGCGTTCGGCGCCTCTCCCCCGCAGGCCCAGGCCGCGGACGGCAGCCTGAAGATGAGCGAGGACTGCCTGTTCCTGAACGTGTGGACCGGCGCATCGCACGGAGACCGGCAGCGGCCGGTGTTCGTCTGGATCTACGGAGGCGGATTCTCCGGCGGCACCAGCTCGGACCCGCTGTTCGACGGCGAGAACCTGGCCCGCAAGGGCGTGGCCGTCGTGACCTTCAACTACCGTCTCGGCGCGCTCGGCTTCCTCTCCACGCCCGAGCTGAGCGCGGAGTCACCGCACGGCGTCTCCGGCAACTACGGCCTGCTCGACCAGGTCGCCGCCCTGAAGTGGGTGCGACGCAACATCGCCGCGTTCGGCGGCGACCCGGACAACGTGACCATCGGCGGCCAGTCCGCCGGCGCGGGCTCGGTCGGGTTCCTGTCCATGTCACCGCTCGCCACGGGGCTGTTCCGACGCTCGATCGCCGAGAGCCAGGTCCGCGACCCGGGCGATCCCGAACTGCGCTACCTCGGCACCTCCTACCGCAAGGCCGCCACCGCCGAGGAGCAGGGCAGCGCCTACGCCTCCTCGCACGGCGCGGCAAACCTCAAGGAGTTGCGCGCCCTGCGCTGGCAGGACCTGAACGACGCCGCGGCGCTCCCGGACACCACCGTCGACACCGGGAGCATCGCCAAGCCGCCCCTGTTCAGACCGGTCGTGGACGGCTGGCTGATTCCGTCCGACTACGCCACGACGCTCACCCGCGGCGCGCAGAACGACGTGTCCTTCCTCGCGGGCAACAACCTCGACGAGAGCGGCGCCGTCCCGGAGACCGCCTTCGACTACTGGCGGAAGACCGGCTACCCCGACCGCCCCGGCGCGCCACCCATCCATGTCACCCTCGACGACTACACCGGCGACGCCCGGCGGAAGTTCGGCACCATGGCCGACGAGTTCCTCCGGCTCTATCCCGCGACCACGGACGACGAGGCGGCCCGCGCGAGCAACGACGCTGTTCGCGACAACGCCCGCAGCTCGACGTACCTGTGGGCCAGGCGCTGGACCCGCCACACGGACCGCCCCGTGCACACCTACTTCTGGACCCACCGTCCGCCCGGCCCCGACCACGACATCCGCGGCGCCTACCACGCCTCCGAGATCGCCTACGTCTTCGCCAACCCGACCACGTACTGGACCGCCAAGGACCACGAGATCGCGGACGTCATGTCGTCCTACTGGGCCGACTACGCCACCACAGGCGACCCCAACGGCCGCGGACTACCCGACTGGCCTGCCTTCAGGACGACTTCGCCCACGGTCATGGAGGTCGGCGACCGCTTCGGACCTGTCGCGGTCGCCTCGCCCGAACGGCTCGACTTCTGGAGGCGCTTCTTCGCCGCGCAGGAAGCGTGGTGATCCGTCAGCCCGTGCCGTGAGGTTCGTTCCCTCGTCGAGTCCCCCTGGGCCCTTGGTCGAAGCCCGGCTCACGGCGCCCGCAGGAGATCACCGTGGGCGGTGTCATGGAGCCGGGGCCGCTCAGCGCGGGCTCGGCGCGCTGGGCGAGCGGGCTCAGCAGCCCTCGGCGGCCGGTGATTGGGCGTGCCGGGCCGGTGGCGCTTCGTTCCCGTGGTCGAACGGGGGCGCGTCCAGCGAGAAGGCGCCGCCGCCCATCGTGGTCAGGAGTTCGACGAGCAGGGCCACGTTGCCGCCGCGGTGGCCGCCGAAGGGGAGCAGCGCGCCGGCGAGGGCGGCGGAGGTGTCGGTGGTGGGGCGCCGTCGGGGCCGACCACCATGCCTTCCGGGATCGGTTCAGCGGCCTCGGCCTTCCCGCGTACGTTCACGTGGGCGGTCCCTGACGATGCCTGGTCGATGACGAGGGGCGCAGCGTCCGGGCGCGGGACCGCGTACGCCAGCGGGTTGGTGCCGAGGACCGGGCCACCCGAGCCGCCGGGGGACATCCGGGCGGGGTTGTTGGCGCAGGCCACTGCGGTGAACCCGTGCTCGGCCGCGCGGCGCGGGTAGTGGCCGAGTTCGCCGCAGGAGCGGCGGATCCACAGCGCCACCATGCCGTTCTCCCGCACCGCGGTGAACAGGGTCTCCGCGGCGGCTTCGAAGGCCTCCTGGGCGAGCCCGTCCCGCGCGTCCACGAGCACACAGGCCGGCGCGGGGCGGGTCACCTCCGGGACGGCACTGCGGCTGCCGAAAATGCCGTCCACACAGCTCAGAAGCGTCTCCAACGGTGCGGCAGGATGAGCACTCGTGCTGCCTCGTCTCGCCTACCTGACCGTCACCAATATGTTCGCCGCACTGCGGTTGCTGCCGATGGGCAACCGCGGCAAAGACGCGGAGATCCTCGCCCTGCGTCACCAGCTCGCCGTCCTTCAGCGACAGCTCGGAGCAGACCTGCCCAAGTTCGCTCCGGAAGACCGGGCCCTCATTGCCGCCCTACTGGCGCCCGTGCCCCGTGAAGTTCTGTGCCGGCTCCGGATACTGGTCCGACCCGACACCGTGCTGCGCTGGCATCGCGATTTGATGAAACGGTGCCACGCCCATACCTGCCGGCCGAAAAGACCGGGTCGGCCACGCACTATCCGCGCAATCCGCGCGCTGGTCCTGCGCCTGGCGCGAGAAAACCCGTCGTGGGGTTATCTCAGGGTGCATGGCGAACTCGCCACCCTCGGCATCAAGGTTGCCGCCTCCACTGTCTGGGAGATACACAGACACCAGAAACTGCGTCAGGTCTCCTGCGAAGGTGAACCAACGGGGCCCCGTGCTTCGTTGACAGCGATCGTCCAGGCGTCCGGTTGCCCCTGCGGATCGGTCACCCAGAACAGTCGCTCTGAACCGTTCCGGGTTCGGTAGAGACTTCAGGTTGTGGTTGTGACCTGGGGTTTGGTGGTTGCGCGGTAGTAGTTGGCCTCGTGTTCGGCGGGTGGGATGTGCCCTATTTCACCGTGGAGCCGGCGGTGGCAGTACCAGTCGATCCACTCTGCGGTGGCGAGTTCGACCTGGGAAAGGGTTCGCCAGGGCCGTCCGGGCTTGATCAGCTCGGCTTTGAACAAGCCGATCGTGCTCTCCATCAGGGCGTTGTCGTATGCATCGCCGACAGATCCGATCGAGGCCGCGATGCCGGCCGTGTCCAAGTGCTCGGCGAGCCGGAAACTCGTATATTGCGACCCGGCATCGGAATGATGTATCAACTCGCCTTTCTGGTGCGGGTGTTCGTCGCGGTCGCGTTGCCATAGAGCCATGTCCAGGGCGTCCAGCACGAGCGTGGTCTCCTTCGACGTGGCGGCGGACCAGCCGACGATCCGGCGGGAGAAGGTGTCCACGACGAAGGCGACGTAGACCACCCCCGACCAGGTGCTGATATGGGTGAAGTCGGCGGCCCAGCAGCGGTTCGGGGCCGGCGCGACGAAGTTGCGGTCCAGCAGGTCCGGGGCCCGCTCGACGGAACCGTCCGGGATCGTGGTGATGATCTTCTTCCCGCGGACGGCACCGGTGACGCCAAGCTCACGCATGAGGCGTTCGACCCGGCACCGGGCCACGACGTGGCCTTGACGGTGCAGCTCACGCCAGACCTTCCGGGCCCCGTACACACGGTAGTTGACCTCGAAGATCTGCTGGATGAGTGGCTTCAGCGCGGCATCGCGGACGGTGCGGGCAGACGGGGCCTCGAGCCGCTTGCGGTGAGCGTAATAGGTGGAAGGGGCGATCTTGCAATCGTGCTCGGTAAGCACACGGCAGATCGGCTCGACACCGCCGAAGCGGGCCCGGTGCTCGTCGATGAACGCTACGAGCGAGTGTGTGGCCGGTCGAGCTCGGCCGCGAAAAAAGACGCCGCAGCCTTCAGGATGTCGTTCGCCCGCTTCAGCTCGGCGATCTCTTTCTTCATCGCCTTGATCTGCGCGGACTCCTCCGTGGTCGTCCCCGGACGCTGCCCGGAGTCGACCTCGTCGCGCTTCACCCAGTTCCGCAGGGTCTCCGCCGAACCGATGCCCAGCTTCTGGGCGACGGCCCGCAGCGCGGCCGACTCGTTCGGATACTCACCACGGACCTCGGCGATCATGCGGACGGCTCGTTTGCGCAGCTCAACGGGATAGGAGGAGGGACGTGCCATGACTCAATCCTTTCACGGAATCGAGTCTCTACCGAACCCGGAACGGTTCACTCACCGTTGTTCGCGCCACCAAGGTAAGCAGAAGCGAGGAATCCACCGGCGCCGGGTAGATGCCCCGAACTGGATCAGATCACATCTGCTCCCGGAGTCGGACTCGACCTGTGCCCAGTCCACCAGCGGCTGGCGGACGGCGGGAGGGGGGCAGAGCTCCGTGAGGCGCTCAAGGGGACTCATTCGATTCCGCTCCTGCGTCGGATCTGCTGCGCGGCATGATCGGGGTTCTGGAACTCGGCTCTGAGCTGGAAGCCTCGGTCGCCTTCGGCTTCCATGGTTGCCACTTGGGCACAGCGGTCTTCGCATCGTCGGTGTATTCAAGCTAGACGCTGTACTGGACGATCTCACCAGGGTGACGGCCACGACTGCCCGATGCGAGGGTCTCTCAGGTTGGCGTGGCCGACCTGTTCATGCGCACCGAGGGCGTGTGCAACGGCGCTCAGCCACGTACCGGATCACACCGCATGAACGCGATCCACGGGGCATACGCCCCCTACTGCTTCACCAGGACAGGACCCACCCGCGTTTCGTTCAGCTACCGGGATTCCCGAGACATGTCGGCAACAGCCCTACATCATTGAGCGATGCAGCAACTCGAGGCGCAGGAAGTGTCCCTGCACAAGGTGTTCAGCAGTGACTACGACTTCAGAATTCCGGATTACCAGCGGCCGTACGCCTGGGATGTCGAGCAGGCCGTGCAACTGCTGACGGACTTGGAGGAGTCGCTGGACAGAGGGGCGGTCGAACCCTACTTCCTCGGCTCCATCGTGCTCGTCAAGGCCAAGGGGGACACGTCCGCAGAGGTCATCGATGGCCAGCAGCGCCTCACCACCCTGACGATCCTGCTCGCCCTCCTTCGCGACCTCACCGAAGACCCCGACCTACGCAACGACCTTGACAAACTCGTCACGGAGCCCGGCAACAAGGTTCGTCGCCTCGACCCCAAGCCCAGACTCACCCTGCGCTTCCGGGATGCCGGCTTCTTCCACCAGTACGTCCAGACAAAGGGAACCACCGACACACTACGGACGCTAAAGGAGGAAACACTGGCCACGGACGCCCAAAAGGCCGTTCTGCGCAACGCGAGGGCGCTACACGCGACACTTGCCGACTGGTCGGAGGAGCGGCGACTGGACCTGGTCCAAATGCTGGGTGAGCGCACCTTCCTGGTCGTCGTCAGCACCCCCGATCTGGACAGCGCGCACCGCATCTTCAGCGTGATGAACTCCCGGGGCATGGATCTTTCGCCCACGGACATCTTCAAGTCGCACATCATCGGCGCGCTGGACGAGAAGGCCTCAGAAAGGTGCGCCCGCAAGTGGGAGGACGCCGAGGAGGCTCTCGGGCGGGACGACTTCGCCGACCTCTTCCTCCACCTGCGCATGGTGTTCGCGATGAAGAGAGCGGAACGAGAACTGCTCAAGGAATTTCCCGAGCAGGTGCTCAGCCGCTACCTTCCTGGCAAGGCCGAATCGTTCGTCAATGACGTCGTCGTGCCGTACGCGGATGCCTACGTGCAGATCCGTGACGCCGACTACTCGGCGGCCTCCGGAGCGGAGCAAGTCAACGCTTGGTTCAAACGGCTTCAGCAGATCGACAACAACGACTGGCATCCCGCGGCCCTCTGGGCGCTGCACAATCACGGTGACGACCCGGCCTGGCTCGACACATTCCTCGGAGCACTGGAGCGGTTGGCGGCGAGCATGTTCATCCGCCGTGTCTACACCACTCCGCGCGTCACCCGTTACGCGGACCTCCTGCGGGAACTCGACGCGGGCCACGGCCTCGACTCGATCTCCTTGCCCCTGACGGACACGGAGAAGGCCGAGACCCTCGCGCGCCTCGACGGCGACATCTACCTCGTCACCAAGACCCGTAGATATGTCCTGCTGCGCCTGGACGAAATGCTGGCCGGGCAACCCGGAGTCTCGTACGACCACAACGTGATCACTGTCGAGCACGTGCTACCGCAAAATCCGAAGCAGGGGTCGCGATGGCTGCATCACTTCACCGATGAGCAGCGTGGGCAGTGGACGCACCGGCTGGGCAACCTCGTCCTGCTCAGCCGAAGGAAAAACGCCTATGCACAGAACTACGACTTCGCCGAGAAGAAGGCGAAGTACTTCACCGGCAGGCACGGCGTATCCACGTTCGCCCTGACCAGCCAGGTCCTGCAGCACCAGGAGTGGGCGCCGACGGTGCTGCAGAAGCGGCAGCGGCGGCTCGTGGGGCTGCTGGTCGACGAGTGGAACCTGTAAGGGCCCGAGGACAGCGCCCCGTAGACGACGGGGACGCCGACATTGCCCTTGTCGAATACCTCATCCACACAGGTGGGAGCGGTCTTCCATGGCGCCAGCCGCGGTCGCTCGAGTCAGCGCTCCCACGCGGCTCGCAGTGGGCGCGGCATGATGATCGACCGTGCTGTTGCGACTGACCTACCTCGGCGTGACGAACGCGTTCGCCATGCTGCGCCTGCTACCGATGAGCGATCGGGACAAGGACGCGGAGATCCTCGCCCTGCGTCAAAGGACGCGGAGATCCTCGCCCTGCGTCATCAGATCACGGTGCTGAAGCACCAACTCGGCAAGGCCAGGCCGCGGTTCGACCCGAGCGATCGGGCGTTCCTGGCGGCGCTCCTATACCGGCTTCCGAGGGATGTGCTGCGCCTGGCACGAGAAAATCCCAGCTGGCTACAGACGCCTGCACGGCGACCTGCTCGTACTGGGAGTGGAGGTGGCCGCCTCCACGGTATGGGAGATCCTCAAGGAGGCCGGCATAGACCCGGCACCCGAACGCGCCTCCAGCACCCGGGCGGCCTTCCTACGCTCCCACGCCGACGCCCTGCTCGCCTGCGACTTCTCCGGGACGGTCACCCTGTCCGGGGCGAGGATGTACGTGTTCGCAGTCATCGAGCACGCCCACCGGCGGATCCGAATCCTGGGCGAAACCGCGCACCCGGCCGCCACCTGGGGGGCACAAGCCGCGAAGAATCTCTTCATGGACCCCGAGGATGCCGGTTGCCGACACGCTTCCTGATCCGGGCCCGGGACCGGGACCGGGACGGGGACGGGAAGTTCCCTGACCTGTTCAACGCCATCCTGGCGGACGCGGGGCTTGAGGTTGTGCTCAGCGGGATCCGGATGCCGCGGATGAACTCGATCATGGTGAGGTGGGTACAGACCTGCCGACGCGAGTTGCTGGACCGCACCTTGATCTGGAACCAGCGGCACCTGCTCCACGCCCTGCGCGAGTTCGAACACTTCCACAACGGCCATCGGCCCCATCAGGGCATCACGAACGCCCGGCCGCTCCGCCCACTACCCTCACCCATCGCCGATCCAGAGAAGATCGCCCGTCTCGACATACGGAAACGCGAGCGCCTCGGCGGCATCCTGCACGAGTACCAACATGCGGCGTGACCAGAACGGATGGAGTTTCCGGCAAGCGCACCGTGCAGGACAGGTTTCAGACGGTGTTGCCAGTTGTCGCCACCGATTCCGTCACTTCAGCGGGCCCTGTGGCGGTACTCGGCCCTTCTTCACCCCCTTCCTCGACGGCGTACCGCCGCCGCTTCAACGCATCACGTTCGCTCTCAGGGATGGTCATCGACTCGGCAAGCACGCCGGCGAACGCGTCCACATGAGCGTTGTCGATGCCGGGAGGAAACAGCCATCGGATGTTCTCGTCGCGGGTGATGAGGTCGACGGATGAGCGCGTACCCTTGTTTGAAGTGGTCGCTGCACGGACGTATCGGACCTGGTCGAGCGGAATATCCTGACGGATCTCGCCTTGTTCGAGGAACGCGTTCGTCCTGGCTGTGATGACGCGGCGATCCGTGACGGCGAGCATGGTTGTTGTCACGCCCTTGTCCCTCGCCGCGGCCAGTTTCCCTTTCGCTCCGCCGATGATCGCGGCGATCGAATCGAGGGCCTCAAGTTGCTCGGGGAACCCGATGGCTTGGAGTGTCTCGCCGTTTGCGAGACACCATCGCAGGACGCGAAGGTACGACTTGAGATCGAGCGCTTCGGGAGCACAGATCACGCTGGGGGCCTCTACCGGAGGGACCGGCGGACGAAGAGCGTCGGCGAGAGGCTCGACCGCTTCCAGAAGGCGGGCGGCGATGGCACGCGTTGCCTTCGCGTCCTTGCGCTTCCCCGGCAATGACAGCGTTTCGTGTCCGGGGAGCTCGGCGAGGATGTGGAGCTCGCGCGTCAGGGCGTCGACGAGACGCGTCGTGTCGGCGAGAGCCGAGTCGAGTTCGGCGCGGGTGTCGCGCACGATGACCTCGACGAGCCGTGCCTCGGCCGCGTCACCATGTCCGGCGTCTCTCGCTTTTCCGGCGTGCAGCGCCTTGTACCCGGTCCATGCCTTCTGAGAGTCCAGGAGGGCGAAGGCGTCGAAGACGATCGCCTCAGCATTCGTTTGCAGGTATTCACGGCGGCGACGCGGGTCAGCCCGGTCTATCTGCTGCACATGGTCTTCGACGTTGTTCCGGTACAGCTCAAGCTGTTTACGCAAGATCGCTTCACTGCTCGCGACGCTTTCCCACAGGGAGGCGGGAACGGCCTCGATTTCACGCGCTTGATCGACCGCGCGATCGAGCGTGGCGACGAGCCCCGTCAGTTCGGCCCACTGTTCTTTGCGAATGGTCGACAGCACTTGGCTCGTCAGCGCGATGTTGGTCCGGACGAGACGCGTGACTTCGCTGAGCTGCATCTGCAGGGCGACCATGGCCAGCGCCGGTCCGATCATGGCTACGGTCTGCGCGGCGCTTACCAACGTCGCGGGGATGAAGCGGGCCTGAGCGACGATACGCCCCTGGTACATCACTGTTCCGAGGTTCGCGCCGTCCTTGATGGCGAGCGTCGCGCCAGAATTCAGCAGGGCTTGTGTCGCGCTACCGATTTTGTAGATTCCCTGCGCGCTCGCTAACGCGTTGCCGAGGTTGCCTGCCACGGTCGCCGTGTTTCCGATCGAGGCGAGAACTGTGGAGATCTGCATGCGGTCGGCTTTCGACACGAGACCGAAGTCGAGTAGATCGGGCTTGAGCTCCGGTATTTCCTCGCCGAAGACGACAGCGACGCCCGGAAGTACCTCTGCGATGACCGTCGATGCGGTCGCTGAGGCGGTGTCCGCGTCATTCTCCCCGGTTTCGATGCTCGACGACTCCGAGCGGTCCTGCATGACATATCCTCCCTGCGAGCGAACGCACGACCGGACGGCGCTGGCGTGCACCGCCGGATTCTACGGCTCGGCGCCGGGAACGCACTGCCCATCCCGATACAGCAGTCGAACAGCCCGTCTGGGCGGACTTCCTTCGCTCGCAGGCCGAGGCCCTGCTGGCCTGTGACTTCCTGGAGACGATCACCTTGTCCGGGTCGAGGCTGTACGTCTTCGCGGTCATCGAGCACCGTGCCCGCCGGGTTCGGGTCCTGGGCGCGACCGCGCACCCGACCGCCTCCTGGGTTGCGCAGGCCGCGAAGAACCTTGTCATGGACCTCGAAGATGCCGGCTCCAGGGCCAAGTTGTTGATCCGGGACCGGGACGGCAAGTTCCCCGATCTGTTCGACGCCATCCTGCGCGATGCGGGGATCGAGGTCGTGCTCAGCGGCGTCCAGATGCCGAGAATGAACTCAATCATGGAAAGGTGGATGCAGACCTGCCGACGTGAACTCCTGGATCGCACCTTGATCTGGAACCAACACCATCTCCGCCACGCCCTGCGGGAGTTCGAAGACTTCTACAACTCCCATCGGCCTTCTACAACTCCCATCGGCCTCACCAGGGAATCGCGAATGCCCGCCCGCTTCGTCCCGCGCCTGTGCCAGTCGATCCACAGGAGATCGCGCGCCTGGACATACGAAGACGTGCACGCCTCGGCGGCATCCTGCACGAGTACCACCATGCCGCATGACCTGCGCGGATGGAGTTTTCGGCAGGCGCAGAGCCACAGGTCACAACCCGGGCACGGATGTGAACGTACGCGCAAGGAATCGAATATGCGCGCACCGTCCCAAGTGGGAGCAAACAGGCATGGGGACAGTGGGAGCACGCTCCCACTCCCCCGCTCCCACCAGGTAGCGAACGAAAAACAGAAAAAGGGCCGTTCGAGAACGGCCCTTCACCTGCGACGTTCGATCGTTCGAACTTGTCGGGACGACAGGATTTGAACCTGCGACCCCTTGACCCCCAGCAGTGCGGTCGCTCCCGCCCCCGGGTCCCACGCCCTACTGCGTGCGGTTCACAGAACTTCGCTCCACTCGGAGTCATACGCGTCTGTTGAACGCCCCTGCTTCTCCTCCCACTTGCACCGCCTTCAAGTGGCCCGCCAGTCGTATGCCGTATGCCCTCTCCAAGAAGCCGAGCTCCGTACCACGCCGTTCACGGATGCTTGCGGTGTCCCGCCGACGCTCGTGTGCCGTTCGGGCACCTCCTCGTGGCCCCGCCACCACGAGGAGAACCATGCCGACTGTCGGGTGCAAGGTACGGATTCCAGGTTCTCCGACTCCCCATACCCGCATCAGGACACCGCGAAGGGCCACCTGTTCCATAGGGCTCACCGGAGAAAGCTGCACTCGACGGATATCGACCGGACCAGTGCACGCAACCGCCGCCACTCCTGTTGACCTTCGCGCAAGGCCCGCCGACGCAGCGCGGAGGAGCACTGCGGACCGGCGGGCCTTCAGCGAACGTGTAGCGGGTTCCTATCGGCTACCCTCGTCCTCCCACGGGAGCCAGCCGCCGGCGTCGTCCACGGTGCCGAGCTGCTGGTCGGCGAAGTGCACGCCGAAGCCGAAGACGTCGTCCTGGGCCATGAACCGTACGAGTCGGCGACGCGAGTGCTCGGCCTGTGCCCGGTCGTGGTCGAGGACGACTTCCCAGTCGGGGTGCCGGACCTGGACGGGGGAATGCATGGCGTCACCGAAGGCCACGATCCGGCGGCCGTCACCGGTGTCGAGGACCCAGGCCGTGTGCCCGGTGGTGTGCCCGGGCAGCGCCCAGGCCCGTACTCCCTCCGCGATCTCCGTTCCGTCGGCGACGGCGACGGTCCGTTCGCTCTGGCCGGCAAGTCGTGGGCCGGACGCGGGATCCAGGCCTCGAAGCTCTCCTTCCCCGACGATCCAGCGCGCGTTGGGGAACAGGCTGCGCGGATCGTCGACGGCGTCCGGCCGGGCCCACCCCGTGTGGTCGTCGTGCAGGTGGGTGAAGGCGACCGTCTCCAGCGAGGCGGGGTCGACGCCCAGGCTCCGCAGGTGCTGAGGGAGGCTCTGCACGTGGTCGAAGCCGTGCTGAAAGTGTTCGGGCTCCTCGCCGGAGATGCGGCCGTGGCCGGCGTCCAGGAGCAGGCGCTTCCCGCGACGCTCGACGAGCAGCGCGCCGCATCCCATGGCCAGGTGGCCCGCGTCCGTCATGTGGGGCCCGTGGTCCGTCCAGTCCTCATCGGCCGAGGCGGGGTAGACGCGGGTCGGGATCATGTGGACGCCCGCGTCGGGGACGTAGGTGAGGGTGAGGTCGCCCAGGGTGCGCGTCCACAGGCGTGGCATGCGGCCCCCCGAACTGTTTGCGGGATCGTGCTGCGCGTAGGCGGTGGTGGGCTGGTCGCTGGAGCTCATGGTGGGACGCTTTCCTTGTTCGTGCGGGGAAGTGGCGGGGCCTGGTCCGGTCACGGCGTGAGGACGCGGACCGGTTCGCCGGCGGCGTGGGCGAGGATGTCGTCGAGTGCGTCGCGGTAGAAGATTTCGTAGGCGCCGTCGGTCACGTAGCCCAGGTGTGGGGTGAGCACGGTGCGCGGAGCGTTGTGCCAAGGGGAATCGGCCGACAGCGGCTCGGTGTAATGGACGTCCAGGGCGGCTCCGCCCAGCGTTCCGGTGTGCAGCGCGGTCAGCAGGGCCTTCTCGTCGACGACGGGCGCGCGTGAGGTGTTGATGAGCAGCGCGTCCGGCCGCATCAGGGCGAGTTCCTCGGTGCCGATGAGGCCGACGGTGCGTGGGGAGAGCCGGACGTGCAGCGTCACCACGTCCGACGTGGTCAGCAGTTCTCGTTTGCCGACGGGTGTGACGCCCAGTGCTGTCGCGTGCCCGGGATCGAGGTGGGCGCTCCAGGCGACGACGTCCATGCCGAAGGCAAGCCCGACCCGGGCCACGCGACTGCCCACACCGCCAAGGCCGACGACGCCCAGGCGGGCGCCGTGCAAGTCACGCCCCACGGTCCGCTGCCAACCGCCGTCGCGCAGGTGACGCTCCTCCGCGGGGAGCGAACGGGTCAGGGCGTGCAGGAGCCCCCAGGTCAGTTCGGCCGTCGAGGTCAGTCCCGCGGCGCGGGTGCCGGACACCACGATGCCGCGCCGGGCGGCCGCGGCCATGTCGATGGCGGCGTTGGCCGGACCGGTGGTCACAAGGAGGCGCAGCTGCGGCAGCCTGTCGAGCACCTCGGCGGGGAAGGGGGTGCGCTCGCGCATGGCGACGACCACGTCGAACGGCTCCAGCGCGGCGATCACCTCTTCGGGCCCGCCCAAGTGCTCGTGGAAGAAGGTGAGTCGGGCGCCTTCTGGCAGGGAATGCCAGGCGGCGTACCGGTGTGCCGCGTGCTGGTGGTCGTCCAGGATCGCCACTCGGCGGATCTCAGGCATGGGTGGTCTCCTCCGTGTGTTCGCGGGCGGGGTCCGTGCGGACGCCAGAGGTGCGCCCCGCGTGGGCTTCTTCGTCGGCCTCCGGCGCGGCGAGCGGTTCCGCGGGGCTCGGGCGGAGGAGTTCCAGGGCCCAGATCGCGAGGCCGAGCAGCGCGATCACCGCTCCCAGCGCGGAGATTCCGGCCCAGCCCACGAGCGGATAGAGCGCGGCCGTCAGCGCGGAGGTGACGGTGCTGCCGGCGAAGGCGGAGACCATGAGCGCTGTGGTGACCCGGCTGCGTGCGTGTGGGACGCAGCGGTACAGGGCGCTCTGGTGGCTGATCAGCAGTGCCTGCTGTGCCAGGTTGAGCGCCACGATGCCGGCCATCAGCGCGCCCAGACCGAGCGGACCTCCCCGCCCGGCGAAGACGAGCACACCCCAGCTGCCCGTCAGCACGATCAGCCCGCCGGTCGTCACCTGGCGGCCGTGACCGCGGTCCGCCAGCCGGCCCGTCACCGACGCGGCGGCGGCCCCGACCACCCCGACAAGACCGAACAGGCCGATGATCGCCGGTCCGTACTCGTAGGCGGGCCCGGCCAGCAGGAACGACGACGCGGTCCACAGGACCGTGAAGCCGCCCATGCCGACCGCGGCCAGCGCCATGCGCCGGCGCAGCAGCGACTCGGTGCGCACCAGCGTCACCACCGAGCGCAGCAGTCGCGGATAGGGCGTCCTCGCGGTCGGCGGTACGCGAGGCAGCACCAGACGCAAGGTGATCGCCAGCACCACCATGACGCCCGCCGCGAAGACGAACACCAGCCGCCAGTTCCCGTATTCGGCCAGCGCCCCGGCGACGGTCCGCGCGAGCATGATGCCTATGAGCAGCCCGCTCATGACGGTGCCCACCACCGCGCCGCGTTCATGGTCGGCCGCCAGCGAAGCGGCCATCGGCACCACGATCTGCGCCACGGCCGAGGTTGCTCCCACCAGTGCCACCGAGGCGTACAGCGCGCCCAGCGATGGGGAGGCCGCCGCGCCCAGGAGAGCGATGGCGCTCAGAGCAAGCAGCCCGCTCACCAGCCGGCGCCGCTCCAGTACGTCACCCAGGGGTACCAGGAGTGCCAGCGAGAGCGCGTAGCCGATCTGTGAGGCGGTGACGATCAGCCCCCCGGCCCCCTCGGAGACTCCCAGCGCCTTGGAGACGACGGGCAGCAGTGGCTGCGCGTAGTAGATGTTGGCAACTGCCGCGCCGCACGTCACCGCCAGCAGAAGCACCATGGGGCGGCTCAGCGTGGAGCGGCCGCCTGTGCCGCCCTTACTGCATTCTGGATCGTTCATACCGGAATACTTGTCGCCACTCGGAGGGCCGGTCAAGCGATTCCAGATCGATCGATCCATAAGTGACCAGGGTCACCATGCGCGCTCACCGCCCCGGCGTCTCGGCGCGTGGCATTTTGTGGAGCGGTTGGTCCAATATGGGAGCTACGTAAGTGCTCCCACGCCGGAACGCTCGTCTTTCACGCAGGAGGTCCCTATGCCGTCGGCCGGCCGGCCCCGCGCCTTCGATACGGAGGCCGTACTGGAGGCTGCGATGCTGCTGTTCTGGGAGCAGGGTTACGAAGCGACCTCCCTGGCACAGTTGCGAGCCGCCACTGGGCTGTCATCCGCGAGCCTGTACGGCGCCTTCGGCTCGAAGGAAGGACTGTTCAAGCAGGTCGTCGAGCACTACGTGAAGGGGCCGGGCAGCGTCACCGACGTCATCGAGGACGAGACGGTCAGCCCACGAGAGGCCGTGAACAACCTGCTGCACCGCTCGATCGACATGCAGGCGGACTCGTCCCACCCCACCGGCTGCCTCATCGCACTGTCCGGCACGATGCGGGCACCGGGAGACGAGCACGCCGGGGTGTGCGCCACCGTCGCGGCACAACGTCAAGCGGACCGGGTGCGCATCAGGGCCTGCGTCGAGCGGGGCATCACCGCCGGTGAACTCTATGCCGACGTCGACGCCGACACGGTGACCACCATGATTCACAGCTTCCTTCTCGGCCTCTCCACACAGCTGCGTGACGGGGTGGCCGCGACGACTCTGCACAGCGCAGTCGACGCCCTACTGCCCAACTGGCGTCCCGACCGGAGCGCTCCACCCGAGCCCAACCGGCTCTGAGCCGTCGGCGGGCCGGGCCGCGGACCGGGAAGTCGAGGGCGCCGCGCGTTCCGGTAGGCCATGCCCAGCGGGGAGCGGGGTCCTTGCGCCCACGGGGCTTCGCCGCTCACCTCCCGACCCGAGGCGCGACCGAGCCGGAAGGGCGCGCTCGACCCAGCGGCCGAGCGGTGAGGCAGCGAGGGAAGCGGCGGCCAACAGAACCTCGGCGAACTGCTGGGCGCCGCGTTCGCCGCCTTCTCCACCCCGGCCGTCCAGCACCCGGACGCCCCGTCCTCGTAGGTACCGGCGCCTCGCCACACGGGTCGTTGAAAGAATGCGCTTCCGGCAACCTGAAGACGCAGGTCAAAGGGCTGGCGCGTCCGGTGTTCGGGTTCTCACGCCGGTCGTGGCATCGCCTACTGCTCGTTCAGTCGCGGCTTGTGGCCTGTTTCCTCGACCAGGCGGTGGCGTCGGCTCCGTATCGGGCCAGGAGGTGTGCGAACTGGATTCGCTCCTCCCGCGACCAGGCGGCGGTGATCTCCTGGAACGCCTCGCGCTGCTCTGCGGCGAAGCGGCTGCGTTCGGCCTCACCGTGCTCGGTGAGTTCGAGCACGGTACGACGCCCGTCGGCCTGGGACGCCGCCCGGCGCAGCAGCCCTTCCTCTATACAGGCGGCCACGGTCCGGCTGGCCACCGGCTGGGCGACACCCATCTCGGCGGCGAGACCTCCGACGGTCACCTCGCCCGGCGCATCGGCGATCACATTGAGCACGAGGTTGCGTGACAGGTCCTTGCTCGATGCCGGTGCGCGTCGCCGCAGACGTGACAGCGCCGGGCCGATCTGGTCCAGCGCCAGGTCATCGGAGGACTGCTCGGAGAAGGACGCGCTACTCATGTGCCCGAGTCTAGGCCCGGTCCGCACATTTGCATACCAGGTGACAAGTACATAGCATCCGGTATGTACTTTTGGACGAGCGACGAAACGAGGCGGACCGCTATGGCGTTCACCGCGATCACCAACGCGCAGATCTTCGACGGAGAGAAGTCGATAGGCGTGCAGACCGTCGTGATCGACGGCGGAAGGATCGCCCGCATCGGGGGCGACGCTCCTCAGGGCAGCGAGATCGTGGACGGCGGCGGCGCCACCCTGCTGCCGGGACTCATCGACGCCCACGTTCACTCCGCCCCGGGTTCCCTGGCGCTCGCCCTGCGGTTCGGGGTGACGACCGAACTGGAGATGCAGGGGATGAACACCCGGGAGAACCGGGGGCTCATCACCGACGACGACGCCCTGGCCGACGTGCGCTCTTCCGGCTTCGCCATCACCCCGCCGGGCGGTCACCCGAGCGAGCTGATGCCGGAAGGATTCCGGCCGAAGTGGGAGCTGCCCCCGGTGATGCCCCTGATGCCGTTCTCCACCACGCCCGAGGAAGCGGCAGCCTTCGTGCCTCAACTGCTCGGCCGCGGCTCGGACTTCATCAAGTTCATGATCGATGACGGCAGCGTGGAGGGGCACCCCGGGCTGCCCGCGCTCGACCAGGCCACCGTGAACGCCGGGGTGGCCGAGGCCAAGAAGTACGGCGCCCTCACCGTGGCCCACGCACTGACCGTGGACGCCACCAGGATGGCCGCCGAAGCCGGCATCGACGGCCTCACCCACGTGTTCATGGACCAGCCGCACACCGCCGAGATCATCAGCGCCATCAAGGACGCGGGCATGTTCGTCATCCCCTGCATCACTCTCAACGCCTCGATGATGGGGATCACCGGCGGCGAACTCGCCGACGACCCCAGGGTCGCCGCACGCCTCGACAGCAAGTGGGACCAGACCCTGCGCTCCAGCTACAACCGCTACCCGCAGGGCAAGCTCGACGACGTGTACGACACCGTGCGCGCTCTGGACGCCGCCGGCGTCGACGTGCTGGCCGGCACCGACGCCTCCATGCCCGAGACGTTCTTCGGGGGCCTGGCACACGGAGCAAGCCTGCACCACGAACTGCAGTACCTCGTGGCAGCCGGCTTCACACCCGCACGCGCCCTGCGCGCCGCCACAGCCACCACGGCCCGGCGCTTCCGCCTCAGCGACCGGGGCCGCATCGCCGAGGGACTCCGCGCCGACCTCCTCCTGGTCGACGGCGACCCGACGAGCGACATCAGCGACACCCTCAACACCCGCGCCATCTGGCGTCGCGGCACCCGCCTGGCAGCATGACCCCAGCACTACCCCCAAGGGAGATGGCAGGCCGCTCCCTCTGGTGCAGGCCCGGGGTGCGCAGGACCAGACCGGCGAAAACCCCAACGCCGTTGCGGCCCTCCAGATCCAGGAGCTGCTGCGGCGGGCACGGCAACGTCGACCACGGGCCTGGAGGGGCCTGTGCCGCTCGAACATGCGATTCAGTGGTGCGTGCTGCGGCGATGCCGTTCCATCAGGCGGCGTGGTGGTACTCGTTGATCAAGCCCCCCAGGACGGACCGTCCCCGGATCCCGTGGGTCTGGAGGTCGGTCACGGTGGCCGGGGCGGGTGATTCGGGCCTGTCCGGAGGCAGTTGCTGCCGGGATTGATGGGGCGGTGCCGGTTGTAGTGCCGGATGTACTGGGTCATTACTGCCACGGCGTGGGCCTCGTTGTAGATCAGGATCCGGTCGAGTACCTCGCGGCGGAGGGTACCCGCGACTCTCTCGCAGATCGCGTTGGCCCTCGATGCCCGGGGCGGACTGAGCAGGATCTCCACGTCGTCGGCCTTGAAGACTGCTTCGAAGGTGGGGACTGTCAAACGAGCGGCTCTGCCAAGATTTTCGTAGCCGGTGATCGTCGGTCTTGGCAGGGCGTGACAGCGCAGTCGGATAGCAGGACGCTGGGCAGTGTCCGACGAACTCCTTCTGTTGCTCCTGCCTCAACTGCAGCGCGTGGACGTCGGATCGGTCGTCGTCGACGGCGATACGGTCGTCATCACCGCGCGCACGCGTGATGGCCCAGCCAACTGCACCGGCTGTGGGCGGCCTTCGGACTGGCAGCACAGCCGCTACCTGCGGCATGTCGCCGACGAGGCGGTCGGCGGCCGACCGGTACGGATCGATCTGTCGGTCCGTCGGCTGTACTGCGAGAACACCGACTGCCCGAAGACGACGTTCGCCGAGCAGATTACGGGTCTGACCACCCGGTATCAGCGGCGGACTCCCGCGCTGCAGACGGTGGTCGCCGAGGTCGCCCGGGCGCTGGCCGGGAAGGCCGGGGCCCGGCTGCTCGGACAGCTGCACCAGACGCTGAGCTGCGCGACCGTGCTGGCCTGGCTGTTACGGATCGATTTACCCGAACCGGTGGTGCCCGCGGTCCTCGGGGTCGACGACTTCGCGTTGCGGCGCTCGCGCCGGTACGCCACGATCCTGATCGACGCCGTCACCCGGGAGCGGATCGACGTACTGGCCGACCGCAATGCCGACACGCTCGCCGACTGGCTGCGCACGCATCCTGGCGTGCTGGTGGTGTGCAGGGACGGCTCGGCCACTTACGCCCAGGCCATCACCGACGCGCTGCCCGAGGCGATCCAGGTCGCCGACCGCTGGCACCTGTGGCACAACCTCACCGAGGCCGTGCGCCGCGAGGTCCACGCCCACGCCTCCTGCTGGGCGAAGAGCGGTCCGCCACCGCAGTCTCAAGGTCGCGAGGAGACGACCCGCGAACGCTGGCGCAAGATCCACGGTCTTCTCGACCAGGGCGTGGGCCTGCTCGAATGTGCCAGGCGACTCCAACTCGCCCTCAACACCGTCAAGCGTTACGCCCGGGCCGCCGAGCCCGAACGCCTGGTCAAGGCCCCGCAGTACCGGCCCTGCCTGGTCGACCCCTTCCGCGAGCACCTACGCCGACGCCGCGAGGAGGAGCCCGCTGTCTTCGTCACCGAACTCCTCGACGAGATCAAGGAGATGGGCTACCGCGGCAGCCGGAATCTGCTCTACAAGTACATCAACCAGGGGCGCGTCGAGGCCGACCGAACCGCCGTCTCACCGAAACGCCTGGCCCGCTTGCTGTGCACCTCACCCGACTACCTCAAGGACAAGGACCGCGCACTCCTTAGTCCCCTGGTCGCAAGCTGCCCGGAGATGACCGCCCTGGCCTCACACATCCGTACCTTCGCCGGCCTGCTCACCCCCGACGCCGACAACGCCGAGCATCTTCGGGACTGGACCGCTGCCGTCCGCGAGGACGACCTTCCCCACCTGCACGCCTTCACTCGCGGCCTCGAACGGGACCAGGACGCCGTGAACAACGCCCTCACCCTCCCCTTCCACAACGGCGGCGCCGAAGGCGTCAACACGAAAACGAAACTGATCAAGCGGCAGATGTACGGGCGGGCAGGCTTCCGCCTCCTCCGCCACCGCATCCTCATCAACTGATCACGGAGCACAGCCGATCACCGGCTACGAAAATCTTGGCAGAGCCGAACGTCTTACAGTCCCCCTACGGCGGCAACGACGACTCCGAGTTCACCGGCATCGACAAGCCCGACACCACCGACCCGACCAAGGAGGACTACAACCCCTACCGCTTCAACGCCAAGCGATGGGACGCCCAGTCCGGGACCTACGACATGGGCTTCCGCGACTACAACCCGGGGCTCAACCGCTTCACCACCCGGGACATGTACAACGGCGCCCTCGCCGACATGAACCTCGGTGCCGACCCCTACACCGGCAACCGATACGCCTTCGCCGGCGGCAACCCTGTGTCTGCGGTGGAGCTCGACGGCCACTTCGCCATCGCACTGGGTGTGTTGGCGGTGGCGGCTTTGGCCACGGCCCTGTACGCCGCGACTCCGCAGGGCCAACAGAATCTGCGGGACGCCAGCGAGGCATTCGGCGACCTGCTGATGCCATCTGCCGACGAAGCCAGTTCGTCCGACTCGGACAACGAGCCGGACACGGGACCGACCCCATCGCCCACTCCGGGTCCCATGCCGAGGCCCCAGCCTCGGACGGACGGTGACGACGACTCCTCCTGCAACACCATGCCCCTGTTCGACGGAGGTCGGATCTACGGAGGCTTGGAGGAGTACACCAATCACCAGGGACAGAAGGGCTGCCGGGCCACGGGCGCGATGGCTTTTCTCACGAAAAGCGATCGCAGGTCACGGACAGGGGCACAGGGACTGCCAAAGTGCCCGGAATGCGAGCCTTCGGTCGAGCCAGAAGGAATGGGAGAAATCGCAGCCGGTGGCGGACAGCCGCAAGCCGGCCACCTGATAGGTTATTTGGGCAAGGGCACTGGTGCGGATACCCGAAATCTGGTCGCCGTGCACCGGCGGGCAAATGCGAGAATGGCCAGCAAGGTGGAGCGATTCGGCTGGCAGGCATTGAACTCGGGTAACCAACTGTTCATGTCGGTCACCCCCGTCTACGGGGACCCTCGTTCGGCCGTGCCCACATCGGTTCAGGTCGGGATGACGGTCTACAACGGGGACGGGCAGATCAAAGACTCGTTCTCGTGCACGGCGGTCAACTCGAAGACCGGATTCGGCTCGACTTGCTAGAAGGGATCTGAGTTGTCCACGCTTGCGGAGATCTCGCCATTGTTGGGGGAGCCTCAGTTCAACTGGTCGGACCCCACTCCATGGAATGAGCTCGAACAGGAACTCGGCATGGTCTTCCCGGACGACTTCCGACAGATCGTGGACGCCTACGGTTCGATCTCGATCAATGGGCAGCTGTACTTGAGCCACCCGGCACGTCACCTCCAGCACAACCTGGGTGAAGAGATCAGAGGCGATCTCGAACTCTGGCGCGAGGACGACATGATCGAGTTTCTGCCCAGTCCGGTGGGGGTGAATCCCGGGCAATTGATGCCGGTGGCAGCCGCCATGACGGGAGAGACGGTATTTCTCCGCATTCCCGACGGGCCGTCGTCTCCTTGGCGTGTACTGGTACAGGAATTCGACAGCTTCTCCTGGGTCCTTCACGAGATGACGTTCGGCGAGTGGCTGCTGGCGTACCTCAGGGGCGAGGACGTGACCGTTTGTTCTCGGAACCTCACGTCTGGAGGGCCTACTTGGGAGTTCCTCCCATAGGGCTTGGCTGTTTCCCCGGATGAGGGACATCGGACGCGGCCTCTGCTGATCACAAAGAGGGGCCGCGTCCACGTCTCTGCGAACGCCCGGCCATGGAGACTGTGCTACCAGGGCTGGTAGCGCAGCGTCTCAAGGTTCCACGGCGCATCAACTGGCGACGGTGCGGGGAAGACGCAAGGGCTCCGGGGCGCAACGGACATGAGCAGGAATCGCCCGCTCTCCCGGCGGTGGGCACGCTGAACTCCGACCGGCTCTGAGCCAGGCCACAGGCACATCCGCGCAAGCCCCACGTATTTGACCGATCTGTCCCCACGCTTGCGAAAGAGCCCCTTGCCTGTTGTATAACCACGGCCTCCGACTCAACTCCCGCTTGTCGAAAGGCCGTTTCGTGCTGCCCAGAACACGTTCGCGCTCGCGTATACACAGATCCGCCGTCGCCACCGCAGGGGCACTGTTCCTCGTCTCGGGCTGTGGGGGCAGTGCCGACGGCGACGGTGACGGCTCGGCGGCTGCTGTCGTGTCGCCCGGGGTCGAGGGGGACCGTGTCGACTCGTCGCCGGAAGGGTCCGGCTCCCCCTCGGCTTCTCCTTCCGCATCTGCGTCGGCCGGCAGGTCGGCCGCGCCTTACGCTGCACGGGACGCGGTGAAGTCGCCTTCCGCACACGCGAGCCGGGCGGACGCGGACGCCGCGACGCCCGGCTCGGCGCCGCGCGGAACGTCGGCCCCTGCCGCCGTACCGGCCCCGAACTTCCCCGTCCTCGTCACCGTGGGCAACGCCACCCAGGTCATCACCGTGAAGTCCAGCGGCTCGTACGCCACCGTGACCGCCTGGGCGAAGGGGACCAGCGGCTGGAAATCCGTGCTGTCCACGACCGCCGGCCGCGTCGGGTCCAACGGGGTCGTCGACGGTGCGACACGGCGGCAAAACACATACACCACGCCCTCCGGCACCTACACCCTCACCGAGGGCTTCGGGGTCGAGGCGGGCGGCACCAACATGCCCTATACACGCCTGAACTCGAGCCACTGGTGGGTCGAGGACCCCGAATCGAAATACTACAACTCGATGCACAGCGCGTCCGGCGTCGACTTCCCGCTCACCGAAAGCGGCGACCGTGGCAGCGAGCACCTCATCGACCACCCGACGCAGTACGCCAAGGCGCTCGTCATCAACTTCAACCGCTGGCCCGCCACGCCGGGCCGCGGCGCGGGCCTTCCTTCACGTCAACGGGGCCGGGTCGACCGCCGGTTGCGTGTCGGTGCCGCGCGCCACGATGGACCGGATCATGGGATGGATTCAGCCGGGGGCGCATCCTCGGATCGCCATCGGGTGATCAGGCTCCCTCCCGGAGCGGCCGGGCCGGCGCGGGTGTGAGCCCGGGTCGTGCGCGCGGAACGCCGGGCGACTCCCGAGTGACGGGAAAGTCGTACGCGCTCCGCGATCTCGCCGTGCGAAGCGACATGACAGAAGCCTGTGATGCCTGAGTGCACTCGCCCGCTGACCTATTGAAAGGGGTGGGTGCACATCATGTCTGAGGCCGGGACACAAGCGTGCGACATGCGGCGGCAGGGGGGCTTGCTGTTCGGGCTCGGGGCCTACGTGACGGAGGTGCTCGCCCGGCGGGCCGGTGCCGTGTGGGTGGACTTCGACGAGGGGCAGGGCCCACTTCGGGCAGCCCGTGGGCATACGGATGCCGGAGGGGCGGGTCTGGAACCGGTTGGGGAAGGTCATGAACCGGTATGAGCGCGGGGCCGAGGAGTCGTTGCAGATGTTTTGTCGGGCGCTGCCGGAACGGGAACGCGCATGCGCCGCGCTGTGACGGAACAGAGCACACGCTCCGGCGGCCTGTCCCCGCGCAGATCACCGAACTGCCGACCGCCGACGGCTCGATGTTCGCCGTCTGACCGCAGCCGCCCGCAGAAACCGGGGCAACCCGCACCCCGCTAGGCAAAGCCGCAGGTCAGAGCCCCTTTTCCGCAGGCTCCAGAATCGCCACGCACTCCACATGATGCGTCATCGGAAAAACATCGACTCGGCAGCCAAGCCCCCTACCTCCTTGGCACGGCGTTCCGATGACTCACTCTCGACCGCGGCGAGTGCCGGACGCTCAACCGGAGAACCCTCTTCATGTCGCGCTCACCGTTCTCACGCGCACAGCGTCCCGACACCACCCCCTGAACCTCAGCCCCGCGTCGCGTCGTCCACTCGCCACCGGACCCGCGCCGCAATCTGATCGGACGCGGAGTCGATAGGACACGCCGGATGTGCTGCACAGAACAGCGAGTCCGGCATTACAGCGCCGAAGGCCCCGTCACAGCCTCGGCGCGCTGATCGCCAGACCGCCGACCCACTCCCAACCGCGTTCAACATCTCCATGCGTCACGCAACAGCCGTCCCCGAAAACCGGCATTCCACCCACTCGAAATCGGAACTGGGGTCAAGATTTCGCACGCCCCCATAACCCAGATTCCGGACATGGTGTCGCCGCTCCCGACCCCGCTCCCATTGGGAGCAACCCCCACCAGCAGCAAGAGCGCCAGCCCATAACCAGAAACCCACCCATACGACGGGGAGCCACAGGTCACAAACCGGGCACGGATGTGAACGCCCGCGCAAGGAATCGAATATGTGTGCATCCGTGCGAGTGGGAGCAAACAGGCAAGGGGACAGTGGGAGCACGCTCCCACTCGCCACGCTCCCCCTGGGAGCGTGGGAGCAACAGAAAAAGGGCCGTTCGAAAACGGCCCTTCACCTGCGACGTTCGATCGTTCGAACTTGTCGGGACGACAGGATTTGAACCTGCGACCCCTTGACCCCCAGTCAAGTGCGCTACCAAGCTGCGCCACGTCCCGATACCCGCTGACCTGGGCTTTCCCCCTGGCCGAACGTGCACAGAAACCATACCGCACTCGGGGGCGTGGTCGCGCATCGCTGTGGGGTGGGGCGGCGGTGGGGATGGGTCAGGGGGTTCTCGGTCGCGCCGCGCGTTGGGCGGGGTCCCTGGTGGTGGGGAGGGAGGAATGCACGGGTGCGGTGTCCGCTCGGGGGAGGTTTCTGATCGGGGGGATCGCGAGGAGGGCTGTGGCGCAGGCCACCGTTACCAGGCCGCCTGTCAGTAGGACGTGGTGGATGCCGAACGCGTTCGACGCCGGGCCTGCCAGTGCCTGGCCCACCGGGGCCATGGCCAGGGAGCCCGCCACGTCATAGGCGTGGATGCGGTTCAGGACGTCGTGGGGGACCTGGGTCTGGACGCTGGTTGCCCACATCACGCCCCAGAACGACGTGCCCGCGCCCGCCACCGCGCAGCCCGCCATCATCCCCGGTACGCCGAGGCCCGCGCCGACCGATGCGGGGAACAGGGCGAAGCCGAACAAAGCTATGGAGCCGGCGCGGAGCATGCGGCGGGGGCGTAGGCGCAGGGCGATCAGGCCGCCGATGACGGTGCCCGCGCCCAGTGCCGAGTTCACCAGGCCGTACACGCGTGGTCCGTGTTCCTGCGTGACCTGCGTGGCGACCAGCGGGATCGCCGGGCCCGACGCGCCGATCATCAAGAAGCACCAGACCGCGATCACGCCCCACAGCCACGGGCGCGAGCGGAATTCGCGCCAGCCCTGGGTCAGGTCGACACGGAAGCCGCTGTCGGCCGGGCGGACGGTTTCGAGTGGTGGCTTCGGGAGGCGTAGGAGGAGTAGGCAGAGTGCGCTCAAGGCGTATGTGGCCGCGTGTGCGGCGAAGACCATGCCCGGTGACGCGAAGGCTACGAGCAGGCCCGCCACCGCGGGGCCCGCCAGCTGCGAGCCGGATTCGGCGACTCGGATCGCGCCGTTCGCCGCCTGTACGTCGGTCGCCAGACGGGGCACCGTGCTGGCCACGCCGGGCTGGAAGAGTGCGGACGCCGCACCGTTCAGGGCGCCTATGACGCATATCTGCCAGAGCACCACGTGGCCCGTGAAGAACATCGCCGCGGCCAGGGACTGGGTGAGGAGGCGGGTCGCGTCGGCGCCGATCATGAGCCAGCGGGTGCTGAAGCGGTCCGCGAAGACTCCGCCGAAGATGACGAGCCCGGCGAAACAGGCTACGGACGACGCCATCGCCAGACCGACCGCGCCCGCGCCGTACCCGTACTGCAGCAGACCCGCGGCCAGCGCCACGGGCAGCATCGTGTCACCCAGTTTGGCCACGGCCCGCGCCGTGAAGAACAGGCCGAAGTCGCGGGACCAGATGCCGATACCGATACCGATACCCCTGCCCTTATCCGTACCCGTACCCGTATTGCTATCGGTACCGGGGGGTCGAGGAGCGGCGGCTTCGGCCTTCCCCGACTGGTCGCAGCCTCTCGCGCCTTCCCCGGTCTTCCCGGTCCCCGCCGCGTCGCCCGCCTCCCCCGCCCCCGTCATGCCCGTCCGTCCCCTCGTAGCGCCACGTCCTCGTCATGTCGGCGGATGTCGCGGCCCGCCGCACCGGCGGATCATGCCATGTGCACGCGCTCCGCCCCAGGCGATTTCAGTCCATGGGCGGCGCACCCAACTCCGGGTGTGCGTCCAGGAGTCGGGGCGGGGCCGCCTGGCGCCAGGAGTCGGTGAGGATCACCCGGAGTTCGTCCGTGTCGTCGAGGGCCGACAGCCGGGCGCGGACCCAGGCGGAGTACGCCTCGTGCTCCGCCACCCAGAACTTGTCCGGCTCGGCCATGACCAGCTCGTCGCGCTCCACCTTCGGGCAGCGCACAGCGATCGACGTCTCCTCCGCGGGCAGCGTGATGAACATCTTCCCCGCGACCCGGAACGTCGGCATCGACCAGGCGGTCTTCTCCGTCGTCTCCGGCAGTGACAGGGCGATGGTGCGTACATCCTCGGCGTCCGGCATGAGGAGCACCGTAACCAAGGGCACTGACATCGGCCGATCACAGCGCCCCGGCCAAGGCAGGCGCCCGGCTACGGCACCCTTTTGTCCAGCCAGCCCAGCAGATCCGCCTGCACCTCATCCCGGTTCGTCTCGTTCAGGATTTCGTGACGGGCGCCCTCGTAACCGCGCCAGGTCAGATCGGTGACACCGGCGTAGCGGAAGTCCTCGAGGAGTTCGTGGACGAGGGTCATGCGCTGGTTGCAGGGGTCCTCGGTGCCCACCGCCACGTGGATGGGGAGGTCGGCGGGGATGCGGGCCAGGTTCGCCGGGTCGTTGATGCGGCGGACGGCGCGGACCCAGTCCAGGGTGAGGCCCGCCGCGAAGGGGAAGCCGCAGCGCTCGTCGGCCACGTACGCGTCGACCTCCGCCTCGTCCCGCGACAGCCATTCGAAGCCGGTGCGGTGCTCGTACGGGTCGTTGAAGGAGGCGAAGAGGTCGGTGACGTAGGAGGAGGGTGCGGCGCGGCCCGCGCGGGCGATGGCCTCCTCCAGGGCCGCGATCGAGCCCTCGGTGTCCGAGCCGGGCAGCGAGCGGAACGTTCCCGAGAGGATCAGGCCGACCAGGTCGTCCGCGTGCCGCTGCGCGTATTCGCGGGCGAGGAGCGAGCCGAGGCTGTGGCCGAGCAGGACGAAGGGCACGTCCGGGTTGAGGGCCCGCGCCTGGTCGCCGATGGCCTTGAGGTCCTCGACGATCGCGATCCAGGCGTCGACCGTGCCGGGCTCGGCGTCGTCCGTCACACCGTAGCCGCCCGTGCTCGGCGCCGTCGCGCCGTGGCCGCGGTGGTCGGAGGCGATGACGCCGTAGCCCTGCGCGGTCAGGTGGCGGGCGAAGCGGTCGTAGCGCAGGCCGTGCTCGGCGGCGCCGTGCGCGATCTGCACGAACGCGCGCGGCCTGGCTGCCTCGGGCAGCCAGGTGTACGTGGCCACGGTCGCGCCGTCGCCGGTGCTCAGCACGCTGGTGGTGTACGCGGGGTCGGTCATGGGGCGGCTCCTGGTCCCGGGCTGCAGTTTGTGGGGCACGGTCGCGGACGGGCGGGCGCCCTCCGTGCTCGTACGCGTTCCATGCCCGTACGTGTTCCATGCACATTCGGGGCCGTGCGCGTACTCCTCCGCTCTCACACCTGCCGATCAGACGCGCCGAGCTGTGCACCATGCACCATGCACCATCGACATCAGCACCTCGGCCCGGTGGCAGTCGGTGGCCTTGTCGCTGCGCGCCAGGGGGATCGCGCCGACGCAACGGGCCGAGGTCCCGGTCCCGTCCTCGGCGATCCACACGGTCAGGTCGCCGCGCTCGACGGCGGGCCTTCGCTCGTGCCACAGGCCGAGGGAGCTGCCGCCGTTCACCGTGTCCGCGAGCAGACCGCCCGGATCAGCCGCACCTTAAGCCCGGCGAAGCCCAGCCCAGCCAAACCCGGCGAAGCCCAACCCGACCAAACCCGGCGAAGCCCAGCTCGGCTCAGCTGCCCGCCGCCTCCCCCAGCGCCTCGATCACCGGCCGGATCAGCGGATGCGTCTCCGCCCCGTGCCGCACCGCCGCGAACACCTTCCGCGTGGGCGCCACCCCTTCGATCGGGCGGACGACGGCCTCGCTCAGGTCCATGCCGACCAGCGCCGAGCGCGGTACGAGGGCCACGCCCGCGCCCGCAGAGGCGAGGGCGACGACCGCGCGGAAATCGTCGGAGAGGTGCTCGAACTGCGGGGAGAAACCGGCGTGTTCGCAGGCCAGGACGACCACGTCGTGGCAGGGGTTGCCGGGGTACGGGCCGATCCAGGTGTCCTTCGCCAGTTCGGCCACCGGCACGAGCGGTACGCGGTCGGCGTCGGCCAGGCGGTGGGAGACCGGGAGCACCGCGTCGAAGGGTTCCGCATAGAGGGGGACCCTGGTGATCCGGTCGTCGTCGGCGCCCGGGGCGCCCCGGTACTCGACGGCGACGGCTACGTCGATCCGGCGGTCGAGCAGCATCGGCAGGCTCGCGTCGCCCTCGGCGTCCTGGACACGGACGCGGATGCCGGGCGCGGTGTGCGCGAGGCGGGCCAGGGCCGGGCCGACCACCAGGCCGATCCCCGTGGCGAAGGAGGCGAGTGTCACCGTGCCCGCCTCGCCGGTGCTGTACGCGGCGAGCTCCGCCTCGGCGCGCTCCAGCTGGGCGAGGACCGCGTTGGTGTGGGTGAGCAGGATCTCGCCCGCGGCGGTGAGCCGGACGCCGCGGGCGCCGCGCTCGACCAGCTTGTGGCCCGTCTCCTGCTCCAGGGCGGTGAGCTGCTGGGAGACCGCGGACGGGGTGAGGTACAGCGCGGCGGCAGCCGCCGTCACCGTGCGGTGGTCGGCCACCGCACGGAGGATGTGCAGCCGCCGCGCTTCGATCATGTCCTGATTATCCCAAACCGGTCGGAGTGCCCGTCACCGGCCGGGGTAGGTCAGCCCAGCTCCGCCCGCGCCGCCACGAACGCGTCCACCGCCCGGTTCACGTCCTCGGTCGAGTGCGCCGCCGACAGCTGGACGCGGATACGCGCCTGGCCCTGCGGCACGACCGGGTACGAGAAGCCGATCACGTACACGCCGCGCTCCAGGAGCAGCTCGGCCATCCGGGCCGCCACCGCCGCGTCGCCGATCATGACGGGGGCGATCGCGTGGTCGCCGGGCAGGATGTCGAAGCCCTCCGCCGTCATCCTCGTACGGAACAGCTTGGTGTTGGCGGCGAGGCGTTCGCGCAGGTCACCGGCGGATTCCAGGAGGTCGAGGACCTTCAGGGAGGCGGCGGCGATGACCGGGGCGAGGCTGTTGGAGAAGAGGTACGGGCGCGAGCGCTGGCGCAGCAGGGCGACGATCTCGGCGCGGGCCGCGACGTAGCCGCCGGAGGCGCCGCCGAGCGCCTTGCCCAGGGTGCCGGTGATGATGTCGACGCGGTCCATGACGCCGTGCAGCTCGGGGGTGCCGCGACCGCCGGGGCCGACGAAGCCGACGGCGTGCGAGTCGTCGACCATGACCATGGCGCCGTGGCGCTCGGCGAGGTCGCAGATGTCGGCGAGCGGCGCCACGTAGCCGTCCATGGAGAAGACGCCGTCGGTGACGATCAGCTTGCGGCGGGCGCCCGCCTCGTCCGCCGCCTTCAGCCGGGCTTCGAGGTCGGCCATGTCGCGGTTGGCGTACCGGAAGCGCTTGGCCTTGCTGAGCCGGATGCCGTCGATGATGGAGGCGTGGTTGAGGGCGTCGGAGATCACCGCGTCCTCGGCGCCGAGGAGGGTCTCGAAGACGCCGCCGTTGGCGTCGAAGCAGGAGGAGTAGAGGATCGTGTCCTCCTGGCCGAGGAACGCGGAAAGCCGCGCCTCCAGCTCCTTGTGCACCTCCTGCGTGCCGCAGATGAAGCGGACGGATGCCATGCCGTAGCCCCAGCGGTCGAGGGCGGCGTGGCCCGCGGCGACGACCTCGGGGTGGTCGGCGAGGCCGAGGTAGTTGTTGGCGCAGAAGTTGAGCACCTCGCCGGGGCGGCCGCCCGCCGTCACGCCGACGGTGGCGGACTGCGGGGTGCCGATGACCCGCTCGGGCTTGTGCAGGCCCGCGGCGACGATCTCGTCGAGAGTGGCCTGGAGGTCTGCGCGTACGTTGTCGAACATGCCGTAAGTCCTTAAAGTCCGGAAGCCCTGGGGGAAAGATGCCGGTGTTCAGACGGTCCAGTCGAGGATGACCTTGCCGCCGCGGCCGCTCGCCGCGTCGTCGAAGGCCGCGTCGAACTCGGTGTACGCGTAGCGGCCGGTGATCACCGGGGCGAGGTCGAGGCCGCCTTCGAGGAGGACCGACATCGCGTACCACGTCTCGAACATCTCGCGGCCGTAGATGCCCTTGATGGTGATCATCGAGGTGACGATGCGGGCCCAGTCGACGGCGAACTCCTGCGAGGGCAGGCCGAGCATGGCGATCTTGCCGCCGTGAGTCATGTTGGCGAGCATGTCGCGCATCGCGACGGGGTTGCCGGACATCTCCAGGCCGATGTCGAAACCCTCGCGCAGGCCGAGCGTGCGCTGGCCGTCGGCGATGGAGGAGCCGGCGACGTTCAGGGCGAGGCTTACGCCGATCTTGCGGGCCAGTTCCAGGCGCTCCTCGCTGACGTCGGTGATCACGACATTGCGGGCGCCCGCGTGCTTGGCGACCGCGGCGGCCATCAGACCGATCGGCCCCGCGCCCGTGATCAGGACGTCCTCGCCGACGAGCGGGAAGGACAGGGCGGTGTGCACGGCGTTGCCGAACGGGTCGAAGATCGCCGCCACGTCGAGGTCGACGGGGACGCGGTGCACCCACACGTTCGAGGCGGGCAGCACGACGTACTCGGCGAACGCGCCGTCGCGGCCGACGCCGAGGCCGACCGTCGCCCGGCACAGGTGGCGGCGCCCGGCGAGGCAGTTGCGGCACTTGCCGCACACCAGGTGGCCCTCGCCGCTGACCGTGTCGCCGACGGCTATGTCGGCGACGGCACCGCCGGTCTCCACGACCTCGCCGACGAACTCGTGGCCGAGGACGAGCGGCGCGCTGACGGCCGACCGCGCCCACCCGTCCCAGCTGCGGATGTGCAGGTCGGTGCCGCAGATCCCGGTCCGCTTGACCTTGATCAGTACGTCGCCGGGGCCGACGGACGGCTCCGGCACGTCCATCAGCCGGAGTCCCGGTTCGGCCTTCTCCTTGACCAGTGCCTTCAACGGCTCGGCTCCTGTCGTGGCGTCTGTGGTGGTGTTTGTGCTGACGTCTGTGGTGACGTCTGTGCTGGCGTCTGTCGTGGCGTCGTACCGCACGCGGGCACGGCGAAGCGGCCCGCCGGCTGCGGAAGGTACGAAAAAGTCTGGGGCGGCGATCGATCCGATCGCCGCCCCAGACTCTTCCGTACCGCGCCGCCCCAGGTCCATCGAGGTTTTCTTAACCGGCGCCGCAGCTTTCCTACAGACCGGCCGGTCCCGACCACGGCCTCGCGCGACTATCCGGGCCCCAGCAGATGCCCCCGCCCCCGTACCACCCCCATCAGCTCACCGGCCAGCGCCTTGATCGTCGTGAGGCCGGCCCTCCCCCACGCGCGCGGGGACGTGTCCACCACGCACACGGTGCCGAGCGCGAGGCCCGAGCCGTCGTCGAGCAGCGGAGCGCCCAGGTACGAGCGGATGCCTATCTCGTCGACGACCGGGTTGCCCGCGAACCTCGGGTAGTCGCAGACGTCCTCGAGGACGAGCGCTTTGCGCCGCACGACGACGTGCGGGCAATAGCCGTGGTCCCGCGCCATGTAGCGGCCCGACCCGGCGCCGGTGGACTCGGCCGCCGCCGCGCCGAGTTCACCGCCGTGCCGGGTGCCGTCGGGCGTGTGCAGGCCCGCGAAGAACTGGCGGTTCTCGTCGATGAAGTTGACCATGGCGTACGGGGCGCCGGTCACGTCGGCGAGCCGGTCCGCGAACGCGTCGAAGTACGGTTCCGGGCGCAGCCCCAGATCGAGGCGGCGCAGCAGGACCGAGCGCTCGGCGCCCTCCCGGTCGACCGGGGTCAGCAGGAGGCGCCGGGTCGCGTCGTAGGTCATGCGGCCGCTCCCCGCTCCGCGCACCTCACGTGCGGGCCCCCGCGGGCGAGGCGTGGGCGAGCAGATGGCGGACCAGGGTGAGCAGTGTCTGGATGCCGGAGCTGGAGATGCGCGCGTCGCAGCGGACGACGGGCACCCCGGGGTCGAGGTCGATGGCGGCCCGGACCTCCTCGGGTTCGTAGCGGTAGCCGCCGTCGAACTCGTTGACCGCGACGATGAAGCCCATGCCGCGCTCCTCGAAGAAGTCGACGGCGGCGAAGCAGTCCTCCAGGCGGCGGGTGTCGGCGAGGATGACCGCGCCGAGTGCGCCTTCGGAGAGTTCGTCCCACATGAACCAGAACCGCTCCTGGCCGGGGGTGCCGAAGAGGTACAGGACGTGTTCGGGGTCGAGGGTGATGCGGCCGAAGTCCATGGCCACGGTCGTCTCGACCTTGTTCTCGATGCCGTCGAGGTTGTCGGTCGCGGCGCTGACGGTGGTGAGCAGCTCTTCGGTGCTGAGCGGAGCGATCTCGCTGACCGCGCCGACGAAAGTCGTCTTGCCGACCCCGAAGCCGCCCGCGACCAAGATCTTCAGTGCGGTGGGGAAGGGGTCAGAGCTGTCGTCGTAGTCCATCGAGCACTGCCTCCAGTAGGGACCGGTCAGTGGGGTTGTCGTGGAACGTGGGGGGTTTGGTGGTGAGCGCACCGCAGTCGACGAGGTCGGAGAGGACGACCTTGGTGACGGCCGCGGGGAGGCCGAGGTGGCCGGCGATCTCCGCGACGGAGGTGGGGTGCGCGCACAGGTCGAGCGCCTGGCTGTGCTCCGGCCCGAGGTAGCCGAGGGGGGTCGCCCCGGTGGCCATGACCAGGGACAGGAGGTCCATCGAGGTGCTCGGTCTGGTGCGCCCGTCGCTGACGGTGTACGGGCGCACGAGCCGGCCTGCCGCACCGTCGAGCCATGGCCCTTCCTGCGGGGCGGTCACCCTCAATTCCTCATCGCCGAGGGCTCGGCCGCGGGCTGGCGGGGTGCGGTCACGAGGTAGGGGCGCACGCTCTTGACGAGCATGGCCATCTCGTAGCCGAGGACGGCGGCGTCTGCCTCGCGGCCCGCGAGCACCGCGAGGCAGGTGCCGGAGCCCGCGGTCGAGACGAACAGGAGGGTGGAGTCGAGTTCGACCACCACCTGCCGTACGTCGCCGCCGTCACCGAAGCGCACACCGGCGCTGCGGCCGAGCGAGTAGAGCCCGGAGGCGAGGGCCGCCATGTGGTCGGCGCTGTCGGCGTCGAGTCCGTGGACGGACTTGACGAGGCCGTCGGAGGAGAGGAGCACGGCGCTGTTGGTGTGGGGAACGCGCTGGACGAGGCCGCTCATCAGCCAGTCGAGATCGGACACATGACCCGTCGGCACATCGCTCGCCATGGGGGATCGACTCCTTGGTGGACTGCTCGGTGTGGTGCTGCTCGTGGGCTCGTCGGGCGGGGGCTCGTCGGGTGTGGACTCGTCGGGCGGGGGCGGGCCGTGGTCCGTCCGGTGTCATCCAGCGCCGCGGGGCCGCCCGTGCATCGGTCATCCGGCGCTACCGCCCTCGGTGCCCCCGCCGTCCCCCGCGTCCGGCGGTCGCGGCTCGCGGAGTTCGGCGTTCTCCGCGAGGGTGATCCCGCGCTGGAACGCGGCCATGAGCCCGGGGTCGTGCCCGGCCGGAGCTTCGTCGTCCTGGCGCGGTGCGGGGCCACCGCGCAGTTGCGGGGCGAGATGCTCCTGGGCTCTGCGCCGGGGGAGCCGGGGGCGCTCGATGGTGCCGCGCACCGCGCCGTTGCCCGGGGCGGGCAGGGCCGTCACATGCTCGGCCACGGTCTGCCGCTCTTCGGGGCGGATGCCGGGCAGGGCCTCGGCGGGGGTGGCGCGCGAGCCGCCCGCGTGGCGCTGCGGCAGAGGCGTGGCGCCGGGCGGGGCGGGCGGCGACGGCTGTGACGATCGGGGGTGTTGCAGCGGAGGCTGGGCCCGTTCTGCTGGGCGCGGTGCGCCACGCGGCCCCTGCCACGGCATGGCCGTGACGTTCCCCTGCGGCGCGGCCGCCGAAGACGCGGGCGAGGACGTCGCGCCCGTGTCCGCACCCGAGGCCTCCGAGGGCACCGCCCCCGCCGGAAGCACGCTGTCGGCCGTCGCAGCGGCGGCGGCCCGGCGCACGGAGGAGGTCTGTTCCTCCTGGTCCAGGCCGAGCAGCCCCTGCGGCAGCACGAGGACGGCCTGCACTCCCCCGTAGATGTTGGACTGCAGCCGTACGGTGATGCCGTGGCGCCGCGCGAGCTGGGAGACCACGAAGAGGCCGATGCGCCCGTCCTGGAGCAGGCTCGACACATTGACCTGGTCGGGGTCGGCGAGCAGCGCGTTCATCTTGTTCTGTTCGGTGACCGGCATGCCGAGCCCGCGGTCCTCGACCTCGATGGCGAGCCCGGAGGTGACCAGGTTGGCGCGGAGCAGGACCTGGGTGTGCGGGGCGGAGAACACCGTGGCGTTCTCGACGAGTTCGGCGAGCAGGTGGATGCAGTCGGCGACGGCGTGCCCGCGCAGGGTGCCGTCGATCGGCGGCACGAGTTTGACCCGGGAGTACTGCTCGACCTCGGCGATCGCGGAGCGCATCACCTCGGTCATGGAGACGGGGTGGCTCCACTGGCGGCGGGAGACGGCGCCGCCGAGCACCGCGAGGTTCTCGGCGTGGCGCCGGATGCGGGTGGCGAGGTGGTCGACGTGGAAGAGGCCCTTGAGCAGGTCGGGGTCCTCGACGTCGTTCTCCAGGTCGTCGAGGATGGAGATCTCGCGGTGCACCAGCGACTGCAGGCGACGGGCGAGGTTCACGAAGACCTCGACCTTCTGCTGACTGCCCGCCTGGCTGGAGAGCTGGGTGGCCTGGACGACGGCGGTGACGGCGACGTCCTGGGCGCGTGCCAGGTCGGCGGCGAGCTGCTCGATGTCGTCGGCCCCTGCGGGCGCCGCCTTGACGGTGCGGCGCGGCGGCGGCCCCTCGCCCTTGCGCAACTGGTCGACGAGGGAGCGGAGTTCGGCCTGACCGCGGGCGCTGGTGCGGCGCAGTACGAGGACCCGGTCGCGGACGGTCGCGGCGGCGCGCTCGGCGGCGAAGGCCGCGATGACGATGCCCGCGACGGTGACGACGCAGGCCCCGCCGAGCACCGCCCACAGGGCGAGGCCGGGCCGCACCCCGCCGGCCCGTACGAGGAAGAGGACGGCCGCGCTCGCGGCGAGCGCCACCGCGAGCGGCGGCAGGACGGCGAGGCGCAACAACTGGGGCCGTATGTGGGTCTCGGCGGGGCGGGGTGCGGCCCGCCCCGCCGGCCTGCCGTGCCGGCCGCCTTCGCGACGTTCTGCGCGGGCGGCAGGCTGGCGGAGCTGCGACATACGGGGTCCTCGTCCTCGGTTCCCTCGGGGTCTGGGCAGGCCGGAGCGGCGGCAGGAAAGATCGACCAGGCGTCGCGCGGCGAGCACTCACGGTAGTCGGCAACGCCTCACACGCGGTGGGCAGTTGCCAAACTCCGGCGGCCGAGATCCCGCTCTGGTATGAGCCCTCGCACGGCAGACCGAATACGCGGACGGGAACCGGAACGCGGACGCCCCGGCCGTCAGGGACGGCCGGGGCGTTCTCACGAAGGGTCGGTCAGCGGTCGCCCGCCAGGTCCAGCTCGGCGGGGGCCGGGCCGCCCTCCTTCAGTTTCGGCACCGTACGGTCCCAGTGCCGTACGACGGGCTCGCAGACGCCGCGCCACCAGGCGTCGGTCGGCAGCTCCCCGCCGGGCTCGAACGGTTCGCCCGGCTGTGGGGTGGCAAGGGCCTGGCCGGCGTCCTCGGCCACGTCCATGGACCACTCGCCGGGCTCGGCCCACGCGTGGGGCGCCAGGTTGAACGTGCCCCAGTGGATCGGCATGAGCACGCCGTGCGGCTGTCCGCCCTGGAGGTCGAGGTGGGCGCGCAGGCCCTCCTCGGGCGTCATGTGGATGTCGGGCCAGAACTCGGCGTACGCACCGACCTGGATCATCGTCACGTCGAACGGTCCGTGCGCCGCGCCGATGTCCTGGAAGCCCTGGAAATAGCCCGTGTCACCGCTGTGGTAGACGCGGTGCCCGGGTCCGGCCGCGACCCAGGACGCCCACAGGGTGTGCTGCGGGTTGCGCAGGCCACGGCCGCAGAAGTGGCGGGCGGGCGTGGCCGTCAGGGTCACGTCGCCGATCCGGGTCGACTCGTGCCAGTCCAGCTCGCGCAGCCGGTCCGCCGGGACACCCCAGTGCTCCAGGTGCGCGCCGACGCCGAGCGGCACGGCGAAGACGGTGTCCGTCCCCGCGAGGGCCTTGATGGAGGGCATGTCCAGGTGGTCGTAGTGGTCGTGCGAGATGACGACCACGTCGACCGGGCCGAGCGCCGCGAGGGGCAGCGGCGCCGGGTGGAGCCGCTTGGGCCCCGCGAACGCGAACGGGGAGCAGCGCTCGCCCCACACCGGGTCGAAGAGCACTCGTACGCCGTCGATCTCCACGAGGACGCTGGAGTGGCCCATCCAGGTGACGCGCAGCCCGCTCGCGGCCGGTTTCGCCAGGTCGGCGACGGTGGTGGCGTGGACGGGGACGGTGCCCGTCGGGGCGCGCCTGGCCCGCTCCTCCTTCTGGAAGTAGACCTTCGCGAAGTCGAGCATCGAGCCGTCGGGCTTGGTGCGGGTGCCCTGCGGGTTCTGGAACTGCCCGTCGGCGAAATTCGGCGACCTGCGGATCCGCGCAAGGCGGGCGCCCGTGGCCTCGGTGCCGAAGGCCGCGGGCTGGAGCGAACGCAGCCCTGGAGTCAGGGAACGTGGCACAGCGCCTCCCGTTGATCGATCAAGGTATTCCATTATGAGCCGCGGGCGCGGAGGTCAGGAGGCGGACTCCAGATGCGCCTTGATGAGGTGCGGGTCCACGAAGCCCTTGGCCGTCACGCGGTCCCCGGAGGACTCCCCGCGCAGCCTGCGCCCGATCCACGGCACCAGGAACTCGCGCGCCCAGTGGATGTCGTCGCGCCGCACCGCGAACGTGCCGCGCGGCGGGAGGAGCGGCCACGCCTGCTCGGGGTCGGCGGGCACGTCGAGGCCGAGCGCCTGGGCGGCGCGCAGGGCTACGCGGGTGTGGCCCTCGGCGGAGAGGTGGAGGCGGTCCTCGTCCCAGGCCCTGCGGTCGTGGATGGACTTGAGGGACCAGAGGTCGAGCACCGGGCAGCCATGGCGGTCGGCGATGGCGCGTACGTGCATGTTGTACGTGGCGATCTTGCCGCGGAGGTGCTTGAGGACGGCCACGTCGCGGGTGTCGAAGCCGGTGGCGACCATGACGGTCCCGGCGGCCTCGGCGAGCCGGGCGACGGCCTTCTCGAACCGCTCGGCCACGTCGTCCGGGTCGGTGCCGGGCCGGATGATGTCGTTGCCGCCCGCGACGACGGTGACGAGGTCGGGGGCGAGTTCGACGGCCTTGGGAACCTGGTCCTCGACGATCTGGTCGAGGAGTTTGCCGCGGACGGCGAGGTTCGCGTAACGGAAGGTGTCCTCGGGGGCGCGGTCGTCGAGGAGGACGGCGAGCCGGTCGGCCCACCCGACGAAGCCGCCGTCGGGGCCGGGGTCCCCGACCCCTTCGGTGAAGCTGTCCCCCACGGCCGCGTAGGACCGAATCGTTCCGCTGTTCGTCGCGCTGACCGTGCCGCCGCTGAGTGCTCTCGATTCGTTTGCCACGACCACACATCTTTCACCTTCGGATGTGACCTACGCGATCGTAACCAGGGGTTGACGAGGGGTGAGAAAACACACTCGGCGCCCGGGGAATAACCCCGGGCGCCGAAGAACACGCAGGTGCGGTGGTGTCAGATGCTGACGCCGTGGCCGCGCAGGTACGCGACCGGGTCCACGTCGGAGCCGTAGTCCGGGGACGTACGGATCTCGAAGTGCAGGTGCGGCCCGGTGACGTTGCCGGTCGAGCCGGACAGGCCGATCTGCTGGCCGGCGGTCACGGTCTGCCCGGCGGAGACGCCGAGGGACGACATGTGGGCGTACTGCGAGTAGCGGCCGTCGGCGTGCTTGATGACGACCTCGTTGCCGTAGGCGCCGTCCCAGCCGGCCGAGACGACGGTGCCCGGGCCGACGGCCTTGATGGCGGTGCCGGTGGGCACGACGAAGTCGGTACCGGTGTGGTAGCCGCTGGACCACATCGAGCCGGAGGCGTGGTAGGCGGTGCCGGTGGAGCCGTCGACGGGCTTCACCCAGCCGGAGCTGTCGCTGCTGCTCGCGGTGGCCGTGGTGGAGGCCTTCTGCTCCGCGCCGTCCAGCGTGAGCTTCATGCCGGGCTTGATGCGGTCGGCGTCCGAGCCGACGACGTTCTTGTTGGCGTCGTACAGCTTCTTCCAGCCGCCGTCGACCTTCTGCGCGTCGGCGATCTTCGAGAGCGTGTCACCGGACTTGACCGTGTAGGTCTGCGCGGTGGTGTCGCCGGTCGCCGCGTGGGCGCCGGTGGCGCCGATGAGCGGCAGGGCGAGCGCGGCCCCGCCGGCCGAGACGACGGCGGCGGCGCGGGTGATGCGCCGGGTCTTCGAGCTGCGGTGCTTTCCCTGAGCGGGCATGCCGGTTTTCCTCTCCGTCGCCTACGAGGTGAGCTGTCGGGTTCGGGCTGGAGCTGCCCGGCCGCGCCCGCCGTACGGGACACGACTTCACCCCTAGCCGCATGGGGGAATTCCCTGGCGGCGTTCTGCCTGTGGGTCCCCCGCTCCTGCCGTCACGGGTCGTTGTACGGGATTCCGGGCGGCGGCAGGATTAGGCGTTCCGTCCGGAGTGAATGGTGACCGTAATGCAGTGGCAAAGGCGGCGACAAACAGCGAATTCGCCGGAGGGCCCGCTTTCTTGATCGTCTGAGGGTTTCCTGTGTCACCCAGCGTCAATGGACAACCTTTTCCGCCGTTACGCCGCTTAGGAATTCCGCAGAATGCAATGCCGGTCGGTCGCCACGGACGGTCACGGTTATGAGCCTGCTCACCCTCCCGGCCCGGGGACCGTCCGGAGCGTGTGTCGTATCGTCGGAGCGCGCCCGCCGACACGAGCAACGCGGGCGACTCGACCCGGGAGGAGCCCCCGTGACGCAGCACGCCCCGTCCACCGAGCCCGAGCTGACCGGAGTGCGCAACTTCCGGGACGTGGGCGGCCTTCCGGCCGTGGACGGCCGGCGCGTGCGCCCGGGTGTGCTCTACCGCAGCGGCCACCTCGCGCACGCCACCGCCGAGGACGCCGCGTTCCTCGCCGGGCTCGGCCTGCACACGATCTTCGACTTCCGCAACGACGCGGACCAGCGCCTCGACGGCGCCGACGTGGAACTGCCCGGCGTGCGCAACGTGAACCTGCCGCTGACCGACCCGGCGGACGGCGCCGAGTTCTGGCGGATGGTGCGCGACGGGGACATAGAACAGCTGCGCTCCCTCCTGTCCGAGGGGCGCGCGGCGAACCGCATGATCACGTCGTACCGGGCGATCATCTCCGAGCGCACCGCCGAGCACAGCCGCGTCCTGCACGCGCTCGCCGAGGACAGCGTGCCCGCGCTGATGCACTGCGCGGCGGGCAAGGACCGCGCGGGCCTGTCGGTCGCGGTGACGCTGCTCGCCGTGGGCGTGGAGCGGGACGCCATCGAGGCGGACTACCTGGAGTCGAACGCCAAGCACCGGCGCTACAAGGTGCGGCGCAGCGGCACCACGGCCGACACCTACTCCCCCGAGGTCATGGAGCTGCTCAGCCCGCTCTTCGACGCCCGCGCCGAGTATCTGCGCGCGGCGTTCGACACCATCGAGGAGACCTGGGGCACCGCGGACCGCTACTTCGCGGAGGGGCTCGGGTTTGGCGCGGCCGACCGCGACCGGCTGCGCGAGCGCCTCCTCGACTGAGGCCCGGCCGCGCTTCTCACTGGTTGGCGCCCAGCGTGAACAGCATGTAGATGAAGGCGGCCAGGGCGTGGCCCGCGAAGACGTAGACGAGGACCCGCACCCAGATGCCGCGGGGCAGCTTGTCCTCGATGTCGCGGTTCTCACTCATGTCAGACCTCTCGGGTCGGGCCGGCCGCCGGGCCGAGGCACAGCGCGGCGGTGGGGCTCTGCAACAGGGTGTGTACGAAGAGGAGCTCGGCCCCGCCCCGGTCCGCGGCGGCGATCCGGTGCGGGGTGAGCGAGTCGAAGTGGGCGCTGTCGCCGGGTTCGAGCCGGTAGGACGTGTCGCCCAGGCGCAGGTGGAGCCGGCCTTCGAGGGCGTAGAGCCACTCCTCGCCGGGGTGGACGCGCACGATGTCGCCCTGCGATCCGTAGGGCACGTGGACGCGCAGGGCCTGCATGCCGCGGCCCGGGGAGCCGGCCTGGAAGTAGGTCCAGCCGCCGGCCTCGGTGGCCTCCATGGCGTCGGCCCGGACCACGGCGCCGCGGTCGGCCGGGGCCTCGCCGAGGAGTTCGGAGACCGTCGTACCGTAGATACGGGCGAGGGCGAGCAGCATCGGCAGCGACGGCTGGCGCCGGCCGGTCTCCAAACGGGACAGATGCGCCGGTGAGAGCCCCGCGGAGCCGGCGGCGGCCTCGAGTGTGAGGGCGGCGCGGTGGCGCAGGGCGCGCAGCTGGGGTGCGACGGCGGGCAGCTCGGCGGGGGCCGCCTCCTCCGGCAGGGCAGGGATCATACTTCGCATTGAGCCAGAGCCCTGCCCTGGAGGCAAATTTCTTGCCTCAGAGACAAACCGCAGGAGTCTTCGGTCTACCGGTTGGCGACCGCCTGCTTGATCAGTGTCCTGCCGAAGTCCCACATCAGGCCGCCGCCGCTGTGCGCGTCGTCCATGACGGCCGTGAACGCCTCCACGAAGCGGTCGATGTCCGCCTCGTCGATCACCAGCGGCGGGATCAGCTTGATCACTTCTAGGTGGTCGCCGGAGACCTGCGTGAGGATGCGGTGCTTCTGGAGCAGCGGCACGACCACCATCTGCGCGAAGAGGCCCTTGCGCGCGGCCTGGAGCATGGCCCAGCGGCTGCGCAGCTTCAGCGACTTGGGCCGGCCGAACTCGATGCCGATCATCAGGCCGCGCCCGCGGACGTCGCTGAGCAGCTCGTACCGGTCGATCAGCGCGGTGAGGCGGGAGGCGAGCAGTTCGCCCATCACGCGCGCGTGGGCGACCGTCTCCTCGTCCTCCATGACGCAGAGGACGGCGAGCCCTGCCGCCATGGCCTGCGCGTTGGCGCCGAAGCTCGCCGAGTGGACCAGGACGCGGTCCATGGACGAGTAGACCTTCTTGAAGATCCAGTCCTTGCCGATCGTCGCCCCGACGGGCACGTAGCCGCCGGACAGCGCCTTCGCCACGCAGACGAGGTCGGGCTCGACGCCGTCCTCGTGCTGGTAGGCGTAGAAGTCGCCGGTGCGGCCGAGCCCGGTCTGCACCTCGTCGGCGATCAGCAGCGCCTTGTGCTTGTGGAGCAGCTCCTGCGCGGCGCGCAGGTAGCCGGGCGGCGCCTCGTGCACGCCCTTGCCCTGGATCGGCTCGACGATGAGCCCGGCGACGTCGCCCTTCTTCAGCTCCCGCGCGAGTGCGTCGAGGTCGCCGAGCGGTACGGCGGTGTCGGGCAGCAGCGGGGCGAAGCCGTCGCGGAAGCCGTCCTCGCCGTTGACCGAGAGCGATCCTGTGGTCAGGCCGTGGAAGGCGTGCGCGCAGTACAGTACGCGCGGCCTGCCGGTGGCGTAGCGGGCGAACTTGAGCGCGGTCTCGACCGCCTCGGTGCCACTGTTGCCGAAGAAGACGCGGTCCAGGTGCGGGCTGTGCATGAGCAGCTTCTCGGCGAGCAGGCCGGGCAGCGGCTGGCAGTCGAAGCGGGTGAGGTCGGCGAGCGAGGCGTCGAGGACGTCGTGCAGCGCCTTGCGCACGACCGGGTGGTGGCGGCCGAGGCCCATGACGCCGAATCCGGCGAGCATGTCCAGGTAGTCGTTGCCGTCCGCGTCCCAGAAGTGCGCGCCCTCGGCCCGCTCGTACACCTTGTCGAAGCCGATGGTGTGGAGCATCTTCGGCAGCTGGTGGTTGAGGTGCTTGGTGTGCAGCTCGTACCGTTCGGCGCCGCGCTCGGCAAGGAGCTTGCCGAGGTCGAACTCCTTGGTCATACGTGGTTCTCCTTGCCGGCCTTCTCGGGCTCGCCGATGTCTTTGCTGGCTTTCAGGCTCGTACTGATGCGCCCGGCGATTTCCACCGGTGTCAGGCCGATGTCGGCGAGCACCTCGCCGCGTTTCGCGTGTCCCAGGAACTGCTCGGGTATGCCGAACCGCCGGACGGGCACGTCGACGTCGGCGTCGCCGAGGGCGAGCGCGACGGCCGAACCTACGCCCGCCGCACGGGAGTTGTCCTCGACGACGGCGACGAGGTCGTGCTCGGCGGCGAGCGGCGCGAGGTCCGGGTCGACCGGCTTGACCCACCGCGGGTCCACGACCGTGCAGGGGATGCCGCGCGCTTCGAGGAGTCCGGCGGTCTGGAGGCAGACCGGGGCCATCACACCGACGGAGACGAGCAGCACGCGCGGATCCCGCGACGTGTGCAGGACGTCTATGCCGCCGACCCGGTCGAGCGCGGGTATCGCCGCTCCCACGGACTCCTTGGGGAAGCGCAGCAGGGTCGGGGCGTCGTCGACGGCGACGGCTTCGCGCAGTTGCGCGCGGAGCTGGCCGGCGTCGCGCGGCGCGGCGATCCGCAGCCCTGGCACGACCTGGAGGACGGACATGTCCCACATGCCGTTGTGCGAGGCGCCGTCGACGCCGGTCACCCCGGCCCGGTCGAGCACGAAGGTCACGCCGCAGCGGTGCAGGGCGACGTCCATGAGGAGCTGGTCGAAGGCGCGGTTGAGGAAGGTCGCGTAGACGGCGACCACCGGGTGCAGGCCGCCGGTCGCGAGGCCCGCGGCGGAGACGGCGGCGTGCTGTTCGGCGATCCCGACGTCCCAGACGCGGCCCGGGAACTCCTGCGCGAACTTCGTCAGGCCCACCGGGTGCAGCATGGCCGCGGTGATCGCGACGACGTCCTCGCGCTCCCGGCCGATCTTCGCGATCTCCTCGCCGAAGACCGAGGTCCAGGACGGGCCGTTCGACGGGGCGAGCGGTTCGCAGGTCAGCGGGTCCATGACGCCGACGGTGTGGAAGCGGTCGGCCTCGTCGGCGAGCGCGGGTTCGTAGCCGCGGCCCTTCTCGGTGAGGCAGTGCACGAGGACGGGGCCGTGGAAGCGTTTGGCGCGGCGCAGCGCGGACTCCATCGCGCCCACGTCGTGCCCGTCGATCGGCCCTACGTACTTCAGGCCGAGGTCCTCGAACATGCCCTGCGGCGCGAACGCGTCCTTGAACCCCTTCTTCGCGCCGTGCAGGGACTCGTAGACCGTGTGCCCGACCACGGGGGTGCGCAGGAGGACGTCCTTGCCCCAGGCCAGGACCTTCTCGTAGCCGTCGGTGGTGCGCAGGGCCGCGAGGTGGTTGGCGAGGCCGCCGATGGTGGGCGCGTAGGAGCGCTCGTTGTCGTTGACGACGATGATCAGCGGGCGGTCCTTGGCGGTGGCGATGTTGTTGAGCGCCTCCCAGGCCATGCCGCCGGTGAGCGCGCCGTCGCCGATGACGGCGACGACGTGGCCGCGCTCCCCCTGTACCTGGCGCGCCTTGGCTAGGCCGTCGGCCCAGCCGAGGGCGGTGGAGGCGTGGCTGTTCTCGACGATGTCGTGCTCGGACTCCTCGCGCGAGGGGTAGCCGGAGAGGCCGCCCTTGCCGCGCAGCTTGGAGAAGTCCTGGCGGCCTGTCAGGAGTTTGTGCACGTAGCTCTGGTGGCCGGTGTCCCAGACCAGCCGGTCGACGGGCGACTCGAAGACCCGGTGCAGCGCGATGGTCAGCTCCACCACACCCAGGTTGGGTCCGAGGTGGCCGCCGGTCCTGGCGACCGCGTGGATCAGGAACTCCCTGATCTCAGCGGCCAGTTCGCCGAGCTCTTCCTCGCTCAGCGCCTTCAGGTCGCGCGGCCCCCGGATCGTTTCCAGAATCGTCACGTTCGAGCCCCCTTCCCGTTCCGAATACACGGATTCAGCTCACGGTGACGCCGGGCGTACCCGACGCGACGCCGTCCTTCTCCATCTGCTCGGCGATCTTCATCGCCTCTTCGATCAGCGTCTCGACGATCTTCGATTCGGGCACGACCTTGATGACCTCGCCCTTGACGAAGATCTGCCCCTTGCCGTTGCCGGAGGCGACGCCGAGATCCGCTTCGCGGGCCTCGCCAGGACCGTTCACCACGCACCCCATGACGGCGACGCGCAGCGGCACCTCCATGCCGTCGAGCCCGGCGGTGACCTCGTCGGCCAGCTTGTACACATCGACCTGGGCCCGTCCGCACGACGGGCAGGACACGATCTCCAGGCGCCGCTGCCGCAGGCCGAGCGACTCCAGGATCTGGATGCCGACCTTCACCTCCTCGGCGGGCGGCGCGGACAGGGAGACGCGGATGGTGTCACCGATGCCTTCGGAGAGCAACGCCCCGAACGCGACGGCGGACTTGATGGTGCCCTGGAACGCCGGGCCCGCCTCCGTCACGCCGAGGTGGAGCGGGTAGTCGGAGGCGGCGGCGAGGAGCCGGTAGGCGTTGACCATCACGACCGGGTCGTTGTGCTTGACCGAGATCTTGATGTCCCGGAAGCCGTGCTCCTCGAAGAGGGACGCCTCCCACAGCGCCGACTCGACGAGCGCCTCCGGCGTCGCCTTGCCGTACTTCACGAGCAGCCGGCGGTCGAGCGAGCCCGCGTTGACCCCGATGCGGACGGGGGTGCCGTGGTCACGGGCCGCCTTGGCGATCTCCTTGACCTTGTCGTCGAACTGCTTGATGTTCCCCGGGTTCACACGCACCGCCGCACAGCCCGCCTCGATGGCCGCGAACACGTACTTCGGCTGGAAGTGGATGTCCGCGATCACCGGGATCTGCGACTTGCGGGCGATGGTCGCGAGCGCGTCGGCGTCGTCCTGCGTGGGGCACGCCACCCGCACGATCTGACAGCCGGACGCGGTCAGCTCGGCGATCTGCTGGAGCGTGGCCCCGATGTCCGAGGTCCGTGTCGTCGTCATCGACTGCACGGACACGGGCGCGCCGCCCCCCACGGCCACCGGTCCGACCTGGATCCGGCGGCTCTCGCGCCGCTCGGCCAGGGGCCGGACCGGTACCTCGGGGAGGCCCAGTGAGACAGGCTCTCCGGAGTTCATGGCGTCGTCACCCACGGTTCCCGGCGACGGTCTCGGACATCGCCCGCAGGGACTCCTTGAGGGAGCCCATGGTGGCCAGGACCGCCGTCGGCTCGTAGCCGCAGTGCGCCATGCAGTTGGCGCAGCGCGGATCCTTGCCGCGCCCGTACGCCTCCCAGTCGGTCTCCTCGATCAGCTGGCGGTACGTGGGCACGTAGCCGTCGCTCATCAGGTAGCAGGGCTTCTGCCAGCCGAAGAGGGAGTAGTTCGGGATCGCCCACGCGGTGCACGGGAAGTCGACCTTGCCCTCCAGGAAGTCGAGGAACAGGGGCGAGTGGTTGAGCCGCCAGCGCCGCCGGTTGCCGCCCGCGAACGCCTTCTTGAAGAGTTCGCGGGTCTGCGTGACGCCCAGGAAGTGCTCCTGGTCGGGGGCCTTCTCGTAGGCGTAGGCGGGCGAGATCATCATCTCGTCGACGGCGAGGTCGTCGTTGAGGTAGTTCATCACCTCGATGATGTTCTGCGGGGTGTCGTTGTTGAAGAAGGTCGAGTTCGTGGTGACCCGGAAGCCGCGCTTCTTGGCCTCCTTGATCGCCTCCACGGCCTCGTCGAAGACGCCTTCCTTGGCGACCGACTCGTCGTGGCGCTCGCGCATGCCGTCGATGTGCACGGTGAACGCGAAGAAGGGTGACGGCTTGAACTTGTCGATCTTCTTGCGCAGCAGCATCGCGTTGGTGCAGAGGAAGACGTACTTCTTCTTCGCCACCAGCTGGCGCACGATCTCGTCGATCTGCGGGTGCATCAGCGGCTCGCCGCCGGCGATCGACACCATCGGCGCACCGGACTCGAGGACGGCGCCCACGGCCTGGGCGACCGGCATGCGCTGCTTGAGCACGCCCGCCGGGTGCTGGATCTTTCCGCAACCCTCGCAGGCCAGGTTGCAGGCGTAGAGCGGCTCCAGTTCGACAATGAGCGGGAACTTGTCCCGCCTGCGGATCTTCTGTTCAGCGAGATACGTCGCAACCTTGAGGGACTGACGAAGCGGCATGACCATCTGGCTCACCTCCGAGGGAGCAGCAAAGAACGGTGCCATTCGAAAAAAGCGGGAAGGACGGCACGAAGGACACGGAAGGCGGACAGTCCACCGCGCAGCGTGCCGATCCTGACGAGTTCATGTTCTGGAGCGTCGACGACCACCCTGACGGCCGCAACCGGACGTCCGTCGCCTCCGGCGGCCGTCGTGGCCGCGCGCAGGGTCGCGGCGGACTCCATGTCGACGGCGACAGCCCCGGTGGCGAGCAGGTCGCCCCGCTCGTGACCGCGGATCACGTGGTCGGAGCCGGTGAGCGGACCGGTGTGCACGGTTCGCCCCGGCACCGCTCTGACCAGCTCTTTCACCAGGAGATCCGGGGACACGCACGGGGTGCGCCCGTGTGCGTCGCGGGTCTCCTCGGCCACGACGAGATCGCCGGGGTGCATGCCGGGCGCGAGCCCGGCGCAGAAACCGGTGGCGACCACGGCGGCGTCGCGCAGCGCGCCGCCTTCGAGGGCGCGGGTCATGGCCCGTTCGGCGGCCCTGGGGCCCATGCCCGTACGGAGCACGGTCACGGGCGCGTCGGCCCCGGCGCGGCCGCCCGTGCGCAGCGCCAGCCGTTCGATGCCCAGCGCGCACGCGACGAGCAGCGGGGTGGACGCCGGGTCCCTGGTCATCCGCTCCCCTTGACCGGGCTCACGCTCCGGTCGGCGAACGGCTCACCGTGGACGTAGCGGCCGAGCGCGGTCAGCGGGAAGACCTGCCGGTACAGGTGGTAATTGATCGAGAAGTCCCAGGGGAAGCCGGTGCCGGTGAAGTACGGCTCGTCCCAGGTGCCGTCCTCGGTCTGGGTGTCGGTGAGGAAGGCGATGCCGCGCTCGACGGCCTTGGAGTCCCGCTCACCCGCCGCGAGCAGCGCGAGCAGCGCCCAGGCGGTCTGCGAGGCGGTGGAGGTGCCGCGGCCCTTCCAGTCCTCGTAGCGGTACGAGCGCAGGTCCTCGCCCCAGCCGCCGTCGTCGTTCTGGACGGATTCCAGCCAGGTGACGGCGCGGCGGATCGCGGGGTGCGTGGCGGGAAGCCCGGCCGCGGTGAGCGCGGGCACCACGGAGCCTGTGCCATACACGTAGTTGACGCCCCAGCGGCCGAACCACGCGCCGTTCTCCTCCTGGTCGGCGAGGAGCCACTCGATGCCGCGACGGGTGCGCGGGTCGTTGGTCTCGCCCTCGATGGCGAGCATCTCGACGACGTGCCCGGTGACGTCCGCGGAGGGCGGGTCGATGACCTCGCCGAAGTCGCAGAACGGCAGCCTGTTGGGGAACGGGCTGGTGTTGTCGACGTCGAAGGCCGCCCACGCCCCGTTCTTCGACTGCATCCCCAGGTTCCAGCGCACCCCGCGCTCGATGGCCTTCTCGACCCGCGCCTTGTCCGGGTGGTCCACCCGGCGCAGGGCGAGCACGACCTCGGCGGTGTCGTCGATGTCGGGGTAGTTGTCGTTCTCGAACTCGAAGGCCCAGCCGCCCGACTCGAGGCGGGGTCTGCGCACGGACCAGTCGCCGGGCCGGTCGATCTGCTCGTCCAGCATCCAGGTGGCGGCCTTGACGAGGCTCGGGTGGTCGGCGGGGACCCCCGCGTCGGCCAGCGCGATGGTGGCGAGGCAGGTGTCCCACACCGGGGACTGACACGCCTCGATCATCCGGGCCCCGTCCTCGCGCCACACGGCGAACCGGTCGAGGGAGGTTAACCCGGCCTTCAGCACGGGGTGTGCGAGGTCGTAGCCGAGCAGGTGCAGGGCGATCACGGAGTAGACGGCGGGCGGCTGGATCCCGCCCCAGCAGCCGTCGTTCTCCTGGCGCTCGATGATCCAGCGGGCGGCGGTGTTGACCGCGGACTTGCGCAGCCGCTTCAGGGCGACCTTGCGGTAGCCGTGCATGACCTTGTCGAGCCGCTGGAACACGCCGTCCCAACTCGCCACACGGGCAAGGGGCTTCGCCGGGTTCGGATCGCTCGCGTCGGTGTGCAGCTCGTTCAGCGGGAACGGGGCGGGCCGCACCGGACGCTTCGCGGACACGATGGTGAGCGGCACGATGGTCTGCCGCGCCCAGCATCCGAAGTCGTAGATGTTGAGCGGCATCCACTTCGGGAAGTAGATGAGCTCCGGCGGCAGTTCGGGGAGGTCGTCCCACTTCCACCAGCCGAACAGGGCCAGCCAGATCCGGGTGAAGACGCGGCTCGCGGCGATGCCGCCGCGCTCGCGGACCCACGCGGAGGCCCGCGCCATGTGCGCGTCGTCCGGGGAGTCCCCGGCGAGCCGCAGGGCGACGTACGCCTCGATGGTGGCGGAGAGATCACCGGGCCCGCCGTAGAAGGTGGCCCAGGTGCCGTCCTCGCGCTGCTCCCCGCGGATGAAAAGGGCGGCGGCATCGGTGGTGGCCTTGTCCCTGATCCCGAGGAACTGACGGAGCAGCAGGTCCTCGGCGTCCATCGTCACGTTGGTGTCGAGGTCGCCCTTCCACCAGCCCTGGGCGTCCTGCCGGGCGAGCAGGAAGTCCGTGGCGCGCTGTATGGCTCGGTCGGCGGCGCTTTTCGCCCCGGTCGCCTCGGGGGTGGTGTCGGTCAGGTGGGCAGTGGTGGCCGAGGTCGCTGCGGGAGCTACGGCTCCGGTGCTTCCGTCGGTCGTCGCTGTCATGGCTATCCCTTCGTGCAGTGGTTCATCTCTGCTGGGTAACCGTCGGCCGATGCCCTGGCAGGACACCGGCCGGCGACGCGAGTCATATGCGGCCGATAATGATCATCTCTTTCGTACGACGACGAAGTCGGCGAGCGCCGCGAACTGGGCGCGCACCTGGTCGGGCATCTGGACGGAGTCCAGGGCTTCGAGGGCGACGGTGTGCTGGCGCCGCGCCTCCTCGGTGGTCCACTCGCGCCCGCCGGCCTCCTCGATGAGGGCGGCGCGGGCGGCGAACTCGGCCTCGGAGAAGGTGTCGAAGTCGCTGTTCTTGGCGTCGGCGGCGAGGAGCTCGCCGAGCCGTTCGGAGGCCGGACCGCCCGCGGCGAGCGCGGCGACGACCGGCAGCGACTTCTTGCGCTGGCGCAGGTCGCTCCAGGTCTGCTTGCCGGTGGACTCGGGGTCGCCCCAGATGCCGAGCAGGTCGTCGACGGCCTGGAAGGCGAGGCCCAGGTGGTAGCCGTACTTCTCCAGGGCGTCGGCGTCGCTGTCGTTCGCGCCGCCGAGGACCGCTCCGATGGAGGAGGCGCAGGCGAGCAGGGCGCCTGTCTTGTTGCCCTCCATCTCCAGGCACTCCTCGACGGTGACGCGCTCGCGGTGCTCGTAGGAGATGTCCTGCGCCTGGCCGTCGATCAGGGCGCGGCTGGCGGTGGTGAGGCGGCGGGTAGCACGGCCCGCGTCGACGGAGGCGATCTCCAGGAGCACCTCGTTGGCCAGCGCGAACAGGGCGTCGCCGACCAGGATGGCCTGGGCGGGGCCGTGCACCTTCCACACGGTGTCGCGGTGGCGGCGCTGCTCGTCGCCGTCCATCAGGTCGTCGTGCAGCAGCGAGAAGTTGTGCACGAGCTCGACGGCCACGGCGCCGGGCACGCCGACCTCGGGGGCGGCGCCCGCGGCCTGCGCGGAGAGCACGGCGAGCGCGGGGCGCACCGCCTTGCCGCCGTCGCCGTCGGCGGGGTTGCCGGCCGCGTCGATCCAGCCGAAGTGGTAGGCGGCGACGGTGTCCATGGGCGGCGCGAGGCGGTCCACGGCCTTCTTGAGCACCGGGCCGGCCAGGGTGCGGCCGCGCTCCAGAAGGGCGGTCACGTCCACCGCGTCGGCAGCCGCTTCGGCCGAGGGCACAGGTGGCACAGTTTCTCCTTGGTTAACCGGTGTCGGCGTTGTCGCCGGGGCAGGTGCTGCCGGGTCGGCTTCGATGCTCACGCCGCCTCCCGGAAGAGATGGCCGCGGGGGCGGTCGAGCGCGGCGAGCGCCGCGTCGGCGGCGCTGCTGCCGCTGCGGACGGCGCCTTCCATGGTCGCGGGCCACCCGGTGGCGGTCCACGCGCCGGCCAGGTAGAGGCCGGGGGCGTTGGTGCGGGCCGAGGGCCGCAGGGCGCCGACGCCGGGGGTCGGCGCGAAGGTGGCCGTCCGCTCCCGGGTGACGAAGAAGTCGTGGACCTTGGCGCCGCGCGCGGCGGGCAGCAGGCGCTCCAGCTCGGGCAGGTAGCGCTCGCGCAGTACGGCGACGGGCTCGTCGATGTCGTCCTGCGCGGCCGACTGCGACACGGCCAGGTACTGCCCCTCGGTCGCCCCGGAGGCGTCGGTGCGGTCGAAGACCCACTGGACCGGGGAGCCGAGCGCGGTGAAGAAGGGCTGCTTGAGCACCTTGCGGTCGTAGACGACGTGCAGGTTGAGGATGGGCGCGGTGCCGATCTTCAGGAGCCGGCCCGCGTCGTCGAGCGCGCCCTCGGGCAGCAGGTCGTACGCCTCGCGCTGCGGTACGGCGAGCACGACGGTGTCGGCGGTGAGGATCTGGCCGGATCCGTCCGGCCCTTCGGGAACCTCCACGCGCCAACGCCCGTTCTCCGTACGGGAGATGGAGGTGGCGCGTGTACGGAGTGCGGTGCGTACCCCTGCGGAGTCGAGCGCCTTGCGGGCCAGGGTGTCGTGGAGTTCGCCGAGGGGCGCCCGGGCCCAGCCGATGTCGGCGGCGCCAGGATCGGAGAGCAGCCCGGTCTTGAACACCATGGCGGCCAGGCCGAGCGAGGACTCGCCCGCCACCGCGTTCAGTGTGGCTACGCCGATGAGGTCCCACAGCGCCTCGATGGCGCGCGGCGACTGACCGTGCCGGGCCAGCCAGGAGCCGAAGTCCTGCTCGTCGAGCGCCGGATCGGCGGGGTCCAGGCTCTTGAGGGCGAGTGCGGCGCGGCCGACGCTCGCGCGCTCGGCCAGGGACAGGTGCGGGTACAGGGCGAGGCTCCCGGCCAGGTGGAGCGGTACGGGCAGCGCGGTGCGGCGCAGGCGGCCGAGCCGGTTCGTGCCGGCGTCGAGCACGGGCACGTCGAGACGTTCCTGCAGGGGCGCGAGTGACGTGGCGGAGATGCGGTCCAGGAACCAGCGGTAGGCGGTGCAGCAGCGCAGGAACACGTGCTGGCCGTTGTCGACGGTGAGGTCGCCTCGCTTGAAGGAGAAGGCGAGGCCGCCGAGGCGGGGCCGCCCTTCGAGGAGCGTGACGTCCATGCCGCCGTCGGCGAGCGAGAGCGCGGCGGTGACCCCTGCGAGCCCGCCGCCGATCACCACCGCGGCGGGCCCGCGCCGGGACCCGGCATGGTCCGCGTCGCGCGCTTCCGGTGCCGTGTCGGCGGTGCTCATGCGCCCTCTCCCTCGATGCTGTCGATGGTGCGTACGGCCTGCGTGCGGCGGGGTTCCACGGGTGTGACGAACGCCGGGCCGGCCGTTGCATGCAGGGACGCCGGGCCGCAGCGGAGGGTTGCCCGCCACTTGGCCGCGGTGCCGGCGGAGGACACCGGAGCGCCCATCAGACGCGCCTCCTGAGCGTGGCGCGCGAGACGGTGCGCGCGTCGAGCCCGGACAGGCCGCGCACGGCGACGTACGCCTTCTCGTGTCCGGGCAGGGAGACACGGCCGCGCAGGACGGCTTCCGGCTCGCGCTCGATGCGGTCGAGCAGGCGCCGGTAGATCCCGGCCATGGCGGCGACGCAGGCACCGGAGCGCCGGTCGAGCATGGGCAGGAGGCGGTACCCCTCGGCGAAGAGCGCGCGGGCCCGGCGGACCTCGAAGTGCACGAGACCGGTGAAGTCCGAGTCGGCGGGCGGCAGCGGACCGTCGAACCCGGCCGAGCAGCCGAACTTGGCGAGATCCTCGGCGGGCAGGTAGGTGCGCCCGTCTCCGGCGTCCTCGCGCAGGTCACGGAGGATGTTGGTCAGCTGGAGCGCGAGCCCGAGCGTGTCGGCGTACTCGGGCGCCCGCTCGGCCTCGTGCGCCCCGGCTTCCGTGCCGAACACGCCGAGGGAGACCCGGCCGATGGCGCCGGCGACGCACCGGCAGTACACCTTCAGGTCGTCCCAGGTCTCGTAGGTCTCACCGCGCAGGTCCATCAGGACGCCGTCGATGAGTTCGTCGAGCCCGCCGAGCGGGACCGGGAACCGGCCGGCGGCGTGCGCGAGCGCGACGGCCACCGGGTCGGTGTCGTCCTCCTCGACCTCGCCGCCCTGGACCCGGCCGAGCAGCGCCCGGGTCTCCTCCAGGCGCAGCGCCTTCACGTCGGGCGCCAGCGTGCCGTCGCCGATGTCGTCGACGCGGCGCGAGAACGCGTACACCGCCGACATGGCGCGCCGCTTGGCGGTCGGGAGCAACCGGATGCCGTAGGCGAAGTTGCGGGCCTGTTGGCCTGTGACGGTCTCGCAGTAGCTGTATGCGGCGAGCACCGGTGCCGACACGTTCTGGTCAGACTCCACGGCTTTGCTCACCCCTCTCCTCGCAGAGTCGCTCCCACCTCGCGCAGCAGCTGGAGCTTGGTGGGCTTGGGCGGTCCGTTAAGGACGTCGTACGAAACGGCGGTGATCGCGTGGACCGCCGCCTTCCCCCCACCCGCGAACCCGGCCAGCAGCAGCTTCAGCCTGCCGTGGACGCTACCCACCAGGGGGGTGCCTTCATTCAGGAGCCGGAGGGCGCGTTCCGCTTCGAACGCGACCAGCGCGCGCACCGATGCGCCCGCGGTCGCGGCGGCCAGATCCGACTCCTGGACGTGGAACTCTTTCATGTCTTCGGCGGGAAGGTAGATGCGGTCGCGCCCCAGGTCCTCGGCGACGTCCTGCAGATGTTCGACGATCTGCAGACCGGTGCAGACCGCGTCCGAGCGGCGGACGCGCTCGGGGGTCGCGGTGCCGGTGATGGCGAGGACGAGGCGGCCGACCGGGTTGGCGGACAGCTCGCAGTACGCGACGAGGTCGTCGTAGGTCTCGTAACGGCTGACGAGCTGGTCCTGGCGGTTGGCCTCGATGAGCCGGACGAACGGCTCGGGGGTGAGCGAGCGGCGCCGGACGGTGGGCTGCAGGGCGGCGAGCAGCGGGTGACGGGGCGTCGACTCGAAGACCCGGTGCAGGTCGGCCTCGAAGGCGTCCAGCATCGCGAGGCGGTCGTCCGCCCGTTCGGGTGACACGCCGAGCAGACGGGCGTCCGCGCCGCCCGGGGCGAGGTCGCCGTCGCCGATGTCGTCGACCAGGCGTGCGAACCCGTAGACGGCCATCAGGTCGTCGCGCCAGGCGCGCGGGAGGAAGAAGGGGGCCACGGGGAAGTTCTCGTGGGCGGCCTTGTCGAGGGTGGCGCTCGCCGGGCTCTTCGGGGCCTCCGGGCGCACGCGGGAAGGTGCGCTCACCGGGCGCGGTCCGTCTCCGGAACGACGGCGAAAGCCTCGTGGACCTGGAGAGTTTCCGTAGCCATTGCCGTCACGTCTCCCGTTCTACACTGCGGACCTAATAGACCCTATTTCGGACACGCCGCCCAATAAGACCCGGTACAGCTTACGTTGTACAACGATGGCCGCCACGGCGGGGTGTTCCGCACATCACAACAACACACCGATTGGCGTCAAGATTCCTCGCATACAAGGAAGTTGACCGATCGTTGACCTTGATCGACACGTTTCCGGTCAACTAATTGGCATCTACAGGCATATTTGAGGCCCCGCCCGGAAGCATCCGGTGGGGCCTCATGAGACGCGGCCGGGAAGGCGGGCGGTTACCTGCCCGTGAACTTCTCGTACTCCTTCAGTACCTCCGCCGTCGGACCGTCCATACGCAGCTCTCCGCGCTCCAGCCAGAGAACGCGGTCGCAGGTGTCGCGGATCGACTTGTTGTTGTGGCTGACGAGGAAGACCGTGCCCGCGTGCTTGCGCAGCTCGCGGATCCGTTCCTCCGAGCGCTTCTGGAAGGAGCGGTCGCCGGTGGCCAGGGCCTCGTCGATCATCAGGACGTCGTGGTCCTTGGCGGCCGCGATGGAGAAGCGCAGGCGCGCCGCCATGCCGGAGGAGTAGGTGCGCATCGGCAGCGTGATGAAGTCGCCCTTCTCGTTGATGCCCGAGAAGTCGACGATCTGCTGGTAGCGCTCCTTGATCTCCTCGCGGGACATGCCCATCGCCAGACCGCCGAGGATGACGTTGCGCTCGCCCGTCAGGTCGTTCATCAGCGCCGCGTTCACGCCGAGCAGCGAGGGCTGGCCGTCGGTGTAGACCTTGCCCTGCTCCGCGGGGAGCAGGCCCGCGATGGCGCGCAGCAGCGTCGACTTGCCCGAGCCGTTGGATCCGATGAGGCCGACGGCCTCGCCGCGGTACGAGGTGAAGGAGACGCCGCGCACGGCGTGCACCTTGCGCACACCGCGCTCCTCGCCGCGCTTGAGTATGCGGCTCAGCGCCGAGGTGGCGCTGCCCTTGCCGCTCCTGGTGCCGTTGACCCGGTACACGATGTGCAGGTCGTCCGCGATGACCGTGGGCACGCGGGCCCCGGTCGACTTGTCGAGTTCAGCCACGGCCGTACCGCTCCTCCGACTTCCAGAAGTAGATGAAGCCCACGGCCCCGATGACGACCGCCCAGCCGGCCGCGAAGGCCCACACGTGCGGCGGCAGGTACGAGGAACCGTAGTCGTCGATCATGGCGAACCTGATCAGGTCCATGTACACCGAGGCCGGGTTCCACTGCAGGACGTCCGCGAGCCAGCCCGGCGCGTTCTTGTCCGCGAGCATCGCGGGGATGCTGAACATGACGCCGGAGGCGTACATCCAGGTCCGCATCACGAAGGGCATCAGCTGCGCCAGGTCGGGCGTCTTGCTGCCGGCCCTGGCGAAGATCAGCGCGAGGCCGGTGTTGAAGACGAACTGGAGGACGAGGGCGGGCAGCACGAGCAGCCAGGAGAGCGCCGGGTAGATCCCGAAGCCCACCATGACGAGGACGAGCACGATCATCGAGAAGAGCAGCTGCTGGAGCTGTTGCAGCGCGAACGAGATCGGCAGCGAGGCGCGCGGGAAGTGCAGCGCCCGCACCAGGCCCAGGTTGCCGGAGATGGCCCGTACACCGGCCATGACCGAACTCTGCGTGAAGGTGAAGACGAAGACGCCCGTCACGAGGAATGGCACGTAGATGTCGTGCGGGATGCCCTTCCTGGCGCCGAGCAGCAGGCCGAAGATGAAGAAGTAGACCGCGGCGTTCAGCAGGGGCGTCGCCACCTGCCAGACCTGGCCGAGCTTGGCCTGGCTGTACTGGGCGGTCAGCTTCGCCTGGGAGAAGGCGACGATGAAGTGGCGCCTGCTCCACAGCTGTCGTACGTATTCGAACAGGCCGGGGCGGGCTCCGCTGACGGACAAGCCGTACTTGGCGGCGAGCTCGGCCGGGGAGAGCCCGTCGTCGGGCGACGGGGGCGCGGTCACCGCGACCGGTCCGTCATGCGTTGTCTCACTCACAAGGGGAACTTTCGTCTTCAAAAGCACAGCCTGGTCGGGCGGGGGGGGGGAAGAACGCGGCCCGCGTCGGGCCGCATGCTCTCAGACGTGAGCTTGTCAGATGACAGGTGGCCGGCCCAGTCGGGTCAGCCGCCACACCGTACGCCACTTCATGGGACGCCTCGGGCCGCAGGGCGCGGTCCAGCCCTCCTTGAACCCGCCGAACCACGCCTTGAGGGCGGGGCCCGAGGGGCGGCGGGCGAGGGTGAGGAGCAGCCACACGCCGAGGTACACGGGGACCAGGGGCGCGGGCAGGTTGCGGCGGGCGAGCCAGACGCGGTTGCGGGCCACCATGCGGTGGTAGACCGCGTGCCGGGAGGGCGCCGTGGTCGGGTGGTTCAGGACCATGTCCGCGCGGTAGTCGATCATCCAGCCCGCGTCGAGGGCCCGCCAGGCGAGGTCGGTCTCCTCATGGGCGTAGAAGAACTCCTCGGGCAGCGGGCCGACCTCGGCGATCACGCGCGTACGGACGGCGTTGGCACCGCCGAGGAACGTGGTCACGCGCGAGGAGCGCATCGGGTCGGCGGCGCGCAGCCTGGGCACGTGGCGGCGCTGTGTCCCGCCGGTGTCCGGGTCGGCGATGCGGAAGCTGATGATGCCGAGCTTCGGGTCGGCGGCGAACGCCTCGCGGCACAGCTCGGCCGTGTCGGTCAGCGGCAGGAGGCCGTCGTCGTCGAGGAAGAGCAGGATGTCGACGTCGGAGCCGGAGGGGCCGAACGCCTCGATGCCGACGTTGCGCCCGCCGGGGATGCCGAGGTTCTCGGGCAGCTCCACGGTCCGTACGCCCTCGGGGACGTCCGGCACCGGGGAGCCGTTGCCGACCACGACCACCTCGACCGGGTCACCGTCCTGCTTGGCGACCGAGTCGAGGAGGGCGCGCAGCTCGGCCGGGCGGTTGCCCATGGTGATGATCACCGCGCCGACCCTGGCGGGCTTGGCCTGCGTGCTCACTTCAGCCTGCTCGACGCGAGGATGGACACGAGGTGGAGCAGCGTCTGCAGGAGCGCGATGCCCGCGAGGACGGCCACGCCGAGGCGGGTGAAGAACAGGTCGCCCCGGATCTGGTCCACGATCGCGAGGACCAGGATCAGCAGGCTCGCCTCGATGCCCAGGATGAGCCGGTGGAACTTGAGCGCGGAGGCGGCACGGCGGGCCAGCGCCATGCCGGAGCCGCGGATCTCGGAGGCGGACTCCTTGACCTGCTCGCGGCCGCTCTGCGCCCGGGACACACCGACGAGGTCGGTCTCCGCCTTGATCAGGATGGCGCCGAGCGCGGCGAGCGTGCCGAGGAAGGCCCACAGCCAGTCGATCCGGCCCGTGCCGAAGAGGTCGGCGGCGCGCAGACCGAAGCCGACCAGGACGGCGGCGTCGGTGAGGTACGCGCCGACCCGGTCCATCCAGACGCCGGCCAGCGAGTACTGCTTGCGCCAGCGGGCGATCTCGCCGTCGACGCAGTCGAGCAGCAGGTACAGCTGGACCGCGACGACGCCGAGGACGGCGCCCCAGATGCCCGGCACGAGCAGGGCGGGGGCGGCCAGGACGCCGCAGACGGTCATCAGGTAGGTCAGCTGGTTGGGCGTGACCTTGGTGTTCACCAGGTGGCGGTCTATGCGCAGCGAGATCTCGCGCATGTAGAGCCGTCCGCCCCAGTGCTCGCCGCTGCGGCGGTCCTTCACACCCGCGGGGTGAACGACCGGGCGGAGCTCAGCTACCGATGGCTTGTGCATAGTCGGCGTATGCGTCCCTGATCTGGTCGGTGGTGAGGTTCAGGTGTTCGAGGATCGTGTAGCGGCCGGGGCGGGTCTGCGGAGCGAACTCCACGACCTTGACGAACTCCTCCACGCTGAAGCCGATCTCCCCGGGCAGCACGGGCAGGCCGTGGCGGCGCAGCACGGAGGCCATGAAGCGGGACTCCTCGCGGGCACCGCGCAGGTGCATCGCGAAGGCCGCGCCCAGGCCGCACTGCTCGCCGTGGCTGGCGGCGCGCTTGGGGTAGAGGAGGTCGAAGGCGTGGTTGATCTCGTGGCAGGCGCCGGAGGCGGGCCGCGAGTCGCCGGAGACCGACATGGCGATACCGGTGAGGACCAGGCCCTCGGCGAGGACCTGGAGGAAGGCGTCGTCGCCGACGCCGCCGGGGTGGCGCAGGACGGCCTCGCCGGCCTGGCGGGCCATGGCGGCCGCGAGGCCGTCGATGTCCTCGCCGCGCTCGCGTGCGGCCAGCTCCCAGTCCGCGACCGCGGAGATGTTGGAGAGCGCGTCGCCGATGCCGGAGCGCACGAAGCGGACCGGCGCCTCCCGGATCACGTCGAGGTCGATGACGACCGCGATGGGGTTCGGCACGCCGTAGGAGCCGCGGCCCGCGTCGTTGTCGAGGGTCGCGACGGGCGAGCACAGGCCGTCGTGCGACAGGTTCGTCGCGACGGCGACCAGCGGCAGGCCCACGCGCGCGGCGGCGAACTTGCCGCAGTCGATGATCTTGCCGCCGCCGAGGCCGACGATGGCGTCGTAGCGGCCCGCCTTCTTGACGTCGTCGGCGAGCTGCACGGCGTCGTCGAGGGTGCCGCCGCCGACCTCGAACCAGTCGGCGCGGGGCAGCGAGGGCTCCAGGCGGGCGCGCAGGGCGGCGCCCGAGCCACCGCTGATCGCGATGGCCAGGCGCCCCGTGGACGACGAGATCCTCTGGTCGGCGAGGACCCCGGCCAGGTCGTTGAGCGCCCCCGGCCGGATGTCGACGACGACCGGCGAGGGAATCAGCCTCGTCAGTACTGGCACGCGATCTCCCTGGCCTTGGCGAGGTCGTCGTGGTTGTCGATCTCGACCCACTTCACGTCGCCGATCGGGGCGACGTCGACCTTGAAGCCGCGGTTGACGAGCTCCTGGTAGCCGTCCTCGTAGTACAGCTGCGGGTCACGCTCGTAGGTGGCCTTGAGGGCGTCGGCCAGCTCGTCGGCGGCCTCGCCCTCGATGAGGGTGACACCGATGTACTCGCCGGTGGCCTCGGCCGGGTCCATCAGCTTGGTGATGCGCTGGACGCCCTTGTCGGGGTCGACGACGACCTTCATCTCCTCCTCGCCGAGGTCCTTGACCGTGTCGAGGGCGAGGATGATCTTCTTGCCGTCGCCGCGGGCGGCGAGCAGGGTCTTCTCGACGGAGACGGGGTGCACGGTGTCGCCGTTGGCGAGGATCACCGAGTGCTTGATGGCGTCACGGCCGCACCACAGCGAGTAGGCGTTGTTCCACTTCTCGGCGATGTCGTTCTCGATGAGCGTGAGCTTCAGGCCGTACTTCGCCTCCAGCTCCGCCTTGCGCCCGGCGACGACCTCCTTGCGGTAGCCGACGATGATGCCGACCTCCTCGAGGCCGATCTCGGCGAAGTTCTTGAGGGTGAGGTCGAGGACGGAGAGCTCGTTCTCGGTTCCCTCGCCCGCGACGGGCACGAGCGCCTTGGGGAGCGTCTCGGTGTAGGGGCGAAGCCGGCTGCCGGCGCCGGCGGCCAGGACGAGGCCGATCATGCGGGTTCTCCTTCATCGTGTACGGCGGGCGCCCCACGTCGGGCGGAGGCGACCCAGAAGCGGATGCTCTCGGCGAGCACCACGAGTGCCACGACCACGGCGAGAACCGTGAGCGCGAGCGTGAAATCCGTCGGTGTGAGCAGCGCGGCCAGCAAGGCGACCAGGAGGGTCCTGCCGTCGTGCCCCCCGATGGCGTGCATCAGCCAGCGCGGGGGCGCTCCCGTACCGCCGCGGATGCGGTACACCGTGTCGTAGTGATGGTAGGCGACCGCCGCCACCAGCCCGAATGCCGCGGGCAGCGCCCCCTGCACGTCCGCCTTGGCGGCGATCAGGAGGACGGTGCCGTACTCGGCGACCCGGAAGAGCGGCGGGACCAGCCAGTCCAGGGGGCCGGTCAGCGGCCCGGACACGGCGAGGGAGGAGAGCAGCACGTAGACGCAGGCCGCGCCGAAGACGGCCCAGGAGCCGAAGCCCGAGACGGCCGCGACGATCACGAGGACGGCCGCGGCGACGGCGGCGAGCAGCGGGGCGGTGTAGCCGCCGCCGCGCAGCCTGCGGACGGTGCCGCCGTCGAGGAGGCCGGTGTCGGCCAGGTCGGCGAGTGCCTGGGCGGCGCGGGGGGTGCGCTTCGCCTTGCGGGTCAGCGAGCGCAGGAGGCGGCCGGCCGTGGTGTAGCAGGCGGCGAGGGCGCAGCCGATCAGCAGGACGTAGAAGGTGATGCGCGGGGTCGTCACCGCTGTGAGGACCGCGATCAGCGCCCAGCGTTCGCCGATCGGCAGAACTATCATCCGGCGCACCCAGACCGTCCATCCGACGCTGTCGAGCTTGTCGGAGAGGGCGGCGGTGGGGCTGGTGTTGGCGGTCGCGTCGTGGTTCGCCTCGTTGAAGGAGAAGTCGACGACGTGCCGGCAGGTCTGGAGCACCATCGCGCCGAGCGCCAGGGCCCATACGTCGTCGCCCGTCGCATTGGCCGCGCCGAGCGCGAGACCCGCGTAGTACGCGTACTCCTTGGCGCGGTCGAAGGTCGCGTCGAGCCAGGCGCCGAGCGTCGAGTACTGCAGCGAGTAGCGGGCGAGCTGCCCGTCGGTGCAGTCCAGGACGAAGGAGAAGAGCAGCAGCACCCCGGCCGCGACGAAACCGGGCCGGGTCCCCGTGGCCGCGCAGCCCGCCGCGATCAGGGCGACCAGCAGCGAGGCGGTGGTGACCTGGTTCGGGGTCAGGCCGCGCCGCGCGCACCAGCGCGCGATGTAGCGGGAGTAGGGGCTGATGCAGTACGTGGTGAAGAAGCCGTCCCGCGCCTTGACCGCCGTACGCAGCCGGATCGCCTCGTCGTCGACCGCGGCGACGGACTGCCGGGCCTCGTTGCGGGCCTGCGGGTCGGCAGGTACGGCGGCGACGAGTTCGCCGAGCTCGGGGCGGTGCACGTCGGTGCCGGCCGCCTCCATGCTCTCGGCCACGGCGTCGGGCGCGATCCCGGTGTCCTCGACCGCCCGCCGCAGGGCCTGGCGGCCGTCCGGCTTCGCGGTGACGGCGCCGGGGATCGCGGACGCGGTGAAGCGGGGGTCGGTGAGGCCGAGGCGCAGGGCGTGGACGTGGCCCACGAAGCCCGCGTCGACGACCGCGACGCGCTGGTCGCCGGGGACGCCGGCGAGCGCCGCTTCGGCGTCCGCCGCGTCCGGGGCGAGTCGAACGTCGAAGCCGAGAGCCCGCAGATCGCCCTCCAGGGACGACCCGGGAACCGGCTGACCGGTGACAATGGCGGTCGACAGACGAACTCACTCCTTGGGTGCCGACGCGAGCGCGCCGGGCTCATGCACGGTGGAGGCGCCCAAAGTTCCATCCCTGGGGGTGGCCGGGCGGCATGTCGGCAGAGGCTATCGGATGAAGACAAGCGGGCGTTCACCGCCCGTTCACGCCCCGATCGGCCGCTGTCCCACGCGGACTGCTCGGTCCAGGCCGCCCGTGCATCATTGACGATCAAGGCCCCGTGCCACAAACCAGCCTCGGGCCGCGTCCGGCTTAGGGTGGTGCGTCATGACATGGCTGATCACCGGCGGAGCCGGATACATCGGGGCACATGTGGCGCGGGCCATGACGGCCGCCGGGGAGCGCATCGTCGTCCTGGACAACGTCACCTCGGGGGTGCCCGACCGGCTGCCCCCGGAGATCCCGCTCGTACGGGGCTCGGCCCACGACACCGCTCTGGTGCGCCGGGTCTGCGCCGAGCACGAGGTGAGCGGCGTCGTGCACCTCGCCGCGCACAAGCAGGTCGGCGAATCGGTGGAGAAGCCCGAGCCGTACTACCGGGACAATGTGGGCGGGCTCGCCACGCTCCTGGAGACGGTCGCGGAGGCGGGCGTGCGCCGCTTCGTCTTCTCCTCGTCCGCGGCGGTCTACGGCAATCCGGACATCCCCGTCACCGACCTCATCACCGAGTCGACGCCGTGCGCGCCCGTGAACCCGTACGGCGAGACGAAGCTGGCGGGCGAGTGGCTGGTCCGGGCGGCCGGGCACGCGCACGGGATGGCGACGGTCTGCCTGCGCTACTTCAACGTGGCGGGCGCGAGCGAGCCCCGCCTCGCCGACATCGGCGTCTACAACGTGATCCCGATGGTCTTCGACCGGCTCACCCGCGGCGAGGCCCCGAGGATCTTCGGCGACGACTACCCGACGCCGGACGGCACGTGCGTCCGCGACTACATCCACGTCGCCGATCTCGCCGAGGCGCATCTGGCGGCGGCCCGCAGGCTGGCGCAGCCGGACGCGAGCGGTGACCTCACCCTGAACATCGGCACGGGCCACGGCGTCTCCGTCCGGGAGCTGATCGACGTGGTCGCGGACGTCACCGGGGACACCACGCCCGCGCTCGTCGAACCGCGCCGCCCGGGGGACGCGCCGCGCGCGGTCGGCTCCTCGGCGCTCGCCGAGAAGGAGCTGGGCTGGACGGCCACGCGCGGGGTGCGCGAGATGGTCGGGTCGGCGTGGGCCGGCTGGTGCCTGCGCCACCCGGAGGCATCCGGCGCGTGACCTCTCCGCCGCGCTGACCTGCGTACACGCCGGCCATATCGACTGAGACGTTTGCGCAGGTCAGGGCAGCACTGGGGCGAATGACAACGGTGTTCACTGCAGTGTTTGCGGATACCCCCTCCCCGTAGTTCACTGTGATCGCCGCTCCGGACCGGGGCGGTGTGGCGGACCGAGACGGAGGGCGGTTTCCATGGGGGCCGGACACGACCACGGGCACAGCCACGGGCCGGTGACCGGCACGGCCGCGGCCGCGCACAGGGGCCGGCTGCGTATCGCGCTGTCGATCACGCTGACCGTGATGGTGGTGGAGATCGTCGGCGGCGTCGTGGCCGACTCGCTCGCGCTGATCGCCGACGCCGCGCACATGGCGACGGACGCGCTCGGCCTCGCGATGGCCCTGCTCGCCATCCACTTCGCCAACCGCCCGGCCAGCGAGCAGCGCACCTTCGGCTACGCGCGCGCCGAGATCCTCGCCGCGCTCGCCAACTGTCTGCTGCTGCTCGGCGTCGGCGGCTACGTCCTGTACGAGGCGATCCAGCGGTTCATGGAACCGGCCGGGACGGCGGGCGGCCTGACCATCGTCTACGGCCTCATCGGCCTGGTGGCGAACATGATCTCGCTGTCCCTGCTCGTCAAGGGCCGGCAGGAGAGCCTCAACGTGCGCGGCGCCTTCCTGGAGGTCGCGGCCGACGCGCTCGGGTCCCTCGCGGTGCTGATCTCGGCCGCCGTCATCCTGACCACCGGCTGGCAGGCCGCCGACCCCATCGCGTCCCTCGTCATCGGCCTCATGATCGTCCCGCGGACGGTGAAGCTGCTGCGCGAGACGTTGAACGTGCTGCTCGAAGCGGCCCCCAAGGGCGTCGACATGGCGCAGGTGCGCCGCCACGTCCTGGCGCTGCCCGGCGTCGAGGACGTGCACGACCTGCACGCGTGGACGATCACCTCGGGCATGCCGGTGCTCTCCGCGCACGTCGTCGTCAGCCAGGACGTACTCAGCACGATCGGCAACGAGAAGATGCTGCACGAGCTGCAGGGCTGCCTCGGCGACCACTTCGACGTCGAGCACTGCACCTTCCAGCTGGAGCCCGGCGGGCACGCGGAGCACGAGGCGAAGCTCTGCCACTGACGTCAACTCGGACCTTCGAGAACTCCCTCTTTCGGATGGCTCGTCCCGCCCCCTGGCGCGCTTGCGCCCACCGAGTGCCCCGAGGCCCGCGCGTTCCGGGAACTCGTGGCTGAGTCGGGGACCACCCGCCGCGTACGGCAGACTTGGATCCCGAGGACCGAAGCGAAGGATGGGTATGCCGATCACACCTGCCACCGCGGCGAACAGTTCGCCGAACGGCACCGGAGAAGCGATCTTGCTGGAACTCGTCGACGAGGACGGCAGGACGATCGGCACCGCGGAGAAGCTGGCGGCGCACCAGCCGCCCGGCAAGCTGCACAGAGCGTTCTCCGTGTTCCTCTTCGACGAGCAGGGCCGGCTGCTGCTCCAGCAGCGGGCGCTCGGCAAGTACCACTCCCCCGGCGTCTGGTCGAACACCTGCTGCGGGCACCCGTACCCGGGCGAGGCCCCGTTCGCCGCGGCCGCCCGGCGCACCTTCGAGGAGCTGGGCGTCTCGCCGTCGCTGATGGCGGAGGCCGGCACGGTGCGCTACAACCACCCGGACCCCGAGTCGGGCCTGGTCGAGCAGGAGTTCAACCACCTGTTCGTCGGGATGGTGCAGGCGTCTCTCGACCCCGACGCGGAGGAGGTCGGGGCCACGGCCTTCGTCACCGCCGACGAGCTGGCCGCGCGCCACGCCGCCGACCCGTTCTCGTCGTGGTTCATGACGGTGCTCGACGCGGCGCGCCCCGCCGTCCGCGAACTGACGGGCGCGTCCGCGGGCTGGTAGCACCGCTCAGCGCGGGTCCGCGGGCTTGAGGGGCAGGGCGGCCCAGATCACCTTGCCCCCGCTCGCGGTGTGCTCGACGTCGCAGACGCCGCCCGCCTCCGCCGTGATCTCCCGTACGAGCAGCAGCCCGCGACCGCCGGTCTGGCCGCTGGTCGCCTCCAGCGCCGTCGGACGGTAGGGGTGGTCGTCCTCCACGGAGACCCGGACCCACTCCGCGCCCACGGCGACCTCCACCGCCAGCATGGGCGAGAGCAGGGCCGCGTGCTTCACCGCGTTGGTGACGAGCTCGGAGACGATCACGAGCAGCCCGTGCACCAGATCGTCGCTCGCGGGCACGCCCTGCCGCGCGAGCAGTTCCCGCACCGCCCGCCGGGCCTGCGGCACCGAGGCGTCGACCGCCTGGGCGGTGAACCGCCAGACCCCCTCGTACGGCAGCGGCGTGTGCGCCGCGTACCCGGGGGGTGCTCCGCCACTGTCCGGAGGGAGTGCGCGGGCCCCCGACCCGTCGTCACTCATCGTCCGGTCGCCGCCTCTGCGCTCGATTGTCACCACGCTTCGAGTGTTGGCAACGGACAGGTCCGGACCGGAGAACTGACCAGAACTGGGCGATTATCGGCGGAATTTGGTTGCTGGCGTGTCGCCGGGTCGGTTGAGCGACTGATCTTGTTCCTGTTGTTCGACTTTTGGAGACTTCTTCAGCTTGTTGTACGAGGTTCACGGTGCGTGTTCGCCCCGCGAAGGCGCCGGATAACATCCGGGCCATGGCTCAGCTCACGCACGGCGTCAACGACGGGGTCGCCACCGTCGTCATCGATCACCCGGCCAAGCGCAACGCGATGACCGACCCGATGTGGGCCGCCCTGCCGCCGCTGCTCACCGCTCTCGCGGCCGACCCGGCCGTCCGGGTCCTGGTCCTGACCGGCGCCGGTGACACCTTCTGCGCCGGGGCCGACATCTCCACGCTCGCCTCGGGCGCGGGCGCGGCGCAGCATCTGGCCGGCGCGGCGGAGGAGGCGCTGGCCGCGTTCCCCAAGCCGGCCCTCGCCGTGATCCGCGGCTATTGCGTGGGCGGGGGCTGCCAGCTGGCCGCCGCGTGCGATCTGCGGTTCGCCGCCGAGGACGCCCGGTTCGGGGTGACCCCGGCCAAGCTCGGCATCGTCTACCCGGCGTCGTCGACCCGGCGCCTGGCCGCGCTCGTCGGCCCGGCCACCGCCAAGTACCTGCTGTTCTCGGGCGAGTTGATCGGCACGGAGCGGGCGCTGCGCACCGGTCTGGTCGACGAGGTCCTGCCCGGCGCCGACCTGGACCAGCGCGTCGCGGAGTTCACGCGCGTGCTCGTCGGGCGCTCGCAGCTCACCCAGGCGGCGGCGAAGGAGTTCGCGGCGGGGCGCACCGACCGGGACGCCTACTGGGCCGGGCAGGCGCGCGGCAGCGGCGACACCGCGGAGGGCGTCGCCGCGTTCCTGGAGCGCAGGGTGCCGCGGTTCGCATGGAACGTACCGGTCACATCCAGCGCGCCGGCCCCGTCCGTCACGTCAGGATGAAGCGGCTCTTCGTGCGGAACTCCTCGACGAGGTGCGCGGGCGCCTTCCGCGGCGAGCCCGCGTCGTAGGGCGGCTGCGGGTCGTACTCGGTCAGCAGCTGCACGGCCTGCGCGTGTTCGTCCCCCGCGACCTTCCCGAGCAGGGTCAGGCCCATGTCGATGCCGGACGACACCCCGGCCGCGGTGACGTACTTGCCCTCGATGACGACGCGCTCCTGCGTCGGCAGGGCGCCGAACTCCGACAGGAAGTCGAGCGCCAGCCAGTGCGACGTGGCGCGCCGCCCCTTGAGCAGCCCCGCCGCGGCGAGGAGCAGGGAGCCGGTGCACACCGAGGTCGTCCACGCGCTGGTGGCGTCGGCGGCGCGCAGCCAGGCGAGGAGGGTCTCGTTCGCCATCTGCTCGCCCTGCCCCGGGCCGCCGGGGACCACGACGATGTCGGGGTGCGGCACCTCGGCGAGCGTCTTGTCCGCGGTGAGGGCGAGGGCGCCCGTGTCGCTGCGGACGGGCCCGGTCTCCTCGGCGACGAAGACGAGCTCCGCGTCCGGGAGGCGGCCGAGCGTCTCGTAGGGCCCGACGGCGTCGAGCGCGGTGAACCGGTCGAACAGGACAACGGCGATCTGCACGGTGTTCCTTTCGGGTCGTGTCATACGGGTGCGTGGAAGCGGCGGCGGTACTCCGCCGGTGGCGTGCCCAGGGTCTTGAGGAAAGCGCGGCGCATCGCCTCGGGCGTGCGGTAGCCGCTGGCGCGGGAGACCTCCTCGACGCCGTCGGAGGTGTCCTCCAGGAGGCGCCGGGCGTGTTCGACGCGGACGCGCTCGACGTACGTGCCGGGGGTGAGGCCCGTCTCGGCGCGGAAGGCGCGGGCGAAGTGGCGCGGCGAGAGGCGGGCGCGGGCCGCCATCGACTCGACGGACAGGTCGTCGGCGGGGTGCTCGGCGATCCACCGCTGGACGTCGCGGAGCGGTTCACGCCGAGCCGTCTGGGCGGCGAGCTGTGCGCTGAACTGGGCCTGGTTGCCCGGTCGCCGCAGGAAGACCACCAGGTGGCGGGCGATGGTCAGCGCGACGTCCCGGCCGTGGTCCTCCTCGACGAGGGCGAGGGCCAGGTCGATGCCCGCGGTGACGCCCGCCGAGGTGGCCACATTGCCGTCGCGTACGTAGATGGGGTCCGGGTCGACGTCGACCTCGGGGTGGTCGCGGGCGAGGAGGTCGCAGAACGCCCAGTGCGTCGTGGCCCTGCGGCCGTCCAGGAGGCCCGCGTGCGCGAGGAGAAGCGCACCCGTGCACACGGAGACGATCCGCGCGGCCTCCGGCGCGTGCGCCCGCAGCCAGTCGGTCAGGCGCGGGTCGGGGCGTCGCGTGCCCTCGCCGCCGGGGACGAGGAGCGTGTGCGGGCCCGGGGCGTCGGCGAGGGCGTGGTCGGGGATCAGGGCCAGCCCGCTCGACGTGCGGACGGGGGCGCCGTCGAGCGAGACGGTACGGACGCGGTACCCGGCGGAGGCTGCGTCCATGGCGAGCGTGGCACCTGCGAAGACCTCGACAGGGCCGGTGACGTCGAGGCTCTGCACGCCGTCATAGAGGAGGACGAGAACAGTGCGGGGCGGCATGCCTCTCATTCTTCGGCGTCCGCGCGCATGGCTGCAATGACGAACAGCCCTCCTTTCCTGCCATCGGTGGCCCTCCGGACTCCCACCGCGTACCAACCGGTCAGTAACATGCGGGCATGAGCCCTGACCCGCGCGCCGCCCGCCGCTGCCACAACATGCTGAACTCGCTGCACTCCACGCTCTACTTCTCGCCCGATCTGGGCGCCGAGCTGGCCAAGGTGGGCGTCGAGGACCGCAGCGCCGCCTACTTCGCGGCCCGCTCCGCCGCCATGGGCGCCGTCGGCGCCGGAACGGTGACCTCCACCTTCTACAACTTCAAGCACGAGCTCGTCGCCAAGCACGTGCCCGCCGTCTGGCGGACCGCGTCCCCCGAGACGGTGCTCGCGGCACGCGCGCGTGCCGTCGACACCACCCTGCGCCGCCTGCTCGGCGAGGAGGCGCTCGCCTCCCCCGAGATGGCCGAGGCCGCCACGCTCGCGCTGCGCGCCGCCGAGGCCTGCACGCGCCATGCCCGCCCCCTGTACGCCGCCCTCGCCGACCTGCCGGTCCCCGAGGAGCCGCACCTCGCGTACTGGCACGCGACCGCGCTGCTGCGCGAGCACCGCGGCGACGGACACCTCGCCGCGCTCGTCGCAGCCGAGCTCGACCCGGTGGAGGCGCTGGTCAGCCATGTCGCGACCGGCAAGGGCATGGCGCCGAAGTGGCTGCTCGCCACGCGCGGCTGGACCCCGGACGAGTTCGACCAGGGCGCCGAGCGGCTGCGCGCGCGGGGTGTGCTCACCCAGGACGAGGAGCTGACGCTCACCGAGGAGGGCGCCGAGCTGCGCAGGGCCGTGGAGGCGCGGACGGACGCCCTCGACCGGGCCCCGTACGAGCACCTCGGCGACGAGGGCGTGGCGCGCCTGACCGAGCTGGGCACCGTGTTCGCCGGTGCGGCGCTCGGCAACGGCGCGTTCCCGGCCGATCTGATCGGCAAGACCGCCTGAGCGACGGCCCGGAAGCGCGCCGGGCTCGCCCTTGATCCCGCGTTACCGGCGCCACCTGCCACAATTGCCGCGCAACCTCAGTCGACATAGGCGGTACGGGATCGTGGCGACACCCACTGTTGGGTCCATCGAAAGCAGGATTGCCGAGGAACTCGGCGTACGGGAGCGGCAGGTGAAGGCCGCCGTCGAGCTGCTGGACGGCGGCTCGACGGTGCCCTTCATCGCCCGCTACCGCAAGGAGGCGACGGAGTCCCTCGACGACGCCCAGCTGCGCACCCTGGAGGAGCGCCTGCGGTACCTGCGCGAGCTGGAGGAGCGGCGCGCGTCGATCCTGGAGTCCGTGCGCGAGCAGGGCAAGCTCACCGAGGAGCTGGCGGCGCGGATCCGCGCCGCCGACACCAAGGCGCGCCTGGAGGACATCTACCTGCCGTTCAAGCCGAAGCGGCGGACGAAGGCGCAGATCGCGCGCGAGGCGGGCCTGGAGCCGCTCGCGGACGGGCTGTTCAACGACCCGTCGGTGGAGCCGCTCGCCGCCGCCGCCGCGTTCGTCGACGCCGGCAAGGGCGTCGCCGACCCGCAGGCCGCGCTCGACGGGGCCCGCGCCATCCTCACCGAGCGCTTCTCGGAGGACGCGGACCTCATCGGAGAGCTGCGCGAGCGCATGTGGACGCGCGGGCGCCTCGCCGCGAAGGTGAAGTCCGGCAAGGAGGAGGCGGGCGCCAAGTTCGCCGACTACTTCGACTTCGCCGAGCCCTTCAGGGAGCTGCCCTCGCACCGCGTCCTCGCGATGCTGCGCGGCGAGAAGGAGGACGTGCTCGAACTCGTCCTGGAGCCCGAGGAGCCCACCGAAGAGGGCCCCGCCGCCTCTTCCTCGTACGAGCCGATCGTCGCCGACCGGTTCGGCATCCGGAACCAGGGGCGCCCCGGCGACAAGTGGCTCGCGGACACGGTCCGCTGGGCCTGGCGCACCCGCATCCTGGTGCACCTCGGCATCGACCTGCGGCTCCGGCTCCGTACCGCCGCCGAGGACGAGGCCGTCAAGGTCTTCGCGGCGAACCTGCGCGACCTGCTGCTCGCCGCCCCCGCGGGCACGCGCGCGACGCTCGGCCTCGACCCCGGTTTCCGTACGGGCGTGAAGGTCGCCGTCGTCGACGCGACCGGCAAGGTCGTGGCGACGGACGTCATCCACCCGCACGTCCCGGCCAACCGCTGGGACGAGGCGATCGCCAGGCTCGCGCGGCTCTCCAAGGAGCACGCGGTCGACCTGATCGCGATCGGCAACGGCACGGCGTCCCGCGAGACCGACAAGCTCGCCGGTGAACTCATCACCAAACACCCGGAGTTGAACCTCACCAAGGTGATGGTGAGCGAGGCGGGCGCCTCGGTGTACTCGGCGTCGGCGTTCGCCTCGCAGGAGCTGCCCGACATGGACGTGTCGCTGCGCGGCGCCGTCTCCATCGCCCGGCGCCTCCAGGACCCGCTCGCCGAACTGGTGAAGATCGACCCGAAGTCGATCGGCGTCGGCCAGTACCAGCACGACCTGTCCGAGGTGAAGCTCTCGCGCTCCCTGGACGCGGTGGTCGAGGACTGTGTGAACGGCGTCGGCGTGGACGTGAACACCGCCTCCGCCCCGCTGCTCGCGCGCGTCTCCGGCATCGGCGCCGGGCTCGCCGAGAACATCGTGGCGCACCGCGACGCCAACGGCCCCTTCGGCAACCGCAAGGGCCTCAAGGACGTGGCGCGGCTCGGCCCGAAGGCGTACGAACAGTGCGCGGGCTTCCTGCGCATCCGCGGCGGCGACGACCCGCTGGACGCCTCCGCCGTGCACCCCGAGGCGTATCCGCTGGTGCGGCGCATGGCGAAGTCGACGGGCGGCCAGGTCGGTTCGCTGATCGGCGACACGGGGACGCTGCGCTCGCTCAAGCCGGCGGAGTACGTGGACGACACGTTCGGTCTGCCGACCGTGACGGACATCCTGAGGGAGCTGGAGAAGCCGGGGCGCGACCCGCGGCCCGCCTTCAAGACGGCCACCTTCAAGGAGGGCGTCGAGAAGATCGGCGACCTGGAGCCGGGGATGGTCCTGGAGGGCGTCGTGACGAACGTCGCCGCGTTCGGGGCGTTCATCGACATCGGCGTGCACCAGGACGGGCTCGCGCATGTGTCCGCCCTGTCCCGTACGTTCGTCAAGGACCCGCGCGATGTCGTGAAGCCCGGGGACATCGTCAAGGTGAAGGTGCTCGACGTCGACGTGGCGCGCAAGCGGATCTCGCTGACGCTGCGGCTGGACGACGAGAAGGCCGCCCCCTCCGGAGGTGAGCGGGGTGGGCGGCAGCGGCCGCCTCAGCAGAAGTCGCGGCAGAACCGCGGCAGTGCCTCCGGCGGCCAGGGCGGAGGCAAGGGGCGGCCCGCTCCGGCTCCTGCCAACTCGGCGATGCTGGATGCCCTGCGCAAGGCGGGGCTTGCCTGAGCACCGTCGTAGTGACGGAAAGTGGGAGACTGCGCGCCGGTTCGTGGCTGAGCGCGCAGTTCCCCGCGCCCCTAGGCGGCGCTCACCTTTCCGGCGTCGACCTCGAAGCGCCTTGTCGTGTGGACCGCGTTCAGCATTCTGCGGTCGTGCGTCACCAGGAGCAGCGTGCCCTTGTACGAGTCCAGGGCGGACTCCAGCTGCTCGATGGCGGGCAGGTCGAGGTGGTTGGTCGGCTCGTCCAGGACGAGGAGGTTGACGCCCTTGCCCTGGAGGAGGGCGAGAGCCGCGCGGGTGCGTTCGCCGGGTGAGAGGGTCGCGGCCGGGCGCAGGACGTGGTCCGCCTTCAGGCCGAACTTGGCGAGCAGGGTACGGACCTCGGCCGGTTCGGTCTCCGGGACGGCCGCGCAGAACGCGTCGAGCAGCGCCTCCGGGCCGTGGAACAGGGCGCGGGCCTGGTCGACCTCGCCGACCACGACGCCGGAGCCGAGCGTCGCGTGGCCCGCGTCGAGCGGGAGGCGGCCGAGCAGTGCGCCGAGCAGGGTCGACTTGCCGGAGCCGTTGACGCCGGTGATCGCGATGCGGTCGGCCCAGTCGACCTGCAGCGTCACCGGGCCGAAGTGGAAGTCGCCGCGCCGCAGTTCGGCGTCCCTGAGCGAGGCGACGACCGATCCTGAGCGCGGGGCCGCCGCGATCTCCATGTGCAGCTCCCACTCCTTGCGGGGCTCCTCGACGACGTCGAGCCGCTCGATCATGCGCTGCGTCTGGCGGGCTTTCGCGGCCTGCTTCTCGCTGGACTCACTGCGGAACTTGCGGCCGATCTTGTCGTTGTCGGTCGCCTTGCGGCGGGCGTTCTTGACGCCCTTGTCCATCCAGGAGCGCTGCATCTGGGCGCGGCCTTCGAGCGCGGAGCGCTTGTCGGCGTACTCCTCGAACTCCTCGCGCGCGTGGCGCCGCGCGACGTCGCGCTCCTCCAGGTAGGCGTCGTAGCCGCCGCCGTAGAGGTTGATCTGCTGCTGGGCGAGGTCCAGCTCCAGGACCTTGGTGACCGTGCGGGTGAGGAACTCGCGGTCGTGGCTGACGACGACGGTGCCCGCGCGCAGGCCCCGCACGAACGTCTCCAGGCGCTCCAGGCCCGCGAGGTCGAGGTCGTTGGTCGGCTCGTCCAGGAGGAAGACGTCGTAGCGGGAGAGGAGGAGGGAGGCGAGGCCCGCGCGGGCCGCCTGGCCGCCGGAGAGGGAGGTCATCGGCTGGTCGAGGCCGACGGTCAGGCCGAGCTGTCCGGCGACCTCCTCGGCGCGCTCGTCCAGGTCGGCGCCGCCGAGGTTCAGCCAGCGCTCCAGGCTGGTGGCGTACGCATCGTCGGCGCCCGGGGCCTCCTCGACGAGGGCCTGGGTGGCCTCGTCCATGGCGCGCTGGGCCTCGTCGACGCCGGTGCGGCGGGCGAGGAACTGCCGGACGGTCTCCCCGGGCCTGCGCTCCGGCTCCTGCGGGAGGTGGCCGACGGTCGCGGTCGGCGGGGACAGCCGCAGCTCGCCCTCCTCGGGGGCGGCGAGCCCGGCGAGGATTTGCAGGAGCGTGGACTTGCCGGCGCCGTTGGCACCGACGAGCCCGATCACGTCACCGGGCGCGACGACGAGATCGAGCCCGGCGAACAGGGCACGGTCCCCGTGTCCGGCGGCGAGGTTCTTGGCTACGAGGGTGGCAGTCATCAGGGCTGTGATCCTAATCGGGGCGCTGGGCGGGGTGTGCGGGGCACTCCGGCGACGCCGGCCGGGGCCGGGCGCGTGGCGCGCCTCCGGCGTACGGCACCGGGCCGTCGGCGGTGGCGCCGTCTCGTGCGACGTGGCCAGGACCGTCCGGTCGGCGGCTCGCGCCGAACGCCCTCGTGAGCGCGCGCCCGCGTCAGCGCGCCGTCCGCGTGACAAGGACACTCCCGGTGGTGCGGGCCACGAGGAAGGATTCCCCTCCGGCCGCCCTCCTGTCCAGCGGGATTCGGTAGGTGCCGGGGGCGAGGACCTCGTCGAGGAGTTCGTGGGTGCGGGTGCGGTGGAGGCGGTCGAGGCGGTACGCGGTGAGCCTGACGCGGCACGGGGAGGTGGTCTCGATCTCCGCCGCACCGTCGGCGGCGACGAGCCGGACCAGGCGGCGCTGCTCCTTCGGGCCGTGGTCGAGCGCCGCCTCGATCTGCGCGACGAGCAGCGGGACGACCGGGGCGAGCCCGTCCACGTACGCGGGGTGCGCACCCACTCGCTCGAACTGGTGGCGTACGGCGCGGCGCCGCTCCTCCTCGACGGCCCGGCCGAAGGCGACGGCCCCGTACGTGTGCAGCTCCTCGGGGGTGACGCCGGAGGCGTCCTGGGTGATCTCGGCGCCGATGCCGATGCCGCGCAGGGCGGCGGCCAGCTTGGCGAGGACGGCGACGCGGGCGCCGATCAGCAGGACCCGGCGCCGGACCGGTCCCGCGCCGCCGTTCAGGAGCTGCCCCAGCGCGCTGCGGTATCCGGCGCCCTCGAAGCGGAACGGGCCTATGCCCTGGTAGCCGTTGAGCTCCAGGTCGGGGGTGTCGGCGGTCTGCCAGGCGAAGTCGCGCCAGATGTAGTCCTCGCCGGCCCGCTCGATCACCGCGGTGACCGCGCCGCACTCCAGGCCGCCCTCGCACTCGGGGCAGCCGTAGATGACGTACCGGCCGTGCGCGAGGGGTGCGTCGGCCTCCATGAGCAGGCTCTTGACGTGGTCGGTGAAGATGGCGGGCGGGATGTCGGCGGCCAGCGGGGAGACGGCGTCGAGGTCGCAGAGGCGGAACAGGAGCGGGCGCCCGTCCACGATGAAGTCCACGAAGTCCCGGTGGGCCCGGACCTCTCCGTCGGCGAAGACCCCGCCGGCCCGCATCGCCGGCGCCAGGCCGAAGGTCGCGTACTCGGCAGACATGGGGTGAGTATCCCCACTCGGGCCGGGTGGTGACCGCGGCTGCACACAATCCGCCACCGCGGTCACCGTCCGTTCAGTGTTTGCCGATCGGGTCCCCCTCCGTCCCCGGTCCCTCCCCCGGGCCGATGGTGATCTCGAAGTCGCCGCCGTACTTCTCGTGGCCCGCGACGACCGCGGCCTCGACCACTTCCAGACCCATGTCACCGCGGACGATGAGCGGATCGTGGCGCAGGTCGCGCATGAGGGCGACGCACATGCCGATCATCACGAGGGTGAAGGGCGCGGCGACGAGGATGGTGAGGTTCTGCAGGCCCGTCAGCGCGTTGCCGGAGCCGTCGCCGATGAGGAGCATGACGGCGGCGACCGCGCCGGTCACCACGCCCCAGAAGATGACGACGAAGCGGCCCGGTTCGAGGGCGCCCTTCTGGGAGAGCGTGCCCATGACGATGGAGGCGGCGTCGGCGCCGGAGACGAAGAAGATGCCGACCAGGACCATCACCAGGAGGCTCGTCGCCGTGGCGACGGGGAACTCCTGCAGCACGCCGAAGAGTTGCGCTTCCTGGGTGCTCGCGCCGGCGAGCCGGCCGTGTTCCTTCATCTTCATCGCCGTACCGCCGAAGACCGCGAACCAGATCAGGCTGACGGTGGAGGGGACGAGGATGACGCCGCCGACGAACTGGCGGATGGTGCGGCCTCGGCTGATGCGGGCGATGAACATGCCGACGAAGGGCGTCCAGGAGATCCACCAGGCCCAGTAGAAGACCGTCCAGCTGCCGAGCCAGTCGGCGACGCCCTTGCCGCTGGAGGCCTCGGTACGGCCGATGAGCTGGGGCAGGTCGCCCAGGTAGGCGCCGATGGAGGTGGGGAGGAGGTCCAGGACGATGATGGTCGGCCCCGCGATGAAGACGAAGGCGGCCAGGATGAGCGCGAGCACCATGTTGATGTTCGACAGCCACTGGATGCCCTTCTCCACGCCGGAGACGGCGGAGGCCACGAACGCCACCGTCAGGACGGCGATGATGGAGACGAGGAGGCCGGTGCCCGCCTTCTCCATCCAGTTCAGCTCCTCGAAGCCGGAGCCGATCTGGAGCGCGCCGAGGCCGAGCGAGGCCGCCGAGCCGAAGAGCGTGGCGAAGATCGCGATGATGTCGATGACCCGGCCCCACGCGCCGTGGGCGTGCTTCTCGCCGATGAGCGGCACGAAGACGGAGGAGATCGTCTGCCGCCTGCGCCGCCGGAACGTGCTGTAGGCGATGGCGAGTCCGACGACCGCGTAGATCGCCCAGGGATGCAGCGTCCAGTGGAACAGGGTCGTCGCCATGGCAGTCTCCATGGCGTTCGCCGCGTCCGCCGGGTCGGTGCCCGGCGGCGGCGACGTGAAGTGCGCCAGCGGCTCGCTCACGCCGTAGAACATGAGGCCGATGCCCATGCCGGCGCTGAACATCATGGCGACCCAGGAGACGGTGCGGAACTCCGGCTCCTCGCCCTCCTTGCCCAGCGTGATCTTCCCGTAGCGGCTGATCGCCAGCCACAGCGCGAAGACGACGAAGCCGGTGGCGGCGAGCATGAACGCCCAGCCGCCGTTGTGGATCAGGCCGTGGAGCGCGCTGGTGGAGACGGACTCCAGGTTGTCGGTCGCGACGGAGCCCCAGACCACGAAGGCGAGAGTGAGCACGGCGGTGACGCCGAACACGATCCGGTCCGTGGCGGGGCTCCGGCCGCCTGTCACGTCCTCGTCGGGGGTGGACGCGTCGGTGGGGGGTTTCTGCGGAGTTGACACTCTTCAGGACCTACCACATCCGACGCGTTCCACACCCGGTCATCAGGTGTTCAACAGTTGGTGTCGGGCGCCCCCTCCGTCACGTGGTACGGGGCCCGCGCGTCGAGGAACAGCGCGGCGAGGGCTCGCTGGGACTGGCGCAGCGGCACATACGCCCCGTCGCCCGTTCGCCGTACGGTGATGCCGTGCAGGGCCAACTCGTCCTTGTACTCGGCGTACTGGCCCTGGGTGAGCCGGTAGCCGCACGGCGGGTCCTGGATGATCTCGGCGGGTTCGGCCGGGTCGTTGTCGGCGCCGCCCACGTAGACGGGCCCGGTGTCGCGGAACCCGGCGAGGCGGGCGGCGTCCGTCGCCGCCGCGATCCGCACGGCCCGCTCACCCGTGAAGCGGAACAGGCCGCTCAGGGCGTGCAGTTGCGAGTCGCGGCGGCGCCGGTTGTTCAGCGACTCGTCGGCCTCCTCGGCGGGCGTGCCGGGGTCGACGCGGCTCTCGATGAGCAGGCCGATCGCGTGCTTGATGCCGGACATGTTGCGCAGGATGCGCTCCTGTCCGTCGCCCGCGGTCTGCTTGACCGGATCGCCGGTGACCGGGTCGGTCCAGATGCCGTACGTGCCCGTGGAGTGCCCGGCGGCGTTGGCGGCGGGCCGGACGTAGTCCAGGGAGAGCGTCTCGGCCTCGTCGTGGACGCGGGCGTTCGTGTTCAGGTTGCGCGGCCAGAGGTCGAAGAGGTCCTTGTCGTAGTACTCCGGGGTGGCCCCGTACTCGTGCAGGTCGTAGATGACGTTCGGCTCGCGGTCGCGGACGACGGCCGCCATCGCCCGCGCCTCGGCCGTCTGCAGGGCGATGTGGTCGCGGTTGATGTCGACGCCGTCGGAGTTGCCTCGGGTGTCGGCGGCGCGCCCGTCGGGGTTGGCGGTGGGCACGACGAGGAGCGTCGTGCGGGCCAGAAAGCGCTGGGTCGCCTTGTCCTTGGCGTACGCGAGGTCGCGGATCTCGGTGAGACACGCCTCGCGCCCGGACGGTTCGTCGCCGTGCTGGCTGCAGACCAGCAGCACGGTGGTGGCGGCGTGGCGGGCACCGACCCGCACGAGCTGCAGCGGACGGCCCTGCTTCGTCGTGCCGATGCGGGAGACGGAGACCTTGGCGGACGCCTTGTCGACGGCGGCGAGCAGGCGCTGCTCCTCGGGCTGGCTGGTCCAGCGGGCGCCGTGCGTCTGCTCGAAGCCGGTGCGCGGCGGCGTGCCGGTCGCCTGCGCCGGGACGGACGCCACGAGGGGGCCGGCCAGCGCCGCGACGGCGGTGGCCAGGGCCAGGGTGCGCTTACGGGACGTCATCGCTTGCCGCCTCCCGGGACGGGGCTGTCCTGCCGGAACGGGCTGAGGCCCTCGGCGCCGGTCGCGTGCGGAGCGGCGTGGTGCGAACCGGCGGTGGCCGCCGCGAACGCCTTGGCGCCGCCGACGACGGGGACGCCGGCCACGGTGCGCGACAGGTCGACGGTGAGCGTCGGCTTCGTCGACGGAGGGTCGATGAGGTCCTTGTCGGTCCCGGCGACGATCAGCGCGAGCCGGTGCCCCTTGGGCACGATGTGGTCGCTCGCGGCGAGCTGGAGCGTGAGCGTGTACTTCTTGCCGGGGGTCAGCGGGCGGCCCTTGTCGGGGTCGGCGTAGGTGCCGAGGTCGGCCCAGCCCCGGCTGAAGACCGTCGAGTCGACGTCGGCGGTCTTGGCCCGCGTGTTCTTGAAGCAGGAGCTGTCGCCGGTGGTGCTGGGGCCGTAGCAGCTGCGCTCGGTGAGCGTCGTGATGCCCTCACCGGCGGCGGCGTAGTCGCGGATCGTGGCAGGGCCGAGGTCGACCAGGACGGCGCTCAGGTGCGCGCTGGTGGTGGTCGGCGTCGCGGTGACCGTCACCTTCGAGGAGCCGGACAGACGCAGGTCCTTGCCGAGCGGGCGGCTGATGAACCCGGCTTTCTCCGGTGTCGAGGTGCCGATCCGCGCGGCCCAGTCGGTCTCGCTCAGCGCCGGGTCGTCGGTGAACGTCTCGGTGCCGCGGCCGGACGTGAGGCCGAGGGTGCCGACGCCGGGCGCGCTGCCCTTGGCGGGGCGCAGGGCGGTCGTGGCCGCCGCGCGCGCGGGCCACACCTTGTCGGTGCTCCAGCGGTCGGGGGCGCGCTCGATGTCGGCCATGGGCTCGCGGTCGACGCCGTTGTCGTAGCCGAGGAGTTCGTGGTCGAACCAGCGGTGCAGGGTGTCGACCCAGACGTCGCGGCGGAAGTCGAACGGGTCGACGTGGCCGGTCTGGGAGAGCCAGATCTTGCGCTCGACGCCGTTCTTCGCGAGCGCGTCCCACCACTGGCCGAAGTGCTTGGCGCGGACGTTGAGGTCCTGCATGCCGTGAACGACGAAGACGCTGGCCTTCACCTTGTGCGCGTCCTTGACGTAGTCGCGCTCCTCCCACAGCCGGGTCCAGTCACCGGTGCGGGGCGCTTCGTCGACGAGTCGCTGCTGCACGGCGGCGCAGCGGGCGCGGGCCTCCTCGCTCTCGACGTAGTCGGACAGCCACTCCGGGCCCGAGTCGTAGAGCGGGGCGCCCTGCTGGAAGTAGTAGTCGTACCAGGACGAGATCGCGCTGATCGGGACGATCGTCTCCAGGCCCTCGACGCCGGTCGCGGCGACGCCGTTGGCGATGGTGCCGTCGTAGCTCTTGCCGATCATGCCGGTGCGGCCGTTGGTCCAGGACGCCTGGGCGCGTTCGCCGCCGGTGCGGCTCGCGTAGCCCTTGGCCCGGCCGTTCAGCCAGTCGACGACGGCCTTGGCGGACTGCACGTCGGAGCGTCCGCCCACGTCGACACAGCCGTCGGAGCGGTTGGTCCCGGCGAGGTCGACGGCGACGAAGGCGTAGCCGCGGGGCACGAAGTAGTTGTCGTAGTAGAGCGGCATCTGGACGACATGGCCGTTCGCGTCGTACGTCTTCAGCTGCGACTCGTTGCCGCGCCCGCAGCAGGAGTAGTACGGGCTGGCGTCCATGATCACGGGGATCTTGCGGCCCTGCGCGGCGGCCTCGCGCGGGCGGACGATGTCGACGGCGACCCGGTCCGTCTTTCCGTCGTCGTCCCCGTCGACGCGGGTGTCGACCCAGACGGACTCACGGATCGCGTTCTCGTACGAGTAGACCGGCTGCGACTCGCGGGGAGCGGGTGCGGCCGCCCGTGCGGCGCCGGGGACGACGAGAACGGCGAGCAGCGCGGCGACGGCCGCGGCTGCGTACGTTCTCCAGAGCTGGCGGGTGCGTCTGGCAGGTATCGGCATGGCGCGGAAGCTACACGGGTCAACTCCTGTGCGACAGAGGGCCGCACGCACCGGTGACAGGCGTGTGGGACACAGAGGCACATGTCGGCCGAATGGCGATCATGTGACAGTGGGGGCCATGGACATGACCGGTGCGGCGGGTGCTGAATAGGCTCGCGAACGAGATCGAACCCGGCCTGGCCCGACGCGGTCAAGCCCTGGCCTGCCCCGACGACTTGGAGCTTTCGTGTACCGCAGACTCATCGCCCCCGGCGCGCTCGCGGCCTCCCTCATGCTGGCGATCCCGGCATCGGCCGCCGACTTCACGCCGGGCGCCACGGGCATCGGCGACCCCTACTACCCGGCGTACGGGAACGGCGGCTACGACGTCTCCCACTACGACCTGCGTCTGAAGTACCAGCCGAGGACGGACCTCCTGGAGGGCACGGCGACGATCCTCGCCTCCTCCACGCAGGACCTCTCCCGCTTCGACCTCGACTTCGGGCTCACCGCGAGCGAGGTCCGGGTGAACGGCAAGAAGGCGAAGTTCGCCAGGTCGGGCGTGCAGGAGCTGGAGGTGACGCCGGCCGCCGGACTGCCCGAGGGCACTCCGTTCACGGTCGTCGTGAAGTACGCGGGCAAGCCGTCCGAGGTGCAGCTGTGGGGCTTCACGTCCTGGCAGCGCACCCCGGACGGCGGTGTCGCCGCCAACGAGCCGGAGGCGGCCGCCTGGTGGTTCCCGTCCAACGACCACCCGCGCGACAAGGCCACGTACGACGTGTCGGTCGCCGTGCCGGACGGTACGCAGGCGATCTCCAACGGCACGCTGCAGTCGCAGAGTTCGAAGCTCGGCTGGACCCGGTTCAACTGGCGCTCCAGCAAGCCGCAGGCCACGTATCTCGCGACGCTCGCCGTCGGCAGATTCCACATTACGACCGACACGACGGCGGACGGCCTGCCGGTCGTCAACGCGTACAGCAAGGACCTCGGCGCGAACGAGGGCGCCGCGAAGGCCAGCGTCGAGCGGACGACCGAGGTCGCCGAGTGGCTGGAGACGGTCTTCGGGAAGTACCCCTTCGAGGCGCTCGGCGGGTACGTGCCGAACGTGCCGTCGTCCTTCGCCCTGGAGACGCAGACGCGCCCCTTCTACTCGCCCAAACAGTTCGCGAACGGCTCGAACGTCTCCGTCGTCGTGCATGAGCTGGCGCACCAGTGGTACGGCGACAGCGTCTCCGTCGACGGCTGGAAGGACATCTGGATCAACGAGGGTTTCGCCCGGTACAGCCAGTGGCTGTGGTCCGAGAAGGAGGGCGAGGGCACGGCCCGGGAACTGGCCGACTACGTGTACGCGCAGCACCCGGCGGACGATGCGTTCTGGCGGGTCAAGCCGGGTGATCCGGGGGCGGAGAACCAGTTCGCCGCCGCTGTGTACGACCGGGGGGCCGTCGCGGTACAGGCGCTGCGCGACGCGGTCGGGGAGAAGAAGTTCTTCAGGATTCTGAAGGGGTGGCCGACGGTGCACGCGTACGGCAACGCGAGTGTCTCCGACTTTGTGCAGTACGCCGAGAAGGTCTCCGGGAAGCCGCTGGCGGGGTTGTTCGACACGTGGCTGTACCAGCCGGTGAAGCCGGCCGCGCCCGCGTCGGGGGCGGTGTCGGTGCCCGCGCAGCCCAGGTCCTGGAAGAAGATCGCCGCTACGAACGGGGTGCATGCGGAGCACTGAGCGGCCGCGGGCGCGTGGTGGCTGGTCGCGCAGTTCCCCGCGCCCCTGAAGGCACGCGGCTTCGCCGCGCCTCCCCCGATGCCGCGCCTCCCACGAGGACGCGCCCCACGAGGACGCGCCCCACGAGGACGCGCCCCACGAGGACGCGCCCCACGAGGACGCGCCCCTGAAATGGCGCACGTAGTGCGCATTTCAGGGGCGCGGGGAACTGCGCGACCAGCCACGACGAGACGCGCACCCGGCCGACGGGCCGCTCATGGCAGACGAGTGGCCGCCCTCGCCCGACGCGCGAGCGGAAGGTACCTGAGGCGCTCCGGGAGGCGCGGCGCAGCCCACCGGACCAGCACCGCGAACCGGCGCAGGCGCCGCTCCTGGCGCGGCGTCCAGGCGAGGCCGACCGCCTCGCGCGCCTCCGGCGGGAGCAGCCCGGTCGCCAGGAACGCCATCGCGCGCGTGAGCACAGGCCGCACGGCCGGCCACAGCAGGCGCAGGACGGCGTGGCCGGGCGGCGGCGGGACGGGGCGGTCGCGGGCGGTCAGCTCGTCGACCACCACGTTCCGCCCGACCTCCTGGTCGAGCATCTTGCGGTAGTACGGCCAGAACTCCGCCGTCGTCTGCGGCATGTCCCGGTCGTGGATGCCGAGTATGCGACCGACCCGCAGCCACTCCGCGTAGAACTGTTCGTCCTCGGCCGGTGTGAAGGGCCGGGCGAAGTAGCGGCGGGCATAGCGGGCCACGGGGTAGCCCGTCGCGTGGACCCAGGCGTAGTAGGCCGGGGTCAGCGCGTGGTAGCGGCGGCCGTGCGGGTCGGTGCCCTGTACGGCGCGGTGCAGGCGGCGCAGCCGGCGGCCCTCCTCGGCCGCGTCCTCGCCGCCGTAGACCCACAGCAGCACCGAGGTGAGCGAGCGCTGCCCGCGCCCCCACGGATCGGTCCGGAACACGGAGTGCTCGTCGACGCCCGCGCCGACGGCGGGGTGCGCGACCTGGAGCACGAAGGCGGCCGGCAGCGCGAGCAGCGCGCGAATCTCACCGGCGGTCTCCCAGAGGATCCCGCCGACGGGGGGCGGCGGCGGGTCCGGGTCGTGCTGCTTCATGCGGCGTCCTGCGGGGCGTACGGGGATGGTGGTGCGTGCCCCTACCAGTGTGCGCCCCCGCCGGAACGGCCCGGACGCCGCCCCCGTACGCCCCCCTCGTGCCTCTCAGATCTCCCCGCCGTACCTCTTCGCCAGGTCCGACGCCAGTTCGGCCACGCACGTGCACAGGTCGGTCACGGCCGCCGTGTGGTGGGCGTCGGCCGGGGCGGGGTGCGGGGGGACCACGTGGGCCCGCAGGCGGGGCGGGGGCGGCGGTGGGGCGGGGGGTTCGGATGCCGTGGGGCGGGGGCGGCGGCGGATCGACGTGAGGAGCGCCGTTGCCGTGGTGGCCGCGAAGACCGCCAGGTGACCCGCCTTGAGATGAACGTCCCACGGAACCAGCGCCATGGCTGTGTCCTACCCGATCGGCACACCGGCGACGCCAGGCTCCGCTACTCCTCCCCGGGCGCCTCACGCGCCGCCTCGCGGGCGATGCGGCGGCGCGCGCCGAACCAGCCGACGACGAGCAGCAGCGCGACGACCGGGACGAGGGAGAGCGTCTTGCGGCCGGTCTCCGCGTCGTTCCACATGAGGCCGAGGACGAGGAGCAGGAAGGCGATGGTGACGATCTCGGTCACCGGCGACCACGGCAGGCGGAACTTCGGGCGCTCCACGAGACCCTGCTTGGCCCGGCGGACGAACGCCAGGTGCGCGACCATGATCATCACCCAGGTGCCGATGATGCCGATCGAGGAGATCTCGATGACGATCTCGAAGGCGTCGTGCGGGAGCAGGTAGTTCAGGCCGACGCCGAGGACGCCGACGCCCGCGGTGAGCAGGATGCCGCCGTAGGGCACCTGGCTGCGGTTCATTCGGGCGGTGAACCTGGGCGCGGAGCCCGACATCGCCATGGAGCGCAGGATGCGGCCGGTGGAGTACAGGCCGGAGTTGAGCGAGGACATGGCGGCGGTCAGCACGACCAGGTTCATGATGTCGCCGATGCCGCCGATGCCCAGCTTGCTGAACAGGGTGACGAAGGGGCTCTCGTTCGAGGAGTACGACGTCGAGGGCAGCAGCAGGGCGAGCACGAGGACCGAGCCGCAGTAGAACAGGGCGACGCGCCACATGATGGAGTTCACCGCGCGCGGGACGACCTTCTGCGGCTCGGCCGTCTCACCGGCGGCGACGCCGACCAGTTCCAGGGCCGCGTACGCGAACACGACGCCTTGCATGACGAGGACCACCGACATGAAGCCGCTCGGCATGATGCCGCCATGGTCAGTGATCATGTTCAGCCCTGGTGTGCGGCCGTCGACCGGGTGCTGCGTGGCGAGCAGGAAGATGCCGACCAGCAGGAACGCCACGAGCGTGGCCACCTTGACGATCGAGAACCAGAACTCCATCTCGCCGAAGTACTTCACCGAGACGAGGTTCACGCTGAGCACGACCGCGAGGGCGATCAGGGCGAGCACCCACTGCGGGACCGAGGTGAAGGCGGACCAGTACTGCGTGTAGAGCGCGATCGCCGTGATGTCCGCGATGCCGGTCATCGACCAGTTGAGGAAGTACATCCAGCCGGCGACGTAGGCGCCCTTCTCGCCCAGGAACTCACGCGCGTACGACACGAAGGAACCGGAGGAGGGCCGGTAGACGACCATCTCGCCGAGGGCGCGCACCACCAGGTACGCGAAGACGCCGCAGACGAGGTAGGCGAAGACGAGGGCGGGGCCCGCCGAGTGGAGGCGGCCGCCCGCGCCCAGGAAGAGTCCGGTGCCGATCGCGCCACCGATCGCGATCATGTTGACGTGGCGGGCCTTGAGGTCCTTGCTGTAACCGGCGTCGCCCGCGTCGGCGGGCGTCCGGGGCGCATCCGTGGGGGATGCGTCCACGGCCGTGTTCACGGCGTCCTTGCTCACGTGGGGGTGTCCACTCTGTGGTGCCCGGCGGCAGGGAGCCGGCCGGGGTCCGGATGTACTGAGAGCGGCCCGCGGCACCCCTGACAGTGCGCGGACCGACGGTGCACCTTCCCCCAGAGATCACCGACGATGCGGTGGCACAGATCACATAGCGGTTCTTCTCACAAGGAGGTAGGGGGTCGCGCAGGGCACTTTCACAACATCGGTGTGTCAGCAATACTGTTGAACCCGATCGAGCCCGAGGCGGACATGACGACCGACATCACGACGGACAGCACGACGGACAGCGAAGGCGGCGGGACTGCCGCCTCCCCCACGCTGACCGTCGACGAACTGGCCGGGCGCGCGGGCGTCACCGTCCGCACGATCCGCTTCTACAGCACGCGCGGCCTTCTGCCGCCGCCGGTGATCGGCCCGCGCCGGGTCGGGCACTACGGGCAGGACCATCTGTCGCGGCTCGCGCTGATCGAGGAGTTGCAGCACCAGGGCATGACGCTCGCCGCGATCGAGCGCTATCTCGAACAGCTGCCGCCCGACCTGAGCGCCCACGACCTCGCGATACACCGTGCGGTGGTGGCGAGCTGGGCGCCGGACGCGGCGGAGGACATGGACCTCGCCGAGCTGGAGCGCAGGGCGGGCCGCGCCCTGTCGGGGACCGACCTCGACCGGCTCTCCGCCATGGGCGTCATCGCGTACGAGGAGGAGGGCGACGCCTACCGCGTGGACATCGGCCTGCTCCGCCTCGGCGTGCAGCTGCTCGGCGTGCCCATCGCGCACGAGACGATCCTCGCCGCGCGCACCGTCCTCATGGAGCACACCCGGCAGGCGGCGCACGAGCTGTCGCGGCTGTTCCGGGACGAGGTGTGGGGCCCGTACCGGGAGCAGGAGTCGGACCCCGAGCACCTGGCGGCGATGAAGTCCCTGTCGGCCCATATGCAGCCGATGGTGGTGCAGGCGCTGGTGACGGCGTTCCAGCGGTCGCTCAAGGAGGAGCTGCGGGAGGCGTTCCGCGCCGAGGGCTGAACGGACGGATGGGACGCCTCCCGCCTGCGACGTGACTAGTCCTCGAAGGTCTCGCCGCTCCCGGCCTTCTGGACGAGGAGCGCGGGCGGCAGGAACCGGTCGCCGTAGCGCTCGGCCAGCTCGCGCGCGCGGGCGACGAATCCGGTGAGGCCGCCCTCGTAGCCGTTGATGTACTGGAGCACGCCGCCGGTCCAGCCGGGGAAGCCGATGCCGAAGATGGAGCCGATGTTGGCGTCGGCGACGGACGTCAGGACGCCCTCCTCCAGGAGGCGTACGGTGTCGAGCGCCTCCGCGAAGAGCATGCGCTCCTGCATGTCCTCGAACGGGATCTCCGCGTCCGGCTTCGTGAAGTGCTCGCGCAGGCCCGGCCAGAGCCCGGCGCGCCTGCCGTCCTCGCCGTACTCGTAGAAGCCCGCGCCGCCGCTGCGTCCGGGGCGGCCGAACTCGTCGACCATGCGGTCGATGACGCCCTCGGCGGGGTGCGGGGTCCATTCGCCGCCCGCCTCGACGATCGCGGCCTTGGTCTCGTTGCGGATCTTGCGGGGCAGGGTGAGGGTCAGCTCGTCCATGAGGGAGAGGACCTTGGCCGGGTAGCCCGCCTGGCCGGCGGCCTGCTCGACGGAGGCGGGCTCGATGCCCTCGCCGACCATGGCGACGCCCTCGTTGATGAAGTGGCCGATGACCCGCGACGTGAAGAAGCCGCGCGAGTCGTTGACGACGATCGGCGTCTTGTTGATCTGCCGTACGAGGTCGAACGCGCGGGCGAGCGCCTCGTCACCGGTCTGCTCGCCCTTGATGATCTCGACGAGCGGCATCTTGTCGACCGGTGAGAAGAAGTGCAGGCCGATGAAGTCCGAGCGGCGTTCGACGCCTTCGGCGAGGACGCTGATCGGGAGGGTGGAGGTGTTGGAGCAGAGCAGGGCGTCGTCGGCGACGACGTGCTGGATCTCCTGGAACACCTTGTGCTTGAGCGACGGGTCCTCGAAGACGGCCTCGATGACGGCGTCGCAGCCCGCGAGCGCCTGCGGGTCGGCGGTCGGGGTGATGCGGGCGAGCAGCGCGTCCGCCTTCTCCTGGGTGGTGCGGCCGCGCTTCACCGCCTTCTCGCACAGCTTCTCGGAGTAGTTCCTGCCCTTGGCGGCGGCCTCGTCGGAGACGTCCTTGAGGACGACCTCGATGCCCGCGCGGGCGCAGGAGTAGGCGATGCCCGCGCCCATCATGCCGGCGCCGAGGACGGCGACCTTCCGGACCTTGCGGGGTGCGACGCCCTTCGGACGGTTGGCACCGCTGTTGACGGCCTGGAGGTCGAAGAAGAACGCCTGGATCATGTTCTTCGCGGTCTGGCCCGTGACCAGCTCGGTGAAGTAGCGGGCCTCGATCGTCAGGGCCGTCTCGAAGTCGACCTGGGAGCCCTCGACGGCGGCCGCGAGGATGTTGCGCGGGGCCGGGTAGGGGGCGCCGTTCAGCTGCTTCTTCAGGTTGGCCGGGAACGCGGGGAGGTTCGCGGCGAACTTGGGGTTGGCCGGGGTGCCGCCCGGGATGCGGTAGCCCGGCTTGTCCCAGGGCTGCTGCGACTCGGGGTTGGCGTCGATGAAGGCGCGGGCCTTCTCGATCATCTCCTCGGGGGTCGCGGCGATCTCATGGACCAGGCCGTTCTCCAGGGCGCGCCGCGGGGCGTACTGGGTGCCCTGGAGGAGGACCTTCAGGAGGGCGTCGGCGATGCCCATGAGGCGGACGGTGCGGGTGACACCGCCTCCGGCGGGGAGCAGGCCCAGGGTGACCTCGGGGAGGCCGATCTTCGACCCCGGTGCGTCCAGTGCTACGCGGTGGTGGCTGGCGAGGGCGATCTCGTAGCCGCCGCCCAGGGCCGCGCCGTTGATCGCCGCGACGACCGGCTTGCCGAGGGTCTCGATGCGGCGCAGCGAGTTCTTGATGCCGATGCCGGTCTCGAAGACGGCCTGAGCGTCCTCGGGGCCGGCCTTCATCATGTCCTTCAGGTCACCGCCCGCGAAGAAGGTCTTCTTGGCGGAGGTGTAGATGATCCCGCGGATCGAGTCCCGCTCGGCCTCGGCGCGGTCCGCGATCGCGGCGATGGAGTCCTTGAACGCCTGGTTCATGGTGTTCGCGGACTGGTTGGGGTCGTCGAGGACGAGGGTGACGATGCCGGTGTCGTCCTGCTGCCAGTGGATGGTGGTGCTCTGCGTCATGACTGCGTCTCCGTGAAGTCTCGGGCGGGGGTTCTTTGGCGGGCGAGGGTGTGGGGCGGCGAGTTCGGGGGCGGGGCCGGGGCGGAGTCCGGGGCGGGTGGTGGTGTCCCGTCGCCGGGTGCGGGTGCGTCGTGGCTGGTCGCGCAGTTCCCCGCGCCCCTGAGATGCGCACTGCGTGCGCCATCTCACCGGACACGGCCCGTCCGCCCGCCAAGATGGCGCGGGGACATGCCGCGGCCTCCGCGGGCTGATGGGGCTGCGGCGGAGCCGCATGCTCCAGGGGCGCGGGGAACTGCGCGACCAGCCACGACGCATCCGCACCCGCATCCGCATCCGCACCCGGCACCGGGACACGCACCCCCTACGGCGCTACACCCGCTCCACGATCGTCGCGATGCCCATCCCGCCCCCGACGCACAGAGTGGCCAGCCCGTACCGGAGGTCCCTGCGCTCCAGCTCGTCCACGAGCGTGCCCAGGATCATCGCCCCGGTCGCCCCCAGCGGATGCCCGAGCGCGATCGCCCCGCCATTGACGTTGACCTTGTCCAGAGACAGGCCCATGTCCCGCACGAAGCGGAGCACAACCGCCGCGAACGCCTCGTTGATCTCGACGAGGTCGATGTCGTCGATGGTCAGCCCCGCCTTGGCGAGCGCCTTGCGGGTCGCGGGCGCGGGCCCGGTGAGCATGATGGTGGGCTCGGAGCCGGACACGGCGACCGAGACGACACGGGCGCGCGGCGTCAGCCCGTACCGCTCGCCGACCTCGCGGGAGCCGATGGCGACGAGGGAGGCGCCGTCGACGATGCCGGAGGAGTTGCCCGCGTGGTGGACGTGGTCGATCTTCTCGACCCAGTGGTACTTCTGCAACGCGACCGCGTCGAACCCGCCGAGGTCGCCGATGTCCTTGAAGGACGGCTTCAGCTTGGCGAGCGAGTCGGCCGTCGTGCCCGGGCGCAGGAACTCGTCGTGGTCCAGGACGGTCAGGCCGCTGCGGTCCTTCACCGGAACCACCGACCGGTCGAAGCGCCCGTCCTTCACCGCGGCAGCGGCCCGCTCCTGGGAGAGCGCCGCGTACTCGTCCACGTCACGCCGCGAGAACCCCTCGATCGTCGCGATGAGGTCGGCGCCGATGCCCTGCGGCACGAACCCGGTGTCGTAGTTGGTCATCGGGTCGGCGAACCAGGCACCGCCGTCGGAGGCCATCGGCACCCGCGACATCGATTCGACGCCACCGGCGAGGACGAGGTCCTCCCAGCCCGAACGGACCTTCATCGCGGCGAGGTTGACGGCTTCGAGGCCCGACGCGCAGAAGCGGTTCTCCTGGACTCCGGCGACCGTGTCGGGCAGCCCGGCCGCGATCGCGGCGACGCGGGCGATGTCGGAGCCCTGGTCGCCGACGGGGCCGACGACGCCGAGCACGATGTCGTCGATCGCGGCGGGGTCGAGGTCCGGGAAGCGGGCCCGGATCTCGTGGATGAGGCCGACGACCAGGTCGATCGGCTTGGTGCCGTGCAGGGAGCCGGTGGCCTTGCCCCGCCCGCGCGGGGTGCGGATCGCGTCGTACACGTACGCGTCAGTGGTCACGGAAGTGCCTTTCGGAGCGACAGGGAACGAGGGTGAGGGTCAGGACAGCAGCGAGCGGCCGATGATCTCCTTCATGATCTCGGTCGTGCCGCCGTAGATGGTCTGGATGCGCCCGTCGGTGAACGCCTTCGCGACGCGGTACTCGGTCATGTACCCATACCCGCCGTGCAGTTGGAGGCAGCGGTCCGCGACACGCTTCTGGAGTTCGGTCGCCCACCACTTCGCCATGGAGGCGTGCACGGCGTCGAGCGTGCCGGCCGCGTGGTCCTCGATGCAGCGGTCCAGGAACGTACGGGTGACGGCGCACTCGGTGGCCATCTCGGCTATCTCGAACCGGATGTGCTGGAGCTTGGCGAGCGGCCGCCCGAAGGCCTCGCGCTCCTTGACGTAGGTCGTGGTGATCTCCAGGAGGTGCTCGGCGGCGGCGATCGCGGCGACGGCGATGCCCATGCGCTCCTGGGCGAGATTGGTCATCAGGTGGATGAACGCGCCGTTGAGCTCGCCGAGCAGATTCTCCTTCGGGACGCGTACGTCGTCGAAGAAGAGCTCGGCCGTGTCCTGCGCCTTCTGGCCGATCTTGTCGAGGTTGCGCCCGCGCGTGAAACCGTCCATGCCGCGCTCGACGACGAGCAGGGACAGGCCGTGCGCGCCGCCGTCCCGCGTGGTCCTGGCGACGACGACGACGAGGTCGGCGAGGATGCCGTTGGAGATGAACGTCTTGGAGCCGTTGAGCAGCCAGTGGTCGCCCTTGTCGTCCGCCGTCGTGCGGATGCCCTGGAGGTCGGAGCCTGCGCCGGGTTCGGTCATCGCGACGGCGGTGATCGTCGAACCGTCGCAGAACCCGGGCAGCCAGCGCCGCTTCTGCTCCTCGGTGGCGAGGGAGGTCAGGTACGGGCCGATGATGTCGTTGTGCAGGCCGACGGCGAGCCCGGCGGCGCCCGCGCGCGTGAACTCCTCGGCGAGGACGGCGCTGTAGCGGAAGTCGGTGTTGCCGCCGCCCCCGTACTCCTCCGGGACGGCGAGGCCGAGGAGCCCCTGGCGTCCGGCGGCGAGCCAGGCCTCGCGCGCGACGATGCCGTCCTTCTCCCACTGCTCGTAGTGCGGGGTCACCTCCTTGGCGAGGAAGGTGCGGACGGTCTCGCGGAACGCCTCGTGCTCGGCGCTGAACAGGCGTCGCTCCATGCTCGCGATCAACTGCCTTTCGTGGGGTGGTCGGTCATCAGGTCCGGTACGTCCCAGTCGCGCGCCACCTCGGCCGTGTGGTCGCCCGGCCGGGCCGGGCCCGTACGCACGGCGGTCGGCGTGGCCGAGAAGCGCGGCGCGGGCGCGGGCTGCGTGATGCCGTCGTGGTCGACGAAGGTGGCGCGGGCGGCGAGGTGCGGGTGGTCCGGGGCCTCCCGCAGCGACAGGACGGGCGCGGCGCAGGCGTCGGAGCCCGCGAAGATCTCGGCCCATTCGTCCCGCGTACGTTGCTTGAAGCGGGCGGCGACGGCGTCGCGCAGCTCGCCCCAGCGGGCCAGGTCGCCGCGCGCGGGCGCCACCGCGGTGAGGCCCATGAGCTCCATGAACTCGTCGTAGAACCGCTGTTCAAGGGCGCCGACCGCCATGTACCGGCCGTCCGCGGTCTCGTAGGTGCCGTAGAAGGGGCAGCCGCCGTCGAGGAGGTTGGCGCCGCGCCGGTCCTGCCAGCCGCCGGCCGCGAGCATGCCGTGGATCATCGCGGTGAGGTGGGAGGTGCCGTCGACGATCGCGGCGTCCACGACCTGTCCGACGCCGGTCGCGCGCGCGTGGTGGAGCGCGGCGAGGACGCCGACGACGAGGTAGAGGGAGCCGCCCGCGTAGTCGCCGACGAGGTTGGCGGGGACGGTCGGCGGCTCGTCGGGCTCGCCGATCATGCCGAGGGCGCCGGTGACCGCGATGTACCCGATGTCGTGCCCGGCGCGCTGCGCGAGCGGCCCGTCCTGCCCCCAGCCGGTCATCCGGCCGTAGACGAGCTTCGGGTTGCGGGCGTGACAGGCGTCGGGGCCGACCCCGAGGCGTTCGGTGACGCCGGGCCGGTAGCCCTCGATCAGCACGTCGGCGCGCTCGGCGAGGCGCAGCACCGCCTCGACGCCGTCCGCGCTCTTCAGGTCGACGATCACGGACCGCTTGTTGCGGTTGGTCACGTCGTACCCGGGGTCGATCGCGAGCCCCGCGCCGCCGGGTCTGTCCACCCGTACGACCTCGGCGCCGAGGTCGGCCAGGAGCATCGCTGCGAACGGTCCCGGGCCGATCCCGGCGAGCTCGACCACGCGCACCCCGGCGAGCGGGCCGCCGCCGGCTTCCGTGCCTGCCACTGCCATCCCGCCACGCCCCCAGTCTGTGACACAACTGATGTAACACCAGTGATGCTATGAAGACGATCCGGTCAGCACAACCCCCTGACGAGCAAGCGCTCAGTCAAACTGTGGTCCCATGAGGCCCGCCACGGTGGGCCGACGGTGCGCGCGCTAGCCTCGGCCCACCGACCACGGCACGTACGTTCGCGAAAGTCTGGAGAGGGGTGTCATGAACAGGTCTGGTAACCCTGGTGAAGCCGGGCGCACGGACAAGGCCTACGACATGGTGCTGTTCGGTGCGACCGGCTTCGTCGGGATGCTCACCGCCGAGTACCTCGCGGCACACGCCCCGGAGGGGCTGCGCTGGGCGATCGCCGGTCGCGACCTGAGCAAGCTGGAGCGGCTGCGCGAGCGGCTCACCGGCATCGACCCGGCCTGTGCGGTGCTGCCCCTGGAACGCGCCGACGTGGCCGACGCGGTGTCGCTGCGCGAACTCGCCTCCCGCGCGCGCGTGGTGGCCACGACCGTGGGCCCGTACCTGAAGTACGGGGAGGGTCTGGTCGCGGCGTGCGCCGAGGCGGGCACCGACTACGTGGACCTCACGGGTGAGCCCGAGTTCGTGGACCGTATGTACGTACGGCACGACGCCCGCGCGCGCGAGACGGGCGCGCGCCTGGTCCACGCGTGCGGCTTCGACTCGATCCCGCACGACCTGGGCGCGTATTTCACGGTACGACAGCTGCCGGAGGGCGTGCCGCTGCGGGTCGACGGTTTCGTGTGGACGAACGCCACGCTCTCGGGCGGGACGTTCGCGACCGCGCTGAACCAGTTCGGGCGCGCGCGGCAGATGCTCGCCGCGCAGCAGGAGCGGCGCCGCCATGAGCCGCGGCCCGCCGGGCGCACCGCGTACGCGCCGACGGGGGCGCCCCGGTACGCCAAGGAGGTCGGGGCGTGGGCGGTGCCGCTGCCGACGATCGACCCGCGCGTGGTGCAGCGCTCCGCGCGGGCCCTGGAGCGCTACGGCCCGGACTTCCGCTACCGGCACTACGCGGCGATGCGGACGCTGCCGTTCGCGGTGGGCGGCGCCGCCGTCACCGGGGCGTTGTTCGCCGCGGCCCAGGTGGCGCCGGTGCGTCGCTGGCTGGGCGGCCGGCTGCTGCCCGGCGACGGGCCCGACGAGGCGCGCCGCGCCAAGAGCCGGTTCTCGGTGCGGTTCGTGGGCGAGGGCGGCGGGCGCCGGGTCTACACCGAGGTGTCCGGCGGCGATCCCGGGTACGGCGAGACCGCGAAGATGCTGGCGGAGTCCGCGATCTGTCTGGCGCAGGACGAACTCCCGGACACGGCGGGCCAGGTGACCACGGCCGTGGCGATGGGGGACGCCCTGATCGACCGTCTGCAAAAGGCGGGGCTCAGGTTCCGCGTCGCGGCGTCGGTCACCGCTCCGTGAGGCCGAGCAGCGCGTCCCGGCACAGCCGGTCGGCCCTGCGGGTCGTCTCCGGGAGGCGGTAGGCGGGGGTCAGGGCGAGCGTGTGCGCGCACGCGTTCGCCAGGGAGACGCGGTGGCCGACCGAGACGTACACGGGCTTCACGCCGTCGCGGGTGCGCAGGGCGCGGCCGACCTCCTCGTCCCCGTCCAGCAGCGCGGCGGCGCTCCCCCGTTCGCGCCCCAACGCGCCGTGCGTGAAGGCGAACGGGTTCTTGGCGACGCCGATCGTGGGCAGCCCGGTGACCACGCCCAGATGGCTCGCCAGGCCGAAGCGGCGCGGATGGGCGAGGCCGTAGCCGTCGCAGACGACGAGGCCGGGGTCGGCGCTCAGCGCCTCCAGGGCGCCGAGCACCGCCGGTATCTCACGGAACGCCAACAGGCCGGGCACGTAGGGGAAGGCGACGCGTCCGACGGACGTGGCCTCCTCGACGACATCGAGCGTGGCGGCGTCCAGGACGACGGCGGCCGCCGCTACGACATCGTGCGCGTCGTCGTAGGCGACGTCGATCCCCGTGACGGTGGCGGTCCCCGGTTCCGGCCCCGTCTCGTCGAGGACGACGCGGTCGCGCAGCGCGCCCTGCACCGCACACGCCGCCGTCTCGTCCGTCGGCCAGCCTTCCGGGACCCCCGTGATCATCTGCATCGAGCCAGCCTAGAAGTACCGGCAGGCCTGGAAGTACCGGCAGGCCTGGAAGTTCAGGACTTCTCCCACGTCTGCGGGCTCCACAGGCCCGCGCGGCGCAGCGACTGCGGGCAGTGCAGGTAGATGTCGTCGATGTCGAGGAGCAGCGCGAGCGCGGGGCGCCGGCCCTTGACCGTCATGGCGTCGAAGAAGGGCGCGTCGGTGAGGATGCGGGCCCGGCCGTTGACGCGCAGGACCTCGGTGGCGCCGGGTATCAGGAACAGCAGGCCCGCGTGCGGGTTCTCCAGGATGTTGTGGAAGCTGTCGCCGCGCCGGTTCCCCGGCCGGTCCGGGAGGGCGAGCGTGGTGTCGTCGACGATGTGCGCGAAGCCGGGGCCGTCCCCGCGCGGCGACACGTCGCAGTTGCCGCGGGCGTCGGCGGTGGAGAGCAGGCAGAACGGGGAGCGGGCGATGATGCTCCGGTCGAGGTCCTCGAGGCGCGGGTGGACCTTGTCGATGACGATGGGATGCGGCTCGCCGAGGATCTCGCGCAGATGGTCCGCGGAGCGCAGTTCCACGTAACCGGCGTCCGTGGCCGTGCAGTCCGGGCCCGTAGCCGTAGCCACAGCTGTGGCCGTGGTGTCCGTGGCCTTGATGTCCGTGGCCGTGGTGTGCGGCAAGCCAGCTCCTGAGTTCGCGATCGGTCTCCGGCGGTGTCCGCGGAGGGTCCGCCTGTCCGCCGAGAGTAGTTGCTGCGTGAACATTATCGGGTGTTAGGTTAGCCTCACCTAAAACCTGGAACCTTTCGTTCCGGTGTCGGCCGCCGCGCGGCCGAACAGCAGTCACGGGAACGGAAGCAGGGCAAGTCAGCGTGGCAGGACGAAGAACGGGGCGGTTGCTCCTCGGGCTCGGCGGGGTCGCTCTCGTCCTCGTGGCCGCCGTGGCGCTCAGCCTCGGCGTCGGCTCGGGGCATGTACCGCTCCCCGATGTCGTCGACGGCCTCCTCCGCCCGGACCGCGGCGTCCGTGCGCAGCTCATCGTGCGCGAGGTCCGCATGCCGCGCACGGCGGCCGGTCTCCTCGCGGGCCTGGCGCTCGGCCTCGCGGGCACCGTCATGCAGGGCATCGCCCGCAACCCCCTCGCCGACCCCGGCCTGTTGGGCGTCAACGCCGGAGCCTCCGTCTTCGTCGTCTTCGCCATCAGCGTGCTCGCCCTGGCCGACCCCCGGCAGTACATCTGGTTCGGCTTCCTCGGCGCGTGCCTGGCCGCCGTCCTCGTCTACGGGATCGGCAGCCTCGGCCGCGAGGGCGCGACCCCGGTGAAGCTGGCCCTGTCCGGGGCCGCCGTCGCCGCCGCGCTCTCCGCCCTGACCAGCGCGATGCTCCTGACGGACGCCAGGACGTTCGACCAGTTCCGGTTCTGGCAGGTCGGCTCGCTCACCGGCCGCGAGGGCGACGTGCTGTGGCAGGCGCTGCCCTTCATCACCGTCGGCGCGGTCCTGGCCCTCGCGCTCGGCCCGCAGCTCAACACCCTCGCCCTCGGCGACGACACGGCCCGCGGGCTCGGTCAGCGGATCGCGCCGGCGCGGCTCGGCGCGGCGGCCTGTGTGGTCCTCCTGTGCGGGGCCGCCACGGTCGTCGCGGGGCCGATCGCCTTCGTGGGCCTGGCCGTTCCGCACGCGGCGCGGCTGATCACCGGCCCCGACTACCGCTGGATCCTCCCGTACAGCGCCCTGCTCGCGCCCGCCGCGCTGCTGCTCGCCGACGTCGTCGGCCGGCTGATCGCACGGCCCGGCGAGGTCCAGGTCGGTGTCATGACGGCCGCGCTGGGCGCGGTCCCGTTCGTCCTGCTCGTGCGGCGCAGAAAGACGGTGGAGCTGTGAGCGGCGCGGTCGCGACCGGAGCGGTCGCCCGGGTGGCCGCCGTACGACGCCGGGGACGCGCCCGGTACGCCATGGTCAGCGGCGGTCTCGTCCTGGCCGCGTTCGCCGCCCTGTGCCTGGCCCTCGGCTTCGGCGACTACACGATCCCGGTGCCGGACGTCCTCGCCACCCTGCTCGGCGGCGGCGACGGCGGAACCCGGTTCGTCGTCCTCGAACTGCGCCTGCCGCGCGCCCTCCTGGCGCTCCTCGTCGGCTGCTGCTTCGGCTTGTCGGGCGCGGTGTTCCAGACCCTGCTGCGCAATCCGCTGGCGAGCCCCGACGTGATCGGGGTGAGTTCGGGCGCGGGCGCCGCCGTCGTCGTGGCGGGCGGGCTCGGCGGGCTGAGCGGGACGCCGCTGTCGTTCGTGGCGCTCGCGGGTTCCCTGGCCACCGGCGCGGCGGTCTATCTGCTCGCCTGGCGCAAGGGCGTGAGCGGGTACCGGCTCGTCCTCGTCGGCCTGGGCATAGGGACGGGGCTGTCCAGCATCATCTCGTACCAGATGACCCGGTCGGACGTCACCGAGGCGCAGACCGCGTTCCTGTGGCTGGCGGGCAGCCTCAACGGGCGCTCCTGGCCGCACTTCTGGCCGCTGCTCGTCGGCGCCGCGCTGCTGGTGCCGCTGACCACGCTGGCCGCCCGGGCGCTGCCCGCGCTGCAGCTCGGCGACGACACGGCGGGCGGGCTCGGCTCACGTGTCGAGCGGGACCGGCTCGCGCTGCTCGCCTGCGCCACCGCCCTCGCGGGCATCGCGACGGCCGCCGCCGGGCCCGTCGGCTTCGTCGCCTTCGTGTCGCCGCCCATCGCGCGGCGCCTGGTCCCCGGCCAGGGCGCGGCGCTGCTGCCGTCGGCCGCCACGGGCGCGCTGCTCGTCGTCGTCGCCGACTTCGCCGGGCAGCACCTGGTCCCGGGCGCCCAGTTGCCGGTCGGCATCGTCACGAGCGTGATCGGCGCCCCGTACCTGCTGTGGCTCCTCGCCCGCTCCAACCGCGCGGGGCAGGGCGGCTGACGTGCTCGCGCTCCGGACGCCGGCCGCCCAGCGGCGAGGAGAAGACAGCGGTGACCTCCCCGCGCCCGCCGCGGGCGCACCACGCCGCCCGGGGCGGATCGGCTGACCGTGCCCGCGCCCCGCACACCCCCGCCCCCCGACCGCGAACACCAGGAGACCCCCGTGGCTTCCGCGCACACCCTGCAAGCCCGTGGGCTCGAACTCGGTTACGGCGAGCGCCGGATCGTCCGCGACCTCGATGCCGACATCCCGGCCGGCCGGATCACCGTCGTGGTCGGGCCGAACGCCTGCGGCAAGTCGACGCTGCTGCGCTCGATGGCCCGGCTGCTCGCGCCGACCGCGGGCACGGTGCTGCTCGACGGGCGCAGCGTGCACGAGATGTCGACCAAGGAGGTGGCGGCGGTGCTCGGCGTGCTGCCGCAGACGCCGGTCGCCCCCGAGTCGATCACCGTCGCCGATCTGGTCGGCCGGGGCCGCTATCCGCACCAGGGCTGGTTCCGGCGGTGGACGCCCGCCGACGACGAGGCGGTGGCCACCGCGCTGCACGCCACCGACGTCCTCGACCTCGCCGAGCGCTCCCTCGACGAACTCTCCGGTGGCCAGCGCCAGCGCGTCTGGATCGCCATGGCCCTGGCCCAGGAGACGGACGTCCTGCTGCTCGACGAGCCGACGACCTACCTCGACATCAGCCATCAGCTCGACGTCCTGGACCTGCTGACCGACCTGAACCGGGAGCGCGGCGTCACGCTCGTCGTGGTCCTGCACGACCTCAATCTCGCCTGCCGCTACGCCGATCACCTCGTCGCGATGAAGGACGGCGCGATCGTCGCCGAGGGCGCGCCCTCGGACATCGTCACCGAGGCCCTGGTCGAGAAGGTGTTCGGGCTGCGCAGCGCCGTCGTCCCCGACCCGGCGTCCGGCACCCCGCTCATCGTCCCCATGGGGCGCCACCACATCAGCGCCACGACCCCGCACGACCGGTAAGACACAACCAGCGAGAAGAGAGCCCCTCATGCCCTCCCCCACCACCCCCCGCTCCGGCCGCCGCCGCTTCCTCGTCGGCGCGGTCGCCCTCGCGCTCGCCGGCTCGCTCGCGGCCTGCGGCTCAGGACCGGACGACGACAAGGCCGACAGCGCCGGCCAGAAGCCGTCCGGCGCGTTCCCCGCCAAGGTGTCCACCAAGTTCGGCACGGTCACGGTGGAGCAGCAGCCGAAGCGCGTGGTCGCGCTCGGCTGGGGCGACGCGGAGACGGCTCTCGCGCTCGGCGTGCAGCCCGTCGGGGCGAGCGACTGGCTGGCGTTCGGCGGGGACGGTCTCGGCCCCTGGGTCAAGGCGAAGTACGACAGGTCGCCGCAGAAGATCGGCACCCTGGAGCCCGAGTACGAGAAGATCGCGGCGCTCCAGCCGGACCTCATCCTCGACACCAAGTCGAGCGGCGACCGGACGCGGTACGACACCCTCAGCAAGATCGCGCCGACCGTCGGGGTGCCGAAGGGCGGCGACCAGTACAAGCAGTCCTGGGAGCAGCAGACCACGATGGTCGCCCAGGCGCTCGGGATCCCCGAGAAGGGCGAGAAGCTGATCGCGGACACGGAGAAGCAGTTCGCCGACGCCGCCGCCGCGCACCCCGAGTTCAAGGGCAAGACGATCACCATCGGCTCGCGTACGGCCTCGGCCTGGGGCGCGTACGTACGCGGCACCGGCCGGATCGACTTCGTCGAGCGGCTCGGCTTCACCAACAACCCGGCGGTGGAGAAGAAGGCGGGCAAGGCGTTCTCCGTGCCGGTGTCGGAGGAGAACCTCCAGATGCTCGACGCGGACCTGATGGTGATGGCGCCGATCGGCACGACCGCGAAGAAGATCAGCTCGGACCCGCTCTACGCGTCGATCCCGGCGGCGCGGAAGGGGCATTCGGTGGTCTTCGACGACAAGGACATCAGCTCGGCGTTCGCCACCGACTCGGTGCTCTCCGTGCGGTACGCGCTGGAGCACGTGGTGCCGCTGTTCGCGGACGCCGTCGGGAAGTAGCGCCCCCGGCTCAGATCCGGCTGCCCGCCGCCGTGTCGGAGGACAGCCGCTGGGCCACGTAGACCGGCACGACCGACAGCAGGACGAGGACGACGGCGACGACGTTGACCACGGGGGCCTGCTGCGGCCGGGCCATGTTGGAGAAGATCCACAGCGGCAGCGTCCGGACGCCGGGGCCCGCCGTGAACGTCGTGACGACGATCTCGTCGAAGGACAGCGCGAACGCGAGCAGGCCGCCGGCCGCGAGCGCCGAGCGGGTCAGCGGGAACGTGATGTCGCGGAACGTACGGGCGGGTCCGGCGCCCAGATCCATCGCCGCCTCCTCGTAGGAGCTCCGCAGCCTTCGCAGCCGGGCGGCCATGTTGTTGAAGACGATGACGACGCAGAACGTGGCGTGTCCGACGACGACCGTGAACAGGCCGAGCCCGATCCCGAGCGGCTCCAGGACCGTACGGAACGCCGTGTTCAACGCGACGCCCGTGATGATGCCCGGCAGCGCGATCGGCAGGACGACGGCGAACGAGACCGCCTCCCGGCCGAAGAAGCGGTACCGGGCGACCGCGAAGGCGATGAGCGTGCCGAGGACGAGCGCGATGAGCGTGGCGCCGAGGCCCGCCTTCACCGAGGTCCACAGCGCGTCCCTGGCGCCCGCGCTGTGCCAGGCGTCGCGCCACCAGCGCAGCGTGAGCCCGCTCGGCGGCCAGCTCGAACTCCGGTCCGGGTTGAGGGAGTTGACGACGACCAGCAGCAGCGGCAGGTAGATGACGGCGAAGCCGACGCAGGCGGCGGCGCGGAGTGCGATGCGCGCGGGGCGGGACAGGTGCACCACGGACTCCCAACGGCTCAGAGACTGCCGAGCGCGCCGGTGCGGCGCACGGCCAGCAGATACAGGACGATCACGACGACCGGCACGGTGCCGAGCGCGGCGGCCAGCGGCAGGTCGAGCGTGATGTTCGCGTAGACGACGTTGCCGATGAACTGGGTCTTGCCGCCGACGATCTGTACGGCGATGTAGTCACCGAGGCTGAGCGAGAAGGTGAAGACGGAGCCGGCCGCGACCGACGGCAGGACGAGCGGGAGCAGCACGGTGCGGAAGGTCCGCCAGGTGCGGGCGCCGAGGTCGGCGGAGGCGTCGAGCAGCGCGTCGGGGACGCGTTCGAGCCCCGCGTGGATCGGCAGGATCATGTACGGCAGCCAGAGGTAGGTCAGGACGAGGACGGCGGCGGTGAGTCCGTAGCCGGGCCCGTCGAGGCCGATCGGGGACAACAGCCAGTCGAGCAGGCCCCCTTCGGCGAGCATGACGCGCCACGCGTACGCCTTGACCAGATAGCTCGCCCAGAGCGGGGTGAGGATGGCGACGACGAGCAGCGGGCGCCACCGGGGGCCGGCCACGCGCGCCGTGCAGAAGGCGATCGGGAAGGCAAGGACCGCGCACAGCGCCGTGACGGCGAGCGCGACCCCGACGCTGCGGAGCACGACCTGCCGGTACACGTCCGTCGTGAACAGGGTGCGGAAGTTGTCGAGGGTCCAGGTGCGCACGATGTCGGAGGTGAACGGGTCGGTGGTCCACAGAGCCGACAGGAACAGCACCGCGAGCGAGCCGAGGTAGGCGACGACGAGCCAGGTCAGGGGCGCGGCGAGGAGCAGGGCGAGGCGGAGCCGGGGACTGCGGTGCAGCGCCCCGGCCGCCTTCTTCCCGAAGGGGACGGCCATCTCAGCCCTTGATCTCGGTCCACGCCTGGACCCACTTCGCGTACGGCACGCACGGGACGTCGGTGCGGCCGTCGAGGCACTGCGGGAGGGGCGTGGTCCAGAAGTGGACCTGTTTCCAGTAGGCGGCGTCGTCGGCGTGGTACGTGGCGCAGTGCTGCTTGTCGGCGGTCTCCTGGCACGCCCTGGCGTTGGCGGGGGCCTCGCCGAAGTACTCGGCGACCTGGGCGTTGGCCTTCGGTGAGACGATCCAGTCGAGCCACTTGTAGGCGCAGTTGCGATGTTCGGCCTTCGCGGAGACCATCCAGGTGTCGGACCAGCCGGTGGCGCCCTCCTTCGGCAGGACGGCCTCGACCGGCGCCTTCTCCGCCTGCGCGGTGTTGACGATGACCTGCCAGCTGGTGCCGATGACGGAGTCGCCGCTCTTGAAGGCGGAGATCTCCTTGAGGTAGTCGCTCCAGTACTCGCCGATGTTGTCGTTCTGTTTCTTCAGCAGGCTCACGGCGGCGTCGAACTGCTTCTGGTCGAGCGCGTACGGGTCCTTGATGCCGAGACCGGGCTGCGACTTCATCAAGTAGAGCGCGGCGTCCGCGAGATAGATCGGCGAGTCGTAGGCGGTGACCCTTCCCTTGTGCGCGGACGCGTCGTCGAAGACCGCCTTCCACGAGTCGGGGGCCGGGGTGACCTTGTCGGTGCGGTACATGAGGAGGTTGGCGCCGCGGCCGTGCGGGATGCCGTAGGCGACCTTCCCGACGGAGTTCCAGGGCTGCATCCTCAGGCCCGGGAAGACGTCCTTGTAGTTCGGTACGAGGTCGGTGTTGACCGGGGCCGCGTCGCCGGAGGCGATCAGGCGCAGGGAGGCGTCGCCGGACGCGGAGACGGCGTCGTACTGGCCGGTCTTCATCAGGTTGACCATCTCGTCGGAGGTTCCGGCGATCTTGGTGCTGACCTGGCAGCCGGTCTGTTTCTCGAAGGGGGTGACCCAGTCGGCCTCCGGATCGTTCGAGCCGTCCTCGGCGTATCCGGCCCAGGCGATCAGGTTGACCTTGCCCTCGGTCCTGCCGAGGGAGGTGGGTGCGGACAGTTTCGGCGGGGTGAAGCCCTGCTCCCCCGGTTCGCTCCTGCCGTCGTCTCCCGAGGATCCGCAGGCGGTGGTGAGCAGCAGTCCGCCGAGTACGGCGGCCAGACACGTTCGGGTTGCGCGCACGAGGTCTCCCTGTCGGTCGAATTCGCGTGGGTCGCTCAAGTCCGGTGCTGTAGCGGGACGTTGTGCCGTCGGTGCCAGCGCAGCAGGACGCGGCTGCCCGGCAGGGCGAGGGCGTCGGCGGCGGTCGTGTCGAGGTTCTGCCGTACGACGACGAAGCGGGCGTCGGCGTCGGTGTCGACGACGACACGGGTGGTGTCGCCGAGGTAGACGGCGTCGATGACGGTGCCGCGCACCTGGCTGTGGTCGTCGCAGGGCTCGCGCCCGCCGGGGTCGTCGTCGGGCAGGAGCCGGATCTTCTCGGGCCGCACACCGAACGTGCCAGGTCTGCCCGCGATCAGTTCGGCGGCGGCGCCTGTGAGGGTGTTGGAGGTGCCGACGAAGGACGCGACGAACGCGGAGGCGGGCGCCTCGTACAGCTCGCCCGGCGTGCCGACCTGCTCGACGCGTCCGGCGTTCATGACGGCGATCCGGTCGCTGAGCGCGAGCGCCTCGGCCTGGTCGTGGGTGACCAGCACGAAGGTGATCCCGACCTCGCGCTGCAACTCCTTCAGCTCGACCTGCATCTGCTCGCGCAGTTTGAGGTCGAGGGCGCCGAGCGGTTCGTCGAGGAGCAGGACGCGAGGGCGGACGACCAGGGCGCGGGCGAGCGCCACCCGTTGGCGCTGGCCGCCGGAGAGCTGCCCCGGCCGGCGTCCGCCGAACCCTTCGAGGCGGACGGAGGCGAGCGCGGCGCGGGCGCGCTCGGCCTGCTCCCTGCGGCCGGCGCCGCGCACCTTGAGCCCGTAGGCCACGTTCTGCTCCACGCTCATGTGCGGGAAGAGCGCGTAGTCCTGGAAGACGGTGGTGACGTCGCGCTCGAAGGGGGCGCGGCGGGTGACGTCGGTGCCGTCGAGGGCGACGGTGCCGCGCGTCGGCGTCTCGAACCCGGCGATCAGCCGCAGCACGGTCGTCTTGCCGGATCCCGACGGGCCGAGCAGCGAGAAGAACTCGCCCTCGGCCACGTCGAGCCCGACACCGGCGACGGCACGTACGTCACCGAAGGACTTGTGCACATCGCGCAGGGCGATCGCGGGCATGGCCATACGCGTAGATCATGCACACTTCAACGACGCCCACAAGACCGCCGACGGCGCGCCGGTCCCGTTCGTGCCGCAATCGGAATGCCGGGCGGCCCGGCGAAGATCCGTCGCAGGGGTCTCAGGACGGCCGGTGCCCCAGGCGCGCCACGCGCCCCTTCTCCCCCGCCGCCCAGCAGGCGCCGTCGCGTACGCAGTCGACGGTGTCGTACGAGCCCGGGTCCACGGTGCGCCAGGTGCGGCCCGCGTCCGTGGTGAGATCGGTGCCGGTCGGGCCGACGGCCAGCGCGGCGGTACGGCTGCGCGGGAGCCAGGCGACCCCGGAACGGTAGGCGGGCGGCGGCTGGGCGGACGGGGTCCACGTGCGGCCCGTGTCACCGGTGACCGCTGCGGCGTGCGGCGAGGGGTTGCCCGCGGTGTAGTCGCCGCCCACCGCGATGCCGTGGGCGCGGTCGCGGAAGGCGAGGCCGAAGACGCCGCGGGCCGGGTCGCCCGCCGGGACCGAAGTCTCGGCCACCGTCCAGTTCAGGCCACGATCGCGGGAGTGGAGTACCCGGGCGCTCGCCCCGCCGCCGGTGGCGAGCCAGACGTCCTTCGGACCCGACGCCACGAGGCACTGCCCGGACGCGGCGAACCCGGCCTCACCGGTCTGCGCGGGCACCATCCCGGCGCTGGGCAGGACGCGCCAGTTCCGGCCGCCGTCGCGCGTCGACAGGATGCGGAACCTGCCGTCCACCGGGTCGCTCATCGCGAGCCCGTTGCGGTGGTCGAAGAAGGTGACGCAGTCGTAGAACGCCTTCGGGTCGGGGTTGCGGAACGACTCCGTCCAGCTCGCGCCGCCGTCCTCGGTCCGGTAGATCCGGGACGCCTCGCCCTCGCCGATGGCCAGGACCACGGCGCGGCGGGCGTCGAACGCCTCGATGTCGCGGAACTCCAGCGCCTCGGCGGCCGCGCCGGGCGGTGCCACCTGCTTCCAGTGCGCGCCGCCGTCCGTGGTGCGCAGCACCGTGCCCTTCGATCCGGCGACCCAGGCGGTGCGCCGGTCGACGGCGGCGAGGCCGCGGAAGCGGGCGTCGGTGTGCGTGTCCTTCGGCTGCCAGTGCGCGGCGCGCTCGTGAGCTGCGGCGGGGCCCGGCGCGGCGCCGAGCGCGAGGGTCGCGGCCACCCCCGCGACAGCCGTCGTCCGCGCCACCAGCCCCGCGACACCCGTGACTCTCCGTATGCCCACACGCCTCAGATCCGTCATGGCGCGGGGAGCGTAGTCCACCATCCGGGTGGCGTCCAGATCACTCTGATTGAAATCGGTGACAGAGGTCACTCGTCTTTCGTCCGGCTTCAGGTGCACGGAGTTACCCGTTCCGCCGTCTCTTCAAGTGAGGCCGTCCGTCCGTCGTAGTCCGTGCAGTCGTCCCTAGGAGCAGGCGTTGTCCACCCTCATCGAGCAGGCTGTAGAGGCCCGAATCGTCGCCGCCGCACCGCGCATGGCCAGCATCCCCGCGACCCTCGGTTACGACGCGCGCGACCCGTTCGCCGTGCGCATGTCGTTCCCGGCCGCCGCCACCCTCGAAGGCGTCGACGTCTGCTGGACGTTCGCCCGTGAACTGCTCGCCACGGGCGTCCGGGAGCCCGCGGGCCTCGGCGACGTACGGGTGCGTCCGTACGGGTACGACCGCACGGTCCTGGAGTTCCACGCCATGGAGGGCACGGCGATCGTGCACATCCGCACCGGCGAGCTGGAGCGCTTCCTGGCGGACACGAAGGCGCTGGTCCCGGTCGGCGAGGAGTCCCTCCACGTGGACGTGGACAGCGACCTGGCGGAGCTGCTGCGCCAGGCGTGAACACGGCGCGGACCTCCGGCGGAACTCCGGATGAACCGTGTGCATCATGCAGGGAGATGTGGTGACAGGCGCGGCGGCGGATGTAAGGATGCGATGAATCAGGCGTCCGGGGGGACGCCGGTGTGTTCGGCGGGGGCTGCATGGTGCGCGGGGGGCAGGACGGGCGCGGGGCGCGAGGGGTGCCGCCCGGTGCGCTGATCGCGGCGGGGACCGTACTGCTGCTGGCCGTGGTCGCACTGCTCCTGCGGCCAAAGGACCGTCTGCTCGAACCCGGGAACGGGCCGCTCGGCGACCGGGGCATCCTCGTGGTCGGCCTCGTCGTCGTCTGGGCGCTGGGGCTCACCTCCTTCACGAAGCGGCTGCGCGGCCGGATCCGGACGGACGACACGACGACCCACCCCGCCGCGGAACGGCTTCGGCAAGCGGCGCTGCCGCTTCTGCTGGCGGGGCCACTGGCGCTCGGAATCCTCGCCCTCGTGCTGCACCGCTTCACCCCGAGTCCGTCCCCCGCTCGCCCGGCCCCCGTGCCCACCGCCCCGCCGGTCTCGACCGGCGTCATGGGCCGCCCCCCAAAGAGCAGCGAGAACTCCGACCCTTCCTGGCCGCTGTACGTCCTGCTCGGCCTGGCCGCCCTCGCCGTGCTGACGGTGCTCGTGATCGTCCTCGTACGGCGGCTACGGGGCTGGAAGCCGGCTCTGATCCGGCCCGACGCCCTGGCCGCCGATGACGACGACGCCGAGCGCGACCGTCGCCTGCTGCTCTCCGCCGTGCGGTCCGGGCACCGGGCGCTGGCCGAGGGCGAGGACGCGCGGGCCGCCGTCATCGCCTGCTACGCCGCGATGGAGGAGGCGCTCGCCGTCTCCGGTGTGGCCCGGCGCGCCTCCGACAGCCCCGCGGACCTGCTCACCCGCGCCACGCGTGCGGGCCTCGCGACCGGCTCGGCGGCGCCGCGCCTCACCGCCCTGTTCCGCGAGGCGCGCTACTCCTCGCACCCCATGGACGGCACCCAGCGCGCGGCCGCCGCCGACGCCCTGGAGGAGATCGCCGACCAGCTCCGTGACCGGGAGGCGGCGCGATGACCGGGCCCCCGTTCCCCCTGCCCCCCTCGTCCCCCGGGTCCCCCCTGTCCATGAGACGGCTGCTCGCGCTGCTCGGGGTCGTGGCCGCCTCCGCCGTGCTTCTGGTGTGGCTCGTCGACGGGCCGGTCGCGGCCGGTGCCGTCGTGGCCGTGCTCGTCGTCGCCGGGCTCGCCGTCGCCCGGTACGTCGCCGGGGCGGACTCCCTCGACTCCGGACACCGCGACGACGTACGGCTGCTGCGCGCGCGGGAACCCGGCATGGGCGAGTGGCGGAGCAACGTACGCACCGCCATCGGCCCCGACGGCGCCCTCTACTACCGCGCCGTGCTCCGGCCCGAACTGCGGCGCCTGTTCGCCGCCGCGCTCGCCGAGCACCACCACGTCTCGCTCGACCACCAGCCGGAGCGCGCCGCGGAGCTGATCGGCGCGGAGCTGTGGCCGTGGCTCGGCCCGGCGACGCCCGCCACCGGGCCCGACGGCGACGTGCCGGTCGCGGTGCTGCACCGCCTGGCCGACCGCCTCGAAGCGCTGAACACCCCTCGCCCCCGCCCCGCCGCCTGACCAGGAAGAACGGAAGAACGACGTGACGCCACCCCCGACACCCCCCTCCCTGACGTCCCGGCAGGCCGGTGAGCAGGCGGCCGCCGTGCTGCGCGAGGTCGGCCGCGCCGTCGTCGGCAAGGCGGACGCCCTCGAACTCGTGCTCCTTGGCGTCCTCGCCGGCGGCCACGTGCTCGTCGAGGACCTGCCGGGGCTCGGCAAGACGCTGCTCGCCCGCTCGTTCGCGACCACGCTCGGCCTGGACTTCCGCCGCATCCAGTTCACCCCCGACCTGCTGCCGTCGGACGTGACCGGTGCGTCCCTGTACGACCAGCGGACCGGTGAGATGGTGTTCCACCCCGGCCCCGTCTTCACCCACCTCCTGCTCGCCGACGAGATCAACCGGACGCCGCCCAAGACGCAGGCCGCCCTCCTGGAGGCGATGGCCGAGACGCAGGTGACGGTGGACGGGGCGACGCGCCCGCTGGCCGATCCCTTCATGGTCATAGCCACCGCGAACCCCGTCGAGTACGAGGGAACGTACTCACTGCCCGAGGCGCAGCTCGACCGCTTCCAACTGCGCGTGCGGATGGGCTACTTGTCCTCGCGCGACGAACTGTCCATGCTGCGGACGCGGATCGACCGGGCCGCGCCCGAGGCCGTCCTCGACCGCCTCGCCTCCCCCGCCGACGTGGTGGCGTGGCGGGCCGTCGTGGAGCGCGTCGAGATCGACGACGACCTTCTCGCGTACGCCGTCGCGCTCGTCGGCGCCACCCGCGAGCACCCCCACATCAGCATCGGCGCGTCGCCGCGCGGCGGGCTCGCGCTCGTTCAACTCGCGCGAGCGCGCGCGGTGTTGAAGGGGCGGGACTTCGTCGTCCCGGAGGACGTGAAAGCCCTGGCGGTGCCCGCGCTCGCGCACCGGGTGTCGTTGCGGCCGGAGCTGTGGGTGCGCGAGGTGTCCACGGACGAGGTGCTGCGGGAGATCGTCGACAGCGTCGGGACGCCCTCGACCCGCCGTACGGCCGCCGTCCCCTCATGACGACGGCACCGACTCCGCCCCCGGCCCGGCCCCGGCCCACCGCCTCCGTGCTGCGCGCCCTCGACGGACGTACCGGGGCCGCGCGGCCGCCCGCGCCGCCGACCGCCCGGCCGCGCCTCGGCGAGCGGGCGCTGCGCCTGCTGACCGTCGCCGTCGTCGCGCTGGGCGCGGCGCTGCTCACCGGGGAACCGGTGCTGCTCGCGTTCGCCGCCGCGCCGCTGGTACTCCTCGCGCTGTCGCTGCCGCGTACGTACGTGCGCCGGGTCGAGACGGCGGTGACGGTCGAACCGCGGCGCTGTTTCGAGGGCGACACCGTCACCGTCCGGATCTCGGTCGCCCACGACGGCGGCGCCGTCCGCCTCGACCCCGGCGTCACGCTCGGCCCGGGGCTGCGGCTCGACGAGGTGGCGACCGGCCGGTCCACCGTCGTCCTCCGCCACACCGCGTCGCGCTGGGGCCGCTGGTCGCTCGGCCCCGTCGACCTCGACGTGTACGACGCCGGGGGCACCGTACGCCGCAGCGTGCGGGTCGACGTGCCGGAGGTCTCGGTGTTCCCGCACGCCGGGCAGTCCCGCTTCACGCCGATCCCGGTACGGCTGCCGCAGCGGCTCGGCGAGCACACGTCGGCACAGACCGGGGAAGGCGTCGAGGTCATCGGCGTACGGGCGTGGGAGCCGGGCGAGCGGCAGCGGCGCATCCACTGGCCGTCGACGACCCGGCGGGGCGCCGTGCACCTGCACCGGTTCGCGGCGGAACGGGCCGCCGACACCGTGCTCCTCCTCGACGCGTTCGGCGACATCGTCGACCCCGCGACCGGCGTCTCGTCCCTCGACGAGACGGTCCGCGCCGCAGCCGGGCTCGCCCGCGCCTATCTGCGCACCCACGACCGCGTCGGCGTCGTCTCGACCGGCGGGACGACGCGGTGGCTGCGGCCCGCGACCGGGGACGCGGCGTTCTACCGCATCGTCGAGAGCGTCCTCGACGTCCGCAAGGACCGGCGGTTCGACGCGCCGGGCCTGGAACGCGTACCGCCGCCCGCGCTGCCCGAAGGCGCGCTCGTGTACGTGTTCACGCCGCTGAGCGATGCCCGGGTGCTCAAGGTGTTGCGGGATCTGGAGGCGCGGGGCCGGCGGCCCGTCGTCGTCGAGATCCCGTGCGGGGACCCTCCGGTACGGGGCGATGACGTGGCGGCCGAGCTGGGGGTACGGCTCTGGCGCGCGGAACGGGACACGATGCGGTTCGCTCTGCGGGACAGCGGGGTGCCGGTGCTGCGGCACACCGCCGGGGAGCCGCTGGATCTGGCGCTGGCGCCGCTGCTCGCGGGGCGCGGCGTGGGGGGAGGCCGGTCGCGGTGACGGTGACCTGGCGCGAGCTCGGTGCGCACGGGGCGCGGACGCTGCCCGTACGGGTGCTCGGCGTCGCCCTCGTGGTGGTCGCGGGGCGGCCCTGGGAGACGGTGCACGGGCTGTTGCGGGCCGTGCTGTTCGGGGGTGTCGTGCTGTTCGCGGTGTGGGCGGCGCCCGGGGTGGACCGGCGGCCGACCGCGGCGTCCTCGCGGTGGCTGGACCAGGTGGTGCGGCATCGCACGACGGTGCTCGCGGGGGTCGGCGTGTCCCTCGCCGCGGTCGGGGGCGGGGTGTCGGGGTGGCAGGGCCTGTGCGCGGCGGTGCTGCTGGCCGGGTATCTGGTGGCCGGCGATGCGTGGTCGACGGGGGGTACGGCTCAGCGGGGTCCGGGGCGGGTCTGGGGTGAGGGGGCCGCGGCGGTCGTGGCGGCCGGGCTCGTGTGGGGCTCGGCGACGATCTCCGGCGGGCGGTGGGGGGACGGGCGGACCGGTGCGGTGGGGGTTCTGGTGGTGGGGCTGGCCGTGGTGGTGGGTGGGGGCTGGTGGATGTTGTCCGGGGCGCGGCGCGCGCAAGCGGGCCGCCCAGGTCTCCGCCGGCAAGCACCGCATCATGCACGAGGAGAAGCTCAACGAGGCGAAGGAACGTCTCGACAAGGCGGTGGAGGCGGTGCGTGACGACGACGAGATCCGCGTCGACATGCCCTTCACCGCTGTTCCGCCCGGACGCTCCGTTCTGACGCTGCGCGATCTTCACCTGGCCTACGGGGCACGTGTGCGGGGCGGGTTCGAGCTGCGCGGGCCCGAGCGGATCGCGCTCGTCGGGCGCAACGGTGCGGGCAAGTCGACCCTGCTGCGCACCGTCGCCGGTGAGCTCGGGCCCGGACCCGGTTGTCGGTGGCGTCCGGCGCGAACCGGGCCACGTTCTCCGCGACCCTGTCCGGCGGCGAACGGTTCCGCGCGACCCTGGCCGCGCTGATGCTCTCCGAGCCCGCACCCCAGCTCCTCATGCTCGACGAACCGACCGACAACCTGGACATGGCGAGCGTGCGCCGACTGGCCTCGGCCCTGGAGTCCTACGAGGGCGCGCTCATCGTGGCCGGCCACGATCTGCCGTTCCTGCGATCGATCGGAGTGACCCGCCGGCTCCTGCTCGACGGAACGCTCCGGGACACCGAGGCGCCGTAAGGAGCGCGGCGCGCCGTGTGACGTGTCTCTCAGTCCGGTTTAACGGGCCCTGGATGTGACATCGACCTTTATCGAGCGCTTAACCTACGGCAACGTAACCTACGACACCGTAAGTATTACCGCTCGCTGTACCTCCGTCCCCCAGGAGCCCCCGTGACCGTAGTCTCTCCCCGCCTCGGCTCGTCGACCACATGGACCGACGCCCGCCTTTTGCACGCGCTGGAGGAAGTGGTCGAGAAGGAGCTGAACCGGCACCTGAAGGTCGCCAAGGACTGGATGCCGCACGAGTACGTACCCTGGTCCGACGCCCGTAACTTCCCCGGCTTCTTCGAGGACGGCCAGGCCTGGGAGAAGGAGCAGTCGCAGGTCACGGAGATCGGCCGGACCGCGCTGATCGTGAACCTGCTGACCGAGGACAACCTGCCCAGCTACCACCACGAGATCGCCTCGCTGTTCGGCCGGGACGGCGCCTGGGGCACCTGGGTGCACCGCTGGACGGCGGAGGAGGGCCGGCACGGCATCGTCATGCGCGACTACCTCCTCGCGTCGCGCGCCGTCGACCCGGACAAGCTCGAGAACTTCCGCATGGCGCACATGAGCGAGGGGTTCGAGTCGGACAACCGGCACTCGATGCTGCACTCCGTCGCCTACGTCGCGTTCCAGGAGCTGGCGACCCGCATCTCGCACCGCAACACCGGGCACCAGTCCGGCGACCCGGTCTGCGACCGCATGCTGGCGCGCATCGCCACGGACGAGAACCTGCACATGGTCTTCTACCGGAACCTGCTGAAGGCCGCGTTCGAGATCGCCCCCGACCTGACGATGCGCGCCGTGCGCGACGTCGTCGTGAACTTCCGCATGCCGGGACACGGCATCCCCGGCTTCGAGCGGGCGGCGGCCCAGATGGCGATCGGCGAGGTATACAACCTGCGTATCCACCACGACGACGTGATCCAGCCCGTGCTCCGCTTCCTCAGGATCCTGGAGATCGACGGGCTCGGCCCCGAGGGCGTCCAGGCCCAGGAGGAGCTGGGCCTGTTCATGAACGGGCTCGACAGCGAGGCCGCCAAGTTCGACGAGAAGCTGGCGGCCCGCAAGGCCCGGATCGCCGCGCGGGCGGCCAAGGCCTGACACTCACGAAGCGTGGCCCGGCCGCCTTCCTCAGGTCGCCGGGCCACGCTTCGCGGCCGGTACGTCCGCGTCGGCCTGAGGACCGGTGCGCGTCTCCTCCGTACGGACGAGCACACCGGTCCTTTCACCTTGCCGCACCGCTGACGTCAGTAACGACCGTGATAGCCTCTAACCGAACTGGTGTCCTTGAGGTGAGGCGGTCGCGACCATGGCGGAGACCCGGACCCCGCGCGAGCGGTACCGCGCCCAGGTCCGCACGGAGATCAAGCAGCACGCCTGGGAGCAGATCGCGACAGCGGGCACCTCCGCGCTCTCCCTCAACGCGATCGCCAAGCGGATGGGCCTCAGTGGCCCCGCGCTCTACCGCTACTTCACGGGCCGCGACGAGCTGATCACCGAGCTGATCCGGGACGCGTACCGGAGCCTCGCCGACACGTTCCGCGCGACCGAGACGGATGTCGCCGCTCTCGCGCGGGCGCTGCGCGGCTGGGCCCTCGCCGACCCGCACCGCTACTTCCTGGTCTACGGCACCCCCGTACCCGGGTATCACGCGCCCGACGACATCACCGTCATCGCGTCCGAGATCATGGCGCCGCTGCTCGACGCCTGCGCGGCGCTGACGTACGACGACGCGGCGCCACCCTTCGACGGCCACATCGAGGCGCACCGGCAGTGGGCGGACGGCCATTGCGCGCCGCCCGCCGCCCTGCACCGGGCGCTGTCCGTGTGGACGCGGCTGCACGGCGTCCTGTCGCTGGAGGCCGCGGGACACTTCACGGGCATGGGGTTCGACCCCGGGCTCCTCTTCGAGGCGGAACTGGACAGCCTGCTCTGACGACTGTCCGCAAGGGGCTCAGGCGAGCCCCGCCGCGATCGCGCGGCGCACGGCGTCCGCCCGGTCCCGGATGTCCGCCTTGGCGAAGAGATTGTTGATGTGCGTCTTCACCGTGGCCTCGCTGATGAACAGTTTCTCGGCGATGGCCCGGTTCGGCAGGCCCTGACCGATGAGGGTGAGGACCTCGCGCTCGCGGGGCGTGAGGTCGGCGGGCAGCGGTCCGGGGCCCGGCGCGGCCGGCCGGACCGTCCTGACCGTGGCGAGCAGCCGGTCCTGGACCTCGCGGTCGAGCACGGACTGTCCGGCGGCCGCCGCCCGGACGGCCCGGACGATGTCCTGGCGTCCGGCGTTCTTCGTGAGGTAGCCGCGGGCCCCGGCGCTCAGCGCGGCCAGGATCGACTCGTCGTCGGCGAAGGTGGTCAGCACCACCACCGCGACCTCCGGGTGCTCCTCGCTCAGCCGGCGGGTCGCCTCCGTGCCGTCCATGACCGGCATGCGCAGGTCCATGAGGACGACGTCCACCGGGCCCGCGTCGGCGACCGCGGCAAGCACCTCGGTGCCGTCGGCGGCGGCCGCGACCACCTCGATGCCGTCGGTGAGCCCGAGCACCGCGGCGAGCGGCTCCCGTACGGCGGCCTGGTCGTCGGCGACGACCACCCGCAACCGGCCGTCCCGCACCGCCTGTTCACCCGCTCCGGCTTGGTTCATTCCGGGATCACCGCCTCCACCTGCCACCCGCCCTGGTCCGGTCCCTCGACGACGGGACCTGCCGTGATGGTGCCACCCAACAGGGCGACGCGCTCACGCATACCGATCAGCCCCATGCCGCTGCCGCCCGTGGCAGCGCCCGCGCGGGTGGCGGGCCGGTTGACGACCCGCAGCGTCGTCGACGCGGCGGCGAACGCCAGCTCCACCCGGACCTCGCCGCCCGGCGCGTACCGGGCCGCGTTGGTCAGTGCTTCCTGGGCGATCCGCAGCAGGTTCTGCGTCACGCGCGCGGGCACCTCGCGGACGGTCCCGGTGACGGTGAGCGCGTCGCGGTGGCCGGACGACTCGGCCATCGCGGTCAGGCTCCCGACGAGCGGCAGGGCGTCCTCGCGCAGCGCGTGCACCGTCCACTGCGCCTGTTCCAGGCTCTTCTTGACCATGCTGTGCGCCTTGTCGTTGGCCTCGCGGACCCTGGCCAGGTCCCCGGTGTCGAGGAGCGCGTCGGCGAGTTCCAGCTGCATGTTGATCCCGGCGAGCGAGTGCGCGAGGACGTCGTGCACGTCGCGGGCGATCCGGCTGCGCTCGGTCAGCACGGCGGTACGGGCCTCGGCGCGCGCGGCGCGCTCGGCGGACTCGGCCGCGTCGATCGCCGCCCGGATCGCGCGGTGACGGCTGCGGTTGACGACGCCGATCACGACGGGGACGCCGGTGACGAGCCCGACGACGTACGGCAGTTCGTGGTACCCGGGGCCGAGCCGGAAGAACAGGACGCCGCCGCACAGCAGGCTGCACCCGAGCGCGACGAGCAGGGCGGGCCTGGTCTTCAGGCGGTATCCGGCGTGCCCCGTGAGGAAGAAGGCGAACAGGTAGGCCGTGCCGGTGGCGCCGGCGCCGATGAGCGCGGCGGCCGCGACGACGCCGAGCGACAGCCAGACCAGTGCGAGGCGCGGGGGCACCTTGGTCTCGGGCAGCCGACGGGCGAGCAGGGCCAGGCAGTTGACCACGAAGAGGGCGGCGACCGCGAGGCCCCGGCCGGTGAACCCCATGGGCCGGACGGTCAGGGCCCCGGCGACGATGACCGCGAGGGTCGCGACCCACTGCGTACGGAGGTCATGACCGGGGGGCCGCCACGGGCCCGGCGGATCGGTCTCGGTTGCGGGCACGGCCGCACCATAACGCATGGTCAGCGGGTGTGGTCGAGGACGGGCGCGGGCGCTGCGACGGCCTCGGCGGCCTCCACCGTCCGGCCGCTCACGCTCCGGCTCCGTACGCCCTGACTCCGTACGCCCTGACTCCGTGCACTCCGGCTCCGTACGAAGATCGTGGCGAGGCGCGTGACCACCTCGGTGAGCGCCATCAGGACGAACGCCGCGACCCAGGCCTGGTCACTGGTGATGTGGTGCGTGACGCTGAACCGGCCGACCTCGTCGGCGCCGCCGTGCTCGACCCACAGCTGGAACCCCATCCGGGCGCCCATCCCGAGCACCCACAGGGTCGCCGAGACCGCTCCCGCCTTGATCAGCAGGTGCTCGCCCGAGGGCCGGATGCGGGTGTGGACGCCGCCGGTGATGCCGAGCGCCGCGCCGACCGCCACGAGGGCGCCGATCAGGACGGGGTCGTTGCCCCCGGTGGGGACCGAGTCGAGGTAGGACCAGGCCACGAAGGCCACGATGCCCAGCGGGAGCAGGAAGGACCTGCGGTCCAGGCGGCCTTCGCGGAGCTGGCGGAAGACGATGAGGAGGAGCGCGATGTCGGTGATCCACTCGGTCGTTGTCATGTGCTCAAGCCTGCTGCGGCAAGGGCTCCGACGCCTGGACCCACGGGTGGAACCCCGGGTGGAGATGGCGCCCGTAAGTCCCTAGCCGAGCCGCCTCTGCGGTGCCACGGTGCGGACAGGAGGTGGGCTCCATGGCGCAGACGCACGAGTGGATGTTCTACGAGGTCATGTGGCGCAGCTGGGCCGGGCGCGCTCAGGTGCCGTACCCGGTGCCGTGGTGGGCGCAAGCGGCGATGCGGCGGTGGAGCGACGACTTCGACGCGGGCACGTACGACTCCAAGGAGGCGGCGTTCGCCTCGAACGCGCTGTACCGCTACTGGGGCATGGTCGGGGTCAAGGATCACCGGCAGGAGTCCCTGATCGGGCAGGCCGGTGAGATCGAGCCGGTCTACGACAAGTACTGTCTGTCGTTCTTCCTGTTCGATCCGGCGACGGGCGCGCTGCATCTGCCGCAGCTGACGGACGGCGGGACGGTGGAGCAGCGCATGGAGGCCCCGCATCTGCCGGTCGCCCTGACGCGGTTCCGCACGGCGGACGGGGTCGAGTTCGTGCAGCGCACGTTCGCGGTGCCGGTCGGGGCGCGGCAGCGGGACGCGGTGGTGACACGGCTCACGGTCGGCTCGCCGACGGGGCGGGCGCGCGAGGGCCTGTTGTGCGCGGCGGTCATGCCGGCCGGGCCGAGCGGCTTCCAGCGCCACGACCGCAACGGGCGGAACATCACCGATCGCCGCCTCACGTTCCTGCGGTACCTGCCCGGTGAGCGGCGGGTCGAGACGAACAGCGGCTGGGGCCCGGTCTTCGACACGGCGCCCGACACCTACGGGGTGTACGGGAATCCGGAGTTCAGCACGGACCCGGACGTGTACGTGCGGCACAGCCCGTTCCACGACCTGGTGACGGCCGGGAAGCTGAACGGGGCGGTGGAGGCGCAGGACCAGGTGGCCGGGTTGTGCAGCGCGGTGTTCACCTGGCCGTACCGGGTCGTGGAGGACGAGCTGCTCGAGGTCGACGTGCGGCTGCCCGTCGACCTGTACAGCGGCTCCGACGACCTGGCCGAGCTGCGTGCGACCCCGGCCGACGAACTGGAGGGCGGCAACCGGGACTTCTGGGTGGAGAAGCTGCTGCGCCAGGGCGTGCAGCCCGAACTCCCGCGCCCCGTGGCCCACTTGACGGACCTGTTCCGCCAGACGCGCTCGGAGCTGCTCATCCTCTCCGACCTCGGGGAGATCCATCCGGGCCCGACCGTGTACGACTCGTTCTGGATCCGGGACTCGTCGGTGGAGGCGACGGCGTGCTCGCTCGTCGGCGACTCCGCGCTCGCCGGACATCAGCTGGGCACGCACTATCCGCTGAGGTTCAACCGGGGCGGCGGGCGGATCGGCCCCTGCGCCGAGTACGGGTTCTACGGCGGCCCGCACGAGAAGGACGACCGCGAGTGGGACAGCAACGGGCAGGCCCTGTGGGCGCTCGGCCGCTTCGACCGGACCTCCGGGCGGTCCGCCGCGTTCGGCGCCAAGCTCTACACCCCGTACGTGCTCGACGGCGCGCGCTGGCTGCGGGACAACCGGGACGGTTACGGGCTGCTGCACAGCGGCTGGAGCGCGGAGCACCTCGGGGAGCGGGACAAGCCGCACTACTGGGACGACCTGTGGGGCCTGGCCGGCCTTTACGAGGCCGCGAGGCTCGCGGAGCGGATCGGCGCGCCCGAGGCGGGTGAGCTGTGGGCCGCCTTCGACGACCTGAAGGCGGCCACCGCCGCGTCGATGCGCTGGGTCCTCACCGAGCAGCGGCGGCGCGGCGCCTGGGAGACGTACCTGCCGACGGGCCCCGGCGACGTGGGACGGCTCGACTCGACGATGATCGGCGCGGCGGCGTACTTCCATCCGCTGCGGCTGCACATGGGCAACAAGCTCGGCGACGACATCGATGTGGCCGCCCGCCACACCCTGGACACGATGTACGCGCACTTCGTGACGGGCGGCTTCCGGCACGAAGCGGCGTGGAACGCGTACGGGCCGTATCTGACCATGCAGCTGGCCCACGCCTACCTGCTGGCCGGGAACCCGGGACGCGCTGACGAGCTGCTCGGCTGGGTCGTGGACGCGGCGTTCCCGCACACGCAGGGCCGGGCGGTGGCGCTCGGCGCGTGGAACGAGCAGCACGCCTTCCCGATCGCCTCGGACTTCCAGGAGATCCCGGACCGGCACTGGTACATGGGCGACATCCCGCACGGCTGGGCCGCCGCCGAGTACCTGCTGCTGATCCGCGACATCCTGTTCTTCGAGGCGGACGAGGACCGCGACCCGCATCTCTACATCGCCCCCGGTGTGCGCCCGCACTGGCTGCGGGACGCGCAGCCGGTCGCGGTCGAGAACGCGCCGACGCTGTTCGGGCAGCCCTTCGGCTACCGGCTCACCCACGAGGCGGCGGCGAAACGGGTCCGCGTGCGCATCGGGTCCGCGCCGCAGGGCGTGCGCTTCGTCTACCCGTGCCGCTTCGGTCCGGTGCGCTCCGCCGTCGCCGACGGCCGGAACCTTGACGTCAGCGGCTTCGGCGACGACGTGCACGTGCCCGCGGGGACCCGGGAGTTCACTGTGACCTACTCCTGAGGCGGGCGACGCGCTCCCCAGGCAGCGGGCCCGCCCCGCCGAAGCGGCGGTTCAGGCCCGCGGGGGCGTCCGCCGGAGGTGGTGGCGCTCCTTCTCGGAGAGGCCGCCCCAGACGCCGAAGCGCTCGTCGTGGCTGAGGGCGTACTCCAGGCAGGCGGGGCGGATGTCGCACATCCGGCAGATCAGCTTGGCCTCGCGGACGGAGCTGCCCGGCTCGGGGAAGAAGAAGTCTCCGCCGGTCTGGGCGCACAGGGCCTGCTCCTGCCAGGCGGGAGCCGCGGGTGTGAGGGTCGTGTTCGCGTGCATGGTGGAGAGAGTGCCGCCCGGCGAAAAACGCGGGATCAACGAACGATCAACGCGGCTCGCCGGGCGGCCGGGCATCCGCCCCGACTATGTCTGGTTCGGGTCGCCCTTGATCACCGCGAACGCGCCCCCGTGCGGATCGGTGAGCGTGGCGATCCTGCCCACCCCGGCCACACCGGCCGGCGCGGAGCGTACGGTACCGCCCAGCTTCTGGGCGGTGGCGGCGGCCGCGTCGACGTCCGGCACGTGGATGTACGGCGTCCAGTGGGTGTCCGGCTGCGCCTCACCCGGTTCGGTGTCCAGCGGGGCGATCCCGCCGAACATCCCGTTCTCGTCCGTGCCCGCCGGGCTGACCGTGGTGTACGAGCCGCCCGGGAACTCCACGTCGAACGTGCCCCAGCCGAGGACCGTCGCGTAGAACTCCTTCGCGGCGGGGGCATCGCTGGTGTGCAGCTCCACCCAGTTCAGCCCGCCGTCCTGCGTCACGTGCTCGAAGCCCTTGTGCTGCCGGGGCTGCCACAGGCCGAACGCCCCGCCCGCCGGGTCGGCCAGGATCGCCATGCGGCCCTGGTCGAGGACGTCCATCGGCTGCAGGAAGACGGTCGCGCCCGCCTGCTCGGCGGCCTTGACCGCCGCGTCCGCGTCCGCGGCGCGGAAGTACACCGTCCAGCCCGGGGTGCCCTGGTCGGCGGTGACGGTCATGGCGCCCGCCACCTTCTTCCCGTCGAGCGTGAACATCCCGTACCCACCGGTCTCGGCGCCGCCCGGGCGGAACCGCCAGCCGAAGACGCCGCCGTAGAAGGAGACCGAGGCGTCCAGATCGGGGGTGGCGAGGTCCAGCCAGTTCGGCGCGCCGTTCACGGATTCCGTCGTGATCATGGTGGAGCCCTCCTCGTCGAGGGATTTCTCTTCGTGGACTGCCGAGTCTTGCACCGCCCACTGACAATTCTCCGTGCACGCCGCTGACCAGGCAAGGTACGGACCAATCGGCCGACAGCCACCCGCCTTCACTCCTTGAACGGGATCATGTGAAGGGAGCGCTCCCTGTCATAAGTCTTGACGACCGCATCCCCTCTCGCCACAGTGGGCCTCCCCCACAGTGGGTCTCCCCCATTCGACCCCCCACATCTCAGGAGTGCGATCGTGATATCGCGCAGGATGTTCCTCGCCGGCGCCGGAGCCACCGTGGCCACGGCCGCCGCCTCCCTCACCGTCCCCGCCTGGACCGCGGGCGCCGCGCCCGCCACCTGTGAACTGGCGCTGGTGAACAAGTCGTTGCCCGGCACGGTGCGCGCCTACGTCACCGGCCACGAGCAGTCCACCGGCAACTGGGTGCTGCTGCGCGCCGACGGCAGCGTCTACCGCCCCTCGTCGCCGAGCGCCCCGCAGACCCCGCTGCCCGTGGACTGCGCCATCCCCCTGAACGCGGCGGGCGGCGCCGCGAAGGTGGTGACGCTTCCTCAGATGTTCGGCGCCCGCGTCTACTTCGTCCGCGACAACACGCTCGACTTCTTCCTGAACCCGGGCCCCGGCCTCGTCGAACCGGCCTTCGCGACGCCGACCGACAAGAACTACAACAAGACCTGGTCGTTCTGCGAGTTCACCTTCAACACGCAGCAGCTGTACGCCAACATCAGCTACGTCGACCTCGTGACGGCCCTGCCCATCGGGCTGACCCTGGAGGGCGACGCCACGCACACCGTCGCGCCGCTGCCCGACGGCGCCGTGGACAAGATCGCCGCCGACCTCACCGCGCAGGCCGCCAAGGACGGACAGCCCTGGGACAAGCTCGTCATCAGGGGCGGCGACGGCAAGGTCCTGCGGGTCATCTCCCCGCAGAACCTGATGGCGCCCTACTTCGACCGGCCCGACCAGATGCCGTTCCGCGACGTGTGGAACGGCTACATCGATAAGGTCTGGGACAAGTACCGCTCGACCGACCTCAAGATCGACCTCCAGGGCGGCCGCGGCGTCTTCACCGGCCGGGTCAGCGGCGACACCCTCACCTTCAACGGCGGCCACACCTTCACCAAGCCGTCCTCGAAGGACGTCTTCACCTGCAACCATGGCCCGTTCACCAACAACCCGGCCGACTCCGACGACAAGAAGGCGCTGCTCGCCCGGATCGCCGCCGGATTCAACCGCAGCATCATGCTCACCCACCCCACCCAGCCGAACGGGGCCGGCTCCGGCGACTACTACAGGGACGCCACGACGAACCACTGGTCGCGGGTCGTGCACGCCAACTCCCCGATCGGTTACGCCTTCCCGTACGACGACGTCCGCCCCGACGGCCAGCCGGACGTGTCGGGCGCGGCGAACGACGGGAACCCGCGCCGCTTCACCGTGAGCGTCGGCTCGTAACGCCCGTCATCTCATCCGGCGTCCTCGCGGATCAGGTCGACGGCCTTCTCCGCGAGGGCGACCGTGGGCGCGTGGGTGTGCCCGCGGGTGATGCGCGGCATGACGGAGGCGTCGACGACCCGCAGCGCCTCCGTGCCGCGGACCCGCAGCCGGGGATCGGTGACGGAGCCCGCGTCGGCGCCCATCCGGCAGGTGCCGACGGGGTGGTACAGGGTCTCGGCGCCGCCCCGGACGGCTCGGGCGAGCGCCTCGTCGTCGACGACCCCCGGGTAGGCGGCCATCGGGGCCGAGTGGAAGGACCGCAACGCGTCGTCCGCGAGCAGCTCCTCGGCCTTGCGCACGCCCGCGACGAGCGTCCGCAGATCCTCGCCGCCGGCGTCGGAGAGGTAGCCGGGGTCGATGCGGGGCCGCCCAGTGCGGCCGGCCGGGGTGACGCGGCCGGTGCTGCGCGGCTGGAGCAGGACGACGCCGAGGGTGAGCCCGTGCTCGGTGGGCGGGGTGAGCCCGTGGTTCACGAACGGGACGGGCGCGTACACCAACTCGATGTCGGGCGCGCCGAGTTCTTCCCGGGTCTTGACGAAGGCGACGGCCTCCCCGACGTTCGAGGTGAGGGGTCCACGCCCGCCGAGCAGGAAACGGGCGATGTTGGCCGGGGTGTCCGCGCCGGTCAGGGAGACGGGGCGCGGGCAGCGGACGGTGACCGCGTACGACAGGTGGTCCCGCAGATGCCGCCCCACATCGGGCGACGCGACGCGGGTGTCGATCCCGGCGGCGGCGAGCACGTCCGGATCACCGATTCCGGCCTGCTGCAACAGCTGCGGCGACCCGATGGCACCGGCGGCGAGGACGACCTCCCGGGTGGCGCGCAACGTCCCCGCGGCGACGCCCTCGGCGACGACACCGGAGGCACGGACGCCGTCGAAGTCGATACGTGTGACCCGGGCATCGGTGTAGATGTCGAGATTGGGCCGACGGGTGGCGGGCTTGAGATACCCGTCGGCGGCGCTCCAGCGGCGTCCGCGGTGCTGATTGACGGGCGTCGGGGCGAACCCGCTGTTGTCACCCCGGTTCAACTCGTCGAGCTCGCGCAGTCCTTGAGCGCGGCAGGCGGCGAGGAAGGCGGCGGTGGTGGGGTTGGGCTGCCGCAGCGGCGAGATGTGCAGCGGCCCCTCGGTGCCGTACACGGACCCTTCGCCCCTGGGGCCGCTCCACCGCTCGGCGCGCCGGAAGTACCGCTCGAACGCGTCGTACGCCCACCCGGGCCCGGCGGCCTCGCCCCAGGCGTCGTAGTCGTCGCGGTGCCCGCGCACCCACATCATGGCGTTGAGCGACGAGGACCCACCGAGCGTGCGCCCACGCGGCCAGTACAACTCCCGCCCGTCGAGCCCGGGTTGTCCACTGGTCCGGTAGTCCCAGTCGTACACCGTCCGGAACAGCTTCGGGAACGCGGCCGGAATCCGGATCTCCGTCTTCCGGTCGCGCGGCCCGGCCTCGACGAGCGCGACCCGCACCCCCGGATCCTCGCTCAGCCGCCCGGCCACCACGCACCCGGCGGACCCGGCCCCGACGACGACATAGTCATACGTACGATCCTTGCTCAACTCGACTCCCTCGGCGACGCATCGGCCCGTACAGGTGCAACCGCCCATCTGCACCCACACGCACACTGGCGCACCCATGCGCCGCCGCACAAGGGATCAGTGGTGCGGCGCGTCGTACGCCGGGACCGAGCCGTCCGCCTTCTTCACCAGGAACAAGCCCGCCATCCCCATGTCCGAGTGGCTCTGGACGTGGCAGTGGTACATCCAGGCGCCCGCGCCGACGCCCTCGCCCGCGATGATCTGGAAGCCGAAGGAGTCCGCCGGGCCGCAGATCTTGTTGTCGATGACCTGGGTCGGGTCGTCGGGGCCGGTGAGCATGCCGGTGCGGTTGTCGGCCCAGCGGTGACCGTGCATGTGGAACGTGTGGTAGTACTCGCCGTGCGTGATCATGACGATCTCGACGCGGTCGCCGACCGTCGCCTCGAAGGTGGGCGCCTCGTGCATCCCCTTGTTGTTGATCGTCATGTCGTTGAAGACGATGGTGAACGTCTTGCCCGGGTCGGGCAGGATGTCGCCCTTGCGGCGCACGATCACCGGCCCGTAGAGGCCCTTCCGGATGCCGCCCGTTCCGTGGTCCGTGCCCACCACGTGGTCGTGGTAGTGCCAGTAACCCGCCGAACCCGCGCGCCACGTCCCGTCCTTGCGGCGGCCCGGCGCGTGCGTCCGCCAGGTGTAGGTGCGGCTGCCGCCGGGTTCGACGTGGCTGCGGTTCATCCGCGTACCGTCGCTGGAGATCTCGTAGTCCATGCCGTGCACGTGCAGGCTCGCGTCGACGTCGGTGAGGTTGTGAAGTTCGATGTGCGCGGTGTCGCCCTCGTTCAGCTCGATGAGCGGGCCGGGGACCGACGCCTTGCCCTTCTCGAAGCCGTAGCCGAGCCGGCCGTCCGCGAGCTTCTCCGCGTAGAGGGTGAGGCGGCGGACCTCGCCGCCCGCCGGGGCCGTGCGCGGTGGCGTGTCGGCTCCTGCCGCCGTCGGGGCCGAGGCCGCTATCGACAACGATGTCACGCCCGCCGTCGCCGCCACCGCGCCACCGATCAGCATCCGCCGGCTCAAAGCGCGCCGGTCCTGCTCGTTCGCCCGGTTCGGCTCACTCGTGCCGTTCACTTCGTCGCGGTCCATCGTCACAGCCAACTCCCCACCCTCGTACGGGCTTTTCTGTCGCAGTGAGCGTCGCGCTGAGCACCGTAGCCAGGTGATCTTCGTTTATCCACACTCAGGACAAAGTTTGTGGAATCCCGGTCATACCTATTGGCGAACCGCGCAAAGAGGTCTAGCTTTCACCGCGCTGTCCGTGTCCTATGAGGAGTGGGTGAGCACATGCGGCGGTTACCGCATCAAAAGCCGTTGCCCGTACGGGCGTTCAGAGCGAGCAGAAGCAGACGCGGCCGCCTGTGGGCGGTCGGGATCGCGGCGGGCACGCTGGGCGCCGGGCTGCTGAGCGGCCCCGCCGCCAGCGCGTACCAGGACCCGAGCCCATCGGTGACAACGATGTCCATCAAGTCGCCGCCCGGCGCCGCGTCCCCGCGCGTCCTCGTTTTCTACGGGTCCGCGGCCGGCGGCGACGAGTCGCCCACGGTCGACGCGGGCATCGAGGCGATCGAGAAGATCGGCCGGTCCGGCCCCGCGGGCCAGCAGTTCTCGATCACGGCGACCGACGACGCCTCCGTGTTCACGAACGAGACGAAGCTGGGACGGTTCAACTCGATCGTCTTCCTGACCGGGGGCGGCGACATCCTCGACCCCGATCAGGAAGCCGGGCTGGAGGCCTACATGGAGGCCGGTGGCGGGTTCGTCGGCATCCATGACGCGGCGCGCGCCGAGCCGTACTCGGACTGGTTCACCGGCTTGGTCGGGGCGCGGCCCGCCGCCTCCTCGCCCACCGCCGTGCAGCGCGCGACCGTCGAGGTCGGCGACCGGCAGAACCCGGCGACGAAGAACCTGCCGGTGCAGTGGAAGCGCCCCGACCAGTGGCTGAACTGGGTGGAGAACCCGTCGGGCGACGTGCACACGGTCGCCCGGGTCAACGAGACCACGTACAAGCCGGGCGAGAGCGCGAACGGCGCCGACCACCCCGTCGCGTGGTGCCGTGACTACGACGGCGGGCGCTCCTTCTACACCGGGATGGGCGGCACCGTCGCCTCGTACGACGAGACGGACTTCCGCGACCATCTGCGCGGGGCGCTGCTGTGGACGTCGCGGATCGTGCGCGCCGACTGCAAGGCCGCGATCGACGCGAACTACAAGGCCGAGCGGCTGACCCAGCCCAACCAGGCCGGGCAGAACGACCAGATCGGTGAGCCGCACGGGCTGGTCACCGCGCCGGACGGGCGGATCTTCTACATCGGCCGCGGCGGCGCCGACTCCTCCCGGCCGGTGATCACCGACTGGAACAACCCCGATGTCGGCAAGGGCACCGGGCAGATCCACGTCTACGACCCGAAGACGAAGAAGGTGACCCTTGCCGGGGCGCTGACCGTCTTCGGCAACAAGGGCGGCGGCGACGAGCTCGTCAAGGTCGAGGAGGGGCTGCTCGGCATCGAGCTGGACCCGGAGTTCGAGCAGAACGGGTACGTGTACCTGCACTACACCCCGCACTCGCAGCTCGACCGCGACAAGCAGATGGCCGAGCGCCGGGTCTCCAGGTTCACCTTCGATCCCGTCGGCAACAAGCTGGACATGGGCAGCGAGAAGGTGCTGCTGAAGTGGCCGGTCCAGGTGCACAGTTGCTGTCACGCGGGTGGCGGGATGGCCTGGGACTCCAGGGGCAACCTGTACATCGCGACCGGTGACAACAACTCCTCGCAGTTCAGCGACGGGTACTCGGGCAACAATCCGCAGCCGAACTACAAGGGTGTGTCCTTCGCCGACGCGCGGCGCACGGCCGGCAACACCAACAACCTCAACGGCAAGATCCTGCGCATCCACCCCGAGGCCGACGGCACGTACACCCTGCCGGAGGGGAACCTCTTCACCGGCAAGGAGACCGCCGAGGGCGGCGGCAAGACGCGCGGTGAGATCTATGTGATGGGTGTCCGCAACCCGGCGCGCATATCCGTCGACAAGATGACCGACACGCTGTACGCGGGCTGGGTCGGTCCGGACGCCGGTGAGCCGTCGACGACGTGGGGCCCGGCCAAGTACGACCAGTTCGCCGTCATCACCAAGGCGTCCAACCGCGGCTGGCCGTACTGCATGGGCAACAAGCAGCCCTACCGCGACCGCAACCTGCCGGACCCGACGAAGCCGCTGGGCTGGTACGACTGCGACCACCCGAAGAACGAGTCGCCGAACAACGACGGTCTCGTCAACCTGCCGCCGGTCACCGGCAACAACATCTGGTACTCGCCGCAGGGCGGCGCCCCGGACTTCCCGCGCGACGCGAACGGCGTCCCGTCGTACAAGCAGTCCGAGGCGAAGTACCTGCTCCCCTGGCTCAAGGGCGGCGGCCAGGCCGCCATGGACGGCCCGGTCTACCGCTACGACGCGTCGGTCCCCAACGCGGACAAGTGGCCGAGCTACTGGGACGGCAAGTGGTTCGTCGGTGACTTCTACGACGCCGACCAGCCGCGCCACGCGGTCCTCACCGACCCGAGGACGCACGGGGACGGATCGGTCCCGGTCCACTCCGAGTCCCTGAAGAAGATCATTCCGATCGGCAACGACGGCATCAAGAACCTGATGGACTGGAAGTTCGGTCCCGACGGTGCTCTGTACGTCCTCGACTACGGGCGCGGCTTCTTCACCTCCGACTCCAAGTCGGCGCTGTGGAAGGTGACGTACACCGGCGGCGAGGCGACTCCGGCGGCCGGCCAGCTGGCCGGGAAGGGCTGATCCCTCATGCGAAGCAGACCTCGACTGTTGGCCGGACACCGGTTGCTGACCGCGCTGCTCGCCACCGTGCTCATGTGTCTCGGGCTCGGCGCGCTGCCCGCCGCCACGGCGGCTCCGGCGGCCGGGGCAGCGGCGGACCAGGTGCTGACCTGGACGGCCGGTGACGACATCACGAAGTACGCCTCGGCGCCGCAGACCGCGGTCGCCGGCCAGGCGACGATCGTCTTCGAGAACAGCACGGCGACCGGCAACACGATGGGGATGCCGCACACGCTGACGTTCGACGTGTCGGACCCCGAGTACAACAACGACGTACCGCTCAACATCCTCGCCAACCCCAACGACGACCAGGGCGGCAAGCACACCGCCGAGGTCACCCTCTCCCCCGGCAAGTACCGCTACCACTGCACGATCCCGGGCCACCTCTCCATGCAGGGTGTCCTCGTGGTGACGGACGGCGGCGGCGGTGACGACACGACCGCGCCCGGGACCTCGGCCAAGGCCGAGGGGCAGACCAACGCGGACGGCGCGTTCGTCGGCTCCGCCTCGGTCACCGTGGCCGCGAGCGACGCGGGCTCGGGTGTCGACCGGATCGAGTACGCGCTCGACGGCGGCGCCTACACGCCCTACACGGCGCCCGTCGTCGTGGACCAGGTCGGCGCGCACACCCTGAAGTACAAGGCGACCGACAAGGCGGGCAACGCGTCCGAGGAGAAGTCCCTCGACTTCACCGTGGTCGCCCCGGACACGAACGACACGACGGCGCCGGAGACCTCGGCGACCGTGACCGGTGACAAGGACGCCTCCGGCGCCTACGTCGGCATGGCCACGGTGACGGTCTCCGCCTCGGACACCGGCTCCGGGGTCAACACGGTGGAGTACGCGCTCGGCGCCGCCGGCGCCTGGCAGCCGTACACCGCGCCGGTCATGGTCCACGACCCGGGCACGTACAAGGTGCGCTACCGGGCCACGGACAAGGCCGGCAACCAGGCCGCCGAGAAGTCCGTCGACTTCACGGTCGTGGCGCCGCCCGCGCAGGACACGACCGCGCCGACGGTGTCCCTCTCCGTAGCCGGGGACAAGAACTCCGACGGCGCGTACATCAACAACGCGAAGCTGACCGTGACCGCCACGGACGACGGTTCCGGCGTGGACAAGACCGAGTACTCGCTCGACGGCGGGCCCTACCTCGCCTACACCGCCCCCGTGGTGGTCGACCGGCTCGGCGCGCACTCCGTCTCCTACCGGGCGAGCGACAAGGCCGGGAACGCCTCGCAGGCGCAGCTGTTCGTGTTCGCGGTCGCCTCGGGCGGCGGCGTCCCCGCGCCCAACTGCGCCGAGTTCGACGAGCGGACGACGGTGTTCGTGGGCACGACGGACACGGGCATCCCGAACCGCGTCACCGACAACCGGTGCCGCATCGGCGAGCTGATCGAGGACGAGAAGGACTGGTCGTCGCACGCGCTGTTCGTCAAGCACGTGAAGACGGTCACCGACAGGCTCCTCAAGGCCGGCGCGATCGACCAGCGCGAGTACAACAAGATCAACAAGGCGGCGAAGCAGTCCGGGATCGGCGAGCCGGGCCAGACCGACGGCTACACCAAGATCCTGGACGGCTCGCAGGAGCAGTTCGCCAAGTGGGAGCAGGTCGGCGGCGGCAAGTTCGGCCTGAACGCCGACGGGTCGATCACCAGCAGCACGACGGTGGACGGCATGGGCATGCTCTGGTTCCCGCAGCGCAAGTACGCGAACTACTCGCTGAAGCTCCAGTGGCGCGACGACGCCCCGGGCACGGGCAACGCCAACGGCGGTGTCTTCGTCCGCTTCCCGTGGGTCCACGACCACCCGGAGGAGCCGAGCCCGGAGTGGGTCGCCATCAAGTACGGGCATGAGATCCAGGTCCTCGACCGGCCCGACGGCGACATGTACAAGACCGGTTCGGTCTACGGCTTCGACCGGGTCGGTCTCGCGGGCGCGGGCGTCACCCAGAAGGGCACGTGGAACGATTACGAGGTCAAGGTGGTCGACCAGCACTTCTCGATCTACCGCAACGGTGTGCTGATCAACGAGTTCGACAACAACGGCGGCCAGGTCTTCGAGCCGCCGCGGTCGGACGACCCGGGCACCGACGGCCGGCGCTACTCCTCCGGCTACATCGGTCTCCAGGTGCACAGCACGACGGACGTCGTCTCGTACCGGGACGTCCGCGTGAAGGAACTGCCGTAGTCTCCTCGGTTCCAGCGGGTACGTGAGTCGAGCCGGGTCAGTCCTCGTGTCTGGCCCGGCTCGGCTGTACGCGCTTCGGCTCGCCCGGCATCTTCGGGTACTCGGGCGGGTACGGCAGGTCGCCGTGGCCGCGGTCGTGCTCGTCCTGGCGGGCGAGTTCGAGCAGCGCGTCGAGCGAGTGGTGCTCGTCGTCCATGCCCGCGTGCAGGTCGCCGACCTCGGCGAACCGCTTGGGCATGGTGGTGATGTCGAAGTCGCGCGGCTCGGCGTCGTCCAGCTCGTCCCAGGTCAGCGGGGCGGAGACGGGGGCGTGCGGGCGGGCGCGGACCGAGTAGGCGGAGGCGATGGTGCGGTCCCGTGCCGTCTGGTTGTAGTCCACGAAGATCTTCTCGCCGCGCTCCTCCTTCCACCAGGCGGTGGTGACGGCCTCCGGCATACGGCGTTCCAGTTCCCGGCCGACCGCGATGGCGGCTCGGCGCACCTGGGTGAAGGTCCAGCGCGGCTCGATCGGCACGAAGACGTGCAGGCCGCGCCCGCCGGAGGTCTTGGGCCAGCCGTGCAGCCCGCCGAACTCGTCGAGGACGGAGCGGAGTTCATGGGCGGCACGCACCGCGTCGGCGTAGTCGGTGCCCGGCTGCGGGTCGAGGTCGATGCGGAGTTCGTCGGGGTGGTCGAGGTCGCCGCGCCGCACCGGCCACGGGTGGAAGGTGAGGGTGCCGTACTGGGCGGCCCAGAGCACGGCGCCGACCTCGGTGGGGCACATCTCGGCGGCGGTCCGCCCGGAGGGGAAGGCGATGGTGGCGGTCGGCGTCCAGTCGGGCATGTTCTTCGGCGCCCGCTTCTGGTAGAAGAACTCGCCGGTGACGCCTTCCGGGTAGCGCTCCAGGGTGGTGGGCCGGTCGCGCAGGGCGCGCAGGATGCCGTCGCCGACGGACAGGAAGTACTGCGCGACGTCCAGCTTCGTGTACCCCGACGAGCCACCCTCGGGGAAGTACACTTTGTCGGGGCTGGACAGCCGCACCGTCCGCCCGCCCGCTTCCAGCTCCACTGCCGCGCCCTTGCTGCCCATGGACCCACGCTAGGCGGCAGGCACGTACACCGCATACCGGGCTGTACTCGCTCATATAGCAGCAGGCGGTCATACGGGACAGAATCGGCGGCATGGAGCTTCCCGTCATGCCACCGGTCCGGCCCATGCTCGCCAGATCCGCCGCCGAGCTGCCCGCCGGGATGCACTACGAGGCGAAGTGGGACGGCTTCCGGGCGATCGTCTTCCGCGACGGCCCGGAGATCGAGCTGGCCAGCCGCTCCACCAAGTCGCTGACCAGGTACTTTCCCGAGCTGGTGGCGGCGCTCGCGGAGCGGCTCCCGGAGCGTTGCGTGCTGGACGGGGAGATCGTCGTCGCCCGGGACGGGCGGCTCGACTTCGACGCGCTCAGCGAGCGGATCCACCCGGCGGCCTCCCGCGTGAGGACCCTCTCCGAGCGCACCCCGGCGTCCTTCGTGGCCTTCGACGCCCTCGCCCTCGGCGACGAGTCCTTGCTCGACGCCCCGCTGACCGAGCGCAGGCGGCGCCTGGAGGAGGCCCTCGCGGACGCGTCCGCCCCGCTGCACATCGCGCCCGCGACGACCGACGCCGAACTCGCCGGGCGCTGGTTCGACCAGTTCGAGGGCGCGGGGCTCGACGGCATCGTGGCCAAGCCCCTCGGCCTGCGCTACCGGCCGGACGAACGCGCCATGATCAAGGTCAAGCACGAGCGGACGGCGGACTGCGTCGTCGCCGGGTACCGCTTCCACAAGAGCGGCCCGGTCGTCGGCTCCCTGCTCCTCGGCCTCTACGACGACGCGGGCACGCTGCAGCACGTCGGGGTCTGCGCCGCGTTCACGATGAAGCGCCGCACGGAGCTGATCGCCGAGCTGGAGCCGCTGCGCCTGGACTCCGCCGCCGGTCACCCCTGGGCGGCGTGGACGCAGGGCGCGGCGCACGAGGCGTCCCGGATGCCGGGGGCGCCGAGCCGCTGGACCGGCAAGAAGGACATGTCGTGGGTGGCGCTGCGCCCCGAGCGGGTCGCCGAGGTGGCGTACGACCACATGGAGAACGGGACGCGGTTCCGGCACACCGCCCGCTTCAGGCGCTGGCGCCCGGACCGGACCGCCGAGAGCTGCACGTACGCGCAGCTGGCGGAGCCGGTGAAGTTCGACCTGGCGGACGTCCTGCGCTGACCTTGGCCGGATCTCAGGACTTGCGGCGGCCCCGGCGCGGGTATGCAGGGGCCGTGGACGCGAACAGACTGGCGAGGCGCGGCTTCGTCGCAGGTGCGCTCGGCGTGGTCGTGGCGGCGTGCAAGCCCGTGACGCCGCCCGACGGGAACGGTCCCTCCGCGGCGCGCGACTCCCCGCTCCTCGCCGTGAAGATCGACAACGTGGGCGCGGCCCGCCCGCAGACCGGCGTCGAGGACGCCGACATCGTGTACGCGGAGCAGGTCGAGGGCGGCCTGAGCCGGCTGATGGCGGTGTTCGGCTCGACCCTCCCCGCCGTGGTCGGCCCGGTGCGCAGCGCCCGCGAGACCGACCTGGAGCTGCTTCGCCAGTTCGGCGACCCGACGCTCGCCTACTCGGGCGCGCAGGGCAGGCTGCAGCCGTTGATCGACGCGGCGCCGCTGCGGGCGATGCCGCCGGGCGCGGGCGGTGGCGCGTACTTCCGGGGCAGCGGGAAGCCGGCCCCGCACAACCTCTTCCTGCGCCCGGCGAAGCTCGGCCGGCTCGCGACGGGGACCAACGCGGGGGACGCGGCGGGTTTCCGGTTCGCGGCGCGGCTGCCCGAGGGCGGGCGCGCCGAGACGGTGCGGACGGTGCGCTTCCCCTCGGCCCGGTTCACCTTCACTTGGTCGGCGGCGCGGCGGCGCTGGCTGGTGGGCATGGACGGGCGTGCGGCGGTGACGGCGGGCGGGACACGGCTCGCGGCGGCGACGGTCGTCGTGCAGTACGTCGACGTGCAGGACTCCCGCTTCCACGACAGGTTCGGCAGTACGTCCCCGCTGTCGCGCACCGTCGGCTCGGGGCGGGCGGTCGTGCTGCGGGACGGACGGGCGTACGACGCGCGCTGGCAGCGGCCGACGGCGACGGACTCCACGGCGTTCACGGTGGACGGGCGGCCGCTGGCGTTCGCGCCGGGGCAGGTGTGGGTCGTGTTCGCGAAGAGGTAGACCCTAGGCGTGGGTCCCGGCCGGATGCCGCAGGCCCTCCGCGGCGTCCGCGACGCGCTGGATCAGATCGAAGAACATCGCCTGCTCGGCGCCGCTGAGCGGCGCCAGGAACACCTGGTTCATCCGCGCCGTGCGCACGGTCAGCTTCTTGTGCGTGCGCAGGCCCTCCGGGGTCAGCCGCAGCAGCCAGCGGCGCCCGTCGTCCGGGTCACGCTCCTTCTCGAGGAGGTCGCGCCGGGTGAGGCGGCTGATCACCTCGGCGATCGTGGACCGGTCGAGGCCGACGCGCTCGCCGACCGTGCGCTGGTCGAGCCCCGGCTCGGCGACGAGCGTGTTCAGGACCGCGAACTGCGGCGAGGTGATCTCCTCCGAGACCATCGTGTTCCACAGCAGGTAGTGCGCCTGCTGGAGTCGCCGGGCGAGGTGCCCGGGGTGGGTGGTCAGGTCCACCGCGGCCATCTGGATCCTCCGGTAGTGGGGGCGTACTGAGCGATTGTGTGGGTGTACTGAGCGATCTTAGACCCTTGACGGCCCAGTTGGGCAGTGGCAACGTGTGGGCCACTCGACCAAATGCTCAGTGCGCTGAGCATTTTCGAGCACCTCAACAGCTCCCTCAGAGACAGGTGTCGGACGACATGGACAAAGTGGTCCCCTCCGCCGCGCGGGCGGTCGCCGACGTCGGGGACGGCGCGTCCCTGGCCGTCGGCGGCTTCGGGCTCAGCGGCGTGCCGAACGTACTGATCTCCGCACTGCACGCGCAGGGCACCAGCGGTCTGTCCGTGGTGTCGAACAACTGCGGCGCCATGGAGTCGGGCCTGGCCGTCCTGCTCTCGGCGGGCCGCATCGCCCGTGTCACCGGCTCGTACATCGGCGCGAACAAGGAGTTCGCCCGGCAGTACCTGGGCGGTGAGATCGAGGTCGAGATGATCCCGCAGGGCACCCTCGCCGAGCGGCTGCGCGCGGGCGGCGCCGGGATACCCGCGTTCTACACCCCGGCCGGGGTCGGCACCCAGGTCGCGGACGGCGGGCTGCCCTGGCGCTACGACGGCGCGGGCGGGGTCGCGAAGGCGTCGCCGCCCAAGGAGGTGCGGGAGTTCGACGGCACCGAGTACGTCCTGGAGCGCGCCATCCGCACCGACTTCGCCCTCGTACGGGCCGCCAGGGGCGACCGGCACGGGAACCTCGTCTTCAACAAGTCGTCCCGCAACTTCAACCCGCTCGCCGCGATGGCCGGAAAGGTCACGATCGCGGAGGTGGAGGAGCTGGTGGAGCCGGGTGAGATCGGACCGGACGCGGTGCACCTGCCGGGGATCTTCGTGCAGCGGGTCGTCGCGCTCACGCCGGGGCAGGCAGCGGACAAGCGGATCGAGAAGCGAACGGTGAGTGCCTGAGCATGGCGTGGACACGGGAGCAGATGGCCGCGCGCGCGGCGCGTGAGCTGCGCGACGGACAGTACGTGAACCTGGGCATCGGCCTGCCCACCCTCATCCCCAACTACCTCCCCGGCGGCGTGGAGCTGGTCCTGGAGTCGGAGAACGGCATCCTGGGGACCGGCCCGTACCCGGCCGAGGACGCCGTCGACCCTGACCTGATCAACGCGGGCAAGGAGACGGTCACCGTCCTGCCGGGCGCCTCCTTCTTCGACTCGGCGCTCTCCTTCGGGATGATCCGCGGCGGCCACATCGACGTCGCCGTCCTCGGCGCGATGCAGGTCTCCGCCCGCGGCGACCTCGCCAACTGGGCGGTGCCCGGCAAGATGATCACGGGGATCGGCGGCGCGATGGACCTCGTGCACGGCGCGCGCACGGTCCTCGTCACCATGACCCACACCGCGAAGGACGGCTCGCCGAAGCTCGTCGAGGAGTGCGGTCTGCCGCTGACCGGCAAGCGTTGTGTCGACCGGATCATCACCGACCTCGCCGTGCTCGACGTGACCGAACGCGGCCTGGAACTCGTCGAGTTGGCGCCCGGCGTCGGCACCGACGAGCTGCTCGCGAAGACGGCGGCGCCGGTCCGCGTCCCGGAAACCCTGAGGGAACGGTAGACAGACCATGGCTCTCACCCAGCACGACATCGACGCGGAGATAGCGGCCGCGCACGCCGCCTACGAGAAGCGGATCGCGGGGGGTGCGCCCGTCGAGCACCATCCGCGCCGCGACTACGCCCCGTACCGCTCCTCCGTCCTGCGCCACCCCAAGCAGCCGCTCGTCGCCATCGACCTGTCCAAGGACCCGGAGGCGGTGGAGCTGGTCTCGCCCGCCTTCGGCGAACGGGACATCACCGAGACCGACAACGACCTGACCCGGCAGCACACCGGCGAGCCCCTCGGCGAACGGATCACCGTCTCGGGGCGGCTCCTCGACCGTGCCGGGCGGCCGGTGCGCGGACAGCTCGTCGAGATCTGGCAGGCCAACTCCGCCGGGCGCTACGCCCACCAGCGCGAGCAGCACGACGCGCCGCTCGACCCGAACTTCACGGGTGTCGGGCGCACGCTGACCGACGCCGAGGGCCGCTACCGCTTCACCACGATCCAGCCGGGCCCTTACCCGTGGGGCCAGCACGTCAACGCCTGGCGCCCGGCACACATCCACTTCTCCCTCTTCGGCTCGGCGTTCACGCAGCGGCTCGTGACGCAGATGTACTTCCCCGCCGACCCGCTGTTCCCGTACGACCCGATCATCCAGTCCGTCACGGACGACTCCGCGCGGCAACGCCTCGTCGCGACGTACGACCACGCCCTGTCCGTACCGGAGTTCTCGATGGGCTACCACTGGGACATCGTGCTCGACGGGCCGTCCGCCACCTGGATCGAAGAAGGGCGCTGACAAGGCATGACGAAGATCGACACGAGCGGCGCGGGAGACGCGGCGCCCACTCCGTCGCACACGGTCGGGCCGTTCTACGGGTACGCGCTGCCGTTCCCGGGCGGCGGCGACATCGCGCCCGTCGGGCACCCGGACACGGTCACCGTGCAGGGGTACGTGTACGACGGCGCGGGCAAGCCGGTGCCGGACGCGTTCCTCGAGGTGTGGGGCGCCGACCCCGCCGGGCGGGTGTCCCGGGTCGACGGTTCGATGCGGCGCGATCCCGCGAGCGGCGGGCACCTCGGGCGCAACGGCGTGGAGTTCACCGGCTGGGGCCGCGTCCAGACGGACGCGAACGGGCACTGGTACGCGCACACCCTGCGGCCCGGCGCGCGGGGCGCGGGCGCTCCGTACCTGAGCGTCTGCGTGTTCGCGCGCGGCCTGCTCGTCCATCTCTTCACCCGGATCTACCTGCCCGGCGACGACGCGGCGCTCGCCGCCGACCCGCTGCTCGCGCGGCTGGACGGCGCGCGGCGCGACACGCTGGTCGCGCGGGAGGAGCCGGGCGGCACGTACCGTTTCGACCTCCGCCTTCAGGGCGAGGGCGAGACGGTCTTCCTGGAGTTCACGTGAGTCTGTTCGACCCCGGAACGGAGGACGCGCCCACCGAGCGCACGACCTCCGAAACAGCCTTCCTGCAAGGCCTGCTGGACGCGGAGGCGGGCCTGACGCGGGCCCAGGCGTCACTCGGGCTCGCGCCGGACGCGGCGGCCGAGGCGGTGACCGCGGCCGCGGTGGCGTCCTCCTTCGACGTACGCGACCTCGCCCGGCGGGCCCGCACCGGCGGCAACCCGGTGATCCCGCTGGTCGCCGACCTGACGGCGGCCGTCCCTCCGGAGCACGAGCCGTACGTGCACCGGGGCGCGACGAGCCAGGACATCCTCGACTCGGCGCTGATGCTGGTCGCGGCGCGCAGCCTGCACGAGATCCTGGCCGAACTCGACCGCGCCGCCGCCGCGCTGTCCCGCCACGCCGCCGCCCACCGGGACACGGTCATGCCCGGCCGCACCCTCACGCAGCACGCCGTGCCGACGACGTTCGGCCTGAAGGCGGCCGGCTGGCGGTCACTGGTCCTGGACGCGCGGGACAGACTGCGGACGGTGGGGTCGGGGCTGCCGGTGCAACTCGGCGGCGCGGCGGGCACGCTGGCCGCGTTCGAGGCGTACGGGGCGAGCACCCCACTGGACCTGGTCCCGGCCTACGCGAGCCAACTCGGCCTGTCCTCACCGGCCTTGCCGTGGCACGTGCTGCGCACACCCGTGGCGGATCTGGCGGGGGCGCTGGCGTTCACGGCGGGAGCGCTCGGCAAACTCGCCGTCGACGTCGCGACCCTCTCCCGCACCGACATCGGCGAACTGGCGGAGGGCACGGGCGGCGGGTCGTCCGCCATGCCGCACAAGGCCAACCCGGTCCGGTCCACGCTGATCGTGGCGGCGGCCCGCCGCGCGCCCGCGCTCGCGGCGACCCTGTACGGGTCGATGCCGGCGGAGGACGAACGCCCCGCCGGCGCCTGGCACGCCGAGTGGACGACCCTGCGGGAGCTGCTGCGGCTGGTCGGCGGTGCCGCCAGGGACGCGGCCGAACTGACGGCGGGCCTGGTGGTCCGGGCCGACGTGATGCGCGCACACCTGGCCCTGACGGGCGGCGCAATCGTCTCCGAGCGCCTGTCGGCGGAGCTGGCGCCGGTACTCGGCCGGCGCCGCGCCAAGGAACTCCTGGGCGAGGCGACGCGCCGCGCCTCGACGGAGAACCGCCCCCTCGCCGACATCCTGTCCGAGGAACCGGCCCTGAGGGCGATGGACCTGGCGGCACTCACGGACCCGGAGCGCTATGCCGGGGCGGCCCCGGAGCTGGTGGACAGGGCGCTGAAGCGCCGTTGACCGACAACCCCGGGCCGCGCCCTCGCCGCCCTGCCCCGAACGACGATCCTGGAGCCCAGCAGATGTCCCCCTCTCCCCTCCTCCACCACCGCGCCGAAGGTTCGCCCTCCGCTCCCCCGCTGCTCCTCGGCCCTTCGCTCGGGACCTCCCTCGCGCTCTGGGATCAGGTCGCGCCCGAGCTGTCGAGCGGGCATCGTGTCGTGCGGTGGGATCTGCCGGGGCACGGGCGCTCCGACCCCGGGCTGATCGAGGCGGGGGCCACTGTCGGGGACATCGCCGGGCTCGTGCTCGCGCTCGCCGACTCGCTCGGCATCGAGCGGTTCGCGTACGCGGGGGTCTCACTCGGTGGCGCCGTCGGGATGTGGCTCGCGGTGCGACACCCGGAGCGGGTCAGCAGCCTCGCCGTGCTGTGTTCGTCCGCCCACTTCGGTGGGGCCGGGGCCTGGCAGGAGCGCGCCGCTCTGGTGCGCAAGGAGGGGACGGGCGGGGTCGCCGAGTCGGCTCCGGCGCGGTGGTTCACGCCCGGGTTCGGCGTCGCGCGGCTCGTGCGGGACAACCGGGAGGCCGACCCGGCCGCGTACGCCGCGTGTTGCGACGCGCTCGCCGCGTTCGATCTGCGGGACCGGCTCGCGGACATCTCCGTGCCGACGCTGGTCGTCGCCGGGCGGGAGGATCCCGCGACCCCGCCCGCGCACGCCCGGGAGATCGCCGACGCCGTGCCCGGCGCCGGACTCGTCGAGCTGGCCGGGGCCTCGCACCTCGCCGTCGCCGAGCGGCCGGAAGCCGTGGTGGGGCTGCTCCGGACCCATCTCGGGCAGAGCGCCACGCGCGGGATGGAGGTGCGGCGGGAGGTGCTCGGGGACGCGCACGTGGACCGGGCGCAGGGGAAGCAGTCGCCGTTCACCGCGCGGTTCCAGGACTTCATCTCCCGGTACGCGTGGGGCGAGATCTGGACCGACCCGACCCTGTCGCGGCGCGAGCGCAGCATGGTGACCCTCACCGCGCTCGTCGCCCACGGGCACCTCGACGAACTGGCCATGCACGTACGGGCGGCCCGCCGCAACGGGCTCACCCCCGACGAGATCGGCGCCGTGCTGCAGCAGTGCGCCGTCTACGTGGGGGTGCCCGCCGCCAACTCCGCCTTCGCCGTCGCCCAGCGCGTACTGACCGAGGACGACCGGACCGGCTGAGCGGGCCGGGCGAAGTACGTCGCGGTGCGGCAGTCGGCCGGACACCTGTCGCGGTACTTGCGGCGGAGCGCTCAGCGCAGGCCCCGGCCCGTCTCCAGGACCTCCCTCGCCCGCGCCGCCAGACCGTCCGCGCCGCACGAACGCGCCAGCGTCAGGCCCCGGTTGAGCTCCGACAGCGAGCGTGCCGCCATGCCGTACTCGACCCGGGCGAGGGCATGCTCGTACGCGCACGGCGACGCTTCGAGGTAGGTGACCGCCTTCGCGTACAGGGTGAGCTGGCGCTGACCGGTCTCCAGGGCGGCCGCGCAGCGCAGCGCCTCCCCTATCGCCGTGTCCGTGCCGAACCGCTCGGCCTGGACACGGGCCTCCTTGACGAGTTCGGCGGCGCGGTGCGGGTCGGTGGGGGCGAGGGCGCGGGCCAGCTCGCAGGCCCACGGCGCCATGATCGTGTTGTGTCCGCCGCGGGCGACGGCGGCCTTGGCGGCGGCCTCCAGCTCGTTGACGCCCTCCTCGACGCGGCCGGTGGCGAGGAGGAGCCGGCCGCGGACCGAGTGCGCGTCGGGCAGCACGATCGTGGACGGGTACGGCGGCCCGAACGAGTAGCGTTCCGCGATCGCCTGCGCCTCGTCCGCCTTGCCGCGGGCGAGCAGCGTCTCGATGAGCATGCACGCGGCGTCCCAGTGCATCGGCAGTCCGTGCCCGACCCGGTCGGCGAGGCGCAGCGACTCGCGCAGGAACGCCTCCGCGTCGGTGAGCCGGCCGCGCCTGCGGTGCACGTAGCCGACGAAGGCGTGGGCGAGGGAGAGGTGGCCGCCGCTCCAGCCCGCCGTCTCGTACTCGCGGACGGCGCCCGTGAACAGGGACTCGGCGCGGTCGAGCCGGTCCGCGAAGAGGTAGGCGCTGCCGAGCATGGTGAGGACCTCGAAACCCCACTCGGCGTCGAGCCAGCCGAGTCCGGGCGCGAGCCGCCGGTTGACCAGGGCGCGGTCGCAGCGCTCGATGACCTCCTCCGCGTTCTCCCCGCGGGTCATGGCGTCGAAGGCGCGCAGGATGAGCAGGACGCGCTCCGCGTTGTCCCGGCCCGTGAGCTGGTCGGCGAGCATCGCCAGGTTGCGGGAGCGGCCCGGGGAGTCCTCCTCGCCCGCGTGGATGCCTTCCCACATGAAGTGGACGGCTTGCAGGCGCAGCCGGGCGGGGCCCGGTTCGAGGAGGTCGGCCTCGGCGTCGATGACGCGCAGCGCCTCTTCCAGCTGGTCGTTGTGGACCAGTGCCTGGGAGAGGCGGCAGACCGCGTCGACGCGCTGGTCGCCGACGAGTCCCGGCGTCGTGTCGAGCGCCGCGTCCAGGTGCCTGATGGTGGTGACGGGCGAGGTGAGCAGCGTGGCGCAGCCCAGCTCGTAGTGGAGGTGCGGGCGGATCTCGGGCAGCGGCGGCTCCAGGAGCGCGCGCTCCAGGCAGCGCCGTGCGGCGTCGGGCGCGCCGACCGCGAGGTGTTCGCGAGCGGCGGCGCGCATCTGCTCGACGAGCTCCGGGTCGTCGTCCGGGTGCACCTCGAGCAGGTGGCGGGAGGCCGCGGCGGGCCCGTGCCCGGACGCGGTGACGGCCCAGGCGGCCTGGCCGTGCATGGCGGTGCGGGTCGCGGGCGGGATCGCGTCGTAGACGGCGCTGGCGATGAGCGGGTGGACGAACTCCAGCGCGTTCTCGGTGTCGTAGACGGAGTCGGTCAGGATGCGGGCCGCGCGCAGCCGCTCGGCGCAGCGCCCGGCCTGCTCGGGGTTGAGTCCGGCGAGCAGCGCGGCGAGCCCGGGGTCGATACGGGTGCCGAGGATGGCGGCGGCCCAGGCGAACCTGGTCGCCTCACTGCCGAGCCCTTCCAGCCGGGCGACGAGGCCGCGGCCGCGCGCCGACTTGTTGAGCGCGCGCAGTTGCCCCGCCGAGTCCTCCTCGGGGCTCAGATCACTGTCCTGGACCTTGGCGAGCAACTCGACGGTCTCGTACGGGTTTCCGCCGGTGACCGCCCACACCTCGCGGCAGAACGGGTCGTCGGCGTGGCCGCCGAGCGTGGCCCGGGTGAGGCCGGCGGTGGCGTCGGGGGTGAGGGCGCGCAGCCGGGCGGTGCCGGGGCGGGCCGCCTCGGCGACCGCTTCCAGGCAGACGGCCGCGGCGTCCTGCTCGGGGTCGCGCTGGGCGACCACGAGGAGGACCGGCAGGTCGTCGAGGCGCTCGGCGAACGCGGCCAGTGCAGCCGCGCGAGGCGGGAGACGGCGGCCACGAGGCCGTCGCGCACGCCCTGCGGGTCGGCCTGGCGTCCGGTGGGTTCGGCTATGCCGAGGGCGGGGCCCGCGATGTCGTACCAGTCGCCGAAGTACTCGCGGGTCTCCTCGTCGGAGAGCGCGAGCAGCGCGGGCTGCAGCAGTTGGCGTACGACGTTGAACGGGACGGAGGTGACGGTCTCGCCGCCCCGGGCGGACCATACGGTGGCGCGGCCCCGCGCCATCTCGCGGACCCGGCCGAGCAGGGCGGTCTTGCCGATCCCGGCCTCGCCCCGGTAGACGACGAGGCTGCCCGAGGACGCGGCGTCCGCGCACAGGTCGTCCAACGCCCGCAGTGCGACGTCCAGTTCGGACTCCCGCTCCCACAGAGGCGGGCCGGCGGAGGCGGCGTCGGTGTGCCGTCCCTGAGTCATCCCCGCACCCTCCTGGTGTCGTGCACGCCGATCGGTCGATGTGCTGGTCACGAGAGTAATGCGCGACGCCGCGCCGTGGTGGGGCGTCGGGGAGCCCGGCGGGATTTGGCCTGACCTGGCGCACCCGCCGGGTTGACAGGTTTCGGTCCATAACGAATTCGGCATCGGTTCCGACCGCATCGCGGACCCTCTCATGTCCTTTTCAGGCACGCCTCATACTGTTCCGTTCATGACGTCGCAGACTCCCGCAGGCTGGTACCCCGACCCCGGCCAGGTTCCCGAAGGGCCGCGCACCGAACGCTGGTGGGACGGCAGCCGCTGGACGGACCAGACCCGGCCCGCCACGGCCCCGCCGCCGCTCCCCCAGGCCGCTCCCCCTCCCGGGACGTTTCCGGCATACGCCAACTATCCCGGCTATCCGCAGCCGTTGCCGCCGAAGCCGCGCAACCGGGCACGCGTCGCGATCGCGGCCGGTGTCGCGGTCGTCGTGCTCGCCGGTGTCGTCGGCGGGGTCTACGCGCTCACGTCGGACGACGGCGGCGGGAAGAGCGGCTCGGTGGCCGCCTCCGAGCGTCCTCGCGACCCGAAGGGCCCCGAGGACGGTCCGGGCGGCGGCAACGGCGGTGGCGACGAGCCGTCCCCCGAGGCGCCCGGCTCCACCCAGCCGCCGCTCGACGAGGGCTACGCCACCGACGTCCTCAACGGCGTCGCGCTGCCGGTCCTCGACGGCTGGACGGGCAGTGACGGCGCGGGCGGGGCAGGGGTGCAGACCGGCCCGTACAAGTGCCCCGACGACGTGGAGCAGACCTGTGTGAAGGGCGGCGCCTCCGTCTCGTCCGCGAAGAGCCTCAAGCTCGACGGGGCGACCGCCGAGGCCGCGGCCAAGGAGGACATCCTCAAGAACTCCACGGCGTCCTACGGCGGCGAGGTCTACGGCGGCGTCGTCCAGCACGACGAGCTGCTCTCCGAGAAGGTCACCGTCGCCGGGCAGCAGGGCTACCGGATCCGCTGGAACGTGGACACCAAGTCGAAGATCGACGCCTGGGTGGAGTCCGTCGTCTTCCCCTCGCCCTCCGACCCCGAGACGCTTCTCGTCGTACGCATAGGCGTAGACATACCGCGCACGGTGAAGGAAGAGGCCGCCGGGCCGGACAACACCTCGATCGACAAGCTCGTCAAGGGCATCAAGAAGGCTTCGGTCACCGGCGGTGGCGGGGTGGGCGGCGGCAACGGCGAGGACGTCTGAGCCCGTCCCCGGAGCCGTCGGGTCCCGGTGCGCCTCGGGGCGCGCCGCGGAAAAGACCTGGGGCCGGGCGGGTTCCTCACCGCTCAAGGAGGAAACCGCCCGGCCCGGGGGTGCGCGCCGCCCCCGTCCCCACGGTGCGGCGCGGGCAGACCACCGGTCGGTCATCCCTGCGACCGGCGGCCTCCCGTCCTAGGTGGCCCGATCCGCCGGAGCGGTCAGGCCGAGCCCTGGAATCAGCACGTTCTCGACGAAGCCGACCAGGTAGTCGGCGTCCGCGTCGCGCCCTTCCAGGAAGGGGCGGCTGCGCATGACCCCGAAGAGCTGCGCCGCCACGTACGGCAGTGCGGGGTGGTCGGCGGCGATCTCGCCCCGCGCCACGGCCCGCTCGATCATGGCGTCGATCGAGGCGAGCTCCGGCTCGACCAGCGCCTCCCGCAGCGCGCCCTTCAGTTCGCCGTCCTGGCGCACCGCGTGCCCGAGGGCTTGCAGCAGCGCCGTGTCCGGCAGTGACTGCGCCGCCGCGTTGCGCGCGGCCGACACCAGGTCGCCCGCGAGGCTGCCCGTGTCCGACGCGGAGAACTTCGTACAGCGTCCCGCACGCAGCGCTGCGGCCACGAGCTGCGGTTTCGTCCTCCACTGACGGTACAGCGTCGATTTGCTGCAGCAAGCCTGGGCCGCCACACCCTCCATGGTCAGGGCGTCGTAGCCGTTCCTGCGCAGCTGGTCGAGGACCGCGTCGTAGAACTCCTGCGCACGCTCGGGGGTGATCTTCGATCGGCGCGAGGCGGTCGGCGCTGTCGCGGTGGCCGGGTCTCGCTCCGTCATGGCTCCCCACTCCTGACTCTGCGGCTCATGTCGATGAGATCACACACTCTATCGATACGCCAGTGTACCGGTACGCGTGCGTTTCGGTACACTGGCGTATCGGTACCGAGTCGTTTCGGTACAGTCGCGTATCGGTACAGTTGCGTATCGATGAGCTGAGCGCCTCGGCGTTTATCCACACGCCACAGGCGCACCCAGAGACTCAGAAGCAGCAGGCGTCACGCGCGCCACCCGCACCACCCAGTCGTCACGAAAAGGGGCCGGGGGATGAAATCCCTTACCGAGCCTGTCGAACCGGAGCCGGACAGCCGATCTGCCCGACCGCCCCTGGTCCGCGAGCTCCTACTCGTCGTAGGACTTTTCCTCGTCTACAAGTTCGGCCGAGGCCTGGCCAACGGCCACACCGCCGAGGCGTTCCGCAACGCCGACGACGTGTGGAGCCTCGAACGGGCCGTGCACCTGCCCGGCGAGGGCTCGGTCCAGAGCGTGCTGCTGCACGGTGACGTCCTCGTGCACATCGCGAACACCTACTACGCGACCGTGCACTTTCCGGCCACCGTCGCCCTTCTCGTCTTCCTGTACCTGCGCCGCCCCCGCCACTACGTGTGGACGCGGCGGGTGCTCGCCGTCCTCACGGCCGCCGCCCTCGTCCTGCACCTCGGCTTCCCGCTGGCCCCGCCGCGGATGCTGCACGCGGCGCACCTCATCGACACCGCCCAGGTCTTCGGCCCCTCCGTGTACGCGGCGAAGCCGTCCACCGACACGCTGGCCAACCAGTTCGCGGCCATGCCCTCGCTGCACTTCGGCTGGGCGCTGATGGTCGCCATCGGCCTGATCGTCGCCACGAAGTCCCGGTGGCGGTGGCTGTGGCTGCTGCACCCGCTGCTCACGCTGCTTGTCGTCGTCGGCACCGCGAACCACTACTGGCTCGACGCGATCGTGGCGGCCGGGCTGCTCGGTATCGCCCTCGCGGTGATCCGCATGCCGCACACCGTCGGCGGCCCCGCCGCGATCCGCCGCCACCTGCTGCCCGCCCCCGCGGCCACCGCCGCTCCGGCCGCGCTCCGGGCGAGCGGCGTGTCCGAACCCGCCCCGTGGACGCCCGCCGCCGCCTTCCGTACGCCACCGGACTCGCTGTCCGCGTCCGACGTACTGGAGAACATGCCGATCCGGATCCCGCTCAAGGTCTCCGCCACGCCGGGTTCGACCTCGGCGGCGACCGCCCCGCGGCCCGTCGCGACCGGGGCCGGGCGATGACCGCCACCCTGCTCGCGGTCGCGCTCTCCCTCGTCTCCGCCGTCGCCTACGCCGCCGCGGCGGTCGCCCAGGAACGGTTCGCCGCCCGCACCGCGGGCGCCGGGGCCGGTCTGTGGCGGCTCCTGTGCACCGGCGCCTGGTGGTGGACGGTCGTCCTGAACGCCGGGGCCGCGCTCCTCCACGTCGCCGCGCTCAAGTACGGGCCGCTCACCCTGGTGCAGCCGCTCGGCGCGCTCACGCTCGTCGCGGCCGTGCCGCTGGGTGCGCGCATCGCCGGGCGACACGTCACGGCTGTCGAGTGGAGGGGTACGGCGCTGACCCTGGCCGGGCTCGCCGCGCTGCTCGTCACCGCGTCGGGTCCCGCGCCCGACGACACGCTCTCGCTGCCCGAGGCGCTCGCGGTGGCCGGCGCCACCGCGGCGCTCATCGGCGCCCTCTCGCGGCGCGGTGCCAAGCCCGGTCTGCGGCACGCGACCGCCTCCGGCGTCGCCTCGGGGGTCGCCTCCGCGCTCACCCAGACCGTCACCGTCGCGGCGACGGACCGTACGGGGCCGCTGCTCGCCCCGCAGGTCATCGTCGTCGCGCTGCTCGTCGCGGCCTTCGCCGCCGGTGGGCTGCTGCTGTCCCAGACCGCCTACCGCGGCGGTCTCGGCGCCCCGCTCGCCATGGTGACCCTGGCCAATCCGGTGGCCGCCGCCGTCATCGGGCTCTCGCTCCTCGGCGAGCGGCTCCAGGGCGGGGCCGCGGGGTTCGCGCTGGCGGGGGCGGGGGCGGTGCTCGCGGCCCGGGGGGTCGTGCTGTTGACCCGGACCCCTGCTCGGGGGTCCGAGGCCGTGGGGGCGGGCGGGTCTGTGGTGGCTCTGCCCGCCGTACCGGCTCAGCACGAGCCGGAGTCGTTGAGCCTGCGGGCTTCCTGACTGCTCGAGAACTCCCGGTTCCGTCAGCGTTCTGTCAGCGTTCTGTCAGCCGAAACCGCGCGAGTCCTGCTTCAGCGCTGTGTCCACCGTCAGGGCCGTCGCCACCACCAGGCTGAGCAGTGGCTCGGGGAGCTGGAAGTGGATCTGCAGGACGTAGTTGTCCGCGGTGGTGAACATCGTCTTGGCCAGGCCCTCCCACGTCTTCGTGATGCGGGCGACCTCCTGGTCCGCGTGGTCGACGATCGCGAAGTTCCACGCGCGCCAGTTCTCCGCCTTGATCGCGCCGACCTGCTGCCCGTTCACGTTCATCGCGAAGTTGATCTTGCCGATCACGTTCTGCTGGACGATCTCGCCGACCGGCGATCCGTCCGGGCGCTCCACCACGACGCGGGACTTCATGAACTTCGCCGGGCGCGTGAGCACCAGCTGCGGCTGGCCGTAGGCGTCCCGGATCTCCAGCTTGTGCGTCATGAACTGGTCGACGCTGGAGACGAAGCGCAGCGCCTTCTTCAGGCTGCTCTGGCCGATCTGGGTGACGGAGCCGAGCACGTTGCCGTTCTGGTCCATGACGTTGTACTCGTTGGTCAGCTCGATGAGCTTGGCCTTCTGGTTCACCACCAGGACGGGCTCGGTGAACAGCGAGCCGCCGCCCTGCGCGGTCGACGCGATCCCGGCCTGCTGCTGCACCTGACGCTGTACGGCCTGGGGCTGTACGGCCTGGGGCTGCTGCTGCGGGGGCAGTACCGGTGCCTGTACCGCTGCGACCGCTTGGGGCTGCGGCTGCTGAGCCGCCGAGGGCTGGGCGTGCGTGTGGTCGGTCCACTGGGAGCCGTCCCACCAGCGCAGCGACTGAGGAGCGCCCTGAGGGTCCGGGTACCACCCTGCAGGGGTGTTCGATTGCGTCGTCACCGGGGCACACTATCGCGGCCCCCTGTGCCCCAGCGGTGACGAGGGACACAGGGGAGAACGCCTAGAGCGCCGCCGTCGCGATGCGCGGGTCGCTCACGCCCGCCTGCCCGTTCTCCACGTGTCCGGCCAGGCGCCGCAGATATCCGGTATCGCCCTCGCTGGTGATCCTCAGGTCGTACCAGCGCGCGGTCGATCGCAGGTCGACCGTCCGGCGCACTGTCGCGCCGGCCCGCACCGTGTACGTCTGCGGCTGTCCGCCGTAGGCGTTGGTGACGGTGAGGTGGGCGTCGGTGGTGGTCGGGTTCCGGAGGGTGAGGGCCAGGTTGCCGGTGGTGCCGTCGTGGCGGGCGGTGACCTCCGGCTCCGCGACCTTGTTGTCGCCCTGGAACGAGCGCAGGAAGCCGTTCGGGCCGTGCACCGTCAGGTCGTACCTGCCGCCCGAGTAGAGGGAGTTCCAGCTGTCCGAGAGTGACTTCGCGGCCTCGGTGGTGTACGTCCACGGGCCGTCGCCGCGGCTCTGCGAGCGCACCTGGAAAGCCGCGCCCTTCTTGTCGCCGCCGCTGAACGTCAGTCTGTACTTGCCCGTCGACAGGTCCTGTGCGCCGTCCACCCATGGCGCGTAGGCGAGTGGGCGGCTCGGGCGCGAGCCCTTCTCCTGCTCGGGCACGGCTCCCCGCGCGGGCGGCTTCGGGACGTAGCTGCTGTGGCGGTTGCGGTCCGGCGGCTCGTAGGCGGACGTGTCGGGCAGGCCCGCGGGGGCCGTGACCGCGAGGGAGAAGTCGAAGGCCGAGGTCAGATCGCCGCAGATGGCGCGGCGCCACGGCGAGATGTTGGTCTCCTTCACCCCGAAGCGCCGCTCCATGAAGCGGATGATCGAGGTGTGGTCGAAGGTCTCCGAGCACACGTAGCCGCCCGTCGACCACGGTGAGACCACGAGCATCGGTACGCGCTGGCCGAGGCCGTACGGGCCCGCCGCGCGGGTGCCGCCGCCCGGGTAGTGGTCGAGTTTCGTGTCCACGGTCGACAGGCCCTGGTTCGCCGAGGCCGGCGGGTAGGGCGGCACCACGTGGTCGAAGTAGCCGTCGTTCTCGTCGTACGTGATGAACAGGGCCGTCCTGCTCCACACCGCCGGATTCGAGGTCAGGGCATCCAGGATCTGGGAGATGTACCAGGCGCCGTAGTTCGCCGGCCAGTTCGGGTGTTCGGTGAACGCCTCGGGCGCCGCGATCCAGGAGATCTTCGGCAGCTTCCCCGCCTTCACGTCGGCCCGGAGTCTGTCGAAGTAGCCGTCGCCCGCCTTGGCGTTCGTGCCGGTGCGGGCCTTCTCGTACAGGGGGTCGCCGGGCTTGGCGCCCCGGTAGGTGTTGAAGTAGAGGAGCGAGTTGTCGCCGTAGTTGCCGCGGTAGGCGTCGTCGATCCAGCCCCAGCCGCCGGCCGCGTCCAGGCCGTCGCCGATGTCCTGGTACACCTTCCAGGAGACGCCCGCCTTCTCCAGGCGTTCGGCGTACGTGGTCCAGTCGTAGCCCGCTTCCTCGTTGCCCAGGACCGGGCCGCCGCCGGTGCCGTCGTTGCCGACGTGGCCGGTGAGCATGTAGTAGCGGTTCGGGTCGGTCGCGCCCATGAACGAGCAGTGGTAGGCGTCGCAGACCGTGAACCTGTCCGCGAGCGCGTAGTGGAACGGGATGTCCTGGCGGGTCAGGTGGGCCATCGTGCCCGTGCCCTTGGCCGCGATCCAGTTGTCGTACCTGCCGTTGTTGAAGGCGCTGTGGCCGCCCGCCCAGTCGTGGTCCAGGCCCGCGATGAACTGCATGCCCAGGTCGTCGGCGTCCGGGTGGTACGGGAGCGTCTCCTTGCCCGCGCTCGACTGGTGCCACACCGGCTTGCCGCTGGGCAGCGTCACCGGACGCGGGTCGCCGAAGCCGCGGACGCCCTTCATCGCCCCGAAGTAGTGGTCGAAGGAACGGTTCTCCTGCATCAGCACGACGATGTGCTCGATGTCCTCGACGGTGCCGGTGCGGCGCGCCGCCGGGATGGCGGCGGCCCGGTCGATGGAGCCGGACAGCGCCGTGAAGGCGGCGGTGCCGCCGGCGATCTGCAGGAAGCGGCGCCGATTCAGTTCGGTCATGGGGGTGGGGGTCTCCGTTGCCTCGGAAGTGGGGTCCGTACGCGATGAGGGGCAACGGGGAGTGTTCAAGATGAACACGGGTGAGCGAAAGGGGGCCGAAGTGACGGTCGCGCAAAATGTAGCCCCCGGGTCGTGTCAGCGGACGCCCTCCCACAGTTCCCGTTCCGCCCGGCGGGGATCCTGTTCCGGGTGGGAGGTCGTGTCGAAGACCATCGTCGTACGGTCGCCCTCCGGGTCGTACGCGGGCCAGCCCGGGTCGCCCGTCGCCGCGAAGGACACCCATGCCTCGTGGACCGTACGGGCCAGGTCGTGCGGGGCCTTCCCGCCGGTCAGCGCGGTGTAGTCGGGGTCGTCGGGGAGGTCGAAGACGAAGGGGAGTTCCAGGGCGTGGCAGGCGCCCAGGGCGCCCTCGTACCGCGGGGAGCGCCAGGCGAACTCGTAGAGACGGGTGCCGGGGACGGCCTCGGCCAGGCGGATCGCGGGGACGCGCCAGAACCAGTCGGTGACGAGCGCGTCGAGGAGTTCGCCGGGGGTCGCCTCCGGGCGTGTCGCCCGGTAGCCGGACAGGTCCACGCCGTAGGCCGCCGCCGACCGTTCGACCCGGTTCTCCGAGATGGTGTCGAAGCGGCCCGTCGGCGCCATGTAGAGGCGGTTCTCCTCGCGGTTGGAGCCGACCATGAGGTCGACGCCGAGGTCCGGTCCGGGGAGGCGCAGGCCCGGCGCGACCGGTTCGAAGACCATGCCGTTGAGCGCCGCGTCGCCCCACACCGCCGGGTCGGGGCGGCTCGCGAAGTCCGCTCGCAACGCCGCCTGCGCGTCGATGAGTTCAGGCAGCGGTACGGCGGCGAACGCCTCCGCCGTGTGCGGGACGCCCAGTTGTGCCGCCATCCGTTCGCCGATGCGGCGCGCGGTGTCCGGGCCGATGAAGTGGTGGCAGGCCCCGCTCTGCAGGACCGCCCGCCGGAACAGGCCCCGGGCGGCCGGTTCCGCGAGGAGCTGGCCGATCGCGACGCCGCCCGCCGACTCGCCGAAGACGGTGACGCGGTCCGGGTCGCCGCCGAACGCCTCGATGTTCTCCCGGACCCAGGCGAGCGCCGCGATCTGGTCGAGGAGGCCGCGGTTGTCCGGGGCGCCCGGCAGGTGCAGGAAGCCGTCCGTGCCGAGACGGTAGTTGACGCCGACGAAGACGACGCCGTCCCGGGCGAACGTGTGGCCGCGGTAGCCGGACGCGTTCGCCGAGCCGTTGGAGAAGGCGCCGCCGTGCAGCCACACCATCACGGGCAGTCGCGCGCCGGGGCCCGGCTCCGGGGTCCAGATGTTCAGGTTGAGGCACTCCTCGCCCGGCATCGACGTGTCCGGGATGAGCGCGTCGAAGGGCGGCGCGTACGGGGCCTTCGGCGCGGTCGGGCCGTACGCGGTGGCGTCGCGGACCCCGGTCCTGGGTTCGGCGGGCGCGGGCGCGGCGAACCGGCGCGGCCCGAACGGCGCGGCGGCGTAGGGCACGCCGAGGAAGGCGGCGACGCCGTGCTCGGTGCGGCCGCGTACGGGGCCCTGCCGGGTGGTGCACTCGGGTGACGCGTCGGTCATGGGCGGGCTCCCTCACGTAGGACGGCTGGACAGCAAGTGTTACGGCAGCACTCCTTGCGTACCTTGTCATCCACCGCCCCGTAAAGATCACAGCACCGGTCACGGGAGCACGGGCCCCGCCGGCTCTCCTGGCGGACTGCTCGCACCACACCCGCCTCCGCCACAAGTCACGGCAAGCCCGGACTCGTATCCCGCGGCGAACCTCCCGCGCTCGCCACCTTCACCGTCACGTCCATGCCGGGCCCGCCTCCCGCGGCGAACCTCCCGCACCCGCCACCGCCACCGGTCACGCCGAGCCCGGGCCCGCCTCCCGCGGCAGATCTCCCGCGGCCGCCTCCGCCACTGGCACCGGTGCCGGTGTCGGTGCCCGGCCCAGTTCCTCGCCCGCCAGCCATTCCGCCACCGCCCGGCCGATGGGCTGGCCCGTCTCGATCTCCACGAAGCCGAACTGGCCGGACTGGTTGCACTCCAGGAACCACCAGATCCCGTCCGCGTCCTCACCGAAGTCGAAGGCGCCGTAGGCGAGTTGTGCCCGGGTGAGGTAGGCGTGCACCGCCTCCGCGACCCGCCGCGGCACGCTCACCGGCCGCCACGGCCCGGCGCCGGGGTCGAACCGTACGTCCACCACCGCCTCGGCGTCATCGGCATCGACGGCCGCCGCCGCCCGCGCCGCGAACAGCCGGTCCCCCACGCACGTGAGGCGGATGTCGGCGACCTTGCGCACCCGGCGCTGCAGCAGGGTCGGCCCGTGCGCCACGTCCCGGAAGTCCTCGTCGGGCCGTACCCGGGTCGTCGGCACGGCGAGCCCCCCGTCCCCGGGGTGCGCGCCGGAGACCGGCTTCACGACGAGGTCGGGGTAGCGCTCGGCGAACTCCCGCGCGATCCGAGGGAACGTCGTGATCAGCGTCGCGGGCACCGGGAGCCCGCACTCCCGCGCGAGCCACAACTGCCAGGGCTTGTGCCGCGCCTGGCTCGCGGCGTCCGGGTGGTTCATCCAGCGCGCGTCGGTGCAGCGCAGCATCCCGTACAGGGCCTGGGACGCCTCCTGCGTGAGCCAGGCCGACGCGGCGCCCGCCCGCGAGGCCGGCACGCCGGGTCTGCGCACCCAGATCGAGCGCAGGCCACCCATGCTGACGACGCGTCCGGCGACGGAGAGGTGGCCCTGGAACACGCCGTGCGCGTACTCCCCCGAGACGTCGACCCCGCCGGGCAGTTCGGCCGGGTCGAGCCGCAGGACCGGGATTCCCCGTCCGTTCAATTCGACGACCGCCATGTCGGCCGTCACATCCTCTTCACTCGTCAGGATGAGCACCGTCATTTCGTGCGGCCGTTCAGTCGTCGAAATGGGTTTTGGATCCCGCGGTGGAGGTGGTGGCCGCGCATTCTCGCAACACTGCGTAGTCGCGTGCGGCCACTCCGCCGTCGGGCAGCACGTTCAACTGCAGTGCGGAGTCGTACGTGTACACCGCGCTGACCTCGGTCTCTCGCGTGGGGCGAGCGTAGTTCAGGGCGAACGGTCGCATCAGTACTCCTAGTTGGGGGGCGCACCAAGTCAAGCGCATGGTGACTCTCCGGCGTCACACTCCTGAGGAATTTCTCAGATTCTCTGTGTAGAACGCATCACACCCGCGGAGGAGTTGCTTCCACCGGGGAGGGAGGGTGACGCGGTCCCGGGCACGCAAAAGGGGCGGCCTTTGGGCCGCCCCTTCCGACTACCGCCTTTACAAGCCTTTACACGTCCTTTCGGTGTTCTCCACCAGAGAGGTAGGCGAGTCCGGAGTGCACCGCGAGATAGCCGTCGACCAGGCGGTTCGCCACCGTCACAGAGTCCACAAGAGGGTGCAGGGCGAACGCCTTCACGGCCGTCTCGCGGGACCCGGACTCGGCCGCCGCGAGCACTTCGCGCTCCACGGCCTTGACCGCGGTGACCAGACCGGAGGCGTGCGGGGGCAGCGGGTCGACGGCGACGGGATGGGCGCCGTTGGCGTCGACGAGGCAGGGCACCTCGATGACGGCGTCCGCGTCGAGCGCGGCGAGGGTGCGCCTGTTGCGGACGTTGAGGATGAGCGTGGCGCGTTCGTCGCGGGCGATGGCCCGCATCAGGGCAAGGGCGACTTTCTCGTATCCGCCGGATTCCTCCAGGTCCGCGGCGTCCCGCCCGCCCGCGCCCGAAGCCTCCCGGTTGTGCGCCATGTACGTGGCTTCGCGCTCGGCGCGGGTGCGGTCCCAGGCGGCGTAGGACGGATCGGCGTAGAACGCGGACTGCTGGTCGGCGAGGAACGCGCCGCGCGTGCGCTCGGCCTCCCGGTAGCTGCGGACCGTCTCCCGGTTGAAGTAGTAGTAGTGCAGGTACTCGTTGGGGATCGCGCCGATCGAGCGGAGCCAGTCCGTGCCGAAGAGGCGGCCCTCCTCGAACGAGCCGAGCAGCTTCTCGTCCGCGAGCAGGCGCGGCAGCTGGTCCCGGCCGCCGACGCGCAGGCCGCGCAGCCAGCCGAGGTGGTTGAGCCCCACGTAGTCGGCCCAGGCGTCGGCCGGGTCGGCGCCGAGCACGCGTGCGACGCGCCGGGCGAGGCCCACGGGTGAGTCGCAGATGCCGATGACGCGGTCGCCCAGGATCCGGGACATGGCCTCGGTGACCAGGCCCGCCGGGTTGGTGAAGTTGATGACCCAGGCGTCGGGGGCGACCTGCGCGACGCGTCGCGCGATGTGCGTGGCGACGGGCACGGTCCGCAGCCCGTACGCGATCCCGCCCGCGCCGACCGTCTCCTGCCCGAGTACGCCCTCGGCGAGCGCCACCCGCTCGTCGGCGGCGCGGCCCTCCAGGCCGCCGACGCGGATCGCCGAGAAGACGAAGTCGGCGCCGCGCAGCGCCTCGTCGAGGTCGGTGCTCGCGCGCACGGCGGGCGCGTCGGGCACGCCGGTGGCTTGTTCTCGCAGTACTCCGGTGATGGCGCGCAGCCGGTCCCGGTCGACGTCGTGCAGCGTGACCTCGGTGACCCTGCCTGGCGCGTGGTCGGCGAGCAGCGCGCCGTACACGAGGGGCACCCGGAATCCGCCACCGCCGAGAATCGTCAGCCTCATGGCGCGATCGTAGGGCAGCCTTGTCCCGACCTGATCTTCGACCGGCGGAGGCCCCCATGAATCCCCCCACGCAGCTCCCCGCGCACCGGCGCACGAGACGCCGCGTCCTCGCCCTCGCGGCGCTGACCGGTGCGCTCACCCTCGCCGCGGGCGCCGCGACCGCCACGGCCGCGCCCTCCTGGACCGAGACCGGCACGTCGTCCGTCAACTCCCTCACCGGCAGCCAGGGCCTGGCCACCCGCGCCGACGGATCCCTCGTGACGCGCGGGCTCGCCTCGATCCCGCTCGCTCTGCGCATAGCCGGCTGGTCGCACGTCGGGGACCCGGACGTGGCGGGCGGCTACACCTTCGACGCGTACCAGGGCGGTGACGGCGCGACGAAGAAGATGTTCGCCGCGACGAGCCCGGACGGGAAGCGCACGACCTACGAACACGCGCTTGACGCGGGTGAGTTGCTGAACAACTCGTTCGCGGCGGTGGCGCCCGACGGGCAGTGGCTGGTGGCCGGCGAGTGGGGCGCCATGCGGCGGCTCCAGGTCTTCCCGACGCCGGTCCTCAACCCGTCGGCCCCCGCGCCGGGCACCAACCTCCCGCAGGCCGGGCAGATCACCCTCGACAAGGGCGTCGAGAACATCCAGGGCTGCGACTTCACCGACGCCACGCATCTGCTGTGCTCCTACGACAACGCCGTGAAGGAGGTCATCGAGGTCGCGCTCGACCGCCCCCTCGACGGCAAGCCGGTCACGGGGCGCGTCTCGACCGTCTTCGCGGTGCCCCAGCACAGCGTCTGCTCGGGCACGTTCGAGGCGGAGGGCATCGACTACGACACCGCGCGCGGAACGCTGCGCGTCGCGATCGTGCCGCCCGCACCGTGCCTGGTGACGACGACGCTCGTCTCGTACAAGAAGTCCTGATCCAAGGAAACGCCGCACGACGTACAGCCGCGGGGGCCCCGCGGCTCCGGCCCGGTCCGGGGCGCAGCGAGGTCTCCGCGTGTCATGGACCGTCCTCCTCAGTGGCGGGCGGCGGCGGGATCGAGCACTTCCTGGATGCGCGCGCCGACGTCACGGGGGTGCCGCGCCTCCGTCGGGAAGCCGATCCGTACGTCGTCGAACGCGTCGCCGGTCCGCTCCAGGCGGAGCACGAGCCCCTTGCGGTCGAGGCTGAGGGGGCGGATCCGTTCGATCCCGGACAGGTCGCCCTGCCGTACCAGGCCGGCGAGTTGTACGAGGAGGTCGGCGTGGCCGGTGTCGAGGTGGCCGAGGAGTTCCGCCTCGTGGGCCGCGAGCGGGTCGGGGTGCGCCGCCGCGAGCGTCGGGGCGTCCAGGGTGCGCACGGCGTCCCCCACGGACAGGGCCGCCCGCGCGGGCCGGAGGACCAGGGTGCCGGGACCGGCCGGGGCCAGTCGGCCGCTCAGCGCGAGACGGGCGCGCACCCGGTCCCGTACGCCGACGGGCGCGATGTCGGTGCACTCCGCGAACGCCGCGAGGCCGGAGCCGGGGGCCGCGGCGAGCGCGGCGGCCAGACCGGGTTCCGCGGGGTCGAGCAGCAGCAGGCGGGACGCGACGTCGACGGTGTGCAGCGCCACGCAATCGAACCGGAGGCCGCTGCCGGTCAGGCTCAGCGCCAGGGAACCGGCGGCGGCGAGGATCGTCCGGGCCCGTTCGGCGTCGGTGGGCTCCGGGGGCGTCAGGGGGTAGACCATCCCCACTCCTTAGGTTAGGTAAGGCTCACCTTACTAACCCGCAGGCGGTGGGGACAGTCGGGGTGGACAGCCGGCCGCCCGGCCGCCGTCCGTCCCCCGTCCATTCCCTTGCGCCCCGCACTCCCCCTGCATATCCTCCCCGCACATCGAAGCGCTTCGACATCGACCGCCATCCGCAGAGGACCGCCATGTCAGGCCCGCACCCGGTCATCCCCGGCTTCCACCCCGACCCCACCGTCTGCCGCGTGGGCGACGACTACTACCTCGCCTGTTCCAGCTTCGAGTACTTCCCCGGGATTCCCCTCTTCCACAGCCGCGACCTGCGGAACTGGACGCGGATCGGCAACGTCCTCGACCGGCCGGGGCAGTTGCGGCTGCCGGTGGAGTCGCCGTCGTCCGCAGGGATCTACGCGCCCACGCTGCGCCACCACGACGGCCGGTTCTGGCTGATCGTCACCAATGTCAGCGACGGCGGCAACTTCCTGGTCACCGCCACCGACCCGGCCGGCCCCTGGTCGGACCCCGTCCCGCTGCCCGGCGTCCACGGCATCGACCCCGACCTCGCCTGGGACGACGACGGCGCCTGCTATTGCACGGTGGCCGGGGTCTCCCAGTTCCGCATCGACCCGGACACGGGCAGGACGCTCGGCGAGCCGCGCCCGGTCTGGTCCGGCACGCCCGGCGCCAAGGCCCCGGAGGCGCCGCACCTCCACCACATCGGCGACCACTGGTATCTGCTGATCGCGGAGGGCGGCACCGAGCGCGGCCATGGGGTCTCGATCGCACGCGGTCCGGCGCCGACGGGCCCGTTCGAGCCGTGCCCGGCCAATCCGGTCCTGACGCACCGCTCCACCGACGAACCCGTCCAGAACACCGGCCACGCCGATCTCGTACAGGCGCCGGACGGTGCGTGGTGGATGGTGTTCCTGGGGGTGCGTCCGCGCGGCGGCTCGCCGGGGTGGCACGTGCTCGGCCGGGAGACGTTCCTCGCACCGGTGACGTGGGTTGACGGGTGGCCGGTGGTGGGGCCGGTCGTCAGCGGCGCGGAGGGAGCCCCGGACGGCTACCGGGACGACTTCGCGAGCCCCGAGCTCGCCCCCGAGTGGATCTCGCCGCGCTCCCGTCCCGCCTCGCACGTCACCACGCGGGAGCCGCCCGGACGGCTGACGCTGCGCGCCGCCGGGGCGTCGCTCGACGAGCCCGACGCCGTCTTCGTCGGGCGACGGCAGGAGAACCTGACGTGCCGCGTCCGCACCCGTGTCGACGCGGCGCAAGGGCGCGGCGGTCTGGCGGTGCGCCTCGACGAGGGGCACCACTACGAGATCGAGGCGGACGCGCGGGAGGTACGCGTCACCGCCCGGATCGGCCCGGCGCGCACCGTCCTCGCGGCACGTTCCACGCACGGGGAGCCGCTCGTCCTCGGCGTCGACATCGCGGAGACGCGGACGCTCGACGACGCCCGTACCGGCCCTGACACGCTGGCCTTCGGGGTCGAGGAGGCGGACGGCACGTTCACCGCGCTCGCCGCCCTCGACGGCCGGTATCTGTCGACCGAGGTGGCGGGCGGGTTCACCGGCCGCGTCATCGGTCTGTACGCCGCGGCCGGCACCGTTCACTTCGACTGGTTCGCCTACCGCCCGTCCCCGTCTACAACTCCCGCACCGTAGCGGGCCGTTCGGCCCCTTCGACCGTCACGGCCCCGTCGTCCTCGTTCCTGCGCACCCGGTACGAGGCGGCGGGGCCGGCGTCCGCCCCATGGCCCGGCACGGTCACCGTCACGTCCCGTACCCCCGGCGCCACGAGCAGCGTCAGGCCTTCGAGCCAGTCGCCGTCCGGGCGGCGGTCGTCCGCGGCCATCGGGACGACCGCGCCCGGACGCACGTACAGGGGCAGACTGTCGAAGCCGTGCGTCTCGCGGCGCCATCCGGGGCCCCGCACCCGCTCGCCCGTGAGGAGGTGGGTCCACACACCCTCGGGCAGGTAGTACTCGACATCGCCCTCCGCCGAGAAGACCGGGGCGACGAGCAGGTCCGGGCCGAGCATGTACTGGCGGTCGAGGGTGCGGCACGTCGGGTCGTCGGGGAAGTCGAGCAGCATCGGGCGCATCACCGGGACGCCGGTGCGGTGCGCCTCGACCGCGGCACCGTACAGATACGGCATCAGGCGGTGCTTGAGCCGGGTGAACTGCCGCGCCACGTCGACCGCCTCCTCACCGAAGGCCCACGGCACCCGGTAGGAGACGTTGCCGTGCAGGCGGCTGTGGGAGGAGAGAAGACCGAAGGCGAGCCAGCGCTTGAAGACCGCCGGGTCGGGGGTGCCCTCGAAGCCGCCGATGTCGTGGGACCAGAATCCGAAGCCGGACAGGGAGAGGGAGAGTCCGCCGCGCAGGGACTCAGCCATCGCCGTGAACGACGCGAAGCAGTCGCCGCCCCAGTGCACCGGGAACTGCTGGCCGCCGACGGTCGCCGAGCGGGCGAAGACGACGGCCTCGCCCGCGCCCCGCTCCTTCTGGAGCAGGTCGAAGACGGTCCGGTTGTACGCCTGCGCGTAGTAGTTGTGCATGCGCTCGGGGTCGGAACCGTCGTGCCAGACGACGTCCGTCGGGACGCGTTCGCCGAAGTCCGTCTTGAAACTGTCGACGCCCTGGTCGAGCAGGACGCGCAGCTTGCCCGCGTACCAGGCGCACGCGGCCGGGTCGGTGAAGTCGACGAGCGCCATGCCGGGCTGCCACAGGTCCCACTGCCAGATGTCGCCGTTCGGGCGGCGGACCAGGAAGCCCTGCTCGGCCGCCTCCGCGAACAGCGCGGACTTCTGCGCGATGTACGGGTTGATCCACATGCTGATGCGCAGGCCGCGCGCTTTGAGGCGGCTCAGCATGCCGGCCGGGTCGGGGAACACCTCCGGGTCCCAGGCGAAGTCGGTCCACTGGTACTCGCGCATCCAGAAGCAGTCGAAGTGGAAGACGCTGAGCGGGATGTCCCGCTCGGCCATCCCGTCGACGAACGAGGTCACCGTCTCCTCGTCGTACTCGGTGCAGAACGATGTCGTCAGCCACAGGCCGAACGACCACGCCGGGGGCAGTGCCGGGCGGCCGGTCAGCGCGGTGTAGCGGCGCAGCACGTCCTTCGGGGCCGGGCCCGCGACCACGTAGAACTCGACCGACTGGTCCTCGACGCTGAACTGGAGCCGGCCGACGGACTCCGAGCCGACCTCGTAGCTGACCCGTCCCGGGTGGTTGACGAGGACGCCGTAGCCGAGGGAGGAGAGGTGGAACGGGACGTTCTTGTAGGCGAGTTCGCTGCTGGTGCCGCCGTCCTCCTGCCAGATGTCGACGCTCTGGCCGTTCTTGACGAAGGGGGTGAAGCGTTCGCCGAGGCCGTAGATCTGCTCGCCGATGCCGAGCGCGAGCTGGGTGACCATGTGGTGGGCGCCGTCGGGGGTCGTCGCGAAGGCGGTGCCCTTGTCCTCGATCGCGGTGAGACGGCGGCCGGTCGAGGTGTCGTGGAACTCCAGGCCCCACACCCCCGCCGTGTCCAGGCGCACGCTGAGCGGGCCCGAGGTCAGCTCGGTGACGGTGCCGTCGCGGGTGACGTGGGCGCCGCCGCCACTCTCGCCGGTGCGGAGTTCGAAGTCGGGGCCGCGGTGCCGTCTGCCCGCGTGGTGGGTGACGCGGACGCCGATGACGCCCTCGGCCGGTGCGAAGCAGTCGACCGTGATCAGCGGCTGGTTGAGCGTGTCGCCCCGGTCGCGCACGTGCCGTACGGCGGCGTACGCGGTGAACCGGTCCTCCTCCGCCCTGACGTCGCGGACCTCGGTGGCGTACGCGGCGCGGACCCCTTCGCGCATCAGCCAGAAACCGTCGGTGAACTTCATGTGGTGGTCCCCCGTGGGATGAAGGCGATCCTGGCCAGACGGACAGGACCACGCAGCCGGACGCGCAGGTCCCGCACGCCGGTGGCGGTGAAGTCGGCGCGCACCGTGGTGTACGTGTACGAATCCGCGGTCGCCGGGACGGTGACGGCGCAGCCCTCGGACAACTCGACGACGCCCTCGCCCGCCGCCTCCACCTGCACGCCCGACACCCCGCCGGGCCCGAAGTCGCATGCGCGGTAGAGGAGTTCGCCGGTGGAGTCGGTGGCCGTCACCGCGTCGCCCGCCGTCTTCGTGCGGTCCACGATCTCGGTGCCCCGCTGCTCGTCGTAGGACGCCGCGTCGAGGCCCTCCCTGTGCACCGGCCGTGGTGCGGGTTCGTCCCCTTCGACCGTCAGCAGCGCCGTGTGCCGGATGTCCTCGCTGGAGGCGCCGACGACGAGCTCGTACGTGCCTGTCGTGACGCTCCACCGGTCGCGGGCCACGTCGTGGTGGCCGAGGTCGGTGACCGGGACGGTGAAGGTGACGCGCTCGCAGGCGCCCGCGTCGAGCGTGAGCCTGCGGTGCGCGAGGAGCTGGCGGCGCGGGCGCGGGACCGGCATGCCGAGCGGGCGGACGTAGAGCTGGGCCACCTCGTCGGCGGTGCGCGGACCGGTGTTGGTGACGGTGAAGGTGAGTTCGAGGGTGTCGTCGCCGCGCGACACGAACAGCGCGTCGTAGGCGAACGAGCTGTAGGACAGGCCGTGCCCGAACGGGTAGAGCGGGGTGCCCTCGAAGTAGAGGTAGGTCTGGCGGGAGCCGATGACGTCGTAGTCGAGCAGGCCGGGCAGGTCGGTGTCGGCCGCGTACCAGGTCTGCGGGAGGCGTCCGGCGGGGCTGACGTCGCCGGCGAGGACCCGGGCGAGCGCGCGTCCCGCCGCCTGGCCGCCGTGGGCGGTCCACAGCAGGGCGGGCAGTTCGGCGTGCGCGTCGGGGACGGCGTACGGGTAGGCGGAGACCAGGGCGAGGGCGGTGTTCGCGTTCGCGGCGCGGGCCGTGCGCCACAGCCGTTCCTGGTGCGGGGGCAGGGCGAGGGTGGTGCGGTCCTCGGTCTCGCGGCCGTTGATGTGCGGGTCGTTGCCCGCGACGACGATCACGACGTCCGCCTCGGCGGCGGCCCTGGCCACGGCTTCCTCGCCGCGCTCGACGAATTCGACCGAGAAGACGGTGCCTTCGTCGGCAACCTTCACCCCGTCGGCGGCGACAGAGACGTACCGACCCGTTCCCGCGTGCCGCAGGAGGTGACCGTTTCCATGGGGTTCGAGCGCGTACGTCTCCTGGACGATCCAGCCTCCGGGCTGCTCGGCGGAGGCGCGCACGTAGCCGTCCTGCGCGACGGAGAGGTAGCGGCCCTCCGGTGCGCGCAGGGTGAGGACGTCGTCGCCCCAGTCGATCAGGGCGAGCTCCGTGCCCTCGTCGGGGGAGGCCGTGAGCGGTGGCAGGTCGGTGCGGCCGGCGAGCAGGGCGGGGTCGAGCGCCGCCCCGCCGTCCTGACCAGGCGCTTCCTCGGGCGCGTCCGGGACCCGCAGCCACCCGTCGTCGCAGCGCAGCCGCACCCGGTCCACGCCCTCCGCGAAGGTGACGCGGTCCGTGCCGAACCTCTCGTACAGCCCGTCGAGCGGGGTCGAGCGGTGGATCAGGGTGCCGCTGTACCAGTCGAGCTTGCACTCGTCGGCGAGGAGGCCGACCAGCGCGATCCTCGCGTCGTCCGGCAGCGGCAGCAGGCCGTCGTTCTTGAGCAGCACGATCGCCTGCTCGGCCGCCTCCTGCGCCAGGGCGCGATGGGCCTCGGTGTCGAAGTCCTGTACGTCCGCGAAGGGGTCCACGTCCTCGAACTCGCCGAGTCGTGCCCGTACGCCGAGCTGACGGCGGACCGCCGTGTCGATGTCGGACTCGGTGATCAGGCCCTGGTCGAAGGCGCGGCGCAGGCGTCCGACGATGGTCGAGGGATCCGTGCCGTGGTCGGTGAAGCTGTCGACGCCCGCGACGAGCGCGGCGGCCGTCGCCTCCTCGTGGGTGTCGAAGTAGTGCTCGGAGTCGACGAGGTTGCTGGGCGCGCCCGCGTCGGAGCAGACGAGAAGGTCCTGCCCGGTCCAGGTCCGCAGGTGTTCGCGCAGGTACGGCGATACATGGTTGGGGCGGCCGTTGACCAGGTTGTAGGCGGGCATGACCCCGGCGACGGCGCCCGCCTCGACCGGGGCGCGGAACGCCCGCAGGTCGTACTCGTGCAGGACGCGCGCAGGCACGGAGGAGTTCGTCGTGTCGCGGCGGGTCTCGTTGTTGTGGGCGAGCCAGTGCTTGAGGACCGGGGCGGTGCGCCAGTAGGTGGGATGGGTGCCGCGCAGGCCGCGCGTGTAGGCGGTGGCGATCGCGGCGGTGAGGTGGGGGTCCTCGGAGTAGCCCTCCTCGTTCCTGCCCCACAGCGGGTGGCGCAGCAGATTGACGGTGGGCGCCCAGACGTTGAGGCCGACACGGTCGTCCCGGGCGCGCATCGCGCGGACCTCGGCGGAGACGGCGTCGCCGACGCGGCGCACCAGGTCGTCGTTCCAGGTCGCGCCGAGGCCGACGGACTGCGGAAAGACGGTGGCCCGCCCCATCCACGCGACGCCGTGCAGCGCTTCCTGTCCGGTGCGGAACGCGGCGAGGCCGACCCGTTCGACGGCGGGCGTGAACTGGTGCAACAGCGCGATGCGTTCGTCGAGCGTCAGCGTCGCGAGGAGATCGTCGACGCGCTTGTCCGCGGGCGCGGCGGTCTCGGGGTGGAGCGGGGGGTTGTCGGTCACGTACGGGTCCCTTGGCAGAGAAGCGGAAAAGGTGGCAGCAGGATCTTCGAAGCGCTTCGATGCTCCGCACTCTGCCCAGCAGGTGTCAAGAGCGGTGCGGCGAAAGTCGGTTGAGGAATTCCGTGCACCAATCTTGTGACCCCGGAAACGTTCCCTTAGCCTCGCTGCAACATCGAAGCGCTTCGACAAAACGTCGACGCGTTCCTTGAAGGGTTGCCGCAATGACGCCGAACTCGCCTTCCGCCTCCGCTCCCAGCCGGAGAACCTTCCTCGCCTCCAGCGCCCTGGCCGCCGCTGTCGTGGCCGGCGGGGCGCCGCTGCTCACGGCCTGCGGCGGGACGGACAGCAAGGACCGGGAGGGCACCACCTCCGGGAAGGCCGCCGACAAGCTGCTGCCGACCTACATCGCCAGCAAGTTCGCCGACCCGGACCTGCCGTCGAAGAACGGCTCGGCCGCCGGGTACACCGGCAAGGTGACCCTCGCGGGCCTGGCCGCCTCGGTCCCGGAGAAGCTCGGCACCGGAGCACCCGTCAAGATCATGTCCCCGTTCTGGGGCTCTCCGCCGAAGAGCGACTGCGCCTACTACAAGGCGCTCGACGCGGCGGCCGGCACCAAGGTGACCTGGCAGAACCAGGACGGCAACACCTACGGGCAGAAGCTCGGCGCGGTCCTCGCCTCCAGCTCCGTCCCAGACATGGTCGTCGTGCCGAGCTGGGAGCTGGTCGGCAAGATCTCCAACGCGGTCACCGCGAAGTTCATGGACCTCGGCCCGTACCTGGCCGGCGACAAGGTGAAGAAGTACCCGAACCTCGCCGCGATCCCCTCGGACTCCTGGCGCATGGGCATCTTCGGCGGCGCCCTGCGCGGCATCCCGATGCCGACCGCCGCGGCGACGTTCAACATCGCGTACTACCGCAAGGACGTCTTCGACAAGAAGGGCTACGAGGTCCCGACCTCCACCGACACCTTCCTGAGCTGGGCGAAGGAGGCGACCAGCGCCAAGGCGAAGGTGTACGCCTGCGGTGACATGTCCTGGACCGCCTTCAACATCTTCGGTGTCCGGCCCTCGGGCACGCTCGGCTGGCACGTCGAGGACGACGGCAAGCTGACCTACCGCGTCGAGCAGCCCGAGTACCTCGAAGCCCTGGAGTGGACCCGCAAGGTGTTCGACGCGGGCGTCGTCCACCCCGACGACAAGGCCCGCTCCGGCGACGCGGGCCAGCGCTTCGGCGCGGGCCAGATCCTCATGTACAACAACGACACGTCCCACTGGTACGTCAAGACCGCCGAACAGGCCGCTTCCAACCCCGAGTTCGCGATGGACGCGATGGACATCTTCGGCCCCGACGGCGGCGACCCGCAGCTGTGGGCCAGCCAGCCCGCCAGCATCTGGTCGCTGATCCGCAAGGGCGCCTCCAAGGAGACCGTCGAGAACGCCCTCGCCGCCGCCAACTTCGCCGCCGCCCCGTACGGCACGAAGGAGCGCATCCTCGTCGACTACGGCACCGAGGGCACCCACTACACGGTCAAGGACGGCGTCCCGGTCAAGACCGACCAGGGCAACCAGGAGGTCATCAACGCCTGGGTGATGCTCGCCGCCCCCGCCCCCTACTTCGCGCACCCCGACTACCCGGACATCGCGCGCAAGCAGGTCGAGTGGGAGCAGCGGATGGGCGCCTTCATGAAGAAGACGTCCACGTACGGCATGAACATCGTGGAGCCGACCCGCTACGCCAACCTCTCCAGCCAGTTCGAGCAGCTGGAGATCGACTACGTACGCGGCAACAAGAAGCTCTCCGACGTGCAGCAGGCCATCTCGACCTGGAAGTCCTCCGGCGGCGACAAGCTGCGCGACTGGTACAAGAAGCTCATCGACAAGAACGGCAGCGGCAACTGATGTCTCTCACCGCCGGGAGCAGGCCCGACGGGACCCGTCCGCCCGCGGCCGTCGAGGAACCGACGGCCGCGGTCGCCGCCACGGCGGCCAAGGCACAGGTACCGCCCAAGGAATCCAGGAAGGCGGGCAGGACCCCGTGGCGCGTCCGGCTGCGCCGCGACCGCGCGCTCATCCTGATGACGCTGCCCGCCCTCGCCCTGCTCCTGCTCTTCAACTACGTCCCGCTGCTCGGCAACGTCGTCGCGTTCCAGGACTACGACCCCTACGCGGCGAGCAACGGCGTCACCGCGATCTTCCACAGCCCGTGGCTCGGCGTGGAGCAGTTCTCGCGGCTGATCGACGATCCCCTGTTCTGGGACGCGACGCAGAACACCGTCGTCCTCTTCCTGCTCCAGCTCGTGCTGTTCTTCCCGATCCCCATCGCGCTCGCGCTGCTCATCAACAGCGTGATCCGGCCCCGGGTCCGGGCCGTCGCGCAGGCGATCATGTACTTGCCGCACTTCTTCTCGTGGGTCCTCGTCGTCACCGTCTTCCAGCAGGTCTTCGGCGGGGCGGGCATCATCGCGCAGACGATGGAGAAGCACGGCTGGGGCGGCTTCGACCTCATGACGAACGCCGACCTCTTCAAGTTCCTGGTGACCGCGCAGTCCGTGTGGAAGGACGCCGGCTGGGGGATCATCGTCTTCCTCGCCGCCCTCGCGGCCGTCTCCACCGACCTGTACGAGGCCGCCGCCATGGACGGCGCGGGCCGCTGGCGCCGCATGTGGCACGTGACGCTGCCCGCGCTGCGCCCGGTCATCGCGCTGCTCCTCGTCCTGCGGGTCGGCGACGCGCTCAGCGTCGGCTTCGAGCAGTTCCTGCTCCAGCGCGACGCGGTCGGCGCCGGCGCCAGCGAAGTGCTCGACACCTATGTCTGGAACATGGGCATCCAGAACGGCGACTTCAGCTACGCGGCGGCGGTCGGCCTGGTCAAGGGCGTGATCGGGGTCTGCCTCGTCCTCGCCGCGAACAAGTTCGCTCATCTGCTCGGTGAGCAGGGGGTGTACAAGAAGTGAGCCTCAACACGCAGCTGATCCGCAGCCTCCAGGCACCGCCCCGACCCGCGTGGGAGGAGGCGCCGAGCAGGACCGGTCTCACGGCGAAGGGCGGCTTCCTCGTCCTGTGCTGCCTCGGCGTGCTCGCCCCGCTGTGGATCGTGATCGTCACCAGCCTCTCCCCGAAACCGGTGATCGACCGGGCGGGCGGCCTCGTGGTGCTCCCCGAGGGCATCACGTTCATCAACTACACGGAGCTGCTCGGCGGCGGCCAGGTCAGCCGGGCGATCCTCGTCTCGGTCGGCGTCACCCTCGTCGGCACCGTCTTCTCCATGGCGGTGTCGATCCTCGCGGCGTACGGCCTGTCCCGGCCCGGCAGCCTCGCCCACCGGTTCCTCCTGATGGCGCTGATGGCGACGATGTTCTTCGGCGCGGGCCTCATACCGACGTATCTCCTGGTGCAGTCGCTCGGGCTCACCGACACCTATCTGTCGCTGATCCTGCCGAGCGCGGTCAGCGTCTTCAACATCCTCGTGCTGCGCGGCTTCTTCATGGGCATCTCGCCCGAGCTGACCGAATCCGCGCGCATCGACGGGGCGAGCGACCTGCGCATCCTGCTGACGATCATCATGCCGCTGTCCCGCGCCGTGCTCGCCGTCATCTCGCTCTTCTACGCGGTCGGCTACTGGAGCGCCTGGTTCAACGCGTCGATCTACCTGAGCGACCAGGACATGATGCCGCTGCAGAACGTCCTCATCCAGCTCGTGCAGAAGAACACGGCGGCACCGACAGGGCTTCAGCAGGCGGTGCGCACCGGTGAACTCTCCACGCTCGGCCTCCAGATGGCGGTCATGGTGCTGGCGCTGATCCCGGTAGCGGTGGCGTCGCCGTTCGTCCAGCGCCACTTCAAGAAGGGGATGCTGACCGGGGCGGTGAAGGGGTGAGCATCGCCGTGGACGGCCGCCTCTTGTTCGGCGGCGACTACAACCCCGAGCAGTGGCCCGAGGAGGTGTGGGCCGAGGACGTACGCCTGATGAAGGAGGCGGGCGTCACCTCGGTCACGGTCGGGGTCTTCTCGTGGGCCAGGCTCGAACCCCGGCCCGGTGCGCGGGAGTTCGGGTGGCTCGACCGGCTGATGGACCTGCTGCACGCGCACGGCGTCGGCGTCGTCCTCGCCACCCCGACCGCGTCCCCGCCCCCCTGGCTCGGCCGGCTCCACCCCGAGACACTGCCGCGCGACGAGGACGGGCGCACCGTGTGGTGGGGCTCGCGCCAGCAGTTCTCGCACTCCTCCAGCGCTTACCGCCGCTACGCCGCCGCGATCACCGAGGACCTGGCGATCCGCTACGGCGGGCATCCGGCGCTGCGCATGTGGCACATCAACAACGAGTACTGCACGTTCGACTACGGCGACGAGTCGGCCCGCGCCTTCCGCGACTGGCTGCGCGCGAAGTACGGCACGCTCGCCGCGCTGAACGAGGCGTGGGGCACGGCGTTCTGGAGCCAGCACGTCGACACGTGGGCGGACGTCATCCCGCCGCGCCGCGCGCAGTACACCCGCAACCCGGCCCAGCTCCTCGACTTCCGCCGCTTCACCTCGGACGCGCTCATGGAGTGCTACGTGGCCGAGCGCGACCTCGTACGCCGCCACTCCCCCGCGCACATCCCGGTCACGACCAACTTCATGCCCCTCTGGGTCGGGCAGGACGGCTGGGCGTGGGCGGAGCAGGAGGACATCGTCTCGGTCGACGTCTATCCCGACCCGCGCGACCCGCTGGGCGGGCAGTACAACGCGATGATCGCCGACATGACCCGCGGCCAGGCCCGCGGCCCGTGGATGATCATGGAGCAGGCGGCCGGCCCGGTGAACTGGCGCGAGGTCAACCACCCGAAGCCGCCCGGCCTCAACCGCCTCTGGTCGCTCCAGGCCGTGGCGCGCGGCGCGGACGCGGTCCACTACTTCCAGTGGCGGCAGTCGCGGCAGGGCGCGGAGAAGTTCCACTCGGGGATGGTCGGCCACGCGGGCGCGCAGGGGCGGGCGTTCGCCGAGGTCAAGCGGATCGGCGCCGAGCTGGCCCGCCTCGACGTGGCAGGCGCCCATGAGAGATCCGGTATCGCCGTCCTGCACGACTGGCACGCCTGGTGGGCGGGCGACCAGGACGGCAGACCGTCGAGGCGCGTCACGTACGAGGGTGTCGTACGGGCCTGGCACCGGGCGCTCTGGGAGGCGCATCTCCCCACCGACTTCGCCCACCCCGAGCACGACCTGTCCGCGTACAGGATGGTCGTCGTGCCGCAGCTCTACCTCCTCACGGACGCGGCGATCGACAACCTCGTGGCGTACGTGCGCGGCGGCGGGACGCTCGTGTGCGGGTTCTTCACCGGGATCGCGGACGCCGACGACCGGGTGCGGGCCGGCGGCATCGACGCCCGGCTCCGCGAACTGTTCGGCATCCGCACGCTGCACGAGTGGTGGCCCCTCGACGAGCGGGAGAGCGTGGACTGCGGGGAGTTCCGCGGCACGCTGTGGTCGGAGGAGCTGACTGCCGCTGCGGACGCCGAGGTGGTGGCGTCGTACAGCGGCGGCGACCTCGACGGGCTGCCCGCCGTCCTGCGCCGGGGCCGCGCCTGGTACCTCTCCACCCTCCCCGAACCTCCGGCGCTGCGCTCGCTCCTCGCGGACGTCGCCGCCGGAGCGGGCGTACGGCCTCCACTGTCCGGCCTCCCCGCAGGGGTGGAGGCCGTACGCCGGGGTGGGCTGCTGTTCCTTCTGCACCACGGGCGGGGCGAGACGACGGTGCCGCTGCCGGACGGCGCGGCGTACCGGGATGTGCTGAGCGGCGCCGAGCACACGGGGTGCGTGCGGCTCGGCCGGTTCGGCGTGGCCGTGCTCGCTCGCGCGGAGCGGGGGCCCGGTGCTGCCTGAGCATCCGCACGGCACCTGGGAGCCGGCGCCGGCCGAGCGCTGGGAGGACGCCTTCCTCAGCGGCAACGGCCGCCACGGCGCCCTTGTCTTCGGTGACCCGCACGACGACCGGGTGATCGTCACCCAGCACACCCTGGTCCGCCCGGACGGCGGAGGACCGCGGCCCGGTCCGCCCGCCCTCGCCGACCGGCTGCCCGCGCTGCAGGACAGCCTCCTCGCCGGTGACGTGAGCGCCGCCGAGCGGTTCACGGACGGGCGTGACCTGCGCTGGGTGCGGCCGTTCCATCCGGCGTTCCAGGTCAGGTTCGTACGGGACAGCATGGTGTGGCGGGGCTACCGCCGCGCCGTCGACTTCGCCACGGGGGTCGTCGACGCCCGGTGCGGCGGCTGGCACAGCCGGGTCTTCGTCTCCCGGGCGGACGACGTGGTCGTGCAGTACGTGACCGGGCCGGGCCTCGACGGCGAGCTGTCGCTCGACCACCGGCTCGCCGGGGCGCCGGACGGGCTCGGCGTCGGCCGCGCGATCGTCCTGACCTCGCACGGCGCTCAGGTGACGGTGCGCTGCCGGTACCCGGACAGCGACCTCGCGTACACCGGGGTGACGCTGGCGCTCACGCAGGGCGGGCACTCATCGGTGGGCGTCAAGGGCCTGCGCGTCGAGGGCGCGACGGGGCTGCTGCTGCTCACGCGGGTGCACCGGCACACCGGCGAACTGGACGCCGCCACCGAGGCCGCTGACCTGGCGGCGCTCGTGACCGGCGACCCGGCGGTGACGTACGCGGACCTCCTCGCCCGCCACGAGGGGCCGCACCGCGCCGCGTACGAACGGGTGACGTTCGACCTGAACGCGCCCCCCGCCGAACGCGGCCTCCCCGGCAGCGCCCTCCTCGAACGCGCGGACAGCCACGCCCTCCTGGAGCGCCTCTTCGCGGCGGGCCGCTACCACCTGCTCAGCTCGTCGGGCGCGCTGCCGCCCCGGCTCACCGGGCTGTGGACCGGCGAGTGGAACACGGCGTGGTCGGGCGCGTTCACCACGGACGCCAATCTGAACCTGCAGACGGCGTCCGCCGCCGCCTGCGCGCTCCCCGAGGTCAGCGAGGCGCAAGGGGCGCTCGTCCGCGGGCAGCTGGCGCACTGGCGGGACAACGCCCGGGAGATCTTCGGCGCGCGCGGCATCGTCGCGCCCGCGCACACCGACGGCGAGTCCGGGCACGCGTACCACTTCCAGCGGGAGTGGCCGATGCACCTGTGGACGGCCGGCGCCGACTGGCTGCTCACCCCGCTCGTCGAGCAGGCCGAGACGACGGGCGACCGGCCCGCCTGGCTGGCCGCCGCGCTCGCCGAGGTCGCCGTCTTCTACGAGGACTTCCTCAGCCGCACCGGGCCCGACGGGCGGGTGGTCGTCGTGCCGTCGTACTCGCCCGAGAACCGTCCGGCGAACGCGAGCTGGGGCACCCTGAACGCCACGATGGACATCGCGGCGGCCCGGCACGCCCTGCGCACCGCCGCCGCCTGGCATCCGGGACCGGGCTGCGAGGCCGACCGCTGGAACGCGCTCGCCGACCGGCTGCCCGAGTACCGGATCAACCCGGACGGCGCGCTCGCGGAGTGGGCCTGGCCCGGCCTCGACGACAGCTACGACCACCGCCACCTCAGCCACCTCTACCCGGTGTGGCCGCACCACGAGATCAACCCGTACTCCACACCCGAGTGGGCGAAGGCCGCGCACCGGGCGCTCGAACTGCGCGGCGCCGAGAACGACTCGGCGCACGGCCACCTCCACCACGCCCTGATCGCGGCCCGCCTGCGCGACCCGGCCCGGGTCGGCGACGCCCTGCGCCAGGTCCTGACCGGCGACTACTTCCACCGCTCACTGATGAGCGCGCACTATCCGCGCCGCGACGTCTACAACGCGGACGCCGCGCACACCCTCCCCGCACTCCTCACCGAGTCACTGCTGCAGTCCACGCCCGACCGGCTCGTCCTGCTGCCCGCGCTGCCCGACGGGTGGCGGCGTGGCGCCGTGTCCGGCCTGCGCACCCGGTTCGGCGCGCGCGTCGACCTGGCCTGGTCCGGCGGAGTGTGCACGGCCGTCGTCCACCCCGGCCGGGACGCGGACGTGGCCCTCATGACCCCCGTCGGCGGACCCGGGCGGCTGCGCCTGGCCGCGGGCGAGGTGCACGAACTCACCTTGCGCACACGGTAGTTCCGGCCTCACCCCATTCCCACCCCCACCATGGAAGGGAACATCATGGCACCCACCCCACACCCCTCCCCGCGCCGCCGCACCCTGCTCGGCGCCGCGCTCGCCGCCTCGGCCGCGGTCGCCCTCGCCGCCGCTCCCGCGCAGGCGCTGGTCTGGTCGTCGTCCGACCAGTGGGGCAACTACACGACCTCGGACGGCTACATCCTCTACAACAACATCTGGGGCTCGGGCGCGGGCGCCCAGTCCATCTGGGCCAACTCCTCGTCGAACTGGGGCGTCTGGGCCGACCACCCGAACACGGGCGGCATCAAGTCCTACCCGAACGCCAAGAAGACCGTGAACAAGCCGATCAATTCGCTGTCGTCCCTCACCAGCAGCTACAACGTGACGGTGCCGTCGTCGGGCGCGTACAACACGTCGTACGACATCTGGGACAGCGACTACGACTACGAGGTCATGCTCTGGGTCAACTACAACGGCGCCGTCGGCCCGCTCGGCACCTCGCAGGGCAGCGTCACGCTCGGCGGGCACACCTGGACCGTCTACAAGGGTGACAACGGGGCCAACGAGGTGTTCTCGTTCCTGCGCACCTCGGACTCGTCGTCCGGCACGGTGAACATCCTGCCGATCCTGAAGTGGATCAAGGACACCAAGGGGTGGTGGGGCAACGAGACGATCGGTGACGTCCAGTTCGGCTACGAGATCACCTCGTCGTCCGGCGGTCTGGACTTCAGGACCAACAGCTTCAAGGTCTCCAGCGGCTGACCCGGCTCCTTGGCCTGGAAGGCGCGCGGCTCAGGCCCCCACGGGGGCCTGGGCCGCGCTCTCGCGCAACGTCAACTCCGGCTCCAGGAGCACGACTTCCTCGTCCGATCCGCGTCCCTCGATGCGCGCGACGACCTGCTCGACCGCGCGCCGCCCCATCTCCTGCGCGGGCACCGCGACCGCGGTGAGCGGCACCGAGGCGTGCGCGGCGACCTGTTCGGGGCAGACGGCGACGACCGAGACGTCCTCGGGCACGGCGCGGCCCGACTGGCGCAGGAGCGCGAGCAGCGGGTCGGTGGCCGCCTCGTTCTGCACGACGAAGGCGGTGGTGTTCGGGCGCTCGTCGAAGACGCGGGACAGCGTGGCCGACACGGCGGCGTACGAGCCCTCGCACGGGCGGTGCAGCAGGCGCAGGCCCAGTTCGCGGCTGCGCTCGCGCAGGCCGGTCAGGGTCCGCTCGGCGAATCCGGTGCGCCGCTCGTAGACGGCGGCGGCCTCGCCGATGACGGCGATCTCGCGGTGGCCGAGGTCGGCCAGGTGCTCGGCGCAGACGGCGCCCGCCGCGGCGAAGTCGAGGTCGACGCAGGTCAGTCCGGTGGTGTCGGAGGGAAGGCCGATGAGGACGGCGGGGCGGGGCGCGGAGCGCAGGAGCGGCAGCCGCTCGTCGTCCAGCTCGACATCCATGACGATCATGGCGTCGGCGAGGGCGCTACCCTCTATACGGCGCACCGCCTGGGCGCCCTCCTCGCCGGTGAGCAGCAGGATGTCGTAGCCGTGGGCGCGGGCGGCGGTGGCGACGGCCATGGCGATCTCCATCATCACCGGCACGTACATGTCGGTGCGCAGCGGCACCATCAGGGCGATGATGTTCGACTTGCTGCTGGCCAGGGCCCGTGCGCCCGCGTTCGGGTGGTAGCCGAGCGTGCGGACGCTGGTCTCGACGCGCTCACGGGTGGCGGCGGAGATGGAGCGCTTCCCGCTGAGGACGTAGCTCACGGTGCTGGCGGAGACTCCGGCGTGCCGGGCGACCTCTGCGAGCGTGACCATGTCGTTCTCCTGAGCCGTGACGAGGGGGGCGCCGGTGCGGACCACTCCGACGGGGACGGGCTGCCGTGGGGTGTTCGGCCTACCGACCCTATGGCGGCGGCGGGTGCCTGTCCAGAACTGCGTCGAAGCGCTTCGACAGCCGTTGACGGCCCCCGGCCGCCCCGTAGTCACCTCACGGTCACCTCACGGTCATTTCACAGGGTGAGGACAGCTCAGGCCAGTTCACCGAGGACCTCCCAGGTCCGTACCCGGGAGTTGTCGCCGTCGGCCTCGGTGGCGCCGACGACCACCTCGGTGGCGCCCGCGTCCCGGTAGCGGCGCACCGCCTCCGCCAGGGTCTTCTCGTCGCCGACGACGGCGAGGTCGCCGGGGTGGTGGTGGCCGGAGAGCTCCACGACGCGGGCGTAGGACGGAATCTGCGCGTAGAACGAGAGCTGCTCGTAGAGGGCCGGGCGGACCGCGTCCGCGTCGCCGGTGACGACGCCGGGCACGAACGCGACGACGCGCGGGGCGGGGCGGCCCGCTTCGGCGGCGGCCCGGGTCACCTCGGGCACGATGTGCTCCTCCAGGGCGCGCGGGCCCGCGAGGTACGGCAGGATCCCGTCGGCGAGCCGGCCGCTGACCCGCAGCGCCTGCGGGCCCATCGCGGCGACGAGCAGCGGCACGGGCGGCTCGGCGCCCGGGACGGAGGCGGGCAGCGAGGTCTTCGCGGTGAGCAGTTCGCCTTCGAAGTCCACTTCCCCGGTGTGCACCAACTGCCGCAGCGCGGTGAGGAATTCACGCAGCCTGCCGACCGGACGCTCGAAGGGGATACCGAAGGCGCCCTCGGAGATCAGCTTCGTGCCGAGGGCGAGCCCGAGGTGGTAGCGCCCGCCGATGGCGGCCTGGACCGTCCGCGCCTGGCTCGCCACCAGCAGCGGGTGGCGGCCGAACACCGGGAGCGCGGAGGTGCCCAGATGAAGGCCGGGGACGGCGCGGCCGATGACCGCCGCGAGCGTCGGTGCGTCGTAGCCGAGCGTCTGGCCGAACCACAGGGAGGTGAGGCCGGACGCGCGGGCCTGGCGCGCCTGCCGGACGGCGTCGTCGATGAGGAGGTCGGAACTGGTCGTGTTGAGTATCACTCCCACTGTCATGCGAGGAACAACGAGCACACCGGCCGCCGCGATTCCCCGTGACGTATGAACAGTTCGTTGCGGGCGGCGGCGCGGTGGGCCGGAACGGGGGCGGCACCGCGCCTACCGTCCCCGTATGAAGACTCGCGCCCAGCTCTGCCTCCTCCTGCTCGCCGGGGCGTCCGGTGCCGTGGACGCGCTCGCGTTCACGGCGCTCGGCACCGTCTTCGCCGGGGTGATGACCGGGAACCTCGTGCTGCTCGGCGTGGCGGTGGGGGACGTGGCCGGGGGCGGGTCCGGGCGCGGCGAAGGGGTGGCCGGCCCGTTGTGGGCGCTCGCCGGGTACGTCGTCGGGGCCGCGCTCGTCGCGCGCGTGTGCCGGGGCACGGCCCCGCGGGACCAGTGGCCGGGCCGCGCCGTGGCCTGTCTCGCGGCGCAGGCCGGGCTGCTCGCGGGCGTCGCGGTCGTGGGCGCGGTGCTCGACGGGCGGCCCGACGCGCCCTGGCGGACCGTGCTGCTCGTCGCCGCCGCGCTCGCGATGGGCGGGCAGTCGGCGGCGATGGTCGCGGCCGGGGCCGCGCCGACGACCTACTTCACCGGGACCCTCACCACCCTCGTCACCGGTTTCACGGACGGATCACGGCGCGGGGCCCGGCAACTCTGGGTCGTGGCGCGCCTCTTCGCGGTCGTCGGCGGGGCCGCGTGCGCGGTGACCCTGCACGCGCGTACGCCGTCGTGGGGGTTCGTGCCACCGGCCGTGCTGGCGGCCGCGGCGGTGGTGTGCCAGAAACCTGCACAGCGAGTGCGCAGAGCAGTCACGCGGGAACACAAATATCCATCGCCCGGCACGGACACGGAAACCCATTGATGCGCGAGTGTCCATTTTGCTGAAAGTGGTCCCGCCTCTCGCGCAATTCCTCCCGTGAAGGTTGTGAAGGGAATGGCATCGGCCGGTGAAAGGACCTGCACCGGGCCGTAATTGACCTCGCACATCCCCTCCCACCGGGGACGTTCCGATTAGCTGTGCGATGCGTCAACGTGCTTTGATCCTCCGCACCGCAGGACCTCATGGATTCGCCTCCACCGATTCCGTGCCGCGTTCCCGCGTTTTCCGCAATACCCGGACACCCCGGATACCCATTGAGAAGGGCGGCTCTCCTCATGAGCAACACCCCCCAGGTCCAGACCCTCGAGATCTCCGACGCCGAGCTGGACAACGTCTCCGGCGGCCTCGTCGGCGGCCTCGCCTCCAACGTGACCGGCACCGTCGACTCGATCGCCCCGGTCTCGGGCGTCGTCGCGGGCGTCACCGGCACGGTCGAGGGCCTGACCGGCGTCAACGTCGGCGCCGTCACGGGTCTGGCCACCGGTCTGGTCGCCGGCCTCTGAGCCGGATCCAGTACGGATCACGCCGCCGCCACCTGACGGGCGGCGGCTCCAAGGCCCCGGGACCTCAAGGTCCCGGGGCTTTCGGGCGCGTCAGGGCCGCGGGGCGCCGCCCCGCCCGGCGCTGAGCTACGTAAGGGAAACATCGCGTGCAGTTCCGCCAGCAGGCCCTCAGCAAGCTGCAGTCACCGGACCAGCTCGACCTCCCGGTGCGCCTCGCGCGGCCGCAGGGGGTGCTCGCCCTCGCCGTGACCCTCGTCGTCATGGCCGCGTCCTGCGTATGGGCCGTCACGGGTTCGGTGGACTCGACGCTCGAGGCGAACGGCATCCTCACGTACGGGCAGGGCAGCTACGTCCTCCAGACCCCCGTCACCGGACAGGTCACCGGCCTGTATGTGAAGGAGGGGCAGCGGGTCGGCAAGGACGCGCCCCTGCTGAAGGTCCGGACGGAGCAGGGCGACCGGGTCGTGCGCGCCATCGACGCGGGGCGCGTCACGGCGCTCGTGGCCCGCGTCGGCGCCGTCATCACCACGGGCGCCGACGTCGCGACCCTGGAGAAGACCACGTCCGAGCGCGATCCGCTGCTCGCCATGGTGTACGTGCCCGCGACCGGCGCGGCCGGCGTGCCCGCCAACGCCTCCGTCGACCTGACCGTGCCCGCCGCCCAGAGCTACGGCGTGCTGCGCGGCGAGGTGAAGGCGGTCGGCCGCGCCGCCCAGACGCGGCGCCAGGTCACCGACTTCCTCGGCGACGGTGAACTGGCCGCGCAGTTCACCAAGGGCGGGGCCCGCGTGCCGGTGCTCGTGCAGCTCACCGAGGACGCGCACACGAAGTCCGGTTACGCCTGGTCGACCGAGGACGGGCCGCCCTATCCGCTCACCTCCATGACCCTCGCCTCCGCCGCCGTGCACCTCGCCGAGCAGCGCCCGATCGATTGGCTGCTGCCATGACCTCCACCTCGCTGCCGCCCGCGAGCCACCGCCCCGACCGCCGCCGCGCCCGCTCCGCTCCCCCGCCGCCGGGGCGCCGCAGGACCGTCCGCACCCCGACCGTCCTCCAGATGGAGGCCGTCGAGTGCGGCGCCGCCGCGCTCGGCATGGTCCTCGCACACCACGGCCGCCACATCCCTCTCGAGGAGCTGCGCATCGCGTGCGGCGTCTCCCGCGACGGCTCACGCGCCAGCAATCTGCTGAAAGCGGCGCGCGGTTACGGCATGACCGCCAAAGGCATGCAGATGGAAACGGCGGCCCTCGCCGACGTCCAGGGCCCGGCGATCCTCTTCTGGGAGTTCAACCACTACGTCGTCTACGACGGCATGGGCCGCCGCTTCGGACGGCGCGGGGTGCACATCAACGACCCGGACAAGGGCCGCCGCTTCGTCGCCATGGAGGACTTCGACACGAGCTTCACGGGTGTCGTGCTCGTGATGGAGCCCGGCGACGGATTCCGTACGGGCGGGCGCCGGCCCGGCGTCCTCAAGGCGCTCCCCGGACGGCTGCGCGGCACGACCGGCACCATGCTCGCCGCGCTCCTCGCGAGCCTGCTCCTGGTGGCGGTCGGCGCCGCGGTGCCCGCGCTCAGCAAGACGTACATCGACCTGTTCCTGATCGGCGACCAGACCTCCCTGCTCGGCGCGCTGTTCGCGTCGATGGCCGCGACGGTCGCCCTGACCGGTGTCCTGACCTGGCTGCAACAGGCGAACCTGCTGCGCGGCCGCATCATCTCCTCCACGCTCAGCAGCGCCCGCTTCTTCCGCCACCTGCTGCGCCTGCCGGTGACGTTCTTCGCGCAGCGCAGCCCGGCCGATCTCGTGCAGCGGCTCCAGTCCAACGACGCGGTCGCCGAGACCCTCGCCCGCGACCTCACCGCCGCCGGGGTCGACGGCGTCGTGGTGCTCCTCTACGCCGTGCTGCTGTGGACCTACGACCCGCAGCTCACCCTGGTCGGCGTCGGTATCGCGCTGCTGAACGTCGTGGCGATGCGGATCGTCGTCCGGCTGCGCGCGACCCGTACGCAGAAGCTGCGGGCGGACTCGGCGCGGCTGACCAACACCTCGTACACCGGGCTCCAGCTCATCGAGACGATGAAGGCGACCGGTGGCGAGAACGGGTTCTTCCGGCGATGGGCCGGGCAGCACGCGACGACTCTGGAGGAGCAGCAGCGGCTCGGGGTGCCGAGCGCGTGGCTCGGTGTCGTCGCGCCGACGCTCGCGACCCTCAACAGCGCGCTGATCCTCTGGATCGGTGGTCTGCGGGCCGTGGAGGGGCATCTCTCCGTCGGTCTGCTCGTCGCCTTCCAGGCGCTCGTCGCCCGCTTCACCGCGCCGATCACCCGGCTCAACGGCGTCGCGGGCCGCATCCAGGACTTCGCCGCCGACGTGGCCCGCCTGAAAGATGTCGAGAACTTCCCCGTCGACAGCCTCTACGCGCGCCCCGAAGCCGTGCGGAGCACGCGCCGCCTCAAGGGACATGTCGAGCTGGACGACATCACCTTCGGGTACAGCCCGCTCGACAAGCCGCTCCTGTCCGGGTTCTCGCTGACGGTCGGGCCAGGACAGCAGGTGGCGCTCGTGGGCGGGTCCGGCAGCGGCAAGTCGACCGTCTCGCGGCTGATCTCCGGTCTGTACGCGCCGTGGGAGGGCGTCATCCGGATCGACGACCGGCGCCTGGACGACATCCCGCGCGGCGCGCTCGCAGCCTCCGTGTCCTTCGTCGACCAGGACGTCTTCCTCTTCGAGGGCACTGTGCGCGACAACGTGACGCTGTGGGACCCGTCGATCTCCGACGAGGCGGTCGCCGACGCGCTGCGCGACGCGTGCCTGTACGACGTGGTGGCGCGGCGGCCCGGCGGCCTGCACAGCCGCGTCGAGCAGGACGGCCGCAACTTCTCCGGCGGTCAGCGCCAGCGTATGGAGATCGCGCGGGCCCTGGTGCGCCGCCCCAGCATCCTCGTCCTGGACGAGGTGACGAGCGCGCTCGACGCCGAGACCGAACAGATCGTCATGGACAACATCCGGCGGCGCGGCTGCGCCTGCGTGGTCATCGCGCACCGCCTGAGCACCGTGCGCGACAGCGACGAGATCGTGGTCCTCGACCACGGCCAGGTCGTCGAGCGGGGCCGCCACGAACACCTCGTGCTGGCGGGCGGGGCCTACGCCGAGCTGGTCAGGGAGCACTGAGATGACCCATCCCGCGACGGATTCCGTTCTGGATCAGGTGGTCGCCGCGTTCGGCGGACTCGGCACCCCGGTCGACTGCACGGGTCTGCGCAGCCTGTCCCTCGAGGGGCCACAGGTGCTGTGGCTCGTCGTGGACGGCGCGCTCGACCTGTTCGCCGTGGACACGTACGAGCAGGGGCACTGGCACTTCCTGGGCCGCCTGGAGCCGGGCACGCTGCTGCTCGGCCCGGTCGAGGGCACCCAGCACACCCTCGTCGGGCGGCCCCTCGCGGGCTGCGCCCTGCGCCGTGTCCCGCTGCGCGAGCTGCCGTACAGCCCGGCCGCGCACGACGGCACGTACGACATGGCGTGGAGCCTGCTCGAAGAGGCGTTCGCGCTCGGGGTCGGGCGCGGTCAGCGCGTGCTCTTCGAGGCGCCGCTCGACGGGCGCAGCACGGACGACGCGTTCACCGGCGACGACGACGTGCTCTGGCCGCAGCTCGCGCCGGGCAGCGTGCAGTACGGCTCCGCGTACGCCGCCGACGCCGCCGCCGACCTGCTGATGGACGGCGCGCTGTGGCAGCGCATGGTGAACCAGCAGTACCGCCTCCTCGCCACGCTCGACCGGTGGATCGAGCGTCTGGAGAGCGCGCACGAGGACCGGGCGGCGGCCGGGATCCGCGCGGGCGAGGCCGTCCGCGAACAGGCCGACCGGACGCTGCTCGCGTCGATCGGTACGCGCGGGCGGCGCGAACGCGGGACACCGGGCGGCGTCGACGCGACGTACGCGGCGTGCAAGGTGGTGGCGGACGCGGCCGGGATCCGGCTCGCCGAGCCGGGCCACGGCGGCGCCGTCAGCGACCGCGTCGACCCGGTCGAGCAGATCGCGGTCGCCTCCCGGATCCGTACGAGGCCGGTCCGGCTCGCCGGGGCCTGGTGGCGCGAGGACATGGGGCCGCTCGTCGGGTTCAGGGCCGCGTCCGGGGCGCCCGTCGCCCTGCTGTGGCGGCGCGGCGGCTACGAGGCCGTGCACCCCTCCGCCGAACGGGGCGGCGCCCGGATCGACGAGGACACCGCGGAGGACTTCGAGGAGCGGGCCGTGATGCTGTACCGGCCGCTGCCCGAGGGCAGGCTGACGCCCTGGCGCCTGGCCCGTTTCAGCCTGCGCGCCGCCGCCTCCGACGTACGCAGGCTGCTGCTCGCGGGTCTGGTGACGGTGGGTCTCGGCGCGCTCGTCCCGGTCGCGACCGGCCAGGTGCTCGGCACGTACGTGCCCGACGCGCGGACGAGCCTCATCACGCAGGTGTCCCTCGCCGTCGTGATCACCAGCCTCGTCTCCGCCGTCTTCATGCTGCTGCAGAACGTGACCGTGCTGCGGGTCGAGGGCCGTGTCGAGAGCGTGCTGCAACCCGCGGTCTGGGACCGGCTCTTGCGGCTGCCGACCCGGTTCTTCGCCTCCCGCTCCACCGGTGAACTGGCGAGCGCCGCCATGGGCATCAGCGCCATCCGCAGGCTCCTGTCCGGGGTCGGGCCGGTGGCCGTGCAGTCGGTGACCATCGGGACGATGAACCTCGTCCTGCTCCTCCTCCACAGCGTGCCGCTCGCGCTCGCCGCGCTCGGCATGCTCGTGGTCGTCGCCGCCGTCTTCCTCACCCTCGGCCTGTGGGAGCTGCGCTGGCAGCGGCGGCTCGTGGAGCTCGGCAACAAGCTCAACAACCGCGCCTATCAGACCCTGCGCGGTCTGCCGAAGCTGCGGGTCGCCGGGGCCGAGAGCTTCGCCTATGCGGCGTGGGCCAAGGAGTTCGCGCGCAGCCGTGACCTGCACCGGCGCGCGGGCCGCATCAAGAACGCGACCACCGTCCTCAACGCCGTCTACCTGCCGCTGTGCTCGCTGGTGATGTTCATGCTGCTCGCGGGCCCGGCGCGGGGCAGCATGTCGGCGGCGTCCTTCCTCACGTTCAACACCGCGGTGACGATGCTCCTGACCTCGGTGACGCAGCTGACGGGCGCGCTGATCTCGGCCGCCGCCGTGCTGCCCATGTACGAGCAGATCAAGCCGGTCCTCGACGCGGAGCCCGAGGTGCGCTCCACCGCGACCCAGCCCGGCGAGCTGACCGGCGCCCTGGAGGCGCGCGGTCTCTCCTTCCGCTACACCGACGACGGGCCGCTCGTCCTGGACGACGTGTCGCTGGCGATCCGGCCCGGCGAGTTCGTGGCCGTCGTCGGCGAGAGCGGCTGCGGCAAGTCCACGCTGCTGCGCCTGCTCATCGGCTTCGACGCGCCCACCTCCGGCAGCGTCCTCTACGACGGCCAGGACCTCTCGGCGCTCGACCAGGCGGCGGTGCGGCGCCAGTGCGGGGTCGTCCTGCAGAACGCGCAGCCGCTGACCGGCTCGATCCTCGACTGCATCTGCGGCGCCGAGTCGTTCACGCCGGAGGAGGCGATGGCGGCGGCCGAGATGGCGGGGCTCGCCGAGGACATCAAGCGGATGCCGATGGGGCTGCACACGATGATCGCGGGCGGCGGCGCGGTCTCCGGCGGGCAGCGCCAGCGGCTGATGATCGCGCAGGCGCTGATCCGCCGCCCGCGCCTCCTCTTCTTCGACGAGGCGACGAGCGCGCTCGACAACGAGACCCAGCGCATCGTCATCGACAGCACGCGCGCCCTGCACGCCACCCGCGTCGTGATCGCGCACCGCCTGTCCACGGTGCTCGACGCGGACCGGGTGGTCGTCATGTCCGCGGGCCGCGTCGTGCAGCAGGGCCCGCCCGCCGAACTGCTCGCGGACACCGGCGGGCGGCTGCACGAGCTGGTGCGGCGGCAGCTGGCGTGAAGGACGGTACGGGGATGACTTGAGTGCAGGAGCCGGGACAGGGAGCACTCCGAGCGGTTACGCTCACTATGAGTGAACTCTCCTAGCTTTTGGTGGTGTTGATGCTGCGTCGGGGGGTCAGCGGTGACACGGTGGGTGACGGCAGGGACGGCACGGCGGGTGCCGGACGCGCGGGCCCGAAACAGGATCTGCGCAGCCGGCCGTTCCCGGCGGTGGCGGGCGGCACGCCGCAGGCCCGGCGCGAGGCGCTCCTGGCGATCCGCGCCTGGGCCGAGCAGGAGGCCGAGGACGCCGTCGACTGGTACCTGCGCGACCGGCGTCTCAAGCGGCGCGGCTCCCGCTTCATCCGGGGCCTCACCATCCTCCTGGCCATAGCGGGGACGGCCGTCCCCCTCGCGGGCTCCCTCGACCAGGGCCCGCCGCAGGCGCTCGGGTACGTGCTGCTCGCGCTGGCCGCGGGCTGCAAGGGCTTCGACCACTTCTTCGGGCTCTCGGCCGCCTGGATGCGGGACATGGCGGCGGCGCAGGCGCTGCGCACGAAGCTCAGCGAGTTCCGGCTCGCCTGGTCGCGTGAGGAGTTGCGGGCAGGGCCCGCGGCGGACGGGATCACCGAGGAGGGCCTGGAGCGGCGCATGGACCTGATCACCACGCTGGTGGCGGCCGTGCACAGCCAGGTCGAGGGCGAGACGGCGGGCTGGCTGACCGAGTTCGCGGCGAGTGAGCAGCAGTTGCGGGACCAGACGGCGGTTCCCGGGCCCGCGCCCGCGCCGCGCTGAGGTCCGCGGGCGACGGCCCGGCCGACGACGGGGGCTCGATCACGAGCACGGGGGCTCGATTACGGGGGCTCGATTACGGGGGCGAGAGGCATGGGCCGGATCTTCACTGTGGTGGCGCCGGACGGCGTGCAGCGGGACGTGGCGGTGACGGCCGCCGGGGACACCCCGGTCCGGGCCGTCGCGGAGGCGCTCGGCCATCTGTGCGGGCTGCCGGAGGTGACGCATCTGGCGCTGCGCGGCGCGCAGGGCACCTCGGAGCCGGAGAACGTCGCGCTCGACGCGCCGCTCGACGAGTCGCCGCTGCGGGACGGCTGCACGCTCTGGCTGCACCGGCCGCCCGCGCCGCCGGACCCGGCCGGGCCCGACTCCACGGCCCTGCCGCAGGACCTGCTCACCGTGGGCGGCGACGGCACGCTCATGTTCCGCAGGCCGCCCCGGGTGTTCCCGGCCGGGCCGCCGGTCGAGGCGGGCAGGCCGGGCAGGTTCCGGCTGCGCCGTGGCGCGAAGCGGGCCCGCGAGCAGCTCCGGGCGCAGGCCGCGTACCTGGTCCCCGGCCCGGCCGACATCCTCGCCGGGGCCTACGGCGAGACGGCCCGCCTGTGGGAGCGCCGGGTCAGCGACGGCGACCATCTGCGCCTGCGCATCGGCGTCAACAGCGTCGGCGCGTACCCCGTCCCGGTGGTCGTGGACCTGCCGGGCACGGGCATCCTCGGCATCGCGGGCACCACCCCGGCGACCCGGCGCATCGGCGCCTGGCTGATCGCGCAGGTGGCGTTGTTGCACAGCCCGGCCGATGTCGGGGTGCGGGTGTTCACGACCCCCTCCGGGGCGGCCGACTGGCGGTTCGCCCGCTGGCTGCCGGGGGTCCGCTCGTACGACGGGGAGAGCCGGCCGCGGATCAGCACCGACTACGCGGGCCACCTGCGGCAGGTCTCCGAGGCGCTGACGACGCTGCGCGAGCGGCAGAGCAGGCCGCTGCCGCCGCCCGGCGGCACCCGGCGCCATCTGGTGCTCGTCCTCGACGGGGCCCGCCCGCTGATCTCACTGCCCGGGGTGTCGCAACTGCTGCGCGAGGGCCCCGCCGCCGGGATCTTCGCCGTCTGTCTCGCGCCCGACGTGCGGTCGCTGCCGCAGCAGTGCGCGGCCGTGATCGAGGCCGAGCAGCTCCCGCCGCGCTCCCCCGACTCGACGGCCTTCACCCTGTACACGTCGGGCGGCACCGACCTGACGGGCATCGCCGACACCGTCTCCGACGACTGGCTCGACCGGACGGCCCGCGCCGTCGCCCCGCTGCGCGACGCCTCCGCCGACGACCTGCGCCCGCGCCCGCACCGCCTCCTCGACCTGCTCGGCATGGGCACGCCCGATCCGCACGAGATCGTGGCGCGCTGGGAGGCGTCACCGCGCGGCACGGAGGCGCTGATCGGGCGGTCCACGCCGACCCCGGTCGCGCTGGACCTGCTGCGGGACGGTCCGCACGCCCTGGTCGCGGGCACCACCGGCTCCGGCAAGACGGAGTTCCTGTGCACGTGGATCGCCTCGCTAGCGGTGGCGAACAGGCCGGACGAGATGACGTTCATGCTCGTCGACCACAAGGGCGGCTCCGCCTTCGGCGACCTGGCCCGCCTCCCGCACACGGTGGCCGTCGTCAACGACGTGGGACCCGGGCTCGGCGACCGGGTCCTCGACGGGCTCGGCGCCGAACTGCGCCGCCGCGAACGGCGGTTGTTCGAGGCGCACGTGAAGGACATCCACGAGTACGCGGACCTGCGCGACCGGGGCAGGGACGGGCCGGAGCAGGGGCCGCCGCCGCTGCCCCGGCTCGTCATCGTCATGGACGAGTTCGCCTCGCTCGCCCGCGAGGACGCCGACTTCCTGTCCGGGCTCATCGACATCGCCCGGCGCGGCCGCTCCCTCGGTGTCCATCTGGTCTGCGCCACGCAGCGCCCGTCGGGCGTGGTCAGCGCGGAGATCCGGGCCCTGACCAACCTGCGGGTCGCCCTGCGCCTCATCGACGCGGGCGAGAGCATGGACGTCATCGACGCGCCGGACGCCGCCCAGCTCAGCACGTCGTCGCCCGGCGTCGCACTGATCAGGACCGGCACCTTCGACCCGCTGCTCGTCCAGACCGCCCGCGTCGGCGGCCTGCACCGGCCCGCGGGCAGCGAGGCCGTCGTCGTACGGGAGATCACGCCCTACGGGTCCCAGCCGCGCACCCCGCTGACCGTGCGCGCCGAACCCGACTCGGTCGGCACGACGGATCTCGCGCTGCTCGTCGACGCCCTGTGCGAGGCGACCGAGCTGCTCGCCGTCGAACCGCCGCCGACCCCGCTGCCGCCGCCCCTCAAGGAGGTCCTGCCGCTCACCGACATCCGGCCGCCCTCGCGCGGCCGGGGGCTCGCGCCGCTCGCGTTCGGCCTGGAGGACGCGCCGGAGGAGCAGACCCAGCGCCCGGCCATCCTCGACCTCGCGCGCGACGGCAACCTGCGGATCGTGGGCGCGCCCCGCACCGGCCGCTCCCAGTTCCTGCGCACCCTCGCCGCCGCGGTCGCCCGCCAGCACAGCACCGCGGACATCCACGTGTACGGGATCGACTGCGGCGACGGCGCGCTCCAGGCGCTCACCGAACTCCCGCACTGCGGCACCGTCGTGCACCTGGGCCGCCCCGACCACATGGTGCGGCTGCTCGGCATGCTCACCGCCACCGTCCGCCGGCGCCAGGAGCTGCTCTCGCACGGCGGCTTCGCGGACATCGGCGCGCAGCGCCAGTCCGTGGCGACGCCGCGCCGGATGCACTACCTCCTCGTCCTCCTCGACGGCTGGGAGGAGTTCCTGACCAGCATGGGCTCCACCGACGGCGGCGGCGCCGTCGACGACCTGTACGCGGTCCTGCGCGGCGGCCCGCAGGTCGGCGTGTGCACGGTCCTGGCGGGCGGCGCCCAGATCCTCAGCACGCGGCGCCTGGTCTCGCTGACCGAGCGGCTCCTCGTCCTGCGCCTGCCCGCCCCCGACTGGTACGCCAATGTGGGGCTCCCCCGGCGGCGCTTTCCCGAGGTGCAGCCCGCCGGGCGGGCGCTGAGCGCCGAGAGCGGGCGGCTGCTGCAGATCGCGACGCTGCCGGGGCCCACGACCCGGCAGGGCCAGACCGACGCGCTCGCCCGGTACGCGGCCGAGGCGCGCGCCCGCGACACCGAGGTCCAGGGCAGTCAGCGCCCGTTCCGCATCGAGGACCTGCCGCTCGTCGCCGACCAGTTCCACGTCGGCACGGGCAAGGGCCGCCCGGTGGGCCGCGAGGCGGAGCTGGCCTGGCTGCGCGACCGGCACGCCACCGGCGCCTCGGTCGCCCTGCTCGGGCCGCGCAGGGCGGGCAAGACCTGGGTGCTCGAAGAGCTGTGGCGGCGGCTGCGCGCGGACGGCGCCACCGCCGTCCAGCCGATCCTGGTGCTCCCCTCCAGCGGGCAGGTCGACACCCCGGACGCGCTGGCCCACCTCCTGGACCGCAGGCTCTCCGGGCCCGGCGCCGCCCAGCGCCTCATCAACAAGGTGGGCCGCCGCTCGGGCTCCGACCGGATGGCGTTCCTCCTCGACGAGATCGGCCGGCTCGTCAACTACGACCCCGGCGTCGTCTCCTGGCTGCGCGACCTCGGGCAGGCCGGGGCCTGGTTCGTCTACACCGGCACCCAGAAGGACTGGCACCGGGTGGTGCGCTGGGCGCTCACCGCGCCGGGTTCGAGCTTCGGCAACGACGTGAACGCGCGCGTCCTCGGCCCGCTCGACGACCAGGCCGCCCTGAAGTTCCTCACCGGCACCGCCGAGAACCTCGGCGTGAACATCGCCCCCGACCGCACCGGGCAGGCCGTCCTCGACCTCGTCGGCACCTGGCCCTTCTACCTCCAGGTCGTCGGCGACGCCGTGGTGCGCGCCGCGCAGGACAACGAGGTCCGTCCGCTCACCGACGACCGGGCCCTCGCCGACCTCGTCGAACAGCGCCTCATCGTGGAGTGGGACCACCACTTCCGGGCGCGCTGGGAGGAGATCGGCCCCGCCGGGCGCGCCGCGCTGCTGACCGACCCCGGCGCCGTCCCGGTGGACCCGGCCCGCGCCCAGCGCAACGACCTGCGCGAGGTCGGTCTCCTCCGGCACAACCAGTGGCTGGCCGACCGGCCGTTCCTCGACTGGGTCGGCCACAGCGAGAGCTCGCTGCGCGACGAGGAGTCCCGGCCGTGACCCGTACCCCCGCCCCGACCCAGTCCTGACCAGCCTCCCCGGGAATGACGACCATGAGCGACTTCTGGCCGAGCCAGGCCTACCGCCACGATCTCGACATCCGCCTCACCGACGGCGCCGTCCCGGCGTGGGCGCGTCCGCTGGTGGAGGGCCGGCCGCCGAACAGCACCGCATGGGTGGCCGTCATGGCGCGGCGGGCCGGTAAGAGCTGGCTGGCGCAGGCCGCCGAGCGGGCGCGGGCCGCCCCGGGCGGTGCGCGCCGCATCGACCTGCGCTCCGGTGAGGCGGCGGTCCGCAGGGCGGGCCTCGGCTGTCTCATCGGCCGGCGCTCGACACCGGCCCCCGCCCCGGGCACCGTGCTGTTCGTCGACGAGCCCGCGCTGTCCGCACCTGGGCGCCAGGGCCACGGCGTCGACCCGGCCGTGCTCGCCGCCGGGCTCGAACAGGTGCGGGAGGCGGGGATCGTCCCCGTCGTCCTCGCGACCCCTGCCGAGCACGAGCGGCTCGGGCCGTATCTGGGCGCCGACCACCCCAAGGACGTCGTACGGCCGCCCGTGCTCTCGCCCGAGGAGTGTGCGCGGATGGCGGCGCGCGCCCCGGACTGGGCGCCCGGCGTGGTGGAGCTGCTCCGCGACTCCTTCCCCGGCTGGCTCCAGACCCCCTTCCTCCTCGAACTCGCGCTGTACGCCGCCGAGTTGGAGCCTCATCTGCGTACGGACGCCGAGGCGCTCGACCGGGCGGCCTGTGACGCGGCCGTGGAGCAGCACGCCTACATCGACCAGTGGTTCCACGACGGCACCTCGGCGGCGGGGCGTGCGCTGCTGCGCGCCCACCGCTGGCGCGGCTCGGGGTTGACGCCGACGGAAGCCGAAGGCCGGACCGACGGCCGGACCGAGGCCCGCGCCGAGCAGCCGCGCAACGGCGCCGCCGACCCGGTCGCCGACCCGGTCCTCGCCCGCCACCTCCCCGAGGTGCTCCGCGTCCACCACGTCTCGGACCTGCACCACGGCGGCAGCCTGCGCTCCAACGTCGACGCCAAGGACGTCACCGAGGCGGGCCGCAGGCTGGCCGATCTCGCGGGCGCCGGGTCCCCGATGGACAGCTACCTGGAGCATCTGCGCCGTCTCGGCGAACTCGGCCGCGCACCGCACCTGCTGCTCGTCACCGGCGATCTCGTCAACCGGCCGCACGACGAGTTCGGCACCGTCGCGCTCAACTGGCTGCGGGAGGCGGGCAAGAGCCTCGCGGACCATCCGGACCTGCGCCCGGACGATCCGCGGATCCTGCTCGTCGGCGGCAACCACGACGTGTCGTGGGACCTGACCCTGGACCCCCGGCCGGGTGCGCGGCACGAGTGGTTCGCGCGGACCTTCGCCGAGTTCCCCCACCCCGACCTGCACGAGCCCCGCCACGACCGCAGGCGCCTGTACGTGCGCTACCCGGAGGCGGGGCTGCGGATCGCGCTGCTCGGGTCCGCCGAGTCGGGCGGCGAGACGGCCCGCGACGAGGACCGGAACAAGCTGGAGGCGGCGCAGGAGGAGTTCGCCACCACGCTCGACGAGACCGAACTCGCTTCGCTGATACTGGACTTCGAGCGGATCGACCCCGGGGTCGTCTCCCGCGCCGTCCTCGACCGGCTCGCCCCCGACCGGGGCTGGACCACGCTCGCCGCCCTGCACCACCCGCTCTCCCCGGTGCCCGCGGTGGAGATCGCCCCGTACTCGGGGGTGGTCAACGCGGGCCAGGCCAAACGGGCGCTCGCCGCGGCCGAGACGTCACTGGTCCTGCACGGCCATACGCATCTGGGGTTCCTGGCCGCCGAGCGGCTGCTCGGCGGCGCGCAGGAGTGGACGACGCGGATCGCCGGGGCGCCCGCGCTCGGCAGCCGCGAGACGGACGAGCACAACGGGTACAACGAGGTGTTCGTGGCCCGCGAGGGCGACGCGCACACGCTCGCCGTGCGCACGGTCCGCCTTGCCGGGGGTCAGTGGGTGGCGGACCGCGCGTTCGCGTTCCGGCCGGGCGCGCCCGCCGAACTCCCGCTCTCCGAACTGTGCCGGGACCGAGCCTTTGGGAACTGATCCTGCGAAGACTGTGCCTCCTGGGCAGGAAGCACAGGTCAGCGCACGTCCCCGAACTCGCTGAGCACCCCTTCCGGCGCCAGCGCGTCCACGTACCGGCCGGGGCCGTGGTCCTCGAAGGAGTACTTGAACGGGAGGGAGCGGGTCAGCGCGAGCCGCGCCGCGAAGAACGCGAGCGGCGCGACGACCGCGAGCCCCGCGAGGCTGTCCATCTGCGGGTAGGGCGGCGCCGGGTCGCGCCGCTCGGCCCAGCCGTCCTCCTGGCCGCGCAGCGGGGCCGCCGCGAGCCGGCGAAGGCGGTGCAGGGGGCTGACCCCGGCGAGCAGGTCGCCCGGGATCGAGACCGCCTCGGCCGCCGCGTCGGCCGCCGCCCCGAGCACGGCGTCCACGCCCGTACGGCGCTTGCGGTAGTGGAACTCACGGCCGAACGCGGCGTACGGGCCGACGGGGCGGGGCGGCAGGGAGGGGACGACGTCGCGGTCGTGGATGTAGCGCAGGAGCCGGTCGCGCAGCAGGTGGGTGCCGTTCGCGTCGGTGGCGTGTTCACAGGCGCGGGCGAGTTCGGGTCCGCCGAGCATGGGCTGGCCGAAGGTGTAGACGGCGCGCAGACAGCGGGCGATGTGGGCGTAGCGCGGTTCGTGGACGAGGGTGACCGCCATCAGCGCCGCCATGGCCGCGCCGAGGCTGTGCCCGGTGATGTAGAGCGCTTCGAGGCCGCCGCCCCGCGTGCCGTCCTCGCGCGGGTCGAGGGACTCGCCGCGCACGGCCCGGTCGAGGGCTTCGAGGACGAGGTGGCGGGTGGCGCGCATGTTGCGGTAGAAGCCCGCGTGCACCGGGTACCGGACGCCGTCGAGGTCGACACGGAGCGTGTCGGGGTGCACGTCGGCGTCGGTGAGGATGCTGATGATGTCCTCGGGCTGGGTGCCGCGGTAGCAGAGGATCGCGACGCGGCGGTCCTTGTCCTGGATCAGGTAGGCGGCGGAGGAGATGTAGAGCGCGTCGACGCGCTGGACGAAGACGCGGCAGCGGTTCTCCTCCAGGCCGAGCCGGGTCGCCATCAGGGCGACGGTGTGCGGATCGGCGCCTTGGTCGAAACCGGCGTAGGAGTACGCCGACAGCGTCGCGAAGGCATGCGGAAGGACGCCGTCCGGGTCGGGGTGCGCCTTGTCGTCGAGGAGCCGTGTCAGCAGGTCGGGGTAGACGGGAAAGGTCACTCTGCCCGGCTCGACGAAGGTCGGTTCCTTGAAGGGGCGCAGTGCGGCGAAGGTGGGTCCGTGCTCGGTCGTGTCCCGCATGAAGGGCCTCCCTGGACGGGCTGCCGAGCACACCACCGGCGCGACACGCCGTCAAGGCGTCGCTGACCGGCCACCGGCGGGGCGGTCGGACGGGGCGGGTGGGGAGCGGGCGACGCAGGGTGCGGGGCCACGTCGGGGGCCGCCGGGGCGGTCGTCGCTGACATGCCCAAACCCCCTTATACGCAAGGGAGTTCGTGCTCAGGGCGGGTGCCGGTACATGGCGGGAAGCGACGCTGCGGGGCATGTCATGGCGCCGATAGCGTCACTGGCCCCTTCCTCCTCCAGGCACGACCTCCCGACGTACAGCACACGACAGGGACGGCAACCCATGGCCGAGACCGAACGTCACACCCCGTACGAGTCGGCACAGTACGAGCGGTACGAGGGCGGCAGCCCCGAGGCCGAGCGGATCGTGTTCGAACGCCTCGCCCGCGAGATCATGGAGGTGCAGGTCACGAACCGGCGGGCCAGTGGCGCCCCGCGCCTCGACCGGCTCCTCCACGCGAAGGCCGCGCTCGGTGTGGAGAACGCCCGCCTGCGGTTCACCGAGGACCTCCCGGCCGCCCTGCGCGGCGGCTTCGCCCAGCCCGGCGCCGACTATCCGGCGACGGTGCGGCTCTCCAACGCCAGCGGCATGCGCGGCCCCGACGGCGCGCCCGATCTGCACGGGATCGCCCTGCGCGTCCAGGTGACGGGCGACGAGAGCCACGACCTGATGGCGACGAGCTTCCCCGTCTCGCACGCGAGCAACGCCCGCGAGTTCGTGGCGTTCGCCAAGGCGATGGCCGGCGCGCGCACCCCGCTTGAGAAGGCGTTCGGCCTGTTCGTGAAGTTGCCGCTCGCGGTGGGTCTCTCCACGGCGAACCGGATGCGGCGCAACGTCCAGGCGGCGACCCGGCAGAAGGTCACCAGCCTGGCCCGCGAGACGTACTGGAGCCGGGGAGCGCTGCTGTGGGCGGAGGCGGGCCCGGTCCGCTATCTGTTCCGGCCCGCCGCGACGGGTGGCGGCGGACCGCACCCGGACCGCGGCGACCCGGACTTCCTGCGCAAGGAACTCGGGCAGCGCCTGTCCCGCGACGACGTCGCCTTCGACCTGTGCGTGCAGCGCTACGTGGACGAGCGGCGCACCCCCGTCGAGGACGCCGCCGTCGAGTGGGAGGACGCGATCACGCCGCCGGTCGTGGTGGCCAGGCTGACGATCCCGCGGCAGGACATCACGACGGCCGAGGCGGGGTCGGCGGCGCGCCGCGTCGAGGAGCTGTCGTTCAACCCGTGGTTCACGACGGACGACTTCCGCCCGCTGGGCAACATCAACCGGGCCCGCAAGGCCGCCTACCAGGCCAGCAGCGCCCAGCGGCACGACATCCGCTTCACCACGACGGAGCCGGTCAGGAACCGCGTCCTGGACGTGCCGTTCGCGTTCGCCTTCCGTGTCCTGAACCGGGCCGTGCCCTGGCACCGGCTGCCGGTCGACGCGAGCCTGCTCAACCTCGTGTTCCTGCGCAAGGTGCTGCGCCGCCTCAACCTCATCGACACCGACGTGCCCGAGGCGCCGCCGAAGGCCGTCCCCGTGCCGGTCCCGGTCGACGAGCGGCTGCGCACCTCACGCTCGTACGACGGGACGTACAACGACCTGTCGGCGCCGAAGATGGGCGCGGTCGGCGCGGCGTTCGGCCGCAACCTCAAGCCGCAGTACCGGCCCGACCTCTTCGACACCCCCAACCCGGTGACGGTCAGCCGTCAGCTCCTGACCCGCGAGAGCTTCGTACCGGCGACGTCGCTGAACGTCCTCGCGGCGGCCTGGATCCAGTTCCAGGTGCATGACTGGGTCAACCACCGGCGCTACCCCGAGGGCGGCAGGACGGTCGAGGTGCCGCTGCCGCCGGGCGGCGGCATGTGGACCAACACGCCGGGCGGCCCGCAGGAGAGCGTGATGCGGTTCGGCGAGAACGAGGGCATCGAGGTGCCCGGCGACAAGCCGCCCGTCCTGTTCGGGAACACCGCCTCGCACTGGTGGGACGGGTCCGAGGTGTACGGCGGCGACGAGACGACGGCCCGGCAGCTGCGCGAGCCGGAGGGCGGCGCGAAGCTGCTGCTCGACGGCGGGCACATCCCGATCGACCGCAGCGGCATCCCGATCACCGGGTTCAAGGACAACTGGTGGATGGGGCTCAGCGCCATGCACACGCTGTTCGCCCGCGAGCACAACGCGGTGTGCGACGCGCTGCGTGCCGAGTACCCGTCGATGAGCGAGGACCGGATCTACCACACGGCCCGGCTCGTCGTCTCGGCGCTCATCGCGAAGATCCACACGGTGGAGTGGACCCCGGCGATCCTCGCGACGAAGGCGATCGACATCGGCCTGCGCACCAACTGGGAGGGCCCGCCGAAGAACTGGCTGAACCAGCTGGGCCTGTGGCTCCTGGAAGCGCACTCCCTCACCGGCATCCCGAAGACGCTCCCGGACCACCACGGGGCGCCGTACTCGCTCACCGAGGACTTCGTCACCGTCTACCGGATGCACCCGCTGATCCCCGACGACTACGAGCTGCGCGAGTTCCACTTCGGGCAGCGTCTGGAGACCGTCGGCTTCAACGACATCCAGGGCGCGGCGGCGGAGAGCCAGATCCGCAAGACGGGCCTGGCGAACACGCTCTACTCCTTCGGCATCGCGCACCCGGGCGCGATCACGCTGCACAACTACCCGAAGTCGCTCCAGCGGTTCCAGCGCGAGGGCGAGATCATCGACCTGTCGGTCGTGGACCTGGTGCGCACCCGAAGGCGTGGCGTGCCGCGCTACAACGACTTCCGCTCGGGCCTGCACAAGGAGCGCATCCGCCGCTTCGAGGACCTCACCCGCGAGCCGGAGACCCTCGCCCGCCTGAAGGAGGTCTACCGGACGGTCGACGAGATCGACACGGTCGTCGGCCTGTTCGCGGAGAACCCGCCGACCGGCTTCGGGTTCTCGGACACCGCGTTCCGCATCTTCATCCTGATGGCGACGCGGCGGCTGCAGAGCGACCGCTTCCTCACCGTCGACTACCGCCCCGAGATCTACACGCCGCTCGGCATCGACTGGGTGGAGAAGGGCGGCATGAAGTCCGTCGTGCTGCGGCACTGCCCGGATCTCGCGTCCCTGATGCCGCGCGACGCGAGCGCCTTCGCGCCGTGGCGTCCGGTGTCACCGATCGCCACCGGAGCCAACGGGAACAACGGGGGCACCGATGACGTCGGTTGACGGGAACACGGGCAACCGGGGCCTCGACGACCTCCTCGTCCGCCCGTTTCTCCAGACGGTCTGGCGGCGGCGCACCCACCGGGTCTCCCGGGGCGCGTCGGTGCCGGCCGGATCGATGAGCTACCGGTCGCCGCACAAGGCGCAGCCGCTGACCGAACTGGAGGAGGCGGTGCTCATCGCGGTCACCGGCTCCACCGGCCTGACGATGCCGGACCGCCCGTTCGAGGACCCGCGCGACGGCAAGCCCGTCATGGCCAAGCCGAACCTGACCATGACGGGCCGCACGGCGGGCAGCCCCGACAACGCGCAGGGCACGTACTTCTTCCTGATCAACGACAGCGGTACGTACTTCCTGCGCAGGCTGGACCCGGCCCCGCACGAGCCGTTCGAGGCGCGGACACTGATCGAGCGGGCCCGGCAGGCGAAGGTGAAGATCCTCGACCACCGGCTCGACGTGGCCGAGGGCCTGCGCGACTTCCCGGCCTATCTGGACTCCAACCGCTTCCTGTCCAACCTGCCGGGCACGACCGTCCTGTTCCCGGTCGTCGACCTCTCGCACCAGTACATCAACGCGCTGATGTACCTGCTCACGCAGCCGGACGGGGCCAGGCCCGCCTTCGTCGACGACCGGAACCTCTACCGCCCGGCGGGCGTGAAGAAGTGGATGGACAACGGGTTCCTGAACAAGGAGCTGAAGCTGCCGCTCGGCGCGCTCGGCCCGCTGCGCACCCAGATCGAGGCGGACCTCCTCCTCCAGAACGTCATGCTGACGGCGGAGGCGATGGGCCTCGGCGCCTGGATCCACGCCTCGGTCAACCCGCAGATCGCGCTCGGCGACCCGAAGTTCAGCAAGGTGTACGGGCGGATGCTCGGCTTCACCTACGTCACGCCGCGCTGGCGCCCGGCGGACCTGTGGCGCTGGCACGTCCCGCTGCCCAAGTACGCCACGCTGCGCTCGCAGCCGGTCGGCCTGACCGACCCGGCGACCGGCGAACCCCTGATCGCGGCCGCCTGCCCGCCCGCCCACGCCTCGATGTCGGACGCGGTGGACGCGGTCGTCGAGTCGAAGTTCGGCACCGGCGGCACCTACTCCGACAAGGACGTCTTCACCCGCATCTACAAGGAGGACTACGGCCGGCGCTACCTCGCCGAGGCCAGCGAGTACGACGAGCGGGTCATCGACTGCGCCCGCGACGTCTGTACGTACATCCTGTCCACGCACCGCCGCTTCCCCGCGCACACGGACGCCATCCACGTGCCCGGGATCTGGCTCCAGGCGCACCATGTGGAGGGCGAGTACTACGAGCGCTTCTTCACCAACGGGCTCACCGACGCGCACCGGGCGCACGACACGCTCTGGGACGGAGAAGCCGGAGAAGACGGAGAACCGATGAGTTGAGAGCGGCCCGGGAGTCACCCTTTTCGCCATGACGTGAGCTACCGCCCGCCCAGGAGGGTGACCCCGATGTCCGCACTGCACGAGATCCTGACCCCGCACGTCACGAAGGGGCCGGTGCCGGGAGCCGTGGGTCTGGTGGCCCGCGGCGACCGGGTCGAGACCGCGGCCGTCGGCCACGCGGACGCCGAGGGCACCGCGCCGCTCACGCGGGACTCGGTCTTCCGCATCGCCTCCCTCACGAAGCCGGTCGCGGCGGCGGCGGTGATGATCCTGGTGGACGAGGGACGCCTCACCCTCGACGCGCCGATCGGGCGCTGGCTGCCCGAGCTGGCCGAGCCGGTCGTCGTGCGGGACCCGGCGGCCCCGGCCGAGGACGTCGTGCCGGCGAACCGGCCGATCACGGTGGAGGACGTGCTGACCTCCCGCGCGGGCTGGGGCTTCCCGTCCGACTTCACGCTCCCCGCCGTGCGGGGGATCTCCGCGCTGATGGACCCGCACGACCCGCACCACGCGCCCGGGCCCGACGCCTGGCTGGCGGCGCTCGCCCGCATCCCGCTCCTGCACCAGCCCGGCGAGGCATGGCTGTACAACACCTGCTCCGACATCCAGGGCGTCCTGGTCTCGCGGGCCACGGGCCAGGCACTGCCGGACTTCCTCGCCGAGCGGATCTTCGAGCCGCTCGGCATGCGCGACACCGGTTTCGCGGTCCCGGCCGCGCGGCTGTCGCGCTTCACCAGCTGTTACGTACCCACGGCCGACGGGGGCGCCGAGCGCGTCGACACCCCCGACGGCAGGTGGAGCGGCCTGCCCGCGTTCCCCTCCGGCGCGGGCGGGCTCGTCTCCACCGCCGACGACCTCTGGGCGTTCGCCCGCATGCTCCTCGCGGACGGCGCCTCCGTGCTCTCGCCGGAGTCCGTACGCCGGATGACGAGCGACCACCTCACCGCGGACCAGCGCGAGGCGAGCGATCTGTTCACGCTCGGCTCGGGCTGGGGCTACGGCGGCTCGGTCGACGTCGAACGCCGCGACCCGTGGAACGTGCCGGGCCGCTACGGCTGGGTCGGCGGCACCGGCACGGCCGCCCATCTGACCCCGTCGACCGGCGCGGTGACGATCCTGCTGACCCAGCTCTCCCTCGGCGGTCCGTCACCACTGCCGCCGATCATGCGGGACTTCTGGGCGTACGCGGCCTGAGCCTGTTCGCTCAGGGGGTGAGCACCTGCGCCCGGCACTCCGCCGGTGTCCCCCACGCGTCGCGCAGCGCCCGCGCCTTCATCAGCCACAGGCTCAGGTCGAACTCGGCGGTGTACCCGATGGCGCCGTGCAGTTGCAGCGCGGTACGGGCCGCCGCGTACGCCGCCTCGCCCGCGGCCACCTTGGCGGCGGCGAGGTCGGCGGGGCGCATGGTGACCGCCGCGCCGAAGACGAGGGGCTTGGCGAACTCCAGGGCGATCAAGGTGTCGGCGAGCCGGTGCTTGACCGCCTGGAACGTCCCGATCGACACCCCGAACTGCGTCCGCTGCCGTACATGCGCCACGGTCCGGTCGAGCAGCGCCCGCCCGACCCCGAGGGCCTGCGCGGCGGTGGCGAGCCGAGCGAGTGCGGCGGCGTGCAGGGCGGCGACCCGTACGGAGGGACCGGCGACCTGTCGAGCACCGCCGGGCAGGGGCTCGGCGTACCGGCGGGCGGGATCGAGCCCGGGTCGGACAGGGCCGTGCCCGGGGGCCAGGCGCAGGGTCCAGGGGTCGCCGCTCTCCACGACCAGCAGCCGGTCGGCGGCGTCCGCGTCCAGGACGTACGGGCCGCCCCCGGGCAGGCCGAGCGTGACCATGGCGTCTCCGTCGTCCCCGTCGTCCCCGTCGTCCCCGGGTCCGCGGAGGCGGGCGCACAGGGCGGTCGCCGCCAGCGTTTCGACGTACGGACCCGGGACGGCATGCCGCCCCAGCTGTTCGCAGGTCACGGCCAGTTCCACCGGGTACTCCGCCTCCGGACCGGCCGGCGCGAACACGCCGAGTCCGGCGACCCGGCGCCACAGGGCGCGGCCGGGCGCGAAGTCGCCCTCGGCCCAGGCGCGGGCGGCCGACGGCACGTCCGACTTGGTGAGCAGCGCGTCGAGCGTGCGGCCGAACTCGCGCTGTTCGGCGTCGAGGAGGAACCGCATCAGCGCCGCCCTTTCTCCAGGCCGAGCAGGCGCTCGGCGATGATGTCGCGCTGGATCTCGTTCGTTCCGGCGTAGATGGGTCCCGCGAGGGAGAAGACGTACCCCTCGGACCATGGACCGTCCGCCAGCGCCCCTTCCGCGCCGCCACCGAGTTCGAGCGCGGTCTCGTGCAGCGCCAGGTCGTACTCCGACCAGAACACCTTGTTCATGCTGGACTCCGCTCCGATGTCCTGCCCCTCCAGGGCGCGTGCGGCGTGTGCCCAGGTGAAGAGTTCGTAGGCGCGGGCGCCGATCACGGCGTCGGCGACGCGGTCGCGCAGAGCGGTGTCGGCCGTCTCCCGCCACTGGTCCGCCAACGCGGCCGCGCTCGCGAGGAACCGGCCCGGCGAGCGCAGCGTCAGGCCCCGTTCGCTGCCGGTCGCGGACATCGCGATGCGCCAGCCCTGCCCCGGTTCACCGATGACATCGGCGTCGGGCACGAACACATCGTCGAGGAAGAGCTCGGCGAAGGCCGGTTTCCCGTCGAGGCGCGGGATCGGCCGGACGGTGACGCCGGGTGCGCGCAGGCCGAACATGAGACAGGTGAGGCCGCGGTGCGGCTTGTCGCTCCCCGCCGTGGCGGGGTCGCTGCGGAAGAGCCCGAAGGCGCGGTCCGCGAAGGCGGCGCGCGAGGACCATGTCTTCTGCCCGTTGAGCACCCAACCGCCCTGTACCCGCACAGCGGTCGAGCGCAGTGAGGCCAGGTCCGAACCGGCCTCCGGTTCGGACCACGCCTGCGCCCAGACCGTCTCCCCGCTCGCCATGGGCGGCAGGACCCGGTCCCGCTGCTCCTCGGTGCCGTGGTCGAACAGGGTCGGCGCGAGGAGGTTGATGCCGTTCTGCGTGACACGCCCCGGCGCCCCGGCCGCGTAGTACGCCTCCTCGAACAGCAGCCACCGTACGAGTCCGGCGCCCCGGCCCCCGTACCGCTCGGGCCAGGAGACGACGGACCAGCGGTCGGCGGCGAGTTCACGCTCCCACGCGCGGTGTGCCGCGAACCCTTCCTCGGTCTCCAGGGAGGGCAGCGGCTCGTCCGGCACGTGCGCGGCGAGCCAGTCGCGCGCCCGCACCTGGAACGCCGCGTCGTCGGCGTCGATCGTCAGGTCCACCGGACTCGCGCCCCTTCCTACCTAACAACTGTTTGGTAGATTGACTGCAGAGTAGCTGCCAGCGCCGACATCCGTCGACACCGGAGGTACGCGTATGAGCCCGCCACCGCCGTACGAGCCCGGCCACCACCTCCTCTCCGGCCGCACCGCCGTGGTCACCGCCGCCGCCGGCGCGGGCATCGGCGGCGCCACCGCCCGCCGCTTCCTGGAGGAGGGCGCGCGCGTCGTCGTAGGGGACGCGCACGCGCGGCGGACGGCGGAGACCGTCGAGGCCCTCGCCAAGGAGTTCGGCCCCGACCGCGTGACCGGCACCCCGTGCGACGTCACCGACGAGGACCAGGTAAGGGCCCTGTTCACGCTGGCGGACGAGGCGCACGGCGGCCTCGACATCGTCGTGAACAACGCGGGGCTCGGCGGCACCGCGGAACTGGCCGAGATGACCGACGAACAGTGGGCGAAGGTCATCGACACGACGCTGACCGGCACGTTCCGGTGCACCCGCACGGCCCTGCGGCTGATGAAGGCGGCCGGCCGCGGCGGCGTCATCGTCAACAACGCCTCCGTCCTCGGCTGGCGGGCGCAGGCCGGGCAGGCGCACTACGCCGCCGCCAAGGCCGGGGTGATGGCGCTGACGCGCTGCGCCTCCGTCGAGGCGGCCGAGTTCGGCATCCGCGTCAACGCGGTCTCGCCGAGCCTCGCCATGCACCCGCACCTGGCGAAGGTGACCTCGCCGGAGCTGCTCGGAGAGCTGACCTCGCGCGAGGCGTTCGGCCGGTACGCCGAGCCGTGGGAGGTGGCCAACGTGATCGTCTTCCTGGCCAGCGGCTACTCCTCGTACCTGACGGGCGAGGTGCTCTCCGTCAGCGACCGGCACGCCTGACGGTCCCCCGCAGAGACTGTGACTGGAATGGAGTCGATCATGCCCGAGGCGTACATCGTGGACGCCGTCCGCACCCCCGTGGGCCGGCGCAGGGGCGGTCTGTCCGCCGTGCACCCCGCCGACCTCGGCGCGCACGTGCTGCGCGCGCTGATGCGGCGCACCGGTGTCGATCCGGCCGCCGTGGAGGACGTCGTGTTCGGCTGCCTCGACGCGGTCGGGCCGCAGGCCGGTGACATCGCGCGCACCTCCTGGCTCGCGGCCGGGCTGCCCGAGGAGGTGCCGGGCGTGACGATCGACCGGCAGTGCGGCTCCTCGCAGCAGGCCGTGCACTTCGCGGCGCAGGGCGTGCTGTCCGGCACCCAGGATCTGGTGGTCGCGGGCGGCACGCAGAACATGTCGCTGGTGCCGATCGCGTTCGCGTCGCGGCTCGCGGCCGAGCCGCTGGGCCTGACGGAGGGCCCGTTCGCGGGCAGCGAGGGCTGGCGGGCCCGCTACGGCACACAGCCCGTCAACCAGTTCCACGGCGCCCAGCTGATCGCCGAGAAGTGGGGCATCTCCCGGCAGGCCATGGAGGAGTGGTCGCTCCGGTCGCACCAGCGGGCGGTACGCGCCATCGACGAGGGCCGCTTCACGCGCGAGACGGTCCCGTACGGCGGTGTCACCGTCGACGAGGGCCCGCGCCGCGACACGACGCTGGAGAAGATGGCGGCGCTCGCCCCCGTGCTGGAGGGCGGCACGGTCACGGCGGCGTGCTCCTCGCAGGTGTCGGACGGCGCGGCGGCGATGCTCCTCGCCTCCGAACGGGCGGTGCGCGAGCACGGGTTGACGCCCCGGGCCCGCGTCCACCATCTCTCCGTACGCGGTGAGGACCCGATCCGCATGCTGTCCGCGCCGATCCCGGCGACCGCGTACGCGCTGAAGAAGACCGGCCTGTCGCTCGACGCCATCGACCTGGTGGAGATCAACGAGGCGTTCGCGCCGGTCGTCCTCGCCTGGCTGAAGGAGACCGGCGCCGATCCGGCGAAGGTCAACGTCAACGGCGGCGCGATCGCCCTCGGCCACCCCCTCGGCGCGACCGGCGTGAAGCTCATGACGACGCTGCTGCACGAGCTGGCACGGACCGGCGGCCGGTACGGGCTTCAGACGATGTGCGAGGGCGGCGGCCAGGCCAACGTGACGATCATCGAACGCCTGTGACCCGCCTTCTACTTCTCCGCTGACGGCCGCAGCCGCTCCAGGGTGCGGCCCGCCTCGGCCATGATCCGGTCCACGAGCTCCTGGCACGACGGCAGGTCGTCGATGACCCCCGCGACCTGCCCGGAGGCCATGACGCCGCCGCGCGGATCACCGTCCACCATCGCGGCCTTGAGCATCATCGGCGTGTTGGCGGCGAGCAGCACCTGGCTCCAGGACAGCTCCTTGCCGTGCCGCATGGCGAGCCCGTCGCGGACCATCCGCGCCCAGCTCACCCCGGACACCTCGCGGAACGCGGCGGCGTGGCGCACCGCGCGCAGCAGCGCGGCGGGCCGGCCGGCGCGTTCGAGCCCGGCGACGAGTTCGCTGCGCAGCATGCGGTGCGGCAGGCCGTCGACGGCGGTGGTGACGGTGATGTCCTTGACGCCTGCGGCGAGGTAGCGGGCCTTCACAGCGTCCGGCACGGTCGAGTCGGAGGTGAGCAGGAAACGGGTGCCCATGGCGATTCCCGCGGCGCCGTAGGCGAGCGCCGCGACGAGCCCGCGCCCGTCACGGAACCCACCGGCCGCGATCACGGGAATGCCGACGGCGTCGACAACCTGCGGCAGCAGCACGGTGGTCGCCACCTCCCCGGTGTGCCCGCCGCCCTCACCGCCCTGGACGACGACGGCGTCGGCCCCCCACGCCGCGACCTTCTCGGCGTGCCTGCGCGCCCCGATGGACGGGATGACGACGACGCCCGCGTCCTTCAGTTCGGCGATCAGCTCCCGCGAGGGCGCGAGCGCGAACGAGGCCACTTTCACGCCTTCGTCGACGATGACGCGGACGCGCTCCCGGGCGTCCCCGGCGTCGGCCCGCAGATTGACCCCGAAGGGCCGGTCCGTCCGGTCCTTGACCTCCCGTACGGCGGCGCGGAGCCGGCCGGTCGTCATGGTGGCGGACCCGAGGATGCCGAGCGCCCCGGCGTTGGCCGAGGCGGAGACCAGCCGGGGCCCGGCGACCCAGCCCATCCCGGTCTGCACGAGGGGGTACCGCACACCGGTGAGGTCGGTGAGGGCGGTACGGAGTACGGGACCGCTCACGCGGGCACCTCGCGGTGGCGAAGCCCGGCCGGGTCCAGCTCCTCGCGTATCAGCCGCAGCTCCTCGTCCGTCGGCTCTCGCGTGTACGGGATCTCGTCGGGCAGCGCCGGCTCGAACCCGGTCGCCCCGCGCACCTCCGCGACCGTCACCCCGGGGTGCAGGGACGCGAGCCGCATCGTGCGGTCCGGGGTGTCGAAGTCGAGCACGGCGAGGTCGGTGACGACGCGCCGCAACGCGTGAAAACGGGTCGCGGACGGCCCGGCCGCGGCGGCGCGGTCGTGGCCGACACCGCTCACCATGTCGACCCTGTCGACGAAGACGCGCCGGGAGTGCTTGGGCACCCAGTAACTCGTCGGGTTGTTCAGCGTGTTGACGGGCCCGCCCCGCACCCCGAGCAGTTGCCGGGTCGGGCGGCGCCAGTCGCCGATGCAGGAGATGTTCTGGTTGCCGAACCGGTCGAGCTGGCTCGCGCCCATCATCACGTGCCGGCGCCCGCTCGCCACCAGCTCCAGGTGCTGGCGGTAGGGCAGCCAGCCCTCACGCTCCCCGTCGGGGCCGACCAGCATGGCCTCACCGTCCGTGAGGAGGAGATCCGGCGCGAACGTACGGCGTGCGAGCCGCGCCCCGATACCGGGGATCAGGCCCATCGGACTGGCGAGCAGCTCGCCGCTGTCGCGCCAGGCCTCGGCGCAGGCGATCACGCAGTAGTCGGCGCGCCCCGCGTCCGGGGTGCCCGGCCCGCTCATCGGGCCTCCCCTCCCCGCTCCGGGCGCCACGCCTCGACGGCGGCCTGGTACGCCTGCTCGTCCCCGCCCAGGAACCGCGCCCGGAACTCCGCGAACGGCGTGGTCGCGTACAGCTTCTGGGACGCTTCGTCGCGACCGTAGTCGGGTGCGCAGGACGTGAAGTGCGCGCCGTTCGGGGCCTCCACCACGCCGGTGACGCGGTGCCGCTTGATGAGAAGGGACTGCGGCGGCCCGCCCTTGGCGAGTTCCGCGCTGTCCACGATCCGCTCGCAGGACAGGTACGCGGCGTCGGCGGCCGAGCAGAAGAGGTCGTCGAAGTACGGGTCCGGGCCCAGGTACTGACCGTTGCCGCGCCGGTCCGCGCGGTTCAGGTGGACGAGGGCCACGTCCAGGCGCAGGGCGGGCATCGCGACGAACGTCTCCTCGTCCTCGTACGGCGAGGTGACCGTCCGCAGGGCGGGGTTGACGCGCATGACGTCCGAGCCGATGCCCGCGCGCACGGGCAGGAACGGCAGCCGGTTCGCGGCGGCGCGCAGCCCCCACATGAACATGGCCTCGTCGATCTCCATCAGCTCGATACGGCCCTGCTCGCGGGCGGCGCGGAAGTGCGGTTCGAGGGAGATGGTGTCGAGGGTGACGAACGGTGCGACCAGTCTGCGGATCTTCCCGGCGGCGGCGAGCAGACCCACGTCGGGGCCGCCGTAGGAGACGACGGTGAGGTCGGTGACGTCGCTGCGCAACAGGGCCCGCACCAGCGCCATGGGTTTGCGGCGCGAGCCCCAGCCGCCGATGCCGAGCGTCATGCCGCTGCGCAGCCGCCCGGCCACGTCGTCGGCGGAGAGGGTCTTGTCGGTCGGGCTCACGTGGCCTCCCCGGGGGCGGCGGCGAAGCGGTCGCGGACCCGGTCGGCGACGCCGCTGAGGTTCGCCTCGAAGGTGAAGCCCTGCTCGTAGCGGTAGCTGCGGCGTACGTCGACGGGGTCGATGCCGTTGAGCGCGGCTTTGGCGAGCCGCAGGAGGTAGCCGTCCTTGCGCGCGATCTCCCCCGCCAGCCCGACAGCCGCCGCGCGGAGCCGGGAGCGCGGGACCACCTTCCACACCGACCCGTGCGCGTGCAGTTCGGCGGCGGTGACGGTGCGGGAGGTGTAGTAGAGGGCGCGCATCAGGTGCTGCGGGACCAGGCGGGCCAGGTGGGTCGCGGCGCCGAGCGCGCCCCGGTCGAGCTCGGGCAGGCCGAAGGTGGCGTCGTCGCTGGCGACGATCGCGTCGGCGTTCCCGACGAGCCCGATCCCGCCGCCGAGGCAGAACCCGTGCACGGCGGCGACGACCGGCACCTCGCACTCGTACACGGCGGCGAAGGCGGCGGCACAGCCCCGGTTCGCGCCGATCAGCGCGGTGTGGCCGCTGTCGCGCTGCATCTCCTTGATGTCGACCCCGGCGTTGAAGCCGCGGCCGGTGGCGGTGAGCACGACACAGCGCACGTCGGGGTCGCGGCCCGCCGCGCGGACGGTGTCGGCGAGGTCGTACCAGCCCTGTACGGGCAGGGCGTTGACCGGGGCGTAGTCCACGTCGACGACGGCGACGGCCCGCTCCGGGGCCGAGGAACCCGTGTCCGAAACGTACGAGAGAGAGACGGGCATGAGCGGCACCGCCACCTTCCGACCAAACATTTGTTAGGTACGTTGGTGCGAAGGTAGCAGCGATGCCGCACAGGGAGAAGAAGGGCGCCTCGGCGCGCGGACATCAGTGGGCGGACGTGTCCCGTTCGGACTCGTGCCAGCCGGCGTGCAGCGCCTGGTACTCCTCCACGGTCGCCTTCGGCACGTACGTCCCCGGCCCGTACATCGCCTTGGCGAGGCGCGCGCGGACGCGCTGGCGCACGGTGAACTTCCGCGCCACCCCGTTGCCGTCGACGCGCGGCCCCAACTCGTACGGCCGCGGCTGCTCGTGCAGGTTCAGCTTGTACAGCTCGGCGCGGGTGAGGGGCTCGTGGACCTCGATGTACTCGCCGTGCGGCAGCCGTTTGATCGTGCCGGACTCGCGGCCGTGCAGGGACTTCTCGCGGTCACGGCGCTGCAGCCCGTTGCAGACCCGCCGCGTGACGATGAACGCGAGCACCGGTACGACGAAGAAGCCGATCCGTACCGCCCAGGTGATGGCGTTGATCGAGAGGTGGAACTGCAGCGCCACGATGTCGTTGCCTCCTCCGATCAGCAGTACGCCGTACAGCGACAGCCAGGCGACACCGAGGCCGGTGCGGACGGGGCGGTTGCGCGGGCGCTCGGCGATGTGGTGCTCGCGCCGGTCGCCCGTGACCCAGGCCTCCACGAACGGGTACACCGCTATCAAGGCCATGACCAGCGGGAACAGCGCGAACGGGATGAAGACGCCCAGCTGTAACGTGTGCCCCCAGAGGTCGATCTCCCAGCCCGGCATCACCCGGATCAGCCCCTCGGAGAAGCCGAGGTACCAGTCGGGCTGGGCGCCGGTGGTCACGAGGTGCGTCTGGTACGGGCCGAACGCCCAGACCGGGTTGATCGTGGCGACCGCGCCCATGACGGCCAGGACCCCGAAGACCAGGAAGAAGAAGCCGCCCGCCTTCGCCACGTAGATCGGCAGGAAGGGCACGCCGACCACGTTCTTCTCCGTACGTCCCGGCCCCGCGAACTGGGTGTGCTTGTGGTAGAAGACCAGGATCAGATGGGCCACGACCAGGCCGAGCATGATGCCGGGCAGCAGCAGGATGTGGACCGGGTAGAGCCGGGCGATGAAGTCCTCACCGGGGAACTGGCCGCCGAAGAGGAAGAACGACAGGTACGTGCCGACGATCGGCACCGACAGGATCGCGCCCTGCGAGAAGCGCAGCCCGGTGCCGGAGAGCAGGTCGTCGGGGAGCGAGTAGCCGGTCAGTCCGGTGATGATGCCGAGCATCAGCAGGGTCCAGCCGAACAGCCAGTTGACCTCGCGGGGCTTGCGGAACGCGCCCGTGAAGAAGACCCGCATCATGTGGCAGAGCATCGCCGCGACGAAGACGAGCGCGGCCCAGTGGTGCATCTGCCGGATCAGCAGACCGCCGCGCACATCCATGCTGATGTCGATCGTCGACTCGTACGCCCGGGTCATGATGATGCCCTTGAGCGGTTCGTACGAGCCGTTGTAGACGACCTCGGTGGTGCTGGGGTCGAAGAAGAGCGTCAGATAGGTGCCGGTGAGGATGAGGATGATGAAGCTGTAGAGGCAGATCTCGCCGAACATGAAGGACCAGTGGTCCGGGAAGATCTTGCGCATCTGAGACTTGGCGAGCTGGTGGAGCCCGAGCCGTCCGTCGGCCCAGTCGGCGAGACGCTCCCCTTTGCCCGGGAGCCGGTCGCGCCGCCCTTCGCCGCCGTCCCTGTCGCCATCGCTGTCGTCACTCATGCGACTCCCCCTCGAAGCCCGGTGAGGCGCGGACAGGGTCTCAGGGTAGAGGCCGGGCGGGGCGGCGGACAGGGGTCAGCGCGGGGTCGCGTTATGCAGCCGGATACCGCTGAAACCCAGGGTGCTGGTGGTGACTGCGTCCCAGAATGTCCAGAGGTCGTCGGCGGCAGGCATGACGTGCACGCGCTGCTCGGAGCTCGCCCCGAACGCGGCGCGGCGGTCGGCCCCGGCGGTGCCGACCACGACCCGGGCCGTGGCGGCGACGTGCGGCCGGAACTCGGTGATGGCGGGATCCTCGGAGAAGTGCGGCACTTCACCGGGCGCGGGCCGCATCACCCGGTGCAGGGCGGGAGGGCCCGGCAGTTGAAGGCCTGAGCCGGTGACCGATCCCGGCGCCACGGGTGCGGGGAGATAGGCTTTCGCGGCAGGTGGTCCACGAGGGGCCGCAGAAGGCGCGAGTGAAGGCGAATCGCCTCAGTTCCGGGGGTCTGCCGATGATGTTCGACGTGGGGGCACGGATGACTGGTCCGCAGACGCCGACGCGGGCTACGACCCGCGGGGCGCGGTGAGTTCGATGAACCCGGTGGAGAACAACGCGGAGCCACTGCCCACGAACCCTGCGCATCGCGCTGCCGCGCCTTTGCCTCCTTCGACGGGGCCGGGGCCTGGCCCGCTGGAGGAGGGGGCCGCGGACATGGCCCCGATCCCGGCCGAGCCTCCGGCTCCGGGTGCCGACACGGCTCAGGGCACGGCTCAGCCCCCGGGCATGGCTCAGGACGAGGCCACAGGGACAGCCCCGGTCGCGGACGCGTCCCCAGTGACGAGTACCGCCTTGCACCCGGCTTCGGCTTCGGCTTCGGACGGGACCACGCCCCCTCCTCCGGGCCGGACCAAGGACCCGCTCCCCGTGCGTCGTCGGGACGAGGCGCGTCCGAACCCCGGCACGGTCCGCCGCGATCGGGCCCAGAAACCTGCGAGCCCGGCGACGCCGCCCGCCCCCGGGGAAAGCACAACCGCGAGCCGGCCACCGGCACAGGGCACGGACGACGCGGCACCCTCGGCCCTCGCCGACGCCACCCCCGACCGGGCCCCGGCACCCTCGGCCCTCGCAGACCTCGCCGCAGCGGCGCTCGTCACCTCCCGTACCGCCGGCCAGGACCGGGCCTCGGCCGCGACGCCGGATCCCGTACCGCCAGCTCCCATCGCGCCCCCGGAACCGACCGTGACCGTGCCCCCCGGCCCCGCCCTCACCGTGGCGCCCGCCCCCGAGCACCCCGTGGCCGCCCCCGCGCCGCAGCCCCGACCCCGTACAGCCGTGTCCGCGCCCTCGCCCGTCATCGACACGACTCCCCGGCCGCTTCCGGGGTACGAGGCCGCGGCCCCCGTGGCCCCCGCACCGCAGACCGGCACAACCGTCACTGCTCCACCGCCACTGCCCCCGGCCCCGCCCGTGGTCCCCGCGCAACCAGCACCCGGGCCGCGGACCGACGCCGCCCCGGTCGTCCGCCCGCGCCCCGGCACGGACATCGCCTTTCCGGCCCCCGAGCCCGTCCTCACCGTCGATCCGCGTCTGGCACAGGCCGGCGGGAAGCCGCAGCACGGTGACTCGGTGGCGCGGCGGTCCGGGCAGTCGTTGCGGCGGATGGCCAGGCCCTCGGCGCACGCGGCGGGCGAGGAGGGGCCCTGGGTACGGGAGTTGCAGCACCCGGTGACGAAGGGCCGGATCGTCGCCGTCACCTCGATCCGGGGCGGCGTGGGCAAGACGACGACCGCCGCGCTGGTCGCCCGCACCCTGCAACGCGTCCGCCAGGACCCGGTACTCGCCCTGGAGGCGGACGCCGCACTGGGCACACTGGCGGTGCGCCTGGGCGCCCAGTCCGTGCGCTGGTCGGCCGGTGAACTGGCCCGGATCCTGACCCCCTCGATGCATCTCCTCGACATCACCGGCTACCTGGTCCCGCTCCCGGACGGCGGCTGGCTGCTCCCCGCGAGCCAGGGCCGCGTGGGCCCCCCGCTCGACGTCCGCACCTACCGCGAGGTCACGCTCGCGCTGCGCCGCCACTTCGCCATGACGGTCGTCGACTGCGAGACGCTGCCGGGTGACGTGGCCCGTACGGCGATGGACACGGCGCACGCCCGTATCGTCGTCGCCCCGATGACCGCGGAGGGCGTCGGCGGCACCCGTGTCGTCCTGGACTGGCTCGGCAACCTGCCGCACTCCACGCTGCCGACCACCGTCGTGGCGCTCACCTCCGGCGCCCCGGACCAGAACCTGGACCTGACCGCGGCCACCGCCCACATCCGGGAGACCGGTGTCGGCGTCGTCCACCTGCCCTACGACCGGCATCTCGCGGCGGGCGGCCCGATCCACACGGACATGCTCGCCGCGACGACCCGCCGCGCCGCCGCTCAGCTCGCGGCCGAGGCCGTGCAGCGGGCGGTCCGCATGTGAACCACGACGGGGCTCAGCAGCCCTGCGCGTCGTACCAGTCGGTGATCGGTGATGGACGACTCACCCGGCGGTCGGTGTCCAGTCCCCCAGCCAGTCCGCGACCTCCTGGTTCGCGGCCTGCGCGTCGGTCAGCTGGGGCCGGTCGGCACTGGCCGAACCGGCACCGGCCCCCGTGTTCTTGTACTCGGCGAACCGGTCGTCCTTCCAGGAGAAGCCGCCCATGTCCGTCCACGGCGTCGCCTTGACCGCCGCGCCGAGCGTCGAGTCGCGGACGGTGGCCTGCGGGTCGAGGGCCGCGTTGCCGCCCGCGTGCCAGTTGCGGCCGAGGTAGAAGCTCTTGGCGGAGACGTCGCCGTCGATGGTGGAGCGGTTGATGAGGATGCCCTTGTTGGCGGCGGCGGTGCTGGGCGCGGCGACATACCCGGCGGACGTACCGTTCCACCGCTTCTTCAGCGTGATCACCGACTTGTCGATGACAGCGGTGGCGCCGCCGAAGATGAAGTCGACGTTGCCGACGACGTAGGAGTTGGTCATGTAGACGCGCTTGCCCGCGCCGTCGACGAGGAGGGTGTCCTGGTCGCCGCTGACGATGACACTGTCGAGGAAGACCTTGTCGGCGTTGGTGCGCAGGGCCACGGCCTGCCCGGCGATGGACTGGTTGGCGCCCTCGTCGAAGTCGTTGGTGACGCTGAGGTTGCGCAGCTGGCTGTCGGCGCCGAGGACGTGCACGGTGGCGCTGCCGGAGGTGCCGTACGTCGAACCGTCCGGCTTGGTCGAGCCCGCCGCGTGGCCCTCGACGATGGTGGTGTCCTTGCGGCTGGCGCCCGTCCCCCGCAAGGTGACGTGCGGCTTGCTGGACGGGATGGTCACCGTCTCGCGGTACGTGCCGGGGGCGATGAGGATGTCCACGCGCGCGGAGTTGTTCGCGGGCACGGCGTCGACGGCGGCCTGCACCGTCTTGTACTGCCCGCTGCCGTCCTTGGCGACGGTCACGGTGGTCGCGGCGGCCGACAGCGTGGTGGCCGGGAACGTACCGACCGAACTCCTGGGACCGGCCCCCGACTTCACCACCGACGGCACGTCCGCCGCCTTGTCGAGCGTGTACGCGTAGAACGCCTTCGGGTCGAAGGCCGTGCCCCCGCTCTCGTTGCGCCCGCTCGTCCCGGAGAAGACGCTGCCGCGCTGTTCGATGGTGGCGGTGGCGTCCTTGGTCACGGGGTTGCGCACGCCCTGGAAGTAGCTGTTCTCCAGGACCATCCGGGTCCTGCCGCGCGAGTAGTTGCCGTACGACGACGTGATCGCGGTGTTCGGGTCGTCCTGGAGGTAGTTGTTGTAGAGGTGGGCGTGGGCGCAGTTGTCGGTGGACGGGTTGCGCTGCTCGGTCTCGTGGATCCAGTTGTGGTGGATGGTGATGTCGGTGACGACGTTGTCGGTCCAGCCGATGCCGAACGCCTTGTTGTCGTTGCTGAGGCGGTTCCAGGAGACGGTCACGTTCGTGCTGTCCTTGCGGACGTCGATCAGGCCGTCGGCCATGTGCCGCAGGTCGTTGTGGTCGATCCACACGTGGTGCGCGCCGTCCATCTGGACGGCGTCGAAGTCGTGGTCCTTGTCGTTCCAGACGCCCTGGTAGGTGTCGCGGATCGTGAGGTTGCGGATGATGACGTTGTGCACGCCGGTGCCGAGGAAGAAGCCGCCGCCGACGATCTGCCCGGAGGTGCCGGAGCCCACGATCGTCTTGTCGGAGGCGACCTTGATCTCCTTGCCGACGGGGTCCATGGTGATGGCCGCCGCGACGACGATGGTGTAGGGCTCGCTCGCCGTCGCGTACTTCTCCAGGTCGGCGCGGGTCCTCACGGTGACCGTCTTGCCGTCGCGCCCGCCGTACGTGCCCTTCTGGCCGAGCGAGTCGACGGAGGCGAAGCCGTCGGCCACGTCGTCGGCCCAGGCCGCCGCCTCGACGGGCGCCGCCGTGGTCGCCGCCGAGGCCCGGTCCGCGCCGCCCCCGTAGGCGAAGGCGAGGGCGAGCGCGGCGGCGGCCGTGAGCGGCGCCCCGGCGACGAGGACAGTGCCGCGCCCGCGATGCCGGGACCGGCCGCGTGGCCGGCTGCGGGATCCACTGCGGGATTCACTGGAGGGTTCGCTGCGGGATTCACTGATCATCTGCGGTCGCACTCCGTGGGTGTGGGGGCGCCCGTGCCGGATGGCACGGGCCGGAGTGCAGTCGCCGTACGGCCGCCGAAAGGTTGCCGCTCACGCCTCAGATCATGACGCGGACACGTCGAGTGCGCTGATCCCGAACGCCCCCTCCCGTGTGCCGGGCGCGCTGCTCACCAGGTCGAGCCGGACGCCGCTGCCGCGCACCGCGTCGAACGTGATGACGGTCGGCTCGCCGGACACCGTCGCCCACGCGATGTCGGCGTCCGGCACGGCGACGCCCCCCACCGACACCGCGACCGACTCGGGCAGCGCGTGCCGGGCGTCGACCGTGAAGGAGACCTCGATCCGGCCCACGGTCCGCTCCTGCGCCCACTTGACGCAGACCCAGTCGCGCGGCCGGGCCCCGTCGAAAGCGGGCAGCAGGGCGGTGGCGGCCTTCTGGAAGGCGTTGGACCACTGAGTGGCCGGGTCGCCGTCGAGCATGGCGGCGGGCAGCGTGTTCGTCGCGCCCGAGTAACTTGCGTCCGCGAACGGGTACTTGACCGCTCCCGGCCCCGGGTCCGGCTCGAACCTCGTAGCCGGAGTGACGGGCGACCCGGCCGGTCCGGTCACCCGTACGGAGACCTTCCCGGCGCGCAGCCCTTTCGCCCGCGCGGTGACCGTGAGCGCGCCCGGCTTCGTGCCCGCGCGGACGATGGCGAGCGCGAGGCCGTGGAAGGCGGTGCGCGTACTGGCCTGGTAGCGCTCGGCGCTCTCCTGCCGCCCGTTGTCGACACCGGCGAGCGAGCCGCCCGTGACGGCGAACTCGACGAGGTGCCCGGCGTCGGGCACGACCACCCCGCGCGCGTCGACGACCTCGGCGGTCACGAACGCCAGCGCACGGCCGTCCGCCGCGACCGCCTTCCGGTCGGCCGTCAGCCGTACCGCGTGCGGCTTCCCGGCGGTGCGCAGGACGTCCGTCGCGACGGTCTTCCCGTTCCGCCGCGCGACCGCCTTCAGCTCACCGGCCGCGAACGGCACCTTCCAGCTCAGATGCAGCTTGCCCGCGCTGCCGTTCGGGCTGGTGTAGCTGCCCGGGTAGGGCCCCGCGGTGACGGTCCTGTCGTCGCCGGTCGCCTCCGTGGTCTCCAGGTAGGCGCGGCCGTCGAGCGTCGTCTTGCGGTCGAAGGTACGTACGCCCAGCGAGCGGCCGTCGAGGTACAGCTCGACCTCGGCGACGTTCGCGTAGGCCCACACCTCCACCTCCTCGCCGTCCTCGTACGTGGTCCAGTCCATCGGCAGCAGATGCACCATGGGCTCGTCGGTCCACTGGCTGCGGAACAGGTGGTACATGTCCTTCGGGAACCCGGCCGTGTCGACCGCTCCGAAGAACGACGCCTTCACCGGGAACACGTCGTACGGGGTCGGCTCGCCGATGTAGTCGATGCCGGACCACAGGAACTCGCCCGCGAAGAACCGCCGGTCACGGTCCTTCTTCAGGCCGTACTCGCCGCTCATCGTCCAGGAGGCGAGGTTGTTGTCGTACGAGGACGTGGCGCGCCTGCCGGGTGTGTGGTTCTCCCCGGTGTTGAGGTGCTGCGGCTCCTGGTACGTGCCCCGGCTCGACGTCTCCGAGGACGATTCGGACTCGAAGAGGAACAGGTGCGGGTAGCGGGCGTGCAGCGCGTCGACCGAAGCGGCGGTGTTGTAGTTCAGGCCGAGGCCGTCCAGCTTGGCCAGGATCAGGTCGGCGGGCGATCCGACGGCGGGCAGCGAGCGGTACTTGTCGGAGCCGATGACGACGGGCCGCGTCGTGTCGAGTGCCTTGATGTCGTCGATGAGGCGCTGGGCCATGGCGATGCCCTCGGTGCGCGTCGAGTCGGGGATCTCGTTGCCGATCGACCACATCAGGACGGCCGGTGAGTTGCGGGCGGCGCGCACCATCTCGGCGATGTCGGCGTCGCTGTGGGCGTCGAAGAAGCGGCCGTAGTCGTAGGTGTTCTTGCCCGTGCGCCAGCAGTCGAACGCCTCCACCAGCATGATGAGGCCGAGGTCCTCGCAGGCCTCGATCACCTCGGGCGCGGGCGGGTTGTGGGAGGTGCGCAGGGCGTTGACGCCCATGCTCTTCATGATGGTCAACTGGCGGCGTACGGCGTCACGCTGGACGGCCGCGCCCAGCGCGCCGAGGTCGTGGTGGAGGTCGACACCCTTGATCTTCATGTGGGTGCCGTTGAGAGACAGCCCCTGCTCGGGGTCGAGGACGGCGTGCCGGATGCCGAAGCGGGTGCGGTACGTGTCGACGGTGCGGCCGTCCACACGGAGATCGGTGATCAGCGTGTACCGGTGTCCGGGTGTGTCGACGGACCAGAGCTGCGGCGCTCGCACGCGGAGTTCGTGGTGCGCCGTGCCGCCGCTGCCCGTGACCGCCTTGAGCACGGACTCCGTCCGCGCGACGCGCCGCCCCTTCGGGTCGCGGACGGTGGAGACGACGGTGACGTCCCGCGTGTCTCCGCCCTTCGCCCCGTCCTTCGCCCCGCCCTCGGCTCCGCCCTCCGCCTCGCTCACGACCGAGGTGCGTACGTCGACCGTCGCGTACCCCTTCGCGAGGGTCGCGGCCAGATCGGGGGTCGTCACGAACGTGCCCCAGCGCTCGACGTGCACCGGCTCGGTGACGACGAGGCGGGCATGGCGGTAGATGCCGCTGCCGGAGTACCAGCGGCTGCTGGGCAGCCGGTTGCGGACCTCGACGGCGAGGACGTCGGGGGTGCGGCCGTCGGTGTGCACGAGGTCGGTGATGTCGTGGGCGAAGCCGGTGTAGCCGTAGGGGTGGTTGCCGACGAGCCGGCCGTTCACGTAGACGTTCGCGTCCATGTAGACGCCGTCGAACTCGACGGAGATCCGCTTGCCCGCCCAGCCGCGCGGCACGGTGAACGCCTTGCGGTACCAGCCGAGGCCGCCCGGCAGGAAGCCGGTGCCGCTGGTCGTGTTGTGCTGGGTGGTCGGGGTCTGCTCGATGCTCCAGTCGTGCGGGACGGCGACCGTGCGCCAGTCCGAGTCGTCGAACCCGGGCTGCTCGGCATCGGTGTACGCGCCGGTCGGGTCGGTGATGCCGCCCAGGTCCACGAGCGCGAAGCGCCAGTCGTCGGTGAGCTCGACGGTACGGCGCCCGACCGCGCCGGTGCGCTCGGCGGCGTGGGCGGTGACGGGTGCGGCGAGCGCTCCGGCGACGGAGGCGGCCGCGCTCGCGGTCAGCACGGTTCTGCGGGTGACAGGCATGAGCGGGTCCCCTCGAAGCAAACAGGATTCACAGGAGTCGAACAGGTTCCACCAGAAAGCAACTGGCGTGCGGGAGGGATCCTTCGACTCCGGACAGGCTTTAGTCAAGGGCCTTACAGAAGTACGTGCTCTATGCCCCCGCGCCGCCGGGACCTGTGAGGCTGTTCGCCACAGCCCGCGCGAGCAGCAGATGGCCGCGGTCACCTGGGTGGACCCCGTCCACGAGGTGCTCAGCGGTGAGCAGTTCGCCGCCGGAAACCACCGTGAGCCGCTTGTCACCGCTCTCGGCGGCGTCGTGTGCCGCCCGCTCGACCGCGTCCCGCACCTGTGCGTGCGTGGCGCCGAGTTCGTTCGGGGTCGCCTCGGCGTCCGGCCGGAGCACCGGCGAGAACACGAGCAGCGGGGTCTGCGGGTGGCCCGCGCGGACGACGGCCAGGAACGCGCGGACCGTCTCGTACAGCAGCGGCGCCGAATACGGCGTACGCGCCCAGCAGTCGGTGCCGAAGGCGACGGTCAGCAGATCCGCGTCCAGGGTTGCGATCTGCTGCGCGGAGGCGAGTTCGCCGCGCGCCGCGCCCGCGTACCCGAGGTTCACGTCCTCGACGCCCAGCATCCGCGCGGCGACGGACGGCCAGGCGAAGTGCGGCCGGGTCGAGGCCCGTCCCTCGACGAGCGAGTCGCCGTACACGAGCCAGCGCGGGCGGCGCGGGGCGGGGTCGAGCGAGCCGCCGCCCAGCGGGCGCAGCTCCCGGACCAATGGCCTTATCGAGTACGGGAGTTGAACGGTGTACGTACCCTCGGGGCGCGGCAGCGGGAGCCGTGCGACGTGCGCGCCCGGGGTGGTCCGCGCCGGTACGTCCACGCCTCCGATCACCGTGAACACGGCCGGCTCGGCGCGGTACGTGTCCGCCTCCGCCGGCGCGCACACCTCGTACGCGAGCTCGACCGCCGTGACGCCCCGCGCCGTGAACTCGAGGCGGACCCCGGCCGGTGTCCGGGCCCGCTCCCAGGTGTCGCCCGGCAGCCGGTCCCGGTCGGCGGGGTCCGCGCGTACGGGCCTGCCGTCCGACGCCCACCAGGCGGCGCCGCGCACGTACTCCCTCATCGCGCACTCCCGGGGTCGGATAGGGGTACTTCACCCCGGCGCCACCGTCCGGGGCAAGGCTCTGTCCGGTCACGTACGGCGGGCTCCGCCGGAACAGCCGCGGCCAGTCGGAATGTCCGGCTTGCGGATAGCGTTGCCCGCAATGAGGACCATGCGCGGGCTCAGGAACGTCCGCGGCGGAAGGCGGCGCACAGTGCACGGCGAGTACAAGATCCCCGGCGGCAAGCTCGTCGTCGCGGATGTCGAGGTGGCGGACGGCGTCCTGCGCGATGTCCGCGTGGCGGGCGACTTCTTCCTGGAACCGGACGAGGCGCTCCTGGCGATCAACGCCGCGCTCGAGGGCGCCCCGGCCGACGCCGACCACGCGGCGCTCGCCGCCCGCGTCGAGGCGGCGCTGCCGCCCGGCACCGTCATGCTCGGCCTGACCACCGAGGGCGTCGCCACGGCCGTGCGCCGCGCGCTCGCCCAGGCCACCGACTGGCGCGACTACGACTGGCAGCTCGTCCACGACGCCCCGCAGTCCCCCGTGCTGCACATGGCGCTCGACGAGGTGATGGTGGAGGAGGTCGCGCTCGGGCACCGCCCGCCGACCCTGCGCGTGTGGGAGTGGGACCGCCCCGCCGTGATCATCGGCAGCTTCCAGTCGCTGCGCAACGAGGTGGACGCCGAGGGCGCCGACCGGCACGGGGCCACCGTGGTGCGGCGGATCTCCGGCGGCGGCGCCATGTTCGCCGAACCGAAGTCGACGATCACGTACTCGCTCGCCGTCCCCGAGTCCCTGGTCTCGGGGCTCTCCTTCCAGGACTCGTACGCCTACCTCGACGACTGGGTGCTCGAAGCCCTCGGCGACATGGGTATCAAGGCGTGGTACCAGCCGCTCAACGACATCGCCACCGAGGTCGGCAAGGTCGCGGGTGCCGCCCAGAAGCGGATCGTGGCGGGCAGGGGCGCCGTGCTCCACCACGTGACCATGTCCTACGACATCGACGCCGACAAGATGGTCGAGGTGCTGCGCATCGGCAAGGAGAAGCTCTCCGACAAGGGCACCAAGAGCGCCAAGAAGCGCGTCGACCCCCTGCGCCGACAGACCGGGCTGCCCCGCGAGGAGGTCATCGCCCGCATGATCGACTCCTTCCGCGCCCGCTACGGGCTCTCCGAGGGCCGGGTGACGGAGTCGGAGATGGCCCGCGCGGAGGAACTGGTGCGGACGAAGTTCGGCACGGCGGAGTGGACGGCACGGGTGCCGTAGCCGCCTTCTGTCGGGGCGCCGGGTATCAGTGCAGCTCGATGTCCCCGTCGCGCGTCGGTACGGCGTCGAGCGCGGCCAGCGTCGCCTCGTCGAAGGCGAGCGCGCCCGCGTCGACGTTGGCCCGCAGGTGCTCCGGGTCGGCGGTGCCCGGGATGAGCAGCACGTTCGGGGCGTGGTGGAGCAGCCAGGCGAGGCCGGCCTGCGCGGGCGTGCTGCCGAGGGTTCGCGCCGCCTCGACGACGGCGGGCTCGTCGGTCACTTTCGGCATGCCGGGGAAGGCGCTGCCGAGCGGGAAGTAGGGCACCCACGCGATGCCCTCGTCGACGCAGAGCCGCAGCATGTCCTCGTCGCCGCGCGCTACGAGACTGTAGGCGTTCTGCACACAGGCGACGCCCACAGGGAGCGACCTGCGCAGTTGGTCGGCGGTGACATTGCTGACGCCGATCGCGCCGATCTTGCCCTCGTCGCGGAGGCCGGTCAGCACGGCGAGCTGGTCGTCCATGTCGACGAGCTGGTCCCCCTCGGCGCGCAGCCCGGGGCCGGTGTCGGCGCGGCGCAGGTTGACGAGCGGGATCTGATCGAGGCGGAGGCTCTTGAGGTTGTCGTCGACCTGGGCCCGCAGTTGCTCGGGCCGCTGGGCGAGGCGGAGCGGGAGGGGGCCGTCGTGCGCGGGTTCGGCTCCGACCTTGCTGACGACGATGGCGTCGTCCTCGGCGCTCAGCGCCTCGGCGATGACCTCGTTGACGAAGCCGTGTCCGTAGAACTGGGCGGTGTCGATGTGGTCGATGCCGAGTTCGACGGCGCGGCGCAGGAGCGCGACGGCGGCGGCGCGGTCGTCCCGGAGCCGTTCGAGCTGCATGGCGCCGAAGCCGATACGGGAGACGGTGCGCCCGGCGAGCGAGCCGGGCCCGCCGGGACGGCCAGTGGGTTCAGTGGAGACGCTGGAGCTGGTGGAAGCCATGACGATGCCACCCTCGTGAGACGATGGGGTAAACGGAGGGACTCCGTTACTGCGACTGCGCCGACCGTACACCAACCGGAGGGCCTCCGTTTTGATCGCGCCTGACTCCGCCGAGCCCGCACGCTCCGAACGGCCGGCCCGCGCCGACGCCCGCCGCAACCGCGAGAAGCTCCTCGCCGCCGCCCGCGCGGCCTTCGCCGCGTCGGGCGGGGCCGCGCCCCTCGACGCCATCGCCCGTGAGGCGGGGGTCGGCATCGGCACGCTCTACCGCCACTTCCCCACGCGAGAAGCGCTCGTCGAGGCCCTGTACGCCGCCGAGCTCGACGCCGTGGTCGACAGCGCGCCCGCCCTCCTCGCCGACCTTCCGCCCGAGGCCGCGCTGCGCGCCTGGGTCGAGCGGTACGCCGCTTTCTGCGCGGCCAAGCGCGGCATGTCGGACACACTGCGGGCGGGCTGGGCCGCGGGCACCATCGCGACTCCGGCCACCCGGGAACGGATCACCGCGGCGATCGCGCTCATCCTCGACGCCGGGGTGCGGGCGGGCGACCTGCGGGCGGACGTGGAGGCCGGGGAGATCACGCTGATGCTCCTCGGGGTCTTCCTCTCCACGACGGCGGTCAACTGTCCCGAGAAGACAGCCCGGTTGCAGGACCTGGTGGTGGACGTGCTGCGCCCGTCCTCGGCCTGACCGGCGCCCTTGACCGGCGCCCTTGACCGGCGCCCTTGACCGGCGCCCTGACCACCGCCCTGACCACCGCCCTGACCGCCGCAGGAAATCAGCCATATCGGAACGGACGGCAACCTTCGGGGCATCGGCGGCAACCACCCGGCGAGCCACTCATCGGAAACTCCCGCCCCCACCGAAGGAGACGTTCCATGACTGTTCCTCGCTCAGCCCGCCGCTCGGCTCGCCGCTCGGCTCGCCGCTCCGCCAGAGCCGCCGCTCTGGCCGGCGCCCTGGGTACGGCCGCGGCGGCGGTGCTCGCGTTCCCGGGCTCCGCCTCCGCGCACGGCGTGGCCCTGACGCCCGGATCCCGTACGTACCTCTGCTACAAGGATCTGCTCGCCCATTCCTCGACCCAGATGCCGGCCAACCCCGCCTGCAAGGCGGCGGTGCAGTCGGCCGGCACCACCCCGCTCTACAACTGGTTCGCGGTGCTCGACTCGAACGCGGGCGGCCGCGGCCAGGGCTACGTCGCCGACGGCAAACTGTGCAGCGCGGGCGACCGCAGCCCGTACAGCTTCTCCCCGTACAACGCGGCCCGCACCGACTGGCCGGTCACCCACCTGACGGCGGGCGCCAATATCCAGCTGAAGTACAGCAACTGGGCGCACCACCCGGGCTCGTTCAGGGTCTACGTCACCAAGCAGGGCTTCGATGCGACACAGCCCCTGCGCTGGGCGGACCTGGAGCAGTTGCAGACCATCACCAACCCGCCGAACAACGGCGGCCCGGGTACGGAAGCGGGCCACTACTACTGGAACCTCCAGCTGCCGCAGCGCACCGGCCGCCACATGATGTTCGTCCAGTGGGTCCGCTCCGACAGCCAGGAGAACTTCTTCTCGTGCTCGGACCTGGTCTTCGACGGGGGCAACGGCGAGGTCACCGGGTTGTCCAGCGCCGCGCGCTCGATCAGCGCGGCGGTCCCGGCTGCGGCACACGCGGACCATGCGGCGCACACCGGCCACGCGGCGCATCAGGCGGTGGCGGCGCCGGCAGCCGACACCGCTGAGCAGAACGCCGCGTCCACCCTCAACAAGGCCGGCACGCTCGCGGCCACCAGCGCGGTCGCCCTGCTCGGCGGCACCGTCCTCCATCTGCGCCTGCGCAAGCCGCGCACCGACGGCCGTTGATGACCCTGCCCATGCGGAAATCCCCAGGTCAACGATGCGACCTGGGGATTTCTATGCTGCGATGGTGTCCGAGGGGGGACTTGAACCCCCACGCCCGATAAAGGGCACTAGCACCTCAAGCTAGCGCGTCTGCCATTCCGCCACCCGGACAAGGTGTCTGCCGTTCGCGGGGCGTTTCCCGCGGCGACATGGACAACAATACCAAGGTTTCGGAGCGCCTTTCACCTGCGTATCCGTCCCGCGTGACCTGCGGGTTTACTTCTACACGTGCTTCTGCACGAGGAGTGACGGGGCCGTCACGGGGGCGGCCCCGCCGCGCACCGGGGTTCAGGCCGGCATCAGGTGGTACTCGGGAAAGTTCCCCGGCAGCCGCTCCCCCGCCGGGCCTTGCGTGACGGCGCGGATCAGCAGCTCGCCGCCGACGAACGCGCCACGCCAGGACGCCCCGAACCCGCCGAACAACTCGTCCCGGTCCCCGCGCGAGCGAGCCGTGCCGTGGCCGACCTTGAAGGCGCGGATCTGCGGGGCGAGCCGCGCGTACGTGGCCTCGTCGTCGGTGGAGAGGGTCGCCACCAGCGCGCCGTTCGAGGCGTTCATCGCGGCGAGCAGCTCCGCCTCGGTGTCGACCAGGACGATCGTGTCGACCGGGCCGAAGGGTTCGGCGTGGTGCAGCGGGGACGACGGGGGCGGGGCGAGCAGGGTGACAGGGTGGACGTACGCGCTCGTGTCCTGGCCGGGCAGGAAGCGGCCCGGGTCGGGGGCGGCGCGGTACACGGGCACGGCGCCGCGATCAACGGCCTCGGCGACCTGGTCGGTCAGCTCCTTCGCCTTGGCCGCGTTGATGAGCGGGCCGAAGTCCAGCTCCGGGTACGGGTCCGCCGGGTCGGACACGGCCAGCGGATGGCCGACGCGCAGGGTGCGTACGGCGGGCAGGTACGCGGCGAGGAACGCGTCGAAGGCGTCGCGCTGCACGACGAAGCGCGGGTAGGCGGTGCAGCGCTGCTTCCCGTAGTCGAAGAGCTTGGGGATCGTCGCGGCCAGCTTCGGCCAGTCGGTGAAGTTCCAGATGCCCCAGGTGTTGAGTCCCTCCTGTTCGAGGATGTGGCGTTTGCCGAGGTCGGCAACGTCCGTGGCGACGTGGGCGCCGGTGTCGCGGCCGCCGACGAAGGAGACGCAGCCGATCTCGGGCGCCCGTACGAGCGCCTGGGAGAGCTGCCCGCCGCTGCCGCTGACGAGCGTGACCGGGACGCCTTCGCGGGCGGCGAGGGCGCAGGCCAGGGTGAGGCAGGAGACGCCGCCGTCGGTCGGGGCCTTGGCGATGACCGCGTTCCCTGCCAGTGCTTGGACCAGCAATGTGTGAACGAGCACGCTCATCGGATAGTTCCAGCTGGCGATGTTGGAGACCGGGCCGGTCAGGGGGGTGCGGTCGCCGAGCATGGTGTCGACGCCGTCGACGTACCAGCGCACGCCGTCGATGGCCCGGTCCACGTCGGCCAGGGCGAGCCGCCACGGCTTGCCGATCTCCCAGACGAGCAGCAGCGCGAGCAGGTCGCGGTGGTGGGCGAGGGCGTCGAGGGTGGCGGCGACCCGGGCCCGCCGCTCGGCGAGAGGGATGTGGCGCCAGGCACGGTGCTGGTCGAGTGAGGCGCGTACGGCTTGGTGGGCGCCGGCCGCGTCGAGACGCGGCGGACCGGCGACGGGGCGGCCGTCGACCGGGGTGGTGGCGGGCAACGGGTGGCCGTCGGCGTGCCAGCCCGCGTTCCAGAGGTTGAGGACGCGGTCGTCGCGGAAGGCCTCGGGGGCGACGGTGAGGCAGCGCTGCCAGGCGTCGTCCCAGGAGGTGCGGGCCTTGAGGGTGGGTGCCATGGTGGGGTCTCCGCTCACGGTGCACGATCGGGGCGGGTGCGGGGTGCCGGGTGCCGGGTGGCGGGTGCCGGGTGCCGGGTGCGGGGTGCGGGGTGCGGGGTGCGGGTTAGGGACGTCCGTGTGTGCTGCTGTGGGCGCCGCTGTACTTACTGCTGCCGCTGTACCTACTGCTGCCGCTCTACTTGCCGCTGTCTTGAGCGAGCCGTTCCAGCACGAGCCGCGCCGTCATGGTCGGGGTGGACCCGACGCGTACGCCGACGGTCTCCAACGCCTCCTTCTTCGCCTGCGCCGTGCCGGACGAACCGGAGACGATGGCGCCCGCGTGGCCCATCGTGCGGCCCTCGGGCGCGGTGAACCCGGCGACGTAGGCGACGACCGGTTTGGTGACGTGGTCGTGGATGTACGCGGCGGCCCGCTCCTCGGCGTCGCCGCCGATCTCCCCGATGAGGACGACGAGGTCGGTGTCCGGGTCGGCCTCGAAGGCGGCGAGGCAGTCGATGTGGGTGGTGCCGATGACGGGGTCGCCGCCGATGCCGACGCAGGTGGAGAAGCCGATGTCGCGCAGTTCGTGCATGAGTTGGTAGGTGAGCGTGCCGGATCTGGAGACGAGTCCGACGCGGCCCGGCTTGGTGATGTCGGCGGGGATGATGCCCGCGCTGGAGTGGCCCGGCGTGATCAGACCAGGGCAGTTGGGGCCGATGACCCGTGTCCCCGTACGGCGGGCGTGGGCGTGGAAGGCGACCGCGTCGTGGACCGGGATGCCTTCCGTGATGACGACGGCGAGCGGCACGCGCGCGTCGGCGGCCTCGATGACGGCGGCCTTGGCGAAGGCGGGCGGGACGAAGACGACGGTGGTGTCGGCGCCCGTCGCCGCGACGGCGTCGTGCACGGTGCCGAAGACGGGGACGGCGCGGTCGTCGAAGTCGACGCTGCGGCCCGCCTTGCGGGGGTTGACGCCGCCGACCACGTCCGTGCCCGCGTCGATCATGCGGCGGGTGTGCTTCATGCCCTCGGCGCCGGTCATGCCCTGGACGAGGACCTTGCTCTCCTTGGTGAGGTAGACGGCCATGTCCCGGTCCCCTAACTGGCGTTCGCGTCGGCGGTGAGGGCGAGGCGTGCGGCCTGGTGTGCGGCGTCGTCCATCGTGGCGGCCTGCCGGACCAACGGATGGGCCCGCTCGTCGAGGAGGGCGCGGCCCCGGGCGGCGTTGTTGCCGTCGAGGCGGACGACGATCGGCTTGGTCGGCCGGACGCTGTCGAGGGCGCGCACGATGCCGTCGGCGACGGCGTCGCAGGCCGTGATGCCGCCGAAGACGTTGACGAGTACGGACCTCACGCCGGGGTCGGCGAGGACGACGTTCAGCCCGTCGGCCATGGTGCGGGCGGAGGCGCCGCCGCCGATGTCGAGGAAGTCGGCGGGACGGGCTCCGCAGTCGGCGACGACGTCGAGGGTCGACATGACGAGCCCCGCGCCGTTGCCGATGACCCCGACCTCGCCGTCCAGCTTCACGTAGGTGAGCCCCTTCGCCGCCGCTTCGGCCTCCAGCGGATCGTCGTGCGTCGCCTCCCGGGTGGCCCAACGCGTCTGCCGGAAGCGGGCGTTGTCGTCGAGGGTGACCTTGCCGTCGAGGGCGAGGATCTGCCCTTGCGCGGTGCGGACGAGGGGGTTCACCTCGACGAGGACGGCGTCCTCCCGGACAAGGACGGCCCAGAGGCGGACCAGAGCGTCGACGCACTGCGCGGGCAGTCCGGCCGCCTCGGTGATACGGGCGGCCACCGCCGTGGTGACGCCCTCGGCCGGGTCCACGGGGATGCGCGCGACCGCTTCGGGCCGGGCCGCGGCGACCTCCTCGATCTCCATGCCGCCCTCGGCGGAGGCGATGGCGAGGAAGGTGCCGGCCGCGCGGTCGAGGACGTAGGAGACGTAGAACTCGGCTTCGATTTCGACGGGTTGGGCGAGCATCACCGTGCGCACCATGTGGCCTTTGATGTCCATGCCGAGGATCCGGCGCGCCGCGTCCTCGGCGGCGGCCGGGTCGGTGGCGAGCCCGACGCCGCCCGCCTTGCCGCGGCCGCCCGTCTTCACCTGCGCCTTGACGACGACGGGGCCGCCGAGGCGGCGCGCGATACGCCGCGCCTCCTCGGCGGAGTCGGTGACTTCCGCGGGCGGTACCAACACGCCGTGTTCTGCGAAGAGTTGCCTCGCCTGATGCTCGTACAGGTCCATTCCGGCTCCTGACTCGAAAGTGCCGCACGCCCCCTGGACACCGTTCATCGGATGCGGGATAACAAGGTTCATACAGTATTCGTCGACTGTATGCAATGTACGAACCAGTTGCGTGAGAGCCCCTGAGGAAGGGACGGGACTTCGTCATGCCCCAGTCCGATGCGGACAAGGACAACGGCCAGGAACAGATCTCCGGCGGGCATCTGGTCGCCAAGGCGCTCAAGGCCGAGGGGGTGGAGGTCATCTACACCCTGTGCGGCGGCCACATCATCGACATCTACGACGGCTGCGTCGACGAAGGCATCGAAGTCGTCGACGTACGCCATGAACAGGTCGCCGCGCACGCGGCGGACGGCCACGCGCGCGTGACCGGCAAACCCGGCTGCGCCGTCGTGACGGCCGGGCCCGGCACGACCGACGCCGTCACCGGTGTCGCCAACGCGCTGCGCGCCGAGTCACCGATGCTGCTCATCGGCGGCCAAGGGGCCCACACACAACACAAGATGGGGTCTCTCCAGGACCTGCCGCACGTGGACATGATGGCCCCGATCACCAAGTTCGCCGCGACGGTGCCGGACACCGCGCGCGCGGCCGACATGGTCTCCATGGCGTTCCGCGAGTGCTACCACGGGGCGCCGGGGCCCTCCTTCCTGGAGATACCGCGCGACGTGCTCGACGCGAAGGTTCCGGTGGACAAGGCGCGCGTGCCACGGGCCGGCCACTACCGCGCGTCCACCAGGTCCGCCGGCGACCCGGAGTCCGTCGAGAAACTCGCCGACCTGCTCGTGCACGCGGAGAAGCCCGCGATCCTGCTCGGCAGCCAGGTGTGGACCACGCGCGGCACCGCCGCCGCCATCGACCTCGTACGCACCCTGAACGTGCCCGCCTACATGAACGGTGCGGGGCGCGGCACCCTGCCGCCCGGCGATCCGCACCACTTCCAGCTGTCGCGCCGCTACGCCTTCTCCAACGCCGACCTCATCGTCATCGTCGGCACGCCCTTCGACTTCCGTATGGGCTACGGGAAGCGGCTCTCCCCCGACGCGACCGTCGTGCAGATCGACCTCGACTACCGCACCGTCGGCAAGAACCGCGACATCGACCTCGGCATCGTCGGCGACGCGGGACTCATCCTCAAGTCGGTCACGGAGGCCGCCTCTGGGCGGCTCAACGGAGGCGCCGCCAAGCGCAAGGAGTGGCTCGACGAACTGCGCGCCGCCGAGCAGACAGCGATCGAGAAGCGGCTGCCGAGCCTCCGCTCCGACGCCTCCCCCATCCACCCCTACCGGCTCGTCAGCGAGATCAACGACTTCCTCACCGAGGACTCGCTCTACATCGGTGACGGCGGCGACATCGTCACCTTCTCCGGACAGGTCGTGCAGCCCAAGGCGCCCGGCCACTGGATGGACCCGGGGCCGCTCGGCACGCTCGGCGTCGGCATCCCCTTCGTCCTGGCCGCCAAGAAGGCGCGGCCCGACAAGGAGGTGGTGGCGCTCTTCGGCGACGGCGCGTTCTCCCTGACCGGCTGGGACTTCGAGACGCTCGTCCGCTACGACCTGCCCTTCGTCGGGATCGTCGGCAACAACTCCTCGATGAACCAGATCCGCTACGGCCAGAAGGCGAAGTACGGCGCCGAGCGCGAGCGCGTCGGCAACACCCTCGGCGACGTCCCCTACGACCAGTTCGCCCGCATCCTCGGCGGCCACGGCGAGGAGGTCCGCGACCCCGCCGACATCGGCCCGGCGCTGCGCCGCGCACGTGAGTCCGGCAAACCGTCCCTGATCAACGTGTGGATCGATCCGGACGCGTACGCCCCCGGAACCATGAACCAGACCATGTACAAGTGAGGTGAGACCCTCGTGACCAAGGCTCTCGAAGGCATACGCGTCCTCGACATGACCCACGTCCAGTCGGGGCCCTCCGCCACCCAGCTCCTCGCATGGCTCGGCGCGGACGTCGTCAAGCTGGAGGCCCCGACCGGCGACATCACGCGCAAGCAACTGCGTGACATCCCGGACGTCGACTCCCTGTACTTCACGATGCTCAACTGCAACAAGCGGAGCATCACCCTCAACACCAAGACGGAGCGCGGCAAGGAGCTGCTCACCGAGCTGATCCGCCGCTCCGACGTCATGGTCGAGAACTTCGGACCCGGCGCCGTGGACCGCATGGGCTTCACCTGGGAGCGCATCCAGGAGATCAATCCGCGGATCGTGTACGCGTCCATCAAGGGCTTCGGCGAGGGCCCGTACACCAACTTCAAGGCGTACGAGGTCGTCGCCCAGGCGATGGGCGGCTCCATGGCGACCACCGGCTTCGAGGACGGGCCGCCGCTCGCCACGGGCGCCCAGATCGGCGACTCCGGGACCGGCGTCCACGCGGTGGCCGGCATCCTCGCCGCCCTGCTGCAGCGCGAGCGCACCGGGCGCGGGCAGCGCGTGAACGTGGCCATGCAGCACGCCGTGCTCAACCTGTGCCGCGTCAAACTCCGCGACCAGCAGCGCCTGGCGCACGGCCCGCTCGCCGAGTACCCGAACGAGGACTTCGGCGACGAGGTGCCGCGCTCCGGCAACGCCTCCGGCGGCGGACAGCCCGGATGGGCCGTGAAGTGCGCGCCGGGCGGACCCAACGACTACGTGTACGTGATCGTGCAGCCGGTGGGCTGGCAGCCGCTGACCGAGCTGATCGGTCGGCCCGAACTGGCCACCGACCCCGAGTGGGCGACTCCGGAGGCGCGCCTCCCCCAGCTCAACAAGATGTTCCAGCTGATCGAGGAGTGGTCCTCGACTCTGGCCAAGTGGGAGGTCCTGGAGAAGCTCAACGCGCACAACATCCCGTGCGGCCCGATCCTCTCCACCAAGGAGATCATCGAGGACGCCTCGCTCGTCGCGAACGAGATGGTCGTCGAGGTGGCGCACCCCCGGCGGGGCTCCTTCACCACAGTCGGCTCCCCGCTCAAACTCTCCGACTCCCCGGTCGACGTGACCGGCTCCCCGCTCCTCGGCGAGCACAACGAAGAGGTCTACGTCGGTGAACTCGGGCTCGGCGACGAGGAACTGCACCTGCTCAAGTCGGACGGGGTGATCTGATTGCCGGCCGAGGACCGGAAGCCGACGGTACGCGCGCTGCTCGACGCCGTACGGGGAGAGGGACGCACGGCGCTCACCGCGCCGGAGGGCAAGGTGATCGCCGACGCGTACGGGATCGCCGTCCCCGGCGAGGCGCTGGCCACCGACGTCGACGAGGCGGTGGCCGCCGCGGCGCGCTTCGGCAAGCCCGTCGTCCTGAAGATCGTCTCCCCCGACATCCTGCACAAGACCGACGCGGGCGGCGTCGTCGTCGGTGTGGAGGGCGCGGCCGGTGTCCGCGCGGCCTTCCACCGGATCATCGACAACGCGCGCGCGTACGCGCCCGACGCGCGCATCGAAGGCGTACAGGTGCAGGAGCTGCTGCCGACGGGCGCGGAGACGCGAGAGGTCATCGTCGGGGCGGTCACCGATCCGACGTTCGGCAAGATCGTCGCCTTCGGGCTCGGTGGTGTGCTGGTGGAGGTCCTGAAGGACGTCACCTTCCGGCTCGCCCCGGTCGACGCCGACGAGGCGGCCGGCATGCTCGACTCCATCGGGGCGGCCGAGGTGCTGCGCGGGGTACGGGGCGCGCGTGGGGTCGACCGGTGGGCGCTTGCCGAGCAGATCCGCCGGGTGTCGCAGCTGGTCACGGACTTCCCCGAGATCGCGGAGGTCGACCTCAACCCGGTGATCGCCACGCCCGAGGGCGCGGTCGCCGCCGACATCCGGGTCATCCTCGCCGAAGGGGCGCCGAAGCCGCGACGCACGTACACGCGCGAGGAGATCCTCACGACCATGCGGCGGCTCATGCAGCCGAGCTCGGTCGCCGTGATCGGCGCCTCCAACGAGGCGGGCAAGATCGGCAACTCCGTGATGCGCAACCTCATCGACGGCGGCTTCTCCGGGGAGATCCACCCGGTGAACCCCAAGGCCGACGACATCCTGGGCCGCAAGGCGTACCAGAGCGTCACCGACGCGCCCGGCGACGTGGACGTGGCGGTCTTCGCGATCCCCGCCAAGTTCGTCGCCGCGGCTCTGGAGGAGGTGGGGCGCAAAGGCATCCCGAACGCGGTACTCATCCCGTCCGGCTTCGCCGAGACCGGTGAACAGGCGCTGCAGGACGAGATCGTGGCCATCGGCGAGCGCCACGGGGTACGGCTCCTCGGACCGAACATCTACGGCTACTACGCGACGTGGCACAACCTGTGCGCCACGTTCTGCACGCCCTACGACGTGAAGGGCGGCGTGGCTCTCACCTCGCAGTCGGGCGGCATCGGCATGGCCATCCTGGGCTTCGCGCGCACCACCGGGACAGGCGTCTCGGCGATCGTGGGGCTCGGCAACAAATCGGACCTGGACGAGGACGACCTGCTGACCTGGTTCGGCGAGGACCCCCACACCCAGTGCATCGCCATGCACCTGGAGGACCTCAAGGACGGGCGGGCCTTCGTGGAGGCGGCGCGCGCGACCGTGCCGAAGAAGCCGGTCGTCGTCCTGAAGGCGGGGCGGACGGCCGCGGGCGCGCGGGCCGCCGGATCGCACACGGGCGCGCTCGCGGGCGACGACGCCGTCTACGACGACATCCTGCGGCAGGCCGGGGTCATCAGGGCCCCGGGCCTGAACGACATGCTGGAGTACGCGCGGGCGCTTCCCGTGCTGCCCGCCCCGCAGGGCGACAACGTCGTGATCATCACCGGCGCGGGCGGCTCCGGGGTGCTGCTCTCCGACGCGGTCACGGACAACGGGCTGCACCTCATGGAGATCCCGGCCGACCTGGACGCGGCCTTCCGGCGGTTCATCCCGCCGTTCGGGGCCGCGGGCAACCCCGTCGACATCACGGGGGGCGAGCCGCCGTCGACGTACGAGGCGACGATCCGCCTCGGTCTCGAGGACCCGCGCATCCACGCGCTCGTGCTCGGCTACTGGCACACCATCGTCACCCCTCCCATGGTCTTCGCAGAGGTAACGGCCCGCGTGGTGCGGGAGTTCCAGGAGCGCGGCATCGAGAAGCCGGTCGTCGCGTCGCTGGCCGGGGACGTCGAGGTCGAGGAGGCGTGCCAGTACCTGTTCGAGCGCGGGGTGGTCGCGTACCCGTACACGACCGAGAAGCCGGTGGCGGTCCTGGGCGCCAAGTACCGGTGGGCGCGCGCGGCCGGTCTGCTGGGGGGTGGTCGATGAGGTGACCTCCGGCGGGTCCGGCCGGCGGTGCGCGTCGGCCGGACCCAGGTCCCGCGCGCACACGCAAGCAATTTGGACAGGGGGCGCTGGCCAAGTCTTTCGACGCAAGGGGTGCGACCGTCATGACGACCACCGAGCTGCCCGCCGCCGTTCCCTACCGGGAGGTGGCGGACGTCAACGGCCGGGTGTACCGCGTTGGCGAGAGCGACATCGACATCATGGGGCGCAGGCGCAAGTGGATGGTGATCCTGCCCTGGGTGGGCATGATGGGGATCTCCTCCGCCGAGTACGCGTTCGCGTCCGCCGAGGACACGCTGCACACCGCGCACAACTGGAACAGCCTGCACATCTTCTGGATGATGACCGTCTGGGTGTTCTTCCAGGCAGCCGTCGCCTTCCCCGCGGGCAGGCTCCGCGAGAGCGGCCGGCTGCCGGCCCGCTGGGCGATGATGATCGGCGCTTCGGGCACCTTCATGGGGTATCTGTCGCTGGCTCTGGCACCGCACGTCGTCGTCGCCTACATCGGCTTCAGCGTCCTCAGCGGCATGGGCGCGGGCATGGTGTACGCCACCTGCGTCAACATGGTGGGCAAGTGGTATCCGGAGCGCAGGGGCGGCAAGACCGGCTTCGTGAACGGCGGTTTCGCCTACGGGTCGGTGCCGTTCGTCTTCCTGTTCACCGGCTACATGGACCTGACCAACTTCCGCTGGGTGCTGCTCTCGGTGGGCGTGCTGCTCGCCGCGATGGTGGCGTGCGCCGGTTACTTCTTCAAGGACCCGCCGAAGAACTGGTGGCCCGCGCACATCGACCCGCTGAACCCGCCGAGCGACCCACGCGCGCGTAGGTCCCTCGAGAAGAACCCGCCGGCCGTCAAGCAGTACACCCCCATGGAGGCGTGGCGGACCGGCCGGGTGGCGCTGATGTGGTTCTGTCTGGCGTGCACCTCCGGCGTGAACATCTTCGGCATCGCCTTCCAGGTCGACATCGGTGAGGAGGCGGGCTTCGCGGGCGGGATCGTCGCCACGGCGATGTCGCTCAAGGCGATCGTCAACGGCACCGGGCGCGGTGTCATCGGCTGGCTCTCCGACCGCTACGGCCGCAAACAGTGCCTCCTCGCCGTCTGCGCCATCCTGGGCGCGGCCCAGTTCGGCATCCTCTTCTCGGCCGAGGCCAAGAACCTCCCGTTCTTCCTGGTGTTCTCGGCGGTGTCGGGCTTCGGCGGCGGCGCCATCTTCCCGATGTTCGCGGCGCTGACCGCCGACTATTTCGGCGAGAACAACAACGCGACCAACTACGGGATGGTCTACAGCTCCAAGCTCGTCTCCGGACTCGGCGCGGGCCTGGGCGCCCTCATCGTCAGCGCGTGGGGGCATTCCGGCGCCTTCGTCCTGGCGGGCTGCATCTCGTTCTTCGCCGGTTTCGTCGCGCTCTTCCTGTCCCCGCCCGGCAGGCGCAAACCCCGTGAGATCCGACCCAATCCGCAACCGCTCGGTGAGGAGATGGCTTGATATGACGGCGGAGCCCATCGCCGCAGGCAATACTGCATCGGCCCCCGGAACAAGGTACCGAGAGATCACCGACGAGAACGGCCGCGTCTACCGCGTCGGCGAGACGGACCGTGACATCCTCGGTCATTCCCGCAGACTCATGGTGTATCTGCCATGGGTGGCGATGATGGCCATCAGCGTCTCCGAGTACGCGTACGGTTCGGCGGAGGACACCCTGTCCAGCGCCCACGGCTGGACGCAGTCGAACACCTTCTGGATCCTGAGCGTCTGGGTGTTCTTCCAGGCGGGTATCGCCTTCCCGGCCGGCTGGCTGCGGGAGAAAGGGATCCTGACGGCGAAGAGGGCGACCATGACCGGCGCCTTCATGTGCTTGCTGGGATTTCTCGCGCTCAGCCATTTCAGCAACGTGTGGCTGGCGATCCTCGGGTTCGGTGTCGTCGGCGGCCTGGGCTCCGGCCTCGTCTACGCGACCTGTATCAACATGGTCGGCAAATGGTTCCCCGAACGCAAGGGCGGCAAGACCGGATTCGTGAACGGCGGTTTCGCCTACGGGTCTCTGCCCTTCATCTTCATCTTCAACTACGGCTTCGACACGTCGAACTACCACCGGGTACTCGACATGATCGGCGCCTACGTCCTGGTCGTCGTTCTGGTCTGTGCCTTCTTCTTCCGGGACCCACCGAAGAACTGGTGGCCGGCCGAATTCGATCCGCTGGCGAAGACCGGTTCGGGCAAGAGCGGGCGGAGCCTCGCCAAGAATCCACCCGCGGTGCGGCAGTTCACACCGAAAGAGGCAATAAGAACCGGGATGCTGCCGCTGATGTGGCTGAGTCTGGTGCTGACGGCCGGGGTGTCCATCTTCGGCATCTCCTTCCAGGTGGACTTCGCCAAGGAGGTCGGTTTCGGCCCGCTGGTCGCGGCGTCCTCGATGGGCGTCATGGCCGTCATCAACGGTGTCGGACGCGCGGTCGTCGGCTGGCTGTCGGACATTCTGGGCCGCAAGCCCAGCCTCGTCTTCGTCATCGTCGTCCTCGGTCTCGCGCAGTTCGGCGTGGTCTGGGCGGGCGATGTCCACAGCGAATGGCTGTTCCTGTTCTTCGCCTTCCTGTCGGGCTTCGGCGGCGGCGCCTTCTACCCGATGTTCGCGGCGCTGACGCCGGACTACTTCGGCGAGAACTACAACGCCACCAACTACGGGCTCGTCTACAGCGGCAAACTCGTCAGCGGCCTCTTCGGCGGCGGGCTCGGCTCGATGGTGGTCGCCGCGTGGGGCTACAACGGGGCGTACGCGCTGGCCGGCGGCGTCTCCATGGTGGCGGCGGCCGTCGCGCTGCTGCTGCGCCAGCCGGGCCGGGAAGGGGGCGCCGCCGCGCAGTAAGTACTGGCGGAAACTGAGAGGGGCCCGGCTGTGGAGCCGGGCCCCTCTCAGTTCGTGTGCGGTCAGCGCTTCTTGCGCAGGGCCGCCAGGTTGTCGTAACCGGTCTTGGCGTACTTCAGGGACTGGCCGAGATCCGTGGAGCTGGGCGCGTTGTCCTGCTCGACCATGGGGTTGCGGTAGTTCTTCTCGCCGACCCGGCTGAAGAAGGTGCGGTAGTCGATGACGCCCTCACCGAAGACACCCATGTCGTAGCCTTCGCCGCTGGTCTCGTTGCGCGTGCCGTCCTTGGCGTGGAACAGCGGGTAGCGCTTGTTGTGGCGGACGACGAGCCCGGCCGGGTCGAAGACCTTCTCCCGCTGCGAGCCGTCGTGCGCGGTGTAGGTGTGGAACTTGTACTGGGCGACGTGCGCCCAGAAGACGTCCATCTCCAGCCAGACCGCCCTCGGGTCGGTGACCTTGAGGAAGTACTCCAGTTTGCGGATGCCGGAACTGCGGGTCGGGCGGCCCTGGGCGTCGAGCGGGCCACCGTCGAGCAGGAAGCCGTAAGCCGCGTCGTGGTTGTGGGTATAGAGCTTGATACCGGCCTTGCGGGCGATGTCGCCGAGCGCGTTCCACTTGTCGGCGGCGACGTCCCAGTCCGCCTTGTAGGAGCTGTTGGTCGGGTCGCCGCCGGTGCCCATGTGGGCCATGCCGAGGATGTTGGCGATCTCCAGGTGCTTCTTGAACGTGTCGAGGTCGGCCTGGCTGAGCGGCCAGGACGACGGAATGAAACCGTGGTTGCCCTGGGCGCGCAGACCGTACTCGTCGAGCCAGCGGCGCAGCAGCTTGGCGCCCGCGACGGATTCCAGGTTGGCACCGCCGGGGGCGTTGGCGTGCTGGCCGTAGCCGGCGAACTCGACCTGCTTGTACCCGTAGCGGGCCAGCTCTTTGAAGACCTCGCGGAAGCCGGAGGGCAGGTCGGTGGAGAGCGGGTCGCGGCCGGTCGCGTCGCGGACGGTGTAGAGGATGATGCCGCGCTTGTTCGCGGGCACGAGCTCGCTGCCGCGGCCGTGACCGCCGTGGTCGTGCCCGTGGCCGTGGCCACCGCCGGAGTGCTGCTGGGCGAAGGCGGGCGAGGCGCCGAACACGGGCGCGGCGATCGCGCCCGCGGCGACGGCGGTGCAGGTGCTGAGGAAACGGCGGCGGTTGACACCGAGACGCTGTCTGAGGGCCTCGTCGGTGGGGGTATCCTGGAAATCGGTCACGGGTGCCTCTCTCTTCTCGAAGTTCGGTGGAGGTCGTCGGGTCTCGACGTCCGGCGACGGTTGTCGTGCGGGTGAAAGCGGCGGGAGCCACTGGCGCGTTGTCAGTGGCGCGTGCTTCACTCTCTGTAACTGGTCCTGGTCAGGGCTGGGCAGAGCTGAGGACTGTCTCTGTCTCTGTCTCAGCTCAGACCGGCCAGATCGAGCAGCAGCGATTTCACTTGGGTGGCCGGGACACGGCCGGGAAGCGCGTGGGGGGTGGAGCTGATGATGAGCGGACCTTCGTCGTCGCTCGTGGGCAGGCGGCCGTGGCTGCCGCGAATAGGTGAGGCGTCGAGCGGTACGACCGCCATGCGGTAGCGCATGCCGAGTTTCTTGCGGGCGAGCGCGGTCGCGGCCTTGACCTTGACGTAGGGGTCGAGGGGGTCCATGAAGAGTTCGACCGGGTCGTAGCCGGGTTTGCGGTGGATCTCGACGAGCTGCGCGAAGTCGGGAGCGCGGGCGTCGTCGAGCCAGTAGTAGTACGTGAACCAGGCGTCGGGCTCCGCGATCGCGACGAGTTCGCCGGCGCGCGGATGGTCGAGGTGGTGGTCCTTCTTGCCCTGGTCGTCGAGGAGTTGCTCGATACCGGGCAGGTCGGCGAGGGCGGCGCGGGTGGCGTCGAGGTCCTCGGGGCGGCGTACGTAGACGTGGGCGATCTGGTGGTCGGCGACGGCGAAGGCGCGGGAGGCCATCGGGTCGAGGTACTCCATGCCGTCCTGGGTGTGCACCTCGAGGAGGCCGGCGCGGCGCAGGGCGCGGTTGATGTCGACGGGACGGTCCGCGCGGGTGATGCCGTACTCGGACAGGGCGACGACGGTGCGTCCCTCGGCCTTCGCGTCGTCGAGCAGCGGAGCGAGGGCCGTGTCGAGTTCCGTGGCGGCGCGGTGGGCGCGGGGGTCGTCGGGGCCGAAGCGCTGCAGGTCGTAGTCGAGGTGAGGGAGGTAGGACAGGGTGAGGTCGGGGTGGCGGGTGGCCATGACGTGGCGGGTGGCGTCGATGATCCACTGGCTGGAGACGATGTCGGCGCCCGGGCCCCAGAAGTGGAAGAGGGGGAACGTGCCGAGTTTGTCGGTGAGTTCGTCGTGCAGGGCCGGGGGCCGGGTGTAGCAGTCGGGCTCTTTGCGGCCGTCGGCGTAGTAGACGGGGCGGGGGGTGATGGTGATGTCGGTGTCGGCGCCCATGGCGTACCACCAGCAGATGTTGGCGACGGTGTAGCCGGGGTGCGCGCGGCGGGCGGCGTCCCAGAGTTTGTCGCCGGAGACGAGCCCGTTGTGCTGGCGCCACAGGAGGACGTCGCCGAGTTCGCGGAAGTACCAGCCGTTGCCGACGATGCCGTGTTCGGAGGGCATGGTGCCGGTCAGGAACGTGGACTGGGCGGCGCAGGTGACGGCGGGCAGGACGGTGCCGAGCGGGGCGCGGGAGCCGGACTGACCGAGTGCTTTCAGGTGCGGCATGTGGTCGAGGAGGCGGGGGGTGAGGCCGACGACGTCCAGGACGAGGAGCGGGGTGGGGCTGGTGTCCGTCATGGCAGCTCCTTGAGGCCGAGGTCGGTCAAGAGGTCGCGGGCGAGAGCGAGTTCGGCGGCGATGCCGTCGGCGAGCTGGGTGCGGGCCCGGGGGCGCAGTTCGGGCGGCAGCGCCTGCCAGGTGTACGTCTCCACCTCCAGGTGCTGGGTGAGCGGGTGCGCTCCGCCGACGAGGCGGGCCAGCGTGGCCTTGAGGACAGGCAGCGTGGAGGTGAGCGGGGCGGCGGGGGCCGCGTGCAGCGGGACGTGGAAGTGGGCGCGCCACGGGGTGGTGTCCGGCAGGGCGGCTCCATCGAGGGCGGGGCCGAGGTCGTCGGTGCCTTGCATGGCGCCGGCGGTGACGGTGCGGGTCTGGTGCAGGAAGCGGGGTTCGTCGAAGGCGGCGAGGGCCTCGCGGACTTCGGGGAGATGGGGGTGTTCGGCATGGAGGGCGGCGGAGAGCTGCGATTTGACGACCGGGACACGGGCGGCGGCGAGGCCGTCGAGCGCGGTGTCCGGGTCCTCGAAGGAGGTGGCGAGGTGGCAGGTGTCGAGGCACAGGCCGATGCGGTCGGGGCGGGCCACGGCGGTCAGCGGGGCGATGGCGTCGGCGGTGGTCTCCACGGTGCAGCCCGGTTCGGGCTCCAGGCCCACGCGGACCGATCTGCCGGTCAGCTCCTCCAGGGCGTCGAGGCGCTCGGCGAGCGTGACGAGGGCGGCGCGGGCGGTGTCGGCGCGCTGTGCGTCGTAGGCGGTGCGCCAGGCGAGCGGCAGGGTGGAGATGGTGCCGTCGGTGACGTCGGCGGGGAGCAGCGTGGCGAGGAGGTGGGCCAGGTCGCTGGTGTGGGCGAGGCGCTCGGGGTCGGCCCAGTCCGGCTTGTAGACGCGGTACTTGACCTCTTCGGCACCGAACCCTTCGTAGGGGAAGCCGTTGAGGGTGACGACCTCGAGGCCGCGCCGGTCCAGTTCCGCGCGCAGGCCGCGCAGGGCCGCCGGGTCGGTGATCAGGGTGCGGGCGGCGTTCTTCGCGAGCCACAGGCCGATGCCGAGGCGGTCGCGGCCGAGGCGTCTGCGGACGGGTTCGCAGTGGTCGCGGAGTTGGGCGAGGACGCCGTCGAGGGTCTCGGCCGGGTGGACGTTGGTGCAGTACGCGAGGTGGACGGTGGAGCCGTCGGGGTGGCGGAAGCGCATGCGTCACGCCCCGCCGCGCAGGATGGAGTTGCCTTCGTGGGTCGCCTCCGGTGGGGCGGCCGCGTCGAGCTGGAGGCGGCCGCTCAGGCCGTAGAAGGCGACCGGGTTGCGCCACAGGACCTGGTCGACGTCATCGTCGGTGAAGCCGGCGGCGAGCATCGCGTCGGCGACCTTGCGTGTCTTGAGCGGATCGCTCTTGCCCCAGTCGGCGGCCGAGTTGACGAGGACCTTCTCGCTTCCGTAGAGGCGCAGGATCTCGACCATGCGGTCCTCGTCCATCTTGGTGTCGGGGTAGACGGAGAAGCCCAGCCAGCAGCCGGCGTCCTTGGCGTCCTTGACGGTGGTTTCGTTGAGGTGGTCGACCAGGACGTGCTCGACGGGCAGCGCGGACTCGCGGACCACGTCCAGGGTGCGGCGCAGCCCGGCGAGCTTGTCGCGATGCGGGGTGTGGACCAGGGCGGGCAGTTCGTGGTCGGCGGCGAGTTGCAGTTGGACGGCGAGCGCGGTGTCCTCGGCCGGGGTCATGGAGTCGTAGCCGATCTCGCCGACGGCTACCACGTTGTCCTTGACCAGGTAGCGCGGCAGGGCGTCGAGGACGGGGGTGCAGCGCGGGTCGTTGGCCTCTTTGGGGTTGAGGGCGATCGTGCAGTGGTGGGCGATGCCGTACTGGGCGGCGCGGAAGGGTTCCCAGCCGAGCAGGGCGTCGAAGTAGTCGAAGAAGGAGGCGGGCGAGGTGCGGGGCTGGCCGAGCCAGAAGGAGGGCTCGACCAGGGCGCGGACCCCGGCCGCGTACATGGCCTGGTAGTCGTCGGTGGTGCGCGAGGTCATGTGGATGTGGGGGTCGAAGATGCGCATCAGGACTCCTTCTTCGCGCCGGCCGTCAGGCTCAGCACGCGGTGCAGGTCCTCGGGTACGGGTCGGCCGGCGGCGGTGCGCTCCTGGGCGAAGTCGTCGAGCATGCGCGCGAGTTCGGTATCCGCTGCCGCGCGGCCCGGCAGGTCTGCGACAGCCTCGACGGGCACGCCGGTGAACAGGCACTTCAGGACGGCGTGGCGCCAGTCGTGGGCGGGCAGGTGCTCGGCGGCGTACGGGCCGACGGCGGCGGTGACGAGCCGGGTGTCGTTGGTGCGCAGGGCGTCCTCGACCAGCGGCAGTCCCTCCGGTCCGGGGACGAGGTGGGGCAGGGCCGTCAGGACGGCGCGGCGCTCGGCGGCGGTGCCCTGCGCGTACACGCGGGTGAGGGTGGCGAGGTCGGCGCGGGCCGCGTGCAGCAGGAGGACGCGGGCGGCGTCGGCGTGGTCCTGGCCGGTGCGGCGGCCCGCCTCGGCGAACCGCAGCTCCCATGTGGGCGGTGCCTTCTCGTTCCGGGGGCCGGTGTGGGCGGCGGCCTCGGCCAGTGCCTGGTCCAGCCAGGCGCGGGCGGCTCCCGTCAGGGCGCCGTCGAGGTGGGCGCGGAGAGCGGCGACGGTGGTGGGCGCGGTCATGCGCGGCCTCCTTGCGCTGCTTCTCGGCTTACTTCCCTCAGGAACTGGATCGCCTCGGCCGCGAGTTGGGGGCCCGCGTGGGAGTGCCGGGGCAGTTCGACCACGGTCAGGCCCTGGTAGCCGGTGGCGGCGAGGGCGTCCAGGACCGGCGGGAAGTCGATCTCGCCCTCGCCGAACGGCAGGTGCTCGTGGACACCGCGCCGCATGTCCTCGATCTGCACGTGTCGCAGCCAGGGCGCCGCCGCGCGGACGCAGTCGGCCGGCGGGTCGGGTTCCAGGCACTGGCAGTGGCCGATGTCCAGAGTGAGGCCGAGCGCGTCGGGGCTGCCGAGGGCGTGGCGCAGCCGGTGGAAGTCGGCGAGCGTCGCCAGGAGGTGGCCGGGTTCGGGCTCGATGGCGAGCGGTACACCGGCGGTGGTGGCGGCGTCCAGGACCGGGCCGAGTTCGTCCGCGAGCAGCTTCCACGCGGTGTCCGGGTCCGTGCCGTCGGGGGTGATGCCGCTGAAGCAGTGCACCGCGTGGGCGCCCAGGTCGGCGGCGACCTGGACGGCGCGGATCAGCAGCCGGGCGCGGGCCCGCCGGGCGTCCGGATCTGGGTCGAGGAGGGAGGGGCCGTGTTTGCGGCGCGGATCGAGGACGTAGCGGGCGCCGGTCTCGACGGTCGCCGTCAGGCGGTACCGCTCCAGGAGCCGGGCGACCTGGCGGGTGCGTTCCGCGAGGTCGGGGGTGAGCGGGTCCAGGTGCATGTGGTCGAGGGTGAGTCCCACCCCGTCATAGCCGAGGTCGGAGAGGAGAGCGAGGGCGTCGTCGAGGCGGAGGTCGGTGAGGCCGTTGGTGCCGTAGCCCCAGCGCGGGCTGCGCGGTTCATACGGGGTCATGTGACGCTCACCTTCTTCGCGAAGCGGTGGGCCAAGGGGGCGAGGGCAGCGGTGGCCAGAGCCGTTCGGGGGGCTCCCGCGCGGGCTGCCAGGGCGGCCTGGAGCGGGATCATGGCGCGGATCCCGGCGCCGACGGCGCGTTGCGTCAAGGGTGGGGACGGATTGAGGAGGGCGTGCAGGAGAGGGCGTGCGGTGGTGGCCGCGTATGCGGTGGGACCCGGCAGGTCGAGGAGGGCTGCGGCGCCTCGGCCCGCCGGGAGCTTGAGAAGGTGCCTGGTCAGAAGCGCGGTGGCGGCCAGCGCCGCGGCGGGCGCGCCGGGGGCGCCGCCGGTCGTCTCGTTGCGGGAGACGGTGGTGACGGCGGCGGTGTGGACGCCCAGGGCGAGAGCGGCGGGGATCGCTGCGCTCAGCGCGGAAAGGTCGCGGCCGGAGCGCCGATCGCGATCCGCTCCGAGCCCCGACACCTTGGCCGCGCTCGCGTCCGGCCGCGCGTTCAGGGCCCTTTCACCGGAGCCGGACCCGACGCCGGAGCCAGACCCGAACCAGGCCCCAGACCCGAACCCGGACCAGGCCCCGGACCCGAAGCTGGACCCGGACCCGACCCCGGAGCCGTACCCGACGCCGGAGCCAGACCCGAGTCCGGCGCCGGACCCAGACCCGGACCCGGACCCAGACCCGGAGCCGGACCCGGCCCCGGACCCGAACCCGGAGCCCGAGCTGGACCCGAACCCAGAGCCCGAGCCGGAGGCCGATGCTCCCAGGAGTACGTCCAGGGCGCGGGCCGCGCCCATCGCCACGGGGCCGGCCGGGGTTCGTTTCAGGCCCAGGTCGTATGCCCAGACCGTTGCCGCCAGTGCCGCGCTCAGGGTTCCCGGGGTGCGGCCCGCGCGGAAGGCCAGGCCGATGCCCGCCGCCGTGAACGCGCCCGCCGCCGTCAGGGCCGCCGTGGGGTGGATGCGGCCCGACGGGATCGGGCGGTGCGGGCGGTCGACGGCGTCCTCGGTGCGGTCCGCCCAGTCGTTGAGTGCCATGCCCGCCTCGTACAGGCACAGGGACGAGCCGATGGCGAGAAAGGTGGAGCGGCCGGGGCGGGCGCCGACCGCCGCCGCGCCCGCGAGGGCGTCGCCGGGGACGGTGAACAGGGCCGGGAGGCGCAGGAGTTCGGCCCAGGCACGTCGTCGCCCCGCGCTCATCGTGGGTCCCGCAGTCGCTGGGCGAAGTCCACCAGCGCGGCGAACTGTTCGCCGAGCGCCGATGAGGCGTCGCCGTCCGGGTCCTTGAAGTAGAAGCCGAGCTCCGGGCGCGGGCCGGTCAGGCCGAGGTCGGCGGCGCGCAGCAGGAGGCGGGCCAGGTCGAGGACGAGGGGCGCGGCGAGCGCGGAGTCGCACCCCTGCCAGGTGGTCTGCAGGACCATGCGGGCGCCGAGGAAGCCGTCGAAGGCGATGTGGTCCCAGGCGGTCTTCCAGTCGCCGAGCGCGGGCACGTCGTCGATGTGGACCTGGCCCTCGGGGGCGCCGCCGAGGGTGTCGGCGAGGACGCGTTCCTTGCCGGCGTTCTTGGCGGCGGCCGCGGCGGGGTCGGCGAGGGCGGCGCCGTCGCCGCCGCCGAGCAGGTTGGTGCCGGACCAGGCGCGTACGGCGAGGGCGCGTTGCAGGAACATCGGGCCGAGCACGGAGCGCAGGAGGGTCTGGCCGGTCTTGCCGTCGCGGCCCGCGTGAGGAACGGAGGCGGTGGCCGCCTCGGATGCCAGGGACGGGTGGTGCAGGCCCGTGGAGGGGGTGAAGTTGACGTAGGGGCAGCCCGCGCGAAGGGCGGCGGCGGCGTAGAGCGAGCTCGCCGGGAGGAGGTCGTCGGCCTGCGGGGCCGGTTCCGTCGAGGCTACGTTCACGACGACCGCGCCCGCCAGGTCCTGGGCGCGGATGAAGTCACGTATGTCGGTGGCGAAGGTGGTGATCAGCTCGTCCTGCGTGCGGTCGTCGTCGCGGCCCGGCAGTGGGCCGCCGGGTTTGATCTCCCGGTCCGCGGCGGCCAGTTCGGCGGCGGTCGCGGAGGGCAGGCCGTGGGGCAGGACGCCGCCCGCGGCGAGGTGTTCGGCGCGTTTCGGCAGCGGGCAGTCGACGGTGTCGTGGCCGCCGAAGACGAGCGACGACAACGTTGGCAGACCGGCCTCCGCGAAGGGGGCGGTCTCGGTGACCATGCCGGTCGGCGGGTGCAGGCCCGCGGCGACGGCGGCGCACCCCGCGACGGCGGTCGTGGCGACGGAGCCGCGGGCTCCGACGAGCCAGACGCCGTAACGCGGAGTGGGTGACGAGGAGGGCGCGAGCGCGGAGGTGGGGGCCGGAGAGGTGGGCGTCAAGGAGGTGGGGGCCGAAGAGGTGGGGGCCGGAGAGGTGGGCGTCGGGGAGGTGAGAGGAGCGGCGGGGGACGGTTCGGCGGACATGGGCAGCCTCCTTGTCGAACGAACCGGGGTCGAACACGAACCGGGGTCGTACGCGGTACGGGTGTGAGCGGTGGCCATGCCCGCCGGGCGCGGGGTCGCGTCCGGTACGGGCATGCCTGGTGCCGGAGCCGGCCAGGTCGCTCGGGCCCCGGCCGGGTCTGGTGGGGACGGTGGACGGAGGTCCGGCGTCCTCCGCCCACCGTCGTTCTGGTCGCCCGTGACGGGCAGTTCCTGGTCACTCGCCCCAGGACGGGCGGTTGCCGGCGCCCGCCCGGAACAGGCGGTTCCTAGCCACCCGCTCCAGGACGGACGGTCCCAGGTCGCTCCCCCGTGCCGGGCACACTCAGGTCGCCCGGCACGGGCGGCTCCTGGTCACTCGGCCGGCGGGGGCAGTTCCTTGAGCTGGATGTCGCGGAAGGAGACATGGTCGGCGTCGCCGTGGTTCTGGATGCCGATGTAGCCGTCCGCGAGGCTTCGCTCGGGGTTCTTGTTGGTGAAGTCGTTGATCTTGACTCCGTTGAGGAACACCTGGAGGCGTTCGCCCTGGACCTTGATCTCGTAGGAGTTCCACTGGCCCGGCGGGCGCAGGACCTGGTCGCGGGCCTTGATGTTGGCGGCCTTGAAGGTGTAGATCGAGCCCGTCGTGCGGTCGACCGCGTCGGTGGCGTCGATCTGGACCTCGTAGCCCTTGTTCACCGCGGACCAGGGGTCGTCGGAGGCGGGGAAGCCCACGAAGATCCCGGAGTTGTCGTCACCCTGCATCTTCCAGTCGAGCTTGAGGGAGTACGACTTCAGCTCCTTGGCCTGGTACCAGAGGAGGCCCATGCCGCCCTCGGAGTTGAGGGTGCCGTCCTTGATGGAGAACGTGCCGGGGCCGGCCTGCTTCCAGCCGTCGAGCGACTGGCCGTTGAAGACCGACCGGTAGCTCTTGTTCGGCTTGCAGTCCGCCTTGGCCTGGCCCGCGGCGTACTTCAGGCCGCCGAGCAGGTGGGTGCGGAAGGCGTCGTCCGCGTAGGACTCCTTCGTGTGGCCGAGACCGGTGTAGAAGGAGCGGCCGCCGCCGTAGCTCTGGCACCAGGCGATCGGGTGGTCGCCCTTCATGTTCCCGCCCTGGTACGTCGTCTCGTCGAGGGTGGCGAGGACGTGCACCTTGTCGCGCGGGTTGGTGCGGTAGTTGTAGAGCTCGTCGGTGCGCTCCCAGGCCTGGCCGAGGCGGGCGGTGGCCGGGTTGGCGGTGTCCTCGACGCGGACGGTGGCCTTCTGGATGGCCGGGTGCGAGTCGAAGTAGGCGCCGACGAGGCCGCCGTAGTACGACCAGTCGTACTCGGTGTCGGCGGCGGCGTGGACGCCCATGTAGCCGCCGCCCTTGGCGATGAACTCCTCGAACGCCTTCTGCTGGGCGTCGTTCAGGACGTCACCCGTGGTCGACATGAAGACGACCGCGTCGTAGCGGGCGAGGTTGTTGGTGGTGAACTGGGCGGCGGACTCGGTGGCGTCGACCGTGATGTCGCTGGAGGCGCCGAGTTCCTTCAGGGCCGCGATGCCCTCGGGGATCGCGTCGTGGCGGAAGCCGCCCGTCTTGGAGAAGACGAGGACCCGCTTGGCGCCCTTCACGGGGGCGTCGTCGCTGATCTCGAAGTCGTCGACGTCGTAGAGCGCGCCGTCACCGCCCTTGAACACGAGGTACAGGTCGGTGGTCTTCTTCGGGACGTTGCGCAGCGGCACGTCGACGTTCTGGAACGTCTCCCAGCCGCCGGTGACGGGGACCGTCGTGGAGCCGAGCAGGGTGCCGGTCGCCGAGCCTGCGCGCACCTCGAGGAAGCCGCCCGCGCCGCCGGAGGAGATCCGGGCGGTGAGCTTCTTGGCTCCGGTGAGGTTGTAGGGCGAGAAGGAGATCCAGTCGCCGTCGTTGATGTCGCCGACGGTGCGGCCGCCGTTGGCCTGGGTCTTGTTCTGCGGCGTGGTGCCCTGCTGCTCGGTGTAGTGCTCGGCCTGGCGGTGGCGCGGCTGGAGCTGGACCTGGTCGTGCGTGGTCAGCGCGGCCTGGCCGTTCCCGCCGCCGTCGGTGTACTCGGCGTCGAGCACGCCGTAGATGTTGGCGTTGGGGTCGTGCTCGGCGTCGGCGGGCGCGGTGATGGTGCCTTCGCAGCCGTTGGCCGAGGTGATGGCGTGGGCGTGGTTGTCGTGGCCCAGGAGGTAGCGCACGGTGACCTTGGAGCAGTCGATCGTGCCGTCCTCGGGGTCGCTCACAGCCACCTTGAACGGAATCGTGTCACCGAACTTGAACAGCGAGCCGTTCGGCGGGTTCTGGAACTTCACCGAGGGGGCGGTGTTGCCGACGACGATGCGGACGTTGGCGGAGCCGGTGCGGCCCGTGCCGTCGTCACCGGTGACCGTCACCACGTACGTGCCGTCCTTGCGGTACGTGTGGCTGGGGTTCGGGCCCGTGCCCTTGGTGCCGTCGCCGAAGTCCCAGGTGTACGTGATCGGGTCGTCGTCGGCGTCGGTGCCGGTCGCCGTGAAGTTGGTGCGCAAGGGCGACTGGCCGGAGGTCTTGGACGCCTTGGCCTCGACGATCGGCGAGTGGCCGCCGGTCGCGTTCTCGATGCGGTAAAGCGCCGAGTGCTCGTCGCCGCCGAACCAGGAGAGGCCGTAGTCGAGGACGTAGAGGGCGCCGTCGGGGCCGAAGGCGCTGTCCATGACCTGGGTGCCGGACCACGGGAAGTCGTTGATCTTCGAGACGTTCCCGGAGCCGTCCTGCTCGATCCGCTTGATCCACTGGCGGCCGAACTCGGTGGCGAAGAAGTCGCCGTCGTACTCCTCGGGGAACTTCACCGGGGAGTCGAGGTCCGCGTCGTAGCGGTAGACCGGGCCCGCCATCGGGGACTCGGAGCCGGAGCCGAACTCGGGCACGGAGGCGTTGTCGTACGGGATCCAGGCGGGCTGGGCCGGCGGCAGGTCCGTGAGACCGGTGTTGTTCGGCGACGTGTTCTTGGGCGCGTCGCAGTCGAACGCGGCGCTGGAGACCTTGGTACCGAAGTCGTAGTCGACGTAGGCGTCGTTGGCACCGGTGCAGTACGGCCAGCCGAAGTTCGCGGCCTTGGTGATCTTGGCGAACTCGACCTGTCCGGCCGGGCCCCGCTTGGGGTCGGCGGCACCGGCGTCCGGGCCGTAGTCACCCACGTAGACGGTGCCGGTCGGCTTGTCGACGCTGATGCGGAACGGGTTGCGGAAGCCCATCGCGTAGATCTCGGGGCGGGTCTTCTCGGTGCCCGGCGCGAAGAGGTTCCCCTCGGGGATGTCGTACGAGCCGTCGTCCTTGACCTTGATGCGCAGGACCTTGCCGCGCAGGTCGTTGGTGTTGCCCGAGCTGCGCTGGGCGTCGAAGGCCGGGTTGCGGTCGGCGCGCTCGTCGAGGGGGCTGTAGCCGTCGGAGGCGAAGGGGTTGGTGTCGTCGCCGGTCGACAGGTACAGGTTGCCGTCGGCGTCGAAGTCGATGTCGCCGCCGACGTGGCAGCAGGTGCCGCGCGAGGTCTTGACCTCGAGGATGTTCTTCTCGCTCGCCTTGTCGAGGGTGCCGTCCTCCTTGAGGACGAAGCGGGCGAGCCGGTTCACGCCGTCGAACGGGGCGAAGTCGGCGGCGGTGCCGTTCTCCGGCGCGTCACCGGCCGGGGTGTTCAGCGGCGGCGCGTAGTAGAGGTAGATGAACCGGTTGTCCTCGAAGCCCGGGTCGATCCCGACGCCCTGGAGGCCCTCCTCGTCGTGGTCGTACACGTCGAGCTTGCCGGCGACGGAGGTGGAGCCGCCCGCGTCGGTCAGGCGGAGCGTGCCGTCGCGGGAGGTGTGCAGGACGCTGCGGTCCGGCAGCACGGCGAGCGACATCGGCTCGCCGGTCTCGTCCGCGCCCTTGGCGAGGGTGACCTGCTGGAAGTCGGATTCGGCGGCGGGCACGTCCGGGTGGTCCGGGTGCGCGACGGCCGTGCCGGGCACGAGGGCGAGCGAGGAGCCGACCAGGACGGAGCCGGTGAGCAGGGCGATCGTGGTGCGGAGTCTGGAGCGCCTGGTGGTGGTGCCGTTGCGGTTTCTGCTTCTGCTGCTGTGCACGAAAGTCCCTCCGGGAACGGGGTGGGCCGTACGGAATGGGTGCGGAGACGTGCGGTGCGGGCGCCGGGGTGCGCCGTCACCCCGGAGGCGTGTGTGACAGGGACGTTAACTCTGTTTGTCCGGGCCGAACAGCCCTTGCGTCACAACTGGTTCAGCTTTTCCCCAGTGCAGGACAAAGGCGTTCGGCCCGCCGGACAAACAGGTCTGCCAGGCCGGACGGCTCAGCTGTTGAACGCCGCGTCGAACGACGCGCTCGGCGGCTCGAAGTCGAGCTTGCGCAGGTGGCTCAGCGCCTCGGGAGCGCCCTGGAGGCGGTCCATCCCGGCGTCCTCCCACTCCACGGAGATCGGCCCCTGGTAGTCGATCGAGCGGAGCATCCGGAAGACGTCCTCCCACGGCACGTCCCCGTGACCGGCGGAGACGAAGTCCCAGCCGCGGCGCGGGTCGCCCCATGGCAGGTGGGAGCCGAGGCGCCCGTTGCGGCCGTCGAGGCGGCGCCGCGCCTCCTTGCAGTCGACGTGGTAGATCCGGTCGCGGAAGTCCCACAGGAAGCCGACCGGGTCGAGGTCCTGCCACACGAAGTGCGACGGGTCGAAGTTGAGGCCGAAGGCAGGGCGGTGGCCGACCGCCTCAAGAGCCTTGTGCGTCGTCCAGTAGTCGTACGCGATCTCGCTCGGGTGCACCTCGTGGGCGAACCGCACACCCTCGGCGTCGAACACGTCGAGAATCGGGTTCCAGCGCGTGGCGAAGTCCTCGTAGCCGCGCTCGATCATCGACTCGGGGGCCGGCGGGAACATGGCGACCAGGTGCCAGATCGACGAGCCCGTGAAGCCGATGACGGTGTCGACGCCGAAGGCGGCCGCCGCGCGGGCTGTGTCCGCGATCTCCGCCGCCGCGCGCTGTCGTACGCCCTCGCCGTCCCCGTCGCCCCAGATGCGGGCGGGCAGGATCGCCTCGTGCCGCTCGTCGATGATGGCGTCGCAGACGGCCTGGCCGACCAGATGGTTGGAGATGGCGAAGCACTTGAGGCCGTACTTGTCGAGCAGCGCGTGGCGCGAGTCGAGGTACCCCGGGTCGGCGAGGGCCTTGTCGACCTCGAAGTGGTCGCCCCAGCAGGCGAGTTCGAGGCCGTCGTAGCCGAAGTCGCGGGCCAGGCGGCAGACCTCTTCGAGCGGGAGATCCGCCCATTGGCCGGTGAACAGGGTGAACTGGCGTGGCACGGTCGTGGGCCTCCTCAAGCCTGGACGGGGGTGTAGACGGAGTTCTTCGCCGCGCTCTCCTCGACCGCCGCGAGGACGCGCTGCACCTGGAGGCCGTCGGCGAACGACGGCGCGGGCGTGGCGCGCTCCGCGATGGCGTGGACGAGGTCGCGGGCCTGGTGCACGAAGGTGTGCTCGTAGCCGAGGCCGTGGCCCGGCGGCCACCACGCCTCCAGGTAGGGGTGGTCGGGTTCGGTGACGAGGATGCGGCGGAAGCCCGCGCTGACCCCGGGTTCGGTCTGGTCGTGGAAGGAGAGTTCGTTCAGGCGCTCCAAGTCGAAGGCGAGCGAGCCGCGCTCGCCGTTGAGTTCGACCTTCAGCGCGTTCTTGCGGCCCGTCGCGAACCGCGTCGCCTCGAAGGAGGCGAGGGCGCCGGAGGCGAAGCGGCCGGTGAAGACGGCCGCGTCGTCGACGGTGACCTGCCCCAGCTTCCCGCCCCCGGTCCCGGAGAGGCCGGACGACGCTCCCTCCACCAGGGGCCGCTCCCGCACGAACGTCTCCGTCAGCGCGGAGACGCCCGCGACCGGCTCGCCCGCCACGTACTGGGCGAGGTCGACGGCGTGGGCGCCGAGATCGCCGAGTGCGCCGGAGCCCGCGTACGGCTTCTGCAGCCGCCACGTCAGCGGGAACGACGGGTCGACGAGCCAGTCCTGGAGGTAGCTGACGCGAACGTGGCGCAGGGTCCCGATGCGGCCCTGCGCGACCATGCGCCGGGCGAGGGCGATGGCGGGGACGCGCCGGTAGTTGAAGCCCGTCATAGCCACCTGGCCGCGCGCGGCGGCCGACTCGGCGACCTCCGTCATGGCCTCCGCCTCGTCGACGGAGTTGGCGAGGGGCTTCTCACACAGCACGTGCTTGCCCGCTTCGAGCGCCGCGACGGCGATCTCGGCGTGGCTGTCGCCAGGCGTGCAGATGTCGACGAGGTCGACGTCGTCGCGCTCGATCAGGGCACGCCAGTCGGTCTCGGCGGCGGCCCAGCCGAGCCGGTCGGCGGCGGCACGCACGGCGGAGCCGTCACGGCCGCAGACCGCGGCGAGCCGCGGGGTGAGCGGCAGGTCGAAGACCCGGCCCACGGTGCGCCACCCCTGGGAGTGGGCGGCGCCCATGAACGCGTAGCCGATCATGCCGACCCCGAGGACCGGCTTCACCCCGCCGTCTCCGTCGCCGTCGTCGCCGCCCGTAACCCGAGCCGTCGTACCCGTGCTGCTGCCTGCCATGCGGAAGTCCTCCTGGTCCACGCGGTGATCGCCCGATGCCTCGTGCCGGCGCCCGTCACTTGAATCCGGTGGGCATGTACTTGGCGACGTTCTCCTTGTCGACGACGGCGGAGAACAGGGTCACGTGGGCGGGGATCTCGAACTCGGCCATGCCGCTGATGCCCTTGCCCTGGCCGAGCGCGCGGGCCAGGTCAATGGCGGAGGCGGCCATGGTCGGCGGGTAGAGGACGGTGGCCTTCAGGACGCTGTCGTCGGCCTCGATCGCCTCCATGGCGGAGAGGGCGCCCGCGCCGCCGACCATCAGGAAGTCGTCGCGGCCCGCCTGCTTGATGGCGCGCAGGGCGCCGACGCCCTGGTCGTCGTCGTGGTTCCACAGCGCGTCGAAGCTCTTCTGCGCCTGGAGGAGCTGGGCCATCTTGGCCTGGCCCGACTCGACGGTGAACTCGGCGGCCTGCCGGGCGACCTTCTCGATGTTCGGGTAGTTCTTCAGCGCGTCGTCGAAGCCTTGCGTGCGCTGCTTGGTCAGTTCGAGGTTGTCGATCCCGGCGAGCTCGACGACCTTGGCGTTCTTCTTGTCCTTGAGCTTCTCGCCGATGTAGTTGCCGGCGCTCAGGCCCATGCCGTAGTTGTCGCCGCCGATCCAGCAGCGGTACGCCTGCGGGGTGTTGAAGATGCGGTCGAGGTTGACGACGGGTATCCCGGCGCGCATCGCCTTGAGCCCGACCTGGGTGAGCGCCTTGCCGTCGGCCGGAAGGATGACGAGGACGTCGACCTTCTTGTTGATGAGCGTCTCGACCTGGCCGATCTGCGCGGCCGTGTCGTTCGAACCTTCGGTCGCCTCGAGCGTGACGTCGGAGTACTTCTTCGCCCGTTCCTTGGCGTTCTCGTTGATGGCGTTGAGCCAGCCGTGGTCGGCCTGCGGTCCGGCGAAGCCGATGGTGACCTGCTTGCCGGGCTTGTCGTCGGCGACCGGCTGGTCGGCGGCCTTGCTGCTGTCGCCCTTGTCGTCGCTGGGCTCGTTGCTGGTGCAGGCCGTGAGCAGGCCGCCTGCGGTGACGGCTGCTGCCGCGCCGAACAGGAGTCCTCTGCGGCTCGTGGTCTCTGGCATGGCGTCGTCCCTTCCCGGGGCTGAGATCGGGTGTGAGAGAGATCAGGAATGCGTGTTCGCCGTACGTCGCTGGACCAGGACCGCCGCGACGATGATCGCGCCCTTGGCGATCTCCTGGACGTCGCTCTGGAGGTTGTTCAGCGCGAAGATGTTGGTGATCGTGGTGAAGATCAGGACACCGAGGACGGAGCCGACGATGGTGCCTCGGCCACCGGTGAGGAGGGTGCCGCCGATGATGGCGGCGGCGATGGCGTCGAGCTCGTACAGGTTGCCGTTGGTGTTCTGGCCGGACCCGGCGAGCACGATGAGCAGGAACGCGGCGATGCCGCAGCACAGGCCGGACAGCAGGTAGAGGTAGAGCCGCTGACGGCGTACGTCGATGCCGGCCAGCCGGGCCGCTTCCGCGTTGCCGCCGACGGCGACGGAGCGGCGGCCGAAGGTGGTGCGGTTCAGAACCAGCCAGCCGACGATCGTGACCGCGGCGAAGACGAGGACGAGCGGCGGGATGCCGAAGACGTAGGCGTCGCGCTCGCCGAGCTTCAGCACGCTGTCGACGGTGACCACCTGGGTCTTGCCGTCGGTGATCTGCTCGGCCAGACCGCGCCCGGAGGCGAGCATGGCGAGGGTGGCGATGAACGGGACCATCCCGCCGTACGCGATCAGGACACCGTTGACGAGGCCGCAGCCCACACCGACGACGACCGCGGTGAAGAGGATGCCTATGAACCCGTACTCCTGGGTGGCGACCGTGGTCGCCCAGCAGCTGGCGAGCGCGACGATCGCGCCCACGGAGAGGTCGATGCCGCCGGAGATGATCACGAAGGTCATGCCGACGGTGACGACGCCGATGACGGACGCCTGGGTCAGGATCAGCTGAACATTGTCGGTGTCCAGGAAGGAGTCGGGCTGGGTGATGCCGCCGACGATGATCAGGGCGGCGAGGACACCCAGGAGGGAGAGCGTCCGTACGTCGAGGCGCAGGGTCTTCAGGGCGCTGGGCTGTGGGGCCGGCGCGGTTTTGGGCTCCGCCGGGCGGGCGGGTGAGGCGGGCTGCGTCATAGCGCCGGGTCCCTTCTGGTCGGGTCTGGTCGGGTCGATCCGGTCGGGTCGACCACTCGCCGTGGGGCGACCGTGCTGGTGTCGGGTGCGGGTCGTGGCTGGTTGCTCGCGCTGCGTGGCGGAGCCGTTGACCGACGCAGCCCCGCACCCCTTTCGGGGCGTGTCATGCCGGGGTGCCTTCCATGACCAGGTCCAGGACCCGGTGTTCCGTCAGCTCCGTCGCCGGGGCCTCGTGGACGACGCGGCCCTCGCGCAGGACCAGGACGCGGTCGGCGAGGCCGAGGACCTCGGGGACCTCGCTGGAGACGAGGAGCACGGCGAGGCCGTCGTCGGCGAGGCGGCGGATGACCGCGTACAGCTCGGCGCGGGCGCCGACGTCGACGCCGCGGGTCGGCTCGTCCAGGAGCAGCACCTTGCAGCCGCGGAGCAGCCAGCGGGCCAGGACGGCCTTCTGCTGGTTGCCGCCGGAGAGGGTGCGGACGGGGACGGCCGGGTTGTCGGGGCGCAGGGAGAGTTCGCGGGTGACTTTGTGCGCGGCCTCGCTCTCGCGGCTCCGGTCGACCCAACCCCCGTACGAGAAGCGGGACATGGAGGAGACGGAGACGTTGCGGGTGACGGACTCCAGCATCAGGAGGCCCTGCGCCTTGCGCTCCTCGGGGGCGAGGCCGAGGCCCGCGCGGACCGCCGCGCGGACACTCCCGGGGCGCAACGCCCGTCCTTCGACGCTGACCTGACCGGTCGTCGGTTTGCGGGCGCCGTAGATCGTCTCCAGGATCTCGGAGCGGCCGGAGCCGACGAGCCCCGCGAGGCCGACGATCTCACCGGGGCGCAAGGTGAGGTCGAGTGGCTCGAACTCGCCGTGACGGGACAGGTTCTCGGCGCGCAGAACCGGTTCCGCTGAAGCCGAGGCCGCGGACCCGTACGACGGGCGGTCCGGGAAGACGTACTCGACGTTGCGGCCCGTCATCAGCGCCACCACGTCCCGCGTCGGCGTGTCCTTGGCGGGGAGCCCGCCGGCCACGGCGCGGCCGTCCTTGAGGACGGTGACGCGGTCGCCGATGCGGCGGATCTCCTCCAGGCGGTGCGAGATGTAGACGACGGCGACGCCGTCGGCGGTGAGGCTCGCGACGATGCGGAAGAGGTTGTCGACCTCGTCGGGGTCGAGGGCGGCGGACGGCTCGTCCATCACGATGAGGCGTACGTCGTGGGAGAGGGCGCGGGCCATCGAGACGATCTGCTGCCCGGCGGCGGAGAGGTCGCCCACGAGCGTGCCCGGGTCGATCTCCCCGTGTCCGAGGCGCTTGAGAAGAGCGGCTGTCGCCGCCTTCGCGTCCTTGCCGCGGACGACGAATCCGGCCGAGGTCGGCTCGTGTCCGAGGAAGACGTTCTCGGCCACCGACAGGCCTTCCACGAGGTCGAGTTCCTGGTAGATCGTGGCGATGCCGAGGCGCATCGCGGCGATCGGCGAGCGCAGGACGACGTGCTCGGAGCGCCAGGTGATGGACCCCTCGTCGGGCTGGTGGGCGCCGGCGAGGACCTTGATGAGTGTGGATTTGCCCGCACCGTTCTGGCCGAGCAAGCAGTGCACCTCTCCGGCCTGGACCTCCAGGTCCACGCCGTCGAGGGCGCGGACGCCGGGGAACGACTTGGTGATGCCGGACATCGTGAGCAGCGGTGGTTCTGGTGCCGAAAGTGCCATGGCGGTTCCCCTAGCAGCGGGTGCGGGCCGGTTTCAGGGCAGGGCAGAGCAGGGCGCTGTGCTGAGTGAAGTGGTTGGTGAACACGCGTGACGTCTGGTTACGCGTGATGACGTGTGCCTACGTGTGCCTACGTGTCTTCAAGGTGTTACGCGGGTGAGAACAGGTGGTCGCTGATGAGGCGGGCGCCGCCGATGACTCCGGCGGCCTGGCCCAGCTCGCCCAGGACGATGGGCAGATTGCCGGTCGCGAGGGGCAGCGACTGGCGGTAGACCTGGGTGCGCAGGGCGGCGAGGAGCGTGTGGCCGAGGCCGGTGACACCGCCGCCGATGACGACCAGCCCCGGGTTGAAGAAGGAGACGAGGGACGCGATGACCTGGCCGGTGCGGTTGCCGCCGTCGCGGATGAGGTCGAGGGCGGCGCCGTCCCCTGCCGCGGCGGCCACCGCGACGTCGGCGGCGCTGAGCTTCCCGGCCGACTCCAGGAGTCCGGCCAGCTCGGGTGAGCGGCCGTCGCGGGCGGCCTCCTCGGCGTCGCGGGCGAGCGCCGCGCCGCTGAAGTAGGCCTCGAGGCAGCCCTTGTTGCCGCAGGCGCACTGTCTGCCGTCGGGCTCGACCTGGATGTGGCCGATGTCGCCGGCCGATCCGGTCGTGCCCCGGTAGACCTCGCCGCCGACGACGATGCCGCAGCCGATACCGGTGCCGATCTTGACGCAGAGGAAGTCGCGCGCGGAGCGGGCTACGCCCGCGTGCTGCTCCCCCACGGCCATCAGGTTCACGTCGTTGTCGACCATGACCGGGCAGCCGAGGTCCTGGCTGAGCGCCTCGCGGACCGGGAAACCGTCCCAGCCGGGCATGATCGGCGGGGCGACCGGAACGCCTTCGGGGAAACGGACCGGGCCCGGCACGCCGATACCCGCCCCGTCGAACCCCTCGGCGAGTCCGGACGCCTTCAACTTCGCTGCCATGGCGAGTACTTGCTCGAAGACCGCGACCGGTCCCTCGCGTACGTCCATGGGCTGGGTGATGTGCCCGAGCACTTCCAGCTCGGCGTTGGTGACCGCGACGTCGACCGAGGTCGCGCCGATGTCGACGCCGAGGAAGCGGAGTTCGGGGGCGAGCCGGATGTTGTGGGACCGGCGGCCGCCGCGCGAGGCGGCGAGTCCGTCGGCGACCACGAGTCCGGTCTCCAGGAGGCGGTCCACCTCGACGGCCAGCTTGGAGCGGGACAGGTCGATCTGATCGCCGAGCTGAGCGCGGGAGTTGGGCCCTCCGTCACGCAGCAGTCGCAACAGGCGCGCCTGATGCGCGTTCGCGGGTCGAGCCGTCATGCGTCTCACGTGCCCCTCCCCGCCTCTTCGGGCTCCGGTACTTTCGCCGTTCTTTCGATGGGGAACGTAGCAGTGCCTGCCGGGTGTGGGAAGAAGTTGCGCAGGAATTACCCATGACTTTCTCCAGTCACAGGACAAAGATGGATGCGCAGGTGAGCACGGGGGCGGGGACGGGGCCGGGTTCGAGGCCGGGCGGTCAGCCCTGGTCGCGGTGGTGGTACGTCTCCCGGGTGTGCTCCGTGTGGGCCCGCATGACGGCTGTCGCCCGGGACTCATCGCGGGCCGAGATCGCCGCGATCAGTTCGCGGTGCTCGGTCCAGGACTGCTTGCCGCGCCGGCGGGCGACGGGCTGGTAGTACCAGCGGACGCGGGCGTCGACCTGCCCGGCGAGCTCCGCCAGGACCACGTTGCCCGCGAGCTCCATGACCTTGCGGTGGAACTCGGCGTTCGTGGCGACGACCAGGTCCACGTCCCCGTCGGCGACGGCCTGCTCGCCCTTGGCGCAGAGCTCCTCCAGGGCGGTGATGCCCGTCTTGCCCGCGTTGGCGGCGGCGAGCCGGGCGGCCTCGGCCTCAAGGAGCGTACGGACGGTGAGGAGTTGGTCGGCCTCCTCCTCCGTCGGCTCGTGCACGAAGGCGCCCTGCGCCGGACGCAGGTCGACCCACCCCTCGGTGTTCAGGCGCTGCAACGCCTCGCGCACCGGCTGGCGCGAGACCCCGAGATGCCCGGCCAGCTCGCTCTCGACGAGGTGCTGGCCCGGCTGGAGGGCGCGGGTCGTGATCAGCGAGAGCAGCGCCTCGTAGACCCGCTCGCGCAGCGGCCCCGGGCGTTCGAGCTTGGGCACCGCCCCCTGCGGCAGTCCTGTGGACAACATCGCGGTCCCCCTCGTGGGCTTTCGATCGTCGCGGCTGCGATTGTCTTTGGAATACAGTTTACCGAGCACAATCACCACCACCAGGGGCAGTTGGCCGCATCACATCCCGAAGCCCCCGGGGACAGCCGGACAACCGGACAACCGGTCAGCTAGCCAGCCGGTCAGGGGCAGCGCACGACCTGACCCGCGTAGGAGAGATTGCCGCCGAAGCCGAAGAGGAGCGCCGGCGCCCCGCTGCGCAGCTCGCCGCGCTCGATCAGCTTGGACAGCGCCATCGGCACGCTCGCGGCGGAGGTGTTGCCGGACTCGACGACGTCCCGGGCGACCACCGCGTTCACCGCCCCGATCTTCTCGGCCAGGGGCTCGATGATCCGCAGGTTGGCCTGGTGAAGGACGACCGCGGCGAGGTCGGCCGGGGCGAGCCCCGCCTTCTCGCAGGCCTCCCGGGCGAGCGGCGGCAGCTGCCGGGTCGCCCAGCGGTAGACGGACTGACCTTCCTGGGCGAAGCGCGCGGGTTCGCCCTCGATCCGCACGGCGTTGCCCATCTCCGGGACCGAGCCCCACAGAACGGGGCCGATGCCGGGCTCCGCACCGTCGGCGCAGGGCTCGATCACCACGGCGCCCGCGCCGTCGCCGACGAGGACGCAGGTGGAGCGGTCGGTCCAGTCGGTGACGGCGGACATCTTGTCGGCCCCGATGACGAGGGCGCGGGTGGCGGCCCCCGCGCGCAGGGTGTGGTCGGCGGTGGCGAGGGCGTGGGTGAACCCGGCGCAGACGACGTTCAGGTCGAGCGCGGCCGGGGACGGGACGCCGAGCCGCTGGGCGACGCGGGCCGCCATGTTCGGGGAGCGGTCGACGGCGGTGGACGTGGCGACGACGACGAGGTCGATCGCGTCCGCGGTCAGCCCCGCGGCGGCCAGCGCCTTGGCGGCAGCGTGCGAGGCCAGCTCGTCGACCGGCTCGTCGGGCCCGGCGATGTGCCGGGTGCGGATGCCGACGCGGGAGCGGATCCACTCGTCGTCGGTGTCGACCATGCCCGCCAGATCCTCGTTCGTGAGGACTCTGGCGGGCTGATAGTGGCCGATGCCGACGATGCGCGAACCGGTCATGGTGGTCCCCTCGTATGCCTGGTCGTGTGCCCGGCTCGCGCCAGGCGCGAGCCGCGGACGTATCAGTCTGGCTAGCGACCGGCGAGTACGAGGTGAGGTAAAGCACAGGATTGCGCGGGCTGGGTTGGAGAGTTCCTGAGAGTACCGACCGGTCAGCCTGTGAACAGTTGCGTGGCCTTTTGCACCAGTTCGTACAGTCCGTAGGCGAGCGGCGCACCCACCCACAGCCAGGCGAAGGCGATGAGGCCGCGCCGCCTAGGCGGGCTGCTGGCGGTCGCGGTCGTGCTCGCGTTCGGGCTCGCGGGCGGCGGTGTCATCTGAGGACTCCCTGGGGGCGACGGGGGCGGCGGAGACGTGATGGCGGGCGTCGACGGGCCGGATGAGTTCGTTGGCGACGAAGCCGACGACGAGCAGCCCGATCATGATGACGAAGGAGACGCCGTAGAGGGACGGGCCGTGCTTCCCGGCGCTCTCCTGGCTGTCGGAGACCCAGTTGACGATGAGCGGGCCGAGGACACCGGCGAGCGACCAGGCGGTGAGCAGCCGGCCGTGGATGGCGCCGACCTGGTACGTGCCGAACAGGTCCTTCAGGTATGCGGGCGCGGTCGCGAAGCCGCCTCCGTAGAAGGAGAGGACCACCAGCGCGCAGATGACGAAGAGGGGTTTCGAGGCGTCGCCGTAGAGGGCGATGAGGAGGTACATCAGGGCGCCCACGCCGAGGTAGAGGCGGTAGACGTTCTTGCGGCCCATGAGGTCGGAGGCGGAGGACCAGCCGATGCGGCCCGCCATGTTGGCGGCGGAGAGCAGGGCGACGAACCCGGCCGCCGCGGACGCCGTGACCGGGGTGCTGGAGTCCTCGAAGAAGTCGGTGATCATCGGGGCGGCTTTTTCGAGGATGCCGATGCCCGCGGTCACGTTCATGCACAGGACGAGCCAGAGGCACCAGAACTGGGGCGTGCGGATGGCCTGTTTCGCGGAGACCTGCGGGCCGGCGGGGGTCGCGGCCACGGCGCTCTCCACCTGGGCCGTCGCCGTCCCGGCCTTGGGCGGTACCCGGACCAGCAGCACGCCCAGCGTCATGAAGACCGCGTACACGAGCCCGTGCACCAGGAACGCCAGCGCGATGCCGTCGCTGTCCGTGCCGAAGCTGTCGAGCATCTGCGCGCTCCACGGTGACGCGATGAGCGCGCCGCCGCCGAAGCCCATGATCGCGATGCCGGTGGCCATGCCCGGCCGGTCGGGGAACCACTTGATCAGGGTGGAGACCGGGGAGATGTAGCCGATGCCGAGCCCGATGCCGCCGACGAAGCCGTAGCCGAGCACGATCAGCCAGTACTGCTCGGTGGCGGCGCCGAGCGCGGAGAGCAGGAAGCCCGAGGAGAAGCAGACGAGGGCGACGGTCATCGCCCAGCGCGGGCCGTTGCGTTCGACGAGCGTGCCGCCGAACGCGGCGGACAGGCCGAGCATCACGATGCCGAGCTGGAAGGGGAGCGCGCTCTGCGTGCCGCTCAGGCCGAGGGCGGATTCGAGGGGTGGTTTGAAGACGCTCCAGGCGTACGCCTGGCCGATGGAGAGATGGACCGAGAGGGCGGCGGGCGGTACGAGCCAGCGGCTCCAGCCGGGGGGTGCGACGGGGGGCCTCATGATCGAGAACGGTAGGCAGGGGCGGGGGTGTTGGGAAGAGCCTGACGCACGGAACCTTGTCGACTCATTCTCCATACTGTAGACAATATTCAACCGACAGTCTCCGCCTCGCATCCTCGACCGGACCCCGACCGGACGGAGCACGCCAGTGAAAGTCGCAGTCCTCGGCGCCGGAGCGATCGGCGCCTACGTCGGAGCCGCGCTCCACCGCGCCGGCGCCGACGTCCATCTCGTCGCCCGTGGACCGCACCTGACGGCCATGAGGCGGCGCGGTGTACGGGTCCTCAGCGCGCGCGGCGACTTCACCGCACGGGCCCACGCCACCGACGACCCGGCCGAGATCGGGCCCGTCGACTATGTCTTCCTCGGCCTGAAGGCGAACTCGTACGCGGCGTGCGGGCCGCTGATCGAGCCTCTCCTCCACACCCGTACGGCGGTGGTCGCGGCGCAGAACGGCATCCCCTGGTGGTACTTCCACGGGCACGGCGGGCCGCACGACGGCCACCGCCTCGAGAGTGTCGACCCGGGCGGCGCGGTGAGCGCCGTCCTCGCGCCGGAGCGGGCCGTCGGCTGTGTCGTCTACGCGGCTACGGAGTTGTCGGCGCCCGGAGTCGTCCGCCACCTGGAGGGGACGCGGTTCTCCGTCGGGGAGCCGGACCGGACGGTCTCGGCGCGCTGTGCCGCGTTCAGCGACGCGATGCGGGCGGGCGGCCTGAAGTGCCCCGTCGAGCCCGACCTGCGCTCCGACATCTGGATCAAGCTGCTCGGCAACATCTCCTTCAACCCGATCAGCGCCCTGGTCCGGGCGACGATGCGGCAGATGTGCCGGCACGGCGGCACCCGGCGGGTCATCGAGATCATGATGGCCGAGACGCTCGCCGTCGCCGCCTCGCTCGGCTGCACGCCCGACATCTCCGTCCAGCGGCGCCTGGCCGGTGCCGAGCGGGTCGGCGACCACCGCACCTCCACGCTCCAGGACCTGGAGCGCGGAAAGCCCCTGGAGCTGGACGTGTTGCTGGCCGCGGTGGTGGAGCTGGCGGACATCACGGGCGTCGAGGTGCCCACCCTGCGCACCGTGCACGCGCTCACGGACCTGCTCGCCCACGGCATGAGGAGGAACGCCGCATGAGCCGTATGAGCCGCACCCGCCGCATGAAGAAGGACCGGCCGAGGAGCTACACCCGGCTCACCCACCCCCTCGTGCGCGAGACACCCGGCGACCGCACGTCACCCTTCCGGCAGGCCACCTGGGACGAGGCGCTGGCCCTCGCGGCCGACGGGTTCCGGCACACCCGCGAGACACATGGCCCGGACGCGTTCGCGATGTTGTCCTGCGCCCGCGCCACCAACGAGATGAACTTCGTGGCGCAGAAGTTCACCCGTGTCGTCATGGGCACCAACAACGTGGACTCCTGCAACCGTACGTGTCACGCGCCGAGCGTCGCCGGGTTGTCGGCGGTGTTCGGCTCGGGCGGCGGCACCTCCTCGTACGAGGAGGTCGAGCACACCGACCTCATCGTGATGTGGGGCTCCAACGCCCGGTACGCGCACCCGATCTTCTTCCAGCACGTGCTGCGGGGGATCAGGAACGGGGCGCGGATGTACGCCGTCGACCCGCGCCGCACCTCGACCGCCGAGTGGGCGGAGAGCTGGCTCGGCCCGAACGTCGGCACCGACATCCCGCTCGCGCACGCCGTCGCCCGGGAGATCATCGCCGCCGGCCTGCACAACAAGGCGTTCGTGGAACGGGCGACGACCGGGTTCGAGGAGTTCAGGGCGCTCGTCGAACCCTGGACGCTGTCGCTCGCGGAGAAGGTGACCGGCGTTCCCGCCGCCGCGATCCGCGACCTCGCGCACACCTACGCGCGGGCCGAACGCGCCCAGGTGTGCTGGACGCTGGGCATCACCGAGCACCACAACGGCACCGACAACGTCCGCGCCCTCATCAACCTCTCGCTCCTCACCGGCCACGTCGGCCGGTACGGCGCCGGGGTGCAGCCGCTGCGCGGGCAGAACAACGTGCAGGGCGGCGGCGACATGGGCGCCATCCCCAACCGGCTCCCCGGCTTCCAGGACCTCCTCGACGACGGGCACCGGACCAAGTTCGAGCAGGCGTGGGACGCGGTGATCCCGGCGCGGTACGGGATGACGCTGACCGACATGTTCGAGGCGATGGAGCACGGGCGGCTGCGCACCGTGTACTGCATCGGCGAGAACCCGGCGCAGTCGGAGGCCGACAGCGAGCAGGCCGTCCGCAGGCTCGCCGCCCTCGACCACCTCGTCGTCCAGGACATCTTCCTGACCAGGACCGCCGAGCTGGCCGATGTCGTACTGCCCGCGACGGCCGCCTGGGCGGAGACCGACGGCACGACCACCAACAGCGAGCGCCGGGTCCAGCGCGTCCGGGCCGCGCTCACCCCGCCCGGCGAGGCGCGCGAGGACATCGACATCCTGTGCGACCTGGCCGGACGCCTCGGCCACGACTGGAAGTACGCGGACGCCGAGGCCGTCTGGAACGAGCTGCGCGCCCTGTCCCCCGACCACTTCGGCATGACGTACGAGCGCCTCGCCGCACACCAGGGGCTGCAATGGCCCTGCCCCGACGTGGACGAACTGCCCTCCTCCTATCTGCACGGGCGGCTGTGGGACACGGACCCGGTGCGGCGCGGGCGGCGCGCGCCGTTCGGGCTCGTCGAGCACGATCCGCCGGTCGACCTGACCGACGAGGCGTACCCGCTCCGGCTGACCACCGGGCGCCGCCTCGACTCGTACAACACCGGTGTGCAGAGCGGCGGTTTCGCGTCGCCACTGCGCCGCGGCGAGTACGTCGAGCTGTGCCCGGAGGACGCCGAGCGGTACGGGGTGGCGGTCGGCGAGGAGGTACGTGTCTCCTCGCGGCGCGGGGCGGTCACCGCGCCGGTCTGGGTCGACCCGGGGCTCCGTCCCGGGCTCGCCTTCATGACCATGCACTTCCCCGACGAGGTGGACACCAACGTGCTGACGATCGAGGCGAACTGCCCGATCGCGGGGACGGCGGAGTTCAAGGCGTCGGCGATACGTATCGAGAAGCTGAACGTGTGAGCGGCGGTATGAGCAGCGGGAAGGGGCTGGGTGCACGTGGATCTGCGCTTCGGTGACAGCAAACCCACGGACGAGGAGCGGGCGGCCGTCGACGCGCTGCTCGGGCCGCCCGAGTCCGCCTGGGAAGGGGCCGACGACCGCTCCGACGCGGATCTGCGATGGGCGCGGGGCGGGCGGGCCCTTGTGCGGGAGCGGCGGGATCTGTTGTTGCCGGGGTTGCACGCGATCAATGACCGGGTGGGGTGGATCAGCCCCGGGGCCCTTGACTATCTGTGCCGGCGGCTGACCGTTCCGCCTGCCGAGGCGTACGGGGTCGCCACCTTCTACTCCATGTTCTCCGTGCGGGAGCGGGGCGCGACGGTCGTGCATGTGTGTACGGATCTGGCGTGTGCGCGGGTCGGGGGGCCGGATATGTGTGGCTCGGCCCGGGAGCGGTTCGGGTCTGAGGTGGGTGTCGCCGAGTCCGCGTGTCTGGGGTTGTGTGAGCGGGCGCCTGCCGCTCTGCTGGTGCGGGCCGGTTCCCCCTGTTCCGCCGAGCCCGTCGCGCTGACGCGGGGCTCTGCCCCGGACCCGGCTCCTCAAGCGCCGGCGGGGCTTGTGCTGCTGAGCCGCGTCGGGGTCGTGGACCCCCTCTCCCTCGACTCCTATCGCGCCGCCGGCGGCTACTCCGCCCTTCGGCGCGCCTTCGCCATCGGGCCCGCCGCCGTGATCAAGGAGGTCACGGACGCCGGGCTCGTCGGGCGGGGCGGGGCCGCCTTTCCCACCGGGCGGAAGTGGCAGGGCACCGCCGCGCAGCCGGACCAGCCGCACTACCTCGTCTGCAACGCCGACGAATCCGAACCCGGCACCTTCAAGGACCGGGTCCTGATGGAGGGCGACCCGTACGCGCTCGTCGAGGCCATGACCATCGCGGCGTACGCGGTCGGGGCCCGGCACGGCTACCTCTATCTGCGCGGCGAGTATCCGCTCGCGCTCGCCCGGATGAGCCGTGCCGTCGAAGAGGCGCGGGCGCGCGGGCTGTTGGGGCCGGACATCCTCGGCAACGGATTCCGCTTCGACATCGAGATCCGGCGCGGCGCGGGCGCCTACATCTGCGGTGAGGAGACCGCGCTGTTCAACTCCATCGAGGGGTACCGGGGCGAGCCGCGCTCCAAGCCGCCGTTCCCCGTCGAGAAGGGCCTTTTCGGCAAGCCGACCGCCGCCAACAACGTCGAGACGCTCGTCAACGTGCTGCCCATCCTGACGATGGGGGCGGAGGCGTACGCGGCCATCGGCACCGGGCGGTCGACGGGGCCCAAGCTGTTCTGCGTCTCCGGCGCCGTGGACCGGCCCGGGGTCTACGAGCTGCCCTTCGGCGCCACCCTCGGCGACCTCCTCGCCCTCGCCGGGACCCCGAACCCGCTCCGGGCGATCCTGCTCGGCGGCGCCGCGGGCGGGTTCGTACGCCCCGACGAGCTGGACATCCCGCTCACCTTCGAGGGCACCCGCGCCGCGGGCACCACGCTCGGCTCCGGGGTGGTCATGGCGCTCGACGACGCGGTGCCGCTCCCCCGCGTGCTGCTGCGCATCGCCCAGTTCTTCCGCGAGGAGTCGTGCGGGCAGTGCGTGCCGTGCCGGGTCGGGACGGTGCGGCAGCAGGAGGCGCTGCACCGGATCGCCGAGAAGAGGGGCATCGCCGCCGACGACGACATCGCCCTGCTGCGTGAGGTGGGCCGGACCATGAAGGACGCCTCGATCTGCGGTCTCGGCCAGACCGCCTGGAACGCCATCGAGTCCGCCATCGACCGCCTGGGGGTCTACGCGTCATGACCGTCACCGAGCTGGGGATCCCCCGCCGCCTGCTTGAGTTCACGATCGACGGGGCGGCGGTGCGCGCCCCGGAGGGGGCGACGCTCCTCGACGCCTGCCGCGCCGCCGGGAAGGACATTCCGACGCTGTGCCAGGGCGACACCCTGACTCCGAAGAACGCGTGCCGGGTGTGTGTCGTGGAGGTCGAGGGGGCGCGCACGCTCGTGCCCGCGTGCTCCAGGAAGGCCGAGCCGGGGATGGCGGTGCGCACCGACACCGAGCGGACCCGGCACAGCCGCAAGGTCGTCCTCGAACTCCTGGCGTCGTCGGTCGACCTGTCGACCACTCCGCAGGTCGCCACGTGGCTCAAGGAGTACGAGGCGAGACCCGACCGCTTCGGCCCGGACGCGGAACGGATCGGCGAGGAGCCCCGCGTCGACAACGACCTCTACGTCCGCGACTACGGCAAATGCATCCTCTGCTACAAGTGTGTCGACGCCTGTGGCGACCAGTGGCAGAACACCTTCGCGATCTCGGTCGCCGGGCGCGGGTTCGACGCACGTATCGCGGTGGAGCAGGACGCGCCGCTCACCGAGTCGGCATGTGTGTACTGCGGCAACTGCATCGAGGTGTGTCCGACGGGCGCGTTGTCGTTCAAGTCGGAGTTCGACATGCGAGCGGCGGGTACCTGGGACGAGTCGGCACAGTCGGAGACGGTGACGGTGTGCGCCTACTGCGGAGTCGGCTGCAACCTCACGCTCCATGTGCAGGACAATGAGATCGTGAAGGTCACGTCGCCGCACGACAATCCGGTGACGCACGGCAACCTCTGCATCAAGGGCCGCTTCGGCTACCAGCACGTACAGAACCGGGACTGATCAGGACATGGGACGAGTCACCGAACGGCGCAAGGTGATCCGGATCAGGGACGGGCGCGTCTCGACCCGGCCGGACACCCTCGTCGCCGAGGAACCCCTGGAGATCCGGCTGAACGGCAAGCCGCTCGCCATCACCATGCGCACTCCGGGCGACGACTTCGCGCTCGCCGCGGGGTTCCTGGTGAGCGAGGGCGTGCTCGGCGCCGCCGACGACCTGCTGAACATCGTATACTGCGCGGGCGCGACACAGGACGGTTCGAACACCTACAACGTCGTCGATGTGCGGACTGCGCCCGACGTCGTACTCCCCGACATCACCCTTGAGCGCAACGTCTACACCACCTCCTCCTGCGGGCTGTGCGGCAAGGCGAGCCTCGACGCGGTGCGCACCACGGCCCGCTTCCCGATCGCCGACACTCCCCCGCTCCGGCTCACGCCCGAACTGCTCTCCTCGCTCCCCGACCGGCTGCGCGAGGCGCAGCACGTGTTCGACCGGACGGGCGGGCTGCACGCGGCGGCCCTCTTCGACGAGGAGGGCGAGCTCGTCGACACAAGGGAGGACGTGGGGCGGCACAACGCGGTGGACAAGCTGGTCGGGCGCGCGCTGCAGAGCGGGGACCTGCCGCTGTCGCGGTCGGTGCTGATGGTCTCCGGGCGGGCCTCGTTCGAACTGGCGCAGAAGGCCGTCATGGCGGGCATCCCGGTGCTCGCGGCGGTGTCGGCGCCCTCGTCGCTCGCCGTCGACCTCGCCGCCGAGACCGGCCTCACCCTGATCGGCTTCCTGCGGGGCGCCTCCATGAACGTGTACGCGGGTGAGGACCGGCTCGCGCTGCAGGAGGCGGCGACGGCCGTTTCGCGGCAGCAGGGCTGATCCGCCTCCCCGCGGCACGGCGGCGGGGCCCCGGACCGGCGGGGAGCGCCCCCTGCGCCGGCCGGGCCCCTACGCCGAGATCCCTGACACCCGGCGCGACATGTCGAGAAACCTTCCCTGCTCGTCCGCGGTGAGCGGTGCGAGCAGTTCGTCGTCGGCGGCGCGGGCCCTGATTCCCTGATTTCGGGGGAACGACGTGGTGCGCGGTTCTTGTGGGGTGTCGGGGCACGCCAGTAGCGTCTTTGCCGCATACGTTGGACGTGGGATGTCTGGTTCATAGCCATGTGTCGGTATGACCTGAAGGGCGGGTCGCGTCATGCGACGTAACTCCGTGCGCGCACGTCTGAGATCTCTGAGATCCATCGTGGCGGCCGCGGCCGCCTCCATGGCTGTCGCCGCAGCACTCCCGGCCGTCTCCGCCGCGGCGGACGAGCCCCAACTCCCCTTCGAACAACAGGTGTTGTTCAAGGCGTCGCAAGATCCCGGCTACGCCTGCTACCGCATTCCGGCCGTCGTACGCACGGTCAGGGGCACCCTCCTCGCCTTCGCCGAGGGGCGCACACACGACTGCTCCGACGCCGGTGACATAGACATCGTCGTCAAACGGTCCGAAGACGGCGGCCGTACGTGGTCACCGCTCCAGGTGGTCAACGAGGGCGCCGGAGACACCCACGGCAACCCGGCGCCGGTCGTCGACCGGCAGACCGGCCGCATCCTCCTCGCCGAGACCTACAACACGGGCCTTGCGAACGGCGGGAACTGCCCTGTGCCGTGTGACCGCACCCCGCACCTCCAGTACAGCGACGACGACGGCCGCAGCTGGTCCGCGCCGCGCGACCTGAGCGACGAACTGCTGCCGCCCGAGTTCAACTCCTGGTACGCGACCGGGCCCGTGCACGGCATCCAGCTCACCAAGGGCCGCCACCGCGGACGCCTCGTCTTCACCGTCAACGCCGAGACGTGGGACGGCAGCCGTGTCACCGCCAACCACGCCACCCTGATGATCAGCGACGACCACGGCGAACACTGGCGGATCGGCGCGAGGGACACGTGGCCGATACCGCCGGAGGGCACATGGCGCCAGAAGCCGTCCGAGATGACGCTCGCCGAACTCCCCGACGGCACGGTCTACGTCAGCGGGCGCGAGCAGGACGGCACCGACCTCGGCCACCGTACGCACACGGTGAGCCGGGACGGCGGGAACTCGTTCGCCCGCCCCTTCACCGCCGTCCCCGACCTGTACGCGCCCCAGGTGCAGTGCTCGGTACTGCCCGTCGGCAAGGGCGGCCGGCGGCTGCTGCTCGGCTGCCCCGGCGACCCGGACCGCCGCCGCACCATGACGATCCGGTCCTCCTACGACGGTGGCCGCACCTGGGACAGCTTCGACCGCTCCACCGTCGTGACCACGGACTGGGCGGGCTACTCGGACCTGGTCCAGGCCGACCGGGCCCATGTGGGCCTGATGTACGAGGGCGGCGCCGTCGACGCGCGCGACGAGATCCGCTTCGCGCGGTTCACCCTCGACCGGCTGAAGGAGCGGCGCGGGCCCGACCCGACGACGCCCGACCACGCGCCGGGCGCACGGCCGGCGGCCGTCCTCGGCGGGGCGTCGGTGACCGACGACGGGGCGGCCGGGCGGGCGCTCGCGTTCGACGGGGTCGACGACGCGGTGCGGTTGCCCTACCGGCGTTCGCTGGCACTGGGCGAGCGGGACTTCGTCGCCTCCGTGCGGTTCCGGTACACCGCCACCAGCGGGGAGCAGCCGTTCCTGTGGATGGGCGGCATCGGGACGACGCAGCCGCAGGTGTGGCTGCGGGGTGAGCCCGCCTCGCACCGGATCACCGGGCTGATCACCGCGCGCGACGGGGCGGGCGCTCCGCGGACCGTGTCGGTGAGCAGCTCCTCCGCCTACAACGACGGGGCCTGGCATCAGGCCGAACTACGGCGCGCCGATGGCCAGTTGACGCTGAGCGTCGACGGAGCCGTGGTGAAGAGCGCCGCCGGTGTTCCCGGGTCCGTCAGCCGGAACTCGCCGTTCGGGGTGCATGTGGGGCAGCGGATGGACAGCCGGGCGTTCTTCTCGGGGGCGCTCGACGATGTGCGGGTCACCTCCGGTGGGCGGGCTGTTTTGTGGTTGCCGCTGGATCGGGTGCGCTCGGGGCGTTAGCGTCGCGGATTGTGAGGGGTGGCGAGGGATCGTCGGCGGCACACGGTCGGTTTCGGCTGGTCGCGCACTCCCCCGCGCCCCTGATCGGGCTGGTCGTCGCCCTCGTCTGCGGGTGTGTGGTGTGGGCCGCCCTCGTCGATCACGACGGGGGCGGCTCCCCGTGCGGCCCTCGCTCCGTGACCGACTGGAAGGCGGACGACGAGCTGACCGGCCGGTGGGAACGGTACGGGGACGACAACTCCCGGGGCGACGACTGGACCGGTGGGGACGGGACGCACTCCGTGGCCCTGCCCGACGGGCGGGTGTTGTGGTTGTTCTCCGACACATATCTCGGGGCCGTCCATCCGCCGCCCAACCCCGTCGGGCAGCACCATTCCTGGCGGGACGCCAATGCGCCCATGGTGCGCAACTCGGCTGTCCTGATGGCGCGTTCGGGGCGGATCGAGCGGACCGTCGCCGCGCCACTGTTCCCCGACACCGGCGCCGGTGAGTGGCGGTGGCCCGTCGCGGCGCGGGTGGAGCCTCGGTCGCCGGGGGCGCGGGAGCAGGTCGTACGGGTCCTGCTGTGGACGCGGACCGCCGGGACCGGGCCGTACATCTACGGGGTGCCCACGGCCACCGAGGTCGCCACCCTCACCCTGCCCGACCTGCGGCTCGACTCTCTCACGCAGGTGCTCGACCAGCGGCAGGTCCCCGATCCGGCGCAGCGCGTGCTGTACGGGACGACCATGGTCGACGAGGGGGACTGGACGTACGTGTTCGGCGGTGACGACGGGCAGGCTCCCGTGCGCAGCGCCTACGTGGCCCGTGTCGAGCGCGGGCGGCTCGGCTCACCGCAGGACTGGCAGTACTGGGACGGCGAGCGCTGGCGGGCCGGGGCGCGGGCGGCGCCCGTGCTCGGGGACGGGCGGCGGCGCGGGGTGGGCAGCGCGTTCGGGGTGGTGCGGGACTCGGGGACGTACACCCTGTTCACCATGGCGGCGGGCACCGCCGGACTGACCACCGTCACCTCGTACTGGGCCTGCTCCCCCGCCGGGCCCTGGCACGGGCCCGCGAAGGGGTTCACGCCGCCGCTGCCGGACGGGACGGTCGCCGCGTACAACCCGCAGGCGCACCAGGGCGTGAGCGGGGGCGGGCGGCTCGTGCTGAGCTATGACGTCAACTGGCTGGACGCGGCGCCCGCCACCGCGCAGGCGCATCTCAGCCGGAACGTGGCGCTGTACCGGCCGCGGTTCGTGTCCCTCCGGCTCGGCTGAGCGCGGGCTCGCCGTCCGGCTCCTCCGGGTCCTTCGCGCGGCGCTTGGCGATCACCGCGCACACCATCAGCTGCATCTGGTGGAAGAGCATCAGCGGCAGGACGGCGAGCGAGGCGTGCGCGCCGAACAGGACGCTCGCCATTGGAAGGCCGGACGCCAGGGACTTCTTCGAGCCCGCGAACTGGATCGCGACCCGGTCCGCCCGGCCGAAGCCGAGCGCCTTCGCGCCGTACCAGGTCGCTGCCAGCATCACCGCGAGCAGGACGGCCTCGACGGCGAGCAGGCCCATCAGGCGGACGGCGCTGACCTGGTGCCAGATGCCCTGAACCATGCCCTCGCTGAACGCCGTGTAGACGACGAGCAGGATCGAGCCCCGGTCCACGTAGCCGAGGATCTTCTTGTGGCGGGCTATGAAGCCGCCGACCCAGCGGCGCAGCAGCTGGCCCGCGACGAACGGCACGAGCAGTTGCAGCACGATCTTGACGAGCGAGTCGGCGGAGAAGCCGCCGCCGCTGTTGCCGAGCAGCGCCGCCGCGAGCAGCGGGGTGAGGACGATGCCGGCGAGGGAGGAGAAGGAGCCCGCGCAGATCGCCGCCGGGACGTTGCCGCGCGCGATCGAGGTGAACGCGATCGAGGACTGGATGGTCGAGGGAACGAGGGTGAGGAAGAGCAGGCCCTCGTACAGGTTCCGTGGGAGCAGGACCGGGACCAGGCCCCGGGCCGCCAGGCCGAGCAGCGGGAACGCCACGAACGTGCAGGCCAGGACGGTGACGTGCAGGCGCCAGTGGCGCAGGCCGTCCATCGCCTCCCGGGTCGAGAGTCTCGCCCCGTAGAGGAAGAAGAGGAAGGCGACCGCCCCGGTCGAGGCGCCCGAGGCGACGTCGGCGGCGGCGCCGCGGGCCGGGAGGAGCGCGGCGATCCCCACCGTCGCGATCAACGCCAGGATGTACGGGTCGACCGGCATCCAGCGCGGCCAGTGCAGGCGTTTCATTGGTTCCTTGCTCTCGGTTCAGGTCGTGCCCTCTTCATGGTCCTCCCTTCTTCCGTGATCGGGAATCCCGTACACCACTCTGACTGTGATCGTGGTACGTGATGAGCGGGGGTAGGGTCGGGGGATGTACGAACCCGCACAGTTGAGGACGTTTCTCGCCGTCGCGCAGACGCTGAGCTTCACGCAGGCCGCGCGGCGGCTCGGGGTGCGGCAGTCCACCGTCAGCCAGCATGTGCGGCGCCTTGAGGACGCGGCCGGGCGGACCCTGTTCACGCGGGACACGCACTCCGTCGAGCTGACCGAGGACGGGGAGGCGATGCTCGGGTTCGCGCGGCGGATCCTGGAGGTGCACGAGCAGGCCGCCGCGTTCTTCACCGGTACGCGGCTGCGAGGGCGGCTGCGGTTCGGGGCGTCCGAGGACTTCGTCCTCACCCGGCTCACCGAGATCCTGGAGTCGTTCCGGCACGAGCATCCCGAGGTCGATCTCGAGCTGACCGTCGAGCTGTCGGGGACGCTGCACGAGATGCTCGACGCCGGGAAGCTCGATCTCGTCCTCGCCAAGCGGCGGCCCGAGGACCCGCGCGGCGAGTCCGTGTGGCACGACCGGATGGTGTGGATCGGGTCCGAGCGGTTGCGGATCGATCCGGAGCGGCCCGTGCCGTTGATCGTGTATCCGCCGCCGGGGATTTCACGGGCGATGGCGCTCGAGGCGCTGGAGCGGCACGGGCGGGCCTGGCGTATCGCCTGTACGAGTGGGTCGCTGAACGGGTTGATCGCGGCGGCGCGGGCGGGGCTCGGGGTGATGGCGCATGCGCGGGGTCTGGTTCCGCCGGGGCTCGTGCGCGTCCCTGACCGGGGGTTGCCGGAGTTGGGGGAGGTCGATTTCGTGGTGCTGCACGGGTCCGCGGGGCGGGGGCGGGATCGGGGCGGGCCCGGGGTGGCGTTGGCCCAGGCCATTCTGGCCGGTGGCGATCGGTTGCACCGGGGGACTCGATAGCGCCCGAGCACCGCTGGGGTTCACGTCACGCTCGCGGGCTCACGTGTGCCGTGGTTGCTCGCGCGGTTCCCCGCGCCCCTGGGGGCGGCGCTTCAGCGGATCGGCGGGCTGTACGTCAGCTGCTTGACTCTGCGGCTGAACGGGGCCGTCTCCACGTGTTCCACTCCCTCCAGACGGCCCAGCTTTCCACTGACGTACGCGTAGAGGCCCGCCGTGTCCCGGGCCACCGCCGTGACCACGATGTTCGACGGGCCCGCCGGCGCAGGGCCTCAACTCCGCCTCCGTGCTCGCCGGTTGTGTGGCGATCGTCGCGGGGATCGCGGTCCTGGTGCTGGTACGGTCGCCCCGGACACCCGTAGCGGAACCGACCGCTCCGCCCAAAAAGGCGGTCCAGGCGCCCCAGTGACCTCTGCGTACAGATTCCGTGGAGAGTGGTGAAGAGGGCCGGGAGATTACGCCACCGAAACTTACTCGGGCGTAAGAATTCTGTCCCGGCCCTTCCTTTGTGGCCGCATTTACCCGGCTGACCTGTGCATATTCCGTGTGCTTCCGGCAACTTGGCACCCCTCCCGCCGGAGGCCGCGGTCGGGTACCGTCACCGACGCTGTGCGGAGCGCCACAAGGAGCAACTTTGCGCGAGTTCACCAATCCCGCTCTGGCGACGGCGCCGCCGGTGGGCGGCCTGGCCGACGCCGTGTTCGACCACGCCCTGGAGGACCCCTCACACATCGCGTTCGGCCGTAAGGACAAGGAGGGCCGGTGGCACGATGTCACCGCCGCCCAGTTCCGTGACGAGGTACTGGCCCTGGCCAAGGGGCTGCTCGCGGAGGGCATCCGGTTCGGCGACCGCGTCGCGATCATGGCCCCCACCCGGTACGAGTGGACGCTGTTCGACTTCGCCCTGTGGACCGTGGGCGCCCAGGTCGTCCCGGTCTATCCGACCTCCTCCGCCGAGCAGGTCTTCTGGATGCTCTACGACGCCCAGGTGACGGCGGCGGTGGTGGAGCACGAGGACCACGCGATGACCATCGCCACGGTCATCGACCGCCTGCCCCACCTGCGGCGCCTTTGGCAACTGGACGCCGACGCGGTCGGCGAGGTCTCGGCCTCCGGCGACCACCTCGACGACGAGACGGTGCACCGCCACCGCCGCGCGGTCACCCCGGAATCGACGGCCACCATCATCTACACGTCCGGCACGACGGGCCGCCCCAAGGGCTGTGTGATCACGCACGCCAACTTCATGTTCGAGGCGGACACGATGGTCGCCCGCTGGGAGCCGGTCTTCGCCTCCAAGCGCGACAGCGTCGCCTCCACCCTGCTCTTCCTTCCCCTGGCGCACGTCTTCGGGCGGATGGTGCAGATCGCCGCCGTGCGCGGTGGCGTGAAGATGGGACACCAGCCGCGCCTCAACGCGGCGGCGCTGCTCCCCGACCTCCAGGCGTTCAAGCCCACCTTCATCCTCGCGGTGCCGTACATCTTCGAGAAGGTCTTCAACGCGGCCCGCCGGAAGGCGGAGAAGGAGGGCAGGTCCGGGCCTTTCGACAAGGCGGTGGAGTGTGCCGTGAAGTACGCGGACGCGCTGGAGGCGAAGGCGTTCGGCACCGGCCCCGGACCGTCCGCGTCCCTGCGCATGCAGCACTCGCTCTTCGACAAGCTCGTCTACTCCAAGGTCCGCGAGGCGATGGGCGGCCGGGTCCGCCAGGCCATGTCCGGCGGCTCCGGCATGGACCGGCGCCTCGGCCTGTTCTTCGCGGGCGCGGGCGTCGCGATCTACGAGGGCTACGGCCTGACCGAGTCGACAGCGGCGGCGGCCGCGAACCCGCCCGAGCAGACCCGCTACGGCACGGTCGGCAAGGCCATCCCCGGCACCACCGTGCACATCGCGGACGACGGCGAGATCTGGCTGTACGGCCCCAACATCTTCCAGCACTACCTCAACGACCCGAAGGCGACGGACTCCGCGCTGCACGACGGCTGGCTCGCCACCGGCGACCTGGGCTCCCTCGACGAGGACGGCTACCTCACGATCACGGGGCGCAAGAAGGAGATCATCGTGACCTCCGGCGGCAAGAGCGTCTCGCCGCAGCAACTGGAGGAGCGGGTGCGCGACCATCCGCTGGTCGCGCAGTGCATCGTCGTCGGCAACGACCGGCCCTACATCGCGGCGCTCGTCACCCTCGACGCCGAGGCCGTCGAGCACTGGCTCGGCATGCGCGGCAAACAGCTGATGACCCCCACCGAGCTGGTCCGCGACGGTGACGTGGAGATGGAGGTGCGGCGGGCGGTGGTCGCCGCGAACACCCTCGTCTCGCAGGCGGAGTCGATCCGTACGTTCCGCATCCTCGCGCACCCGTTCACCGAGGAGCACGGGCTCCTCACCCCGTCGCTGAAGCTGAAGCGGAAGTCGATCGAGACGGCGTACGCGGCAGAGGTCGACGCCCTCTACCGCGGGTGACCCCCAGCGACGGAACACGCCCTCCTGATCATGATCAACGGAATGCGCTCGCGTCCCCGATCGTTGATCATGGGAGTACCAACCGACGACTTAAGGATCGACACCTCGTGAGCAAGGTCCCCCCGATCATCCTGAACAACGGCGTCGAGATGCCGCAGCTCGGCTTCGGAGTGTGGCAGGTGCCGGACGACGAGGCCGAGAAGGCCGTGTCGACGGCCCTGGAGGCCGGGTACCGCAGCATCGACACCGCGGCCATCTATGCCAACGAAGAGGGCACAGGACGGGCGATCGCCGCGTCCGGCATCAGCCGCGACGAGCTCTTCGTCACGACCAAGCTCTGGAACTCCGAGCAGGGCCACGACTCCACGCTGCGCGCCTTCGACGTGTCGCTGGAGAAGCTGGGCCTCGACCACGTGGACCTGTACCTGATCCACTGGCCGCTCCCCTCCAAGAACCTGTACGTGGAGACGTTCAAGGCGTTCGAGGAGATCTACAAGAGCGGCCGTGCCCGCGCCATCGGCGTCTCGAACTTCCTCCCCGAGCACGTCGACAAGCTGATCGCCGAGACGTCCGTCGTCCCGGCCGTCAACCAGATCGAGCTCCACCCGCACCTGCAGCAGCGCGTCTCCCGTGAGAAGCACGAGGAGCTGGGCATCGCGACCGAGGCCTGGTCGCCGCTGGGCCAGGGCAAGGGCCTCCTGGAGGTTCCGGCGATCGTGGCGATCGCGCAGAAGCACGGCCGCACGCCCGCGCAGGTCGTCCTGCGCTGGCACATCCAGCTCGGCAACGTCGTCATCCCGAAGTCCGTGACGCCGTCGCGGATCAAGGAGAACATCGACGTGTTCGGCTTCGAACTGGACACCGAGGACCTCGGCGCGATCAGCGCGCTCAACGAGGACCGGCGGCTCGGCTCGGACCCGGCCGAGTTCGACCTGGCCTGAGCACATCTCCGGCGCGGGTCCGAGCGGGCCCGCGCCGCTGTGTTCCCGGCCGCGTTCAGGCCCGTACCGCCATGTGCACCGTGTGGGCCGCGAGCAGGAAGACGTCGTCGCGCCGGTACAGGCTCCGCGGGTCGTCGGGGTCGACGAGGCGGGCGAGCACCTCGGCGTCGTCGGCCGCCATGCTGCCCGGGAAGGTGTCGGCGCGGCGCTTCCACAGCTCGATGACGAACGCGCGGGCGTCGTCGTCGAGCGGCGCGGGCAGGTCGAGCAGGAAGGTGCGGCTGGTCGCGCCGGTCAGGCCCGCGTCGGTCAGCAGCGCCGCCCAGTCCTCCGTGTCCTCCTTGGCGCCGGGCAGCTCCGCGCGCATCTCGGCGAACCACTGCTCCTCCAGGGCGTCGGCGCGCGCCTGCAGGCCGGGCCGGCCGAGGCCGAAGTCGCGCGGCAGGCAGCGCCACGGCAGGCCGCCCTCGACGAGCGCGAGGGTGCCGCCGGGCGCGAGCCGGTCCGCGAGCGCGGCGATCGCGGCCCGCTGGTCCCCGACGTGGTGCAGTGAACGGGCCGCCCAGATGAGGTCGGCCGTCGGCAACTGCGCGCTCTGGTCCGGGAGTTCGACGCGCAGGGTGGACAGCCGGTCGCTGAGCCCGGCCTCCTCGGCGCGTTCGGCGGCGCGCGCGAGCAGCGCCTCCTCGGGGTCGGCGGCGACGACGCGGGCCTCGGGGAAGGCGGCGGCGAGCTGGCGTGCGACGGCGCCGGGTCCGCTGCCCGCGTCGACGATCAGCCGGGTGCCCGCGGGCCGGGAGACGCGCAGCCAGTCAAGGGCCTGCGTGTAGAGCGGGGTGTAGACCTCGGCGTTGCGCTCCAGCTGCGGAAGCATGTCGACCCAGTCGGGGTGGGTGTGGTGCGCCCCCTTCTCCTGGGTGTGTCCGTGCTGGTGGTGGCCGTGTGCCATGCGTGGTCGCCGCCCTTCGTGCCTGCCGTCGCGTACACCTCCACCGTGCGCGGGCGCCCGGCATACGGGCAAGCCGGTTTGCCGGTCACGCAAAAAAGACTCGGTGCGCATGGACCTGGTGGGGCGAGAAACGGGCGATCGGGGAGCGGACGAGCGGGAAGCGGACGAGCGGGAAGCGGGCGAGCCCGCCGGGCCCCGGGGATCGCATGTCCCGGAGACCGGCGGGCCGTGTCGTCGCGCCTACAGCGCGGGGTAGGCGTTCTTCATCAGCTCCTGGAACTGGGCGGAGAACCAGTGTCCGGAGACCGGCGCGTTGGGCAGCGCCCCGGACAGGTTGTTGTTGTTGCGCGGGTTGCCCGTGTACGTCGGGTCGCACATGCGGTCGAAGCCCTTGCCCTCGTCGTTGTCGATGGCGGTGCTCGAACCGTCGGACTCGCCCGGCGGCTTCATCCACACGTACGCGTCGATCCCGGCGGCCGGGTCGGCCTTCGGCCGCTCACCGAGGCCGGCACCGGACTGGTTGCACCAGTTGCCGAGGTGGATACGACGGTCGATGCGGCCGCCCTCCACATACGTGTCGACGCTGGTCTTCACGCCCGGTCCGGCCGGTCGGGCCGCGCCGCCCCAGCCGTTGCGGGAGGTGTCGATCAGCATGCCGAGGTTCTGGTCGAAGCCGAGCGAGACCAGCTTGTCGCGCATGGCCTGGGCGTAGGTCAGCTCGTCGGTGTAGCGGTTCCAGTCGACCCACTTGGACTGGCGGACCGAGACGCCGTTGACGGAGTCGTTGATCGTGAAGTTGGTCTCCTTGAGAGCGCTGTAGTTGGCCGTGTTCACGATGAAGCCGTGGACGTCGGACAGCTTCGCGCCGTTGCCGGAGGCGGTCGTCTTGAACAGTTCGGCGGAGGCGCCGAAGTTGTCGTCCCAGCCGAGCCATCCGTGGTGACCGGCGTCGATGTAGTTGTAGACGTTGGGGATGTCGCCGAGCTTGTCGAGGGCGTAGCCGACGCCCTTCTGGTAGTTGCCGTTGGCCTTCATCACGTCGCAGTTGGGCGTGGCGGTCGGGCGCCCGCTGACGTTGGTGACGAGGTTGGGCAGCGAGTCGATCTCGATCGTGGTGACGATGCGCAGGCCCGCGTACTTCGGGTCGGCCAGGATCGTGGCGATCGGGTCGATGAACTCGCTCTTGTACCGGTCGATGTCGTTCGGGCCGAGCTCGCCGTTGGAGGCGAGGGCGGCGCAGTCACGGCCGGGGAGGTCGTAGACGACCAGCTGGACGACTTCCTCGCCGCTGCCCTTCTGGGTGAGGGCCGTATCGAGGTGGTCGCGCAGGCCCATGCCGCCGTTCACACCGTTGATCGCGGCGATCCGGTCCAGCCAGACGCCGGTGGGCTGGTTGGAGATCTTGGTCCCGCCGGGTTCGGCCGCGGCCTTCTGCGACCACTCCGGGTTCACGTACACCTTGGCGCCGGCGTACGGGTTGTTGACGCGGCCGGTCGGATCCGTCGGGTCGGTCGGGTCCGTGGGATCGGTCGGATCGGTCGGATCGGTCGGGTCCGTGGCCCCGTTGCAGGTGACGCCGTTCAGCTTGAACGTGGCGGGCAGCGCGTTGGTGCCGCTGTAGGTGCCGTTGAAGCCGAAGGAGGTGGAGGCACCGGTGGCGAGGGAACCGTTGTAGGAGAGGCTCTTGGCGCTGACGGCGGCGCCGGACTGGGAGATGTTCGCGTTCCAGCCGCTGGTCACCTTCTGGTTGCCCGCGTAGGACCAGGTGACGTCCCAACTGCTGACCGCGGCGCCGTTGTTGGTGACGGAGACGGCGGTGGTGAAGCCGCTGTCCCACTGGTTCTGCACCTTGTAGTCGACGGTGCAGCCCGCAGCCGCGGCGGCCTCGGCGGGTGCCGCGACGGCGCTGCCCGCACAGGCGGCGCCGGTGAGGGCGAGAGCGGTGAGCACGGCGGTACCGGCTCGCGATCTGATACGGCTCATGGTGTGCGGTGTCCCTTTCCTGGGTGTTCCTGGGGGTGAGGTGGTGCGGATCGGGCGTGCGCTGCTCGGCTCGGCTCGGCTCGGACCATGGGTGATCACCATGGGCCGAGGGATGGTCGCCGCGGGGCGCGCGAAGGTTGCCGGACGCCCCGGAGCAATTGCGATCAGTGCGCGCGAGCAGTCGCGCCGACGCCGCGGACACGGCGATGAGAGGGGTGGTGAAGGGGGTGGTGAGGGGGGTGATGACAGGGGTGGTGCATGAGCGACTCCTCGCAGCTCGGTCACGACCGGCACAGGTCGGCGTGACGACTGATGGAACCGCTCCCACTGGTTGCTGGAGGACTGTAGAGAAGGAACTGCCGTCAAGCAACAGAGGAGTTACGAATTCTTGCTGTCGAATTAATTCGACTCTTCAACCCTCTTGACCCCCAATTGCCTCGTCCCCATCCTTGGGAGCGCTCCCACTGGTTCACAGGTTGTGACGCCCACATCACAGCCGCACCTCTTTGACCCCCCGCATCCCCCGAACCGCAAGGAGGAACCAGTCCATGCCCAAGAGACGGGCCCGGCGGTTGTGGACCGCCGTCGCGGCCACCCTGGCACTACCGCTCGCCACACTTGCAGCACTGCCAACCACCGCTGAAGCAGCGGCAGTTGCGTGCAGCGTCGACTACAAGGCCAACGACTGGGGCTCCGGTTTCACCGCCGAGCTGACGATCACCAACCGCGGCAGCGAGGCGATCGACGGCTGGAGCCTCACCTACAGCTACGCCGGCAACCAGAAGCTCAGCAACGGCTGGAACGCCGCCTGGTCGCAGTCCGGAAAAACGATCACCGCGAAGAATCTCTCGTACAATTCCAAGATCGCGGCAGGGGCCGCGACCAGCGCCGGAGCACAATTCAGCTACAGCGGCTCGAATTCCGCCCCGACCGATTTCGCGATCAACGGCACGACCTGCGCGGGCGCCCATCAGCCGCCCGTCACCGTGCTCACCAGCCCGAAGGCCGGCGCGGTCTACTCGGCGGGCGACGCCGTCCCGCTCGCCGCCACCGCCGCCGCGGCCGACGGGGCGAGCATCGGCAAGGTCGAGTTCTACGACGACACGACGCTCCTCGGCACGGACACGTCCGCGCCGTTCGAGCTGTCCACGTCGAACCTCGCCTCCGGCACGCACTCCCTGTACGCGAAGGCGTACGACAGTCTGAACGCGTCCGGTGAGTCGACGCCGGTCGGCATCACGGTCGCGGCGGGCCCCGCCGTGGTCGCCTCGCCGGCCCAACTCGGCGTCCAGCAGTCCAAGTCGGGCACGTTCGACGTCAAGCTGTCGACGCAGCCCACCTCGAACGTCACGGTCTCGACGGCCCGCGCGAGCGGCAACACCGGCCTGTCCGTCTCCGCCGGCGCGAGCCTGACCTTCACGCCGTCGAACTGGAACACGGCGCAGAAGGTGACGATCGCGGCCGACGCGACCGGCACCGGCGCGGCTGCCTTCTCCGTGAGCGCCCCGGGCCACGCCAAGGCGACGGTCACGGTGACACAGCTGGCCGCCTCCAAGACGTACGACGCCCGCTTCCTCGACCTCTACGGGAAGATCACCAACCCGGCGAACGGCTACTTCTCGCCGGAGGGTGTCCCGTACCACTCGGTGGAGACGCTGATCGTCGAGGCGCCTGACCACGGCCACGAGACGACCTCGGAGGCGTACAGCTACCTCCTGTGGCTCCAGGCGATGTACGGCAAGGTCACCGGCGACTGGTCGAAGTTCAACGGGGCGTGGACGATCATGGAGAAGTACATGATCCCCACCCACGCGGACCAGCCGACGAACTCCTTCTACAACGCCTCGAAGCCCGCGACGTACGCGCCCGAGCACGATCTGCCGTCCCAGTACCCGGCCAAGCTCGACCCGTCGGTCCCCGTCGGCAGCGACCCGATCGCCGGCGAGCTGAAGAGCGCGTACGGCACCGACGACGTGTACGGCATGCACTGGCTCCAGGACGTCGACAACGTCTACGGCTACGGGAACGAGCCCGGCAAGTGCGAGGCGGGCCCGACCGCGACAGGTCCTTCCTACATCAACACCTTCCAGCGCGGCGCGCAGGAGTCGGTGTGGGAGACGGTGCCGCAGCCCACCTGCGACCAGTTCAAGTACGGCGGCAAGAACGGCTACCTGGACCTGTTCACCGGTGACTCGTCCTACGCGAAGCAGTGGAAGTTCACCAACGCCCCGGACGCCGACGCGCGTGCGGTGCAGGCCGCCTACTGGGCGGACGTGTGGGCCAAGCAGCAGGGCAAGAGCGCCGATGTCTCAGCGACCGTCGGCAAGGCCGCCAAGATGGGCGACTACCTGCGGTACTCGATGTACGACAAGTACTTCAAGAAGGTCGGGAACTGCACCAGCCCGGCCACCTGCCCGGCCGGTACCGGCAAGGACGCCTCGCACTACCTGATGTCCTGGTACTACGCGTGGGGCGGCGCCACCGACACCTCGGCGGGCTGGGCCTGGCGCATCGGCTCCAGCCACACGCACGGCGGCTACCAGAATCCGCTCGCCGCGTACGCCCTCTCCTCGGCCGCCGACCTGAAGCCCAAGTCGGCAACGGGTCAGGCGGACTGGGCCAAGTCCCTCGACCGGCAGCTGGAGTTCTACCGCTGGCTCCAGTCGGACGAGGGCGCCATCGCGGGCGGCGCCACCAACAGCTGGGGCGGCAGCTACAGCACCCCGCCGTCCGGCACGCCGACCTTCTACGGCATGTACTACGACGAGGCGCCGGTCTACCACGACCCGCCGTCGAACCAGTGGTTCGGCTTCCAGGCGTGGTCGATGGAGCGCGTCGCCGAGTACTACCAGCAGACGGGCGACGCCGACGCCAAGGTGGTCCTGGACAAGTGGGTCGACTGGGCCCTGTCCGAGACGACCGTCAACCCGGACGGCACGTTCCGTGTCCCGTCGACGCTCCAGTGGTCGGGCAAGCCCGACACCTGGAACGCCTCGAGCCCGAGTGCGAACAGCGGGCTGCACGTCACCGTCGCCGACTACACGAACGACGTCGGTGTCGCGGCGGCCTACGCCAAGACCCTGACGTACTACGCCGCCAAGTCCGGTGACGCGCAGGCGAAGACGGTCGCGAAGGCGCTGCTCGACGGCATGTGGGCGAACAACCAGGACGCCCTCGGCATCGCCGTGCCCGAGACCCGGGCCGACTACAGCCGGTTCGGCGACCCGGTCCACGTGCCGAGCGGCTGGACGGGAACGATGCCGAACGGCGACAAGATCGACTCCTCGTCGACCTTCTCCTCGCTGCGCTCCTTCTACAAGAGCGACCCCAACTGGTCGAAGATCGAGGCCTATCTGGCGGGCGGCGCGGCGCCGACGTTCACGTACCACCGGTTCTGGGCCCAGGCGGACATCGCGCTCGCCATGGGTTCATACGCGGAGCTGCTCGAATAGACGCCCCGCCGGCGACGGCTCCGTGTAAACGGGCCGGGCGGATCCCCTCCCCGGGGTCCGCCCGGCCCTCACCCGGCTCCTCCCTCTCCCCCTCCCCCGGTATCCGTAACTGGAGAACTCATGCGCAGACCCCGCTTGCCCCGTTCACCTCTGGCAGGCGTACTCGCTCTCGTGGCGGGCCTGTTGACGACGGGCGCGGCGACGGCGGCGGAGGCGCCGACCGCGCCCCGGCCGGCCGTCGCTTCCCCGGCCCCGGCCGCCGACACGTACGCCTGGAAGAACGCCCGGATGGACGGCGGCGGCTTCGTCCCCGGCATCGTCTTCAACCGCTCCGAGAAGAACCTCGCCTACGCCCGCACGGACATCGGCGGCGCCTACCGCTGGGACCAGGCCACGAAGTCCTGGACCCCGCTGCTCGACTCGGTCGGCTGGGACGACTGGGGCCACACCGGCGTCGCCTCGATCGCCACCGACTCCGTCGACCCGGACAAGGTGTACGCGGCGGTCGGCACGTACACGAACGACTGGGACCCCGGCAACGGGGCGATCCTGCGCTCCGCCGACCGCGGCGCGACCTGGAAGAAGACGGACCTGCCCTTCAAGCTCGGCGGCAACATGCCGGGCCGCGGCATGGGCGAGCGCCTCGCCATCGACCCGCACGACAACAAGGTCCTCTACCTGGGCGCGCCCAGCGGCAAGGGCCTGTGGCGCTCGACGGACGCGGGCGTGACATGGTCGCAGGTCACGGCGTTCCCGAACCCGGGCACATACCGCCAGGACCCGTCCGACACGTCGGGCTACGCGTCCGATCTGCAGGGCGTGGTGTGGGTGACGTTCGACGAGTCGACGGGTACGGGCACGTCCCGCACGCAGACGGTCTACGCGGGCGTCGCCGACAAGGAGAACTCCGTCTACCGCTCGACGGACGCGGGCGCGACCTGGCAGCGCGTGGCCGGCCAGCCCACCGGACACCTCCCCCACAAGGGCGTTCTGGACGCGCACAACGGCTACCTCTACCTCGCGTACAGCGACACGGGCGGCCCGTACGACGGCGGAAAAGGCCAGGTGTGGCGGTACTCGACCAAGACCGGCGAGTGGAAGGACATCAGCCCGGTCGCGGAGGCCGACACGTTCTACGGCTTCAGCGGCCTGACGCTCGACCGGCAGCACCCCGGCACGGTCATGGTCTCCGGCTACAGCTCCTGGTGGCCGGACACGCAGATCTTCCGCTCGAACGACAGCGGCGGTACGTGGACGAAGGCGTGGGACTACACCTCGTACCCGGAGCGCGCGAACCGCTACACGATGGACGTCTCGTCGGCCCCCTGGCTGACGTGGGGCGCCAACCCGGCGCCGCCCGAGCAGACGCCGAAGCTCGGCTGGATGACGGAGGCGCTCGAGATCGACCCGTTCGACTCGAACCGGATGATGTACGGGACGGGCGCGACGATCTACGGGACGGAGAATCTCGGCGCGTGGGACACCGGCTCCACCGGCGCGGTCACCATCAAGCCGATGGTGAAGGGCCTGGAGGAGACGGCGGTCAACGACCTGGCCTCCCCGCCCTCCGGCGCGCCGCTGCTCAGCGCGCTCGGTGACATCGGCGGCTTCCGCCACACGGACCTGACGAAGGTCCCGCCGATGATGTTCACGAGCCCCAACTTCACGTCGTCGACGAGCCTGGACTTCGCCGAGGCGAAGCCGGACACGGTCGTTCGCGCCGGCAACGTCGACTCGGGCGCGCACATCGCCTTCTCCTCCGACAACGGGGCCAACTGGTACGCGGGAACCGACCCCTCCGGCGTCACGGGCGGCGGCACGGTCGCGGTGTCGGCGGACGGCGGCCGGTACGTGTGGAGCCCGGAGGGCGCCGGCGTGCAGGCGGGTACGGGTTCGTCGTGGACGGCGTCGAGCGGTGTACCGGCGGGGGCGGTGGTGGAATCCGACCGGGCGGACGCGAAGACCTTCTACGCCTTCAAGTCGGGCACTTTCTACGCCAGTTCGGACGGTGGCGCGACCTTCACGGCGAAAGCGTCGAGCGGGCTGCCGGCGGACGGTCCGGTCCGGTTCAAGGCGGTGCCGGGCGCGAAGGGGGACATCTGGCTGGCGGGCGGTTCGACGCAGGGCGCGTACGGCCTGTGGCACTCGAAGGACGGCGGCGCCACGTTCGTGAAGCTGTCCGGCGTCGAGCAGGCCGACACGGTCGGCTTCGGCAAGGCGGCACCGGGCGCCAGCTACCAGACCCTGTTCACCAGCGCGAAGATCGGTGGCGTCCGCGGCATCTTCCGCTCCACGGACGCGGGCGCCACCTGGACCCGGATCAACGACGACGCCCACCAGTGGGGCTGGACGGGCGCGGCGATCACGGGTGACCCGCGGGTCTACGGCCGGGTGTACGTGTCGACGAACGGGCGCGGCGTCATCTACGGCGACACGGCGGGCACCCCGACGGACCCGGGTGACGGGGGTGGCGACGGCGGTTCCGGCGATGCCGCGTGCAAGGTCACGTACAAGGTGACCAACGAATGGCCGGGCGGCTTCCAGGCGGACGTGACGGTGACGAACACGGGGTCGTCCGCGTGGGACGGCTGGTCCTTGAGCTGGGCGTTCCCGTCCGGCCAGAAACTGACGCAGGCGTGGAACGCGGAGGCGGGCCAGTCGGGCGCCACGGTGACGGCGAAGAACGTGAGCTGGAACGGGAAGGTGGCGCCGGGCGGCTCGGCGGCGTTCGGCTTCACCGGCAGCCGATCGTCGACGGCGAACGGGGTTCCCACGGCGTTCACGCTCGGCGGCAAGGAGTGCGGCGCGGGCTGAGGGCAGCGCGCGACCGCAGGGCCCGGCCGAGCGCACGCCGCACGGCCGGGTCACAAAGCATCACCGTTTCTTCATGGTCTCTACACATTTCGCGCGGGGCACCCTAGGCTCACCCCCCTCACCACCAGGGGGACACCATGACCAACCCGCACATACCCGCGCCCACACCCGGACCTGACACCCGTCCCGCACCGAAGTGGGCCCGCAAACGCATCGTGCTCCCCGCGATCGGCATCGCGCTGCTCCTCGGTACGGGCATCGGCGCCGCCGGTGCCGGTGACGGTGGCAAGGACGGTAAGAGCGACGCCGTGGCGACGGACCAGGTCCGGCCGGCCGCCACCGTCACGGCGACGACCACGGCGACAGCGACGGCGACGGCGAGCGCCACACCCGCCCCCGCGCCGACGGTGACGGTGACCACCACGAAGACCGCGAAGGTCGAGGTCACCGTCACCGCGAAACCGCCGGCGGGCTCAGGCTCCACGGGCGGGGGCGCCAGTGGCGGCGGAACCGAGTCCGGCACGTGCTCCATCACCTCGAACGCCGGCAACTGCTACAAGTCCGGCCAGTTCTGCCGCAACGCCGACCACGGCGCGTCCACGACCACCGCGGCCGGCACGGCGATCACCTGCCGGTACAGCGGGAACGCCTGGCGCTGGACCAGCGGCTGAGGGGGCCTCGTCGCTAGGGTGTGGCGATCGTCGGCCGGGGCGCCGTCGCCATGCCCGAGCCGATGAAGAAGCTCGGGTGCGGGGGCTGGTTGTAGGCCGTGTTCTGCCAGGCCAGGGCCGTGCGGTACTGGGTGTCGTGGAGCAGGGTGGTGATGCGGGTGGAGGTTTCGAGGGGGGTCGAGTAGATGCGCAGGGCCGTGTTGTCGGTGGTCGGCCAGACGACCTCCTCGCGCCAGTCGCCGAGGATGTCGCCCGCGAGGGCGGGCGTCGCCTTCGTGCCGTTGTTGGAGTGGACGCCCGAGGCGGTCAGAAGGCGGGTGTCGGAGGACGTGCCGTACTTGTCGACGCGGGTGGCGTCGAGGAGTTCGCGGGTGGTGTCACCGTCCCACCAGGAGAGGAAGTTCGTGGAGGAGGGCTTGCGGGACGCCACCACCGTGCCCTTGGGGCCGCGGATGCCGGATTCGGATGACGACCAGGATTCGGCGCCCGCGCTGCCGGACCAGATGTCGCCGGAGACGCCTCGGCCGTTGTCGCCGTTGGCGCCCGTGGACCAGATGACCGCTCCCGTTCTCGCGTCGGCCATCCACGACGACGGCTTCGAGCTGTCCTCGTCGACCTTGAACTCCTCCAGGCCCGCGCGGGAGGGGTCGAGGTCGCCGACGTGCATCGCGTCGCCGTGGCCGTTCTTGGTGGTCCACAGGGCGTTGCCGTTGTCGTCCACCGCCATCGCGCCGTAGACGATCTCGTCCCTGCCGTCGCCGTCGACGTCCGCGACCGAGAGCTGGTGGTTGCCCTGGCCGTCGTAGCCCTTGCCGCTGTGCGTGGAGGAGTTCGTGTCGAACGTCCAGCGGCGCGTGAAGGCGCCGCCCCGCCAGTCCCAGGCCGCGATCACCGATCGCGTGTAGTAGCCGCGCGCCATGATCAGGGAGGGCCGTGCGCCGTCCAGGTAGGCCGTGCCCGCGAGGAAGCGGTCGACGCGGTTGCCGTACGAGTCGCCCCAGGACGAGACCGTGCCGCGCGCGGGGACGTAGTCGACGGTGCCCATCGCGGCGCCCGTCTGCCCGTTGAACATGGTCAGGTACTCGGGGCCGGAGAGCACGTAGCCGCTGGAGTTGCGGTGGTCGGCCGACGAGCTGCCGATGACCTTGCCCTGGCCGTCGACCGTGCCGTCGGCCGTCTTCATGGCGACCTCGGCCTTGCCGTCGCCGTCGTAGTCGTACACCTGGAACTGGGTGTAGTGCGCGCCCGAGCGGATGTTGCGGCCCAGGTCGGCGCGCCACAGACGGGTGCCGTCCAGTTTCACGGCGTCGACGATCGTGTTGCCGGTGTAGCCGGACTGGGAGTTGTCCTTGGCGTTGGTGGGCTGCCACTTGAGGACGAACTCCAGGACGCCGTCGCCGTCGAGGTCGCCCACGGAGGCGTCGTTGGCCTCGTAGGTGTAGGCGACTCCGTCGGGGGTGGTACCGCCCGCGGGCGGGGAGATCGGTACGTCCTTGTAGCCGGTCCGGAACTGGATCGCGTGCGGCGAGTCGGCCTGCTCGGTGCCGTTGACGATCGCGCGGACCGTGTAGTCGGCGGAGTTCGGGGCGCCGGAGTGGAAGTAGTTGGTGGAACCGGTCACGGGGGACGCGTTCACCTTCGTACCGGCGCGGTAGACGTTGAAGGAGACGTTGTCCGGGTCGGTGCCGAGCCAGCGCCAGCTGACCAGGTTTCCTGCGTCGGTGTGCACGCTGACCAGGCCGCGGTCGAGCTTCTCGGCCTGCCGGGCGGTGGCGGCGGAGGCGTTGTCACTGGGCAGGAGGGTGAGCCCGGCGGCGGCCAGGGCGACAGCGGCGGTGGCGGCGAGCCAGGGGCTGCGCCGTCTGCGGTGAGGGTGTGCTCCGGGCATGTGGGGGCTCCTGGGGTCGAGCGGCGCCGAGTGCGTCACGTCCCCCTAGTCGCCGCCCGGCGGGAAGGGGTTGCCAACCCGCCGCGGGTGTCACCCCGCGATCAACCGTGCCCGTACCCGCCGTCCCCGCCCCTTGACTTCGCGTGCGCTTCAACACGTTGACTCCCACTCGACAGCCCGGCCCGCACCCGGGCGACGGACACAAGGGAGTCCCGCATGAAGTACCGCACCATCGGCACCGACCCCGCGACACGCCGCGAGGTCAGCGTCCTCAGCCTCGGCGCCATGCTGTTCGGCACGGTCACGGACGAGAAGACGGCGTTCGCGATCCTCGACCGGTACGTGGAGGCGGGCGGCACGTTCGTCGACACGTCGGACAACTACGCGTTCTGGCAGACCGGCAGCGTCGGCGGCGAGAGCGAGACCGTGCTCGGCAACTGGCGGCGCAGCCGTGGCATCGGCGCCGAGATCGTCATCGCCACCAAGCTGGGCGCGGCGCCGCTCGCCCCCGGCACCGGGTACGTCGACAACGCCGAGGGGCTCTCCGCGGCGGCGATCCAAAAGGCGGTGGCGGGCAGCACGGCCCGGCTCGGCATGGAGCGGCTCGATCTGCTCTACGCCCACATTCCCGACCCGAAGGTGGAACTCACGGAGACGGTACGGGAGTTCGGGGCGCTTGTGAACGAGGGGCGGGTCGGGCTGCTCGGCGTCTCCAACCACTGGGCGTGGCAGGTGGAGCGGGCCCGCGCCATCGCCCGCGCCGAGGGGCTCCCCGGGTACGAGGTGCTCCAGTACCAGCACAGCTATCTGCGGCACCGCGTCGACACCCCGAGCCAGCTCTCCCCGGACGGCGAACTCGGCACCGCCGACGGGAACCTGCTCAGCATGGTCCGCGCCGAGGAGGACCTCACCCTCGTCGCCTACTCCCCGCTGCTCGGCGGCGCCTACGTCCGGGCCGACAAGCCGCTCAGCGCCGGCCACGACCACGGCAGCACGCAGCCCCGGCTCGCGGCGCTGCGCGAGGTGGCGAAGTCGTCGGGGGCGACCGTCAACCAGGTCGTGCTCGCCTGGATGATGGGCGCCCCGGTCCCGGCGATCCCGCTGGTCGGCGCCTCCTCCGTCGCCCAGATCGAGGAGAGCCTGGCCGCGGTCGACCTGGAACTGACGGAGGAGGAGCGGGCCCGCCTCGACGCGGTGTGATGGTGTCCGGTGAGGACTCGGCGGCGGTACGCCGGCACCGTGCACGTGGGGCCGGGGCGCGGGGCTCCCCGCCGCGACCGGCGTCGTACCGTGCGGCTTCCGCGTCGTGGTCGAGCACGGCAGGACCTCGAGGGGCGGGCTCGGACTAGCTCGCCGCGTGCCCCGGTGCCATCGCCTCGACCCGCTCGGCGAGTGCGAAGTCCTTCGCCGTCACGGCGCCCCCGGCGTCGTGCGTGTGGACCGCGAGGGTCACCGTGTTGTAGCCGAGCGTCAGGTCGGAGTGGTGGTCCAACTCCTCCTGCACTTGCGCGATGTGGACGACGAAGGCCGTCGCCGCGAAGTGGCTCGCCAGACGGTACGTACGGGTGATGCGGTCGCCGTCGAGCGACCATCCGGGGAGTTCGGCGAGGCGGTCCTCGATGTCCTTCTGGGAGAGCGGTTCGGTAGGCATGCCACCAGCGTGCCACCCGCACCGGGTTACGGTCTCCCCATGACGACTGCGACGCGCAAAAACGCTTCCGAAGTGGGCCGTCTGCTGCGCGGCTGGCGCGAACAACGACGCGTCAGCCAACTGGAGCTCGCGCTGCGCGCCGACTCGTCCGCGCGGCACATCAGTTTCGTGGAGACGGGCCGCTCGCGCCCGAGCGAGGAGTTGATCCTGCGCCTCGCCGAGCACCTGGACGTACCGATGCGCGAGCGCAACTCCCTGCTCCTCGCTGCGGGTTATGCGCCCCGGTTCACGCAGACCTCGCTCGACGACCCGTCGATGGGCGCGCTGCGTGACGGTCTGGAGCGGCTGCTGCGCGGCTACGAGCCCTACCCGGCGCTGATCGTCGACGCGACGTACAACGTGGTCGCCACCAACCGCGGCCTCGCCGCCCTGATGTCCTCCCTCCCCCCGGAGATGCTCGCCGCACAGCCGCTGAACGCCATGCGGCTCACCCTGCACCCGCAGGGACTCGCGCCCCGGATCAGGAATCTGCGCGAGTGGCGCGGGCACCTCCTCGCGCAGATGGAGCGGCAGATCGCGCTGGCCCGCTCGGCGGAGCTGCGGGCGCTGTACGAGGAGGTCGCGGCGTACCCGGTGCCGCAGGAAGCGCCGGGGCACGAGCCGGACGAGGCGGTGCCGTACTTCGCGCTGCCGATGGTGATCGAGCACGACGGGCACGTGCTGTCGTTCGTGTCGTCGATCTCGACGTTCAACACGCCGATGGACGTGACGGTCGCCGAGCTGGCCATCGAGACGCTGCTCCCGGCCGACCCGGCGACCGTCAAGTACCTGCGCTCCGAGTTGGGCTGAGATCCGGGGCGTCCCCTTGCCGATCCGGGGCGTCCCTTACTGATCCGGGGCGTCCTTTGCCGATCCAGGGCGTTCTCTTGCCGATCCGGGGCGTGATTCCGCTGATCCGCGACGCGCCGTTGCTCCATCCGGTGATCGTGGCCGGAGTGGGGCGGGGCCGTCCGGGTGGCGCCCCGGACGGCGGTCCGTCACGTGCTCCACCCGTACGGCCCCCGCCGGAAGGTGGCCCGCGCCCCGGGCCCCTAGCGTGCACCAGACGGCACAGCGAGGGAGCACACACGGTGACAGACACGACGCACCGCCCCACCGAGCCGGACGCCGCGCTGTTGCGGACCGGGCGGTTCTTCCGGCGGGGGACCGCCTCCGACGACCTGCACAGTGTGCGGATCGAGGGCGGCCGGGACGGGGATGTCTTCTACCGCGACCGGTGGAGCCACGACAAGGTCGTGAACTCCACGCACGGGGTGAACTGCACGGGCTCGTGCCGGTGGAAGGTGTACGTCAAGGACGGCATCATCACCTGGGAGACCCAGCAGACCGACTATCCGAGCGTAGGCCCGGACCGCCCCGAGTACGAGCCGCGCGGCTGCCCGCGAGGAGCGGCGTTCTCCTGGTACACGTACTCCCCCACCCGCGTCCGCTACCCGTACATCCGGGGCCTGCTCCTGGAGATGTACCGGGAGGCGAAGGCGCGGCTCCACGATCCCGTGCTCGCCTGGGCCGACATCCAGAACGACCCCGGGCGGCGCAAGCGGTACCAGCAGGCGCGCGGCAAAGGCGGGTTGGTGCGGGCCACGTGGGACGAGGCCGTCGAGATCGTCGCCGCCGCCCACGTCCACACGATCAAGACGTACGGGCCCGACCGCGTCGCCGGTTTCTCGCCGATCCCCGCGATGTCGATGGTGTCGCACGCGGCCGGGGCTCGTTTCCACTCCCTCATCGGCGCGCCGATGCTGTCGTTCTACGACTGGTACGCGGATCTGCCGGTGGCGTCGCCGCAGGTCTTCGGCGACCAGACGGACGTACCGGAGTCGGGCGACTGGTGGGACGCCGCGTATCTGATGATGTGGGGCTCCAACGTCCCGGTCACCCGGACGCCGGACGCGCACTGGATGGCCGAGGCGCGCTATCGCGGCCAGAAGGTCGTCGTCGTGGCTCCCGACTACGCGGACAACGCGAAGTTCGCCGACGAGTGGCTGCATCCGCACCCCGGCACGGACGGTGCGCTCGCCTTCGCGATGGGGCACGTGATCCTCAAGGAGTTCTTCGTCGAACGCCAGACCCTGTTCTTCACCGACTACGTCAAGAAGTTCACGGATCTGCCGTTCCTGGTGACCCTGGAGGAGCGGGACGGCGGCTACGTCCCGGCGAAGTTCCTGCGCGCCGCCGACCTCGGACAGCGCGGCGAGGGCGCCGAGTGGAAGACGGTCGTCCTTGACGGGGCGACCGGTCGGGCCGCCGTGCCGAACGGGTCTCTCGGCTTCCGCTGGACCGAGTCAGGCAAGGGCCGGTGGAATCTCGAACTGGGCGATATCGAACCGCAGTTGACTCTGTACGGTGCCGAGGTCGCCACCGGTGTGCCCGTGCTCCTGCCCCGTTTCGACACCGACGGCGGCGAGCACGGCCAAGGGCGCGGCGAGGTCGTCCGGCGCGGGGTTCCGGCGACGCGGCTCGGCGGGCAGGACGGGCCGCTGGTCACCACCGTCTTCGATCTGCTGCTCGCCCAGTACGGGGTGGGGCGGGAGGGGCTGCCGGGTGCGTGGGCGTCCTCGTACGACGACGCGGACGCGGTCGGCACGCCCGCCTGGCAGGAGATCCACACCTCCGTACCGGCCGCGAAGTGCGTGAAGATCGCGCGTGAGTTCGCCACGACCGCCGAGAAGTCGGGCGGGCGCTGCATGATCCTGATGGGCGCCGGCACCAACCACTGGTTCCACTCCGAGACGATCTACCGCAGCTTCCTCTCCCTGCTCCAGCTCACCGGCTGCCAGGGCCGCAACGGTGGCGGCTGGGCGCACTACGTCGGTCAGGAGAAGTGCCGCCCGGTGACGGGGTGGGCCTCGCTCGCCTCGGCCAACGACTGGTCGCGGCCGCCGCGCCAGATGATCGGCACCGCGTACTGGTTCACCAACACCGACCAGTGGCGCTACGACCGGTTCGGCGCGGACGTCCTCGCCTCGCCGCTCGGCAAGGGTGCCTTCAGCGGGATGACGGGCGCCGACTGTCTCGCGCTGTCCGCGCGGACGGGGTGGATGCCGTCGTACCCGACGTTCGACCGCAGCCCGCTCGATCTCGGCGAGCAGGATGTCCGGACGACTGTTGAAGAGCTCAGAGCGGGGACTTTGAAGTTCGCCGTCGAGGACCCCGACGCCCCCGGGAACTGGCCGCGCGTCCTCACCCTCTGGCGCGCCAACCTGCTCGGCTCCTCCGCCAAGGGCGCCGAGTACTTCACCAAGCACCTCCTGGGCACGCACTCCTCGCTGCGGGCGCAGGAGGCGGCGCCCGAGGAGCGGCCGACCACCGTCACCTGGCGCGACGAGGCCCCCGAGGGCAAGCTCGACCTGCTCCTCTCGCTGGACTTCCGGCAGACCTCGTCCACCCTCCTCTCCGACGTCGTGCTGCCCGCCGCGACCTGGTACGAGAAGCACGATCTGTCGTCCACGGACATGCATCCCTACGTGCACTCGTTCTCGCCGGCCGTCGATCCGCCGTGGCAGGCGCGGACCGACTTCGACACGTTCAAGGCGCTCGCGCACAAGCTCAGCGAGCTGGCCGTCGATCACCTGGGTGTGCGGAAGGACCTGGTGGCGGCGCCGCTCCAGCACGACACTCCCGGGGAGATCGCACAGCCCGGCGGGGTCGTCCTGGACTGGCGCAAGGGCGAGTGCGAGCCGGTGCCCGGCAAGACGATGCCGAACCTCGTCGTCGTCGAACGGGACTACACCGCCATCGGCGCGAAGTTCAGCGCGCTCGGCCCGCTGGCCGAGGAGCTCGGCCTGCCCGCCAAGGGCATCGCCCTCAAGCCCGACCAGGAGGTCGCCGAGCTGCGCGAGCGCAACGGTGTCGTGCGCGGCGGCCCCGCCGACGGCCGCCCCTCCCTCGACACGGCGATCAAGGCGGCCAACACGATCCTCGCCCTGTCCGGGACCACCAACGGCCGCCTCGCCACCCAGGGCTTCCACACGCTCGAAGCCCGTACCGGACAGGAGATGGCGCACCTCGCCGCCGAGCACGAGGGCAAGCGTGTCACGTACGCGGACACGGTGGCGGCGCCCGTGCCGGTGATCACGTCGCCGGAGTGGTCGGGCAGCGAGTCGGGCGGGCGGCGGTACACGGCGTTCACGCTCAACACCGAGCACGCCAAGCCCTGGCACACGCTCACCGGGCGCCAGCACTTCTTCGTCGACCACGACTGGATGCACGAGCTGGGCGAGGCGCTGCCCGTCTACCGGCCGCCGCTGGACATGAACCGCCTGTTCGGCGAGGCACGTCTCGGCCCCGACGGGGAGAAGGAGGTGACCGTCCGCTACCTCACCCCGCACAACAAGTGGTCCATCCACTCCGAGTACCAGGACAACCTGTTCATGCTGGCGCTCTCGCGCGGCGGCCAGTCGGTCTGGATGGCACCGCAGGACGCCGACGCCATCGGCGTCGAGGACAACGACTGGATCGAGGCGGTCAACCGCAACGGTGTCGTCGTGGCCCGCGCGATCGTCTCCCACCGCATGCCGGCGGGCACGGTCTACATGCACCACGCGCAGGAACGCACCGTCAACGTCCCCAAGGCGGAGGCCACCGGCAAGCGCGGCGGCATCCACAACTCGCTGACCCGGCTCATCCTCAAGCCGTCCCATCTCATCGGCGGCTACGCCCAGCTCTCCTGGGCGTTCAACTACTTCGGCCCGACGGGCAACCAGCGCGACGAGGTCACGGTCATCCGGCGCCGAAGCCAGAAGGTGGAGTACTGAACCCATGCGCATCATGGCTCAGATCGCGATGGTCATGAACCTCGACAAGTGCATCGGCTGCCACACCTGCTCGGTCACCTGCAAGCAGGCGTGGACCAACCGGGGCGGCATGGAGTACGTCTGGTTCAACAACGTCGAGACCCGCCCGGGACAGGGCTATCCGCGCCGCTACGAGGACCAGGAGAAGTGGCGCGGCGGCTGGGAGCTGAACAAGCGGGGCGCCCTGAAGCTGAAGAACGGCGGCCGGTTCAGGAAGCTGGCGGGCATCTTCTCCAACCCGAAGCTGCCCGAGATGAAGGACTACTACGAGCCCTGGACGTACGACTACAAGAACCTGACCGAGGCGCCGCTCGGCGACGACTACCCGGTGGCGGAGCCGCGCTCGCAGATCTCCGGCAAGCCGATGAAGATCGAGTGGTCCTCGAACTGGGACGACAACCTCGGCGGCGCCCCGCAGTACGGCGACCTCGACCCGATGGTGGAGAAGACCCGGCAGCAGGCGGCCGACAAGGTCAAGTTCGCGTTCGAGCAGACCTTCATGTTCTATCTGCCGCGCATCTGCGAGCACTGCCTGAACCCGTCGTGCGTCGCCTCGTGCCCGTCGGGGGCGATGTACAAGCGCGCGGAGGACGGCATCGTCCTCGTCGACCAGGACCAGTGCCGGGGCTGGCGGATGTGCGTGACGGGATGCCCGTACAAGAAGGTCTACTTCAACCACCGCACCGGCAAGGCCGAGAAGTGCACCATGTGCTACCCGCGCATCGAGGTGGGCCTGCCCACCGTCTGCTCGGAGACGTGCGTGGGGCGCCTGCGCTACCTCGGCGTCATCCTCTACGACGCCGACAAGGTGACGGCGGCGGCGCAGACCAAGGACGACACCGCGCTGTACGAGGCCCAGCTCGGGGTGTTCCTCGACCCGCACGACCCTGCTGTCCAGCGGGCAGCCGAGGAGGCCGACATCCCGTACGACTGGATGGAGGCGGCGCGCCGCTCCCCGGTCCACGCGCTCATCAGTAAGTACAAGGTGGCCCTCCCGCTGCATCCGGAGTACCGGACGATGCCGATGGTCTGGTACATCCCGCCGCTCTCCCCCGTCGTCGACGCGCTCACCGAGACCGGCCACGACGGCGAGGACCACGGCAACCTCTTCGGCGCCATCGACACCCTGCGCATCCCGCTCGAATACCTGGCGGAGCTCTTCACCGCCGGTGACGTCGGGCCCGTACGCGCGTCCCTGGAGAAGCTGGCCGCCATGCGCTCGCACATGCGGGCCATCAACCTCGGGGACGAGCCGGACGCGTCCATCGCCGCGTCCGTGGGCATGGAGGCGGTCGAGGTCGAGGAGATGTACCGGCTGCTCGCCATCGCCAAGTACGAGGAGCGGTACGTCATCCCGACGGCGGGGGGCGGCGGCGCGAAGCGCCTGGAGGAGACGGCGGTGCCGGACTCGTGCAGCCTCGACCACGCGGACGGGCCCGGCATGGGCGGCGAGGGCCCCTTCGGCGGCGACTCCGGGAACACCATGGCGGGCGGGCGGAAGCTGCTGCCCGTCGTCTCCTTCGAGAACTTCCACCTCACCAAGCGCCGCCAGAGTGCCGACGACCCGAAGGAGAGCCCGTGACCGGCCCCTCAGCGCTCCTGCACCAGGCGGCGGCGCTCTGCCTCAGCTATCCCGACGAGGAGCTGTACGAGCGGCTGCCGCTGGTCCGGGCGGCGGCGCCGCAGCTCGCCCCGTTCGTCGACCACGCCGAGGGGACCCCCTTGCAGGAGCTGGCCGCCCACTACGTCCAGGTCTTCGACTTCAAGAACCGGCACAGCCTGTACCTGACCTGGTGGCGCGACGGCGACACGCGGCGGCGCGGCATGTCCCTGGTCCGGTTCAAGGAGGTCTACCGGGAGCACGGCATGGAGTTCACCGGCGAGGAGCTGCCGGACTTCCTGCCCGCCGTCCTGGAGTTCTCGGCGCAGGCGGGACCGTTCCTCCTGGAGGAGCACCGCAGCGGCCTGGAGCTGCTGCGCATCGCCCTCACCGAGCACGGAACCCCGTACGCGACCCTCCTCGACGCCGTCTGCGCCTCCCTGCCGGGCCCCTCCCCCAAGGACCGCGCCGAGGCGCTCGCCCTCGCCCGCTCGGGCCCGCCGCGCGAGGAGGTCGGCCTGGAGCCCTTCGGCGACCTCGGCCTGCGCGAACCCCTGCCGCTGTTCGTGAAGGAGCACGCGCCGTGACCACGCTGATCTGGGGCGCGCTGCCCTACATCGCCTTCGTCCTGCTGGTCGCGGGCACGGTCTGGCGGTTCCGCTACGACAAGTTCGGCTGGACGACGCGCTCCTCGCAGATCTACGAGTCCAAGCTCCTCAACATCGCCTCGCCCGTCTTCCACTACGGCATCCTGTTCGTCCTCGCGGGCCACCTCATCGGCCTCTTCGTCCCGATGTCCTGGACCGACGCGGTACACGTCAGCGAGCACTCGTACCACCTGCTCTCGCTGATCGGCGGCACGCTCGCCGGGGTCCTCGCCGTCGCCGGCATCCTCATGCTGATCTACCGGCGCCGCACCAAGGCCCCGGTCTTCCTCGCGACGACCCGCAACGACAAGCTCATGTACGTCGTGCTGCTCGCCTCGATCGTCCTGGGCATGGTGGCCAAGCTCTCCCACTCCTCGGGCGACGGCTACAACTACCGCGAGACCATCGGCCCGTGGGCCCGCAGCCTGTTCACGCTGAGCCCGGACGTCTGGCGGATGGAAGGGGTACCCCTCCTCTACCAGATCCATGCGGTAGTGGGCATGTCACTCATCGCGCTGGTACCGTTCACCCGGCTCGTGCATATGTTCAGCGCGCCGCTGCAGTACCTGTTCCGGCCGTACGTCGTCTACCGCAGCCGCGATCCGCGGCGCCTGACCGCGCGGCCGGAGCGACGGGGGTGGGAGCGCACCGGCTCATAGCCGCTGCGGGTAAGGAACGGCACGTGGGGAGACGTGTGACGTGAGCGAACGACGGCCCGCCCCCACCGTGGGCCAGGTGGTCCTCGGCCGCCGCCTGCGCGATCTGCGGGAAGCAGCGGGCCTCAAGCGCGACGAGGCGGCCCGCTCCCTGCGGGTGACCGGCGCGACCATCCGCCGCATGGAGACCGCCGAGGTCGCCCTGAAGATCCCGTACGTCCAGATGCTCCTGGAGCTGTACGAGGTCCCCGAGGGCGAGATCGAGGCGTTCGTGGCGCTCGCCGAGGAGGCGAACCTCCCCGGCTGGTGGCAGCGGTACCACGACGTGCTGCCCGACTGGTTCAGCCTCTACGTCAGCCTGGAGGGCGCGGCGGAGATGATCCGCGCCTACGAACCGCACTTCGTGCCGGGCCTCCTCCAGACCGAGGCGTACGCGCGGGCCGTCTTCGACGCCGGGACGGTAGGCCGCTCCAAGCCCGACGAGATAGAGCGGCACGTCTCCCTGCGCCTCGCCCGCCAGTCCCTGCTCACCCGCGAGGACGCGCCGCACCTGTGGGTCGTCATGGACGAGACGGTGCTGCGCCGCCCGCCCGGCGGCCCCGACGTGCTCCGCGACCAGCTGGACCACCTCCTCGAAGTGGCCCGGCTGCCGCACGTGACGCTCCAGATAGCCGAGTTCACGAGCGGGCCGCACCCCGGCACCTTCGGCCCGTTCACCCTGTTCCGCTTCCCCGTCCGGGAGCTGCCGGACATGGTCTACAGCGAGTACGTCACCGGCGCCCTCTACCTCGACTCGCGGGACGAGGTGGGCATGCACCTGGAGGTCCTCGACCACCTGGTGGCGCAGGCGGCGAGCGCGGAGCGGACGATCGAGCTGATGGCGCGGTGGCGGGAGCGGCTGGGCCCCGCGGAGGGCTGACCGGGGGTCAGGAGGGGGCGCCGGAGTCCTTGTCGCCCTTGTCCCCCTTCTCACTCTTCTCGCTCCTCTCGCCTTTCTCGTCGTCCACGATCTCGGCGTCCACCACGTCCTCGCGGGGCTCGTCCTCCGGGGTCGGCTGCGGGCCGCCGCTCTGCGCGTCCTGGTACATCGCCTGCCCCACCTTCTGGCTGACGGTGGCCAGTTTCCGCACCCCTTCGCGCAGGGCATGCGTGTCCGGCGGATCGGCGGCGAGCGTCGTCCTCAACTCCGCGATCGACGCGTCCACTTCGCCGCGTATCCCCGACGGGACCCGCTCCTCGTTCTCGCTCAGGAACCGCTCCGTCCGGTAGACGAGCTGCTCCGCGTCGTTGCGCGCCTCGGCGGCCTCGCGGCGGGTGCGGTCCTCCTCGGCGTGGGCCTCGGCCTCCCGCATCATGCGGTCGATGTCCTCCTTGGGCAGGGCCGAGCCACCGGTCACCGTCATCTTCTGCTCGCGCCCGGTCGCCATGTCCTTCGCCGACACGTGCATGATCCCGTCGGCGTCGATGTCGAAGGTGACCTCGATCTGCGGGACACCGCGCGGCGCGGGCGGCAGGCCCGTCAGGTCGAAGACGCCGAGCTTCTTGTTGTAGGCGGCGATGTCCCGCTCGCCCTGGAAGACCTGGATGCCGACGGACGGCTGGTTGTCGGTCGCGGTGGTGAAGGTCTCCGAGCGCCGTGTCGGGATCGTCGTGTTGCGCTCGATGAGCTTCGTCATCACGCCGCCCTTGGTCTCGATGCCGAGGGAGAGCGGTGTCACGTCGAGCAGCAGGACGTCCTTGACGTCGCCGCGGATGACACCCGCCTGGAGGGCCGCGCCCATGGCCACGACCTCGTCGGGGTTGACGCCCTTGTGCGGGTCCTTGCCGGTCAGCTCCCGTACGAGGTCGGTGACGGCCGGCATGCGCGTCGAACCGCCGACGAGGATGACGTGGTCGACGGCCGACAGGTCCACGCCCGCGTCCTTCACGGCCTGGTGGAACGGCTTCTTGCACCGGTCGAGGAGGTCGGCGGTCAGCTCCTGGAACTGGGCGCGCGTCAGCTTCTCGTCGAGGTGCAAGGGGCCCTGCGCGGACGCGGTGATGTAGGGCAGGTTCACGGTCGTCTCGCTCGACGACGACAGCTCGATCTTCGCCTTCTCCGCCGCCTCGCGCAGCCGCTGCACGGCCATCTTGTCGGCGGCGAGGTCGATGCCGCTGCCGTTCCTGAACTGCTTGACCAAGTAGTCGACGACGCGCTGGTCCCAGTCGTCGCCGCCGAGCCGGGTGTCACCGTTGGTCGCCTTGACCTCGATGACACCGTCGCCGATCTCCAGAAGGGAGACGTCGAAGGTGCCGCCGCCCAGGTCGAAGACGAGGACGGTCTGTTCCTCGCCCTTGTCGAGCCCGTAGGCGAGAGCGGCGGCCGTCGGCTCGTTGATGATCCGCAGTACTTTCAGGCCCGCGATCTCACCGGCCTCCTTGGTGGCCTGGCGCTGCGCGTCGTCGAAGTAGGCGGGCACGGTGATGACGGCGTCGGTGACGTCCTCGCCGAGGTAGGACTCGGCGTCGCGCTTGAGTTTCTGCAGGACACGGGCGGCGAGTTCCTGCGCGCCGTAGCGGGCGCCGTCGATGGTGCCGCTGTCGGGGAAGTGCCAACTCCCGTCGCCCATATGCCGTTTGACGGAGCGCGCGGTGCGCTCGACGTTGGTGACGGCCTGCCGCTTGGCGACCTCACCCACCAGGACTTCGGCGCTCGACGTCCTGGCGAAGGCGACGACGGAGGGGGTGGTGCGCGCGCCCTCCGCGTTGGCCACGACCGTGGGCTCACCGCCCTCCAGTACGGCCACCACCGAGTTCGTCGTACCGAGATCGATCCCGACCGCACGCGCCATGACGCGTCCCCTCTCGCAGCTCTCAGCTCTCGCAGAAGCAGGCCCGCTCGGAATCAAGCACAGATCCCGGGCGGGCCCGCGTCAAGGGGACGGACGTCGACGAGGCGGCGGTCAGGCCAGCTTGGCCGTCAGGGTGATCTCCGTACCGGAGAGCGCCTGGCTCACCGGGCAGTTCTTCTTGGCGTCCTCGGCGGCCGCCGTGAAGCCCTCCTCGTCCAGGCCGGGCACGGTGCCCTCGACGGTGAGGTGGATGCCCTTGATGCCCTCGCCGGGCTGGAACGTCACGTCCGCGGAGGTGATCAGCTTGGTGGGCGGGGTGCCCGCGCCGGCCAGGCCGTGCGAGAGCGCCATCGAGAAGCAGGACGAGTGCGCGGCCGCGATCAGCTCCTCCGGGCTCGTCTTGCCGTTCGCCTTCTCGGCGCGCGAGGGCCACGACACCGGCTGCTCGCCGATGCCGGAGGAGTCGAAGGTGACGACGCCGTTGCCCTCGAGCAGGTTGCCTTCCCACACGGTGTGTGCGGAGCGCGTGGTTGCCACGATGTTTCCCTTCCGTACAGCCCCTGGGCGGGACCGTTCCCGATTGTCTCTGGCCCCTATCCGATCACATCTGCCCCTGCTGTACAGGGAAGACCGCGCCACTGGCCATTGGCCGGAATACGCGCTGGGCAAACCGGCACGACGGTGACACTTTGACCCACCCGACCAGGGGGATCCGCACGGGGTTTCGCAGGGGGTTCAGGCATGCGCATGATCTATTCGGAACGCGCTCCGTCACCGCTGGAGACCGGCAAGCCCGGCGCGGCCGACCGTGATTCGACGTTCGGCTGGTGGGGTGCGTTCAGCATCCAGAAGTTCGTGAACCAGAACCCGCTCTCGCACACCCACGAGGACGCCACGGGCTGGCTGGCGTACCTCCAGCAGTTCTACGACCGCAACTTCTGGTTCGCGGACGCGGGCGCGCAGGTGTGGGCGTACGAGGAGACGTACGACAACTGGCAGGACCGGTACGGGGTGGACGCCGTCGTCGCCGTGTACCACTCGGGCCACGGCGGCATGGACGGCAACGGGGTGTTCTTCGCGCCGCTCGGCGCGGTGTGGGACAACCGCTCGGACGCGGTCTCCAACCGGATGGCGTTCGGCAACGAGCGGGCCAACTACGTGTTCTGGTCGACGTGCAACTCGCTGCGCGTCCTCGACGGGCACTCCCCGATCCGTACGTGGGCCGGGCCCAACCTCGGCTCCCGCATGATCTTCGGCTTCGAGACGACGAGCATCGACAGCGGCGACTACGGCAAGAAGTTCTGGGAGAAGTGGCGGGCCGGGCAGACGTACTGCGACGCGTGGCTCAACGCGAGCTGGGACATCTACCACGGGCAGGCACCCTCCGTCGCCGCGACGGGCGCCACCCAGGCCGAGGCGACCAACCGCCTCAACCAGGAACGGAACTTCTTCCGCGAGCACGTCTCCGACGCCTGGTACGCGTGGCGCTGGTACTACGCCCGTGAGGGCCTGCGCGACCCGATGACGCAGGCGCCGGCCGAACCGCAGATCGTGCAGCTCATGCCGCGCGAACCGGCCCAGGAGCTGACCCGGCTCGGGCAGCTCGCGCACTTCCCGCAGGCCGCGCTGCAAGAGGTGCACGTGGAGCGGCAGGGCGTGCTGAGCGCGAACTCGGGCGACAAGTACGTGTCGACGGCGCCGGGCGCGGTGCGCTGGGTGAAGCTGGCCGAGGCCAACCACCGCAACACCGAGCAGCTGCCGACGGACCGCGCGGTGGAGCTGGCCCGCGCCTTCGTCGAGCAGCACAGTGACGCGACGGGCGGCGCCGAGCTGGTCGTCGAGGGCGTGCACGACCTGATGCAGAACAGCGGCAAGAAGGACGGCTCGCAGATCGGTGAGCCGGTGTCGTTGCAGACGCACGTCACGTTCAGGCAGGTCTTCGGCGGCGTACCGGTGATCACGCCGGGGCGCGGCGAGTTCCGTGTGGCGCTGGACAACGACGGCACCGTGGTCCAGGCGACGCTGTCGACGCGGCAGCCGACCGGCGAGGTCCGCACCCCGAGTTCGGCGGTCGCCCCGCCGTCCGGCAAGGGCAGGCAGGCCATGGCGTCGCCCGGCTCGCGCGACCCGCGCCAGGCGCTCGACGAGGCGCAGCAGCGGCGGATCGCGCACCTGACGGCGATGGCGTCCGACAGCGAGCGCTCGGCCTCCGACATCGAGGCACAGCTCGAGGTCAGGGACGTACCCGGCACGCTCGAGGTCGGCTACGAGGTCGAGGGCAACGAGGCCTACCCGGCCGCCCGCAAGCTGATCGAGCTGGGCTCGCGGGACAGCATGTTCAAGAAGCTGCGCTGGGTGGTCGCGCCGCTCGCCAGGTGACGTGAGGACCTACGGGGTTCAGGAGGTGGCGGTCCGCTTCTTGCGGGCCGCCATCCACGCGTAGACGAGAACGCCGGCGAACAGGAAGAGCACGCCCTGGTAGACGGCGGCGTATCCGGCGCCGCCGACCAGCCACATGGAGAAGCCGAACGCGGCGACGGCGAGCACCATGTCCCGCACGAGGCGCGAGCGGTTCACGCGGTCGCCCTGCCCGGACAGCAGGAAGTAGATCTGCGCGGCGGTCGCCAGGAGGTACGGCACGGTCGCGGTGAAGGTGGTGACGAGCACGAGCGTCTCGAAGACGCCCGCCGAGCCCGCCGTGTAGTTGTAGACCGTCAGCAGTGAGGCGAGGACGACGGCCACGAGCACGCCGACCGTCGGCACGCCGCGCCGCTTCTTCGCGAACGCCCGCGGGAACAGGCCGTCGCGCGCCGCGGCGTACGGGGTCTGGGCGCTGAGCAGTGTCCAGCCGTTGAGCGCGCCGACCATGGAGACGAGCGCGGCGACGGCGACGGCGGTGCCGCCCCAGGTGCCGCCGAACATCGCGTTGACGGCGTCGGAGAACGGGGCGGTGGAGTCCACCAGCTCGTCGTGCGCGACCGTGCCGAACACCGAGACCGTGCCGAGGAGGTAGAGCAGGGCCGCGAGGCCGGTGCCGAGGACGGTGGCGCGGCCGACGTTGCGCTTGGGGTCGCGGACCTCACCCGCGCTGACGGACGCGGACTCGACGCCCAGGTAGCTGAAGAGCAGGATCGCGGCGGACGCGGAGACGGCGCCGAGCGCGGAGTCGTTCGTCGCGCGGAACGGGCCCATGTTGTCCGCGTGGAAGAAGAACAGGCCGCCGACGGCGACGAGCAGCAGCGGCGCGAACTTCAGGACGGTGGAGACCAGCTGCACCGCGCCGACGTACCGGGTGCCCGCGAGGTTGGCGAGCGCGGGCAGCCACTGGCAGCACAGCGCGGCGACGATGGTCCAGAACGTGGAGCCGTGGATCGGAAGGAGCACGTCGAGGTAGCCGACGGCGGCGACGGCCAGCGCCGCGTTGGAGACCCAGGTGGTGATCCAGTACGACCAGGCGGCCAGGAACCCGGCGAAGTCGCCGAACGCCTCACGGGCGTAGACGTACGGGCCGCCGGTTTGCGGATGCCGATGTGCGAGCCGGCCGAAGACGAGGGCGAGCGCGATGGCGCCGACGGTCAGGACGCCGAAGGCGACGAGGCTGACGGTGCCGTACGGGGCGACGGAGGCGGGGAGCAGGAAGATGCCGCCGCCGATGATGTTGCCCATGACCAGGGCGGTGGCGATGGGGAGACCGAACCTGCGGGCGTGCCTGCTGTCCTGGTCGTCGTCCCTGGCCGGAGCCGTCAGGGGGGCGGGCCCGGTGTCGTGCATGGGGTGGTGCGCCTCTCGGAAGTGCTGACGCCTGCCCCGGGATCGCCGGGCGGCACTCCATGGTCCGGCGAAAAGGCACCCCGCTTCAAATCAGGCGGATTCGTCCCGTAGCTCGGGGGGTGCTGCGACAAATGATGCGACGTCGGGGGCTTGCGAAAGCGAATTTTCCGGTTTCCCCAGCGGGACCTGCGGGCCGTGCTCCTCGCGCAGCCAGCGGCGCAGCACCTTGTGGACCTGTTCGGCGCCGACGAGTTCGCCGCCGCCCGGCACCGGCTCGGACAGCTCCGCCGGGGAGAGCAGGAAGGGGCGGCCCTGGGCGCCGCCGAGCCCGCCGTGCGAGCCGATCTGCTCCTCGAAGGCCAGGACTTCGCCGTCGACGGGGTCGTACATGGAGTTGACCATGATGTCGGCGGTGTGCGGGAAGGAGTCGGTGCGGCGCACGGCAGCCGCGGCGCCCGGCCCGAAGTCGGTGAGCGGGCCCTGCCCGTCGGCAAGCTCGGCGAGGGTGACCTGGGCGCCGCGCGCCCCGAGCACGACGGCGCCGTGCTCCTCGCTGCGGACGAGGAGGAAGCCGACGCCGGGGTGGTTGGCGAGGGTCGGCAGGAGCGCCGGGTGGCGGGCGTCGATCTCCTCCTTGCTCATCCGGTGGTGCACGTCGGGGAAGGAGACGAGGCCGAGGTTGCCGGAGGCGAGGACGATCGGCTCGTGCTGCTTGCCCTTCGGGGCGGCCACGGCGGGCTCCTCGACGGGGCGGCGCAGCGCGGCCCGGACGGCGGAGCGGGCCTCGGCGCCGCTGTGGGTGCGCCGGGCCTTGCGCGGCACGGGCAGCCCGCAGCCCGCGCGCACCAGGTCCTGGAGGGTGAGCCCGTAGCGGGCCTGGAACGTCTCGCCGGGGCTCTGCCCGTGGTCCGACAGGACGACGATGCGGTACGGGCGCGGCGCGTGCTCGGCGACCTTCTCGATCAGCGCCAGCGAGCGGTCGAGCCGTTCGAGGACCTTGCGGGCGTCGCGGCTGAAGGGGCCCGAGTGGTGGGCGACCTCGTCGTAGGCGACGAGGTCGGCGTAGACGGCGGTGCGTCCGGCGAGGAGGTCGCCGATGACGGCGGCGACGACCACGTCCCGTTCGACGACGGTCGCGAAGGCGCGGATGAACGGGTAGAGCCCGCCGCGTCCGACGCGCGGGCGCTCGCGCCGGATCCGGGCACGGACGGACTGGCCGATCTCGCGGCCGGCCTCGGCGCAGAAGGACAGGGCGGTGCGCACCGCGTTGGCCGGGTCGCAGAAGTAGGCGAAGTAGCCGGCGCGCGAGCGGTTCTCCTTGCCGCGCCGGGCGGCCACGGACAGGACGAGGGCGACCTCCTCGGCGCTGCCGCTGAAGAGGTTGCCGCGGCTGGCGCCGTCGACGGTGAGGAGCCCGCCGTCCCCGGTGCGCTCTATGGCGCGGCGCTGGAGCTCGGCGGCGCTGGTGGGCCGGTTGGAGACCTGGACCTCGCCGGTGTCCTTCTCGTACCAGCGGAAGGCGGGGACGTCGTGGTTGGAGCCGTGCAGGATGCCGAGCTGGCTCGCGCCGGTCTGGCTGGACCAGTCGGTGCGCCAGGGGGTGAGGCGGTGTCGTCCGTCGCGCAGCCAGGCGCCGACGGTGGGCATCACGTCGTCGCGGGCGGCGCGCACGAGCAGTTCGTGGCCGACGCCGTCGAGCTGGATGAAGACGGTGCCGGGCGCGGGCAATCCCGCCTCGGCCGCCCCCTCCTCGACGGCTCGGCGGCGTCTTCGGTCAGCGAGCCGGTACAGCCGCCGCCGGTAGGCGTCGTCGTCCCGGACGGCCAGGGCGCCACCGGTCGCGGAGGCCACGGCAGACATGACCGCGGCGACGAGGACGGCGGTCTCCGGGCTGACCTCGCCCCGGTTGTCGGGGATGAGGTGCAGGGCGAACAGGAGCAGGGCCCCGTTCAGGAAGAACACGGCGAGCCCGAGGACGAGCGCCGGGACGAGGAGCAGGGCGCGCACGAGAAGCGGCCAGACCAGTGCGGAGAGGAGACCGAAGGCGCCCGCGCCGAGGGCGGCCGTGGTGGCGATGCGGCTGGCGCTGTCCCCGGTGTCGGACTGGAGCTGGAAGTCCGGCAGGATCCCGGCCATGATCAGCATGGTCAGGGTGGACGCGGCCCAGACCGTCAGCGAGCGCCATGCGGTGCTCGCCGCGCGCCTCCATCGGCCTGCGCTCACGTGACCCGCTCCCCTCGCCCCTGTGCTGCGGTGCTACAGCTTCACTCCTGCTGCGCCCTGATTTTCGTAGGCCAGGGTTTCATACGATTTGGGAGCCTCTTCACGCGACCGTCACCACGCGGGCGCGTCAGCAGCCGTCGTACCCCGCCGTCGGCATCGAGAGCCTGCGGTGCACCCGCGCCTTCATCTCCGTGTCGTACGACGGCTCCGCGAACCCGGCCGTCTCCAGGCGCACCCCGCGCCGCGCGCACTCCGCGGAGAACGCGTCGACCGAGCGCAGCGCGGCCCGCAGGACGCGGTCGCAGGGGGCGACGAAGACGTCGATCTGGCCCGCGTCGACGTCTCCCCACAGGATGTCGTGGTCGGGGCGGACCCCGTGCACGAGCAGTTCGCGGGTGACGACGTAGCCGCGCTCGGCGGCCCAGCGGGCGCACATCGCGTGCTGGCTGCGCGAGTCCACCAGGAACGGATCGGCGTCCAGCTCCTCCAGCGGGATGAGGCTGGCGATCGCCGCCACCCGCACCGCGTCACCGGTGTCACCGGCGACGTCGGATGCTCCCATGGTGTCCCCCTCACCTCAGCTTTCGGCCCGACCCTACTCCTGCACGTACGCTCAAGGCAGTCGCACGTAAGGAGGCAACGGGTGCCGGTGGAGATCACCTGGTGGGGACATGCCACCTGCACGGTGGAGGACTCGGGCACGAGAGTGCTGACCGATCCGTTGTTCGCCCGGCGCCTGGCCCATCTGCGGCGCCGCCGCGGCGCCCCGCCGCCGCCGAGCGCCGCCCGCGCCGATGTGGTGCTCGTCTCCCACCTGCACGCCGACCATCTGCACCTGCCCTCGCTCGGCCGGCTCGCGCCGGGGACCCGGGTGCTCGTGCCGCGCGGCGCGGCCCGTTCCGTGCCGGGCCTGCGGCGGCTGCGGAACCTGGACATCACCGAGGTCGAGCCCGGCACCGTCGTCGAGGAGGGCGGCGTGGAGATACGGGCGGTGCACGCCGCGCACGACGGACGCCGCCTCCCGGTGGGCCCGCGGCGTGCGCCCGCGCTCGGCTACGTGATCAGCGGCGAGGCCCGTACGTACTTCGCGGGCGACACCGGGCTCTTCGACGGCATGGCCGAGGCGGTCGGCGACGTGGACGTGGCGCTGCTCCCGGTCGGCGGGTGGGGGCCGAACCTCGGACCGCACCACCTCGACCCGGCGCGCGCCGCCGAGGCCCTGGCCAGGATCGCGCCGTGCAGCGCGGTGCCGGTGCACTACGGGACGTACTGGCCGATCGGGATGGACGCGGTGCGCCCGCACGAGTTCCACACCCCGGGCGAGGAGTTCGTGCGGCAGGCGGCGCTGCACGCGCCGGACGTGTCGGTGCACCGGCTCGCGCACGGCGAGAGCGTCCGCCCGGAGGTGGCCAGATGATGCTCGCCTCGGTCGCCCAGGTGGTACCGACGGAGGCGACCCAGCAGGCCGCCGGCTATCCGACCCTGTTCCTGCTCATCGTCCTGGGCGCGCTGGTCCCGGTCGTCCCGACCGGCGCGCTCGTCAGCTCCGCGGCGGTCGTGGCGTTCCACCAGACGGCGCCGTTCTCACTCCTTCTCCTGTTCGGCGTGGCCTCGCTCGCCGCGTTCCTCGGCGACATCGCGCTGTACTGGCTCGGGCGGCGCGGCATGCACTCCAAGAACGGTTCGCGCTGGCTGGAGGCGATCCGTTCGCGGGCCCCGCGGGAGCGGCTCGAACAGGCGCAGGACAAGCTCGCCGACCACGGCGTGATGGTCCTCGTCCTGTCGCGGCTCGTGCCCGCCGGACGGATCCCGGTGATGCTGGCGTGCCTGATGGCGAAGATGCCGCTGCGGCGGTTCGCCCGGGGCGACATACCCGCGTGCCTCGCATGGGCGGTGACGTACCAGATCATCGGCATCCTGGGCGGCTCCCTGTTCAAGGAGCCGTGGCAGGGGGTGGTGGCGGCGATCGTGCTCACGGTGGCGATCAGCGCGACACCGGCGTTGTGGCGCAAGGTGAGGCGCCTGGCAGGCAGCCAGCACGCCTGAGACGTGACCCAGGGGCACGGGGAACCGCGCGACCGGCCACGACGGCGCCGCAGCCGGACCGCAAGGAGAAGCGAGGGCATCAGGTGGGCAGCACGCGTGACGCCCCGACCGGCAGATCCCAGAGGGCGTCGCGCGGCAGACCCGCCCGCTCCCAAGCGGCTCGCAGCCGCGTGATCGGCTCCATGACCGGCTCGGCGGAGAGCAGGAACGTGGCCCAGTGCATGGGCGCCATCCGGCGCGCGCCCACGTCCTGCGCGGCCCGCACCGCCTCCTCCGGATCGCAGTGCACGTCCCGCAGCCACCAGCGGGGGGCGTACGCGCCGATCGGAAGGAGCGCCAGGTCGATGCCGGGGTGGCGGCGGCCGATCTCGGCGAACCAGCGGCCGTACCCGGTGTCGCCCGCGAAGTAGACGCGCCGCCCGCCCGGGTCGGTGAGGACCCAGCCGCCCCACAAGGTGCGGCAGGTGTCCGTGAGGGAGCGCTTGGACCAGTGGTGCGCGGGCACGAAGTCGAAGCGGACACCGTCGAGTTCGGCCGCCTCCCACCAGTCCAGCTCCGTGACGCGGGTGAAGCCGCGCCGGGCGAACCAGCGCCCGAGCCCCGCCGGGACGAACACCGGGGTCGTGCGCGGCAGGCGCCTGAGCGTGGGCCAGTCCAGATGGTCGTAGTGGTTGTGGCTGATGACGACGGCGTCGACGGCCGGCAGCGCGCTCCACGCGACGCCGACCGGGGTGATCCGCGCCGGGGTGCCGAGGATCCTGCGGGACCACACGGGGTCGGTGAGAACGGTCAGGCCGCCGATGCGGATGACCCAGCTGGCGTGCCCCGCCCAGGTGACGGCGGCGGTACGGGCGTCGACCTCGGGCAGCGGGCCCGGCGCGAACGGCAGCCGCGGAATGTCGCTCAGCCCGTCCTTGCGCGGCCGCAGCGCGCCCTCGCGGGCGAACCGGGCGAAGGCCCGGAGCCCCGGCAGTGGTGCGGTCAGGCGGTCCGCGAACGAGCGCGGCCAGCGGCGCGGCGGCGCCTCGACGGCGCTTCCCCCGCCGAGCGGCCGCGGCTCGACGAGGGGCCGGACGGCCCCGGTGGCATCGGCCCGCCGCTCCGTCGTCGGTTCGGACGCCTGGGTCATCGCTCGCTCTCCCGTCCCTCGCCGTACAGCTCGTCGAGCACCGCCGTGACCTTGTTCAACTGCATGGCCACGTGCGGCAGTTGCAGAGGCTCCCGCGCGGTGAGGGACGCGGTGCACTCGTCGGGGGTTGATCCGAGGAGCGGTCCGGTGGACAGGCGTACGCGCAGCGCGGCCGGGTCGTCGCCGAAGCGGTGGCCGCCCGGGGCCGCCATGCCGAGCCGCCCGGAGAGGAAGTCCTCCAGGTCCTGGGAGTCCGTGACGCCGCGCTCGGCGAGCGCGGGCCGCAGCGGGGCCAGGTCGACGTAGATGTGGCGCCCCGCGCGCGGCGGCAGGGCCAGGCCGCCCCCGGCGAGCACGGCGCGGTGCGCGGCGGCGGCGAGCGCGCCGTGCAGCGCGACGGCGAGGGAGCGGTGGGCGGTGACGTTCTCCGGCTCGTTCAGTACGTACGTCGCCGCTGCCGCGACCGGGGCGGCGAGGACGGCGCCTGTCGCCGTGAGGAAGTCCAGGACGCGGTCGGCGAGGCGCTCGCCGTGCGCGGTCGGCGCGAACCGGGCGCAGGCGGCGGGCAGGGCGGGCGGCAGGTGGCCCCCGGCGAGGTCGGTGACGGCCGTGACCCGGTCGGGGAACATCTCGGCGGGGCTGAACAGGACGGTGTCCGCGCCCTGGGGCCCCGGGTGCGGCGTGTCGCGCCACGTCTCGTCGCTGATCACGTGCAGCCCCTCGCCCACCGCGGCCTCCACCGCCTCGTGCAGCACCTCGGGCGGCGGCACGGTCCCGGTCGGGTCGTCGGCGACGGACAGGACGACGAGGCGCGGGTCGCCGCCCTCGGCCCGGACCCGTCGGACGGTCTCCAGAAGCGCGTACGGATCGGGGACCCCGCCGCACTCGGCGGGCGTGGGCACGGAGAACACGCGCTGCCCGAGGAGCCGGGCCTGCGGCGCCCACCACGCCGGGCACGGCCGCGGGACGAGGAGGTCGCCGCCCAGGGCCGCCGTGAGCGCGAGCAGCAGCGGCGCGCCGCCCGGGGCCGCGACGACCCGGCCGGGCCCGGCGGCGAGACCCCGGCGCTCCCAGTACCCGCGGACCGCGTGGAGGAGGGCGGGGGCTCCGCCGGGCGGCTCGGGGTGCGGCCGCCCCGCCGCGGCCGCGACGACGCCCGCCACCTCCGGCAGCACGGGCAGCCCCGGCTCGGGCATCGGCGGCCCGTACCGCACCGGGCCACGCCCTTCGGGCACCGTGCTGCGCGCCCCGTCCGCCCTGGTCGGCCCGGCCTTGGGGTCCGATGGCCGCATGCTGCCTCCGTGCCGTGTGTCGCCACCGCGCCCGTCGCGGGGACGCTCCTCCCAGCGTCACATCCGCACGGGTGTCCGCGCGCGCTGTGGAGCTGCTTCACGGGTACCCGGCGGGGCGGCTGAGCAGCCATGGGGCCGGAGAGGAGGCTGGGCCGGACGGGTGACGGGCGCGGAGCCCGCCGTCAGCGCGTCAGCGCCGCGAACTCCCGCTCCAGGCCGCGACCCCGGCGTTCGACCACGGCCGAGGCCACCTCGGACAGTTTGCGGTTGGTGGTCTGCGAGATGCGGCGCAGGACGGTGAACGCCTCGTCCGCGTCGCAGACCAGTACGTGCATGACGATGCCGCACGCCTGGTCGACGACGGGCCGGCTGCGCAGGGCCGCGCCCAGCTGGTCCAGCTCGGTCAGGGCCGCCTGGTAGGAGCGGTCGCGGGCCAGGCTGGTGGCGGCCAGGTCGCCGAGGGCGCGGACCGGGCCGCGCGGGGCGTCCCGCAGGGTGCCGGGGCGGAAGCTGTAGAGGCTGAGGGTGACGGTGAGACCGGCGCTGCGGAACGGGATGGTCACGCTGGAGCGCACCCCGGAGTCGAGCGCCAGGGCCCGGTAGCGCGGCCACCGCTCGTCGACCAGGAGGTCGGCGGCGTCGACGGGTTCGCCCGCCTCCTCGGCCGCCGGGATCGGCCCCTCGCCGGACGACAGCTGCACGGTCACCAGGGCGGCGAGGTCGGGGTGGGTCGCGGCGGACGGCCGGTCGCCGCCGCCGTCGGACGCCGTGGCCACGGCCCCGCAGCAGTCGGACATGCAGGTGGCGGCGCCCTCGGCGAGCTCGGCGAGTCTGCGCGTGGGCAACCGCGAGGGTGCGGTGTCCTGGGCCGGGCGGTCCAGTGGATCCGGTGCGGGCTGTCGCATAGGCGCACGCCTCCTCCCACTACCTACCGCGCTTTCCCCGCGCCCGCCCCGGAAAACAGACGTGCGGGATAGGTTCACGGCATGCCGCGGATGGAGGACTTCGGTGACTTCGGTGAGGAACTCTCGGACTTCGTACGCCGCGTCGCGGAGTTGAAGGCGGCCCGCGCCCGCCCCGCGGAGGAACTGCCCGCCGTGCTCGACGCCGCCCTCTTCGAACTCGACCACGCCGTACGCCGGCTGTGGCCCCGGCAGCAGCACCCGCGGGCCGCCGACGCCGGCCCGAGCCGCACGGCGGCCGCCGCCGACCGGCAGGAGCAGCAGCTGCTGCGCGCCGTCTTCCAGCGACTGCCGCAGGCGGTGGCGCTGGTGGACCGCGGGTCGGTCGTGCGCCGCCTGAACTTCGCCGCGACGACGCTCACCGGAGTACGCGCCGGATACGCCACGGGCCGCCCGCTGACCGGGTTCCTGGCCCACGCCGACCGGGCCGCGCTCCGTTCACAGGTCGCGGCGGTGGCCCGGGGCGAGGGCGACCGGGGCCTGACCGTGCACCTCCAGCAGAACCCGCAGGCGGCGATCCGGATCACCCTGACGGGCCTGCGCCCCGGCAGCGAGCGGCACACCACCGTGCTCGTCCTGCTGCAGCCCGAGGGCGACGACCCTCTGGTACCGCCCCCGGCCCCGGGCGCGGGGCCCGCCCCCGACCTCGCGGAGGCGACGCGCCACACGGCGCTGCTCGACCTCGTGGACCGCATGGCCGGGGAGCTGATCGGCGCGCCCGCCGACGACCCGGACGAGGCGCTGCGCCGCGCCGCCCGGACGCTGTACGGGCGGTTCGCGGACTGGGTGATAGCGGACCGGGGCGCCGCGCACGTGGTCCGCACCGCCGTGCTCGGCGCCGACGCGGACGCGCTCCGCGACATCGCCGGCCAGGACCCCGACGCGAGCCCTCTCGTGGTCGAGGCGGCGCGCGGCGGTTCACCGGCGCTGCTCGTGCGCCCGGAGGACCCGGGGGCCCTGGGCGACGACGCGTCCGGCGCGCCGGTCCTGGTCCGCGCGGATGTCACGTCCTTGCTGTGCGTGCCGCTGATCCCGGCGCCCGGCGAACCGGTGCAGGGCGTGCTCACCCTGTTCCGGTCGGCGGGGCGGCCCGCGTTCTCCATGGCGGAGGCGCGGGCCGTGGACGTGATGTCACGTCACATAGCGCTGGCGATGCGCGGATGAGGTACGGGTACGGCTCACGCGGCGTCGGCGAGGACCTCGTCCCGCAGCCGGTCGCAGCAGCGCGAGATCAGCCGCGACACGTGCATCTGCGAGATGCCGAGCTGCTCGGCGATGCGGCTCTGCGTCATGTCGCCGAAGAACCGCATGTAGAGGATCTGCCGCTCCCGCTCCGGCAGCGCGGCGATCCGCGGTTTCACGGCCTCGCGGTCGATGACGGTGTCCAGGGCGGGGTCGGCGCCGCCGAGCGCGTCCGAGAGGGAGTAGCCGTCGTCGCTGCCGGGCAGCTCGGCGTCGAGGGAGAGCGCGGTGAAGCTCTCCAGCGCCTCCAGGCCCGTGGCCACCTCTTCGTCGCTCAGATTGGCGTGCTCGGCGATCTCGGGGACGGTCGGGGCGCGCCCCACGATGTTCCCGGCCAGCTCCTGCTGCGCGAACCGGACCCGGTTGCGCAGGTCCTGGACGCGGCGCGGCACGTGCAGGGTCCACATGTGGTCACGGAAGTGGCGCTTGATCTCGCCGGTGACGGTGGGCACGGCGTAGCTCTCGAACGCGTTGCCGCGCGCGGGGTCGTAGCGGTCGACGGCCTTGACGAGACCCATCGCGGCGACCTGGCGCAGGTCGTCGTAGGACTCGCCGCGGTTGCGGAAGCGCCCCGCGAGGCGGTCCGCCATGGGCAGCCAGGCCTCGACGACGCCGTGCCGGATCTGGTCGCGGTCGGGCCCGTCGGGCATGTCGGACATCTTGGCGAACGCTTCGGCCGTGTCGGGCGCGTCGTCGTGCGGATGGCGTCGGCCGGGCTTCACCGGGCTCACGGGTGCGCTGGTGGGCGTACGCATGGATCGCAACTCCCCTGGAGGTGCTTTGGGTTCGGTGGTCACCGAGGGAGAGAGTCGCGAGCGTCGCTACACGGACACGGACACACCCGGGGTAGATACCGAGCGGTATCTCTCCCACGGACGTGCCTCCAGTCCGAAGCACTCACCTACGCCTGCCCTCCAATCGAGGGAGCAAACGCATAACCCTCCGACCGAGGGGTACTGCGCCGGGCACCGTGTGCGCGGCGCCGGCGTCCGCGCACGTCCGAGGGCAGGAGGCCCCCAGCCATGCCCGATCTGGTGCGGGAAGTCATGAGGCCGGGCGCGGCGGCGGTCCGCCCGGAGGCCTCGCTCGTCGAGGCCGCCCAGCTGATGCGGGCGCAGGACATCGCCGACGTCCTGGTCGCGGAGGGCGGCCGCGTCCTCGGGGTGCTGACGGACCGGGACATCACGGTGCGGGCGGTGGCGGAGGGCGCGGACCCGCTGACGGTCAGCGCGCACGCGGTGTGCACCCCGGCGACGGTGGTCGTGGGCCCGGAGACGGTGGTGACCGCGGCGGCGGCGCTCATGCGCGAGCACGCGGTACGGCGCCTCGCGGTGGTGGAGGAGGGCCGCGCGGTGGGCATCGTCCGCATGACCGACCTGCTGCCCCCGTCGCCGTATCGCGGCGCGGGACCGGACCGGCACCCGGGCCCGCGGGCGGGCTCCGGTCCGGCGGGTTAGCACCGGCCGGTCCGCGCAGCACATGGCTGGTGCCGAACCGCCGGACCGGGGGCCGCCCGCGGGCCCGGCGCGGGGTCCGGGCGGGGGTCCGGGCCCGCGGGTCTGGTCCGGCCCGGCGGGGTAGTGCCGGGCCGGATGCCGCCGGAATCCGTCACGGTCCGGGCTCCGGGGACGGCACGTACCCGCAGCCGGCGACCGGCCCCCGGCGACGGAGCAAGAGTAGGCCCGCCGCCCTTGCGCCACGATCCGCGGAGCGCGGTCACTGTCCGGATAGCGCGGCGGACGTCCGAGGACGGGCTCTCTCAGGGCGCGGGTTCACGCAGGGTGTGGGACGGGGCCGTGCCGTACTTGGCGCGGTACTGCTCGGCGAAGCGGCCGAGGTGGCCGAAGCCCCAGCGGAACGCGATCGCGCTGACGGTGGTGGTGCGCGGATCGGCCGCGAGGAGTTCGTCGTGCACCCGCTCCAGGCGGACGGTGCGCAGGTACGCCATCGGCGGCATGCCCACGTAGTGGGCGAAGGTCTCCTGGAGGCGGCGGACGCCGACCCGCGCCTCGGCGGCGAGTTCGGCGGTGGTGAAGGGGTGTTCGGGGCGTTCGCGCATCGCGTCCATGGCCCGCTTGACCGGGCCCGGCCGCAGATGCGGGGCGGGCCGGTCGAGCTGGTCGCGGTAGGGGTGGCCGGCGGCGAGGAGGAGGCCGTTGAGCACGGCGTCCCGCAACGGCTCGGCGGTCAGCGGGTGTTCGAGCAGCCCGTACGTCCCGTTCAGGTCGTCGAGGAGCACGCGCACGAGCCGGGCCCAGGACCTGCCGGGCCCCCGGGTCAGGTCCAGCTCGGGGCCGAGCACGACATGGCCGTGTGGCGCCCACCCCGTCAGCTCCTCGATCCGGCGCTCCAGGAGCCCGCGCTCCACCTTCAGGGCGATGATCCGCCCGCTGCCCGACCAGCGGTCGACGACGGTCGATCCGACGGGCTGGAACAGGGCGGCCCGGCCGCGCGGCGTGGTCTGCTCGGGCCCGTTCGCCTGGTGCCAGGACATCGGGCCGCCGAGCGGGATGTTCACGTGGTAGGTGCCGAGCTCCCCGCAGCTGACCCGGACGTCGGCGCCGCAGGCGAGGTCGCCGACGGTGATGCCGCCGAGTTCGAGCACCTCGAAGGCGGCCCCGAAACGTTCCGGCGCCTCGAGGACGTCCAGCTGGTTGGTGTAGAACGCGCCCTTGATCGCCTCCATGGCCTGATCGACGTCGCCCGTACGGAAGGACGTCCTCACCACCGCGTCTCCTCATGCTCCGGCACCGCTCGACGTACGCGCCCGACTACGCAGCGTACGACGAAATGATGACCGGGCCGAGACGGGTCAGCGCATTCGTTCCACCCGGCGTTCGTCCCAGACCGGCTCCTGCGTCTCGCGGACCCTGCCGTCCGTGCCGAAGACCAGGTAGCGGTCGAAGGCGCGGGCGAACCAGCGGTCGTGGGTGACGGCGAGGACCGTGCCGTCGAAGGACTCCAGGCCCTCCTGGAGTGCTTCGGCGGACTCCAGGTCGAGGTTGTCGGTCGGCTCGTCGAGCAGCAGGGCGGTGGCGCCCTCCAGTTCGAGCAGCAGGATCTGGAAGCGCGCCTGCTGGCCGCCCGAGAGACGCTCGAACTTCTGCTCGGCCTGCGCCGTCAGCTCGTAGCGGCGCAGCAGGGACGACGCGGCGCCGCGGTCCTTGGCGTGGTCGCGCCACAGGATGTCGAGGAGGGTGCGGCCCAGCAGTTCGGGGTGGGCGTGGGTCTGGGCGAAGTGGCCGGGGACGACGCGGGCGCCGAGCTTCCAGTTGCCGGTGTGCGCCACGGAATCGTCCCCGGCGAGCAGGCGCAGGAAGTGCGACTTGCCCGAGCCGTTGGAGCCGAGGACCGCGACCCGTTCACCGTAGAAGACCTCCAGGCCGAACGGTTTCATCAGGCCGGTCAGCTCAAGATTTTCGCAGGTCACGGCCCGTACGCCGGTCCTGCCGCCCTTGAGCCGCATCGTGATGTCCTGCTCGCGCGGCGGCTCCGGCGGCGGCCCGGCCTCCTCGAACTTGCGGAGCCTGGTCTGCGCGGCGGCGTACCGGGAGGCCATCTCGTGGCTGACGGAGGCGGCCTGGCGCAGGTTGATCACGAGCTTCTTGAGCTGGGCGTGCTTCTCGTCCCAGCGGCGGCGCAGCTCCTCGAACCGGGCGAAGCGCTCGCGCCGCGCCTCGTGGTAGGTGGCGAAGCCGCCGCCGTGCACCCAGGCGTCGGCGCCGCCGGGGCCCGGCTCGACGCTGACGATCTTCTCGGCCGAGCGGGCGAGGAGTTCGCGGTCGTGGGAGACGAAGAGCACGGTCTTGCGGGTCTCGCGGAGCTTCTCCTCCAGCCAGCGCTTGCCGGGCACGTCGAGGTAGTTGTCCGGCTCGTCGAGGAGGAGGACCTCGTCATGGCCGCGCAGGAGCGCTTCCAGGACGAGTCGTTTCTGCTCACCGCCGGAGAGCGTGCGCACCTCGCGGAACTGCGCCTTGTCGTAGGGGATGCCGAGCGCGGCCACGGTGCACATGTCCCACAGCGTCTCGGCCTCGTAGCCCTGTGCCTCGGCCCAGTCGGAGAGCGCCTGCGCGTACGCCATCTGCGCGGCCTCGTCGTCGACGGTCATGATCGCGTGCTCGGCCTTGTCGACGGCCCGCGCGGCTTCCTGGATGCGCGGGGACGCCACGGAGACGAGCAGGTCGCGCACGGTCGTCCCGTCGCGCACGGAGCCGACGAACTGGCGCATGACGCCGAGCCCGCCACCGACCGTGACGGAGCCGCCGTGCGGCTGGAGCTCGCCGGAGACGAGGCGCAGCAGCGTCGTCTTGCCCGCCCCGTTCGGTCCGACCAGGGCGACGACCGCGCCCTCGCCGACGCGGAAGGAGACGTCACCGAGCAGCGCCCGCCCGTCCGGCAAGTAGTACTCGAGGTGCGCGGCTTCCAGATGTCCCATGGTTCCGCATTCTGGACGGCTGTGCGGGTGACGGGCAAACGAATAGGGCGTGCGTGCCTGGGTGCGGGCCCCGCCCCGGGGTAGTCGTCGTGGCATGTGTGCCGACTTCGACATCTCCAAGCTGCCGAGAGCCGTGGAGGAAGCGCCGCGCCCCGGGCCCTCCCTGCGCGGCCGTCTCGCCTCCCTCGACATGCGCCTCTTCGAGACCGCCGCCGAACGCCGCTGGCCGGGCGCCGAGCGGGTCCTGCCCGCCCTGAGCAAGGCCGCCAACCACGGCGTGCTGTGGTTCGGCGTGGGCGCCGCGCTCGCGGCGACCGGTTCGCCGCGCGCCCGCCGGGCCGCCCTGCGCGGCGTCGCCTCGCTCGCGGTCGCGTCCGCCACGATCAACACGATCGGCAAGCGGTCGGTGCGCCGGACGCGGCCCGCGCTCGACGCGGTGCCGATAGTGCGCCGGCTCAAGCGCCAGCCGTTCACGACGTCGTTCCCGTCGGGGCACTCGGCCTCGGCGGCGGCGTTCGCGACGGGCGTGGCCCTGGAGTCGCGGGGCTGGGGCGCGGTCCTCGCCCCGGTCGCGTTCTCGGTGGCCGCCTCCCGGGTCTACACGGGCGCGCACTTCCCCGGTGACGTGGTCGCGGGCGCGGCGCTCGGGGTGGGCGCCGCCTTCGCCGTACGGGGTCTCGTACCGACCCGTGGCCAGATGCCGTCCCCCGGGCGCCCGCTCGTGGAGGACGTGCCCGCGCTGCCCGACGGCGAGGGCCTGGTCATGGTCGTGAACACGCAGGCGGGCACGCCGGAGCGGGTGAAGGTGCTGCGGGACGCGCTGCCGCTCGCCGAGTTCGTGGAGTGCGAGGGCGCCGAGATCCCGGAGGCCCTGGAGAAGGCTGCCAAGAGCGCCCGCGCGCTCGGCATCTCCGGCGGCGACGGGTCGGTGAACACGGCCGCGCAGGTGGCGCTCAAGCACGACCTGCCGCTCGCCGTGCTGCCCGGCGGCACCCTCAACCACTTCGCCTACGACCTCGGCATCGAGGACGCGGGCGATCTCGTCCGGGCCGTCATCGGCGGTGACGCGGTCGCGGTCGACGTCGGCCGGTTCCGCTCGGACAAGGCGTCCGGGATCTTCCTCAACACGTTCAGCCTCGGCGTCTACCCGGAGCTGGTGCGCGAGCGCGAACGCTGGTCGGGCCGGATCGGCGGCCGTCTCGCCGATGTCGTCGGAGCGGTGCACGTGCTGCGCCGCGACCACCCGCTCGAAGTCCACGTCCACGGCGAGAAGCGCCCGCTGTGGCTGCTGTTCGCCGGGAACTGCACCTACCGGCGCATGGGCCTGACGGCCGGCCGCCGCGCGGACCTCGCCGACGGACTCCTCGACGTCCGCACCGTCAGCGCCGGGCGCCTGCCCGGCGTGCGGCTGCTCGCGGCGGCCCTGTCGGGTCCGCTCTCCCGCTCCCCGTTCCACTCCGCGACCCGGCTGACGAAGCTGCGCGTGCACGGTATCTCGCCGGGTACGCCGCTCGCGTTCGACGGCGAAGTCATCGAGTGCGGGCGGGAGTTGACGGTGGACAAGCAGCACGAGGCGCTGCGCGTGTACCGCCCGCTGACCATACTGTGACTGGACCCTGCGTCCACATAACAAGACGGGTATCTCACGATCCGGCCGCTCGGCGTACGTTGACCATGTCGCCCGGGGCGTTCGCTCCGGGCGCGTCGACGCACCGTGAAGGGATCGGGTCATGTCGCCGTCGCAGGAGAACGCCGTGTACACCCACGGCCACCACGAGTCCGTGCTGCGTTCGCACACCTGGCGCACCGCCGTCAACTCGGCCGGTTACCTCCTCGGTTCGCTCAAGCCGCACATGAGGATCCTGGACATCGGCTGCGGCCCCGGCACGATCACCGCGGACCTGGCGGCACTCGTCCCGGACGGCCATGTCACCGGCGCCGACCACGCCCCGGGCATCCTGGACCAGGCGCGGGCCACGGCGACCGAACGGGGCCTGAGCAACGTCGAGTTCACCACCGCCGACGTGCACGCCCTCGACTGGCCCGACGACACGTTCTGCGTCGTCCACGCCCACCAGGTGCTCCAGCACGTCGGCGATCCCGTACAGGCCCTGCGCGAGATGCGGCGCGTCACGAAGCCGGGCGGATTCATCGCCGTACGCGACTCCGACTACGCGGCGATGACCTGGCACCCGCAAGCGCCGGGCATGACCAACTGGCTCGACCTGTACCGCCGCGTCGCCCGCGCCAACGGGGGCGAGCCGGACGCGGGGCGCCATCTGAAGTCATGGGCGCTGGAGGCGGGGTTCGCGCCCGCCGACATCACGGCCACCGCCGGTACGTGGTGCTACGCGACGCCGGACGAGATCGCCTGGTGGAGCGGTCTCTGGGCGGACCGCACGGTCGCCTCCACGTACGCGGACCGCGCGACGGAGGGTGGCCACGCGACCCCCGGGCAGCTGACGGCGGTGTCCGAGGCGTGGCGGGAGTGGGGCACGCACGAGGACGCGTGGTTCGCGGTGCTGCACGGGGAGATCCTGTGCCGCAAGAACGCTGCCGCTGCCTGACCCGGACATGCGCGGAGCGGGACTTCTCCGGTGAAGTCCCGCTCCGCCGCACCCGGGTCAGCGGCGGGCGCCGCCCGCTGCGGCCGGGCGCCGGTGCGCATCGTCGTCCGGCTCCGGTTCGTCGGCCTCGTCCTCGGCCCCGTCCCTGGTCTCGTCCTCGGTCCCGTCCTCGGTCTCGTCCTCGTCGTCGTACTCCGCCTCGTCCTCCGCCTCGTTCTCGGCCCCGTCGGGGTCGTCGCTCTCCTCGGCGGTGTCCTCGTACTCCTCCTCGTACTCGTCGCCGTCGCTCTTCTCCTGGAGCTCTCGCTCCTGACCCTCTTCCTGGCCCTCTTCCTGGCCCTCTTCCTGGTTCTCTTCCTGGTTCTCTTCCTGTTCCAGGGCGTCCTCGTGGGTCTGGACCACCTCGCCGTCGCGGATCTCACCGCGCCAGCCGTCGGACGCCTCGCCGCGGATGGTCACGAAGCGGACGAAGTGCTTGAGGTCGAGGCGGGCGCGGCGGCCCTGGGCGCGCCAGATGTTGCCCGTCTTCTCGAACAGGCCCTTGGGGTAGTACTCGATGACGAGGAGGACCCGGGTCAGCCGGTCGGCCAGGGGGTGGAAGGTGACGACGCCCTTCGTCGTACCCTTGGCGCCCTCGGAGGTCCACTGGATCCGGTCGTCGGGGAGCTGCTCGGTGGTGTGCGCCTTCCAGCTGCGATTGGACCAGAAGACCTTGAGCTGCCAGTCCGAGGTGGTGTCGTCGGCGCGGTTCGCGTTCTTGACGCCCTTGGCGAAGGTGGAGAACTCCTGGTACTGGGTCCACTGGTCGTACGCCGTGCGCAGGTCCACGCCGACGTCGATGTACTCCATGATGACCGTCGGCTTCTTGCCCGCGCCGCCCTTGCGCTTGCCCTTGCCGCCGAGGTTCTTGAACGCCCCTACGGCCTTGTCCTTGAGGCGGCCCGCGCCCAGTTCGACCGCGGCGCGCACCGGACCCTTGCCCTCGGCGATCTTGCGGCCGCCGTCGAGCGCGAGTTTGGCGAAGCCGGGACTGTTGCCCTCGGCCACGTCGGTGAGCTTGACCGTGGTCTCGCCCATCTTGCGGCCCACGCCGACGAGCATGCGTTCGACCTGCGCCGCGAGGTAGCGCTGGAACTCCGCCTTGAGGTGGTCGACGGCCTCGCTCTGGGCTATGCCGCCGAGCGCTTTCGTCGGGGAGTCAGCCACGGCCGCCGCCCCCCTTCGCGGTGCGGGTCGCGGTCTTCCTGGCCGCGGTCGTCTTCTTGGCGGCCGTCCTGCCCGCGCTCGCACTGCCGGCGGCGGTGCTCTTCCTCGCCGGGGCCTGCTTCGCCGTGCTCGCCGCGCGCGGGGACTTGCGGGCCCGCCCGTTCGACGAGGACTTCTCCTCGCGCGGGGCGTCCCCGTTGCGCTCCTCGTTCCCGCCCTGCTCCTGCTCCTGCTCCTGTCCCTGTCCCTGCTGCTGCTCCTGCTCCTCGCGGCGGCGCTTCGGCACCAGGCCGCCCGTCACCCGCTCCCCCGCGTCCCGTACGTCGTCCGTGTCGGGGGCGACGCCCGCGATGCGGTCCTGGACGCCCTGGGTCCGGGAGTGCAGCCGTCCGGCGAGGCCGTTGATCTGGCGCTCCACGAGGGCGCCGGTCGCGGCCGTGCCGACGCCGCGCAGGTCCTGCCGTAACTGGCCGCTCAACTCCTTGAACTGCGGGTTCTTGTCGAGCTGCGTGGTGACGAGCTCGGCCAGCGCGCTCGGGCTCAGTTTCAGCCGCTTGCCCGCGACCATCGTGCCGACGGCGAACGCCAGCTTCATCTTCTTCGTACGTCCCAGGATGTATCCGGCCCCTACCGCGAGGCCGAGAACTGCTCGGTTCACGTTCTTCCCTCCAGAGGTGTTGCCTGGTCTCATTCCGTGCCGACGGGCGCGGACGGTCCCGGCTCCACGAAGCTGTACGGCGGGAGCGGCCCGTTGACCCGGAGTGCCAGGTGCGGGTGGTCGCCGCGGACCGTGTCGACGGCCGCGAGGAAGTGGTCGGCCGACGCGTGGTCGACGAGGAACGAGACGTTGGCGAGCCAGCCGGTGCTCGCCGGTCCGGTGGAGACGGCGTCGGCCGACGTCTCGAGGAGCCGTTGCAGCTCCACGGCGTCCTGCGCCTCGCGCGCCTGCACGGCGGCCACGACCATCTCGCCGAGCCGCAGCTTCTCCTCGTGACTGCCCCCGCCCGCCTGCCGGTTGGCCTCGGCGAGGGTGCGGACCTCGGGGCTCTCGGACATCACCCGGTGCAGGACGGCCTCTTCGTCGTGCTGGGCCTTGACGTTGTACTCGACCTTGCCGTCGAGCGCCCGCAGCCGTTCCCGGTAGTGGTCGGCGCGTTCGGCGAGCACGGTCGCGACGGCCTCGTCGTCGGGCGCGAGGCTGCCGAACCGCATGGGGAGCACGGAGCCGCCGGCGCCCGCCTCGGCGAGCACGTTCTGATGCGCGAGCAGGTCGCGCCGCTTGGGCCGCAGCCCGTCGGGCGCGTCGCTGACGAGCGCGGTGAGCGCCCCCGCCGCGACGAGCCTGACCTTGCGGGCCGGGTCGCCGATGCCCTCCATGCCGTCCGGCAGCGAGGGGTGGCCCGCGGCGGCGATCCCGTAGATGTAGGTGCCGGTCATGCCTGCTCCCTCCGGCGGCGGGTGCGCTCGGACCGGCCTTCGTCGCCCCCCTGGCCGAAGGCGCCCGACAGGGACTCGGCGGCGCCGGAGAGCGCCCCCTTCGCCTTGTCCCGACCGCTGTCCGACTCGTCGTCCGATCCGCCCAGGAGGTCGGGCAGTCCGGGGCTGCGGTGCGGGCCCGCCTCCAGGTCGAGGCGGTTGCAGGCCTCGGCGAAGCGCAGGTAGGTGTCAACGCTGGCGACCACGACCCGGATGTCGATCTTCAGAATCTCGATGCCGACGAGCGAGACGCGGACGAACGCGTCGATGACGAGCCCGCGGTCAAGCACGAGTTCGAGTACGTCGTACAGGCCGCTGGTGCCGCCTCCGCCGCCTGATTGCTGTGCAGGGACAACGGTCATGGAGAGCCGCCCTCCTCGGACTGGATCGGTCGCGCTCGGTTCTGGTCCCGGCTGCCCGCCGCGCCGCGTGCGGGTACACGGTCCTGACACGTCGACGGGCCGGCCGCCGCCTACTCAGGCGCGGTCCGGCCCGCCCCGCAGGTCGCGGCGCGTCACGGCAGCCTCGGCATCCGAGTCACCGCTCAGGTTCCTGGCAAACCTCAACTTCCGTCGTGCGTACGGGTTTTACGCGCTCCCCGGGGAATGCCGCGGTTCAGGGCGTGATGTCCTGCTCCACGAGGAGTGCGACGCCCGCCACGATGCTCGCCGCGTCGATCCCTGCGGCCCGCAGCTGCTCCTCCGGCTTCGCCGAGCCGGGCATCTGCCGGACGGCGAGCCGCACCAGGCGCGGCGTGGGCACACCGTCGTCGAACGCCTCGGCCACCGCGTCGCCGAGGCCGCCCTCCGCCCGGTGGTCCTCGACCGTGACCAGGCAGCCGGTGTCCCGGGCCGCGTCGCGCAGGGTGGTGCGGTCGACGGGCTTCACCGAGTACAGGTCGATGACGCGGACGGCGATGCCCGCGCCCGCCAGCTCGTCGGCGGCGCGCAGCGCCTCGTGCACGGTGACGCCCGCGGCGACGATCGTGACGCGGTCCTCCCCGCTGGAGCGCAGCACCTTGCTGCCGCCGACGTGGAACTCCTCGTCCGGCGGGTAGATCACCGGCGACTTCCCGCGCGAGGTGCGCAGGTACCGGATGCCGCCGAGGTCGGCCATGGCGGCGACGAGCCGGGCGGTCTGGTTGGCGTCGCACGGGTACAGGACGGTCGAACCGTGCACGGTGCGGAACATCGCGAGGTCCTCCAGGCCCATCTGGGACGGCCCGTCCTCGCCGATGGCGGTACCGGCGTGCGAGCCGACCAGGTTGAGCCCGGCGCCGCTGATCGCGGCCATCCGTACGAAGTCGTGCGCGCGGGTCAGGAACGCCGCGAAGGTCGACGCGTACGGCTGCCAGCCGCGCGCCGCCATCCCGACGGAGGTGGCGACGAGCTGTTGCTCGGCGATGTAGCACTCGAAGTACCGCTCGGGGTGCTCCTTGGCGAAGTACTCGGAGCGGGTGGAGTCGCCGACCTCGCCGTCCAGGGCCACGACGTCGCCGCGGGCGGTGCCGAGCGCGGTGAGCGCGGAGCCGTAGGCGTCGCGGGTGGCGGCCTCGTCGCCGATCTCGTAGCGGGGCAGTTCGAGGTGGCCGTTCTGCACGGAGTGCAGGGCGCGGGCGGCGGGCGGCGCGGCGACCTCGACGCGGACGCCACGGTCGCCGCCCAGCTCGGCGATGGCGTCCGCCGCGTCGGGCAGCGGCTTGCCGTGCAGGCCCTCGCGGTCCTCGACGGCGGCGACGCCCCGGCCCTTGAAGGTGCGGGCGACGATCGCGGTGGGCTGTCCGACGGTGTCGCGGGCCTCGGCGTAGGCCCGGTCGATGGCGGCGACGTCATGGCCGTCGATCTCGATGGTGTGCCAGCCGAACGCCTGGAAGCGGCGGGCGTACGCGTCCAGGTCGTGGCCGTGCCGGGTGGGCCCGCGCTGGCCGAGCCGGTTGACGTCGACGGTGACGGTCAGGTTGTCGAGGTGCTCGAACCCGGCGTGCTCGGCCGCCTCCCAGATCGATCCCTCGGCGAGTTCGCTGTCGCCGCACAGGACGTGGACGCGGTAGTCGGTCCGGTCGAGCCGCTTGCCCGCGAGGGCGATGCCGACGCCGACGGGCAGGCCCTGGCCGAGCGATCCGGTGGCCGTCTCCACCCACGGCAGGCGCTGCGGCGTCGGGTGTCCTTCGAGGCGGCTGCCGAGGGTGCGGAAGGTGAGCAGTTCGGCGTCGTCGATGGCGCCGGCCGCCTTGTACGCGGCGTAGAGCAGCGGTGAGGCGTGCCCCTTGGAGAGGATGAAGCGGTCGTTGCCGGGGTGGGCGGGGCGCGTGAAGTCGTAGCGGAAGTGGTGGGCGAAGAGCACGGCCACCAGATCGGCGGCCGACATCGACGAGGTCGGGTGCCCGGACTGGGCGGCGTCCGCCGCCCGCACGGCGTCGACCCGCAGCTGCTGGGCGAGGTCATGGAGTTCGGTCTCGTTGAGCGCGGTCATGGGGTGGTGCCTCCTTCGAAGGGTTACGGGGTGCGCGGGGTGCGGGCCGGCTCGGGTGAGGCCGTGTCGAGGGGGACGGAGCCGGAGCGGACGAGGCCGGGCTGGACGGACGTGCCGGTGCGCACCTCCGCACCGCGCTCCCGCACCACCCTGCCCGAGGTGCGGGAGAGCCGCGCGTCGAGCTCCGGCAGGACGCGCGGCGCGATGTCGACGAGCAGCCGACGGGTCCGGGCCCGCGCCTCGGCCCGGTCGGACGCGGCGGCGGCCGGCGACACGGTGACCCCACGCGGCTCCAGGGTGTCCACCGCGGCCTGCGGCAACAGCGGCGGGTGCGGGAAGTGGTCGGCGGGGTCGAGCACGGTGACGTCGAAGGGACGCCCGGTGCTCCGCGCGGCCCGGGCCAGGGTGCGAGCGGCCCGGTACCCGGCGAACCCGGTACCGGCGATCAGAACACGCGAACGTCTCACGGTCTCCTCCCGAAGGCCCGAGTCCCGGGACCGAGGCCCGAGTCCCGAGGCCCGAGTCCCGAGGCCCGAGTCCCGGTTTCCGGGGACATGGTGGGTGGAGCTTCCCGCGTCCCCCGGTTCACCGACAGCCAAACGGGGGCGTTCTACGCTCGCCGGACTACGTGCGCCGCGCCGTCGGCGGCTACGGGGTGCCGGTCGCCGGGGGTTCCGACGGCATCGGCGGCGCCGCCTCGGGCACCGCGGGCCGCTTCGGGCGCGCGGCCCGCCGCAGGGCGTACGCGGCGGCGCCGAGGACCGCCGCGACGATCAGGGCGGCGGCCCAGTCGGGGAGGCCGAGGGCGATGACGAGGCCGAGCGCCAGCGCGACCGCGGCGCCCGCGTACAGCGCGGCGGCGGCAGCACCCGCGTACAGCGCCGCCGTGCGCTTGCGTTTGCGGGCGCTCTCCCGCACGGCCTCGCTCAGCTCGGCCCGCAGCGTCTCGCGGACGGCCCGGGTCACCTGGCCGGTCAGTTCCTCGCTCAGTCGCTGGTCGATGCGTTCCATGGCCTCCGGTTACCCGGACCGTGTCACGGATAACGAGCGGCCGGAAGCGATCACGCTTCGCCGCCACGTCAACTAGGCTCGTCCGCATGGAGATCCTGGGCACTACGCTGCGCATCTGCGTCGAGGACCTGGAGTCCTCCGTGACGTTCTACGAACAGCTCACCGGCAGCACGGCGCTGCGTTTCGAGCGCGGCGGGGTCGCGGTCGCCGCCGTCGGCTGCTTCCTTCTGATGAGCGGCCCCGAGCAGGAGCTTGAGGTGCTGCGCAAGGTGTCGGCCACGATCGCCGTGCGTGACGTGGACGAGGCCCACGCGGTCCTCACGGTGTCGGGCGCGAAGGTCGTCGCGGGCCCGGTCCCCACCCCGGCGGGGCGCAACCTCATCGCCCTGCACCCCGACGGCGCGATCTTCGAGTACGTGGACCGGCAGGTGCCCGCCGAGTCCTAGGACCCGTCCCGGACGGCGGGGCCGGGGCGCATGCGGAAGTCGTAGCGGGCGGGTACGGGTTCGCCGGGTGCGACGCGCGCCCACATCTCCCCGAGCACTTCCGCTCCTTCTCTCAGGTCGGCGACTTCGAAGCCGGACTCGAAGACGGAGCGCGCCGCCGCCGCGTCGCCCTCCGCCAGCAAAAGGTGAGCCTCCAGGAGGCGGAAACGGCCGCGCGCCCGTGTGGCCGCGTGCAGCCCGTCCCAGACCTGCCGCGCCTGCGCGGGGCGCCCCACCGCGAGCAGCGCCTCGATCGCCTCGCGTCCGAGCGCGGCCGTCACCGTCACCCACGCCTCCCCTGTGTCGCGGCGCTCCGCGCACAGGTCGTCGAAGGCGTCGGCGTACCGGTCGGCGGCCCGCTCCAGGTGGTCGTCGGTCGCGTCGGCCACCGCGAGGCAGCGCAGGAACGGCCAGTCGGACGCGGCGAGTTCGAGCCCGCGCTCCCAGCTGCGCACGGCCTGCGCCCGGTCTCCCGCGTGCCATTGCGCCACGCCGAGGTGGTACTCGGACAGCGGCCGGGCCGGCGCCGTCTCCAGCATGTTCCGCCAGGCGCGGGCGGTGAGCGTGGGTCCGGGCGCGCCGACCCGCCGCGGTTCGGGGAACACCCCCGTCTCCAGCAGCTCCCGCCAGGGCGCCTGTTCCTCGCCGAGCGTCGACTCGTCGAACGGCGTTCCGGCCGGCTTCCACCCCGTACGCAGGACTTCGAGCGCGCCCCACCCCGACCCGACGGCGAGCCGCTGCCCCGGCTCGGTGTCGGCGTGCGGCCGCCACTCCTCGTACGCGGCCTCGACGCGGGCGCGCGGCAGCGCCTGTTCGAGCCGCCTCTCGACCTCGTGGACCGCCGCGTCCCAGTCGTCCGCCGCGTGCACGGCCGCCGCGTCGGTCTCCAGCGGCCCGTACGCCTCCAGCCAGCTGAACTCCCCCTCCGGCTCGAGGCGTACGTGCTCCAGCTGCGTGCGTGCGAGGCCCGCCTGGATCTCCGCGTAGCCGCCGGTGCCGGGCTCGGTCAGCCACTCCTGCCAGCGGCGGCCGCTGCTCCCGCTGCCCCACAGGAACAGTTTCCGGCCGCGCAGCACATCGGTCGACGTGTGGACGAGCCCCTGCCCGGCGTCGTCGAGGGCGGTGATCCAGCGGCGCCGCCCGTCCTCGATCTCGTAGAAGTAGTCGGCGGCGAACTCGCTGTTCAGGGGGTACGTGCGGTCGGTGCCGCCGTACTCGGGGACGGGCACGCGGCGCAGCTCCCGCTCGTAGCCGAAGTGCCAGGCCTCGCGCGCGGGCGCGAGCACCCGGCGCTCCTCGGGCACGGCGGTGTTGGACCACCAGTACACGGGCGCGGGCTTCTCGTGCGGGTTGCGGACGCGGACGCCCACGTAGAGGAAGTCGGAGCCGTCCGGCAGCCACAGGTCGACCTGGAACGGCAGATCGCGCAGGCGTTCCCACTCCCACAGGCGGACCATCTCGGTGCCGTCGGGCGCGGTGACGCGGGCGGCGTGCAGGGGTGCGCAGGACAGGGTGGAGTGGCCGGTGGCGCCGATGTTCCATTCGATGCCGCCGGAGAACCAGGCGCCGTTGAGCGCGAAGGCGGCGGGCTGGAACACGGGGTTGCGGTGGAGGAGTTCGCGCCCGGTCGGCTTGTGGAAGAGGGACGCGATCCGCCCGCCGAGACCGGGCAGCACGGTCACTCTCAGCCGGTCGTTCTCGATCACGACGGTGTCGAGGTCGAGGGGCGCGCGCTCGCGCCCGTACCCGTCGCGGATCCGCTCGGGGAGCACGCTGCGCAGCGGCTGGTGACCGAGCTGGCGGGCCATGTCCAGGGGCATGTCCTTCTTCGCACGCTCGTCCGGCTCGTGCGACTGGTGCACGTCGGCGAGGGGCCGCAGCGGCGGCAGCGGATTGACCGGGCCGAGCGCCGCTCCCGGCAGCGTGAGTACCTCACGTCGTACGACGGTCATGGCTGCCTCCCGGTGTCACGGAGCGCGGCTCCCCGCCCCCCGGTGACCATGGAACATGGTCGACGCCGAGCTGACCAGGGTCCGCTCCGGTCAGGATTGCGCAAAAGCGGTGCCTGCCGCAGCGGCGGTCATCTCGGTGGTGAGCGCCCAGCGCTCATGGTCGCGCCAGGCCCCGTCGACGTGGAGGAAGTCCGGGGAGTAGCCCTCGAGGCGGAACCCGGCGCGGCGGGCCAGCGCGATGGAGGCGGCGTTGCCGGGCTGCACGTTGATCTCGAGGCGGTGCAGTGCGAGGGGGCCGAAGGCGTACCGGACGACGAGCCCGAGCCCCTCCGCCATCAGCCCGCGCCGGGCGGCGTGCGCGAAGACGCCGTAGCCGAGGGCGCCGCTGCGGAAACCGCCCTGGACGATGTTGTTGATGTTGATGAACCCGGCGACGGCGCCGCTCCCGCTCTCCGGGGCGCGCTCGCACACCAGGAAGCCGTGTCCGGTGGGGTCGTCGACGAGCCGCCCCGCGTACGCGGCGAACGCCTCCGCCGTCAGCGGCGGGAACAGCCAGGGCCGGTGCAGCTCCCGGCTCTCGCGGGCCCGCGCCGTGAACTCCTCGGCGTCGGCGAGGGCGATGTGCCGCAGCGCGACACGGGGTCCTTCGGGAAGGTGAGCGGCCATCGGCCCACCCTATTCGCGTCCGCGGCGGCCGGGCCCGTACGGGTGACGGCGCGGCCCTACGGGGTCACGACCGGCAGTTCGACGGTGCCGGTGTCCTCCGGCGCGCTGACGACGGTGACCGGCTTGATCCCCTTGTTCCCGCCGTACGCGTCGTCGCTCGCCGCGATCACGAACCGGATGCGGTGCCCCTTCTCGTAGCGGTGCACGATGCCGGGGAGCGTGACGGTGAAGGGGCGGGTGACGTCCGGGACGCGGACCGGGGAGACGAGCCGGTGAACGAGCGTCTTCGTGCCGTCCGGCGCGACGTCGTACAGCTTGGCGAAGAGGACGAGCTTGTCGGCGGCGTCGGCGGAGTTCTGCACGCGCTCGGTTCGTGGCGAGGTCACCTTGAGGGTGGCCTTGGGGGCGCCGACGACGTCGGTCGCCGAGGCCAGCGGCTCGGTGGTCCAGTCGAGGTGGGTACCGCGGGTGTCGCGCGGCGCGGAGTCGGCGAATCCGATGAGGCCGGCGAGGGAGGACTCGGAGTGGCTGGTGGGGAATGGCCAGTTGCGGTACGTGCGGCTGCCGCGAGCCACTTCGTCCGTGTTGTCGACGAGTCTGCCGTCGCCGGAGAGGTACAGCTTCTTCGACAGGGCGGGGACGGTGGGGGCGGTGGCGTAGGTGGCGGCCGGGTCGTCGATCCAGTCGCGGTAGTAGGCGAAGGCGGGGCCGGTGTCGGCGGCCTTGTCGTGGTGGAGGTAGCGGTCGAACCAGGCGAGGACCCGCTTGCCGACGTAGCTGGTCCCGAGGTTCCCCTGCGAGAGGTTGAGCTCACCGCTCGCGGGGTCGGTGAGCCCGCCGCTGTGCCCCCAGGACTGCCAGATCATCTTGGCGGCTGTGCCCTGGGCGCGCAGTGTGTCGTAACTGGCGCGGGCCTCGTTCAGGTTAAACAGACTGTCGGCCTGCCCCTGCACGAGCAGCGTCGGCGCCTTCACGTCCTTCAGGTACGAGACCGGGGACACGCCGCGCGCGTAGTCGAGCAGCGCCTTCGTCCTGTCGGCGGGGTAGCGGCCGGAGTTGAGGGTGCGGATCGTCTCGCAGGCGTCGTCGACGAAGTGCAGGCAGCCCAGCTTGTTGATGCGGGAGGGGTCGAGCGACGGCTGGAGCAGCGGCTGGCCCTCGCCCATCAGGTAGAACCCGTTGGTCCACTGCCACTTGAAGACGCCGGGGACGTCGCGGTCGGCGGCGTTGCGGGGGGTGGCGTTCTGCGGGTCGAGCGAGTAGGCCAGGTCGTTCCAGGTGATCATCGGGACCAGCGCGTCGACCCGGTGGTCCACGGCGGCCGTCGCCATCTGGATCGCGCCTCCGTACGAGCCGCCGATCATGCCTACGCGCGGGTCGCCCTTCTTGTCGGCCGTCACGTAGCCGATCGTGGTGCCGTCGTCGGCGGCGCGGGTGCCGGCGAGGAAGTCGACCAGGGCGGAGGCGGCCCGGCCGTCGATCTTCGGGTCGTCCAGGGAGATGACACAGCCGGATCTGCCGAAACCCAGGCCGGAGTAGGCGAGTCCGACGTATCCGCGCTGCGCGAAGGCCTTGCCGGTGGCGTCGGTGGACCCGTCGGACTTGCTGCCGCCGAAGCCGTTGGTGGTGAGGACGGCGGGGGCGGGGTTCTCGGCGTCGACACCGGCGGGGCGGTAGAGGTCGGCGTCGATCACGCAACGGCGGCCGCCGGTGGTGACGGTGAACGTGAGGGGGGTGACGGTGTAGGCGCCGGGTCGGTCCTGTGCGGGGGGCGTGGCCGCGGCGGGGGTGGCGAGAGCGAGGGGGATGACGAGTGCTGCCGCGCCGAGGGTGCTGATGGTTCTGGGTACGGCTCGGGACACGTTGGCCTCCACGCGGGTTGTACCGACCGGTAAGTTTGCGGCGTGGTCATCGTGTGACACGTGTCAGGGGGCGGTCAATGGGCTTGCGCGGTGTTTCTCCCGGGTGGCCCATTCGCCGTAGAGGCTGCACGGTCGCGGGCGGATCCCCGAATCCCGCGCAGCTCCCACGCCCCGGACCACCCCACCGACTCCCAGGCGCGGCTCCCGTCGTGGTTGCTCGCGCAGTTCCCCGCGCCCCTGAAACGCACCCTTCGTGCGCCATCCCACCAATACCCAGGCGCGGCCCCCGTCGCGGCCGGTCGCGCAGTTCCCCGCGCCCCTGAAACACGCCCTTCGTGCGCCATCCCACCAATACCCAGGCGCGGCCCCCGTCGCGGCCGGTCGCGCAGTTCCCCGCGCCCCTGAAGGCATGCGGCTTCGCCGCGCCTTCCCCTATGACGCGCCCCGGACAGTGACGCGCCTCCCCCGGCCACGCACTTTTCGCAGCCCGCACCTTCCGCAGCCACGCGCCTCCCCCGGCTACGCGCCCTGAGATGGTGCACGTAGTGCGCATCTCAGGGGCGCGGGGAACTGCGCGAGCAACCACGACGGCGCCGCAGCCGCGCATCGACGCCGACCGGGCAGACGCCGCCGCGAGGGGCGCGGGGAACTGCGCGACCAGCCACAACGGCGCCGCACCCGGCATCCCCGGGGTCACCTCAGCGCCGGCACATCCAGCGTCAACGTCAAAGCCCCGGCATCCAATCGCCCCGCCACCCCAAAGGGCACTGTCAGCGCCCCTTCCCCGTGCCCGAACCCGAACTCCTCCACCACAGGCACCCCGAGCCCACCCAACCGCTCGACCAACAACCCCCGAACCGGCTCGCACTCCGCCCAAGAGCCGAGGAGGAACCCCGAGACGCCGTCCAGCCACCCCGCGCGCAGCAACTGCGTGACATACCGGTCGACCCGATACGTCTCCTCCCCCACATCCTCCAGGCACAACAACCCACCCCGCGCGGACCCCCGCGCCCCGCGCACACCCACATCCCCCGCGAGCAGCGACAGGCAGCCGCCCAACGTCACGCCCCGCGCGACCCCGGGCACCACAACCCCCGCACCCTCGGCCCCCCGGATCACCTGAACGGACTCCGGCTCGAACAACGTGGCCCGCAAATGATCCTGCGCCCGCGCGCTCTTCACGAAGTCCGCCGCCGCGACCATCGGCCCGTGCAGGGTCGAGACACCCAGCCGCACCGCGAACGCCTCGTGCAGCGCGGTGATGTCGCTGTACCCGACGAAGACCTTGGGCCGGGCGCCCCGCATCGCGGCCCAGTCGAGCAGCTCGACCATGCGCTGCGCCCCGTACCCGCCCCGCGCACACAGCACGGCGTCGACCGAGGGGTCGCACCAGGCCCGCTCCAGATCGGCCGCACGGTCCGCGTCCGCCCCCGCCAGGTACCTCAACTCCGGGTGCACGTCGAGAACGTGCGGCATGACGACCGGCTCCAGGTCCCAGCCCCGCAGAATGTCGAGCCCCGCCTGCAACCGGTCCTCCGGCACGGGCCCGCTCGGCGCGACGACGGCGACCCGCGCCCCGGCGACAAGACGCGCGGGGCGGATCGACGAAGAGGCCGCAGCCGTCACTTGGTGAGCTCCAGTGCCGGGATCCCGGCCACGTCGAGCCGGAACACCTGGGCGTACAGGGACAGTTCAGCCTCCAGCGCCCGCACCATCGTGTCGGCCCGCCGGAACCCGTGCCCCTCCCCCTCGAAGGCGATGTAAGCGTGCGGCACCCGCCGCCCCTCGCTCTCGACCCGTTCGAGGAACCGCTCGCACTGCACGGGCGGACAGATCACGTCGTCGAGTCCTTGCAGGAGCAGGAAGGGCGCCGTCAGGCGGTCGGCGTGCTCCGCGGGGGAACGTTCGGCGTAGCGCGCGGGAACCTCGGCGAGCGGGCCGACGAGCGTCTCCAGGTACTGCGACTCGAAGTCGTGGGTCTCCCCGCTGCCCCAGGCGGTGAGGTCGAGGATCGGGTAGATCACCGTCCCGCAGGCGTAGACGTCCGTGCTGGTCAGGGATGCCGCGCTGGTCCAGCCACCCGCGCTGCCACCGCGGATCGCGAGCCGGTCGCGGTCGGCGGTGCCCTCGGCTGCGAGGGCGAGGGCGACGGCCGCGCAGTCCTCGACGTCGACGACGCCCCACTGTTCGCGCAGCCGGTTGCGGTACTCGCGCCCGTACCCGGTGGAGCCGCCGTAGTTGACCTCGGCGACGCCGATGCCGCGCGAGGTGAAGTAGGCGATCTCCAGGTCGAGGACGAGCGGGGAGTGGCTGGTGGGGCCGCCGTGCGCCCACACGACGTACGGGGGCAGCTCCTCGTCGGGCGCGGCGTGCGTGGGGCTGTGCGGCGGGTAGATGTGCGCGTGGACGGAGCGGCCGTCGGGTCCCTCGAAGGTACGGATCTGAGGTTCCGGGTAGTACGCGGGATCGACGGGGTCCTGGTGCGCGGCGCCGATGACGCGGGCGCGCCCGGTGGCGGTGTCGAGCTCGACGACCTCGTGCGCGGTGCGCGGGCTCGCGGCGACGCCGACCACGCGCGTGCCGTGCACGGCCAGGGAGGACGACCATTCGGTCCAGGGGCCCGCCGTGTCGACGACCTCCCCGGTCGCCGGGTCGAGGATGCCGAGCGAGGTGGCGCCGACGCCGTGCACGACGGCGATCAGCCCTGCCTCCAGCGGCTTGAACCAGCTCAGGCCGACCTTCCACAGCGGCCCGCCGAACTCCTCCTCGCGCGGGCACAACGGCCGGGCCGCGCCCGAAGCGGCGTCGAGCCGGTACAGGTTCCACCAGCCGCTCGCGTCACCCGAGTAGAGAAGCGTCCCGTCCGGGGCCCACTCGACCTGGCAGATCGACTCCTCGGGCCCGCCCGCGACCGTCCGCGCGGGGCCGAACGTGCCCTCGTCCGTGACCTCCGCGACCAGCAGCTCCGTACCGTCCCACGGCATCCGCGGATGGTCCCAGGCGATCCACGCCGCGCGCCGGCCGTCCGGCGAGAGCCGGGCCCCGGTGACGAACCGGTGGGCGTCGTCGCTCAGTTCACGAACCGCCGAGCGGTCCTCCGCGGCCGAGCCGTCGAGCGGGACGGCGGCGACCACGCGCCGCACGTCGGTCGGGCCCTCACCGGTGAACTCCTCCAGGACGCACCACAGCTCGCCCCGGTCGAGGTGGAGCCGCGGGTCGGCCCAGCGCAGTCCGTCACCGACGGCGGAGAGCGGGGTGAGCGGGCGCGGTTCGGCGCCGGGTGCCTCGGGCTCGTAGGCGTAGAGGCGCTGGTCGGCGAAGTTGACGAAGACCAGGAGCGGGCCCTCGGGGCGGTCGGCGCCTGCCCAGGGGTGGCCGCCGTACTCGATGACGCGGCTGCGCACGTTCCACGGCGCGGGCAGCACCGACTGCTCCGCGCCGTCGGGCCTGCGCCGCACCAGGGCGCGGCGGCCCGCCTCGGTGGGCCGTGGCTCGGTCCACCAGGCTTCGTCGCCGACGAACCCCACGTACTCCGGCCTGCCGTCGTGCGCCGCGGCCAGCGCGGCGTCGATCGGCGACGGCCATGAGCCGTGGCCCTGCGTGTGCACCATGTCGTCCCCGCCCCCCATTTACTCCGGACCCTCCATATTCTTCGTGTCCTCCGTTTTTTCCTAGTGCGTCGCGTGTGCCGGGGCCGCGCCTAGGCCGAGCGCAGGAACCGGTCGAGTACACGTACACCGAAGTGCAGCGCCTCGACCGGCACCCGCTCGTCGACTCCGTGGAAGAGCGCCTGGTAGTCGAAGCCCTCGGGGAGCTTGAGCGGGGCGAAGCCGTAGCCGGTGATGCCGAGCCGGGAGAACTGCTTGGCGTCGGTGCCGCCGGACATGCAGTACGGGACGGTGTGTCCCTCGGGCGCGAACTCCTGGACCGCCGCCCGCATCTTCGCGAACGTGGGCGAGTCGACCGGCGCCTGGAGCGCGACCTCGCGGTGGTGGAGCTCCCAGTCGACGTCCGGTCCCGTGAGCTGGTCGAGCGCGGCCCGGAACTCGTCCTCGGCGCCCGGCAGGAAGCGCCCGTCGACGTGGGCGACGGCGTCGCCGGGGATGACGTTGACCTTGTAGCCGGCGGACAGCATCGTCGGGTTGGTGCTGTTGCGCACGGTCGCCTCGACGAGGCTCGCGGCCGGACCGAGCTCGGTGAGCAGCGCGTCGACGTCGAAGTCCGCCGCGTGCACGTCGGCCTCGACGCCGTACAGCGCCGCGAGTTCACTGAGGGCCGCGCGCACGGTGGGCGTGAGGCGGACGGGCCACTCGTGGGCGCCGATGCGGGTGACGGCGGCGGCGAGGCGCGTCACCGCGTTGGCCGGGTTGACCTTGGAGCCGTGGCCCGCCTTGCCGCGGGCGGTGAGCTTGAGCCAGCCGGTGCCGCGCTCGCCCGCGCCGATCGGGTAGATCTGCTTGCCCGCGCCGTCGTGGAAGGTGTAGGCGCCGGACTCGCTGATGCCCTCCGTGCAGCCTTCGAAGAGGCCGGCGTGCCGGTCGGCGAGGAAGCCCGAGCCGTCCTCGGCGCTGGCCTCCTCGTCGGCGGTGAAGGCGACGACGATGTCGCGGCGGGGCCGGAACCCGACGCGGGCCCAGTGCCGGACGGTCGCGAGGATCATCGCGTCCATGTTCTTCATGTCGACCGCGCCACGGCCCCACACGACGCCGTCGCGGATCTCGCCGGAGAACGGGTGGACGCTCCAGTCGGCGGCCTCGGCCGGTACGACGTCCAGGTGCCCGTGGACCAGGAGGGCGTCGGCGGAGGGATCGGTTCCGGCGATGCGCGCCACCACATTGCCGCGGCCCGGAGTGCGCTCCAGGATCGTCGGCTCCAGGCCCGCCTCGGAGAGCAGGGCCGCCGCGTACTCGGCTGCGGGGCGCTCCTTGCAGTCGCCGCCGCCGCGGTTGGTCGTGTCGATCCGGATCAGCTCGGAGGTGAAGGTGACGACTTCGTCGAGCGCCTTCTCGTCGATGTCGATCGTCGGAAGGTGCTGGTCAGCCATACTGTTCCTCCACCGCGGCCGAGGCGATCGTGGTGACCGCCTTGAAGGTGCGGATGCCTTCGTACATGGTTTCGTGGGTGTAAGCGATCCTGCGTTCGCCGATCCGCTCGACGCCGGGGACGACGGTCGACGCCATGGCGAGGTGCTCGGCGTCGAACTCGACCTCGATGGTGAACGGGCCGCCCCGCACCGGCTCGTACCGCACGGCGAGGGACGCGGCGTCCTGGGCGGCGGCCCGGATGTCGGCGGCCGTCCGCGCGGGCGTGCGGCACACCGCCGCGTACCGGGAGACGTGGTCCTTGACGGCGACCTTGCGGGCCTCGGGCGCGTAGCCGAGTGCGTCGTCGCAGGCGTGGTCGTCGCCGGTGACGAGGACGACGGGGACGCCGTACTCGGCCACCACGTGCGCGTTGAGCAGGCCCTCGCTGGCCCGTACGTCATTCACCCACACGCCGGTGATCTGGTTGGCCAGGTAGGTGTGGGCGAGGACGCCCTCCATGCCGGCGCCCGCGTGGTAGCCGACGAACGCGATGCCGTCGACGTCGCCGTGCTGGACGCCCTCGACCATGGAGAGCGACTTGTGGCGCCCGGTCAGCATCTCCGTGCGGTCGTCGAGCCGCTCCAGGAGCAGGTTGCGCATCGTCCAGTGCGCCTCGTTCACCAGGACCTCGTCGGCGCCGCCGTCGAAGAAGCCGAGCACCGCCGCGTTCACGTCCGAGGTGAACATCGACCGGCAGCGCTCCCACTGCGGTGTGCCGGGCAGCACGTCGGCGGGCCAGGTCACGCCCGTGGCGCCCTCCATGTCGGCGCTGATGAGGATCTTCATGAGCAGCACCGTACGCGGATCCGGGCACCCCCCACCAGGCCTGTGGATAACTACCCGGAATTCTCATGGGTCTAGACCATTTACGCGCCCCCGCCAGGCTCTGATCAGGGGTTCAGCATCCGCACCAGCGCGTCGATCAGCGCTCCGTGCCAACAGGCGTAGTCGTGCCCGCCGTTGAACTCGTCGAGCGTGATCCGATGACCGGCGGGGCGCAGCGCGTCGTACAGGGCGCGGCTGTAACCGACCATCGGACCCTCGTGCAGGCCGACGTCGAGGTGCACGGTGAGGTCGCGGGGCGCCTCCTCCGCGTACCGCCGTACGAGCCACGGCACGCCGACGACCGGGGTCTGCGGGACCCCGCCCTCGGACGACAGGCCCGGGTGCCACCACAGGGACGCCGACTGCGCGAGGACGTTGCCGAACCGCTCGGGGCGCACGAGCCCCGCGTACAGGGCGGTGAGCCCGCCGAGGCTCTGTCCGGCGACGACGGTGCGGCGCGGGTCGGTGGTGAGCGGCCAGCGGCCCGCCGCCCAGGGCAGGACGTCATCGGCGAGGAAGGTCACGTAGGAGTCGCGGGCGCTCATCTCGCGCCAGCGGGTGGGTCCGTCGACGGAGTCCGGAGCGAGCACGATCAGCGGCGGCAGGGCGCCCTCGGTGATCAGGGCGTCGAGGGAGTCCTGGAGGCCCATGCCGCCCAGCCACATGTCGCCGTCGCCGAGTACGACGACGGGCAGGTCGCGGTGGCCGAGGCCCGGCGGCAGATAGACCCAGACGTCGCGGGCGGCGCCGAGCGCCGGGCTCTCCACGCGGTGCCGCTCGACCCTGCCGCGCTCCACCGCGCGCGCGGGGCGCCCCCCGCGCTCCCAGCGCTGCCGGGGCGCGTCGGGCAGGGCGAAGACGGAGCAGTCCGGGCCGCCCCAGCGGGTGGGGATGGTGCGCGGGTTGAGCGGGTCCGGGCCCGCGTACCGCTGGAGGGTCTGGAGGAACTTCTGGAGCAGGGCCGGGTCGGCGGGCGGGGCGCCGGTCGAGACGTCGGCGGCGATGCGGTAGGCGCCGCGGTGGTCGGCGCGCAGGCGCAGGCCGAGGTGCCAGATGTCGGTGCCGGGGACGTGGTGGAACAGGGCGTCGGCGAGCCGGGCGCGGTCGACGAGACGGTTGCTGAACAACAGGACGTGCCTGGTCGCCCGATTGCCGCGGTAGAGGAACGTGAGGGTCCGGTGGTCAGGATCGCCCTCGATGGGCTCGACGAGCGGGGCGCCGAGCCCGCGCACGTCCTCCCAGAACGCGGCGGCGATCGCCTCGCGCCGCGCTCCGTGGACCCCGCTCACCTCGTCGAGCAGCCGCGCGACGCGCGCGCCGACGGCCGGGCGGGGGCGGACGGCCTCGGCCACCCAGGAGAGATCGGACGAAACCACAGGCGTTCGCATCGCCCCACCGCTTCCTGACGCAACGAGTTAGTAGTTAGCTGAGCCTAAGCTAACTTACCAGCGGCCCTGTCGTCCGCCCCACCTCACCGCCGGTCGCGGCGCCCCACCACCAGCCACCCCGACGGCAGCTCGATCCTGTTCCCGTCGGCCGTGTACTCGGTGGTCAGCAGCGGCAGCTCCCCCGACGCGAGGACCGTGAGGCCCGCCGCCGTGACGTACCCGGGCACGGACGCGTCGGCGACCTCGCCCGGGGCGAGGCCGTGCGCGAAGACCGGGGCCAGTTTGGGCGGCGGCCCCGCCGGATGGCGCGCCAGCTCCCGCAGGATCGCCCCGGCGCGCTCCGCCGGCTCGACGACGAAGCCGCGCCCGCGCTCGCCGACCAGCGTGGCCACCGCGTCGACGAGCGGCTGCCGGTCCTCCGGCTCGCACTGGTGCAGCACCCCGCGCATGTACACGTTCACGTCGCCCAACTCCGCGTGCACCGCCTCCACCTGCGCCGCGTTCGTGGCGTCCAGCTGCCGGAAGTCGGCCTGCCCGGCGGGGTCCGCGTGCCGGGCGCGGTCGAGCGCGGCGGCCGACAGGTCCGCGCCGATCACCCTCCGGTAGCGGTCGGCGAGGAAGCGGGTCTGGGTGCCGTTGCCGCACCCGAGATCCACCAGGGGCAGCGCCGCGTCGGCCAACTCCGGCTCGAAAAGGGCGAGATGCAGCCCTACGGTGAGGATGGGGTCGGCGTCCCAGAAGACGGCCCCCGGTTCCTCGGGAGCATCCTCCCAGAACCCCTCCCACGCCGTTCTGTAGCGCTCGGTCACGCTCATGGCTCCCCCAGGTGCGCCCGCGGACTCGACCGAAGTGTCACGCCGGTCTACCGCGCCGGGGCGCGCCTCACAAGCCCGGTCGCGCGCCCAGTTCGAACCAGACGGTCTTCCCCGTCGCCGTCCTGCTCGCGCCCCACTCGCGCGCGAGATGCGCGACGACCCGCAGGCCCCGGCCGCACTCGTCGCCGGGTCCCGCGCTGCGCAGCGTCGGCAGCGTGGGGTCGGTGTCCTCCACCTCGCACAGCAGCGTGCCCGAGCGCACGAGACGCAGGTGCACGCGGCCGCCCCTGGCGTGCCGTACCGCGTTCGCGACGAGTTCACCGACCAGGAGTTCGGCCGCGTACCCGACGTCCGTGAGACCCCACAGCGCGAGCCGGTCGCGGACCAGGCCGCGGGCGCGCGGCACCTCGGCCGGCTCCTGCGCGAGCTCCCACTGGGCGACGTCCGCGCTCTCGATGCCGCTCATACGGACCATGAGGAGCGCCACGTCGTCCTTGCGGCCGCCGCGTCCGGCGAGGGAGCGGATGATGGTGTCGCAGGCGTCGTCCATGGAGGCGGCGGGGTGGGCCGCCGACTCGCAGAGCGTGGCGAGCCCCACGCCGATGTCCTCGCCGCGCACCTCGACCAGGCCGTCCGTGCACATGACGAGGCGGTCGCCGGGCGCGACCGGCAGCCGTACGGACTCGAAGGGCACGCCGCCCACGCCGATGGGGGCGCCGGTCGGCAGGTCGAGAAGGTCGCTGCGGCCGTCGGCGGCGCGCACGATCACCGGCGGGATGTGCCCGGCGTTGGCGAGGTGCAGCTCGCCGACGATGGGGTCGTAGACGGCGTACAGGCAGGTGGCGAGGTAGTGCTCGCCGAGGCGCTGCGCCAGGTCGCACAGGTTGCGCAGCAGCTGGGCCGGGGGCAGGTCGAGGGCGGCCATCGTCTGCACGGCGGTGCGCAACTGGCCCATCATCGCGGCCGAGTTGAGCCCGTGCCCCATCACGTCGCCGACGACGAGGGCGGTGCGCGCGCCGGGCAGTTTGATCGAGTCGAACCAGTCGCCGCCGACCCGGCCGAGCAGGGTGCCGGGGAGGTAGCGGGTGGCGATGTCGCAGCCCGGCATGTGCGGCTCGATGTGCGGCAGCATGCTGTCCTGGAGCGTCTCGGCGACGGACTCCTGGTAGGTGTACATGCGCGCGTTGTCGAGCACGAGTCCCGCGCGCGCGGCGAGTTCGGCGCCGGTGACGCGGTCCATGTCGTTGAAGAGCTGCCGCCCCTGGTGGCGCAGCAGGATCATGAACCCGAGGACGACGTTCCGCGCCTTCAGCGGGACGACGAGCATGGAGCGGTGGGTGATCAGCGGGCGGATGTCGCGCTTCTCGAACTGCGAGGCGATCCCGTTGCCCATCTCCTGCGAGATGTACGGGACGAGGACCGGGTCGCCGGTCGTCATGCACTGGAAGAACGGGGTGTGTGCCGGGAACGGCATCGACTCGCCGACCGGCACCACGTCGTCCCAGCGGCCCGGCTCGTCGGTGTGCTCGACGGCGACGCGGTGCCACATCGTGGTCTCGTCGGGCGGCCCCTCCGGGAACCCCTCGCCCGCGACGACCTGTTCGCGCAGGTACGTCCCGGCCACGTCGGTGAAGCGGGGCACGACCGCCTTGCTGACCTCGACGATGGTGCGGGAGAGGTCGAGGGACGAACCGATGCGGCCGCTCACCTCGTTGAGGAACTCCAGGCGCTCGCGCACCGCCACGTATTCGAGATCCTCGGCCTCGTCGGCGTCCTCGGCCGACGTGCGCGGGGACGGCACCCCGGCCGCCGCCCCACGCGCCGCCTCCGCGCGCCGCGCCTTGCGCTCGGCGCGCCGGGAGACGCCCCAGTCGGCGGTGACGGGGACGCGGTCGTGCTGGCTGAACTCCAGCACCGGATAGCCGAGTTCGAGTATCTGGGAGACGATGCGGGCGCTCTCCCGCACGCTCATGCTGGGCAGGATCTCGGGCAGCCCGCGCGCCAGCTCGTCGGCGGCCGCGAAGTCGGTGTGCAGCGCGAAACCGGGCGCGATCCGCTCCCCCGCCACGGGCTTCGCCGTGCCGTCCGGGTCCGTGCCCGGGTCGCCGCTGAGCTTTTGCGCGTCGGCCGCCAGCACGAGCAGTCGCTCGGGCCCCGGCCCCACCAGGGGGTACGCCCACCACAGGACGTCGATGCGGTCGCGCGGGACCGCGCTGGTGTCGAGCCGGGCCCGCCCCGCGGCGGGGTAGGCCGTCCGCCCGCCGAGCGTCTCCTCCAGATCGGGCCCGAGCCCGTCGTCGTACGCGCCGAACGCGGCCCGCGCCGTCAGGTCCCGCTCCTGCGGCAGGGCGCCGGACACGGGCAGCAGGTCGGCGGCGGGCCGCCCCACCGCGTCCTGCCGGTCGGGGCCGAAGAGGCGGCGTGCGCCCGCGCTCCAGTGCGAGACACGGCCCGCCTGGTCGACGACGACCACGGCCAGCGGGACGCGGCCCTGCGGGGAACGACCGGTGTCCGCCATCGCCGCCTCCTTCCCTCGGGCACGCCGAAGAGGGTGCGTACCGCCTGCTTCCACGGTACGCGCGGCCGTTCAACACCCGGGTACTTACCGGCGAATTGAGCCCTGGGCCTTGACAGACGCCGGGGTGCCGTCAGTCCTCGTGGCCCAGTTGCAGGTCGCGCTCCGTACGACCGCCCCCGGCGACCTGCAGAACCGTCGCCACCGGCGGATAACCCGCCGCGATGACCGTGTACTCGCCCGACGACAGGTCGACGAAGCGGAACGTGCCGTCGGCGCCGGTCGTCAACGTGTCGACCACATTGCCCGCCGCGTCGAGCAGCGTGACCCGGGCCTCCTCCACGGGCCGCCCGCCACCGGCCCGCACGGTGCCGCGCAGCACCGCGCCGCCCGCCAGCTCCACGTCCTGCCGGGTCTCGCGCGAGGCCATCACGGTGACGGGCAGCGCCGCCGGGCGGAACGCGGGGGCGCTCGCCGCGAGGGTGTACTCCCCCGCCACCAACTCCGTGATGACGTACGCGCCCTCGCGCCCGCTGCGGGTCGTCGACACGACCTCGCCGTGCACATTGGTGAGGGTGACGATCGCGTCCCGTACGGGAGTGCCGTCGGCGGTGAGGACGGAGCCGGCGAGGCGGCCCGCGCCGCCGAGCACCACGTCGAGGTCGACGGGCCGCTCCCCCACGGTGACCGTGACGGCCTGCGGCTGGTGCCCGCCGGCCGCCGCGATCAGTACGTAACTGCCCGCGCCCGGCGTCGAGAGCGCGTACCGGCCGTCGTCGCCGCTGGCGCCGCGCCCGATCTGGGTGCCGCCGACGTCGATGAGGGTGAGCGCGGCGCGCGGCACGGCGGTGCCGTCGGAGTGCCGGACCGTGCCGCAGACGGGGACTCCGGCGCCGTACGAGGTGCGCTCCTGGGCGGGCACGGCGGCGGGGGCGACGGGCTGTTCGACGGGGGTGGTGCTGGACAACAGGGGTGTCTCCTTGATGAAGAAGGCGAGGACCAGGCCCAGGACGAGGACCGGCACCAAGTAGAGGAAGATGCGCGGCATCGCGTCCGCGTACGCCTGGATGTACGGGGTGCGCAGCGCCTCGGGCAGCGCGTGCACGAGCTGCGGGGTGATCGATTCGGGGTCGGCGCCGGCGGGCATCCCGGCGCCGCCCTCCGGCAGCCGTTCGGCGAGGGCGTCGGCGAGCCGGCCCGCGAAGAGCGTGCCGAAGACCGCGGCGCCGACGCTGCCGCCGATCTGCCGGAAGTAGTTGTTGGCGCTGGTGGCGGTGCCGAGGTCGCTCGGGCGCACCGCGTTCTGCACGGCGAGCACCAGGACGGGCATGATCAGGCCGATGCCCGCGCCGAGGATCGCCATGTAGACGCTGTACTCGGCGCGCGGGGTGCCGACCTCAAGGCGCGACAGGAGGTACATGCCGAGGCTGGAGAGGGCGCCGCCGAGGATCGGGTAGAGCTTGTAGCGGCCGGTGTGGCTGATGAGCTGCCCGGAGAGGATGGAGGCGCCGACGACGCCGCCCATCATGGGCAGCATGAGGAGCCCGGACTCGGTGGCGGTGGCGCCGTCGACCATCTGCAGGAACGTCGGCAGGTAGCTGGCCGCGCCGAACAGGGCGACGCCGACGACCATGCCGACGAATCCGCTGAGGTTGAAGACGGAGTCGCGGAACAGGCGCAGCGGGATGAGGGGTTCGGCCGCGTACTTCTCGGCGACGACGAACAGCGCGGCGGAGAGAGCCGCCCCGGCGGCGAGGCCGATGATGACCCGGTCGCCCCACGCGTACTCCGTCCCGCCCCAACTGGTCAGCAGGACCAGGCATGTCGAGGCCGACGCGAGGAGCACCGCGCCGAGCACGTCGAGCCTGGGCTTCTTCGTGGGCTTGGGGAGCTTGAGGACGACGGCCGTGACGGCGAGGGTGAGCAGGCCGAAGGGGACGTTGAAGTAGAAGCACCAGCGCCAGGAGAGGTGGTCGGTGAAGTAGCCGCCGAGCAGCGGTCCGGCGACCGAGGCGAGGCCGAACGCGGCGCCGATCAGGCCCATGTAGCGGCCGCGCTCGCGGGGCGGCACGATGTCACCGATGATCGCCTGCACGCCGATCATCAGGCCGCCCGCGCCGACGCCCTGGACGGCCCGGAAGGCGATGAGCTGGTCCATGCTCTGCGCCCGGCCCGCGAGCGCCGAACCGACGACGAACACGACGATCGCGAACTGGAAGATGCCCTTGCGGCCGAAGAGGTCGCCGAGCTTGCCGTAGATCGGCAGGCCGATGGTGGAGGTCAGCAGGTAGGCGGTGATCGCCCAGGACATCTTGTCGAGGCCGTGCAGCTCACCGACGATCTTCGGGAGCGCGGTGGCGACGATCATCTGCTCCAGGGCGGCGAGCAGCAGCGCCAGCATCAGGCCGACGAAGACCATCCGCACCCGGCGCGGGCTGAGCGCGTCCTCGGCCGGCTGCCGCTCCACGGCGGCCTGTTCGACCACGGGAGCGGCGGCGACCGGCGCCGGCTCGGCGACCGCCCCCGGCTCGTCCCGCTCCCGCACGGGATCGGTCACCAGCGTCGTCGTGCCCACGTACTGCTCCCCTCGTCGCCCTTGCGCCGCCCATTTCTCGCATTACGCGACAACGGGGGGCAAGCGCGACGAGGCGCACGTCAGAGGCGCTCGACCGACGAATGCGCCGGTCGGAGCCCTACGGCGTACAACGGGCGCGAAACGAAAACCACTCGAAACGGTGAGCGGCAGATCATTGTTCGCTACCGCACGATGAGCGGGCGGGCACCACCGGGAAGCGTCACTTCTCCACTTCGGCGGCGAGCTTGGCGAGCACGGCGTCGTAGATGCGGCCGAGACCCTTGGGCGCGAACGTCTTCTCGAAGAAACCGCCGATGCCGCCCGCCCCGTTCCACACGGTGGTGACGACGACGCGTGAGCGGTCCTCGCCGGCCGGGGTGACGCGCCAGGTCGTCACCATCGAGGAGTTGCGGTCCGTCTCGACGAGTTCGCCGTCGGTGGGCTCGGTGACGTCGAGCAGGCAGTCGCGGACGCGCTTGCTGGTGGCCTGGAGCTTCCAGTGGACGACGGTGCCCTCGCCGTCGCCGCCCTCGCGCACCTCGTACTCGCTGAAGTGCTCGGGCAGCAGCTTCGGGCGGGTGCCGCTGTAGTCGGCGAGGGCGTCGAAGACGTCGTCGGGCTTGGCGGCGACGACGCGTTCCGTGGTGGCCTCGACCTGCGCCATGGCTTTTCCTCCAGCACTTGGATCCTGTGGGCGCCCAAGCCAACCACCCCTCGCACGAGCCGCCCAAACCGGGGTGCTCACGGGGCCGGGACACGTCCGCACGATCAAGGGAACATGTGTTCTATTGTGGGCGTGGGGCAGAGCTATCGAAGGAGGCGGCATGCGCTGGGAGAACCTCACGGACGACCGGGCCGGGCACGGCCGGGCGCCCGACGCCGCGCTGTTCGGCGCGGAGGCGGTCACGACCCGCACCCTCGACACCCCCGAGTTCAGCGGCGTGACCTTCCACGAGATCCGGGCCCGCTCGATCGTGAACCGGGTGCCCGGCGCGTCCCGGATGCCGTTCGAATGGACGGTGAACCCGTACCGCGGCTGCACGCACGCGTGCGTCTACTGCTTCGCCCGCAACACCCACCGCTACCTGGACCTCGACACGGGGCTCGGCTTCGACAGCCAGATCGTGGTGAAGGTGAACGCGCCGGAGCTGCTCCGCCACCACCTCGGCTCGCGCCGCTGGTCCGGCGACCACATCGCGATGGGCACCAACGTCGACTGCTACCAGCGGGCAGAGGGCCGCTACCGGCTGATGCCCGGCATCATCGAGGCGCTGCGCGACCACGCCAACCCCTTCTCCGTCCTCACCAAGGGCACGCTGATCCTGCGCGACCTGGACCTGCTGCGGCAGGCCGCCGAGGTGACCGACGTCGGCGTCTCGGTCTCCGTCGGCTTCGTCGACCAGGAGCTGTGGCGGACGGTCGAGCCGGGCACGCCCGCGCCCGAGCGCCGCCTCGACGTCGTCCGCGCCCTCACCGACGCCGGGATCGGCTGCGGCGTCCTGATGGCCCCGGTGATCCCGTTCCTCGGCGACCGCCCGGAGCAGCTGCGGGCGACCGTCCGGGCCGTCGCGAGGGCCGGTGCGACCTCGGTGACGCCGCTCGTGCTGCATCTGCGCCCTGGCGCCCGCGAGTGGTTCATGGCCTGGCTGGCGCAGCACCACCCGTACCTCGTACGCCGCTACGAGCGGCTGTACGCGGAGGGCGCGTACGCCCCCAAGTGGTACCAGCGGCGGCTGACGCGGCAGGTCCACGAGCTGGCCGAGGAGTACGGGATCGGGCCCTCGCGCCCGGGTCTGCCCCGGCGTGTGCGCGCACCGGAGCCGGCGGCGGACCCGACGGAACCCACGCAGCTCACCCTGGTCTGATCCGCCACGCGATCGGGTCAACTTCCGGCCGAACGGATATCCCGGCCCGGCGATCAAGGAAACATGCCGCACGTGAAGACACGCACAGTCGCCCTGTGCGGCATCGCCGCGCTCGCCGCCGCCGGCCTCGCCCCGACGGCCACCGCCGAGCCAGGCCCCCGCGCCGCCGCCGTCACCTGGAAGAAGTGCGCGACGAAGGAGTATCCGACGCTGCAATGCGCGTCGTTGAAGGTGCCGCTCAACCACGCGCGCGTGCGGGGGCGCCAGATCACCCTCGCCTTGTCGCGCGTCCCGCACACCGCGAAGACGTCCCAGGGGCCACTCCTGGTGAACCCCGGCGGGCCGGGCGGCAGCGGGTTGCAGCTCGCCGGGTTCGTCGCCGCGGGCCTGCCGAAGCCGGTCGCGGCGCAGTACGACGTCATCGGGTTCGACCCCCGCGGCGTCGGCAAGAGCAAACCCGCCCTCGACTGCGCGCCGGGTCACTTCAAGCCCGTACGGCCGCAGAGCGTGCCGAAGACCGGGGCGGTCGAGCGGGCGCAGCTGAAGCGGGCCGAGGGCTTCGCGCGCGCGTGCGGCAAGAAGTACGCGGACGTCCTGCCGTTCCTCGACACGGTCAGCTCCGTGCGGGACATGGACGCGATCCGGGCCGCGCTCGGCGCGAAGAAGCTGAACTACTTCGGCTACTCGTACGGCACCTACCTCGGCGCGGTCTACGCGAAGTCCTACCCCGGCCGGGTGCGGCGGTTCGCGCTCGACTCGATCGTCGACCCGACCGGCGTCTGGTACGAGGACAACCTGCGCCAGGACGTCGCCTTCAACGACCGCCACCGGGACTTCCTCGCCTGGGTCGCCAAGCACGACGCGGCCTACAAGCTCGGCAAGGACCCGGCCGAGGTCGAGGCCAAGTGGTACGCGATGCGGGACGCGCTGGCGAAGAAGCCCGCGGGCAAGAAGGTCGGCGCGGGCGAGCTGGAGGACACGTTCCTGCCCGGCGGCTACTTCGACGGCTACTGGCCGTTCCTGGCCGACGCGTTCTCCGCGTACGTGAGGGCGAAGGACCCGGACCCGCTGGTCGAGGCGTACGACACCTTCGCGGCGGTCGACGCCGAGGGGGACAACGGCTACAGCGTCTACTCGGCCGTCCAGTGCCGCGACGCGCGGTGGCCGCGCGACTGGCGGCAGTGGCGCGCGGACAACGCCCGGACCCACACGAAGGCACCGTTCTCCACGTGGAACAACGCCTGGTACAACGCGCCGTGCGCGTTCTGGCCGGCCGGGACGCTCACCCCGCCCGACGTCACCAGCCTGACGCTGCCGCCGGTCCTGCTCCTGCAGGCGACGGACGACGCGGCGACCCCGTACCGCGGCGGCGCCACCATGCACCGCCTCCTCCGCGGGTCGAGCCTCGTCGTCGAGCAGGGCGGCGGCAACCACGGGATCACGCTCAGCGGGAACGCCTGCCTCGACAAGCACCTGGCGACGTATCTCGCCTCGGGGAAGGTGCCGCGCGGCAGCGGCGACGTGGACGCGGTGTGCAAGAAGCAGCCGGACCCCAAGCCGCCGGCGACCAAGGCGGCACCGCCCGAGGCTCCCAGGGCGAAGGGGTCCGCGCTGCACAGGCTGCTCGGCCACCGGGGCTGAGCGCGCTCAGCTCTGCTCCAGGCGGGCCAGCGCCGCCGCCGCCGCCATCGCCAGGCGCGGGTGGGTCGCCGCCTCCGTGAGGACCTCGCGCGCGCGGGGGTCGGCGAGGCTGCCGAGCCCCTCCACGCAGGCGAGCGCCACCTTGCGGTACGGGTCGTGCGGGGCGAGGCGGCGGCGGAGCGTGGTGATGAGCGCCGGAGCCGACTCGGGCGCTCTCAGCTGGGTGAGCAGGCGGACCGGGTGGAGGGCGTAGGCGACGCGGAGTTCGTTGGTCGCGAGGGCCGCCGCCGCGCGGGCGGTACGCGGGTCGCGCAGGGCGGCCAGCGCCTGGGCAGCGGCGGCGCAGCGTTCCGGATCGCGGTGGTTCAGGAGCAGGACGAGTGATTCGAAGGCGCGCTTGTCACCGGCGATGCCCAGCCGGTAGGCGGCCAACTCACGAGCCCAGAGGGGCTGTTGCGGTGCTGTGAGCACCTCGGCCAGCTGGTCCGGGTCACGTGTGGCGGCCAGCTGGTCGAAGGCGGGCGTCCCGCCGGATTCCTTCCGGATGCGTTCCGTCACCGTTCGCGACTCTTCGTCCATAAGTCGAGGGTAGACGCGGGGGGCCTGCGGCGACGTAGATCACAGCAGTCCAGCAACGTCCAGGGCTGGCGCGCTCGTTACTCGCTGGTTAATCTCATCTGAGCGGGGCACACTTCCCGCAGTACCACTCAGGGCGGCCTGGTGACGCAGCCGCCGCGAGTGCGGTCGGTTCCGCCGCGCGTTACCGACGTATTCACAGCACGACCTGGCTCCGGGACAGGGCCGGTCGGATTCCCCGTGCACAGCGGTGCAGTTGGCACGGCACACCACCCTCACCTCTGGAGTTCCCGGATGGACGCTCCCCTGTCCCGCATCTCTACCGTGGCCGTCGTCGGCCTGGGCACCATGGGCACCGGCATCGCCGAGGTCCTCGCCCGCGCCGGCCGCGAGGTCATCGGCATCGACATCAGCGAGGCCGCCGCCGCACAGGCGGTCGTGGCCCTGGAAGGCTCGACGGCGCGTGCGGTGCGCCGCGGGCACCTCACCGAGCGGGAGCGGGCGGAACTGCTCGCCCGGTTCCGTACGTTCACCGATCTGCGGGCCGCGGCCGACGCCGATCTGGTGATCGAGGTCGCCCCCGAGTCGTACGAGATCAAGCAGCAGATCTTCCGGGCGCTCGACACGGTCGTGCGGCCCGGGACGATCCTCGCGACCGGCACCAACGCGCTGTCGGTGACCCGGCTGGCCGCCGACTCCGCGCGCCCCGAGCGCGTCCTCGGCCTGCACTTCTTCAACCCGGCCCCGGCGATGAAGCTCGTCGAGGTGGTCTCCAGCGTGCTGACCGCGCCGGTCGCGGTCACCGCCGTCACCGACCTCGCGCTCGAGCTGGGCAAGGAGCCCGTCGCGGTCGGCGACCGGCCCGGCTTCGTCGCCGACGGACTGCTGTTCGGCTACCTCAACCAGGCCGCCGCCATGTACGAGGCCAGGTACGCCTCCCGCGAGGACATCGACGCCGCGATGAGGCTCGGCTGCGGCCTGCCGATGGGGCCGCTCGCGCTGCTCGACCTCATCGGCGTCGACACCGCGCGCACGGTGCTCGACGCCATGTACGCGGAGTCGCACGACCGGCTGCACGCGCCCGCGCCCGTCCTCAAGCAGCTCAGCGAGGCGGGCCTGACCGGACGCAAGGCGGGCCGCGGCTTCTACACGTACGAGGAGCCGGGCAGTCCGGTCGTGGTGCCGGACGCCCTGACGCCGTCGGACGGCGCCGGCGCGGGCCCCACCCGCACCGTCCGCTCCGTCGGCGTCGCGGGCTCGGGCACGATGGCCTCCGGCATCGCCGAGGTCTTCGCGAAGGCGGGCTACGACGTCGTCCTCGCCGCCCGCAGCGAGGAGAAGGCCGAGAAGGCCAAGGCCCGTATCGACAAGTCGCTTTCCCGCTCCGTCGACAAGGGCCGGATGACGGCGGAGGCGGCGGAGCAGACGCTCGCGCGCATCGCACCCGCGGGTACCTACGACGCGTTCGCCGAGGTCGATCTGGCCCTGGAGGCGGTCGCCGAGGATCTGGAGATCAAGCGGCAGCTGTTCGCCGTCTTCGACAAGGTCTGCAAGCCCGGCGCGATCCTCGCCACCACGACCTCGTCGCTGCCTGTCGTCGCCCTCGCCCGCGCCACCGCGCGCCCGCAGGACGTCATCGGCATGCACTTCTTCAACCCGGCGCCGGCGATGAAGCTCGTCGAGGTCGTGCGGACCGTCCTGACCACGGACGACGTGCACGCCACCGTCCGCGGCCTGACCGTCGCGATCCGCAAGCACCCGGTGGACTGCGGCGACCGCGCCGGGTTCATCGTGAACGCTTTGCTGTTCCCGTACCTGAACAACGCGATCAAGATGGTGCAGGAGCACTACGCCACGCTCGACGACATCGACGCCGCGATGAAGCTCGGCGGCGGCTACCCGATGGGCCCGTTCGAACTCCTCGACGTGGTCGGCCTGGACGTCTCCCTCGCCATCGAGAAGGTGCTGCACCGCGAGTTCCGCGACCCGGGCCTCGCCCCCGCACCCCTGCTCGAACACCTGGTGGCCGCGGGCTGCCTCGGCCGCAAGACGGGTCGTGGCTTCCGCGAATATGCCCGGCGCTGAGCCGGACCAGGGGGCCGGAAACGGTTGGGGCGGGCTGCTCGGAGCTCCGGGCGGCCCGCTCACCGGGGAGCCTTTTGGAACGTACATGCAGTACGTTCGGTCCATGCCCAAGGCCGACCAGTCCTCCCGTACCCCCGCTACGACCGACGCCCCGGAGAGCGCCGCCGGCAACCGGGCGGCCGCCCAGCGGCTCAAGATGCGCCGTGAGCTGGCGGCCGCGGCGATGGAGCTCTTCGCCACGAAGGGGTACGAGGCGACGACGGTCGACGAGATCGCCGCGCAGGCGGGCGTCGCGCGCCGCACCTTCTTCCGCCACTTCCGTTCGAAGGAAGAGGCGATCTTCCCGGACCACGACGACACCCTGGTGCGCGCCGAGGCGGTCCTCAACGCGGCGCCGCCCCTGGAGCACCCGCTGGACACCGTGTGCCGCGGCATCAAGGAAGTCATGAAGATGTACGCGGGGGCGCCCGCGGTGGCCGTGGCGCGCTACCAGCTCACCCGTGAGGTGCCGACGCTGCGCCAGGCCGAGATCGCCTCGGTCTCCCGCTACGAGCGGCTGTTCACCCGCTACCTCCTCGGCCACTTCGACGAGCAGGCCCACCACGACGGCAACGACGACCCGTTGCTCGCCGAGGTCGCCGCCTCCGCCGTCGTCACCGCCCACAACCACGTCCTGCGCCGCTGGCTGCGGGCGGGCGGCCAGGGCGACGTCGAGGCGCAGCTGGACCACGCCTTCGCCATCGTGCGCCGCACGTTCGGCAGCGGCATCGGGGCGGGCCGCACCCCCGCCGCTCCCCCGGCGGCGCAGGTCTCGCACTCGGGCGAGGTGCTCGTGACGGTGGCGCGCACGGACGCGCCGCTCCCGGAGGTCATGCGCACCATCGAGGAAGCCCTCAGGAACCGCTAGGGCCGTCCCGCGTCAGCACGGCCCCTGATCTGGCACGGAGTGCCACGTCAGGGGCCTTCTTCATGCCCGACTGCGACGACATCGCGAGCCTCTGATCGATCATCGATCTTTGTACGCGGCGGTAACCCCGCTCTGACCTCGAATGATCGATCATCGCTCAGCTGACACTCAAACATGACACCTGAGCGAAATTTGTGGCACGGAGTGCCTTGCAAGCTGTCACGGTGTGCCATACGTTGAAGGAAGTCCGGGCGGCCGGCGTACAGAGAACTTCCGTACGCCGGCTGTCCCCGCAAGCCACGAACGACCGTGGTTCCGCGCGCCCGGACGCCTGCGTCACAGGCAACCTTCCGCGCCACACCAAGCGCTGCCACCGCACCACCCCCGCCGAACCGACGGCACGCTCCACCCCTCACCCGCAGCCACACCACCCCGACTCAGCGTTTCCCTCGACGCTCACCGCCGGAGGCACCACCGTGAAGGAAATCCTGGACGCGATCCAGTCGCGGACCGCCACGTCCGCCGACTTCGCCGCCCTGCCGCTGCCCGACTCGTACCGCGCGATCACCGTGCACAAGGACGAGGCGGAGATGTTCGCGGGGCTCGACTCCCGCGAGAAGGACCCGCGCAAGTCGATCCACCTGGACGACGTGCCGGTGCCCGAACTCGGCCCGGGCGAAGCCCTGGTGGCCGTGATGGCCTCCTCGGTCAACTACAACTCGGTGTGGACCTCGATCTTCGAGCCGGTCTCCACCTTCAGCTTCCTGGAGCGCTACGGCCGCCTCAGCGAGCTGACCAAGCGCCACGACCTGCCGTACCACATCATCGGCTCCGACCTCGCGGGCGTCGTCCTGCGCACCGGCCCCGGCGTGAACGCCTGGAACCCCGGTGACGAGGTCGTCGCACACTGCCTCTCCGTCGAGCTGGAGTCCTCCGACGGCCACAACGACACGATGCTCGACCCCGAGCAGCGCATCTGGGGCTTCGAGACCAACTTCGGCGGCCTGGCGGAGATAGCACTGGTCAAGTCCAACCAGCTGATGCCCAAGCCCGATCACCTCAGCTGGGAGGAGGCGGCGGCCCCCGGCCTGGTGAACTCGACCGCGTACCGCCAGCTCGTCTCCCGCAACGGCGCCGGCATGAAGCAGGGCGACAACGTCCTGATCTGGGGCGCGAGCGGCGGACTGGGCTCGTACGCCACGCAGTTCGCGCTCGCGGGCGGGGCCAACCCCATCTGCGTCGTGAGCAGCGAGCAGAAGGCGGACATCTGCCGGAGGATGGGCGCCGAGGCGATCATCGACCGCAACGCCGAGGGCTACAAGTTCTGGAAGGACGAGCGCACCCAGGACCCCAAGGAGTGGAAGCGCTTCGGCAAGCGCATCCGCGAGTTCACCGGCGGCGAGGACATCGACATCGTCTTCGAGCACCCCGGCCGCGAGACCTTCGGCGCCTCCGTCTACGTCACCCGCAAGGGCGGCACGATCACCACCTGCGCCTCCACCTCGGGCTACATGCACGAGTACGACAACCGCTACCTGTGGATGTCGCTGAAGCGGATCATCGGCTCGCACTTCGCCAACTACCGCGAGGCGTGGGAGGCCAACCGCCTGATCTCCAAGGGAAAGATCCACCCGACGCTCTCCAAGACGTACGCGCTGGAAGACACCGGCCAGGCCGCGTACGACGTCCACCGCAACCTGCACCAGGGCAAGGTCGGCGTCCTCGCGCTCGCGCCCAAGGAGGGCCTGGGCGTGCGCGACCACGACAAGCGCGCCCGGCACATCGACGCCATCAACCGCTTCCGCAACGTCTGAAACCCCGGAGGGGAACCGGCTCATGACTGAGCGTCAGAAGGACCGGCCGTGGTTGATGCGGACCTACGCCGGTCACTCCACGGCCGAGGCGTCCAACGAGCTGTACCGGCGCAACCTCGCCAAGGGCCAGACGGGTCTGTCGGTCGCCTTCGACCTGCCGACCCAGACGGGCTACGACCCGGACCACATCCTCGCCCGCGGCGAGGTCGGCCGGGTCGGCGTGCCGGTCTCGCACCTCGGTGACATGCGGCGGCTGTTCCAGGACATCCCCCTGGACCAGATGAACACCTCGATGACCATCAACGCCACGGCGATGTGGCTTCTGGCGCTCTACCAGGTCGTCGCCGAGGAGCAGGGCCTCGACATCGCGGCCCTCCAGGGCACGACGCAGAACGACATCGTCAAGGAGTACCTGTCGCGGGGCACCCACGTGTTCCCGCCGGGCCCCTCGCTCCGCCTGACGACCGACATGATCGCCTACACGGTCTCCCACATCCCCAAGTGGAACCCGATCAACATCTGCTCGTACCACCTCCAGGAGGCGGGGGCCACACCGGTCCAGGAGATCGCGTACGCGATGTCCACCGCCATCGCCGTTCTCGATGCCGTACGCGACTCAGGGCAGGTCCCCGCCGACAAGTTCGGGGACGTCGTGGCCCGTATCTCCTTCTTCGTGAACGCGGGCGTCCGCTTCATCGAGGAGATGTGCAAGATGCGGGCGTTCGGGCGGATCTGGGACCAGATCACGCGCGAGCGGTACGGCATCGAGAACGCGAAGCAGCGCCGCTTCCGGTACGGCGTCCAGGTCAACTCGCTGGGTCTGACCGAGGCGCAGCCGGAGAACAACGTCCAGCGGATCGTGCTCGAGATGCTGGCCGTGACCCTGTCGAAGGACGCACGCGCGCGTGCTGTCCAACTCCCGGCCTGGAACGAGGCTCTGGGCCTGCCCCGGCCGTGGGACCAGCAGTGGTCGCTCCGTATCCAGCAGGTCCTCGCCCACGAGAGCGACCTGCTCGAGTACGAGGACATCTTCGCGGGCTCGCACGTCGTCGAGAAGAAGGTCGACGCGCTGGTCGCCGAGTCGCTCGCGGAGATCGAGCGGATCGAGGAGATGGGCGGCGCGATGGCCGCCGTCGAGTCGGGCTACCTCAAGTCCCAGCTCGTCTCCTCGCACGCGGAGCGCCGGGCGCGGATCGAGGGCGGCGAGGAGAAGATCGTCGGCGTCAACATCTACGAGTCGACCGAGCCGAACCCGCTCACCGCCGATCTGGACGCCGCGATCATGACGGTCGACCACCAGGTGGAGGCGCGCGTCGTGCGGGCGATCGGCGAGTGGCGCACCACGCGCCAGGAGTCGACCGACCGGCAGGGAATGGGCGACCCGTTCCACTACCCGACGACCCAGCAGACCATCGAGCGTCTGAAGGAGGCCGCGGCCGGCACGGAGAACCTCATGGAGGCGACGCTCGAATGCGCCCGCGCCGGGGTCACGACCGGCGAGTGGTCCGAGGCGCTGCGCGAGGTCTTCGGCGAGTTCCGGGCGCCGACCGGCGTCTCGTCGGCGCCGGTCGCGGTGACCGCCGAGGCGGGCACACCGCTCGCGCAGGTCCGCGAGAAGGTCCGCCGTACGGGAGACGAGCTGGGCGGCAAGCTGCGCCTGCTCGTCGGCAAGCCGGGCCTCGACGGGCACTCCAACGGCGCCGAGCAGATCGCCGTACGGGCCCGCGACGCCGGGTTCGAGGTGGTCTACCAGGGCATCCGGCTCACACCCGAGCAGATCGTGTCCGCCGCGCTCGCCGAGGACGTGACGTGCGTCGGCCTGTCGATCCTGTCGGGGTCGCACGCCGAGCTGGTCCCCGACGTGCTCGACCGGCTGCGCGAGGCGGGCGCCACCGACATCCCCGTGATCGTCGGCGGCATCATCCCGAACGCCGACGCCGAGGAGCTGAAGCGGGCGGGTGTCGCCGCCGTCTTCACCCCCAAGGACTTCGGCATCACGGAGATCATCGGCCGTATCGTCGACGAGATCCGGCTAGCGAACAAGCTCGACCCACTGGAGGTCCCCGCATGACACAGGTCAACCGTCTTCGTCCGCGCCGCTCCTGCCTCGCGGTGCCCGGGTCGAACCCGCGCTTCCTGGAGAAGGCCCAGGGCCTGGCGGCCGACCAGGTCTTCCTCGACCTGGAGGACGCCTGCGCGCCGCTCGCCAAGCCGGAGGCCCGGCACACCATCGTGAAGTTCCTCAACGAGGGCGACTGGACGGGCAAGACGCGCGTCGTTCGGGTCAACGACTGGACGACCGAGTGGACCTACCGCGACGTCGTGACCGTCGTCGAGGGCGCGGGCCCGAACCTCGACTGCATCATGCTGCCGAAGGTCCAGACGGCCGACCAGGTCGTCGCCCTGGACCTGCTCCTCACCCAGATCGAGAAGACGATGGGCTTCGAGGTCGGCAAGATCGGTATCGAGGCGCAGATCGAGAACGCGCGCGGCCTGAACAACGTCAACGCGATCGCCGAGGCGTCCCCGCGCATCGAGACGATCATCTTCGGCCCGGCCGACTTCATGGCGTCGATCAACATGAAGTCCCTGGTCGTCGGCGAGCAGCCGCCCGGCTACGGCGCCGACGCCTACCACTACATCCTGATGAAGATCCTGATGGCGGCCCGCGCCAACGACCTCCAGGCGATCGACGGCCCCTACCTCCAGATCAAGAACGTGGACGGCTTCCGCGAGGTCGCCGGGCGCGCCGCCGCCCTCGGCTTCGACGGCAAGTGGGTGCTCCACCCCGGCCAGGTCGAGGCGGCCAACGAGGTCTTCTCCCCGTCGCAGGAGGACTACGACCACGCCGAGCTGATCCTCGACGCGTACGAGTACTGCACGTCCGAGGCGGGCGGCAAGAAGGGCTCGGCGATGCTCGGCGACGAGATGATCGACGAGGCGAGCCGGAAGATGGCGCTCGTCATCTCCGGCAAGGGCCGCGCGGCCGGCATGCGCCGCACGTCCAAGTTCGAGGCCCCGGAGGCGTAAGACACATGCAATTCGGCCGCACCTACGAAGAGTTCACCGTCGGGGACGTCTACAAGCACTGGCCGGGAAAGACGGTCACCGAGTACGACGACCACCTCTTCTGTCTCCTCACGATGAACCACCACCCGCTCCACATGGACGCCAACTACGCGGAGAGCACCACCGACTTCGGCAAGAACGTCGTCGTCGGCAACTACATCTACTCCCTGCTGCTGGGCATGTCCGTGCCGGACGTCTCCGGCAAGGCGATCGCCAACCTGGAGGTGGAGTCGCTCAAGCACGTGGCGCCGACCTTCCACGGCGACACCGTCTACGGCGAGACGACGGTCCTGGACAAGACCCCGTCGAGGTCCAAGAGCGACCGCGGGATCGTGTACGTGGAGACCAAGGGCTACAAGCAGGACGGCACGCTCGTCTGCGTCTTCCGCCGCAAGGTGATGGTGCCCACCGAGACGTACATCAAGGAGCGCGGCGGCGAACAGCCCGGCCGCCCGGCCCTCAAGTCCCAGGAGAAGTAGTCATGGCGCGACTCGCCCGGACCGCCGGTCTCACCGAGGTCCAGCAGGAAATCCTCTCCACGGTGCGCGACTTCGTGGACAAGGAGATCATCCCGGTCGCCACCGAGCTGGAGCACCGCGACGAGTACCCGCAGGCGATCGTCGACGGGCTCAAGGAGCTGGGCCTGTTCGGGCTCATGATCCCGGAGGAGTACGGGGGGCTCGGCGAGTCGCTGCTCACGTACGCGCTGTGCGTGGAGGAGATCGCGCGCGGCTGGATGTCGGTCTCCGGCATCATCAACACGCACTTCATCGTGGCGTACATGCTCAAGCAGCACGGCACGCGGGAGCAGAAGGAGTACTTCCTGCCGCGGATGGCGCTGGGCGAGGTGCGCGGCGCGTTCTCGATGTCCGAGCCGGCGCTCGGCTCGGATGTGTCGGCCATCACGTCGAAGGCGGTCAAGGACGGCGACGAGTACGTCCTGAACGGTCAGAAGATGTGGCTGACCAACGGCGGCACGTCAACACTTGTGGCGGTTCTCACTCGGAGTGATGAAGGTCATGGAGAGGGAACGGCCCCGCACAAGTCGATGACGACCTTCCTCGTCGAGAAGGAAGCCGGATTCGGCGAGGTCCGGCCCGGTCTGACCATCCCCGGGAAGATCGACAAGATGGGTTACAAGGGCGTCGACACCACCGAACTGCTCATGGACGGGCTACGCATTCCAGCCAATCGTGTACTTGGCGGACAGACCGGCCGAGGGTTTTACCAAATGATGGACGGAGTCGAGGTCGGGCGCGTGAACGTGGCGGCCCGTGGTTGCGGTGTCGCGCAGCGTGCCTTCGAACTGGGCGTCTCGTATGCCCAGCAACGTCACACTTTCGGCAAGCCGATCGCCCAGCATCAGGCCATTCAGTTCAAGTTGGCCGAGATGGCCACCAAGGTCGAGGCCGCCCATGCGATGATGGTGAACGCGGCACGCAAAAAGGACTCCGGGGAACGAAACGACCTCGAAGCGGGAATGGCCAAGTACCTGGCCTCCGAATACTGCAAAGAAGTCGTGGAGGACGCGTTCCGGATCCACGGTGGATACGGGTTCTCCAAGGAGTACGAGATCGAGCGTCTGTACCGCGAGGCGCCGATGCTGCTGATCGGTGAAGGTACCGCCGAAATCCAGAAAATGATCATTGGTCGTCGACTGCTCGAAGAGTATCGAGTCCAGGGCTGAGCCTGGCGAGATGTCCTATTTCGGGGTGTTTTCTTCGCAAGGAAGATCACACCCCGTCAGCACTCTTCGGCCGCCGACTCGGCTTCCTGGCTTGCCCAGTTGTGGCTCGCAACCGATAGCATTCCTCGGAAAAGCCGCCGTCCCCCCGTAACCAGCGCGGCCTCATCCGCTACGAAGGTCATCCATGCCCCACAGCCAAACCTCTGCACCTCGCGACGGCTTCCCCGGTGGTCGCCTTGCGCGCGGAGCATCGCCGTGGCTTCTCCCGACCGTGGCCACGGCCGCAGTGAGCCTGGCCCGTTCGCGCCGTTCGAAGAACGCGGCGGCGCTCGCCGTCCCGGCCACCGCTCTGGCGGCCGGCATGCTCTGGTTCTTCCGCGACCCCGAGCGCGAGATCGCCGAGGGCCGGGTCATCTCGCCCGCCGACGGCGTGGTGCAGAGCATCATGCCGTGGAAGGACGGCCGCACCCGCGTCGCGATCTTCATGAGCCCGCTGAACGTGCACGTGAACCGCGCTCCCCTCGCGGGCACCGTGACCTCCGTCGAACACGTCCCGGGCGGATTCGTCCCGGCGTTCAACAAGGAGAGCGAGAACAACGAGCGCGTCGTCTGGCACTTCGACACCGAGCTCGGTGACATCGAGATGATCCAGATCGCCGGTGCCGTCGCCCGCCGCATCGTGCCCTACATCCCGCGCGGCACCAAGGTCGAGCAGGGCGAGCGCATCGGTCTCATCCGGTTCGGCTCGCGCGTCGACATCTACCTGCCCGAGGGTGTGGAGATCGACGTGGAGGTCGGCCAGAAGACCGTGGCAGGGGTGACTCGACTTGACCGTGACTGATCCGGAGACCCAGGCGGGCTGGGTGCCCATGAACGACAACGACGAGGCGGACGACGCGGAGGAGATGCCGCTCTCGCTTCGCCTGTCGATAGCGGACACCCTCACCCTCGGCAACGCCACGTGCGGCTTCATGGCGGTCTACTTCACGACGACCGGCATCCTCATCCCGCACATCCAGGGCAGCAACGACTCCGGCATGGCCCGCAGCAGCGCCGCGACCGCGGTGATCCTGATGCTGGCCGCCGCGATCTTCGACCTGTTCGACGGTCTGGTCGCCCGCAAGCTGCGCTCCTCGCCGATGGGGGCCGAGCTGGACAACCTCTCGGACCTGATCAGCTTCGGGCTCGCGCCCGCGTACTTCGTGCTCGTCTACGGCATGGTCGCCAATGACGCGCACCAGAGAGTCGCGGCCGTCGGGGCCATCGTGGTGCTGTTGGCGGTGGTGCTGAGGCTTGCGCGGTTCTCGTGCGTGACCGTGAAGGACGGCACGTTCCAGGGCATGCCGTCGCCGTTCGGGGCGCTGACCGTCGTCTCCATCGTCCTGCTCGAGCTGCCCTTCGTGGCGACTCTGCTCGCCATCATCGGTACGGCGTGGCTGATGGTCAGCCGGGTCGAGTACCCGAAGCCGCGTGGGCGCCTCGCGGTGGCCATGCTGTCGTGGATCGTGCTCAGCATGGGGCTGCTCGCGGCCTGGGCGTTCGACGCGCCGGGGGGGCAGCTGCTGCTCCAGACCGGGTGCGCGCTGCAGCTGGTGCTGGGGGCCGTCATTCCGCTGTTCGCCACGGCGCGGCGGGTGAACAACTTCCGGGACAACCGGCGGGAGGCCCGGGCCCAGTCGTAGCCCGACGGAACACAAAAACGGGGGGCCCGAGCCTGTTGGCTCGGGCCCCCGTTTTTGCGCCTGCGCGCCGCAGAGGCGTCCGTCCCGGGGCGGGCACCGGTCCGTGGTGGCCGGTCGCGGTTGCCCGCGCCCCGGGCGGTGTGACGAGGGGCCCGAGCCTTGACGGCCCGGGCCCCTCGTCCTTTGCGCCTGTGCGCCTGTGCGCCTGTGTGCCCTAGCGGCATGCCTGGTGGGGCGCTGCCTAGCCGGCGCTCTGCGCGTACGTCTTCGCCTGCGCGGCCTCAACCGGCTGCTGGAGTACCTTCAGGCCGCCCACCGCCGCCTTGTCGGGCTGGAGGATGACCGACTTGTAGGAGGACGGGGCCTTGGGGTCGGTGAAGTTCTGGTCGACGCCGAAGCCCATGTCGTAGCCGTTGAGGGAGAGCAGGGCCTTGTCGACGCTCTCGCGGGTCAGGTCCTTCGACTCGCACGCCTTCTTCAAGGCCTCGCCGAAGACGCCGGCGGCCGTCCAGCCCGCTACGACGCCGTTGTCGAGGCCGTCCTCGGGGTACGCCTTCTTGTAGTCGTCGACCAGCTTCTTCGCCTCCGGGGTGTCCGCGCCGATGGGGAGGGAGGGGGAGGCGACGTAGTAGTTGGCCAGCAGGGCCGGGGCCGCCTGGGTGCCCAGGAGCTGGGGGGAGTACGCCGAGTTGTTGCCGATCACCGGAACCATCAGCTTCGCCGCCGCCGCGACGCCGACCAGGGAGGCCGCCTGGCGCGGGCCCGCGCTGATCACGATGGCGTCGACGCCCGCCTTCTTCAGGGCGGCGACCTGCGCGGTCATGTCGTTGTCGGTCGGCTTGATCTTCTGCTCGACGACGGTGAGCCCGGCCTCCTTCGCCATGAACTTCGAGCCCTTCAGCGCGCTCTCGCCGTAGTCGCCCTCGAAGTAGACGTGGCCGAGCTTGTCGCCCTTCTTCAGCCCCTTCTCCTTCATCAGGAAGTCGATCGCGTTGATCGTCTCGATGTCGTACGTGGAGCCGATGATGCGCACGTACGGGCTGCCGAGGAGGTTCGAGGACCAGGCCTGGGGAAGGACGAGGGCCTTGTCCGTGTCTATGCGCTTCTCCACCGCCGCTACGAACGGCGAGCCTATGAACTGCGTGAAGCCGAGCACCTTCGGTGACAGCTCGGTGTAGCCGGCGACGGCCTTCTGCGGGTCGTAGCCGTGGTCCCGGACGGTGAGCTTGAGCTGGTAGCCGCAGATGCCGCCGTCGGCGTTGACCTGCTTGACGTAGAGCTGCTGGGCCTGTGTGACGCTCTTGCCGAGGGTCGCGTACACGCCGGTCATGTCGGTGAGGACGCCGAGGTCGATGGTCTTGCCCGAGATGCCCTGGCCGGTCTTGATGCCGCCCGCGCTCTGCTTCTCGTCTCCTCCCCCGTCCTCGGCCTTGTTGCTGCACGCGGCGGTGAGCGCGAGCAGCGCGGCCACGGCGGTCACCGTGAGCGTGCGGGTGGGGCGGGTACGGGCGGTCATGACTCCTCCTGAGGGTGTTTCCGGGTGCGCCGGGCCAGTTGCACGAGGCCGCCCGGTAGGAACAGGACCACTGCCACGACGGCGGCGCCGTAGAGGTAGCGGGCGGCCTCGCCCGGCGCGACGCCGCCGGTGCCGGGGGCCGAGACGAGGGGCAGGGCGTCGCTGTAGCGGGTGAGGATCTGGGGCAGCAGGGAGACGAACACGGCGCCCACGACCGCGCCCGCCACCGAGCCCAGGCCGCCGATGACGATCATCGCCAGGTACTCCAGGGACAGCGTGATGCCGAAGTAGTCCGGCACCGTGCGCTGGAAGACGAGGGCCAGGAGGACGCCGGCCAGGCCCGCGTACATCGAGGACAGGACGAAGACGGCGCCTCGGTAGCGGGCCACGGGGACGCCCAGGACGCCCGCCGCGATGCGGTGGTCGCGGATGGCGTTCATGGCGCGGCCGGGCCGTCCTCGCAGCACTCCGCGGGCGAACAGGCCGCAGCCGAGCAGGAGCAGCAGTCCGAGGTACCAGAGCTTCTCGGCGGAGCCGAAGGGGACGCTCGCGACGTTGAGCGGCGTGTCGTCGAAGGTGAGCCCGAACAGGCTCATCGCGGGGACGTCGCGGCCGTTGGCGCCGCCGGTCAGGTCCTCGGCGTTGAACAGGACGTGCTGCCCGATGAAGATCAGCGCGAGCGTCGCGATGCCGAGGTACGCGCCCTTCAGGCGGCCCGCGATGGGGCTGAACAGGCCGCCCGCGACCCCGGCGACGAGGACGGCCAGGACGGCGGCGAGCCACGGGGGAAGGCCGAGCCCGTTGAGCTCCTCGCCGCGCTCCCCCGCGAAGACGCAGTAGCCGTACGCGCCGACGGCGAGGAAGAAGGCGTGGCCCATGGAGAGCTGGCCGGTGGCGCCGGTGAGGAGGTTCAGGCCGATCGCCCCGATCGCGGCGGCCATGGCGAAGAGGCCCGCCTGGAGCCAGAACCGGTCGAGGTAGAAGGGCAGGGCGAGGAGGAGCAGGGCGCAGCCGGCGACGGCGTAGGTGCCGCGGCGGGTGAGGAGCGTGCGGGCCGGGGTGTCGCGTTCCGGGTGGTCCGCGGTCTTCGTGGCGGCGAGGGTGTCAGACACGGGCCAGCTCCTTCGTGCCGAAGAGGCCGGAGGGCCGCAGCAGGAGAATCACGGTCATCACGAGGTAGGGCGCGAGGTCGCCGAGGCCGCGGCCCATGAAGGCCAGCTCGCTCTGGTAGCCGGTGGCGAGGGACTCGGTGACGCCGACGACCAGGCCGCCGACGAGCGCGCCCGTGGTCGAGTCGAGCCCGCCGAGGATCGCGGCGGGGAAGGCTTTGAGCGCGGCCAGGGAGGTGGCGCGCTCCAGGCCCGGTGTCGGGAAGACGCACAGGAACAGCGCGGCGACGGCCGCGAGCCCGCCCGCCACGGCCCATGCGCCGAGCGACACCCGGTGCAGGCGTACGCCCATGAGCGCGGCCGTCTCCCCGCTCTCGGCGGCGGCGCGCATCGCGACGCCCCACGACGTGTAGCGGAAGACGAGCAGGAAGGCGGTGATGAGCAGCGCGGCGGTGACGAACGCGGCGATGCGGGTGTGCGCGATCGACACCCCGCCGACGGTCAGCACGGCATCGCCCCACGGGTCGCCCATGGACAGGACGTCGGTGCCGAGGCGGCGGGTGAGTTCGGTGGTCAGCAGGATGTCGACGCCGATCGTGACGATGGCGAGGACGGACTGGTCGTGCCCCCGGTAGCGGCGCATCACGAAGAACTCGACGGCGGCGCCGACCACCGCCGCGGCGGCGATGCCGACGCCGAGCGCGGGCCAGAAGCCGATGTCGTCGTGGAGGACGGCCGTGACATAGCCGCCCGCGAGGAGCAGGGACGCGTGGGCGAAGTTCACGACCTCCGTGGCGCGGAAGATGACGACGAAGCCGAGGGCGATGAGCGCGTACACGGAGCCCATGGAGAGCCCGTTGAGGAGGAGTTCGAGGAACGTGGTCATGCCGTGGTCTCCCCGTTCGTGGTGCCGTTCGCGTCGCTCTCGGTGGGTGCGCCCAGGTACGCCTGGATCACCGCCGGGTCGTTCTGGACGCGCTCCGGTGGTCCGCCGGCGATCCGGCGGCCGAAGTCGAGGACGGTGACCTCGTCGGCGAGGCGCATGACGACTCCCATGTCGTGTTCGACCAGGACGATGGAGATCCCGAGGCTGTCGCGGACACCCGCGATCACGGCCGCGGTACGGCGCCGCTCGTCCGCCGTCATTCCGGCGACGGGCTCGTCGAGCAGCAGGACACGGGGCTCCATGCACAGGGCGCGGGCGAGCTCGGCGAGCTTCTGCTGCCCGTAGGGCAGGGCGCCGGTCGGGGTGGAGAGCTGGTCGGCGATGCCGACGAACTCGGCGATCTCGCGGACCCGCGCGCGGTGCAGGCGCTCCTCCCGGACGGCGGAGGGCAGCCGCAGCCCGGCGGCGACGAAGCCGGTCCGGGTCAGCCGGTGGCGGCCGAGCAGCAGGCTGTCGGCGACCGTGGTGCGCGGCGGCAGGGCCAGGTTCTGGAAGATCCGGGCCACGCCGAGCCCGGCGATGCGGTGCGGGGAGAGGCCGGTGAGCTCCTGGTCGCCGAGGTGGACGGTGCCGGCGGTGGCGCGGTAGACGCCGGACAGCACGTTGAAGCAGGTCGACTTGCCCGCGCCGTTCGGGCCGATGACGGCGTGCACGGTGCCGGGCTCGACGGTGAAGCCGATGGCGTCGAGAGCGGTGAGGCCGGCGAAGCGGACGGTGAGGTCGCGTACGTGCAGGGGCGGTATGTCGGTGCTGGTCGCGGTCGTGGTGGTCACCAGGCACCTCCGGGCCCCGGGTGCGGTCGTCGGACCGTCGTGCGGGCCGCGCGGGCGGGGACCGGCCCGCGTGCGGACGACGGGTCCGTGCCGGTCGTGGTCGGCGGTGTCATCGCGCGCCTCCCCAGCGCCGCAGGACCGGGGCGTGCGAGGCGCCGCCGGAGGCGTCCGCGGCGGCCGTCTCGTCGACGACGCCGAGGTAGCGGCGGCGCACCTCGTCGGAGCCCGCCAGTTCGTCGGCGGGGCCGTGCAGGGTGATCTCGCCGACCTCGAGGACGTACGCCTGCGAGGCGAGGCGGAGCGCCAGCGCCGCGTTCTGCTCGACGAGGAGGACCGAGACGCCCTGGGCGTTGATCTCCCGGATCGTGTCGGCGATGCGGGCCGCCATCAGCGGGGCCAGGCCGAGCGACGGTTCGTCGAGCAGGAGCAGGCGGGGGCCCGCCATCAAGGCGCGGCCGACGGCCAGCATCTGCTGTTCGCCGCCGGAGAGCAGCCCCGCGCGCTGGTGGGCCCGGTCGGCGAGGACCGGGAACAGTTCGTGGACGCGGCGCAGCGCGGCCGCCTTGTCGGCGCGCGAGCCGGTCGAACCGAGCGCGCCGGCCCGCAGGTTGTCGGCGACGGTCATCCGGGCGAACACCCGCCGCCCCTCCGGTACGTGGCAGACGCCGGCGGCCACGACGCGGTCGGCGGACAGGCCGCTGATCCTGCGCCCGCCGAACCGTGCCTCGCCGGACGTGACCGTCCCACCGTGGAATTGCAGCGTGCGCGAGACGGCGCGCAGCAGCGTCGACTTCCCCGCGCCGTTGCCGCCGAGCACGGCGACGCAGGCGCCTTGCGGCACCTTCAGCGTCACACCGCGCAAGGCGCGTACGGGGCCGTAGCCGACCGACATCGTGTCGACGGCGAGGCCCTCCCCTTGTGCATCGGTCACTCTGTGTCCCTCCCTGGACCGGTGGCGCTCACGACAGCACCGCGCGGGCGGCCCGTCCACGGGCGGCCCCCGAATCGCTGCGCGGGCCCAGCGCCCGCCCGCCTCGGTTGTGCGCGCGCACAAGACCCCGTGTCAGGGCCCTGCCGGGGACGAGCGCGGGATGGCATCCTCCGGACAAGCAAGTGAGTCCTTTGCCGTCGCTTTACGAGGTGTTGGGGAGGGGCGATGGGCGGGCGCAGGCATCGCACCGGGCAGGACTGGAAGCTCCTGAAGGAGGCGTGCACAACGCTGCTCGAACGGGTGCCCGAACTGGTCGACGAGCATCTGCGGCAGCTGTCCGCGTTCTCCGACGTGTACGCGCGCGTGCTGCCGTACGACGTCCAGTGGCGGGAGGCGGAGGAGGCGATGCGGATCGGCATCGAGACGATCTCCGCGCCGCGCGACTCACCGCGCCGTGATCTGGCGTACGCGGAGGAGGCGGGGCGGCGGCGGGCGGGCCAGGGGCTGCCCCTGGACCTGCTGGTGCACGCGTACCGCAACGCGGGTTACCTGGTCTGGGACGCCCTGATGGAGAGCGCGGGCCGCGAACCCGACCGGCTCTCCGCCCTCATGCGGTCCGCGACGATGGTGTGGGCGGCGGTCGACGCGCAGGCCGAGGCGGCGTCCGAGGCGTACCGGGCGACGGAGCTCGAGCTGCGGCGGCGGACCGATGAGCAGATGCAGGCCCTGCTCGACGCGTTGCTGGGGGGGCGCCCCGCGCCGGGGCTCGCCGCGCGGGCTGCGGCCGGGCTCGACCTGCCCGAGCACGGTCCGTACGCGGTCGTCGTGCTCCGGGTCGAGCGGCGGGACGGGCGGGAGGCGTTCCACCGGCGGATCCAGGACCCGGGGTTCCGGTTCGTCTGGCGGATGCGGGCGGATTGTGAGCTGGGGGTGGTCGCGCTCGGCGCGGGCCGTGAGCTGGAGGAGTTGGCGGCGCTGCTCGACGGGCGGTGCCCGGGGCCTGGCGGGCTGAGCCCCGTCGTCACGGGGCTTGCCGAGCTGGGGCACGCGCGGCGCCTCGCGGAGCTTGCGTTGCGGACATGTCCTCCGGAGACGGCGGGCGTGGTACGCCTCGACCAGCGCATGCCTACGGCGCTCGTGGTGAGCCAGCCGGACCTCGCGCAGCGGCTCGTCGCCGGGGTCTTCGGTGAGCTGCTCTCCCTCGAACCCGCCGACCGGGCTGTGCTCCTGGAGACGCTGGATGCGTGGCTGGCCTGCGAAGGTTCCGCCGGGCGGGCGGCCGGGCGGTTGTACTGTCACCGGAACACCGTGTTCAACCGGCTTCGTCGGCTCGAGCAGTTGACCTCGCGGTCGTTGTCGCGGCCGAGGGATCTGATGGAGATGACATTGGCGCTGGACGCGTATCGGTTGTCGCACTCGCCGTAGGGGGTCGGGGGTGGGATGGGGGCGGGGGTGGGGGTGGCTGGTCGCGCCGTTCCCCGCGCCCCTGAAATGTGCGTGCGCGGCTGCCGCGCCGTCGTGGTTGCTCGCGCCGTTCCCCGCGCCCCCGAGACGCGCACTTCGTGCGACGTCCTCCCCGCAGGCGGCCGCGACGCCGTCGTGGTTGCTCGCGCCGTTCCCCGCGCCCCTGAGACGCGCACTTCGTGCGCTGTCTCCGGGAGTCGTCTTGTGGCGCGGCATCGGCGTGCGCCGCCTCGTTGGAGCGCGGCGGCGGAGGAGGCGCGGCGTAGCCGCAGGCCTTCAGGGGCGCGGGGAACTGCGCGAGCAACCACGGCGAGAGCCGCGCCCGAGAACGGACGGGGAATGCCGCACGCAGTGCGCATTCCAGGGGCGCGGGGAACTGCGCGACCAGCCCCCGCGGCGCCGCATCCGACCCCCCGCCCCCGCTACCGCTCCCGGCCAGGGCATCGCATGGCGTGCGTGTCCCAGGGGCGCGGGGAGCCGCGCGGGGTCCGTGGGCGACGGCGCCGGGCGGCGGTCGATCAGTTCAGGAAATCGGCCGCGATGCGCTCAGCCAGATCCTCCAGGATGGGCCCCGCCTCGGCGATGCAGCGGGACACGTCGGGCTCCAGTTCCGTGAGAGCGTAGGCCCGCCGGATGCCGGCCCGGCCGAGCGCGGCCGGGTCGAGGGCCAGGCGGCCGCAGACCGCGACGACCTCGATGCCGGCCGCGCGCGCCGCGGCCGCCACACCCGCCGGCGCCTTGCCGTGCAGGGTCTGCTCGTCCAACGACCCTTCGCCGGTGATGACCAGCGTGGCCCCTTCGAGCGCCGGCGCGAATCCGAGGACGTCGAGCATGACCTCGATCCCGGCCCGGAAACTCGCCCCGAGACCGACGAGCGCCCCGTACCCGATCCCCCCGGCGGCCCCCGCCCCGGGCGACTGCGCGTACTCGAGCGCCCTCGGCCCGGCACACTCCCCGAGCACCTTCGCGAAGTGCCCGAGCGCCGCGTCGAGTTCGGCCACGTCCTCGGGCGTGGCGCCCTTCTGGGGACCGTAGACCGCGGGCGCGCCCTTGGGCCCGGTGAGCGGGTTGTCGACGTCGCTGGCGAGGACGACGGACACCGCGGAAAGGCGCGGGTCGAGCCCCGACAGGTCGGCGGAGGCCAGCGAGGCCAGGGCCCCGCCACCCGGCCCGACCTGCGCGCCCGACGCGTCCAGGAAACGGGCGCCGAGCGCGGCCAGCATCCCCGCGCCGCCGTCGGTCGTGGCGCTGCCGCCGACGCCGAGGACGATGGACGTGGCCCCCGCGTCGAGCGCGGCGGCGATGACCTCCCCGGAGCCGTACGTCGTGGCGGTCAGGGGAGCGAAGACGCCCTCGGGCAGCAGCTGGAGGCCCGACGCCTCCGCCACCTCCACCACGGCCGTGCCGTCGCGCAGCGCGTACGCCGCCGTCACCGGTTCACCGAGCGGCCCGGTCACCCGGACCTCGCGGCGCTCGAACCCCGCGGCGACCGCCGCCGCGACCGTGCCGTCCCCGCCGTCCGCGACGGGCACGGACGCGATCTCGACGTCCGGCGCGACCCGGCGAAGCCCCGCGCCCACCCGCTCGGCTACCTGCACCGCGGTGAGCGACCCCTTGAACTTGTCCGCAGCGATCAACACGCGTCGCGCGGCCTGTGCAGCGTCCGCCACCTTGCTCCCCTTGCTGTTTCGGGCCTTGCTCGCGTCAAGGCAGTCGCGCCGCTGCGACCTTAACCGCAGGAGGTGCCCGCTGCCCAGGGGTGCCCGCGGGCTGACCAGGGGTACTGGCAGGCGGGGTGGGAAGCGAGTAGACCGGGTTCATGACGCCGACGGCCCCTCCCGCCCGCCCCACGCTCACCGAGAACTTCCTCGCCGACCGTGTCCTCGGCGGCTGGCTGGGCCGCGTCGCCGGAAACATGCTCGGCAAGCCGGTCGAGCAGGGCGACGTGTGGACGCGGGCGCGCATCGACCGCTATCTGCGGGAGGCGGAGGCGCTGCCGCTGACCGACTACCTCCCCCAGCCGCCGTCGGAGGAGATCGCGTCGGCGCTGCGCCCGGGGTGGCAGCGGTGCGTCCGGGGGCGGGTCCACGGCAGCTGCCGGGACGACGACGTGGACTACGCGATCCTCAACCTGCATCTGCTCGAGACGTTCGGCTCCGCGTTCAGCACGGAGCAGGTGGGCGAAATGTGGCTGCTGCGCCTTCCGTACCTGCAGACGTTCACGGCGGAGCGCGCCGCGTACCGCAATCTCGCGAACGGGTTGAAGCCGCCGCTGACGGCCACGTACGACAACCCCTACCAGGAGTGGATCGGCGCGCTGATCCGCGCGGACGTCTACGGCTGGACGTCGCCCGGGGATCCGCGCCGGGCCGCGTACCTGGCCCGGCGCGACGCGGCGCTCTCGCACACCGGGAACGGTGTGTACGGCGCGATGTGGGCGGCGGCGCTGGTGGCCGCCGCGTTCACGGCACCGTCCGCGCGGGCCGCGCTCGACGCGGCGCTGACCACGATCCCGGCGAGCAGCCGCCTGGCCCGTGTCGTGCGCCGGACGACGTCGCTCCATGACGCGCGCCTGGGCTGGGAGGAGACGCTCGCCACGGTCGAGCGGGAGACGGCGGGGCTCGGCTGGATCCACACGGTCCCGAACGCCGCCGTGATCACCGCCGCCCTGCTGTACGGCGGCGGTGACTTCACCCACACCCTCGCCCTGACGGTGCGCGGCGGTCTCGACACCGACTCCAACGGGGCGACGGCCGGTTCCGTCGCCGGTGTGCTGTGCGGGGCCGCGGCCATCCCCGAGCAGTGGACGGCGCCGCTGGAGGACCGGGTCCGCAGCGCGGTCTTCGGCTTCGACGGGGTGCGCGTCAGCGAACTGGCCGCGCGGACGGTGGAACTGATCCAAACCTGATCCAGACCAGACCAGCGGGCCAGGCCAGACCTGACCCACGCCTAGGATCACTGAGGAAGGCTCGCCTCCGCTTCCTTGGAGGTCCGTACGAAGCAGACCACCGCAAGTTGGTCATCTACGCGCGTTGACAGCATGGCCTGTGGCAGGTGAGCTATCCGTGGACAGTTTTTTCGGAGCAAAGGGGCTCATTCCGTTGGCCAGGAAGATCATTCTCGACTGCGACCCGGGGCACGACGACGCGATCGCCATGCTCCTCGCGCACGGCAACCCCGACATCGACCTGGTCGCCGTGACGACCGTCGTCGGGAACCAGACCCTGGAGAAGGTGACCCGCAACGCGCTCTCGGTGGCCGCCATCGCCGGGATCACGGGCGTGCCCTTCGCGGCGGGCTGCGCGCGGCCGCTGGTGCGCGAGATCGAGACCGCCGCCGAGATCCACGGCGACACCGGCATGGACGGGCCCGAGCTGGCCGAGGCCACCACCGAGCTGGACGACCGGCACGCCGTCGACCTCATCATCGACACCGTCATGGCGCACGAGCCGGGCGAGATCACCATCGTGCCGACCGCCGGCCTGACGAACATCGCGCTCGCCGTGCGCAAGGAGCCCCGCATCGCGGAGCGTGTGCGCGAGGTCGTGCTGATGGGCGGCGGTTTCCACGAGGGCAACTGGAGCCCGGTCGCCGAGTTCAACATCGTCATCGACCCCGAGGCCGCCCACATCGTCTTCAACGAGAAGTGGCCGGTCACGATGGTCGGCCTCGACCTCACCCACCAGGCGCTCGCCACCCCCGAGGTGGAGAAGAAGATCGCGGCCGTCGGCACCAAACCCGCCGCGTTCGTCCTGGACCTCCTGGAGTTCTTCCGCGAGGCCTACCGCGAGAACCAGGGCTTCGAACACCCGCCCGTGCACGACCCGTGCGCCGTCGCGTACGTGATCGACCCGGCTGTCATGACCGTACGCAAGGCGCCCGTCGACATCGAGCTGCGCGGCACGCTCACCCTCGGCATGACCGTCACCGACCTGCGCGCCCCCGCGCCCGACGACTGCCACACCCAGGTCGCCGTCGACCTCGACCACGAGCGGTTCTGGAACCTCGTCGTGGACGCCCTCGTCCGTATCGGAGACCCGGCGGCATGAGCGTCGACGCCACCCCCCACACCCCGGCCGGCGGCCCCCGTACGGGCCGCCCCGCCCGGGTCGGCGCCCTGATGGCCGCACTGCTCGCGGCCAGTTTCGCCTTTCAGCTCAACGCGTCGATGCTCAGCCCCGCGCTGTCCACGATGGCCGACGAACTGCACACCACCGCCTCGGCCGTCGGCGTCACGCAGACGGCCTTCTTCACGGCCGCCGCGCTGTTCTCGCTCTTCCTGCCGCGCCTCGGCGACCTGATCGGCCGCCGCAAGGTGCTCACCGGGATGATGGTCCTGATGGCCGTCGGCTGCGTGATCTCCGCGCTCGCGACCTCCGTCGGCACGCTCGCCGTCGGCCGCGTCATCCAGGGCGCGTCAGGACCGACCATCCCGCTCGCGCTGATCATGCTGCGCGTCGAGGTGCCCGACCCGAAGCGGTACGGGACCCTGCTCGGCCTGGTCACGGCGGTGAACGGCGGTATCGCGGGCGTCGACTCGTTCGCGGGCGGCTCCCTCGCGGAGCACCACGGTTACGCGTCGATCTTCTGGGTCATGACCGCCTTCGCGGCGCTCGCCGCCCTCCTCGTCCGCTTCCTCGCGTCCGAGTCGCGCGCGCAGGAGCGGCCGCCCATGGACTGGCCCGGCGTCGCGCTCCTGGTCGTCTCCGTCGGTGCCCTGCTGATCGCCTTCAACGAGGCGGGCAAGCTGGCCGACGCGAACTGGCCGCTCGCCATCGGGCTCCTCGTCCTGGCCGTGCTCGCGTTCTGGGCGTTCTGGCGCCTCGAGACCCGCGCCCGGACCCCGCTGGTCGCCACGCACCTGCTGAAGCGGCGCGGTACCTGGTCCCTGCTCCTGTCGACCATGCTGACCATGACCGGCGTCTTCGCCATCATGAACGGGCTGCTCCCGGGCTTCGCCCAGGACGCCGGGGTCGGTCTCGGCCTCGGTGCCGAGGGCGCGACCTGGTGGACGCTGACGCCGTACGCGCTCGCGGGCCTCGCGATGGGCCCGCTGGCCGGACGGCTCGCGGCGAGCTTCGGTTACGGCCGCATCCTGCGCATCGGCCTGATCTCGACGGCCGTCGCGACGGTGCTCGCCCTGCTGACGCTGCAGACCGACTCCTCGGGCCTGCTGCTCGCCTCGTCGATCCTGCTCGGCGCGACCTACGCGGGCACGGTCAACATCATGCTCAACGGCCTCGGCATCCTCCTCTCCCCCGAGGAGAACCCGGGCTTCCTGCCGGGCCTGAACGCCGGCTGCTTCAACCTGGGCGCGGGCCTCAGCTTCGTCATCCTGTACGCGGTGATGGACGCGGTCGCCCCCGCCGACGGGACGTCCGTCGGCGGGTACAGCGCCGGTGTCGTGGCCGGGCTCGTGCTGATCGTGGCGGCCCTGTTCACGTCGCTGCTGATCCCGAAGCCGGTCGACGCGGAGGCCAAGCCCTAGCGGAGGCCAAACCCTAGCGGAGGCCAGGCCCTAGAAGAGGGCCGTGCCGCGCTCGAAGTCGAGCAGGCGGCGCTTGCGCTCCAGGCCGCCGCCGTACCCAGTCAGGCCGCCGCTCGCGCCGATCACCCGGTGACAGGGGACGATGACGCCGACGGGGTTCTTGCCGTTGGCGAGGCCCACGGCGCGGGAGGCGGCCGAGTTGCCGAGGGCGGCGGCCAGCTCCCCGTACGTACGGGTCTCGCCGTACGGGATCTTCCGGAGCCGCTCCCAGACGGAGCGCTGAAACGGCGTGCCGTGCAGGTGCAGCGGCACATCGAAGGCGACAAGCTCCCCGGCGAAGTACGCGTTCAGCTGGTCGATGACGGCCCCGAAGGGGCGTTCGTCGCGCGCGCCGAACGTCTCCTCGGCGGGGCGGTGGCGCTGATCGGTCATGTAGAGACCGGAGAGGGTGCCGTCGGTGGCGACGAGGGTGAGCGGCCCGTAGGCGCTGTCGATGACGGTGTGCTGTCTGTGTTCCATGGCCGTAGGTTCCATTCGCTAGCTGGGCTGACCGGGGAGGAAGTTGATCGGGTGGCTGTCGGTCGCCCACAGGTACTGGACGGCGTACGCGCGCCACGGGCGCCAGGCCGCCGCCCGCGCGGTGAGCGCCGCCGGGGTGTGCGCAATCCCCAGCTCCCGTGCGGCGCGCCGCATCCCGAGGTCCGTGGGGAGGAAGGCGTCCGGGTCGCCGAGGGCGCGCATGGCGATGGCCTCGATGGTCCAGGGCCCGAAACCGGGCAGCTCGGCGAGGCGGGCGCGGGCCTCGTCCCAGTCGGACTCGGGACCCAACGTCAGCTCCCCGTCGGCGAGTCGGCGTACGAGTGTGGTGAGCGTGGTCCGGCGCGTACGCGGCAGAGCAAGGGTCTCCGGGTCGAGCGAGGCCAGGGCCTCCGGTGACGGGAAGAGGTGCGTGAGGCCGCCCTCGGGGTCGTCGACCGGTTCGCCGTGCGCCCGGACAAGGCGGGCCGCGTGGGTGCGGGCGGCGGCGGTGGAGACCTGCTGTCCGAGCACGGCCCTGACCGCGAACTCGGCCTCGTCGACCGTGCGCGGGACCCGGCGGCCCGGCGCCTTGTCGACGAGCGGCGCGAGCAGCGGGTCGGCGCGCAGCCGCTCGTCCACGGCGACCGGGTCGGCGTCGAGGTCGAGCATCCGGCGGCAGCGGCTGATGGCGACGGTCAGATCGCGCTGGTCGGTGAGGACGAGCCGGCACCCGATGTGCTCGGCGCCCGGCGTCAGGGCCACGATGCCGTGCCCGTACGGGAGCCGCAGCGTGCGCCGGTACGCCCCGTCCCGCCACTCCTCGACCCCGGGCACGGCGGTCGCCGCGAGGTGGCCGAAGAGGTTGTCGGGGTTGAGGGGCGTGCGGAACGGCAGCCGAAGCGTGATCGCGCCGGGCGCGCTCGGCAGGCCCTGGGGCGCGCGGGTGCGCAGCTCGCTCGGGGAGAGGGCGAAGACCTCGCGGACGGTGTCGTTGAAGGTGCGGATCGAGGCGAACCCGGCGGCGAACGCGATGTCCGCCATCGGCAGCCCGGTGGTCTCGATGAGGAGCCGCGCGGTCTGGGCGCGCTGGGCACGGGCGAGCGCGAGCGGCCCGGCGCCCAGCTCGGCGAGGAGCTGCCGCTCGATCTGCCGGGCGCTGTACCCGAGGCGGCCTGCCAGGCCGGGTACACCCTCCCGGTCCACGGTCCCGTCGGCGATCAGCCGCATGGCACGGGCGGTGAGGTCGGCCCGCTGGTTCCACTCCGGTGAGCCGGGGCTGGTGTCGGGCCGGCACCGCTTGCAGGCCCGGAATCCGGCCTGCTGGCAGGCGGCGGCGCTCGGGTAGAACCGCATGTTGCGCGGCTTGGGCGGCACGACCGGACAGCCGGGCCTGCAGTAGATGCGGGTGGTCACGACGGCGGTGAAGAACACCCCGTCGAACCGGGTGTCCTTGGCCTGCACGGCCCGGACACACCGCTCGGTGTCGGTGTGCATGGCGGCGGTGCCGGGCGCGTGCGCGGCGTTCTCGACGGTGGGCATGGATCCAGCATCGGGCATGGTGAGCGACGTGGCTGGCGAGAATACGACATGGTCCTCGCACCACGGCGTGCGGCACCTGCCGGGGGAAGACGGCGCACGAGGTGCGCATCCCAAGGACACGGCACTGTGCCCATCAACGGCTCCACCACGAAGCGCGAGCAGTCACGACGAAGCCCGCATCCGGACACCGGCGTGCTGAGGGCGCCGATTCAGGTGCTCCCCGAGGGGCTCACCGGCCGCAGTGGTTCGACCCAGGGGACGGCTCAGTCCAGGTACGCGGCGAAAGCCACTCGCCCCCGTTCGTCGAACACCACGAACCGCACCTCCTCGACCCCCGCCCGGACCGCGCCCCGTACCGTCTCCACCGCGATCCGCGCCCCGTCGTCAAGGGGCCAGCCATAGATCCCCGTGGAGATCGCGGGGAACGCGACCGTACGGGCGTCGAGTTCGGCGGCGATCCTCAGGGACTCCCGGTAGCAGGAGGCGAGCAGCTCCGAGCGGTCCTCGGCCGGGGACCAGCGGGGGCCGACGGTGTGGATGACGTGGCGGGCCGGGAGGCGTCCGGCCGTGGTCGCGACGGCCTGGCCGGTCGCCAGGCCCTTGCCGTAGTGGGAGGCGCGCAGGGCGCGGCACGCGGCGAGGATCTCGGGGCCGCCGCGCCGGTGGATGGCGCCGTCGACTCCCCCGCCGCCGAGGAGGGAGGAGTTCGCCGCGTTCACCACGGCGTCCACGTCCTGCTCGGTGATGTCGCCCTGGATGAGGGTCAGTCGCGTAGTCATGTCGCTCGCAGTCGCCGCCAGACGGCCTTGGCCGCGTTGTGTCCGGACATGCCGTGCACCCCCGGGCCCGGCGGGGTCGCCGAGGAGCAGAGGAAGACGGCCGGGTGCGGGGTCGTGTACGGGGAGAGGGACAGTCTGGGCCGGAGCAGGAGCTGGAGCCCGCCGACGGAGCCGCAGGAGATGTCGCCGCCCACGTAGTTGGCGTTGCGCACGGCGAGTTCGGGCGGGCCCGCGGTGGCGCGGGCGAGGATCAGGTCCCTGAACCCCGGGGCGAAACGCTCCAGTTGGCGTTCGACGGCGTCGGTGAGGTCGCCGTCCCAGCCGTTCGGCACGTGGCCGTAGGCCCAGAACGTGTGCTTGCCCTCGGGCGCGCGCGAGGCGTCGACGACGCTCGGCTGCACGGTGATGAGGAACGGCGCCTCGGGGGCCCGGCCCTCGACCGACGCGGCGCGCAGCGCCTTGTCGATGTCGCCCTGGTACGGGCCGACCTGCACCGTGCCCGCCTTCCTGGCCTCCGGCGCGGTCCACGGCACGGGCCCGTCGAGCGCGTAGTCGAGCTTGAAGACGCTCGCCCCGTACCGGAACCGGTCGTAGTAGCGGCCGAGCCCCGCGATCCGCGCGAGGGCGGTCGGCGAGGTGTCGAAGACGTAGGCGCGGGCGGGCGGCAGGTCGTCGAGGCGCTTGACCGTGTAGTCGGTGTGGATCACGCCGCCGAGGTCCTTCAGGTACGCGGCGAGCGCGTCGGAGAGGGACTGGGTACCGCCCCGGACCAGCGGCCACCCGCGCGCGTGGGCGGCGAGCGCGAAGACGAGCCCTATCGCCGAGGTCGCGAAGCCGCCGAGCGGGGCGATGGTGTGGGCGACGAGCCCGGAGAACAGGGCGCCGGCCCGCTCGTCGCGGAAGCGGCGCATCAGCCAGGTGGCGGGCGGCAGTCCGCGCAGGCCGAAGCGGGCGAGAGCGAGCGGGTCCCGGGGCAGCGCGCTGAGCGGCAGGGACATGAAGTCCCGCACCAGGGCGTCCCAGTGCGGCAGGAGCGGTTCGACCAGACGGCGGTACGCGCCCGCGTCGCGCGCCCCGAACGAGGCGGCGGTCTCGGCGACGGAGCGGGCGAGGACGGCGGCCGTGCCGTCCGGGAACGGATGGGCCATGGGCAGTTCGGGGTGGGCCCAGTCGAGCCCGTACCGCTCCAGCGGCATCGCCCTGAACGCCGGGGAGTTGACGCCCAGCGGGTGCGCCGCCGAGCAGGGGTCGTGGCGGAAGCCGGGCAGCGTGAGTTCCTCGGTGCGGGCGCCGCCGCCGACGGTGGACTCCGCCTCGAAGAGGGCCACGGAGAAGCCCCGCCTGGCCAGTTCGACCGCGGCGGTCAGACCGTTGGGCCCCGCACCGACCACGACGGCATCGAGCATCGACGGCACCTTCGGACTCCTTCGTCAGCCGACGGCCACTGCCCGCACAGGATATGCCGGACCACCGGGATCGCCGGGCGCGGGTACCGCCCGGCGATCACCGGCCGACGGGCGGGGCCGAGGTCAGACGCCGTCCGCGAGGAGCCCGGCGACCCGGCGCGCCGTGGCCGCGTCCCGCGCCGCCGTGAACGGCAGCGCGTTCCCCCCGGTGATCACAAACGGGCGGCCGTCGCGGGTGAGGTGCGCGCCGCCCGTCTCCTCGACGAGGAGCAGTCCGGCGGCGTGGTCCCAGGCCAGCTCCCAGCCGAAGGCGACCGCTTCGAGGTCGCCGCGGGCTATCGCCAGGTACTCCAGGCCCGCCGAGCCGCACGGGCGCGGCGCGACGCCCTCGGTACGCAGGCCGAGCAGGGAGCGCTTCTGGGCGTCGGTGGTGAAGTCGGGGTGCGAGGTGGCGACGCGCAGGTCACGGCCCGGCGCGGGGGCGCCCGCGGGCAGGAGCCGGCCGTTGAGCCGCGCGCCCCGGCCGCGGACCGCGACGGCGAACTCGCCGAGCGCGGGCGCGTACGTCCACGACGCGAGGACCACGCCGTCGAGGGCGAGCGCGACGAGCGTGCAGAAACCGGGGTCGCCGTGGACGAACTGGCGGGTTCCGTCGACCGGGTCGACGATCCAGACCGGGGCCGCGCCCCGGATCGCGCCGTACGTCGCCGGGTCGGCGGCGACCGCCTCCTCGCCCACCACGACGGAGCCGGGGAGCAGAGCGGGCAGCTCGCGCGTCAGGTACTCCTCGGCGCGCTTGTCGGCGACGGTCACCAGGTCGTGCGGGGCGCTCTTCTGCTGGATCTCGTGGGCGGCGAGCTGCCGGAAGCGGGGCGTGATCTCGGCGGCGGCCGCGGCGCGGACGATCCGCTCCACGTCGCTCACCAGCTGGTCATCGATAGTGCGGGTCAGAAAGTCGTCGATGCTTTCTGTGGCTGTTTCGATCATGTCCCCATGAGAACACGCCCCACTGACAACGCGTACTGATCAGATGAACTGTGGGTGGAATCACCATGAAATCGGAGATCCCGCCCACAGTGCACGTGCGCGTACGGCTCAGCGGCCGACCGCGTACCCCTGCATCCCCCGCGGGTTCGCCGCCGCGGACAGCACACCTGTGCGCGGGTCGCGGGCGACGGCGCACAGCCGCCCCTCGGACCAGGCGTCCCCGACGGTCACGTCATGGCCGCGGCGGCGCAGCTCAGCGACGACCTCCTCCGCCATCCGCGACTCGACGGTGACCGACCCCGGTCGCATGCCGCGCGGGAAGAAGGAGCCGGGGAAGGAGTCGTTGTGCCAGTTCGGGGCGTCGATGGCGCCCTGGAGGTCGAGGCCGCCGCGGACCTCGGGGCGCAGGGCCACCGCCAGGAAGAAGTGCAGCTGCCACTGGTCCTGCTGGTCGCCGCCGGGCGTGCCGAACGCCATCACCGGAACGCCGTCCTTCAGGGCGAGCGAGGGGGTGAGGGTGGTGCGCGGGCGGCGGCCCGGGGTGAGCGAGTTCGGCAGCCCCTCCTCCAGCCACGCCATCTGCAGGCGCGTACCGAGCGGGAAGCCCAGCTCGGGCACGACCGGGTTGGACTGGAGCCAGCCGCCGGACGGGGTCGCGGCGACCATGTTGCCCCAGCGGTCGACGATGTCGAGGTGGCAGGTGTCGCCGCGGGTCAGCCCGTCGCTGTCGACGTCGGGCTCGCCGGGCACCGGGGACGTGGGGCGCTTGGCGACGGTGGGCTCACCGGCGCCCGCGACCCCCATGGCGTCGAAACCGGGCTCACCGGCGGCGACGGCGGTCGCGTGCGCGCTGAGCCGCGGCTCAGCGCCGGGAGAGCCGAGCGGGCGCCCGGGGCGCAGCTCGTACGACGCCTTCTGCGGGTCTATCAGAGCCCGGCGCCCGGCGTTGTACTCCTCGGACAGGAGCGCGTCCACGGGGACGTCACGCGCGTCGCCGTACCAGGCCTCGCGGTCGGCCATGGCGAGCTTGCAGCCCTCGACGAGCAGGTGGACGTAGTCGGCGGAGCCGTGGGCGGGCAGCTCGGGCGGGAGCAGGGCGAGCTGCTGGAGGAAGGCGGGGCCCTGGCTCCAGCCGCCCGCCTTGCAGAGCGTCCAGCCGTTCCAGTCGTACGTCGCCGGGGCCTCGTAGGTCGCTTCCCAGGCGGCGAGGTCGGCGCGGGTGAGGGTGCCGGTGTGGTGCTCGCCGCTGGTGTCCTTGGTGGGGCGCCCGGCCTGGCGGACGAGCGCCTCGGCGATGAAGCCCTCGCGCCAGATGCGCCGCGCCGCCTCGATCTGCGCGACGCGGTCGGCGCCCGCCTCCTCCGCCTCCGCCGTGAGCCGCTTCCAGGTGGCGGCGAGCCGCGGGTTGCGGAACAACTCGCCAGGAGCGGGCGCCTTGCCGTCGGCCAGGTAGATCTCGGCCGAGGACGGCCACTCGGTCTCGAACAGCTCGCGGACGGTCTCGACGGTCTCGCCGACGCGCTCCACGGGCGCGTGGCCGTCCTCCGCGTAGCCGATGGCGTACTTCAGGACGTCGGCGAGGGACTTCGTGCCGTGGTCCTTGAGGAGGAGCATCCAGGCGTCGAAGGCACCGGGAACGGCGGCGGCGAGGGGCCCTGTGCCGGGTACGAGGTCGAGGCCGAGGGACTTGTAGTGGGCGACGGTGGCCCCGGCGGGCGCTCCGCCCTGGCCGCACAGGACGCGTACCTCGCCGCCGGCCGGGGCGAGGATGATCGGCACCTCGCCCGCGGGCCCGTTCAGGTGCGGCTCGACGACGTGCAGGACGAAGCCGGCGGCGACGGCGGCGTCGTAGGCGTTGCCGCCGTCCTCCAGGACCGCCATCGCGGACTGGGAGGCGAGGTAGTGCGTGGAGGACACCATGCCGAAGGTGCCCTGGAGGGTCGGCCGGGTGGTGAACAAGAAGGCTCCTAGCGGGTGGCGGTGCGGTTGTCCGGGATCGTACGAGAGGTCTTGGAGCGAGCTGTGGCGGCATCGGGGGCCATGCCGTCATCGGCGACAAGGTGGCAGGAGACCTCGCGGCCGCCCTCCAGGGCGCGCAGCGGCGGCACCTCCGTGCGGCAGCGGTCCACGGCGAGCGGGCAGCGCGTGTGGAAGCGGCAGCCGGGCGGGGGCGCGAGCGGGCTGGGCAGTTCGCCGCTGAGGACGATGCGCTCGCGGGTGCGCTGGGTGACCGGGTCGGGGACGGGCGCGGCGGAGAGCAGGGCCTGCGTGTACGGGTGCTTGGGGTCCGCGAACAGCTCCTTGGTGGGGGCCTGCTCGACGATCTGCCCGAGGTACATGACGGCGATCCGGTCCGCGAGGTACTCGACGGCGGCCAGGTCGTGCGTGATGAACAGGCAGCCGAAGCCGCGGTCGCGCTGGAGGTCGGCGAGCAGGTTCAGGACGCTGGCCTGCACCGAGACGTCGAGGGCGGACGTCGGCTCGTCCGCGACCAGGAGGTCCGGGTCGACGGAGAGCGCGCGGGCGATGGAGATGCGCTGGCGCTGGCCGCCGGAGAGCTCGTGCGGATGCCGGTCGGCGTGCTCGGGGCGCAGCCCTACTTGGGCGAGAAGCCCGGCCACGCGCGCGTGGGCGGCCTCCTTCTTCGCGATGCCGTGCAGGCGCAGCGGCTCGGCGATGATCTGGCCGACGGTCATGCGCGGGTCGAGCGAGGACGACGGGTCCTGGAAGACGAGGTGGAAGTTCTTGCGCAGGGGGCGCAGGGCGCGGCGCGACAGGGTCGTCACGTCGGTGCCGTTGATGCGGACGGTGCCGCCGGTGGGCTCGTCGAGGCGGACGGCGCACCGGCCTACGGTCGACTTGCCGCTGCCGGACTCGCCGACGAGCCCGACGACCTCGCCGCGCCCGACGGTCAGGGTGACGCCGTCGGCGGCGCGCACGGTGCCGCCGGAGCCCGCGAAGTGCCGCTCCAGGCCGATGAGTTCGAGTGCCGGGGTGCTCATGAGGCGGCCTCCTGGAGGGTGTGCGGGTGCCAGCAGGCGGCGCGGTGCGCGGCGCCCGCCCCGGCGTCGGCGGCGACGGCCTTGAAGCCGGGCCGTGACGCGGTGCAGGTGTCGTCGGCGCGGGCGCAGCGCGGCGCGAACGTGCAGGCGTCGGGTTGCTCGTCCAGGCTCGGCACCAGGCCGGGGATCTCCGGGAGCCGTTCCTTGGCGGTGCCGGGGCGCAGCACGGCGGAGAGCAGGCCGCGCGTGTACGGGTGCCGGGGCGCCTGGAACAGCTCGTCCACCGGCGCCTGTTCCACGGGGCGGCCCGCGTACATGACGAGGACCCGGTCGGCGATGTCGGCGACGACGCCGAGGTCGTGCGTGATGAGGACGATCGCGGTGCCGAGGCGGTCGCGCAGCGACTGGAGGACCTCGAGGATGCCCGCCTGGACGGTCACGTCGAGCGCGGTGGTGGGTTCGTCGGCGATGAGCACGGACGGGTCGCAGGCGACCGCGATGGCGATCATGACGCGCTGGCGCATACCGCCGGAGAGCTGGTGCGGGTACTCGTCGACGCGCTGGGCGGGCGCCGGGATGCCGACGAGGCCGAGGAGTTCGACGGCACGCGCGCGTGCCTCCTTCTTCGACAGCCCCTGATGGCGGCGGAGTACTTCCCCTATCTGCCGCCCGATGGTGAGCACCGGGTTCAGGCTGGTCATCGGCTCCTGGAAGATCATCGCGATGTCCTTGCCGCGGATCCGCCCGTACGCCTTGTCGTCGGCGCCCGCCAGCTCCCGCTCCCCGAGCCGGACGGATCCGGTGATGTGCGCGGTGGGCGGAAGGAGCCCCATGACGGCCATGGACGTGACGGACTTGCCGCAGCCGGACTCGCCGACCACCGCGAGCACCTCGCCCGCGCGCAGGTCGTAGGAGAGGTGGTCGACGGCGTGGACGGTACGGGTGTCGGAGCGGAAGGAGACCGACAGGTCGCGCACGCTCAGTACGGGGTCGGGGCTCATCGGGTGGCTCCACGGGGGTCGAGGACGTCGCGCAGGCCGTCGCCGAGCAGGTTGAACGCCAGGGTCGCGGCGACCACGGCGAGGCCGGGGAAGACGGCCATCCAGGGCGCGGGTGCGAGGAAGGACTGGGCGGAGGAGAGCATCACGCCGAGTGAGGGCTCGGGCGGCTGCACGCCGAGGCCGAGGAAGCTGAGCAGCGCCTCGCCGAGGATCGCGGCGGGGATGCCGACGGTGGCCTGCACGGTGAGCGCGGAGGTCGCGTTCGGCAGGATGTGGCGGAGGAGGACGGTCCCGTCACCGCCTCCGTTGGCGACGGCGGCGGCCACGTAGTCGACGTGCTTGAGGCGGAGCGTCTCGGCGCGGGTGATACGTATGACGGCCGGGATCTGCGAGATGCCGATGGCGATGGTCGCGTTGGTGAGGGACGGGCCGAGGACCGCGGCGAGGCCGACGGCCAGAACCAGGAACGGGAAGGCGAGCATCGTGTCGGTGACGCGGGAGACGACGCTGTCGGTGAACCGCCCGTAGAAGCCCGCGAGCAGTCCGAGCGGTACGCCGATGACGAAGGCGAACACGACCGCGACCACGCCGACCTGCATGGAGGCGCGGGCCCCGTGGAGGACCCGGGAGAGCTGGTCGCGGCCGAGGTCGTCGGTGCCGAGCCAGTGGCTCCAGCTCGGCGCGGCGAGGACGTCGTCGAAGTCGGGCCGCGCGGGATCGTAGGGCGCGATGAGCGGCGCGAGCAGGGCCGCCAGTACGAAGACGGCGGCGATGACGGCGCCGGTCATGGCCAGTTTGTTCCTGCGCAGGGCGCGCAGCTTGGGACTTCTCGCGCCCTTGAGCACCTGGGTGCGGATGCCTGTCAGAGCCAGTGCGGTCACCGGGCACCTCCGAGCCGGATGCGCGGGTCGATGACCGAGTACGCCACGTCGACCAGCAGGTTGATGAAGATGTACGCGGCGGAGGTGCACAGCACCACGCCTTGCAGGGTCGCGTAGTCACGCGTGAAGACGGCGTCGATGGTCAGCTTGCCGAAGCCGGGGAGCACGAAGATCTGCTCGGTGACGACGGCGCCCGAGATCAGGTGGCCGAGCTGGAGCCCGAGCACGGTGACGACGGTGACCAGGGAGTTCCTGAGCGCGTGGCCGCCGATGACCGCGCGGCGCGGCAGCCCCTTGGCGCGGGCCGTGCGCACGTAGTCGGCGGAGAGCGAGTCGAGCATCGCGGCGCGGGTCTGGCGCATGACGACGGCGGCGAGCCCCGAGCCGAGGACGATCGCGGGGAGCACCATGCGGCGCAGGTTGTCGAGCGGGTCGGCGCCGAAGGGCACGAATCCGGACGCCGCGAAGACGGGCAGGGCGATCGCGAAGGCCAGGACGAGGACGATGCCCAGCCAGAAGGTGGGGATCGACAGGCCGAGCAGGGCGAGCACGTTGGCGATCCACTCGGCCGGCCTGCCGCGCCTGACGGCCGCGACGATCCCGGCGCCGATGCCGAGCACGATCGCCAACAGCAGTGAAAGGGCGGCGAGTTCGAGCGTGACGGGCAGCGCCTGGCCGATGGCGTCGGCGACCGGGAGGCCGGTGCGCGAGGAGGTGCCGAGGTCGCCCTGGAGGGCGTGGCCGATGAACCGCGCGTACTGGATCACGATGTTGTCGTCGAGGCCGTACTCCGAGCGGATCGCGGCCAGCGCCTCCGGGCTGCGCTCCTCACCGGCGAGGGCGAGCGCCGGGTCGCCCGGCAGGGCGCGGATCCCCGCGAAGACGACGATGGAGACGAGGAAGAGGGTGATGACGGACTGGCGCAGCCGGGTCAGGACGTACTTGGCCATGGGGTGCCCGGTGAGCGACTTGACTTCGGGCGCGCGTAGCTGAGCCTTCACAGCCGTGGTCTCGGCGGTCGTCACTTGGCGTACCCCGCATTCTTCACGCGCACGAGGCCGTCGCCGTAGACGCGTACGCCCGCGACGTCCTTCCCGGCGACGACGTAGTTCTTCTGGCGGTAGAGGTAGATCAGGGCGTGGGCGTCGTTGACGCGGCGGGTCAACTCGTCGTAGATCTCGGCGCGTTCGTCCGGGTCGGCCTCGGTGCGGCCGCGTTCGACGAGTGCGTCGATCTTCTTGTCCGAGAGCCCGTAGGCGTTCATGGCGCCGCGGGTCCGCAGGAAGCTGGCGACGTTGCCGTCCGGGTCGAGCCGTCCAGACCAGCCGCTGTTGAAGGCCGTGTAGTGCCCGTCGTCGGTCTCCTCGAGCATGGTGGCGTATTCGGTGGGGCGCAGCGTGACGGCGAAACCGGCGTCCTTGGCCATGGCCTGGATGACCTGGCCGATACGGCTCCACTCGGGCGTGGTGGAGATCTTCAGCTCGACGGGCACAGGGGTGTGGACGCCGGCCTGCTTCAGCAGCCGCTTCGCGGCCGGGACGTCGCGTCCGGGGCACTCGGACGGCTTGCGGCCGGGGGCGAGCGCGGACTGCGGCGATATGGGGCCGCAGGCAGGCTCGTACATGCCCTGGAAGACGACCTTGTTGATGAGGTCGCGGTCGATGGCCAGCTCGAACGCCTCACGGACGCGGACGTCGCGGGCCATCGGGGTGTCGACGCGGCCGGGTTCCTCGCCGAGCCCGGCGACATTGCCGACGTTGATGCCGATGCCCTGGTAGCCGAGCGAGGGCGAGTTGAAGAGCTGGAGCTTCTTGTCGGTGAGGGCGCTCTTCACGTCGACCGGGGCCATCTGGTCGCCGACCTGGAGGTCGCCGGAGCGCAGGTTGGCGAGGCGGACGCTGCCGTCCGGGATCGGCTTGTAGATCACCTTGTCGAGGTGGACGGCGTCCGCGTCGTAGTAGCGGGCGTCCTTGGTGAGGACGATGCGGTCGCCGCCGACGCGCTCGGCGTACTTGAACGGGCCGACGCACGAGGGGTGGTTGGTGAAGTCCTTGCCGTACTTCTTCAGCGCGGCCGGGGACATCACCATGCCGGCACGGTCGGCGAGCACCGCGGTGAGCGGCACGTACGCCTGTTTGAGGGTCAGGCGGACGCTGTACGGGCCGGTGGCCTCGGCGCGCTTCAGCGGGGTCAGTTCGGTGGCGCGGGCCGATCCCGCGAGGTCGCGGTGGCGCAGCAGGGAGGTGACGACGGCGGCCGCGTCGAGCTTCGTGCCGTCGCTGAAGCGGGCGTCCTCGCGGACGTCGAAGGAGACGGTGCGGCCGTCGGCGGAGATCTTCGGCAGGGCGGTCGCGAGCTGCGGCACGACCTTGCCCCGCGCGTCGACGTCGTAGAGCTTCTCGCACATCCCGGCGAAGACGGTGCGGCCGACGAGGGTCTGGGCGAGCGTCGGGTCCAGCTTGTCGGGGTCGGCGTTGAGGGCGACGGTCAGGGTGTCGCCGTCGCGGACGGGACGGTCGTCGGTCAGCCGCTCGCCGCCGACCTCGGTGGCCGAGGACTGCAAGGAGCCGCAGCCCGCCGTCGTGGACATCACCAGGGTGACTGCAACTGCCGCGAGGGCACCAGATGTTCGGCGCACGAGGGCACCCTCCCGAGCCTGTGGGCGATCAAGGAATACCGCAGAACGTATTTCGCATACAGTCCGCAGGACAAGAGGGTTGTCCGGATGCCGGACCGGATTCGATGAAGTTTGGATAACTGGACGAGGCAAAGACCTGACATAGGGGATGAAGCCCGCCCACAACGAGCGCCCACAACGACCGCTCACAACGAGCGGGGCCCGGACCGAGTACGTCGACTCGGTCCGGGCCCCGGGTGGATCAGGTGCGCTGCTTCACATGCTCAGCTGTCCACCCAGCCGTGCTTGCGCCCGCTCTGCACCAGTTCGCGGCGGACCGCCAGGATCTGCTCGCCGGTCAGCGAGGGCGCGACGCGCAGCAGCAGCTCGGTGACCTCGTTGGTGAACTCGTCGACGCGCAGCACGTCGCACAGCACGTCGTCGCCGTCGACCGCGGCCCGTCCGGCCGTCGGCGCCGGGGTGCCCTCGGCGAGCTGCACCGACGACGCCTTCGGGCCGCGGTCGCCCTCCTCGATGTCGAACTCGACCTTCAGACCTGTGCGCAGGTACGACTCGGGGATGAGGAGGTCGTTCACATGAAGAAAGACGTCCTCACCGCCGTCGTCCGGCGCGATGAACCCATATCCGCGCGCTCCGTCGAAGCGCACCACACGACCAGCGACCACGCCGACCCCCAACCACCACGGCGGACCCAGTGTCCGCCTTCCTCTGCAACGTGTGCGGATCCTAGCCGCCCGCTCTCACCTCTTGCGCCAGGCGGTCGTGCCGAGCCGGCCCGTGCTGCCCAGATCGAGCCCACCGTCCGGGGTGACGGTCGTGGTGCCGCGGCCGAGAGCGGGGTCGACGACGACGCGCTCGACCGTGACCGGCGCGTGCGTCGTGTCGTCGTAGGTGTTGCGCCACACCCAGGACGTGGACGCGGCCTCGCCGGGGCGCACGGTGATGTGGCGGGGGCCGTCGTCGCGGATGCCGGTGGTGACCGCGTCGGCGCCTTCGAGGACCTGGACGCGCTCGACGGGCGCCCCGTCCTCGTCGAGGAGGGTCAGCCGCGGATAGCCGTACAGGTCGAAGGTGGCCTTGCCGCAGTTGGTGAGGGTGACCGCGAGGACGCGCAGGCCCATGGCGGATTCGGCGTCCCCCGCGGTGATGCGCATGCCGGAGTCGGGGCAGGGGCCGGAGGCGGCGGGCGCGGAAGCGGACGCGGCGCCCGGACGGCCGGCTCCCCGCACGTCGACGCTTCCGTAGGGCGCCGGGGTGACGGTCTCCAGTGAGTCCGCGTGGACACGGTAGCCGTCCACGCGGGCGCCGCTGTCCGCCGCCGCCGCGGGCCCGTCCGGCGCCTGCGTTCCGCATGCCGCGACGAACAGCGCCGTCGCCATGAGCCCCACGGCGCGCCCGAGCGACGCCTTCCCCTTGATCGTCATGGCGTGATCCTACGTACCTCCGCGCGCGCGGCGTCCGGGGTGCGGGCGGCGACGAGGCCCGACTCGTAGGCGAAGACGACGAGTTGTGCCCGGTCGCGGGCGCCCAGCTTGGTCATCGCGCGGCTGATGTGGGTCTTCGCGGTGAACGGGCTGATGACCATGTGCGCGGCGATCTCCTCGTTGCTGAGGCCGCGCGCGGCCAGCGCGGTGACCTCCCGTTCGCGCGGGGTGAGGCACTCCAGGCCCGGCGCGGTCGTACGGTCCGGCGGGCGGGCCACGAAGGCGCCGATGAGGCGGCGCGTGACGGACGGCGAGAGCAGCGCGTCGCCGCGCGCCACGACCGCGATCCCGGTGAGCAGGTCCTCCGGCTCGCTGTCCTTGAGCAGGAACCCGGACGCGCCCGCGCGCAGCGCCTCGAAGACGTACTCGTCCAGGCCGTAGTTGGTGAGCATGACGACGCGGACGTGCGCGAGCGCGGAGTCCCCGGCGATCCGCCGGGTCGCCTCGATGCCGCTGACTCCGGGCATCTGCACGTCCATGAGCACGACGTCGGGCACACGCTCCCGGACGAGCCGCACCCCCTCGTCCCCACCCGCCGCCTCCCCCACGACCTCGATCCCGTCCTCGGCGTCGAGCAACGCGCGGAACCCGGCCCGCATGAGCGCCTGGTCGTCGACGAGGACTACGCGGACGACGCTGACGACGCTGACGACGCGGACGGTGGAGGGGGTCATGGGGCGGCCGTCTCACGCACCGGGACCCGCGCGGCCGGGTCCGGCGGCTTCTCGCCGAACGGCAGCCGCGCCCGTACCTCGAACCCGCCCTCCTCCCGCGGCCCCGCGACCAACGTGCCGCCCGCCTCGGCGACCCGCTCCCGCATCCCGGTGAGCCCCGTCCCCTCGGCCACCGGCCGGGACGCGGACGCCGTACCGGTATCGGTCACGAGCACCGTCAACTCGCCCTCCTCGTACGCCAGTAGTACGCCGGCCCGCGCGCCGCGCCCGGCGTGCCGTGCCACGTTCGTCAGTGCCTCCTGCACGATCCGGTACGCCGCTCGGTGCAGTGCGGCGGGCAGCTCGCGCTCCGGCCCTGTGACGGTGTAGTCGACGGGGACGCCTGCCGCGCGGGCGCGTTCGACCAGGGTCGCGGGGTCGCCGGCGGGCTCGTCCGTGCGCAGCACGTCCAGCGTGGCGCGCAGTTCGCGCATCGCCTCGCCGCTCGCCTCCTGGATGGCGAGGAGCGCGGGCGGTATCTCCTCGCCGCGCTTGCGTGCGAGGTGGACGGCGACCCCGGCCTGGAGCTTGACGATGGAGATGCTGTGGGTGAGGGAGTCGTGCAGCTCGCGCGCGATGCGCAGCCGTTCCTCGCCGGCGCGGCGCAGCGCCGCCTCCTCGCGGGTCCGCTCGGCCTCCAGGGCGCGCTGTTCGGTCTGGTGGAGATAGGCCTGCCAGTTCTTGTCGGCGAGCCCGGTCACGACGGCGCACAGGAACCAGCCCGCGAGCAGCATCCCGCGCGTGGTGGCGCCGTCGGCGGCAAGCGCGTCCTGGGTGATGTACACGGCCAGGAAACCACCGGCGACAGCGGCGCCGAGTCCCCGGTGCCCGGCCCGGGACGCCGTGTGCACCGCCACGACGACCGGCAGCGCCGCGAGGGTGCCGGGGTGCGCGTGCACGACGTAGGCCGTGGTCAGGGCCGTCGAGGTGAGCAGCACGGCGCGGGGCGCACGGCGGTGTCCCGCCAGTACCAGCGCCGACGCCACCATCAGGACATAGTCGATCGCCGCTGCGCGCCCGTCGTCGGCGAGCGTCGCGCCGAGCACGACGACCGCGGCGACCACGACGGCGAGCAGCGCGTCACCGAGGTACGCGCGCGGGCCGGGCGGCGCCGCCGACGCACCGGCCCGCCGGCCCGTCACCGCTCCCTCGCTCCCGCCCGCACCCACGTCCATGACCTCGCCCACCCCCACGCCCGCTCCGGCCGGTTCCCCCGTATGCCCGGCACACTAGACCGCCCCACCGACATCGGCGTCCGCCCCGGGTACGGCACCGGGCGCCCGCCTACTCCCACGGGAGTAGGCCGAGTTGGGATCCGACGTACGACGCCCGAGTACGGGGCGCCGGACGAGGCTGACGGCATCGCAGAAGTGACCTCGACCCAAGGAGCTTGCATGTCCGGCCCGTACCGCTACACCGAGCCACCGTCGCCCAAGTCCGCCACCGGCACCGCGGCCGCCGTCTGGGCGCAGACCGCGACCGACTTCGGCATCGCGCGCCCCTCGACCCTGGTCGTCCTCTCCTCGGCACCCGAACTCCTCGCGCCCGCCTGGGCGTTGCTGCGGGAGTCCCTGATCGCGGGCAGCGGTTCGCGCACCGACCGCGAACTCGTCGCGGCCGGGACCTCCCTCGCCAACCGCTGCCCGTTCTGCGTCGACGCGCACGCCGTGCTGCTGCACGCGACCGGCGACCACGCGCTCGGCGAAGCGGTGGCCCGCGACCGCGCCCCGGACGACGCCCGCGCGGCGCGGCTCCTCGCGTGGGGGCGCGCCTCGCGCGTGCCGGGCTCCCCGGACCTTGCGCCGCCGCCGTTCGCCCGCGCCGACCTCGCCTCGCACGTCGGCACCGCGCTGACCTTCCACTTCATCAACCGGATCGTCTCCGCGCTGTGTACCGAGAACCTGCTGCCCGGCAACGCCCAGCGCGTGAAGGCGGTCCGCTCGCTCGCCGGGCGGAGCGTGTCGCGCGTGGTCCGCGCCGACCACGCGCCGGGTGCCTCGCTCGCTCTGCTCGGCTCCCCGGGCCCAGGACCGGCCTGGGCGGCGGGCACCTCCGTCGGGCCCGCCTACGACGCCCTGCGCACCGCCGCCACGGCGGGCGCCGCCCTCCTCGACGACGCCGAACTCGGCCTCGTACAGGAGACCGTGGCGCGCTGGGACGGCTCGCACCCGGCGCCCGCCTGGCCGGACCTGCCCGGCCGCGCCGAGCGGCCTGGGGCCCGTCTCGCGCTGCTCGCCGCGCTGGCGCCGTACCGGATCACCGACGAGGACGTGGCGGCGTGGCGCGTGGAGCCGTTCACCGACCACTGCCTGGTGCATCTGATCGCCTACGGGGCGTTCGCCGCCGTGGACCGGATCGAGTCGGCCCTGCCCGTGCCCCACCTCCTGGAGACCTGATGACCTCGATGATTCCGGCGACCCCGGCCACCCTGACGACCCCGGCGACCCCGGCGACCCCGGCGACCAGCACTGTCGCCAATCTCCGCCAGGAACTCGCCTGGAACGGCCCCCTCGGCGAGCACTGGGCCGCCCACCACCGCCGCTTCGACGCCATGCTCGGCGGCGCCGACGCGGCCCTCTTCGAGGCCGCCGCGATCGCCCCCGGCGACCGTGTCCTGGACATCGGCTGCGGCGCGGGCGCCACCACCCGTACGGCCGCCCTGCTCGCGGCACCGGGGCACGCGGTGGGCGTCGACATCTCGGTGCCGCTCGTCGCACGCGCCCGCGCGCGTACCGACGAGGAGGGGGTGCGCGGGGCGACGTACGAGGTCGGCGACGTGCAGACGCACCCGTTCCCCCCGGGCACCTACGACCTCGCGCTCAGCCGGGGCGGCGTGATGTTCTTCGAGGACCATGTGGCGGCGTTCGCGAACGTGGCGCGCGCCCTGCGCGAGGGCGGCCGGCTCGCCTTCGTCTGTCCGCGCCGGACGGGCCCCGAGACCGAGGAGGGCGCGGTGCTCGCCCGGTTCGCGCGCCGCCTCGCGGAGGGCACCCGGGACGCGGTGCCCGCCGGGCCCGACCCGGACGCGCGTGCGGCGGGCGCCGCGATGGCGTCCCTGTCCGAGCCGTACCGGATCCACGCGGTCCTGCACCGCACGTTCCACCGGATCGCCGTGCAGCCGGTCGATGTCCGCACCCGCTGGGGCGACTCGCCCGCCGACGCCGTCGACTTCCTCCTCTCCCGCACCCCCGGGCGGCGGGTGTCCGCCCGGACGCGCGCCGCCCTGGAGGACACGCTCCGTCCGTACGCGACCGCGAGCGGTGTGCGGATGCGCGCGGGTGTCTGGGTGGTCACGGCCCTGCGCCGGGACGACGCGGGCGCGTGAGCCGATGGGGGGCGCGTGAGGTCCGCGCGGGCTCCGGCGCGCGGTGCCAGTGTGTGATGCCGGTGCGTGATGCCGGTGTGTGATGCGGGGGTGACAGAAGTGGCGGTTTCGCCGCACAGCAACTCATGTGAGACTGACCTCCCCCACCCCCCTGACGTAAGGGACGTACGCCGTGCGTTCTCTCCCGCTGCCGGTCGTGCTGACCGCCCGGCTGCTGCCGGTCGCCCTGCTCGCCTGCGTGGGCTGGGCCTGGTCCACCGGCCCGATGTCCGGCTCCGCCGACACGGAGCACAAGGACGCGGCGCCCCGGCCGTCGGCGTCCGCGTCGCACAGCCCGAGCGAGAGCGTGGCGGCCAAGACGTACGCGAAGCCGCCCACACCCTGCGACGCCGTGCCGGGCAAGACGGTCACGTCGCTCGTGCCGGGCGCGAAGACGGCGGGCAAGGAGCTCGCGGCGACCGACGAAGCGGTGCGCCGCGGCTGCTCCTGGAGCGCGCTCAAGGGGTACGAGTACCACTGGCTGGACGTCTCCTTCGAGGTGAAGGACTCCGACGCGCTCGCGAAGCAGGCGTACGCGTCCGGGGACAAGGGCGACGGCACGCCGCAGGAGATCGGCGACGCCGCCCGCCTGACCTCGGCCCTCACCACCAAGGACAAGCAGAAGACCCGCGAGGCCGTGGTCACGGTCCGCGCCGCCAACGTCATGGTGACCGTCACCTACAACGGCAGCGACTTCGAGTCCAAGGGCGCGCCGTCCGCCGCCACGATCGACAAGGGCGCGCTCCAGGCGGCCCGTGACGCCGTCACCGCCCTCCGGGCGACGGGCGAGAGCACCCCGGCCGCCGCCTCCTGATCTCCCCCGCCCGCCGGTCCGGCCGCTACGCCCCGATGAACGGGGGCCAGTTGCGGATCTTCTTCTCGCGGGGCGGCGCGTACGTCCGCGTCTTCGACGTGGTGAGTCCGAGCCGTACGAGCGACTCGGCGACGGTCACGGCCGCGGCGACCCCGTCGACCACCGGTACGCCGGTGCGCTCCTTGATCCGCTCGGTGAGCTCGGCCATACCGCCGCAGCCCAGGCAGATGACCTCCGCGCGGTCGATCTCGACCGCGCGGGCGGCCTCCTCGACGATGGCCTCGACGGCGGCGTCCGGATCGCGTTCGAGATCGAGCACGGCCACGCCGCTGGCCCGCACGGAGGCGCACCGGTCGGTGAGTCCGGCGAGCTTCAGCCGGTCCTCGATGAGCGGCACGGCCCGGTCCAGGGTGGTGACGACGGAGTAGCGGTGGCCGAGGTACTGGGCGGTGGAGGCGGCGGCCTCGGTGATGTCGACGACCGGTACGTCGAGCAGCTCCTGGAGCCCTTCGCGGCCGTGTTCCCCGTACCCGGCCTGGATGACGGCGTCGAACGGCCCGGGGTAGGCGCGCACCGTCTCCATCACGGCGACGGCGGCGAGGTAGCTCTCGTAGTTGCCCTCGACGGACTCGGCGCCGAACGCCGGGGTCAGCGCCACGATCTCGGTGCCGGGCGCGGCGACGGACCGCGCCTGGGCGGCGATGGCGTCGGTCATCGTCCCGGTGGTGTTGACGTTGCAGACGAGTATGCGCATGGTGGTGCTTTCTGTGCGGATGACGAACCTCAATTCCCTGGCGGCTGTGCGGAGTTACGCGGCGTCGACCGCGAGCGCCTCGCCGTCCACGTCCCGCGCGGTACGGCTGCGGTCGGCGAAGACCACGTAGAGCAGGGCGGCGAGGCCCGCGCCGATGAACCAGGAGAAGCCGGAGACCGGCTCGAAGACGGGCACGAGCGCGACGACGACGGCCACGGCGGCGGCCGGGCCGAAGGCGCCGACGGCGCGCAGGTGGTAGCCGGAGCGGTAGTGGTAGTCGCCGTCGGCGGCGTCGGTGTAGAGGGCGGGGACGTTGACGCGGGCCCTGCGGACCAGCCAGTAGTCGGCCATGACGACGCCGAAGGCGGGGCCGAGGAGGGCGCCGAGGCCGCCGAGGAAGTAGTTGACGACGGTCGGGCTGTTGTAGAGGTTCCACGGCAGGATGACGAGGCCGATGACGGCGCTGACCAGGCCCGCCCTGCGGAAGTCGAGCTTGCGCGGGAAGAGGTTGACCAGCGCGTAGATCGGGGCGACGAAGTTCGCGAGCAGGTTCACCGCGATGGTCAGGGTGATGAAGGCGAGCGAGGCGAGCACCATCAGCGTGGTGCTGGGGATGGTGGCGACGATGTCCTCGGGCCCGGTGACGACGTGCCCGTCGAGCTTGAACTGGCCGCCGGAGAGCACGACCACGATCCCGGCGAAGAAGAGCATGTTGAGCGGGATGCCGGCCAGGTTGCCGACGACGATGGCGCGGCGGCTCTTGGCGGAGCGCGTGAAGTCGCAGAAGTTCAGGACGAACGTGCCGTAGATGACGACCCAGAGAGCGGCGCTCTCGAAGACCTGGCGCCAGGCGTCGAGGCCGGCCGGGGCGTGGCCCGTGGAGACCGCGATCGACAGGTCCGTCCTGGTCAGGATCCAGAGGGCCAGGCCGCACATCGTGATGAGGATGGCGGGCGCGGCGAACGCCATGTACTTGCGGATCAGCTCCATGCCGTAGCTGACGATCACGACCTGGACCGCCCACAGCGCGACGAAGGTGATCCAGCCGAGCGTCGACAGGCCCAGGAACGAGTTGTGGTCGAGCGACGCGGCGCCCGGCGCGAGCTTCTTGATCACCGCGCGGAGCACCGAGGCCGCCAGGTAGGTCTGGATGCCGAACCAGGCGATGGCGACGATGCCGCGCACGGCCGCCGGGAGCTGCGCGCCCTTGGTGCCGAACGAGATCCGGCTCATCACCGGGAACGGGACGCCCGTCTTGTGCCCCATGTACCCGGAGAGCGTGAGCAGTCCGAACAGCAGGGCCGAGGCGATGGCGAAGGCGATGAGGATCTGCCAGACGCTCATCCCGAGGGCGAAGAGCCCCATGGCGAAGGCGTAGTTGCCGAGGCTGTGCACGTCGTTGCCCCACAGCGTGAAGACGTTGTACGCGCCCCAGCGGCGGCCCTCCCTGCGGGTGGGCGCGAGGTCGGGACTGTAGAGGCCGGGGCTGGTCCCGTCCGGCCCGGTGGCTGCGGCTGTGGAGGTCTGTTCGTGCACGGCGACCATGACGCGCTCCTCTGTCTGAATGCGCCCGGTTCGCCCGCACGGAACGGGACGTCGGGGCACACGCCTCCGCGAGAGCGACACCGCGCTCTGACGTCTTTGGTATACCAATACGGCGTGTGAAAGGCATCCGTCAATGGAACGCGTCAGGGGAATCCGACATTCAACTACCGTGACCACAGGGCGTACACGTCAGCGCGCACCTCAGCGCACGACGTCGAAGACGTTCTTCTGCAGCCCGTTCGCGTACGCCTCGTACTCGACGAGCTTCAGCTTCTGCTTGTCCCTGTCGGCCTCGCTGAACAGGCGTTTTCCGGCGCCGAGCAGCACCGGGAAGACGAGCAGGTGGTAGCGGTCGATGAGGCCCGCCGCCGACAGGCTCCGGTTGAGGGACGCACTGCCGTGGATGATGACCGCCCCGCCGTCCGTCCGCTTCAGCGCGGCGACGTCGTCGAGCGAGCGCAGGATCGTGGTCGGGCCCCAGTTGTCCACCAGGGCGTTCTCGCCGAGCGTCGTCGACACGACGTACTTCGGCAGCACCGCGTACTCGGCGAACTCCTCCATCGTGGGCCAGAGCGGGCTGAACGCCTCATAGCTGACCCGGCCGAGCATCATCGCGGCCGCTTCCTTCTGCTCGCGGCCCTTGAGCTCGTACGCCTCGGGCCGGAACTCCAGGTCCTTGTAGGTCCATCCCGCGTTGCGGTAGCCGGACTCGCCGCCCGGGGCCTCCATGACGCCGTCGAGCGAGACGAAGGCGGTACTGATCAACGTGCGCATCTCTGTCCTCCCGAACAATGGGCCGGGGCGTGTCACGCGTGCCGCGTCCCACGATCCCGCCCGGCGCCCATGAGCACCAGATACACGCACAGCGACGCGGCGAGTCCCACGGCCCACCCGTAGTCGGCCAGCGGTTTCAGGAAGGGGATGACGCCGTCCACGGGGAACGGCCCCGCCTTGTTCCCGTCCTCGTCGAGCGTGGAGTACGAGCCGCCGACCGCGAGCAGCCCGCCGACGGTGAAGGCGGCGACAGCCCGCAAGTTCCAGCCGCCGGAGTACCAGTAGCGCCCGCCCGCGTCATACAGGTCGGCGAGATGCAGTACGGTCCGCCGGACGATCCAGTAGTCGGCGATGAGGATGCCGGCGACCGTGCCGAGCAGCCCGCCCACCACACCGAGCCAGGTGAAGATGTACAGCTCGGGCGTCGAGGTCAGCTTCCACGGCATGACAAGGACACCCACGACGCCGGCGATGATCGCACCCGTACGGAAGGTGATCAGCTTCGGGGCGAGGTTCGCGAGGTCGTACGCGGGCGAGACGACATTCGCGGCGATGTTGACCGAGATCGTCGCCACGAACACCGTGACCAGCGCGAACAGGAGCCCGAACACACTGTCCGTCTTGGCGGCCAGCTCGACCGGGTCCCAGATCGCGACGCCGTACACCTTCTCGGAGCCGGCGGTGACGAGGACGGACATCAGCGCGAACAACGTCATGGTGGTAGGCAGCCCAAGCGTCTGCCCGAGCACCTGCGCCCTCTGGCCCTTGCCGAACCGGGTGAAGTCCGGGATGTTCAGCGAGAGCGTCGACCAGAACCCGATCATGCCCATCAGGCCGGGGAAGAAGATCTTCCAGAAGTCCGGGCCCCAGCCGACCTTCGACGGCTCGTGCAGCAGCGGGCCGAAGCCGCCCGCCTTGTTCGCGATCCAGACAAGCAGCACCAGCGCGCCGACGAGCACGAACGGCGCCGCCCAGTTCTCGAACCGGCGCAGCGTGTCCATCCCCCGGTAGATGATGGCGAGTTCGAGCACCCAGAAGACGACGAAGCACAGCCACAGCGTCCACGGGTAGCCGCCGATGTGCGCGGCGTCGGCCCAGCCGCCGAAGATCTTGCCCAGGAGGACGAAGATGCCCTGCCCGCCGATCCACGTCTGGATGCCGAACCAGCAGCAGGCCACCGCCGCGCGCACCATCGCGGGCAGATTGGCCCCGCGTATCCCGAACGAGGCGCGGGCCAGGACCGGGAACGGTATGCCGTACTTCGGCCCGGCGTGCCCCGTGAGCAGCATCGGGAACAGGACGATCACATTGGCCAGGGCGATGGTGAGCACCGCCTGTTTCCAGTCCATGCCGAGCGCGACCAGGCCGGAGGCGAGCGTCCAGGACGGGATGCAGTGGGCCATGCCGATCCACAGAGCCACGAAGTTGTAGGTGGTCCAGCGGCGCTCGGCGAGCGGTACGGGGCGCAGATCGTCATTGCCGTAGCGGCTGTCCGACGGGAAGGCGTCGGCCCCGAGGTCGGCGGCGCGGACGGGCGGGGCGGTGTCGGTCATGGGCAGTCCGTTCAGTCCGTTCAGTCCGTTCCGGGAAAACGGTTCACGCGTCGAGCACCGGGATCACGTCCCGGCCGTACCGGTCGATCACCGTCTCCTTCGCGTCATGCATGGCGTACAGGGCGAACTGGTCGACGCCCAGCTCCCGTAGCGCGCGCAGCTTTTCGAGGTGTGCTTCCGCCGGGCCGATCAGGCAGAAGCGGTCCACGATCTCGTCCGGCACGAACGCCGTGTCCGGGTTGCCCGAGCGGCCGTGGTGCGCGTAGTCGTAGCCCTCGCGCGCCTTGATGTACTCGGTCAGCTCGTCGGGGACCATGCCGGAGTGCGCGCCGTACTTGGAGACCAGGTCGGCGACGTGGTTGCCGACCATGCCGCCGAACCAGCGGCACTGCTCGCGCGCGTGGGCGAGGGCCTGCGGCGAGTCGTCGTCGGTGACGTACGCGGGCGCGGCGACGCAGATCTTGACGTCCGCCGGGTCTCGGCCGGCTGCGACCGCCGCGTCCCGTACCGCCTTGACCATCCACTTCGTCAGGAACGGATCGGCGAGCTGGAGGATGAAGCCGTCGGCCTCCTCGCCGGTCATCCTCAGCGCCTTCGGCCCGTACGCGGCCATCCAGACGGGGAGTCGGGCGCCCTCCCGTACCCAGGGGAAGCGGACGACCGCACCGCCGCCGAGGTCCGCCTCGTCGCCCCGGCCGAGCGCCCGGATGACCTGCATCGCGCCGCTGATCCGGGCGAGGGTGCTCGGGGTGCGGCCCGCGACGCGCAGGGCGGAGTCGCCGCGCCCGATGCCGCAGACGGTGCGGTTGCCGTACATGTCGTTGAGCGTGGCGAAGGTCGAGGCGGTGACCTCCCAGGTGCGGGTGGAAGGGTTGGTCACCATCGGGCCGACGGTCAGGCGCTCGGTCTCGGCGAGGATGCGGCTGTAGATGACGAACGGCTCCTGCCACAGCACGCACGAGTCGAACGTCCACCCGTAACGGAACCCGGCCCCCTCCGCGCGCTTCATCAACTCCACGACCGCCGAAGCCGGCGGGTCGGTCTGCAGGACGAGTCCGAAATCCATGGTGGCCCCTCTCAGTACTGACAGGTGGAGCGCGGGGTGTACGCGCCGTGTCCGGCGCGGCCGGTGAACTCCCGCTCGGTGACGACGAGTTCGCCGCGCGACAGGACCGTCTCGACGCGGCCGGTGAGCCGCTTGCCCTCGTACGCCGAGTAGTCGACGTTCATGTGGTGGGTGGCGGCGCTGATCGTCTGCTCGGCGTGCGGGTCGTAGATCACGATGTCCGCGTCGGCGCCCGGCGCGATGGTGCCCTTCTTCGGGTACAGGCCGAACATCCGGGCCGGTGAGGCGCAGGCGATCTCGATCCAGCGGCGGCGCGAGATGTGCCCGTCGACGACCGCCTGGTGGAGCAGGTCCATACGGTTCTCGACGCCCGGCATCCCGTTGGGGATCTTCGAGAAGTCGCCGCGGCCCAGCTCCTTCTGGCCGGTGAAGCAGAAGGGGCAGTGGTCGGTGGAGACGACCTGGAGGTCGTTGGTGCGCAGGCCGCGCCAGAGCGCGGCCTGGTGCTCCTCGGGCCTGAGCGGGGTCGAGCAGACGTATTTGGCGCCCTCGAAGTCCGGCTCGGCGAGGTTGTCGGTGGACAGGAACAGGTACTGCGGGCAGGTCTCGCCGAAGACCGGCAGGCCGTCGTCGCGGGCGCGCGCCAGCTCGGCGACCGCCTCCTGCGCGGAGACGTGCACGACGTACAGCGGCGCCCCGGCGACCTGTGCCAGCTTGATCGCGCGGTGTGTGGCCTCCGCTTCGAGCAGCGCCTTCCGCACTTCGCCGTGGTGGCGCGGATCGGTCTCGCCGCGCGCGAGGGCCTGCTGCACGAGGACGTCGATCGCGATGCCGTTCTCGGCGTGCATCATGATCAGCCCGCCGTTCTCGGCGGCGCGCTGCATGGCGCGCAGGATCTGCCCGTCGTCGGAGTAGAAGACGCCCGGGTAGGCCATGAACTGCTTGAAGGACGTCACCCCCTCCCCGACGAGCAGGTCCATCTCCCTGAGCGTCTTGTCGTGCACGTCGGAGACGATCATGTGGAAGCCGTAGTCGATCGCGCACTTGCCGTCGGCCTTGGCGTGCCAGGCGTCGAGGCCCTCGCGCAGCGAGTGCCCGACCGACTGGATGGCGAAGTCGACGATGGTCGTCGTGCCGCCCCAGGCCGCCGCCCGGGTGCCCGTCTCGAAGGTGTCGGCGGCGAAGGTGCCGCCGAACGGCATCTCCATGTGGGTGTGGCCGTCGACCCCGCCCGGGATGACGTACTTGTGGCTCGCGTCGAGGACGCGCGCGTCCGTCCAGGACGCGGCGGTGTCGCTGCCGCCGGCCGCCAGGGCCACGACGCGCCCGTCCTCGACGAGGACGTCGGCGTGCATCTCGTCGGCGGCGGTGACGACGAGTCCGCCGCGGACGACGGTACGGACAGCGCTCATGCTCTCCTCCAGGGACGGGCGGTCAGGGACGGGTGAGGGGCTCGTACGCCTGCGGGTTGCGGTCGCGGTAGAACTGCCAGCGGTCGCGGACCTCGCGCAGCTTGGCGATGTCGAGGTCGCGGACGACGAGTTCGGGCGCCTTGTCGTCGGCGACCTCGCCCACGAACTGGCCCTCGGGATCGACGAAGTAGGAAGTGCCGTAGAAGTCGTTGTCCCCGTACTCCTCGACGCCTACGCGGTTGATGGCGCCGACGAAGTACTCGTTGGCGACGGCGGCGGCCGGCTGCTCCAGCTGCCACAGGTAGCGGGACAGGCCCCGGCTGGTGGCGGACGGGTTGAAGACGATCTGCGCGCCTTCGAGGCCGAGCGCGCGCCAGCCCTCCGGGAAGTGCCGGTCGTAGCAGATGTAGACACCGATCCTGCCGACCGCCGTGTCGAAGACGGGCCAGCCGGAGTTCCCGGGCCGGAAGTAGAACTTCTCCCAGAACCCCTGAACCTGGGGGATGTGGGTCTTGCGGTACTTGCCGAGGTAGGAGCCGTCGGCGTCGATCACGGCGGCCGTGTTGTAGAGGACGCCGGGCTGCTCCTCCTCGTACATGGGCAGCACGAGGACGATGCCGTGCTCGCGAGCGAGGTCCTGGAAGCGGCGCACGATCGGTCCGTCCGGGATCGCCTCGGCGTACTCGTAGAACTTCGCGTCCTGGACCTGGCAGAAGTACGGGCCGTAGAACAGCTCCTGGAAGCAGAGGACTTGGGCGCCTTGCGCGGCGGCGTCACGGACGGCCTGCTCGTGCGCCTCGATCATGGACTCTTTCTCGCCGGTCCAGGCGGTCTGGAAGATCGCGGCGCGGATCACGGGGCTCATCGGGACCTCCTGAGGGGGGTACGCGGCGTGCTGTCGACGATAGGAACTCCGGCCGTGGCCGCCGAGTCGCACCGTGTCACGTCGTCGGGCGCGCGGCGTTGCACCGTGTCACGTCCCGCGCTGGGCGTCGTGCGCGAGCAGGGCGATGTGGACGGAGGCGGCCTGCTCGAAGTCGTCGAGCTCCATGCCGAGCAGCGCCTCGATGGTCTCCAGGCGGCGGTACAGGGCGGGGCGGCTCATGTGGTGGAGATGGGCCGTGCGGGACTTGTTGCGGCCGGTGGCGAGGTAGGTGCGCAGGACCGGCAGCAGGGCTTCCGTGTCGTCGGCGCGCAGCAGGCCGTCCAGTTCCCGCTCGGCGAACGACTGCACGCGCGGGTCGTCCCGCAGCAGCCGGACGAGTCCGCGAAGGCGTACGTCACCGAGCCGGACCACGGGCGGCGATCCGGGCGGCGCTCCGGCGACGGCCTCGGCGACGTGCAGCGCCTCGCGCAGCCCGTCGGGCACGTCCTCCCAGCCGGGCCGTGCGGGACCGGCGGCGACGACCGGGCACCCCTCCCCCGTCCCGGCGCGCAGGCGGGACGCGAAGCGGTCGGTGAGCGCGTCGGCGGCCTGGTCGCGGGCGAGGCTGAGGAGGACGGCGGTGGCGCCCTCGGCCACCTCGGCCACGAGCCCGGGGAGGCCCAACAGGCGCAGTACGCGGTCGAGTCGGGCGGGCTCCGCGTCGCGGACGACGAGCGGGACGAAGGTGCGGCGGTTCACCGGGAGGCCGGCCGCCCTGGCCCGGGGCAGGAGCTGGCGGGCCGGGACGACACCGGAGAGCAGGTCGGCGAGGAGACACTGCGCGGACTGCTCCTCCCAGCTCGGTGCGGAGCCGGACAGCATGCGGTGCAGGACCAGCGCCTCGGCGGCGCGGTCGGCGAGGAGCCGCCCGGACGCCGCGTCCCCCCGGTAGCCGCACAGGACGACGGAGCCCCAGCGTTCGCCCCGGCCGCCGAGGCCGGCGCGGAGCCAGCCCTCGCCGTCGGTCTCGCCGGGCCGGCGGGCGATGCGGTCCCAGTCGCGCAGGACGTCGTCGACGGCGGGGCGCTCCCCGGCCGTGGCGAGGACGCGGTGGGCGAGATTGGTGACGACCACGGGGCAGGCGCTGTGCGCGGCGATCTCGTCGAGCAGGCTCTGCAGGGGCGCTCCGGCTGTGATCAGGCCGGTGAGCGCGGTGCGGATCCCTTCGGAGAGGCTGACTGCCGCGAACTTGCGGCGGACGAGCCGGGACTGGACCTCCTCGGTCAACTCCGCGAAAGGGAACGGGCGGTGGAGGACCACCATGGGCAGGCCGTAGCGCTCCGCCTCGCGGCGCATGTCCTCCGGGGGCGCGGGGAAGGCGCGGCCGAGGCCCAGGACGAGGGCCGCGGCCTCCGCCTTGTGCAGGGACCTGATGTACTCGGTCTGGCTGCGGACGTCGCCCGCGAGCAGGACGCCCGTGGTCAGGATCATCTCGCCGCCGGTGAGCATGACGCCGACGTCCGAGGCTTCTGCCACGTGGACCCAGCGGACGGGGCGGTCGAGGTGGGCGGCCGCGGCCACCACCTCCGGTTCTCCGGCTGCGATTCTGTCCAGGGCGAGGATCTGGCGGACGGAGAGGGAGTGGTCGAAGGGGGGTGTGATGGTCACGGGGCGTCCTCTCCTGGACGGAAGCGCGCCATTGGTCGTTCGTCGTCCGCCGACTGCGGGTGCGTTGTGGCTGGTCGCGCAGTTCCCCGCACCCCTGAAGGGGCCCGGTCCGCCGCCTCGTGAGGGGTGAACCGGAGGCTGCCGCGCCGCCGGCCGGAGCGCGCCGTGGGCACACCGCTCGGCGGCCGGCTGCCTGTGTGTCGTGGTTGCCCGCGCGGTTCCCGCGCCCCTGAAGGGGCGCGGCCGGGCTCCGCGCGCGTCGCACGGCCCCCCCTACGCGTGCTCCCGCAGCGCGGCGTCCAGGATCGAGGCGCCCTCCTCCGCCTCCGACACCGTCAGCGACAGCGGGGGCGCGATGCGCAGGACGCTCGTGTCGTGGCCGCCTCCCTTGCCGATCAGGAGGCCGTTCTCGCGGCAGGATTCCAGGACCGCCGTGGCGGCGTGCGGGGCCGCCTCCGCCGTGCCGGGGGCGGCGAGTTCGATGCCGATCATGAGGCCCCGGCCGCGTACCTCCCGTACGCCGGAGGCATGCGCCGCGACGGCGCGGAGGCGCTCGATGAGGAGGCCGCCGACGCGGCGCGCGTTGCCCTGGAGGTCGTGCTCGATGAGGTGGGAGAGGTTGGCGAGGCCCGCGGCCATGGTGACCGGGGAGCCGCCGAAGGTGGAGATGGAGTTGGCGTCGAGGCAGTTCATGACCTCGGCGCGGGCCACGACGCCGCCGATCGACATGCCGTTGCCGATGCCCTTGGCGAAGGTGAGGATGTCCGGCGGCCCTGACTGTGCGTGGGCCTGCCAGCCCCAGAAGTGGTCCCCGGTACGGCCCCAGCCGGTCTGCACCTCGTCGGTGATCCAGAGGATGCCGTGTTCGCGGAGGACCTCGCGGAAGCGGGCGTAGAGGCCGTCGGGGGGCGAGGTGAAGCCGCCCACGCCCTGGACCGGCTCCGCGATGAGCGCCGCCACGTCGCCGCGTGTCTGGCCGAGCATGTCGCGCAGGTCGGCGACGCACGCGTCGGTGAACTCGGCGTCGGACAGGTGGGCGTACGGGCCGCGGCTCCGGACGCCTCCGTGCACGTACAGCGTCTGGAGCGGGGAGAGGCTGGTCGGTGACCAGCCTCGGTTGCCGGTGATGCCGACCGCCGAGAAGGAGCGGCCGTGGTAGCTGTTGCGCATCGCCAGGATCTGGTTCGAGCGGCGGTAGGAGGTGGCGAGCAGCAGCGCCGCGTCGTTGGCCTCGGTACCGGAGGTGGTGAAGAAGACCCGGGCGTCCGGGATGCCGGACAACTGGGCGACCCGCTCGGCGAGTTCGACCATCGCGCGGTTGAGGTAGAGGGTCGAGGAGTGGATGATGCGGGCGGCCTGTTCGCTGACCGCCTTCGTGACCTCGGGCAGCGCGTGCGCCGTCATCGTGGTGAGGATGCCGCCGAAGAAGTCGAGGTACTTGTTGCCGGCCGCGTCCCAGACGTGGCGTCCCTCGCCGTGGGTCAGCTCGATCGGGTTGTCGTAGTACAGCGCCAGCCAGTCCGGCAGGGCGGCGCGGTGGCGGGCGTACAGATCGGGTGTCATGGGCCGCTCCTTTGCCTGCTCCTCTACGCCCGTAGACCAGGGTCGTAGAGGCACGAACGTAAGCCCGTGCGGCAGGCTTGCCAAGACCATCGTCGGCAACCCGCTCGATCGATCTTGATTGACACCCTTGCGGGTGATCTCCGGCCGGAGACCGGACGGGGACCGGACCGCGGCCGGTCAGGAAGCGGGCCGCGTCAGACGGGGACCGGGCCGCAGTGCGCCATCAGCTCGTCCATGGACAGGCCCAGCTCGCGCGCGATGGCGGCGACGGTGAAGAACGCGGGGGTCGGCGCCCGGCCCGTCTCGATCTTGCGCAGCGTCTCCACCGAGACGCCCGCCGCCGCGGCGACCTCGGTCATGCTGCGGCCGAGCCGCGCCTCGCGCAGCAGCCGGCCGAGACGCTCGCCGCGCTCTCGCTCTTGCGGGGTCAAAGGGGTTCGGACCATGGGACCAGGGTACCTGAGGACCTATTCCTATACCGGATAACAATACCGGTGCTCGTACTCTCAGCCCTCCGGTGTCACCAGGCCCGACTCGTACGCGGTGATGACCAGCTGCACGCGGTCCCTGGCGTCGAGCTTGGTGAGGAGACGGGCCACGTGGGACTTGACCGTGGCCACGCTGATGACCAGGTCGGCGGCGATCTCCTGGTTCGAGCGGCCGAGGCCGATCAGGGTGAGGACCTCGCGTTCGCGCTGGGTGACGCTCTCGATGACGCGGGACGCGCGGGCCGTCGCCGCACGCTCCGGCCGCCCCACGAAGTCCGCGATCAGACGGCGGGTGACGCCCGGCGCGATGAGGGCGTCCCCGGCGGCGACCACCCGGATCGCGGCCAGGATGTCCTCCAGCCGCATGTCCTTGACGACGAAACCGCCCGCGCCTGCCCGCAGCGCCCCGTACACGTACGCGTCCTCGTCGAAGGTGGTGAGCACGAGGACGCGGCTGCCGGTGTCCGCCGCCATGATCTGCCGCGTCGCCTCGATGCCGTCCGTGCCGGGCATCCGGATGTCCATGACGACGACGTCCGGCCGCAGCCGTGCGGCCAGCTCGACGGCCTCGGCCCCGTCGCCCGCCTCGCCGGCCACCTCCAAATCGTCGGTGTCGCTGATCAGCACCCTGAGCCCCGAGCGGACCAGCGGCTGGTCGTCGACGAGCAGCACCCGTACGGTCATCGGGCCGCCTCCGGCAGCGGTATCCGCGCCGCGACCCGGAACCCGCCGTCCGGTCCAGGGCCCGCGCTGAACTCCCCGTGCAGCAGACTCACCCGCTCCGCCATCCCCGTGATCCCCATACCGGGCACGGTAGCCGAGGCGGCGGGGCCCGTCCCGGCGTCCACGATCTCCAGGAGCAGTGCGTCCTCGGCGTGGGCGACGAGGACGCGGCAGGTGTCGGTGCGGGCGTGCCGGACCACGTTGGCCAAGGACTCCTGCACGATGCGGTACGCCGCCAGGTCGATGTCGGGCGGGAGCGCGCGGGGCGTGCCGGTCACCGCCACCTCGACGCGCACACCCGCGTCCCTGCCCGTCGTCTCGGAGAGCCGGTCGAGGTCCCCGAGTCCTGTGCTCGGGGCGAGCGGTGCCGTCTCGCCCGGCTCGGCCCTGCGCAGCGCGACCAGGGTGCGGCGCAGGCCCTGGAGGGTCTCGCGGCTGGTGGCCTCGATGGCGCGCAGGGCGTCGCGGGCCTCCTTCGGGCGGGTCTCGATGACGCGGCTCGCGACGCCCGACTGGATCGCGATGACACTGATGCTGTGGGAGACCAGGTCGTGCAACTCCCGCGCGATGCGCAGCCGTTCAGCGGTCACGGCCTCGGCGACGGCCTGGTCGTGCAGCGCGGCGGCGTGCCGGCGCCGCTCCCCCAGGAGCAGGCCCACCATGCAGGCGACGAGCAGCACGAGCAGGGCGACGACCCCGAACGCGATCAGGTTCTCCGGGTGCACGAAGAAGAGGATGGCGGCCGCCTGCGCGAGGACGCAGAGCGCGACGCCCGTGATCCACTGCGCGGACGAACGGGTCGCCACGAGGCGGGCGAGGACCACGTCCGCCGAGACGAACGCCATGACCGTCACCTGCTGCGAGTCGCCCCAGGGACCGTTCGAGGGCTGGAGCGCGACCGCGGACAGCGTGCCGAGCACCACCACGACGAGCGCGAACAGCGGCATCCGCGTCGCGACGCCCACGAGGAGCACCGCGGACAGCGCGATGCCGAGCGCGCGCACCGACGGCAGCACGTCCGACGAGCCGAACAGACACAGGGCCCCGGCGAGGGGGTACAGGGCGAGCCCGCACCAGGCGACGACGGAGCGTCGCGGTGGCGCGGCGGCGTTTCCACGGTTCACACCGGTGAGCGTACGAGGGCGGCGCGCGCGGGGGCGTCGGCCCGGGGGATGCATCCCGGGGGCCGATGTGCGGACGCCCTGCCGCGCGGCACGGTGGCTCACATGATCGAAGTCAACGAGCTCACGAAACGGTACGGCCGCAGGACGGCCGTCGACCGCCTGTCCTTCACCGTGCGGCCCGGTGCCGTCACCGGGTTCCTCGGGCCGAACGGGGCGGGCAAGTCCACCACGCTGCGGGTGCTCCTCGGCCTGGACACGCCGGACGCGGGCGGCACGACCGTCGGCGGGGTGCCGTTCGTCTCGCATCCGCGCGGTCTGCGGCACGCGGGGGCGCTCCTCGACGCGCAGCAGGTGCACGGCGGACGTACGGCCACGGCCCATCTGGCGGCGCTCGCCCGCTCCAACGGCCTTCCTGCGCGGCGGGTCGCCGACGTCCTCGCCGAGGTCGGTCTCGCTGGGGCGGCCGGGCGGCGCATCGGCGGGTTCTCGCTCGGCATGAAGCAGCGGCTCGGGGTGGCGGCGGCGCTGCTCGGTGACCCGCCGGTGCTGCTGTTCGACGAGCCGTTCAACGGGATGGATCCGGAGGGGGTGCTGTGGCTGCGCCGGTTGTTCCGCAGGCTCGCCGGCGAAGGGCGCACCGTGTTCCTGTCGAGCCATCTGATGTCGGAGATGGAGTCCACGGCGGATGAGCTGGTCGTCATCGGGCGGGGGCGGCTCGTCGCGGCGGAGCCGTTGCGGGTGTTCGCGGCGCGGGCCGCGCGGCTCAGCGTCGTGGTCGGGACGGTGCGCGCCACGGAGTTCGCCGGGCTCCTCGCGGCGGCGGGCGCGGAGGCCGTGCCGGAGAACACGGAGCGCCTGGTGGTGACCGGTCTTTCCGCCGAGCGGATCGGTGCTCTCGCTCTGGAGCACCGCTTCCCGCTGCGTGAACTGACCACCCGTACCGCCTCGCTGGAGGAGGCCTTCATGGAGCTGACCGCCGACCGCGTCGAGTACCCGGCGGAGACCCAGCACCCGACAGGAGCCGCCCGATGAACGCGACCACCGCCGTCCCCCGTGCCCGCTTCGGCGACCTGCTCGCCGCCGAATGGATCAAGATCCGGTCACTGCGCTCCACGCCCTGGATCCTCGCGGCCGTCACGCTCACCGTCCTGGTCACCGCCGCGCTCGCCGCCTGGAGCGACTACCAGGACGTCCCCCGTCTCGACGCGGACGCCCGGCGCGACCACGTCTTCGCGCTCGGCGACGCGTTCCCCGCCGAGGGCTACCTCGTCCTGATGCTGGCGGCGGGCAGCGTCGGCGCGATCGTCGTCGTCAGCGAGTACGGCAGCGGCCTGATCCGGACCACGACCGCCGCCGTGCCCGCGCGCCGCGCGCTCATGCTCGCCAAGGCGACCGCCACCGCCCTGCTCTGGACCGGCGTCGGACTGCTCTGCGCGCTCGGCTCGTTCGCGGTGTCGCAGGCGATCCTCAGCGGCCGCGACGCCGCTGTCTCGCTCACCGACCCGGGCTCGTTGCGCGCCCTCGCCGCGTCGGCGCTGATCGCCCCGGTCAGCGCGCTGATCGGGTTCGGCCTCGGCGTGCTGCTCCGGCACGGCGCGACGACCATGGTGGCCTCCGCGTTCGTGCTGCTGATGCTGCCGATGTTCTTCGGTTCCTCCGAGCCGTGGGCCGAGCGGGTGCGGAACATGATGGTGCAGAGCGCGTGGAAGCGCCTGACGACGCTGTACGGGTGGGGCCCGGAGGCGTACGGCGGCGCGACGGTCGCCGGGTCCTGGACGGTGTTCGCCGTCTGGCCGCTGGTGGCCGTCGCGCTCGCCTTGTTCGTGGTGCGCCGCAGAGACGTATGACTCACTTCCGCGGCGGGGAGAGGCTACTTCCCGGGTGTCACCACCATCGCCGACCCGCCCCCACGCCGTACGGGCTCGGCGGCGGCCAGCCACTTCCCGTTCGGGAGGCGCTGCACACCGGTGGCCGCGCCGATCTCCGGGTTCGGCTTGAAGGAGTGCCCGACGGCCTCCAGCTCCGCCCGCAGCGGGCTGTCGTACAGGCCCGGTTCGAGCTCGGTCTGGGCGGCGTTGCGCTGGCTGGCGCGGGGCGCGGCGATGGCGTCGACGAGCGGCAGGCCCCGGTCGAGGAACCCGGTCAGGGTCTGCAGCACGGTCGTGATGATGGTGGCGCCGCCGGGCGAACCGACCGCGACGACCGGCTTGCCCGCCTTGTCGAGCACGATGGTCGGCGAGATGGAGGAGCGGGGCCGCTTGCCGGGCCCGGGCAGGTTCGGGTCGTGCACCTCCGGGTCGGCGGGCGCGAAGGAGAAGTCGGTCAGCTCGTTGTTGAGCAGGAAGCCGCGGCCGGGCACAGTGATGCCGCTGCCGCCGGTCTGCTCGATGGTGAGGGTGTAGGAGACGACGTTGCCCCACTTGTCGGCGGTGGTGAGGTGCGTGGTGTTCTCGCCCTCGTACGTCGTCGGGGCCGCCTTGTCACCCGCCTCGCCGCACCGGCCGGGGCGGCGCGGGTCGCCGGGCGCGACCGGGCTGGTGAGGACCGCGTCGTCCTTGATCAGGCACTCGCGGGCGTCCGCGAACCGCTGCGACAGAAGCTGCTTCGTCGGCACGTCCTCGAAGGCCGGGTCGCCGACCCAGCGGCCCCGGTCGGCGAACGCGATGCGGCTCGCCTCGATGTACCGGTGCAGGTAGCGCACGTCGGACGCCTTCGACAGGTCGGTGCGCTCCAGGATGTTGAGCGCCTCACCGACGGTCGTGCCGCCGGACGAGGACGGCGCCATCGAGTAGACGCCGAGACCGCGGTACGAGGCCTTCGACGGGGCCTGGTACTTGGCGGTGTACGCCCGCAGGTCCTTCGCCGAGAGCCTGCCCGGCCGGGCGTTGTACCCGGAGGCCGGGTCCACGGGCGGCTTGTTGACGGTGCGCACGATGTCGGCGCCGATGTCGCCCCGGTACACCGCCCCGACGCCCTTGCGGGCCAGCTCCTGGTACGTACGCGCCAGGTCGGGGTTGTTCAGCGTCGAGCCGACGGCCGGCAGCTGCCCGCCGGGCAGGAACAGCTTCACCGTGTCGGGGAAGTTGCGGAACCGGGCCTCGTTGGCGGCGGTCTGCGAGCGGAACGTCTCGTCGACCGTGAACCCGTCGCGCGCCAGCTTCTCCGCGGGCCGCAGCACGGTGGCGAGGCGCTCGCTGCCCCACGCGTCGAGCGCGGACTGCCAGGTGGCCGGGGTGCCGGGGGTGCCGACGCCCAGGCCGCTGGTGACCGCGTCGGCGAAGGCGAGCGGCTTGCCGTTCTCCAGGAACAGGTCGGAGCCCGCCGTCAGCGGCGCGGTCTCGCGGCCGTCGATGGTGTGCACCTTGCGGGACTCTGCGTCGTAGTAGACGAAGTAGCCGCCTCCGCCGACGCCCGAGGAGTAGGGCTCGGTCACGCCGAGCGCGGCGGCGGTGGCGACGGCGGCGTCCACCGCGTTGCCCCCGTTGCGCAGCACCTCGATGCCCGCCGCCGAGGCGTCCGCGTCGACGCTCGACACGGCGCCGCCGTACCCGACGGCGACCGGCACCTTCCGCGGGCCGTCGTGAGAACCGCCGGAATCCCCCGGAGCGGCCGAGGGGGGCGCCGCCGCGCCGACCGCCACCATGGTCGCCGCAACGGCGCAGAATGACAGATTCCGCCCAATCGAACGTCGCATCAGTACCTCCGGTCAACAGCCGTCCGCGCAGCGTAACTTGACTTGTCAGCGACGTCAGGACCCCCTCGAACACCGGTGTGTCCGCCCGGTGCGCCCGCCCGCTAGAGTGCGCGCCCATGACTGAAGACGTGCGCTATATCGTCGTCGGCCTGATAGCGGCGGGCGTCGGCGCCGCCCTTGGCTGGCTCGTCCGCGCCCATCTGTGCAAGCGCCGGCTCCGCCGCAAGCAGGCCTTCTTCGGGCTGCCCGACAACTCCGAGTCGCTGCTGGTGGTGAACCGTGACGCGGGCGGTCCCGATCTGATGGTGCGGCGCCACGACGTCTTCGCGCTCCTTGAGCTGTCCGCGATCGTCAAGGACTGCGGCGCCCACGCCCAGGTCGTCGCGCACGACACGGCCCAGCAGGGCTTCGGCGAACGTACGGAGTTCTGCATCGGCGGGCCCGTGGCGAACCGCCGCATGGCCGCGCACATGGTCAGCCTGCTGCCGGGCATCCGGGTCAACAACGACCCCGAGCCGGGCCCCGACCGCGGCGCCTTCCAGATCGGCTCCGAGCGGTACCGCCTGGAGCCCGGGATGACGGAGTACGTGGTCCTCGCCCGGCTGACGGCGGGCCAGGCGAAGGAGGCGCGGCCGGTCTTCCTCTTCTGCGGCCAGCTGCCCATCACCAACCAGGCCGCCACCCGCTACCTCGCCCGGCACCACGAGCGGCTCGCGCGCAAGCACGGAAACGCTTCCTTCGTCCTGCTCCTGAAGGTCGTCAACTCGGGGGCCTACGGGCCTGACGTCGTCGAACTGGTGGGCGATGTCACTCGCGCCGCGCAGACACCGCTGCCGGCCCCGGCGGGACCGCGCAGTTCGCACCGCGCGAAATAGGCCCGTAAGACCGGCAGGGCCTGTGATGCCCGTAGGACCAAGGGGAGCGGTGCCCCTGCCGCGTACGAAGGCGACAAGGGCCCGCTCGGCCTCGGCAAGCAGGCGCGTCCCGTCCCGCGCGCAGCTGACCTTCTCCGCACGGAATGCGAAGTGATCTCCGGCTGCCGGGCGAGGACTGCCCATGCTCCGGCTACTGCACCCCTGGCAGCAGCGTCCCTGGTTCGGCCGGGGCGACATCCGCGGCCTCGGTCTTGGGATTGCGCCGCTGCCGCTTGGACACCCATTGGGCGAACCACGACAGCAGCATGCACATCCCGATGTAGATCGGCGAGATCACCATCACCACAGGGATGAAGGGCAAATCGTAGTCGAGGTTCGAAGCGATCAGCTTCCCGGCATGGAGAAACTCCTCATACGTGATCAAATAACCGAGCGAGGTGTCCTTCAGGGCGACCACCAGCTGGCTGATGATGGCGGGCAGCATGGCGCGTACGGCCTGCGGTACGAGGACATGGGTCATGACCTGCGTCTTGCGCATGCCGAGCGCGTACGCCGCCTCGCGCTGGCCGCGCTCCACGGAGTTGATGCCGGAGCGGAAGACCTCGGCGAGCACGGAGCCGTTGTAGAGCGTCAGACCGGCGACGAGCGCCGGGAGCGGCTCCATCTTCAGGGCCACGTAGATGAAGAAGATCATCACGAGGACCGGCATGGCGCGGAAGAACTCGACGAAGAGCGTGGCGAGCAGGCGCACCGGCCTGTGGTCGGAGAGCCGGCCCACGGCGAGGAGCGTGCCGAGGGCGAGCGAGAGCACGGCGGCGACGGCGAACGCCTTCAGCGTGTTGCCGAGACCGCGCAGGAGCAGCTCCTGGATGCCCTTGTACTCGAAGGGCATCCACTTGGTGCGCGTGAACTGGTCGGTGTCGAAGAGCAGGTAGAGGATCCAGCCGACGAGCGCGAGCACGAGCAGCGTGGACAGGACGCCGTAGAGGCGGTGGCGGCGCTCGGTCTTCGGCCCCGGGATGTCGTAGAGGGCGGTGGAGTCGTGGTCGAGGGCTTTCGGCTGCCGCCCCTTCGGGCGGCTCGGCAGGTGGCTCACCGCGCGACCCCCCAGCGCTTCTCGAGGATGTTGAACAAGGCGCTGATGGCGAGCGTGATGACGAGGTAGCCGATCGCGATCCAGACGAACGTCCAGATGATGTTGTAGCCGAGCTCGCTGAGCGTCTTGTACGTGCCGAGCAGTTCGACGACGCTGAACGCGCCCGCGATCGCCGAGTTCTTGGCGAGCGCGATGAGCGTGGAGCCGACCGGCGGGATCACGGACCGGAACGCCTGCGGCAGGATCACGTGCGTCAGCGTCTGACCGAAGGTCATGCCGAGGCTGCGCGCCGCCTCCCCCTGCCCCTTGGGCACGGTGTTGATGCCGGAGCGCACCGCCTCGCAGATGAACGCGGAGGTGTAGCAGCCGAGCGCGAGCACCGCGAAGACGGTGAAGGGGAGGACGAGTCCGAAGCGCGGAAGGCCGAGCAGCACCGCGAAGAACAGCAGGGTGAGCGGGGTGTTGCGCAGGACGGTGACCCAGGCGGTGCCGAGGGCGCGGAAGGAGCCGACGGGCGCGACGCGGAAGGACGCCATGAGGAAGCCGAGCACGAGGGCGAGGACCGAGGCGTAGACGGTCAGTTCGACGGTGCCGAGGAAGCCCTTCCAGTAGAGCGAGAAGTTGTCGGTCAGGACGTTCACGGTCGCGCTCCTCAGCTCGCCGGGTAGCGGTCGATGGCGGGCGGCTGCGGGGCGGACTCGCCGGACAGGCCGAGCGTTGCCTCGTAGGCGCGCTTCCAGTCGCCGTTCTTCTGCCGCGCTTCGAGGGCGTCGTTCATGGCGGACCGCAGCGCGTTGTCGCTCCGTGGGAGGCCGATGCCGTACGGCTCCTGCGAGAACGGCCGGCCGGTCACCTTCATCTCGTCGGGCGCCTTGGCGGCGAAGCCGAGCAGGATCGCGTCGTCGGTGGTGACGGCGTCGACCTGGTAGGTCAGCAGGTTGTCGACGCAGATCGAGTACGTGTCGTAGGCGACGAGGTCGGCCTTCGGGTGGTCGGCCTGGATGCGCTGGTACGGGGTCGAACCCGCGGCCGAGCAGACGCGTTTGCCGTCGAGGTCGCGGGCGCCCTTGATGGCGTCCTCGTCGGTGCGCACGAGCAGCGACTGGCCCGCCATGTAGTAGGGGCCCGCGAAGCCGACGAGCTTCTTGCGGTTGTCGTTGATGGTGTACGTGCCGACGTAGTAGTCGATCTGGCCGTTCTGCAGGGCCGTCTCGCGGTTGGCGGAGGCGATCGTCTTGAACGTGATCTTCTTCGGGTCCAGGCCGAGCGAGGCCGAGACCATCTTGGCGATCTCGATGTCGAACCCGGAGTAGACGCCGTTGGCCGGGTTCTTCTCGCCGAGGTAGGGCTGGTCCTCCTTGGCGCCGACGACGAAGTGTCCGCGCCGCTCAGCGGCCCGCCACGTCCGGGAGCCGGGCAGGGAGAAGCCCTGCGCGACGGTGTACCTGGGGAGTTCGTCCCCCGACGGGCCCTTGACGGGCGGGCTGCCCTCCTTGCCGCAGGCGGTGGCGGCGAGGGCCGTCAGCGCCAGGGCGGCAAGAAGCGGTGGCGACTTGCGCATCATGCGTGCTGCACTCCCCCGTCAGTGCTTGAGGATCTTGGAGAGGAAGTCCCGGGCGCGCTCGCTCTCGGGGTGGCTGAAGAAGTCCTCCGGGGCGCGGTCCTCGACGATCCTGCCGTCCGCCATGAAGACGACGCGGTCGGCGGCGGTACGGGCGAAGCCCATCTCGTGGGTGACGACGACCATCGTCATGCCCTCGCGCGCCAGTTGCCGCATGACCTCGAGGACCTCGTTGATCATCTCGGGGTCGAGGGCCGAGGTCGGCTCGTCGAAGAGGAGCGCCTTGGGGTCCATGGCCAGGGCGCGGGCGATGGCCACGCGCTGCTGCTGGCCGCCGGAGAGCTGGGCGGGGAACTTGTCGGCGTGCGCGGCGAGTCCGACCCGGTCGAGGAGTTCGCGGGAGCGCTTGTCGGCCTCGTCCTTCTTGCGCTTCCTGACCTTCACCTGGGCAAGGGAGACGTTCTGCAGGACCGTCTTGTGCGCGAAGAGGTTGAAGGACTGGAAGACCATGCCGACTTCGGCCCGCAGCCGGGCGAGCGCCTTGCCCTCCGCGGGCAGCGGCTGTCCGTCGAGCCGGATCGATCCCGACCTGATGGTCTCCAGGCGGTTGATCGTCCGGCAGAGCGTCGACTTTCCCGACCCCGAGGGGCCGATGACCACCACCACCTCCCCCTTGCCGACGGTGAGATCGATGCCCTGGAGGACATGCAGCTCCCCGTAGTGCTTGTTCACGTCACGCAGCTCGATCAACGGATCGACGGCCATGGCAGTACCTGCCCACTCTCAGCTGTGTCGGTCCGCGCAAACTATCCACGCCGATATGGGACTTAACGGACGACACGCGAGTATGGGCATTAACCGTATTTGCGGTTCAACTGCGTTCGGGCACCGGCCTCGCTAGAACTCGGCGGCCTCCGCGTAGAACTGCGACAACTCCGGGGCCCCGCTCGCCGCCCAGGCGTGACCGGCCTCCACCACGTCGATCTCCCGGCCCGACGCGAGCCGTACCACCGGCTGCCCGTCGGGCCAGATCACCCACGCGGCGCCGGGCACCCGGCGCACGAGAACCGTGCCGAGGTAGAGCCCCGCGTCGTTGCCGAGCCAGTGCAGCGCCTCCTCGTCCTCCCGCCAGCGCGGCACCAGTTGGTCGAGCGCCGCCAAGGACTGTACGGAGTCGTCGAGTTCGACCCCGGACTGTTCCGCCTGCGTGCGCAACAGTTCGCACTCGGCGAGGAGTTCGGCAAGGCCGGCCGCGTCGGCCCCGTCCGACGAGAAGACGGCCACCGCCGACGCGCCGTACCTCTTGCGCCAATGCTCCACGAAAGGGATCTTCATACCGACCAGCCTCGCATCCGCCCCCGCCCTCGCACCACAGGCGCGCTGGCCTACGTTCGCGGTGAGTTCACGCCGCCTTCGGCCGCACCTCATTGACCCGTCGTCACCTCCTCCTTACCTTCAGTGCGCACTCTCACGCCACTTCGGTGGTGACTGTCATGCCACTTCGGTGGCCACTGTCACGCCAGCCGCACCACGAAGGGAGCCGGTCGTGCGCCGACGCACCTGGACCACCGCCCTCGCCCTGGCCGTCTGCGCGGGCCTCGCCCCCGTCACGGCCGCGGGCGCCACCACGGCCCCGCACAGACCCGGGCCGCTCCCCCTGGAGCGGCTCTTCGACAACCGCGCGGTCAGCGACGACACCGCGCCCGGCGCCGCCGACTTCGACGGCGCGGGCGGCTCGCTCTCCGCGCAGGACCTGACCGCGGCGGGCTGGACCCCCGGCACCCGGCTCGGCGTCGAGGGCGCCAGGCTGACCTGGCCGCGCACGGCGGGCGCGGGACCCGACAACGTACGGGCCGACGGCCAGCGCGTCCGCGTCACCGGCCGGGGCGACGCGCTGGCGTTCCTCGTCGCCGGGACCGGCGGCGACGCGCACGGCTCCGGCACAGTGCGCTACGCGGACGGCTCCCGTTCCACGTACTCGCTCACCGCGCCCGACTGGCGCACCGGCCCCCTCGCCACGAAGTCGGTGGCGCTGCCGCACCGCAACACGCCCGGCGGGCAGCTCACCGAGAAGACCCGCCTGTACGTGGTGACGGTGCCGGTGCGCTCCGGCCACCGGATCTCGTCGGTGGACCTGCCCCGGGCGACGGGTGGCAGCCCGGCCCTGCACGTCTTCTCCCTCTCCGTCCGCGCGGCGACGACCGGCTGGACCGGCACCTGGGCGGCGTCCCCCGCCGGGTACACGACGGTCGGGCCCTGGATCGACCGCACGGTGCGGCTCGTCGTGCACAGCAGCGTCGGCGGCTCACGGGTACGCATCCGCCTCGACAACACGTTCGCGTCGACGCCGGTACGGGTCGGGAGCGCGTCGGTGGCGGTACAGGGCGCCGGGGCGGAGGCGCGGGGGAAGCCGGTGCGGCTGACGTTCCGGGGCGCGCGGGGGGCTGTGCTGCCCGCGGGCGGCCAGGCGTACAGCGACCCGGTCGGCTTCCGGGTCCCGGCCGACACCAGCCTGCTGGTGAGCTTCCACCTCCCCGAGCCGGTGGCCGCCGCGCCCGTGCACAGTCAGGCGATCCAGACGTCGTACGTGAGTGAGCCCGGGGACCACGCGGCGGAGGCGGCGGGGTCGGCGTACACGTCGACGATCTCGTACTGGCCGCTGCTGACGGGGGTCGACGTGGGCGGTGGGCCGGGGTCGGTGGTGCTGCTCGGCGACTCCATCACGGACGGGGTCCGCTCGACGCGGGACGCCAATCGGCGGTGGCCGAACGTGCTGGCCACGCGGCTGCTGGCCCAGTCGGACGTGCCGCGCTACGGCGTGCTCAACGAAGGCATCTCCGCCAACCGTGTCGTCGCCGACCGGTACCCCGGGGACGGTGTCTCCACCGACACGGGCGGGGTGAGCGCCCTGCACCGCCTCGACCGTGACGTCTTCTCGCAGACCTCGGCGCGGAGCGTCGTGGTGTTCCAGGGCGTCAACGACGTGCGGTGGGGAGCGAGCGCGGAGCAGGTCGTGGCGGGGCTGCGGGAGATCGCGCGGCGGGCGCATGCGCGGGGTCTGAAGGTGATCGGGGCGACGATCACTCCGTGCGAGGGGGAGGCCTTGTGCACGGCCGCGGCTGATGCGGAGCGGGTCGCTGTGAACGGGTTCTTGCGCGGGCCCGGGTCCGGGTTCGACGGGGTGCTCGATTTCGACGCGGTGATCCGTGACCCGGAGCGGCCCTCGCGGATGCGGGCGGAGTTCGACTCCGGGGATCATCTGCACCCGGGCGACGCGGGCCTCGCTGCGCTGGCCGACTCCGTGAACCTGCGGCTCCTCGCGCCGTAGTCCGCTCGGACGGTGAAGATGCGCGGGTTGCGTCGTGGCCGGCCGCGCAGTTCCCCGCGCCCCTAAGGGTGCGCGGATTCGCCGCAGGCCCTCGAGGCTTGAGATGGCGCACGCAGTGCGCATCCCAGGGGCGCGGGGAACTGCGCGCTCAGCCACAGCGGCGCTGCACCCGAAAACAGACCGAGAAGATGCCGCACGCAGTGCGCAACCCAGGGGCGCGGGGAACTGCGCGATCGGCCCCCACCGGCCCGCAGCCGCGCTACACGTCCAGGTCGACCACCACGGGGGCGTGATCCGAAGCCCCCTTGCCCTTCCGCTCCTCCCGATCGACATACGCATCCTTGCCGGCGCCGGCGAACGCCGCGTTCCCGTACACCAGATCGATCCGCATCCCCCGGTTCTTCGGGAACCCGAGCTGCCGGTAGTCCCAGTACGTGAAGGGCCGGTCGTACTTGAGAGGACGCGGGACGATGTCCGAGAGCCCCGCCTCACGAAGCGCGGCCAGCGCGGCGCGCTCGCCGGGGGTGACGTGCGTGGCGCCCTCGAAGAGGGAGATGTCCCAGACGTCGTCGTCGGTCGGAGCGACGTTGTAGTCACCGAGGACGGCGAAGGGCCGGGAGCCGGCCGCGTCACCCGCGACGGCCGCCTTCAGCGCCTCGAACCACTCCAGCTTGTACGCGTAGTGCGGGTGCCCGACCTCCCGCCCGTTCGGCACATAGACCGACCACACACGCACCGGACCGCAGGTCGCGGAGACGGCGCGGGGCTCCTCGACACCTTCGTACCCGGGGTCACCGGGCAGCCCCCGGACGACGTCGTCGAGGCCGACACGGGAGAGCACCGCCACCCCGTTCCACCGCCCCGTGGCGTTGACCGCCGCCTCGTAGCCCAGCTCCCGCAGCTCGTCCGTGGGGAACTGCTCAGCCGAGCACTTGGTCTCCTGGATGCACAGCACGTCCGTGCCGCTGGACTCCAGCCAGGCCAGGAGGCGCGGGAGGCGCGCGGTGATCGAGTTCACGTTCCACGTAGCAATGCGCATGCGGTCCAACCTACCCGGCGGGTGTGACAACGGGCCGACGACAGCGGGCCCGCACGACCGCCACACATAGACAGGCAACCTTGCAAGTTTTCCTGTCAGACAGGTAGCCTGCGCATCATGAGCATCAGCACCCCACTGGACGAGCGCCCCGCCCTCGTCCTCATCGACCTCCAGAACGGCATCCTCGGCCTCCCCACCGTGCACCCCTCGGCCGACGTGCTGAAGAACGCCGCCCGGCTCGCCGACGCCTTCCGCGCCAAGGGCCTGCCCGTCGTGCGCGTGCGCGTGACGTGGTCGCCCGACGGCGGCGACCTGCCGGTGAGCCGGTCCGAGGCGCCCGGCCCCGCGCAGGCGCCGCCGGCCGAGTTCGCCGAGTTCCCGGCCGACCTGGGCCCGCTCGGCAACGACATCGTGATCACCAAGCGGCACTGGGGCGCCTTCACCGGCACCGAGCTGGACCTGCAGCTGCGCCGGCGCGGCGTCACGCAGATCGTGCTCGGCGGCATCTCGACGTCGATCGGCGTCGAGTCGACCGCGCGCTCCGCGTTCGAGCTGAGCTACCACCAGGTGATCGTCACGGACGCGACGACCGACACCGACGCCGCGTCCCACGAGCACGCGATGGGCAAGATCTTCCCGCGCATCGCCCAGCTCGGCACGACGGACGACGTGCTCCGGCTCCTCGGCGAGTAACGGGGTCTCGAGACCGGCGGTTCAAACCTGCGCCGAATCCCCCGGCGTCAGCCGCAGATGCTCCGCGCCGCCGAGCCCGCCGATCTGCCGGTCGTAGATCGGCCGGGCCAGGTCGGTCAGGAGCGCGTCGTGGATGTCGTAGGCGCGGCTCGGCTTCACCTCACGTACGTAGTCGATGACCTCGGAGATCTTGTTCCACGGGGCCATGACCGGCAGCATCAGCGTCTCGACCGGCTGGTCCGGGACGGTGAGGGCGTCACCGGGGTGGAAGACGGAACCCCCGTCGGCCCCCTTCACGAGATAACCGACGTTCGTGATGCGCGGGATGTCCGGGTGGATGACGGCGTGCAGCTCGCCGTGGACCTGGACGTCGAACCCGGCCGCCGAGAACGTGTCGCCGTGCCCGACCGTGTGGACGCGGCCCGGGAACGCCGCCGAGAGCTGCTCCGCCACCGACCTCAGCGTCCAGATCCGCGCGCCGGGATTCTTCTCCATCCCGGCGCGCAGCCGTGCCTCGTCGAAGTGGTCGGGGTGTTCGTGCGTCACCAGGATCGCGTCGGCGCCGAGCGCGGCGTCCTCCTCGGAGAACCCGCCCGGGTCGATGACGAGCGTCTGTCCGTCCTTCTCCAGGCGGACGCAGGAGTGGGACTTCTTCGTGAGCTTCATATGTCCCATCCTGCTCCGCCGTACGGGCAAACGGGGAACGGACCGCCGCTACTCCTGCGGGGTCGTCTCCTCGCGGATGACCTCCTTGGCCACCTTGAACGCCGCGTTGGCGGCGGGCATCCCGCAGTACACAGCCGACTGGATCAGGACTTCCTTGATCTCGTCGGCGGTCAGCCCGTTGCGCAGGGCGGCCCGGGTGTGGGCGGCGAGTTCGTCGAGGTGCCCGCCCGCGACCAGGGCCGTCAGCGCGACGGCGGAACGCATCCGCCGGTCGAGCCCGGCACGGCTCCAGATCTCGCCCCAGGTGTAGCGGGTGAGGAACTCCTGGAAGTCGCCGGAGAAGTCGTCGGCCGTGGCGAGCGCCTGGTCCACGTGCGCGTCGCCGAGGACCTCGCGGCGCACCTTCAGACCCGCCTCGTGCGGGTCGGCGCGCACGGCCGCCTCGGGCTGCGCGGCCGCGGCGGTGATCTCGGCGACCGGGGCGACCGGCGGGGGCGGCGGCGCGATCACCGGCTTGACGGGCGCGGCCACGATCGCGTGCTGCCCGGTCTCGTAGCCGGGGATCCAGGCCGAGGAGAAGTGCCGTACGAGGAGGTCGGTGACGGCCGCGGGCTGCTCGACCGGGGCCAGGTGCGAGGCGCCGGGAACGACGGCGAGGCGCGCGTCCGGAATGCCCGCGACGAGCGTACGCGCCTCGGCCGGGCCCGTGACCTGGTCCTCCGACCCCACCAGGACGAGAGTCGGAACCCCGATGGCGCCCAGCTCCGCCCGGATGTCGAACGCGGCGAGCGCCTCGCACGCGGCGATGTAGCACCCGGGGTCGGTCGTCCGGACCATCTGCACGGCCCAGTCCGTGATCGCGGGCTGCGCGGCGGCGAAGCCGGTGGTGAACCAGCGCTCCGGCGACGTCCGCGCGATCGGGTCCAGTCCGTTGCTGCGCACGATGACACCGCGCTGGCGGAACTCGTCGGCCGTGCCGAACCGCGGCGAGGCCGCGATCAGCGCGAGGGAGGCGACCCGCTGCGGATGGCGCAGGGCCAGCTCGGCGCCGATCGCGCCGCCGAGCGAGCAGCCCGCGTACCCGAAGCGCTGCACGCCCACGGCGTCGAGGGTGGCGAGGAGCCGGTTCGCGAGCTCCGCCACGGATCCGGCCGGGTGGGCGGGGGCGCCGCCGTGCCCGGGAAGGTCGAAGCGGAACACCCGCCACTGCTTGGCCAGCTCGGGTATCTGGCGGTCCCACATGTGCCAGGTGGTGCCGAGGGACGGGCCCAGGATCAGGACCGGGGCGTCTTCCGGACCGTCGAAGCGGTACTGCAACGCGTTCATCGGTGTCTCACTCACCCGCCCGACCCTCTCATCTGTCACGGGGGCGCCTCTGAGCGGGGGGCACGCTGCACCCATCTGACCAGGTGGAAACCTTCCGGTCGCGTGGCGCTTGCGGGAGACGGCGGACGAGGGCAGGCGGCCGGTACGCACCTATTACGTCGCAATCCTCAATACTTCGATCGCGATTGACCGTTTGCAATTGCAGGCGTATCGCGGACTTCCCTGTGCGACTCCTTGCACGAGGGCACCCTGCCGCCCCTTGTACGAACCGCCTCCATCAGGCCCCGAGCACACGCCGCGGCTTTCGGGCCGGACGCGCCGACCGATGCCCTCTCCCTGCAGGTAGGCCGCAAGTGATCGATCCACTTCGCGCTTCGACAGATCCTGCCAAAACTTGTTCGTTATTGACGAAGCTGCAATTGCGACTCGGAACTACCCCGCGGAAGCGTTTCCTCGATTTTCACCGCACGCGCTCGAGATTTGCCTTACTGAACCGTACGGATAGCGGGTGACGCGGGTGAGGCGATAGCTTCGATTGACGCAAGACACGAGACGGCCCCGGACCGGCTGCACACCAAGACCGGGGCCGCTCAGGCAAGTTGACCACCCAGAAACCACAACCCGAAGGAGGGTTCCTGTGTTTGATCCCCTTTCAGCTGTCGGCCGCTATCGGCCTCCAACTGGTTACGAAGCTACTCTTCCGCAGCTTCGCCGTAGTGAAACCCACGTTTTGAGTGCCTGGGGTGGCACGCTGCAGCTGAGCGCCTTCCTTGCGCTCGTCGTGCTGCCGATCCTGCTCATTTCCGGCACGTGGCAGGCGCCTGCCTGCTTCGGCGCGATCGCTTCGGTGTACGCGCTGACCCGTCACTCCTCCGTCCGCTATCTACGGATCCGCCGGAGCTGATCCTCACGGGCGCCCGTCGGTGACCGCGATATCACCCCGACGGGCGCCCGTACCCCTCCTTCCGCTCAGAGGAATGGGAACAGGCTGTTCCCCTTTCGGCCGGAATCAGGGGTGCACGCAGAAGGAGAGAGAAACAGCGCACGGGCACAGAAGGAGGCAGTATGTCGAAGCGTGAGCCTCAGGAAAGCGAGTGCCGGTACTGCGGGCAGTCCTTCCAGAGGACCAATCCCATAGGACGGCGCCAGGAATACTGCTCGCTGCGGTGCCGTCGCCGTGCTCAGCGCGAGCGCGGGAAAGGCGGCGGAACGCGGCTCCCGGCAGCCAAACCGCTCCCGCTCGGGCGGAACATCGCCGAGGATCTCCAGCTCCTGGTCGCCCGCCTGCTGACGGCGGAGTACGAGGGACAGTCCTTGCGCGTCCGGCTGAGCCTGGCCGGCGAGGTGAGCAGGGAGGTGGAGTACTACATGTCGGCCGTGGTGCACGAGGAACACATGCACAAGGTGAGCTGGGAGCAGTTGGCCGCGGCGGCGTCCGTCAGCACCGCCACGGCGCGGGCCCGCTGGGCGCCGAAGGAGGTCGAGCGGCGGCTGGCCCGCCGGGCGACGGAGCGGTCCGTGGCCCGGCAGCAGGAGGTGGTCCTGTCGGCGACCCGTGCGCCGCTGGATCACAAGGCCCTCGCCGAGGCCACTTCGCGGGCCGGGAGCAAGCTCGCGGCAGCCCTGTCCTATCTGCACCGCAAGAGCGGACTGACTGTCAAAGAGGCGGCTTCGCGGGTCGGCTCCGGTCTGTCGGCACCCTATGTGTCGCGCATCCTGACCGGAGAACGGCTGCCCACGTGGGAGGTGACCCGGCAGCTGGTCCTGGCCTGCGGGGGCGACCCGAGCGAGGTGAGCATGTTGTGGGAACACGCTCAGGGCATGGCTCCGCCGGTGCGCCACCCCCTGCCCGACGCGGTGAAACGGCTGCACGCGGCGCTGCGCGGTCTGCACCTGGCCGCCGCGCACCCCAGCGGCGAGCGGATCTGCGAGGCCGGCGACGGCCTGCTCACACCCGCCGTGGTGGCAGCCGTCCTGGACGGACACGAAGTACCGACCTGGCCGGTCACCGGAGCGTTCGTGAAAGCTCTGGGCGGCTGGCCGGCCGACATCCGGCCCCTGTGGGAGGCCGTCGAGTACGGCTTCCTCGTACGCCTCCATCCGGAGAGCGCCGCCGACGCGACCCCGCCCACGCCCCCGCCCCCGACGCGCGGCCCGGATGCCTCCCCCGGCGACCGACCCGACCTCCCGGAGCCCCGATGACTGCCGCCCTGTGCCCTGAAGCACCCCCCTGCGCCCGCCCCGCCCCTCCGGCCGCCACCGGCGACGCCCGCGACGCCGTGCGCGAGCAGCCCCGCCGGCCCGACTCCGACGAAGCCCCGTGGCCCGTGGCCGAGCTGCACATCCAGTTACCGCCGGCGTACCGGGCCTTCTGCCTGCTCTACCAGGACATCTACCTGCGCTACGCCCAAGCGCGGATGGGCGACACGGACACCGGCCGCCGGGTCGTGGCCAACGCGCTGGGACGTCTCGCCACGCACTGGCCGCACGCCCTGAGCGCATCGCACCCCGCCGAGGTGGCCTGGGAGTTACTGAGTTCGGAGATCACCCGCGCCAGGGCGGCAGTCAGCCGGACGGGCGGCATGGGCGCCTGCGAAGTGCTGTACCGGACGCTGCCCCTGGCACAGGCCGACGCCGTCGTACTGCGCCATCGCATACGGCTCGACACGCAGTCGTCCGCCGACCTCATGGGTGTGGAACCGTTCACCGTGACCTGCCGGCTCGCCCTTGCGTACGGGTCGTTACCGGAAGCCTTCGCCGACTGCCTCCGCGGCGGAACCTGAACGGGACTGCTGTTCCCATCGCGGAGTCCTGGCTCCCGGCGCGCCGCCCTGACTACGATGAACATTCGCTGTTCTCGGGGGCCGTGGAGGGGACGCATGAATACCGGCGACAGGCCTCTGCCACGCACCATTGACATCACCCAGCCCAACCTCGCCCGGATGCACGACTACTACCTGGGCGGCAAGGACAACTACCCTGCCGACCGCAGGGCGTGCGCGGGCTTGCTCGAATACGCTCCGAGTACGCCCACCCTGGCTGTGAACAACCGGGGCTTCCTGCGGCGCCTTATCCCATATCTCATTTCCGAGCACAATGTCCGCCAATTTCTCGATCTCGGGTCCGGGCTGCCTACACGGAACAACACGCACGAGATCGCCCAGGACACCGATGCCGAGGCCCGCGTGGTCTACATCGACAACGACCCCATGGTGTTCGCCCACGGCCGGGCCCTGCTGGCCGGAGCACAGCACACCGCGGTCATCCAAGCCGACCTGCGCTCTCCGCCCTCCATCACCGGCCATCCCCAGGTGGCGGATCTCATCGACTTCGCGCAGCCGGTGGCCGCGCTCTTCGTCTCCGTGCTGCAGTGCGTCCCGGACGAGGACCGTCCCGATGAGATCCTGCACGCCATGGCCGAACTGCTCACAGCCGGCAGCGTTCTGGTGGTCAGCCATCTGATCAGCGACGACGCCGCCACACGGAAGGCCATCACCGGCCTCATGCTCGACACGCTGCCCGGGCAGTGGGGCAAAGTGCGCAGGCGCGAGGACGTCCAGCACTACTTCCGCGATCTCGAGGTATTGCGGCCCGGCCTGGTGGACATCGCGACCTGGCCCACCGGCACCGTCCTCGGGCCCCGGCCCGCCACGCATGAATGGATCGAGTACGGCGGCATCGGCAAGATCGTCTGAACTCCGCGCACGGGTACGGGACGCCGCGATCGGTGCGGCGAGGGTGTCGTCTACAACGTCTGCGCCTTCGCCTTGAGCAGCCGCACCGTCTCGTCGGGATCCGCGGCGTAGTTGAGAAGCGTGTCCAGCATCGACCGGTACCGGTCGCACTCCTCTCGCCGGTCCAGGAACCGGGCGTCCTCCAGGTCCTCCAGATACACGGTGTCCGGCAGACCCAGCTGGTCGAAGCGGAGGTAGGTGATCGGGTTGGCGACCGGCGGGCAGTGCTGGTCACGGACCTGCGTCAACTGCAGCGTGATGTGCGGATGTTCGGCCGCGTCGATCAGGTACTCCAGCTGTTTGCGCATCACGCGCTGCCCACCGCCCGACATCTCGAGCACCCCCTCGTGGAGCAGGACCCACAGGTTCGGGGCGTCGGTGCGCCACAGCAGCTCCTGCCTGCGCATCCGCACCTGGACCAGGCGTTCCACCTCGTCGGGGGTCACGTACGGCCTGCCGCGCGTCACCCAGGTCGCGTAGTCCTTGGTCTGCAGGAGCCCGGGAACGAGCTGTACCTCGTAGGTGCGGATCACCGAGGACGCCTCTTGCAGCGCTATGAACCCGTCCAGCCAGGGGGGCAGCAGGTCGTCGTAGCGCTGCCACCAACCCGGCTTGTCCAGATCGCTCACCAGCCCGACGCACAGCTCGATGTCGCTCTCGTCGAGCCCGTAGGCCCGCAGCAGGACCGCGACGACATGCTCCGTCAGTCCCTGGCCGTGCCTCTCGAGCCGGCTGATCTTCGAGTCGTGGCATTCGAGGATCTGCGCGGCTTGCCATGCCTCCACGCCGGCGCCCTTGCGACGCGCTCGTAGCTGCGCGGCGAGAATCCGGCGCAGCACGGTGGGGTTGTGCCGACCGGGTTCCCGGAAGACCTCGAGGTCCGGGAGGCTGAGCGGACGAGCGGCGGACATGCGAGCTCCTGCGGGGATCATCGGGTACGAACGAGTTTTCCACCCAGGAGCTCGCCGGGGGCTCAAACCCCGTTATTGGGCCGGGGAGTCACACGACCAGCGTGTCGAACTCCCCGTCCTTCGCGCCCGCCAGGAACGCGACAACCTCGGCCTGCGTATAGATGAGCGCCGGGCCCTCCGGGTGGCGCGAGTTGCGCACCGCCACCGAGCCGTCCGCCAGCACCGCCAGCTCCACACAGTTGCCCATGGCGGCACTGTGCCGGCTCTTCACCCACCGCACGCCGCGGAGCGACGTGGCGGGAACACCGTTCACTGCAGAGTCCATTCGGGCCTTCCTCCTACGCCTGATTCGAACGCCCTCCCCCGTAAAGAAGGGATTGCAGAGTCACGCTGCGTACATGCGTTCGCTTCTACCCCAACGGGTGCAATTGTTCGCGCAATTGCACGGTCTCCTTTCTCGCCGGGATACTGGACGGACCAGGGCCGTTGAGAGGCGGCCGACTGGCCGTCTCGCCGGGAGGGGCAGTGCGGGCACATGCAGTGACTACAGCGTGTCACGCGCAGCCGGTCGGCAGTGCATCGGTTCAAGTCGAACAGAATGTGGCACAAAGAGACCTCATCCCGTCACCAGACGCTCACGACTGGGGCCTGGCCCTCGGAATTGCCACGTCCGGATTCACGGCCCGCATCGTGGAATGGGGACCGCAAGGCCGAAGGGAATTGCATAGGTTTGTCGCGAATACCCTGGACGAATGGGGATTAGCCGCACACGCCGAGGACGTCCTGCACGCCGTCGCCGGGCTGACCGCGGGAAGGAACATTCCGGATGGGGGCCCGGCCGGACCGCGACAGAGCGTATCGCGCACGTGGGTGGGGCTTCTCCAGAGGCATCAATCCGTCATATGCGCGGTGACGGAACTTTGTCCGTGTGAAATCGGCGAAGGGGTTCTCGCAGAGACAGAACCGTCAGGTTCCGTACCGGGCGACTCCTCAGCGAGCATGCACGTACTTCCGTCCGCCGGACATTCCGAGACAGGCAGAACCTCCTGGGTCACGGTCCAGGGCTGAGGCGGCCGGCCCCCGGGTCCGTCAGACGACGGTGACCGCGTGTCGTACCACCGCGTCGAACAAGTAGCCCTGGGTGTTGTGGACCGTGGTGGTCGGCTGGGTGTGGCCTGTCGTGTCCGTGGCTCGGGCGAGGAGTTCCGCCGGGCCCTTGGTGGTCGGGTGCCAGGGGCTGGACCAGCGGATCCAGTCGCCGCGGCGCGGGGTGTCGTGGAGTCGGGCGCGGTGCCAGGTGCGGCCCGCGTCCGTGCTGACGTCCACGCGCGCGATGGTGCCCGTTCCCGACCAGGAGCGGCCGGTCAGGTGGTGGCGGGTGTGGGCGGGCAGGGTCGCGTTCCAGGGGAGTTCGAAGGCGGATTTCAGGGTCTGCCGGGTGAGCGGGGTGCCGCCCTCGGGCGGGTACGCCTCTCCGAAGAGGCGGTAGAAGATGGTGTTCCAGGGCGAGAAGAGGGGCTCGCGCGACACTTCGATGTCGCCCACCCATTTCGTCGACGCGATGCCGATCCAGGACGGGACGAGGAGGCGGACCGGGGCGCCGTGGTCCGGTGGGAGGGGCTCGCCGTTCATCTCGTAGGCGAGGAGTACGTCGTCGAGGGCTTTCGGTACGGGCAGGGGGCGGCGCACCCGGCCCAGGTCGGTGCCGTCCGCCGTCACGTACTGCGGGTCGAGGCCGCGCGGCAGGACGTCGACGGCGTCGCGGCGGATGCCCGCGAGGCGCAGCACGTCGGCGAGGCGGGCGCCGCGCCAGCGGGCCGAGCCGATCGCGCCCAGGGTCCACGCGGTGCCCTCGGCGCCCCGGCCCTGCTGGCTCGCGTAGAAGCTGCGGCCGTTGCCCGCGCACTCGACGAACGCGGAGCGGGTCACGGCGGGCAGCCGCTTGAGGTCGGCGAGCGTGAAGGTCCGCTCCTGGCGTCCCGTGAGGCCGCTGCCCCACAGCCGCAGCTCCCAGGCCGCCGGGTCGACGAGCGGTGTGGAGGTGTGGTTGCGGACGAAGAAGTGGGAGGCGGGTGTGGAGTGGCCGGTGCCGGCGAGGGCGGCGAAGTTCGTCTCGGCGTTCGTGCCGCGGATCGTGAAGCGGTCGACGGGGAGGGGTTTGACGATGCCGGGGGCGGTGGCCCGGTTGACGGCCCGGGTCGCGGCGTGGGCCCCGGTGGTGAGCGCCGGCGGCAGCGCGGTCGCGAGGCCTGTCGCCGCGAGGAGTCTCAGCAGGTCACGGCGGTCCACGGTCTCTGCCCTCGCCCGGCCGGCCAGCCACTGCCGCAGTCGGCGGTGGTCGTAGGCGGCCTCGTCCGGCGCTGTCGTGGGTGGTTCCGTCTGTGTCGTCACGCCCGGAGTGTAGGGAGGGTCCCGCGCTCCGGCCCAGGTCGATCCCCGTACTGCAATCCGCTGTTCACAACCGGATCAGGGGTGCGTGGTCGAGACGACGTAGACCATGGGGTGGTCCGCGTTCGAGCGGTTCACCACGACGCTCTGGGTCGGGGACGGGTCCTTCTGGGGGTGCGTGAGGCCGTACCAGGGGCCGGGGCCCGTGAACTCCCAGCCCGCCACGGAACGGTCTCGGTCGCTGATCGGCAGATCGTCCTCGGCGAGATCGTCCACGCCGCTGTCGAGGTCGTTCAGGAACTCGTCCAGGCCGTCGTCGTCGGTGAGGAACTGGGCGTACAGGCGGCTGACCTTGTAGTTGTTCGTCTCGTAGTAGGCGACGGCGCGGGAGTGCGCGGGGATCGGGATCTCGTAGAGCCGCCGCTGCACCTTGGACGGCCAGCCGATGGTGAGGCCGGTCGCCGAGTACTTGGCCTCCTTGTCCTTGCCGCTGTTGCGGCTCTGGTTCGCCGAGATCACCAGATAGCCGGCGGGGATCCCGATGAGCAGCACGATGGTCAGGAGGGTGAGGGCGCGGCGGCGGATCACGCGGCGGCGGTCCGGGCCCTGGCGCGGGGGCTCCTCGTCCGGGGACGGGGGCTGGCGGGGCACGGTCGTCGTCATGGCTGGCATTCCTGTCGTCCCGGTGGTTCTGGGGCCTCAGGCCTCGGCGTCGCCCGCGGTGCGGACGTACCTGTCGTAGCGCTCGTAACGCTCCACGCGGCGGCGCTTCGCGCGGCGGAAGCGGCGGGCGACCAGGCGGGCCAGGTCCGCGGCGCCGACCATGCCCGCCTCCGGGCCGAGCTGGGCGCGGGCGATGCGGGCCTCCGGGCGGTAGCCGCGGCCGGTGAGGTGGCGCTTGAAGGCGTCGCGGGCGGGGCCGATGAGCAGGTCGTCGGCGGCCGACACACCGCCGCCGATGACGAAGCAGGACGGGTCCAGGGCCGCGGCGAGGTTCGCGATGCCGACGCCGAGCCACTGGCCGATGTCCTGGAGCAGCTCGACGCACATCGCGTCGCCCTCGCGGGCCAGCTCCGTGATGAGCGGGCCCGTGATGTCGGGGACGCTGCCCTTGACCCGCTCGATGATGTTGTACGCCACCGGGGAGTCGGCGGCGGCCAGCTCGCGGGCCTCTCTGACCAGCGCGTTGCCCGAGCTGTACTGCTCCCAGCAGCCGCGGTTCCCGCACGGGCAGCGGTGCCCGCCGGGGACGACCTGCATGTGGCCGAACTCCCCGGCCACGCCGAACTTGCCGCGCTTGACCTGGCCGTCCTCCAGGATCGCGCCGCCGATGCCGGTGCCGAGGGTGATCATGACGAGGTGTTCCTCGCCCCGGCCCGCGCCGAACCGCCATTCGGCCCAGGCGGCCGTGTTCGCGTCGTTGTCCACCAGGACCGGGACGGAGAGGCGGCCCGCGAGGCGGTCGCGGAGCGGTTCGTTGCGCCAGGACAGGTGCGGGGCGAACAGGACGCGGTTGCGGTCCGCGTCGACCCAGCCCGCCGCGCCGATGCCGACCGCGTGCACGTCGTGCCGGTCCGAGAGGTCGAGGACCAGCTCCGTGATCGTGTCCTCGACGACCTTCGGGCTCTTCGACTTGTCCGGCGTCTCCGCACGCAGCGTCTCCAGGATGACGCCGTCCGCGTCGACGACCCCCGCCATCACCTTCGTACCGCCGATGTCGATACCTACGGTGGGGACGCGCGGGGCCGTCAGGTGCGAGCGGCGCTCCCGGGTGCCGACGGTCCGCAGGACAGTGGCCCGGGCGGAGCCCCGGTGGGCGAGATCGCGGTAGGTGCTCATTGCGGCGATTCTGCCTCACGGGGTGGCTGCGCCGCGATCCGGGTTTCTGGTTCGGGGGGCTTGTGGCTTGCGCGGGTCCCTTGCCGGGTGGGGGCTCGTTTCGGGCTGCGGCCGGTGCCCGCCACCGGCGGGGTGGCCTGCGCATCGTCAGCGACCCACGGCCGGTGGGGCTTCTCGCGCAGTTCCCCGCGCCCCTGAGATGCGCACTTCGTGCGCCATATCAGGGCACAGCACGCACCGCGCGCCCCTGAAGCCTCCAGGGGCGCGGGGAACGCGCGACCAGCCACGACGCCGGGGCAGCCGACCACGCACCAGGCAAAGCGGCGCAGCCGCAAGCCTCCAGGGGCGCGGGGAACTGCGCGACCGGCCACCGCGGCGCGGCAGCCGGGCACGCGTCAGGGTGTCGCGGCGCGGCCGTAGGCCCTCGGGGGCGCGGCCGCGCTTGTCGGTGGGCCGGCCCGCGCCGCAGCGGATCCGTTACTTCTCCGCGCCGTCCGCCGAATGCCCGCCAAGATGCGTAGGCACAGGCGCGCGTTCCAGTTCGTGGCGGAGGTCGTCCAGTTCGTTGCCGCCCGCCATCTGACGGGTCAGTTCGTCCAGGGTGATCTCGTCGCGGGTGTGGCTGCCGAACATGGCGCCGCGCTTGAGGAGGACGAACCGGTCGCCCACCAGGTACGCGTGGTGCGGGTTGTGGGTGATCAGGACCACGCCCAGGCCCGCGTCCCGCGCCGCCGCGACGTACTTGAGGACCACGCCGGACTGCTTGACGCCGAGCGCCGCGGTGGGCTCGTCGAGGACGAGGACCTTCGCGCCGAAGTAGACCGCTCGGGCGATCGCGACGCACTGCCGCTCGCCGCCGGAGAGCGTGCCGACGGGCTGGTCGACGTCGCGCAGGTCGATCCCCATGCGGGCGAGTTCCTCGCGGGTGGTGCGGCGCATGAGATCGACGTCGAGACGCTTGAAGGGGCCCGCGCCCCTCGTCGGCTCGGAGCCGAGGAAGAAGTTGCGCCAGACCGGCATCAGGGGGACGACGGCGAGGTTCTGGTGGACGGTGGCGATGCCCCGGTCGAGCGCGTCGCGCGGATTGGCCAGTTTCGTCTCCTCGCCGTCGATCGAGAAGGTGCCCGCGTCGTGCCGGTGCAACCCCGCGATGATCTTGATGAGGGTGGACTTGCCGGCCCCGTTGTCGCCGAGGACGCAGGTGATCTCCCCCGCGTTCACGAGCAGGGAGACGTCCTCGAGGGCGCGGATGTTGCCGTAGTACTTACTGACGCCCTCGAGCTCGACCAGCGGCGCCGCCGGTTCGTGCTGCGTACTCACTTGATCGCCTCCGCGCGCTTACGGACCCACGCGTTGAGCAGGGTCGCGAGGAGCAGCATCGCTCCGAGGAAGAACTTGAACCAGTCCGAGTTCCACTCGGCGAACACGATGCCCTTGCTGGTCATGCCGAAGATCAGCGCGCCGATGGCGGCGCCGACCGCGGAGCCGTAGCCGCCGGTGATCAGACAGCCGCCGATGACGGCCGCGACGATGTAGATCAGCTCGTTGCCGACGCCTTCGCCGGACTGTACGACGTCGTAGGAGAAGAGCAGGTGCTGGCCGGAGATCCAGGCGCCGAACGCGACGCCCATATAGAGGCCGATCTTGGTCTTGTTCACCGGGACACCGACCGCGCGGGCCGCGTCCACGTCACCGCCGACCGCGAAGATCCAGTTTCCGGCGCGGGTACGGAGCAGGATCCAGGTCGCCACCAGGATCAGGGCCAGCCACCAGATGATCGTGATCTTGAAGTCGATGGAGCCGAGGGTGATCGTCGAGGCGAAGACCGACTTGGCCGACGAGAAGCCCTCCATGTCGGAGATCGACTTCGTCGAGACGGTGCCGCTGATCAGCTTGGTGAAGCCGAGGTTCATGCCGGTCAGCATCAGGAACGTACCCAGCGTGATGATGAAGCTGGGCAGTTTCGTGCGGGTCAGCATGACCCCGTTGAAGACGCCGATGGCGAGGGTGACCAGGAGGGACACCGCCACGCCGACCCAGGCGTTCGCCGTCATCTGATAGCTGAACATCGACGAGATCAGCGCGGAGGACGTCACGAGGACACCGGCCGACAGGTCGAACTCGCCGCCGATCATGAGGAGCGCGACCGGGACCGCCATGATGCCGAGCGTCGAGGCCGCGTACAGGACCGTCGCGAGGCTGGTCGCGCGCAGGAAGCTGTCCGCGAAGACCGAGAAGAAGACGAAGACGGCGACGGCGCCGACGACCGAGCCCAGCTCGGGGCGGCCGAGGAGCTTCTTCCAGGGCGAGGTGCGCAGCAGGCGCTCGTCGACCGGCTGGTCCGGCTGCCTGCCGGGCTGCTTCTCGGGAGCGGTCGTCGTCATCGTGTCCCCCGCTTCGCGTAGTCCTGGAGCTCGGCGGCCTGGTCCTTGGTGACGATCTGCGGACCGGTGAGGACGGGCTGTCCGCCGCCGAGCACGTTGGCGTTGTACCGGTAGAGCCAGAGCAGGTCGACGGCCTGGTAGCCCTGGAGGTAGGGCTGCTGGTCGACGGCGAAGCCGAGCGAGCCGTCCTCCAGGCCCTGGGCGACCTTCTCGTTCAGGTCGAAGGTGTCGACCTCGGCCTTGCTGCCCGCGTCCTCGGCCGACTTCACGGCGGTGGCGGCGAACGGGGCGCCGAGGGTGACGACCGCGTCGACGGACTTGTCGGACTGGAGCTTCGCCTCGATGGAGGACTGCACGTCGGGCATGTTGGTGCCCTCGACGTACAGGTTCGTCATCGTGCCCTTGAACGTCTCCTTGGCGCCTTCGCAGCGCTGCTCATGGCCGACGTTGCCCTGCTCGTGCAGGATGCACAGCGCCTTCTTCCTGCCGCGCTTGTTCAGCTCCTCGCCGACGGCCTCGCCCGCGATCTTCTCGTCCTGCCCGATGTGGGTGAGGGCGCCGAACGCCTTGGACTCCGCGGAGCCCGAGTTCACCGTGATCACCGGGATGCCGGCCTTCTCCGCGCGGGCGACGGCCGCCTTCATCGCGGCGGGCTTGGCGAGGGTGACGATGATCCCGTCGACCTTCTTGTCGATCGCGGCGTCGACGAGCTGCGCCTGCTGGTTGGCCTCGTCGTTGTGCGAGTACAGGAAGTTGATGTTGTCCTTGCGGGCGGCTTCCTTCGCACCGCTCTGGACGATGTCCCAGAAGGTGTCGCCGTCGCCCGAGTGGGTGATCATCGCGAACGTCCAGCGCGGGGTGGTCACCGCGGCCTTGCCCTGCGCGGCCTGGGCCTTCCTGGCGTCCTCCGCCCGCTTGCCGCCGGTGCTGCTGCAACCTGCCAGCGAGAGGCCGAGCGCCCCCGCAACGGCGATGCTCACCCAGGTCCGAAACCGTGCCACGAGGCCGTGCCCTTCTTGGTCTGCTGCGTCATACACCGGAACCGGCGACGGGCCGGTCCCGGTGGACCGTCGTCCGGTCCTTGGGGACCACTTCGCGGTCCCAAACGCACAAGTATGGGTCACGGGGATCATCCAACGGTTCACCGGGTACCGCGCGCGGTGTACTTCTCCAGCTGGGGCACGTCCTTCCCGGTGACCAGGGCCGGGCCGGTGAAGACCGGTTTCCCGCCACCGAGGACGTTGCCGTTGGTCTTGAAGAGCCACAGTTCGTCGACGGCCAGATAGCCCTGGAGGTAGGGCTGCTGGTCGACCGCGAAGGTGACCTCCTTCGCCTTGAGCCGCCGTACGACCTCGGCGTTCAGGTCGAAGGTGGCGATCTCCGCCTCGCTGCCCGCGCCGTCCTTCGCCTTCACCGCGAGCGCCGCGACGGGCGCGCCGAGCGCCACGATCGCGTCGATGGACTTGTCGGCCTGGAGCTTCGCCTCGATGGAGGACTGGGAGCCGGGGGCGTTGGTGCCGTCGACGTTCAGGTTCTCGACGGTGCCCTTGAACGTCTTCTTGACGCCCGCGCAGCGCTGCTCGAGCGAGACGTTGCCCTGCTCGTGGACGACGCACAGGACGTGTCCGCGGCCCTCGTCCGCCAGCTTCGTGCCGACCGCCTCACCGGCCACGGACTCCTCCTGGCCGATGTGGCTGAGCGCGCCGTACTTCTGCGAGAACTGCGAGCCCGAGTTGATCGACACCACCGGGATGCCCGCCGCCTTCGCCTTGCCGAGCACCGCCTCCATGGCCTCCGGCTTGGCGAGCGTGACGACGATCCCGTCGACCTTCTTGTCGATCGCGGCCTGGACGAGTTCGGCCTGGCCCTTGGCCTCCTTGTCGTTCGAGTAGAGGAAGTCGACGTTGTCCTTGGCCGCCGCCTGCTTCGCGCCGCTGCGGACGATGTCCCAGAACGTGTCGCCCTCACCCGAGTGCGTCACCATCGCGATCTTGAGGCGGGGCGTCGAGACACCCTGGCCGCCGGACGGCTCGTCCGCCTTGTCCTCGGAGTCCTTGCCGCCCGATCCGCTGCAGCCGGCGGCGAGGGCGATCACCGCGACGAGCGCCGCGGCCGTGCGAGCTGTACGCAACCTGGACATGGTGGAGCCACCTCTCCTCCGGCCGCGCGGTGCGGCTGGAGGAGTTTGTAGCGGGGTCCCCTCGCAGCGTCAACGCCTTTGTCAGAACATTCGGACCGCGTTCTGGAAGGTGCGGTCAGGAACGTACGAGGAGCTGGAACTCGAAGGAGTGGCGCGAGGCACGGTAGATGTGCGAGCCGAACTCGACCGCGCGGCCCTTGTCGTCATAGGTGGTGCGCTGCATCGTCAGGAGCGGGGCGCCCTCCGGCTCGGTGAGGCGCTCGCCCTCGGCGGCGGTGGCGGCGCGCGCGCCGACCGACTGGCGGGCGCTGTGCAGCGTGATCCCGGCGGCACGCATCAACCGGTACAGGCCGGTCGCCTCCAGGCGCGCGTCCTCCAGCGCGAGCAGCCCGGTGGGCAGGTGGTTGCGGAGGTACGCGACCGGCTCACCGTGGGCCAGGCGGAGCCGCTCGACGCGGTGCACCTCGTCACCCTCCGCGAGCGCGAGCGCGGCGGCGATCTCGGCGGAGGCGGGGACGAGGGTGTTGACCAGGACCCGGGTCCCGGGGCGCTGGCCCGCGGCCTCCAGGTCGTCGTAGAGGCTGGACAGTTCCAGGGGGCGCTTGACCTGGCTGTGCACGACCTGGGTGCCGACGCCGCGGCGCCGCACGAGCAGCCCCTTGTCGACGAGGGACTGGATGGCCTGGCGGACGGTGGGCCGGGACAGGCCGAGCCGCCCCGCCAGCTCGATCTCGTTGCCGAGCAGGCTGCCGGGGGTGAGCGCACCGCGCTCGATCGCCGCCTCCAGCTGCTGCGAGAGCTGGAAGTACAGCGGGATCGGGCTGGAGCGGTCGACGCTGAGTTCGAACGGGAGGGTGGGGTCGGCTACGGGTTTGGCCACGGGGCGAGCGTAGCGGCGGGGTGTTGTTGACGGGAAGACGGAAAGTCCGGAAGTCCGGAAGTCCGGAAGTCCGGAAGTCCGGAAGTCCGGAAGTCCGGAAGTCCGGAAGTCCGGAAGTCAGGTTGTTCGGACAAAGCCGCCGCACCATGCGGCCTGCCCGAACCTACTTTGTCAGGACAAAGGATTGACAGTATGTGGCGGGAGCGGCACGTTGGGTCCATGCGCATCGGACTCATCGGAACGGGCCGGATCGGAACCTTTCACGCGGGTGTGCTGGAGCGGTACCGGGAGGTCGGCTCGCTCGTCGTCACCGACGCCGAACCCGCCCGCGCCGTCGCGCTCGCCGACCGCATCGGGGCGACCGCGGCGCCCGGCGTCGACGAACTCTTCGCCTGGGGCGTCGACGCCCTCGTCATCACCGCCGCCACCGCCGCGCACGCCGAGCTGATCGGCCGGGCGGCGCGCGCCGGACTGCCCGTCTTCTGCGAGAAGCCGATCGCCGTCGACCTGCCCGGCACCCTGGCCGCGCTGCACGAGGTCGAGGCGGCGGGCACCGTCCTGCAGCTCGGCTTCCAGCGCCGCTTCGACGCCGGGTACGCGGCCGCGCGCGAGGCCGTACGGTCAGGGGCGCTCGGTCGGCTGCACACCGTACGGGCGCTGACCTCCGACCCGGCGCCGCCCCCGGCCGCGTACCTGCCGCTGTCCGGCGGGCTCTACCGGGACTGCCTCGTCCACGACTTCGACATCCTGCGCTGGGTCACCGGGCGGGAGATCGTCGAGGTGTACGCGACCGGGTCCGACGCGGGGCCGTCCATGTTCCGCGAGGCGGGCGACGTCGACACGGCAGCCGTCGTTCTGACCCTGGACGACGGAACCCTGGCCACGGCCACGGCCACGCGGTGCAACGGCGCCGGGTACGACGTCCGCATGGAGCTCTCCGGGGAGCGCGACACCGTCGTGGTCGGCCTCGACGACCGTACGCCGGTCACCTCCACGGAGCCGGAGGGGCCGCCCGCCGCGGCGAAGCCGTGGCCCGGGTTCCTGGAACGGTTCGCTGCCGCGTACGAAGCGGAGCTCATCGCGTTCGTGGATGTGGTGCGGGGGGAGCGGGTCAATCCGTGTGACGGGTTCGAGGCGCTGGCGGCGTTGCGGGTTGCGGAGGCCTGTGAGGTGTCCCGGGCGGAGCGCAGGGTGGTGCGGGTGGACGAGGTGCCCGGGGTCTGAGTTGCGCCTCCTGGTCGCTGCTCGTCGCGGCGACCACCGGCGTCGACATGCGGCGGAAGCGGTCCGGTCGATGTCGGGGACGCCGAGCGGTTCGCGGATGACGACGAGCGGGAGCGGGAGGGCGAGCGCCGCGATCAGGTCGGCGGAGCCGCGCGGCACCATGTCGTCGAGGAGTTCGTCCGTGATCTTCCGGATGCGCGGGGCGAGCCCGGCGACCCGGCGCGCGGTGGACTCGCGGGTGACCGGGGAGCGAAGCCTGCCGTGCTCGGGCGGGTCCGCTAAGAGCAGGTGACGGCCGAGGAGGACGTCCTCGAAGCCCCGGGGCGGGGTCCTGGCGAAGCGCGCGTCGGTGAACGCGGCGCGGGCCGCCTCGCGCCCGACGATCAGCTAGAGGTCCTCGCGGGGCCCGGCGTGCGATCTCACCCTCGTCCGCCAAGGCCGTGCCCCGTGCTCGTACGTCCCCCCGGCGCTCAGCGTTCGCCGCTCCTCACCCCGTTCAACTCGTGGCGCCCGCGATCGGTTCCCGTCGCCTTTCGTGTTCCGCCCGTCTCCAGGAACCGGGCGAGCGGCAGAGCGGCCGCGCCGACCGTGACCGCGTCGGCGCCGAGGCGGCCGAGTTCGACGGTCGTCTGCGCGAAGGGGTGGCGCAGCGCGTACGCGGCGGCGGCGCGGCGGACCGGTTCGATGAGGCGCGGGCCGAGGAGCAGGCCCGCCCAGCCGGCGAGGACGATCCGCTCCGGGTTGAAGAGGTTGACCAGGTCGGCGATGCCGGCGCCTAGGAACTCGGCCGTCTGGTCGAGGAGTTCGCCGGTGCCGGGGTCGGCGAGGAGTTCGGCGAGGGCGCCCTCCTCGTCCGGGGCGCTCCAGCTGCCGCCCGTCTCCCGCCACCGTTCGAGCAGCGCCTCGGCGCCCACGTACGCCTCCAGGCAGCCGCGCGCGCCGCACCGGCAGAGCCGTCCGCCGACCTGGAGGACCGTGTGGCCCCACTCCCCCGCGCTGCTGGAGGAGCCCTGGTAGGGCACGCCGTCGGCGATGACGCAGGCGCCGACGCCCGAGCCGATGAGGGTGATCACCGCGTTGCGGGCGCCGCGGCCCGCGCCGAACCACATCTCGGCGCGGCCGAGCGTCTTGGCGCCGTTGTCGACGAAGAGCGGGATCTCCGGCGGGAGTTCGCCGGGGGCGCGCAGCATGGCCTCCAGGGGCACGGCCTCCCAGCCGATGGTCTGGCCGTGCACGACGGCGCCGGACGCGCCCGAGGCGTCCACGATGCCGGGCACGCCGATCCCGACGCCGATGAGCGAGACGGGGGTCACGTCGGTCCCGGCGAGGACCTCCGTGAGCCCGCCCGCGATGAGACGTACGATCTCGTGCGCGTCGTACGTGCCGTCCGGCGCGGCCACCGGCAACGGGGCGTCCGCGCGCGCGAGTTCCCTGAGCGACAGGTCGAACAGCTCCACCCGTACGCGCGTCTCGCCGACGTCCACCCCCACGACGTGGCCGCTGCCCGGCGCGACGCGCAGCAACGTACGCGGGCGGCCGCCGTCGGAGTCGACCGAGCCCGCCTCCTCCACGAGGCCGTCGGCGATCAGCTCCGCGACGACGTTGCTGATCGAGCCCGAACTGAGGGCTGTGAGCGGGCCCAACTCCTGTCTGCTGAGCGGTCCGTCGAAGTAGAGCTTGCTCAGTACGGTGGCCCGGTTGTTGCGGCGCAGATCGCGCACCGTCCGCCGGCGTGGTCCTGCCATCCCTCGCTCCACCCCTTCACCCCACACTTAGATCACGGTGCGAAATTTACCGTGACGTCCTGGCTCAGTCGTCGAGCAGGCCCGCGTCGTGCACGAGGAGTGCGATCTGTACGCGGTTGTTGAGGTCGAGTTTCGACATGATGCGGGAGACGTGCGCCTTGACGGTGGCGACGCTGAGGTAGAGGGCCGCGGCGATCTCCGCGTTGGAGCGGCCTCGGCCGATGCCGACCGCTACGTCCCGTTCGCGCTCGGCCAGGTCGGCGAGGCGGCGCCGGGCCGCCGCCGTGCGGACGTCTCGCTCCGAGGCGACGGCGTGCGTCATGAGCTGGCGGGTCACCGCGGGTGACAGCACCGGGTCGCCGGCCACGACGCTGCGTACCGCGTCGAGGATCTCGGTGGGGGTGGCGTCCTTGAGCACGAAACCGGCGGCGCCCGCGCGCAGCGCCCGTAGTACCTGTTCGTCCGCGTGGAACGTCGTCAGGACGACGACCTCGGGCGCGTCCGGGCGTGCCCGGAGGCGCTCCGTCGCCGTGAGGCCGTCCATCGTCGGCATGCGGATGTCCATGAGGACGACGTCGGGTCCGAGGCGGCCGGCCATCGCGAGCGCCTGCTCCCCGTCGGCCGCCTCTCCGACGATCTCGACGTCCTCCGCTCCGCCCAGCATCAGCGTCAGCCCGGAGCGGACGAGGGGGTCGTCGTCGACGAGCAGCAGACGGGTCACGTTCATGGGGCCACCGTAGCGGGGGGCTCCGCCGGTTCTGGGGGAGTGGGTGCGGGTCGCGCCGCGGGTGGGGTGGTGAGGTCTCGCCCGCGGTCACCGGCCGGTGGGGGGCTGGTCGCGCCGTTCCTCGCGCCCCTTACAGGCACGCCAGCGGCGGGGTGGCTGACGTCCTCGTCGCGAGCGGGCGCCCGTCGTGGCCGGTCGCGCCGCTCCTCGCGCCCCTTACAGGCACGCCAGCGGCGGGGTGGCTGCCGTCCTCGTCGCGACCGAGCGCCCGTCGTGGCCGGTCGCGCCGTTCCTCGCGCCCCTTACAGGCACGCCACCGGCGGGGTGGTTGCCGTCCTCGTCGCGGCCAGCCACGACGGTGGGGCAGACGGCGACCTCCGGGGCGGTACGGCTCGGCGCGGGTCAGGCGGGCCAGGGGAGCCATGCTCGTACCAGGAAACCGCCGCCCGGCCCGGGGCCGTGCTCGAGGCGGCCGCCGGCCAGCGTCGCGCGCTCTGTCAGGCCGATCAGGCCCTGGCCGGAGCCGGGGACGTGGGGGACGTCGCCGGGTGGGGGCGGGTTGGTGACCTCGATGGTGAGGCCGTCGCCGGGGGCGCCTGTCACCGCTACCGAGACCTCCGCCCCGGGCGCGTGCTTACGGGCGTTGGTCAGACCCTCTTGGGCGATCCGGTAGGCGGTGCGGCCGACGGAGGCGGGCACGGCCTCCGGGTCGGTGACGCGCTGGTCGAGGGCGACTTTCATGCCCGCCTCACGCGACTCGGCGGCCAACGTGTCGAGCGCGGCGAGCGTGGGCTGGGGCCGCCCGGACTCGTCACCGTGATCGGCGGCTCGCAGAACGCCGATGATCTCGCGCAGATCCTGCAGCGCCTCGTGCGCGCTCTCCCGGATGACCCCGGCCGCACGGGCGACCTCCGCCTGAGGCGCGTCGGGCCGGAACTCCAGAGCACCGGCGTGCACGCTGAGCAAGGTGAGGCGGTGGGCCAGCACGTCGTGCATCTCGCGGGCGATGGCCTCGCGGGCCAGGCGTTGGGCGCGTTCGGCGCGCAGCCCCGCCTCGGTCTCGGCCCGGTGGGCGCGGTCCCGCAGCGATGCCAGGAGCTGGCGCCGCGAGCGGACGAACATGCCCCAGCCGACACACGTGCCCATGAGGATCACGGTGAAGGCGACCACGACCAGGTACGGCGTGGTCGGGTCCGGGCGGAGGGCGACGTAGACCGGGACCAGCGCGACCGTGACGCCCCCGACCCAGCCGACGAAGCGGAACGGCCGGTGCACGGCCAGCGTGAAGATGGAGACCGCGACCGCGCCGCCCGCGCTGTCGGAGACCAGGCTGACCGGCACCATCGCGACGGCGAGCCCGAGCGGCCAGCGCCGGCGCAGCCAGACCGCCGCGCAGGACAGGGCGCCGACGAGCTGGTCGGCGACGGCGAGGTCGTGCGACACGTGCGGGTTCTGGTCGAGCTGGTCGGCGGCGACCATGCCGATGCAGACGGCGACCAGGAAGCAGCTGAAGTCGACCGCCCAGTCCCGGGCGGTGCGCTTGCGGCGGCCCGGATGGCCGTCGGGGTCCAGATCGAGTTCACCGGCCGCGCCCGAGGGCAGCAGCCGGCGTCGCCATCCCTGCGGCGGCCCGGCCGCCTGCTCCGGGGTTCCGGTCCGCTGCGATGCCTTCATGGCCGACAAATCTACGCATGGCGGCGGCCCCGTACCGCCCGGAGCGGACGGAAGGCGACCAAAGTCGTGCGGCCGGCGACTTAGGTCGGCCGACGGCCGTGCCGAGAGCGACTCATGGCGTACGTGGCTCGCCCCGCGGCCGATGTGCGTGGGGGGTCCGCGGGGCGAGGGTTCCGGACATGAACAAGAAGGAGTTGCAGCGGATCCTCGAGGTTCTCGGCGGTCTCGCCCTGCTCCAGGGCGTGATCGGTCTCGTCCACGAGTTCACCGGCCGTCTCGACTGGGGCCTGGTCCAGCACCTCGGCTTCCTCGACGGCTACGAGGTCTACGGGAACGTCGCGCTGGTCGTGCTCGCGATCGCCCTGCTCGCGGCCGCCGAGAGCCGGAAGAACGGCTGAGCGCGGATCAGCAGTCGTGGTCGACCAGGTCGAACGACGCGTAGTGGTCGGACGTGTAGTAGTCCTCCTCGCTCGCCTCACCGGTGACGATGCGGCGGGCGCCGCGGTCGGAGGAGCCCGGCGTGATGACCGTGTACTCGTGGTAGTACCCGGTCGACCGCGACGGCAGGATGCCCTCGCGGTTCTGGAAGACGACGCCGTCCTGGTCGTACGGGAACGGGCCGCCCCGCGCGATGAGGTCCAGGGTGTCGTGCGCCTGGGACGGCAGGTCGGAGTAGCAGATGTCGCCGACGGCGGCGGCGGAGAACGCCGATACGGAGACGGCGGGGGCGGGGGCCTGGGCGGCCGGGGCTGCCTGGGCGGTGAGCGTGGCGGGGCCGCCGACGAAGAGCGCGGCGGCGAGGGCGGCGACGCTGATGAAGCGTGGGGGAATCTTCATGCCGCTCAGCATGACGCGCGTAGACGGGTGTACGTCAACAGCAACTTCCGCATTTTCTCCGGGTGTTCACATGCGCCGCCGGACGCGTCCGGACTTACCGTCCGATTGCCGCCAGCCTCCGGCCTCGTACGCCGCTGTACTTGAGGACATCACAACAACCGATGACCTCAGGAGAGTTCATGGACAGCAAGGTGGCTCTGGTGACCGGCGGCAGCCGCGGCATGGGTGCGGCGGCGGCCGTACGGCTCGCGGAGGACGGTTTCGACGTGGCCGTCACCTATGTACAGGGCAAGGAGGCCGCCGACGAGGTCGTGCGGCGGGTGGAGGCGCTCGGGCGGCGCGGGTGCGCGATCCGCGCCGACTCCGCGGACGCGGGCGAGGCGGCGGGGGCGGTCGCACAGACCGTGGAGCGGCTCGGTCGGCTCGACGTGCTGGTCAACAACGTCGGCGTCGGCGTCCTCGGCCCGCTGGAGAGTTTGTCCCTCGCCGACGTGGACCGGGTCCTCGCCGTCAACGTGCGCGGGGTCTTCCTCGCCTCGCAGGCCGCGGCACCGGTCCTCGCCGAGGGCGGGCGCATCGTCACGATCGGCACGTGCATGACCAAGTACGTGCCGGGTCCGGGCGCCACGCTCTACGCGATGAGCAAGTCGGCCCTGATCGGGCTGACGAAGGCGCTGGCGCGGGAGTTGGGCGGGCGTGGTGTCACGGCGAACATCGTGCACCCCGGGCCCATCGACACCGACATGAACCCGGCGGACGGGCCGTACGCGTCGCCTCAGGCGCAGGCCACGGCGCTGGGCCGGTTCGGCACGGCGGACGAGGTGGCCCGGACCGTGGCCTATCTGGCGGGGCCCTCGGCCACGTACGTCACGGGCGCGGAGCTGGCGGTGGACGGCGGGCACGCCGCGTAACAGCGCGGAACGCGGGGCCGCACCGGTGCTGTCGAGCCGGTGCGGCCCCGCGGGCGCGAGGAGTGGGCTACGCGCCCAACTCCGCGCGGCGCGCTGCCAGTTGCGCGGCACCCTGCTCTGTCAGGGAGCCGAACAGGCGCAGGCGCGAGATGCCGCCGTCGGGGAAGATGTCGATACGGGCGTGGGTGCCGACCGCCGGGGTGTCGAGCACGAAGCGGTGGTTCGTGTCGGGCTGGAGGCGGGTGCGGGGCAGCACCTCGACCCAGTCGCCGTCCCCGTTCCCGTTCCCGGAGACGTCCTTGACGGAGACCGAGGCCCAGCCGGCCGAGTTGCCCTTCAGGTACGCCGTGTCGATCTCCAGGGCGCGGATCTGCGCCTGGGCGACGAGCTGGTAGCGGATCCAGTCGTTGCCGGTGTCGCGGCGGCGCCGGGTCTCCCAGCCGTCGTCCATCTTGCGGGAGTAACCCGGCTGGATGGTGTTGGAGGCGGGCGAGTAGAAGAGGTTCGAGGCGTCCTCGGCGTGGCCGCCGTTGGCGAGGGCGACGACGTCGAAGGTGCCGAGGGTGGCGAGCCACTCCGGGTCCGGGACGACCTCGCCGTACACGCGCAGCCGGGCGACGCCGCCGTCGGGGTGCTGGTTGAGGCGCAGGTGGGTGAAGCGCTGCTCGACATCGACCGCGAAGCCGTTGGCCGCGTGGCCGCCGACCGCCGTGCGCGGGACGAGCGTCGTCCACTTCACGTCGGGGGCGAGCAGCTCCTCCGGGGTCGGGGCGCCCGCGACCGAGGTCGCCTCCACGGAGACGGCCTGCGGGTAGTTGCCGCGGAAGTGCGCCGTGTCGACGACGATGCCGCGGATCACGCCGGGCGCGCCGAGCCGGATCAGCGCCCAGTCGTGGTCGTCCTCGGTGGGCCACGGGTGCTCGGGGCCCGCGCCGCGGCGGCGGCGGGTCTCCCAGCCGTCCATGACCTTGCCCTTGTGGCCGAAGTGCTCCGGGTCGAACTCGGCGCGCCCGGCGACGAGGAGGTTCTCGCGCTGCGCGAAGAACTCGTCGTTCGCCGCGATCACCCCGGCGCCGAGGGTGCGCGCGGCGAGGTCGGCGTACCGGGTGAAGGGGAAGTCCGCGGTGCGGTAGTCGGCGTACGGGTCACCGCCGCCGAAGGGGCTCGCGTCACCGGTGAAGCGGGGTATGACTGGGTTCTCGGGGGCCTCGGGGGCCCCGGGTGTCTCGGAAGATGCGGCCACGGGGTTACTTGGTCCTTTCGAGCAGCTTGCCCTGCGGGGCGGTGAACTCGCCGTCGGCGACGATGCGTTCGCCGCGCAGCCAGGTCGACTTGACGACGCCGTGCAGCGTCTTGCCCGCGTACGCGGTGACGCGGTTGCGGTGCTGGAGCGCGGCCGGGTCGACGGTGAAGGTCTCGTCGGGGGCGAGCACCGCGAAGTCGGCGTCGCGGCCGACGGCGATGGCGCCCTTGCGGTCGTCGAGGCCGACCAGCTCGGAGGTGCGCGCCGACATCCAGCGGACCACGTCGTCGAGGGCGTACCCACGCGCGCGTGCCGCGGTCCAGATGGCGGAGAGGCTGAGCTGGAGCCCGGAGATGCCGCCCCACGCGGTGGCGAAGTCGTCGGTCTTCAGGTCGGCGGTGGAGGGTGAGTGGTCGGTGACGACGCAGTCGATGGTGCCGTCGGCGAGCGCCTGCCACAGCAGGTCCTGGTTGGCGGCCTCGCGGATCGGCGGGCAGCACTTGAACTCACTGGCGCCGTCCGGGACTTCCTCCGCGGTGAGCGTGAGGTAGTGCGGGCACGTCTCGACGGTCAGCCGGACGCCCTCCGCCTTCGCGGCGGCGATCAGCGGCAGCGCGTCGGCGGAGGACAGGTGCAGGATGTGGACGCGGGCGCCGATCCGCCTGGCGGTGTCGATGAGCCCCTTGATCGCGGTGTCCTCGGAGATACGGGGCCGGGTCGCGAGGTAGTCGTCGTACTTGGGGCCGCTGTTGTGCGGGGCGGCGTCCAGCTCGTGCGGGTCCTCGGCGTGCACGATGAGGAGTCCCCCCTCGGCACCGAACCCGGCGATCTCGGCCATGGAGGCGGTCAGCCGCTCGCTGTCCAGGTGCGGGAACTCGTCGACGCCGGACGGCGAGAGGAAGCACTTGAAGCCGAAGACTCCGGCGTCGTGCAGCGGGCGCAGGTCCTTGACGTTGTCGGGCAGGGCGCCGCCCCAGAAGCCGACGTCGATGTGCGCCTTCGCGCGGGCGACCTCCTGCTTGGTGCGGAGGTTGCCGACGGTGGTGGTCGGCGGCAGGGAGTTGAGCGGCATGTCGACCAGGGTCGTGATGCCGCCCGCCGCGGCGGCGCGGGTGGCGGTCCAGAAGCCCTCCCACTCGGTGCGCCCGGGGTCGTTGACGTGGACGTGCGTGTCCACGATCCCCGGCAGCAGCGCGTGGTCGCCGAAGTCCTCGACCCTGGCGCCCGCCGGTACCTCCGCGTCGTGCTCGAGCACCGCGACGATCTTTCCGGCGGCTACGGCGACGGACGCGGGCCGCGTACCGTCGGGGGTGACCACGCGGGTCGAGCGCAGCACCAGTTCGACTTCGGCCTCCGACACCCTGGACCTCCTCGCTTTTCAACGTTCTGTTGAAGGAGTTTTCACTTCGCGTTCGCGGTCCGTCAAGAGTCGGCGTACCTCCGACGCCTGTCCGACGACCCTCTGGACGTTTCCACAAAGTGGAATTACCCTTCCGATAGGCAGAATGTAGCTACCGACGAACTTCATGGTCAAGGGATCACCCGTCCGGAAACCGCCGGTAGGCTGCACCACTGCCTGCCTGTCCTCGAAAGGAACGCGCCGTGCCGACGACCGACGCCAGCACCACCGATGGAGCCAAGTCCGCGCCCAGCGGTGGCGTCCAGTCCCTGGAGCGCGCCTTCGACCTGCTCGAGCGGATGGCCGACGCGGGCGGTGAGGTCGGGCTCAGCGAACTCTCCGCGAGCAGCGGCCTGCCCCTCCCCACCATCCACCGCCTGATGCGCACCCTGGTCGCGTGCGGCTACGTACGCCAGCAGCCCAACCGGCGGTACGCGCTCGGGCCCCGGCTCATCCGGCTCGGCGAGTCCGCGTCCCGCCTGCTCGGCACGTGGGCGCGGCCGTATCTCGCGCGGCTCGTCGAGGAGACCGGCGAGACGGCGAACATGGCGCTGCTCGACGGGGACGAGATCGTGTACGTCGCGCAGGTGCCGTCCAAGCACTCCATGCGGATGTTCACCGAGGTCGGGCGGCGGGTGCTGCCGCACTCGACCGGGGTCGGCAAGGCGTTGCTCGCGCATGCGCCGGCGGGCGAGGTGCGGGCGCTGCTGTCCCGGACCGGGATGCCCGCGGCCACCGAGAAGACGATCACTACGGCGGACGGTTTCCTCGACGCGCTGGAGGAGGTGCGCCGCCTCGGGTACGCCGTCGACGACAACGAGCAGGAGATCGGCGTGCGCTGCCTCGCCGTGCCGGTGCCCGACTCGCCCACGGCGGCGGCCATCTCCATCTCCGGCCCGGCCGGACGTGTCACGGAGGCGGCGACGGACAAGATCGTCCCCGTGCTCCAGCAGGTGGCGATCGAGCTGTCCGAGGCGCTGGCCAGCTCGGGCTCGGCGTCTTAGGGGCTTCACCCCAGGGGAGTCCGTCCGAGAGGGCTTCACCCCAGGGGAGTCCGTCCGAGGGGGCTTCGCCCTAGGGGACTTAGTCCGAGGGGGCTTCGTCCTAGGGGACTTCGTCCGAGGGGGCTTCGTCCGAGAGGGCTTCATCGTCGGGTGCGGATGCGTTGTGGCTGGTCGCGCAGTTCCCCGCGCCCCTGAGCGTCTGCCCCTTCGCCTTCGTTTCCGAGCGCGGCTTTCGTCGTGGTCGCTCGCGCCGTTCCCCGCGCCCCTGGAGCATGCGGCTTCGCCGCAGCCCCATGAGGCACGCGTCACGCGCGCTCCTGAGATGGCGCACTCGGGGAACTGCGCGACCAGCCACGACGCGCCCGCACCGACACGACGATCCGAACATGGCGGACGCCGCGCCGAACCCGCCGACGCGTGCGGTATGCAGGGGGCATGACGACCCCAGGAACCGAAGAGGTGGCCGGGCTGCTGCTGGCCGCGGGCGGCGGACGGCGGCTCGGCGGCCACCCCAAGGCACTGCTGACCCACCACGGACGCCCGCTCGTCGAGCACGCGGTACGGATGTTGCGCGAGGGCGGATGCGGACCCGTGCACGTGGTACTCGGAGCGGCGGCCGACGACGTACGCGCGCGTGCCCGGCTCGACGGGTCCGTGCTCGTGGACAACCCGGCCTGGCAGGAAGGCATGGGTTCGTCATTGCGCGCCGGACTCAACTCTCTCGCCGCGACCGCGAGTTCCGCCGCGCTCGTCCTGCTCGTGGACCAGCCGGGCATCGGCGCCGCCGCCGTGGCCCGGGTCCGTACGGCGTACCGCTCCCCCGCGACCCTGGCGGCGGCCGCGTACGACGGGGAGCGCGGGCATCCGGTCCTCTTCGGCCGCGACCACTGGGCGGGCATCGCGGCGAGCGCGCGCGGGGACCGCGGGGCGCGCGCCTACCTCGGGCAGCACGCATCGGCCATGGACCTTGTCGAGTGCGGGGACGTGGCGGAGCCGTACGACATCGACACCACCGGCGACCTCCGCCACCTTGAGTGAGAACCGTGGCACCCAGCGCCACGTTCTGTCGATCCGGAGAATCTCGACATCAACAAACGATTGAACTTCCACGATAAGGAAACTAATATCCACTGACGAGAAGGGCCGGGCCCCGGAAACCGGGGCCAGCAGCCGTACCCAGGCGCCCTGGCACTCCGTGCCGCCGCGCGCCGCCGCTCGCTGAAGGAAGTGACAGCCTCATGTCCGCACCAGCGCCGTCCCCGCTGGCCATCGTCGACGCCGCACCCCTGCCCCGGCAGGACGAGGTCCTCACCGACGCGGCTCTCGCCTTCCTCGGCGAGCTGCACCGGCTGTTCACGCCCCGGCGTGACGAGCTCCTCGCCCGCCGCGCCGAGCGCCGCGCCGAGATCGCCCGCACCTCCACGCTCGACTTCCGCCCGGAGACCGCCGCGATCCGCGCGGACGACTCCTGGAAGGTCGCCCCCGCTCCCGCCGCGCTGAACGACCGCCGCGTCGAGATCACCGGCCCCACCGACCGCAAGATGACGATCAACGCGCTCAACTCCGGCGCGAAGGTCTGGCTCGCCGACTTCGAGGACGCGTCGGCGCCGACCTGGGAGAACGTGATCGGCGGCCAGCTCAACCTCACCGCCGCCTACAACCGCTCGATCGACTTCACCGACGAGCGCACCGGCAAGTCGTACGCGCTCAAGGACGCCGACCAGCTCGCCACGGTCGTGATGCGCCCGCGCGGCTGGCACCTCGACGAGCGCCACCTGGTGGACGGGAACGGCGCGCCCGTCCCCGGCGCCCTCGTCGACTTCGGCCTCTACTTCTTCCACAACGCGGCGCGCCTCATCGAGCTCGGCAAGGGCCCCTACTTCTACCTGCCGAAGACCGAGTCGTACCTGGAGGCCCGCCTCTGGAACGAGATCTTCGTCTTCGCCCAGGAGTACGTCGGCATCCCGCAGGGCACCGTCCGCGCCACCGTCCTCATCGAGACGATCACGGCCGCGTACGAGATGGAGGAGATCCTCTACGAGCTGCGCGACCACGCGAGCGGGCTCAACGCCGGGCGCTGGGACTACCTCTTCTCCATCGTCAAGAACTTCCGTGACGGCGGCCAGAAGTTCGTCCTGCCGGACCGCAACCTCGTGACGATGACCGCCCCGTTCATGCGGGCGTACACCGAACTCCTCGTCCGCACCTGCCACAAGCGCGGCGCGCACGCGATCGGCGGCATGGCGGCGTTCATCCCGTCGCGCAAGGACGCCGAGGTCAACAAGGTCGCCTTCGAGAAGGTCCGCGCCGACAAGGACCGTGAGGCCGGCGACGGCTTCGACGGCTCCTGGGTCGCCCACCCCGACCTGGTCCCGATCGCGATGAAGTCGTTCGACGCGGTGCTCGGCGACAAGCCGAACCAGAAGGAGCGGCTGCGCGAGGACGTGTCCGTCGCCGCCGGTGACCTCATCGCCATCGACTCGCTCGACGCGAAGCCCACGTACGACGGTCTCGTCAACGCCGTCCAGGTCGGGATCCGTTACATCGAGGCGTGGCTGCGCGGTCTCGGCGCCGTCGCGATCTTCAACCTCATGGAGGACGCGGCCACGGCGGAGATCTCGCGCTCGCAGATCTGGCAGTGGATCAACGCGGGGGTCGTCTTCGCGGACGGCCGCACCGCCACCGCCGACCTCGCCCGCGAGGTCGCCGCGCAGGAGCTGGACGCGATCCGCGCGGAGATCGGTGAGGAGGCCTTCGCGGCGGGCAAGTGGCAGCAGGCGCACGACCTCCTCCTCCAGGTCTCCCTGGACGCGGACTACGCGGACTTCCTGACACTGCCCGCTTACGAGCAGCTCGGTCAGTAAGTAACTGACCTGCGGGCCGGTGGGGGCTGGTCGCGCAGTTCCCCATGGCCCTGAGATGCGCACTGCGTGCGCCATCTCAGGGCCATGGGGCTGCGGCGGAGCCGCATGCCTCAGGGGCGCGGGGCTGGGCCCATCAGCGGCTGCGCCGCGGGGCGCGAGCAGCCACGACGCGACCCGCGGAACGGTGACGGACCCGGTCAGCCCAGGTGCACGGACCAGTCCTGTTCCGCCGCCGGCTTCCCGTGCAGGTCCGGCACCCGCTTCAACCACGCGGGACGCCCCTTCCGCGTAGCCGCCGCGCGCCGCGCATCCGCCGCCGCCAGCTCGTCACGGGACGGGAAATCCGTCGGCAGCCACGCCGCCGAGGCACGCGCACGGGCCAGCAGGTACCGGACATACGCGCCCCGCGCCTCGTCCGGCGTCGCGAAGTCCGTGAGCCACGCGTCCGGGACGAGCGCGAGCACCTCGCTCAGCAACTCCTCCGTCACCCGGGACGCCAGCTCCGCGTCGGCGGCCCGCGTATCAGGCCCGTACCCACCGAGCGCGTGATGCCGGAAGTCGTACGCCTTCTCGGGGTCGGCCCCGTCCCAGCGGTGATGGAAGACGAGCGCCGCGCCGTGATCGATGAGCCACAGCCGCGGTCGGGCCGTGCCGGACGTCGGCCACACCATCAGGTTCGAACTGTGCACCGTACGGTCGACGTTCACGGTCAGCGCGTCGAGCCAGACGATCCGGCCGGCCTCGATCGCGTCGACGGGAAACACCTCCGCGACGTCCGGCGTGAAGTCCGCCGCACCCGGCAGGAAGTCCATCCCGAGGTTGAGCCCCGCACTGGCCCGCAACAGGTCCTGCACCTCCTGGTGCGGCTCGTCGGCGGCGACAGCGGGGTCGAAGTGCGCGAGCACCAGCTCGGGGAAGCGAAGACCGAGACGCCGCGCCAGCTCCCCGACGACGATCTCGGCGACGAGCGCCTTCACACCCTGCGCGGAGCCGGTGAACTTCAGGACGTACGTGCCCAGGTCGTCGGCCTCGACCACACCGGGCACGGAGCCTCCGGTGTGCAGCGGGTTCACATAGCGGGTGGCGGTGACTTCTCTGAGCACCCCGCCAGGCTATACGGGCGACTCGGGCGGAGCCGGAAGGGGATCGCGGCCCCGGGCCGGCGTCCTCGTTTTGGCATGGCCGCACCTTGATCCATAGGATCCGCCGATGATCACTAGACAACGGCTGGCGGCGGGCGCGAGCGCCCTGCTCGCCGCCCTGGCCCTGGGCGGCCTCGGCCCCGTCGGCAGCGCGGCCGCCGCCGACGAGCCCGTAGGGGACAAACCCGCCCCCAAGGTCGAACTCGTCCTGGACGTCAGCGGATCGATGCGCGCCCGCGACATCGACGGCGACTCCCGGATGGCCGCGGCGAAGCAGGCGTTCAACGAGGTCCTCGACGCCACGCCCGAGGAGGTCGAGCTCGGCATACGCACGCTCGGCGCCAACTACCCGGGCGAGGACAGGAAGACGGGCTGCAAGGACACCGCCCAGCTCTACCCCGTCGGCCCGCTGGACCGCACCGAGGCGAAGACGGCCGTCGCGACGCTGCGCCCCACCGGCTGGACCCCGATCGGCCCGGCCCTGCTCAAGGCCGCCGACGACCTCGACAAGGGCGAGACCGGCGGCACCCGCCGCATGGTCCTCATCACCGACGGCGAGGACACCTGCCAGCCCCTCGACCCGTGCGAGGTCGCCCGCGAGATCGCCGCGAAGGGCATCGGCCTCACCATCGACACGCTCGGCCTGGTCGCCGACGCCAAGACCCGCGCGCAGCTCTCCTGCATCGCCGACGCCACCGGGGGCACGTACACCTCGGTCCGCCACAAGGACGAACTGACGGACCGCGTCGGCCAGCTGGTGGACCGTGCGGCCGATCCGGTCGTCACGCCGGTCGCCGTCGACGGCGCCGCGCAGTGCACGGACGCACCGCAGCTCAAGCCCGGCCTCTACACCGACCGCGAGAAGTTCGGCGAGCACCGCTACTACCGGGTGGACGTCGAGCCCGGCAAGGAACTGCGCGCCTCGGTGAGCGTCGCGGCCGACCGCGCCGTCGACCGTGACTACGGGGTGCTCCTGCGGGCCGTCACGGTCCACGGCCGGGAGATCGTACGGGGCCAGGAGTCCGGCGACGGACGTACCGACGTGATCTCGACGGGCCTGCGTTATCCGAAGGCGGACCGCGAGGAGGACGGCTCGGAGACCGTCTGCCTCCAGGTCTCCAACTCCTACTCCGCGCCCGCGTCCGTGAAGACGACGCCCGGCCTGCCGGTCGAGCTGACCGTCGACGTCGTGGACGGCCCGGACGAGGCGTCCGACGTGGCGGCGTTCGGCCTCGGCCACGGCTGGTGGCTGCTTGCCGCGCTCGTCGTGGTGGGCTTCCTCGCAGGTGTGCTGTGGGGCTGGATCTCGCGCTGGCGTGTCGCCGTCTGGAGGACCAACTGATGCGACGTACAAGACGTACTCGGCGGTTCTTCGCCGCTGCGGCACTGGCCCTGACGGCGCTGACGACCTTCACGGGCGCCGCCGTCGCCGACGATGACGACGACAGCGCCGAGAAGGCGCCGACCGAGGCGGGCACGTCGTTCCGCACGGCCACGGCGATCGAGCAGGACCAGAAGGCGACGGCGAGCGCCTCCACCGGCGACTACCTGTACTGGTCGTTCCCGGCAGACCAGGGCGAGCGCCCGACGGTGAGGGCCACGGTCGAACTGCCCGGGGCGCAGGCCCGGCACGGCGCGCAGACGTGGCGCATCGACGTGTACGACGGGCTGCGCCGCCGCCAGTCGTGCATGTACGGCATGCAGGCGCGGGCGGTGGCGGCGGACGCGGGCCGCGTCGGTCTCGCCTGCACGCTGCGCACGGTGCGGGCCTGGTCGGAGCCGTGGGCCAACGATCCGCTGCCCGGCACGTACTACGTACGCCTGACGGTCACGGGGCTCGCCGACGCCGACCTCGGCCTCCCTGTCTCGACCTCGATCGAGGCGAACTCGAAGGACATGGGCGGCGCGACGGCGGTCGACGGTTCCCTGTCGGCCCCGCTGGTCCCCGGCACGGCCGGCACGACGGATGACCACGACTGGTCGTCGGGCTGGTGGACGAGCCGCTGGCTGTGGACGGCCCTCGGGGCGGTCCTCGCTGCGCTGGCGGCTATCGGGGGCCACACCCTGACACGCGGCTCGGGCCGTCCGCCGAGGGTGCCACCCACGATGTAACACGGGCGCGAGCGGGTGCGCCCCACCAGGGGCGCAAGGAACTGCGCGCCCAGCCACGAAGGACAGCGCACCCGCAAACGCAACCTCAACCCCACCAGGGGCGCGAGGAACTGCGCACCCAGCCACAACGACGCCGCACCCACAAACACGACCCCAACCCCACCAGGACCGCGAGGAACTGCGCACCCAGCCACAACGACGCCGCACCCACAAACACGACCCCAACCCCAACAGGGGCGCGAGGAACTGCGCGCCCAGCCACAACGGCGGCGCACCCACAAACACGACCCAAGCCCAAACAGGGGCGCGAGGAACTGCGCGCCCAGCCACAACGACGCCGCACCCACAAACACGACCCCAACCCCACCAGGGGCGCGGGGAACTGCGCGCCCAGCCACGACGGCGGCGCACCCGAGTCGCACACATCAGCCCCTACGGCGCGAAGCCCAGAAGCCCCGCCCGGGCCCCACCCCTCAACCCCCGGAGGGACTCGCCCCCAGCGCCTTCGCCAGCGCCCCCACCCCGCTCACCTCGACCCGCCCCCGCGCGACCGCCTCGGCCAGCCCCGTCTCACCCCGCGCGAACGCACCGGCGACCTCCGCGTCCAACACCACCCGCACATCCGGCTCCCCGCCCTCGTACGCCCCGTCCCCATACCCGTACCCATACCCGTACCCGTACCCGTACCCGGACCCGGACCCGGACCCGAACCCGTACCCCTCCCCCACCCGCACCCAGAACTCCCCCTCGTCGACCCGCACCGCGACAACCCCGGGTTCACAAAGACCGGCCAGCTCGCGCAGCACAGGCAGCGCCAGCCAGTGCGCCCGCACCGCATCCGTCGCCCGCCGCTCCCCGAGCAACGGGGCTCCCCACTCCCCCAGCGCCTGAAGAACGGGCAGCAACCCGCTGCCGCGCGGGGTGAGTTCGTACACGTACACGGACGCGGGCGGTGCCAGCCGGCGCCGTACCACGAGCTCGTCCCGCTCCATGTCCTTGAGCCGCGTGGCCAGCATGTCCGTACTCACTCCGGGCAGGTCGGCGTGGAGATCGGTGTAACGGCGCGGCCCGGCGAGCAGTTCGCGGGCGATCAGGAGCGTCCAGCGGTCCCCGACGACGTCGAGGGCGCGGGCGGCGGCGCAGTACTGGTCGTAGCTTCGGCGTGGCATACCTCGCAGTCTATTCAAGTTGTTGGACTTTCCAAGCGCTCACTTGGTAAAACCAAGTAACAACACCACCATGGATCACTGGTCCGCCTGGAGGGCACGCGCATGGAGTTCCGGCAGTCGAGCAAGCTGAGCGAGGTCTGCTACGAGATCCGCGGCCCGGTGATCGCGCACGCGAACGCCCTGGAGGAGGCGGGCCACAGCGTGCTGCGCCTGAACACGGGCAACCCGGCGCTGTTCGGCTTCGAGGCGCCCGAGGAGATCGTCCAGGACATGATCCGGATGCTCCCGCAGGCGCACGGCTACAGCGACTCGCGCGGCATCCTGTCGGCGCGGCGCGCCGTCGCCCAGCGCTACCAGGCCCTCGGCCTGGACGTCGACGTCGACGACGTCTTCCTCGGCAACGGCGTCTCCGAACTGGTGACGATGGCCGTACAGGCGCTGCTCGAAGACGGCGACGAAGTCCTGATCCCCGCGCCCGACTTCCCCCTCTGGACGGCCGTCACCACGCTCTCCGGCGGCAAGGCGGTGCACTACCTCTGCGACGAGCAGTCCAACTGGTACCCGGACCTCGACGACATGGCCGCCAAGATCACGGACCGCACCAGGGCCGTCGTCATCATCAACCCCAACAACCCCACCGGCGCGGTCTACCCGAAGGAAGTCGTCGAGGGCATCCTCGACCTCGCCCGCCGCCACGGCCTCATGGTGTTCGCCGACGAGATCTACGACCAGATCCTCTACGACGACGCGGTGCACCACAGCGCCGCCGCCCTCGCCCCCGACCTCGTCGTCCTCACCTTCTGCGGCCTCTCCAAGACGTACCGCGTCGCGGGCTTCCGCTCCGGCTGGCTGGTCGTCACCGGGCCGCAGCAGCACGCCAAGAGCTACCTGGAGGGGCTGACGATGCTCGCCTCCATGCGGCTGTGCCCGAACGCGCCCGCGCAGTACGCCATCCAGGCCGCGCTCGGCGGCCGTCAGTCGATCCGTGAACTGGTCGCGCCGGGCGGCAGGCTGCACGAGCAGCGCGACAAGGCGTGGGAGAAGCTGAACGAGATCCCCGGCGTCAGCTGCGTCAAGCCCAAGGGCGCCCTCTACGCCTTCCCGCGCCTCGACCCGAAGGTGCACCCCATCGTGGACGACGAGAAGTTCGTCCTCGATCTCCTGCTGCGCGAGAAGATCCAGGTCGTGCAGGGCACCGGCTTCAACTGGCCCCGGCCCGACCACTTCCGCATTCTCACCCTCCCGTACGCTGACGACCTCGACGCCGCGATCAGCCGGATCGGGCGCTTCCTGAGCGGATACCGTCAGTGACTTCCCCGCCCCCGTGCCGTACGTGTGCGTATCCCAGCCACACCCAGTTCGCCTCGCCCGACCTGGTCGGGGCGATCGTGGCCGGGGAGTTCGACCGGGCGCAGGACCCCGCGTGGCGCGAGTCCGGCGCCGCGACGGCCGAGGAGTACGCCCGCTGGTCCGGGCACCTGTGCGGAGCCACCTGCCTGCGCATGGCGCTCGGCGCCGAGGCTCCCTCGCTCTTCGAACTGCGGGACGGCACGCTGAAGTTCGGCGCGTACACCGTGGACGCCGACGGCGAGATCCGCGGCATGATCTACGCGCCCGCCGTCGCCTACGTACGGGAGGTGCACGGCATCGAGGCGGAGGTGCACAGGGAGCTGACGACGGCCGGGATCGGGGAGCTGCTCGACGCGGGGCGGCTCGTCATCGCCTCCGTCCACTACGCGATCCGCCGCCCGCACGAGCCCGCCCCCGGACGCGGCGGCCACCTCGTCCTGGTCACGGACCGTACGGCGGACGGGTCCGGGTTCCACTTCCACAACCCGTCGGGCACGGACGCGGCGACCCGTACGGCGGAGCTGCCGGTGGAGCGGTTCGCCGACTTCTTCGCGGGCCGGGGCATGTCCGTCGGCCGCCGGGAGGGCTGAGTGGACGCGGCGCTCATCGCGGTCCTCGGCACCCTGCTCGGCTCCGTGGTCACGCACTACTTCCAGGGGCGGGCGACGGTGCGCAGCGCGGAACTGGCCCGCGCCGAGCAGTTGCGGCAGGAGCGCATCGCCGCGTACAGCGGGTTCGCGAGCGCGCTCTTCGACTACCGGCGCAGTCAGCTCGACCGCTGGTTCCGGGCCCAGGAGCAGCCCGGGGCGCCCGTGGCGGAGGCGGCGCGGTTCGCCTCGTACGAGGCGCGGATCGCCGCCCGCCAGGCGCTCGCCCGGGTCCAGCTGGTCTGCGACGTGCCCCGCGTGCGGCAACTCGCCGAGACCGCCTTCGAGTTCGCCAACTGCCTGCACGAGGCCGAGGACGAGGAAGACCGTGCCCGGCGCTCGCAGCGCTGCAAGGAAGCGCTGTCCGCCTTCGTCGAGGCCGCCGCGCCGAGCGTGCAGTGACCCGTCATGGGCGCGGTCAGTCCCTGCCGAGCAGGGAGTCCAGGGCCGACACCGGGTCCGGTCCCGGCTCGCCCCTCGGCCACCAGTCCTCGCTGTCCGGCTCGGACTCGTAGCCGTACCACAACCCGTCGCGGCCCAGGCGGAGTTGGAGCGCCGCCGTCGACAGGTGGTTGCGGCGGGGGCGGAACTCCGGGTGGCCGACGGCGAGCAGCGCCGGGCGGGCGCGGTCGAACGGGCCCGCCGGCGGGTCCCACTCCTCCTCCAGGACGGACAGGCCCGCGAGCCCGCCCTGGCGCCAGGCGGCGACCGCGCGGGCGAGGTCGGCCGGGGTGCGGCCGGTGCCGCGCGAGAGCGAGGCGTACAGCGCGCGCGTGGCCGCGGTGAGACCCGAACCGGGGTGCGCGGCGGCCAGGCGGACCGCGTCCTGCCAGGGGGTGAGTCCGGCGAGCGGGTCGGCGCCCGTGGTCAGCAGGGTGTGCGCGCGGGCGCCCGCCTCCGTGGCCAGCAGGTCCAGGGCGAGCGGGTCGGGGGCGTCCGGGGCCTGCGGATAGGACGGCGGGCGCTCGGGGTGGGCCGGGGCGGGGAACTCCGGTGGCAGGCGCGGCAGTTCGTCCGCGCGGGCGAGCGCGTCCCGCGCCGGGACCGAGTCGAGCGCCGGTGGATCGTCGGTGCGCCGCTCCTGCGCGGTGTGCGCGGCGTTGCGCCGTGTGAGGTCGGCGAGCAGCTCCTGCTCGCCGCGTCCGCGCAGCAGGAACAGGACGAACGGGTCCTCGTCGACGAGGCGCGCCGTCTGGTAGCAGAGCGCCGCCGCGTGCTTGCAGGGCTCGGAGCGGTCGGGGCAGCTGCAGACCGGGACCAGGTCGTCGACGGCGGGCAGCAGGTCCACGGCGGCGGCGAGCGCGTGCGGCACGTCCTTGTCGAGCAGGGACGCCATGTGGTCGGGCCGCGCCGCGGCGGTCTCCGCGAAGCGGGTCCACTCCTCGTCGGTGAGGGTGCGAAGGCGCAGCTCGGCCCGGTAGGGGCGGGGCCGCGAGCCGTGCACGTAGGCGACGACGCGGCCGGGCGTGACGGTGATCGCGTCGACGTGCCCCCGGTCGGCGTAGCTCCGCCCGCGCGCGAGCCGGCCCTGGTCGAGCGAGGTGTCCTCCAGCGCGTCCACCCAGGCGTTCCCCCACCAGGTGAGCGCGGCGCCACCGCCCGGCTGCGCGCGCGGCGGCAGCGGCGGGAACGTGCGGCGGGTGTCGGTGTGCCGGGCCTGGGCCTGCTCGGCGCTCCCGGCCCGGCCGGGGATGTGGGCGGCGTGCCGTCCCCTGCGTGCGGCAGGACTCATGCCGACCCCCTCCTCAACGACACCAGGTCGGTCAGCTCCCGGTCGGTCAGCTCCGTGAGGGCCGCCTCGCCGGAGCCGAGGACCGCGTCGGCCAGCGCCCGTTTGGCGGAGAGCAGCTCGGCGATCTTGTCCTCGACGGTTCCCTCGGTGATGAGGCGGTGGACCTGGACGGGCTGGGTCTGGCCGATGCGGTAGGCGCGGTCCGTGGCCTGCTCCTCGACCGCCGGGTTCCACCAGCGGTCGAAGTGGACGACGTGGCCCGCGCGCGTGAGGTTGAGCCCGGTGCCCGCCGCCTTCAGGGACAGCAGGAAGACGGGGACCTCGCCGGCCTGGAAGCGGTCCACCATGCGCTCGCGCTCGGCGACCGGGGTGCCGCCGTGCAGCAGCTGGGTGGGGACGGCGCGGGTGGCCAGGTGCGTGGCGAGGAGCCGCGCCATGGACACGTACTGCGTGAAGACGAGCACGGAGCCGCCCTCGGCGACGATCGTGTCGACCAGCTCGTCGAGCAGGGCCAGCTTGCCCGAGCGGCCCGCCAGGCGCGCGCGGCCACCGTCGGCCTCGCCCTCCTTCAGGTACTGCGCGGGGTGGTTGCAGATCTGCTTCAGGGACGTGAGCAGCTTCATGATGAGGCCGCGCCTGCCGATGCCCTCGGCGGCCCCGATACTGGCCATGGACTCGCGCACGACGGCCTCGTACAGCGACGCCTGTTCCCTGGTGAGGGGCGCCGGGTGGTCGGACTCGGTCTTGGGCGGCAGCTCGGGCACGATGCCCGGGTCGGACTTCTTGCGGCGCAGGATGAAGGGGCGCACGAGGCGGGAGAGCCGCTCGATCGCCTCCGGGTTCACTCCTCCTTGCCCCTGAAGGGGAACCTCGCCCTCGACCGCGCGCGCGTGCCGGGCGCGGAACGCCTTGAGCGGGCCGAGGAGCCCGGGGGTGGTCCAGTCGAGCAGCGCCCACAGCTCGGAGAGGTTGTTCTCGACGGGGGTGCCGGTGAGCGCCACGCGCGCGGGGGCGTCGATGAGGCGCAGCGCCTTCGCGGTCGCCGAGTTCGGGTTCTTGACGTGCTGCGCCTCGTCGGCGACGACCATGCCCCAGGTGTGCCCGGCCAGCTCCGTGGCGCGGCTGCGCAGGGTGCCGTACGTGGTGAGGACGAAGCCGCCGCCCGGCCCGTCCAGGGTGCGCTCGGTGCCGTGGAAGCGGCGCACGGGGACGCCGGGCGCGAACCGGTTGATCTCCCGCTGCCAGTTGCCGAGGAGGGAGGCCGGGCAGACGACGAGGGTCGGCGCGGGCCGGTCGCGGCGCAGGTGGAGGGCGATGAGGGTGACGGTCTTGCCGAGGCCCATGTCGTCGGCGAGGCAGCCGCCGAGGCCGAGCGAGGTCATGAGGTCGAGCCAGGCGAGGCCGCGCAGCTGGTAGTCGCGGAGCGTGGCGCGCAGGGCCGCGGGCTGTTCGACGGTGTCGATGCCGCGGGTGAGCCGGTCGCGCAGCTCGGCGAGGCGTCCGGTGGGCACGGCCGCCACCCGCTCCCCGTCGACGTCGGCCTCGCCGGTGAGGGCGACGGCCAGCGCGTCGACGGGCTGCAGCAGGCCCAGCTCGCGCTTGCGCGCCTTGCGGACGAGGTCGGGGTCGACGACGACCCACTGGTCGCGCAGCCGGACCACCGCGCGGTGCTCCTCGGCGAGCCGGTCCATCTCGTGCTCGGTGAGCGGGTCCCCGTCGAGCGCGAGCTGCCAGTTGAAGGCGAGCAGTTCGTCGCTGTCGAAGAAGGTCGTGCCGTCGGTGGCGGAGCCGGGCGCCGCCTGCGCCCGCACGACGGCGGTCGCGGTGAGCGAGCGGGCCAGCTCGCGCGGCCAGTGCACGGCGACCCCGGCCTTGGCGAGGCGGGCCGCGCCAGGGCCGAGCAGGTCGATCAGCTCGCTCTCGGCGAGGGCGAGGACGTCGGGCACGTCCTGTTCCAGGAGGCGGCCGAGCGGCGGCCAGGCGGCGACGGCGCGGCGCACGGCGAGGACGGCGTCGATGCGGGCGCGCGGCCCGAAGTGATCGGAGGCGTCACCGGCCCAGAGGTGCGCGGCGTCGACCACGCGCGTGGGGTCGGCGAGGCTGTGCACCTGGACGACGGCGGCCCCGGCGCGGCGCGCACCCGGGTCGTCCGCCGGCTCGCCGGGGCCGTCGTCCGCCCCGTCGAACAGCAGCTCCTGGGAGAGGTCGAGCCGCAGCGAGACGCGCACCCCGGTATCGAGCCCGGCCGCCGCCTCCACGGCCCAGGACCTGGCGCGCGGGATGTGCTGGGCGGCGACGGCGGCGAACGGGGCGCCCGCCGCGTGCGCCGCCGCGGGGGTGCGGGGCAGCGCGTCGGCCACGGCGTCGACGAAGGCGCGGACCAGCGCCTCGGGCGCGGGCACCCGCACCGGCCGGCTGCCGGGGACGGGGGTCGCGTACCCCTCGGGCGGCAGGGCGGCGGCGATGCTCTGGAGCTGGGCGACGTCGTCCGCGTCGAGCGGGCCGGCGCGCCACGCGTCGTGGTCGGAGGCGGTCAGGCCGGGCAGCAGCCTGCCGCGCGCCACCAGGTGCAGGGCGTGCGCGGCGGCGGCGCCCCAGGCGGCCGCGGCGGGGTGGGCGCCCGGGGTACGGCGGGCCCGCAGGAGCGTGGGCAGCGCGTCGACGACGGGCAGCACGAGCGCGGGCACGGCGCGGCTGCGCACCCCGGGACCGTGCGGCCGGACGACGGTGATCTCCTGCTCGGCGCCGGGCAGACCGGCCCCGTCCGGCGTCCAGAAGGCGACGCGGCCCTCGCGCGGCAGGGCGGCGGGCAGGAAGAGAGCGGCTGCCGCGGGGAAGACACCGGTCCGCACCGGTACGACCATGACGCCCCCGCCTCCTCTCCGCTCACTTCGCCATCAGGACCTCTGAACCTTACGGGCCGCCTCTGACAATCCATGATCCGAGCCTCTTGCGCGGCTCTCCTCGGGGCCCGCCCGCCGCCGCCAGGGGCGACCGGCACCCCAGCTCGGGCGCCCGTGTACGGTTCGTTCGATAATGTCCCCGTCACTGTCGACCCCCGATGGAACAGGCAAGAACCTTGGGTGATCTGCTGCTCGTCCGGCACGGCGAGACCGAGTGGGCGCTGACCGGTCAGCACACCGGCCTCACCGACATCCCGCTCACCGACAACGGCCGCGAGGAAGCGCGCAGGGTCGCGCCGCTCGTCTGCAGCTACCACATCGGGGCCGTCTTCGTGAGCCCTCTGCAGCGGGCCCGCGAGACCGCCGAGCTGGCCGGGCTCAAGCGCTACACCGTCGACCCCGACCTCCTCGAGTGGGACTACGGCGCCTACGAGGGCATCACCACCCGGGAGATCCAGCGGACCCGCCCCGACTGGTACTTGTTCGACGACGGGGTGCCGCCGGGGCCGCCCGAGCACCCGGGCGAGACCCCGGAACAGGTGGCCACGCGCGCGGACCGGATGCTCTCCAAGGTCGACGCGGCGCTCTCCAACAACGAGGGCAGCGTCGTGCTCGTCGGGCACAGTCACTTCCTGCGCGTGCTGACCGCCCGCCGCCTCGGCCTGCCCGCGTCGGGCGGCTCGCACTTCCTCCTCGCGACCGGCACGGTGAGCCGGCTCAGCACGGAACACGGACGGCCGGTCGTCTCGGGCTGGAACCTGCGCCCGCCGAGCGCCTGAGCCGGCGCCGGTCCGGCGTTGTCAGTGGCGTCGGGCACCATCATCGGCAGGAGGTGCGCCAATGTCCCGACCGCCGACCGCCGCGCAGCGGCGCATCATCGAGGCCGCCGACCCGGGTACGGGCCGGATCAGCGGCAGCGCGGCCCAGCTGACGCGGCTGGTCGTGCTGAAGCTGGCGTTCCGCCATCCCCGTCCGCCGCACGACCACTTCCTCACCCCCGAAGGGCACCGCGTACGCGAGGCGGTCCACGAGGCGGGACAGGAGCTTTCCGGTCCCGGTCCCGCGCCGCCTCCCGCGGCCACCGAACCGGCCGGGCCGGGCGGCGTCTTCACGGCCCGCCTCGGCGGCGAACCCGACAGCACGCCCTCGCCCGCCCGCGCCCGCGAGGTCCGCACCGCCTGGCAGGGGCTCCTGGAGATACGCCGCATGACGTCGCCGGACGGCGCCACCGACCGGCCCTGCGCCTGGGAGCGCGGCCGTCTCACGCACGCGGCGGCGCTCGCCCTGGAGGCGGCGGGACGCACCCCGGCGAGCGGCGCGGGCCCCGGCTACCGGGTGACCGCGACGCCGCAGCCCGAGGCCGTCGCCGTGCGCCATCCGGAACCGGCGGAGCTCGCCGCCTGCGCGGCGGCGCTCGAGGCGGCCGGCTGGCAGGTCAGCGAGCACGCGTCCGCGCGCGGGGGCGGCCGGTACCTGCTGGCGTCACCGAGACGGGCTTGATCAGTAGGATCACCGATGGTTTACCGACAGGGAGAGGAACGTCGTGGCAGAGCCGTTTTCCGTCCGGATCGAGGTCCGCGGATACGAGACCGACTCGCAGGGGCACCTCAATCAGGCCGTGTACCTGCAGTACGCCGAGCACGCGCGCTGGTCGATCCTGCGACACGCCGGCGTCGGGCAGAGCACTCTCCTGGAGCGCGGGGTGGGCCCGGTCGCCCTGGAGACGAACATCAGCTACCGGCGTGAGCTGCGCGCCGGTGACCAGGTGGACGTGGACTGTGTCTTCGAGTGGGGCGAGGGCAAGACGTTCCGCATCCGGCAGACGGTACGCAAGGACGACGGGACCGTGTCGGCCGAAGTGACGTCGGTGGGCGGCCTGTTGGACCTCAGCGAGCGCAAGCTCGTGAAGGATCCGAGAGAGGTCTTCAAGGCGCTGGCGACGGATCCGGGCGTCCTCGGCCTGTGAGCGCGCGTCCGCCCGGCGGCCCCGCACCGTTCACGCGCACCACCCCGCTTCGTTCGCGCGGCGTCATGCGCCGCCCGCCGGAAACGGGTATGCACACTTCATGCGCTTAGCTCGTCGTACGTTCTTGCTCGCGGTCGCCGGATCGGCGGCGGTGTCGTGCTCCCGTGTCCCCGGTGACCTGGAGGACGGTGCCTCCGCCGCGCCGCGCTCCGCCGCGGCCGCCGCCGCCCGGCGGCTGCTCGGCCGCCATGCCGACCAGCTGTCCTTCACCCCGCTGACCGGTGCGGACGACGCCTTCCAGGTGGACGGGCGGCGCGGTCACATCCGGATCGCGGGGACCTCTCCGGCCGTCCAGCTCACAGGGCTGCGCCGCTACCTGAAGGACGTGGCGCACGCCGGCGTCTCCTGGGCGGGCGAGCAGCTCGACCTGCCCGACCGGCTGCCCGCGCCGCCGCGCCCGCTCACCGGTCGGGCGAACGTGCCGCACCGTTTCGTCCTCAACGACACCAATGACGGCTACACGGGCGCGTACCACGACTGGGCGTACTGGGAGCGCGAGCTGGACGTGCTCGCGCTGCACGGTTTCAACGAGGTCCTGGTGTACGCGGGCGCGGACGCGCTGTACCACCGGGTCCTCAGCGGGTTCGGCTACAGCGACCAGGAGCTGCGGGAGTGGATCCCGGCTCCCGCGCACCAGCCGTGGTGGCTGCTGCAGAACATGGCGGGCCCCGTGGGCGGCCCGGTGTCCGCACGGCTGCTCGCCGCTCGCGCCCGCCTCGGACGCCGGATCGCCGACCGGGTGCGGGAGTTGGGCATGAAGCCGGTGCTGCCCGGCTACTACGGCACGGTGCCGCCCGGCTTCGCGGAGCGCAACGCGGGCGCGCACGTGGTCGAGCAGGGCAACTGGTACGGCTACCGCAGACCCGACTGGCTCGACCCGCGCGGTTCGCACTTCGAGCGCGTAGCGGCCGCGTTCTACCGCGCGCAGGAGGAGATGTTCGGCCCGGCGGAGCTGTTCAAGATGGATCTGCTGCACGAGGGCGGCAAGCCCGGTGACGTGCCGGTCCCCGACGCGGCCCGGGGCGTCGAGAAGGCGCTGCGCGCCGCGCACCCCGACGCGCTGTGGGTGATCCTCGGCTGGCGCCACAACCCGCCCAAGGAGATCGTGAACGCGGTCGACAAGGACCGCATGCTCGTGGTCGACGGCATCAGCGACCACTATCCGACGGTGACCGACCGCGAGGCGGACTGGGACGGCACCCCGTACGCGTTCGGCTCGATCTGGAACTTCGGCGGTCACACGACGCTGGGCGCCAACACTCGCGACTGGGCGGAGCTGTACGACCAGTGGCGTACGCGGCCGGGCGGCGCCCTGCGCGGCACGGCGCTGCTGCCGGAGGCCGCGGACAACAACCCGGCGGCGTTCGACCTCTTCTCCGAACTGGCGTGGCGCGACTCCCCGTTGGACCTGGAGAGCTGGTTCGCGGACTGGTCCGTCGCGCGGTACGGGCGCCGTGACGCCGACGCCGTCGCGGCGTGGGACGTGCTGCGGCGCACCGCCTACGGCACGACGCGCGCGGACGGCTGGGGCGAGGGCGCCGACGGCCTGTTCGGGGCCCGCCCCTCCCTCACGGCCCAATCGGCGGCGAAGTGGTCACCGAAGCAACTGCGTTACGACGCGGCCGAGTTCGAACTGGCACTGACCCACCTCCTGGCCGTACGCCCGGCGCTGCGGCGCTCGTCCGCGTACCGCACGGACCTCCTCGACGTGGCCCGCCAGGCGCTGTCGAACCGGAGCCGCGCGATGCTGCCGCGGATCAAGGAGGCGTACGAGGCGGGAGACGCGGCCGGTCTGGCCCGGCTGACGGACGACTGGCTCGCCCTCATGGACCTCATGGAGAAGCTGCTCGCCACCGATTCCCGGCATCTGCTGGGGCGTTGGGTCGCGGACGCGCGTGCCTGGGGCGCCGACGACGCGGAGCGCGACCTTCTCGCGTACGACCAGCTCTCGCTGGTGACGTCGTGGGGGACGCGCGCGGGCGCCGACGCCGGACTGCGCGACTACGCCAACCGGGAGTGGGCCGGTCTCGTCGGCGGTCTTTACCGCAAGCGCTGGGCGGCGTTCTTCGCGGAGCTGCGTACCGCGCTGGACGAGCGGCGCGCGCCGCGCGCGATCGACTGGTTCGCGCTGGAGGACGCGTGGATCCGCGAGCCGGGCCGGCTGCGGACGCGGGCGACCGGGAACACGCACAGAGTCGCCGGTCAGGTACGTGACCGGCTGCGCGCGGGCTGACCGGGGAGCGCCTACGGGACAGCGAAGAACCACGAACTCCCCCCCCAGGAGGAACCGTGTTCACCCCCCACGTACGCACCTCCCGACGCACACTCCTCACCTTCCTCGGAGCCTCGATCGTGGCATCACCCCTGCTCTCCACCACCCGGGCGGCCGGCGCCGCCGCGAGCGGGCTCGACGACCCGGCGAAGAAGGAGATCGCCATGAAGCTGGTGTCGAGCGCGGAGAACTCCTCGCTCGACTGGAAGGCGCAGTACAAGTACATCGAGGACATCGGCGACGGCCGCGGCTACACCGCGGGCATCATCGGTTTCTGCTCCGGCACCCACGACATGCTCGACCTGGTCCAGCTCTACACCGACCGCGAGCCGGGCAACGTCCTCGCGAAGTACCTGCCCGCGCTGCGCGAGGTCGACGGCGGCGACTCGCACGAAGGGCTCGATCCGGGCTTCCCCGGCGACTGGGCGAAAGCGGCCCAGGACCCCGCGTTCCAGCAGGCGCAGAACGACGAGCGCGACCGGGTCTACTTCGATCCGGCGGTCGGCCGGGGCAAGGCCGACGGGGTGGGCACGCTCGGCCAGTTCACGTACTACGACGCGATCGTGATGCACGGCGACGGTTCCGACCCGACGAGCTTCCGCTCCATCCGCGGGCGCGCCCTGGACCGGGCGGAACCGCCCGCTCAGGGCGGTTCGGAGGTGGCGTGGCTGCACGCGTTCCTCGACGCGCGGGTGTGGGCGATGCGGCAGGAGGAGGCGCACAGCGACACGAGCCGCGTCGACACCGCGCAGCGCGTGTTCCTGGACGCGGGCAACCTGGACCTGGACCCGCCGCTGGACTGGAAGGTGTACGGGGACAGCTTCCACATCGGCTGACGCGGCCCCCGCTCCTCGCGGCCCGTTCGGAGCCCGTGCTCCGAACGGGCCCCGCGTCAGTGCACTCCGGCCGCCGAGGCGCCCGTACGCTGCTCGGCGATGGCTCCGCCCGGCTCCATCGGCGAGGTGACGTCGTCCGCGTCGCGGTGCCGGCCGATGTGGTTGAAGACGAGGTTGAGCAGGACGGCGGCGACGCAGCCCGTGGAGATCCCCGAGTCCAGGATGATCTTCGCGGTGTCCGGGAACGCGTGGTAGAACTCCGGCGCCGCGATCGGGATGAGACCGACGGCGAGCGACACGGCGACGATGAGGACGTTGTTGTCCTTCTCCAGGTTGGCCTTGACCAGGGTCTGGATGCCGCTGGCCGCGACCGAGCCGAACAGGACGACGCCCGCGCCGCCGAGCACCGGGCGCGGCACGACCGCGATCAGCGAGGCCGCCACCGGGCAGAGCCCCATCAGGACCAGGAACGCGCCGCCGGTCGCGACCACGTACCGGCTACGGATCCTCGTCATCGCCACCAGACCGATGTTCTGGGCGAAGGCGCTGCACATGAAGCCGTTGAAGAGCGGGCTGACCGCCGTGCCGAGGGTGTCGGCGCGCAGGCCCGCCGCGATCGTCTTCTCGTCGGCGGGGCGGTCGACGATCTCGCCGAGCGCGAGCATGTCGGCGGTCGACTCGGTCATGGAGACGACCATGACGACGCAGAGCGAGACGATGGCCGCGCCCGCGAACTGCGGGGCGCCGAAGTGGAACGGTGTCGGGAAGCCGACGATGTCCGCGTCACCGACCGGCGAGAAGTCCGTGACCCCGAACGGGATCGCGACGACCGTGCCGATGACCAGGCCGAGCAGGACCGCGATCTGCTTGACGAACCCGGTGGTGAACCGGCGCAGGAGCAGCACGATCACGAGGGTGACGCCGGCCAGGGCCAGGTTCTTCATCGAGCCGTAGTCCGACGCCTTGGTGTCGGGTCCTTGCGCCCAGCCGAACGCGACCGGCATCAGCGAGATGCCGATGAGGGTGATGACCGTGCCGGTGACGACCGGCGGGAAGAAGCGGATCGCCTTGGAGAAGAAGGGCGCCGCGACGAAGCCGAGGACACCCGCGACGATCACCGCGCCGAAGATGATCGGCAGCGCGTCGTCCTTGTCCTTCGTCGAGTCGACGACGGCGAGCATCGGGGCGACGCCCGCGAACGTCACGCCGTTGACGAACGGCAGTCTGGCTCCGATCTTCCAGATGCCGAGCGTCTGGAGGAACGTGGCCAGACCCGCGGTGAAGAGGCAGGCGCCGGTCAGGAAGGTGAGTTCTTTCGCCGAGAGGCCTATGTAGGCGCCGACTATCAGCGGGGGCGCGACCACACCCGCGTACATCGCCGCCACGTGCTGCAGGCCCGTCGTCGCCATCTTCAGCGGGGGCAGCGTCTCGTCTACCGGATGTTTGGTATGCCCCGCTGCCGGCTCCGTGTCCTGGTCCGCGGGGGTGGTGCCTTGCTTGGTGAACCTGGGCTTCGACGCCACTGAGGCTCCTCCGGTTGTTTTCCGGTACCGGCGGATTACCGGCACTTTTCGCTTCTGGGAGGTGGTGCAAGGAAGTGGTGCAAGGTCGAGTCGCTATGCGGTTGTCGTGCTGGTGGTCGTGCGCCCAGGTACCGCTGACCGCCCCGGCACGTGAAGCTTTGGGCCACGTTCCGGGGCGGCTCCCGAGCAGCCCGCTCGGCTGCTCGGGTCCGGCCGGGGACCGTCCTCCCCGGCCGGAGTCTTCAGGGGGTGTGCGGTTACGCCTGCGCCGCGATCCGCGCGAGGCGCTGTGCCTCGTCGCGCGTGGAGCGGGCGACGGCGTCCTCGTCGACGTGCAGGAGGCGGCTGTTCTCCACCACCGGCGCGCCGTTGACGAGGGAGAGCGTGACCGGTGCGGCCGCGCCGAAGACGAGCGCGGTGACCGGGTCGGCGATGGACGAGTGGGCCAGGGTGTCCAGCTTCCACAGGACCAGGTCGGCCAGCTTCCCGGCCTCCAGCGAGCCGATCTGGCTCGCGCGGCCGAGGACCTGGGCACCGCCGTACGTGCCCAGGCGCAGCGCCTGCCGTGCGTTCAGGGCCGCTTCGCGGTGGGCGCCGAGGCGGTTGATGAGCAGGGCGTTGCGGAGTTCGGTGTGGAGTTCGCCGGACTCGTTGGAGGCGGTGCCGTCGACGCCGAGGCCGACCGGGACGCCGGCGGCGAGCATGTCGGGGACGCGGGCGATGCCCGCTGCCAGCCGGGCGTTGGAGGACGGGCAGTGCGCGACGCCCGTCCTGGTCCGGCCGAACGCGGCGATGTCGGAGTCGTTCATGTGGACGCTGTGCGCCATCCACACGTCCTCACCGAGCCAGCCCGTCGACTCGAAGTAGTCGGTGGGGCCCATGCCGAACAGCTCGTGGCAGAACTGCTCCTCCTCGACCGTCTCGCTGCCGTGCGTGTGCAGCCGTACGCCGAGGCGGCGCGCCAACTCGGCTCCCTGCTTGAGGAGTTCGGTGGAGACGGAGAACGGCGAGCAGGGGGCCACGGCCACCTGCGTCATCGCGTCGAAGGAGGCGTCGTGGTGCTTCCTCACGGTCTCCTCGGTCGCGGTGAGCGCGCCTTCGAGGGTCTCGACGGCGAAGTCCGGGGGCAGGCCGCCGTCCTTCTCACTGCGGTCCATGGAGCCGCGGGCCAGGGTGAAGCGCACGCCCATCTCGGAGGCGGCGCGGATGATCGACCCGGAGAGGTCGCCCGACCCTCGCGGGAAGACGTAGTGGTGGTCCATGGCGGTGGTGACGCCGCCGCGGACCATCATCGCGAGGGAGCCCTGCGCCGCCGCGTACGTCATCCGCTCGTCGATCCGCGCCCACGTCGGGTAGAGCGTCTTCAGCCAGTTGAACAGGTTGTGGTCCGTGGCGAGGCCGCGGGTGATCCACTGGTAGAAGTGGTGGTGGGTGTTGACCAGGCCGGGCGTGGCGAGGTGGCCGGTGCCGTCGACGCGCCGGACCACGTTCCCGAGCCCTTCCGGGGCCTTGCCGGCGCCGATGGACTCGATCGTGTTGCCCGCCACGACGATGTGGCCCGAGGCGTACTCGGTGTCGTGGGCGTCGACCGTCGCGATGGCGACGTTCTCGATGACGATGCGCTCGGTGACGGTGGAGTCGGTGGCGCTGTTTGCCGTAGAAGCTGCCATGGTGCTTCCTTCATTCCTCAGTGGCGATGACTGTGGGCACGGCAGGACCCTAGGTGGATTTGAGTGCCGCGGCGGCGTTGGCGGCGCCGCGGGTGCCGAGATGGTGGAAGAAGAGGTTCAGCGACACGGCGACGAGCGCGCCGGCGCTGATGCCCGAGCCGAGCACGGTCTGCGCCCAGGCCGGGAAGTCGGCGTAGAAGGTGGGCGCGGCGAGCGGGATGATGCCCGCGCCGAGCGAGACGGCCACCAGGATGATGTTGGAGCTGTCGTCGAGGCCCGCTTCGGAGAGCGTCCGGATACCGCTGACCGCTATCGATCCGAAGAGGACGATGCCCGCGCCGCCGAGGACCGGCATGGGGACCAGGGAGACGACCGCGCCGAGCATCGGGAAGATGCCGAGGACCAGCAGGGCGCCGCCCGCGACCGCGACGACGTAGCGGCTGCGTACTTTGGTCAGCGAGACGACGCCGACGTTCTGGGCGAACGCGGAGGTCGGGAAGCCGCCGAAGACCGGGCCGAGGAAGGTGGCGATGCCGTCGGTGCGCAGGCCGCGGGTGATGGTGCGCCCCGACGTCTCGCGCTCGCAGATCTCGCCGATGGCGAGCATGCCGGCCGAGGACTCCGTCATCAGGACGAGCATGACGAGGCAGAGGGAGACGATCGCGGCGGGCTGGAAGGTGGGCGCGCCGAAGGCGAAGGGCGTCGGGAGCGCGGCGACGGGTGCCGAGCCCAGCGCGCTGAAGTCCGCCATGCCGAACGGGATCGCGGCCAGGGTGCCGATCAACAGGCCGAAGAGCAGGGCGACTTGTTTGACGAAGCCGCGGCCGAAGCGCTGGATCAGCAGGATGACGACGAGCGTGAAACCGGCGAGGGCGAGATAGCGCATGTCGCCGTAGTCGCTCGCGGTCGCGTCGCCGCCTTGCGCCCAGCCGACGGGTACGGGCATCAGCGTCACGCCGATCAGGGTGATGACGACGCCGGTGACGAGCGGCGGGAAGAAGCGCAGAAGTCTGCCGAAGAACGGGCCGATGGCGAGGCAGAAGACGCCCGCGACCATCACCGCCCCGTATATGGCGGGGAGTTGGTCGCCTTTGGCGTTGGTCTCGGCGATGGCGAGCATCGGCGCGATACCGGCCGAGGAGGCGGCGTTGACGAAGGGCAGCCGGTTGCCGACGAGGCCCTTGACGCCGAGGGTCTGGAGCAGAGTGGCCACGCCCGCGATGAGCAGGGACGCGGCGATCAGTCTGGTCCGGCCCGCCGTGTCGAGACCGACGGCCTGGCCGATGATGAGCGGAGGGGTGACGACGCCCGCGTACATGGCGGCGATGTGCTGGAGAGCGGCGGGGACGAGCCGCGAGACGTGGAGCTTCTCGTCCACCGGATGCACCGTGTCGGCACTCTGCGATGGGGTGGAGATTTCAGAACACGGGCTTTCGGCTTCAGCCGGCCCCTTTGCTGGCACTGCCATTGCGATGTTCCCTCCGGTGCGGCGCACCCCCGCCGACCTGCGGTGGACGGGGGTGCGCTGTCGCGTCCGAGTACGCCTGAGGCGTCAGAGGTTGGTCATGTCGACCGGGATGCGCTGCTCGGCGCCGTCCCGCAGGATGGTGGCCTCGATCAGGCCGTAGGGGCGGTCGGCGGCGTAGTACACGGCACCGTCCTTCGCCTCGTTGTCCAGGCCGAACGACGACAGGTCCTGGCGGAAGTGGTGCTTGTTCGGCGCGGAGAAGCGGATCTCGTCGATCTCGCTGCGGTTGTTGATGACCCGCGAACCCATCTGGTACAGCGTCTGCTGCAGCGAGAGCGAGTACGTCTCGACGAACGCCTGCAGCATGTGCTTCTTGGCCTGCGCGTAGGACTTCTCCCACTGCGGCATGCGCTGCTCGTCGCTGGTCCAGTTGTGCCGCCACCAGGTGGACAGCGACGTCGCGAGGATGCGGTCGTAGTCCTCCTTGAGCGTCGTGTACTTGTCCTTGATGAAGCCCCAGAACTCGGAGTTCGTGGAGTTCAGGACGGTCAGGTCCTTGAGCCCGGACAGGACCTCGAACTTCCCGCCCTCTTCGGCGGAGTAGGTGACCTGGGCGAGGCGCGTCTCCTGGCCCTTGCGGACGAAGGAGTGCTGCACCTCGTCGGCGCCGATGAAGTTGGAGCCCGCGTCCGAGCCGGCTATCCGCTCCCAGGCGTACTCCTCCAGGCGGATGCGCGCCCGGTGGATGGAGGGCTGGCTGTCGACGAAGTGCCGGGCGAGGTGGATGCCGTACTGCTCCACCGAGTCGATGCCGTGTTCCTTGGCGAAGGCGAAGCAGGTGTTCTTCGTGGTGTCGGTCGGCAGGCAGTTCGCGTTCGACCCGTTGTAGTGGACGTCCTCCAGGTCGCCGCTGAGCGCGACCGAGACGTTCACGTCCTTGATGTGGTGGGTGTCGCCGTCCCGCGTGATCTTCACGACGCGGTTCTCTGCTTTGCCGTACTGGTTCTGGCCGAGAATCGTGGGCATGTCTGCTAGCTCCCTCGGTAAACGGAGTAGCCGAACGGGTTGAGCAGCAGCGGCACGTGGTAGTGCTCGCCCGGTACGACGGCGAACGTGATCGCCACCTCCGGGAAGAACGCTCCGGTCGCGCCGCTGTCCCGATTCGCGGGGGCGTCCTGCTGCGCATCGGCTTGCTTCTTGTCGAAATACGCTTCCGTCTCGAAGTCGAGACGGACGTGGGTGGTTCCCTCCGGCAGCGCCGGCAGGTCCTTGCAGCGCCCGTCCGCGTCGGTGGCCGAGCCGCCGAGCGCCACCCAGGCGGCGCCCGAACCGGCGCGCGCCGCAAGGGAGATGGCGACACCCTCGGCGGGGCGTCCGATGCTGGTGTCCAGGATGTGCGTGGACACCGAGGCGGTGGTCGCGGTGCTCATCAGGCGTTGTCCCCTTGTTCTACGAGGCGGGTGAGGCGGATGCGGTTGATCTTGCCCAGCTCGGTGCGGACGATCTCCCGCTCCTGCTCGGGCGTGTTGCCGATCCGCGTCCTGAGCGCGCCGAGCATCTGCTCCGCGCTCGCCCCGGTGGCGCAGATGAGGAAGACGTGCCCGAACCGGTCCTGGTAGGCCAGGTTCTGTTCGAGCATCTCCGCCTTGAGCTCCTCGGAGGCCCCGGCCATGCCGCGCTGTTCACGCGACGAGGTCGGATCGCCGGGCTTCGGGCGGCCGATCGGCGGATGCCCCGCCATCGCCTCCGCGAGGTCCTCGGCGGTCAGCTCGGCCATGGCGGCGTCGCTGGCCTCGAAGAGGGTCTCGGCGGTGGCGAAGGGGCGCTGGGCGACGATCTTGCTCCCCCACGCCGATGAAGCACACACCTCGTGGAGCTCGGCCAGGGCCGCGCTCTCGTCCGAGGTGTTGAACCGGGTGAGCCCCCGATGAATGGGTGTCGATCCTGAAGTCACGGGGTGCCTCCGTGGCCTTGTGCTGGACGGGCTGCGGATAGCTAACGCCCTCGGAAACACCGCGTCAACACTTTGTTGAAAACTTGGAGTGAAGAAAACCGCCGTCCGGTTAACGGACGGCGGTCGGGTGTTCGAGAGGTTCTCGCAGGTCAGCGCGGATCGGCACGACCGGGCAACGTCAGGACGGCTTCTCGCGGTTGAGGTAGTTGTACACAGTGAACCGGGAGACGCCCAGCGCGCCGGCCACGGTCTCGACCCCGTGCCGCACCGAGAAGGCGCCGCGGGCCTCCAGGAGGCGGACCGCCTCCTGCTTCTCCTTGCGGTCGAGCTCGGCGAGGGGTTTGCCCTCCTTGCGCTCCATGGCGGCCAGTATGTGATCCAGGGAGTCGGCCAGCTGGGGCAGCCGGACGGCGACGACCTCGGCGCCCTCCCAGCTGAGCACGACATCGTCCTTGCCGGCCTCGCCCGGCGGCAGCATCTCGGCCCCCATCGCGTCGACGAGCGGCTTGACCGCCCGGACCAAGGGCTCGTCCCCCATGGCGGTCACCTATCACCCTCCCCGTCGACCACATTGACCTGGAGCGAGACCCGGGTGGCGCCCGCTTCCAGGGCCTGACGCAGCAGCGCGTCCACCGCGGTCAGCACGCGGCCGGCCTCCCCCTCGGCGGTGTTGCCGAACGGTCCCACGTCGACCGCGTCCAGGTCGGCCCCCTGGACGACCTCGCGGGCGACGACCGCGTGCGGCGGCGCCTCGTCGAGGTCGAAGGGTTCGGTCGTGAACTCCACTCTCAATCGCACGGGCTCAACCTAACGCCGATCGGGCTTTTTCCGGCAGCCCCTCTTGACAGCCCCCGCCACACACAGGCAACCTTCCATCAAGCAGAAACGAACTTCCGCAATACGGAACAACATACGGAAGGGAGCGCCAGGACCCATGGGATTCGCAGACCAGCGCTTCAACGTCAACCTGTCGATCCTCTTCACGGAACTCCCGCTCCTGGAGCGCCCCGCGGCCGCCGCCGCGGCGGGCTTCACCGCGGTCGAGCTGTGGTGGCCCTGGGTCGACGCCCCCGTCCCCGAGCAGTCCGAGCTCGACGCCCTGCGGGACGCGCTCAAGGACGCGGGCACCCAGCTGACCGGCCTGAACTTCTACGCGGGGCAGCTGCCCGGCCCGGACCGGGGCGCCCTGTCGGTCCCCGGCGAGGAGAGCGAGAGGTTCCGCGCCAACATCGACGTCGCCGCCGACTTCGCCGCCTCCCTCGGCTGCAAGGCGCTCAACGCGCTGTACGGCAACCGCGTGGACGGCGTCGACCCGGCCGTCCAGGACGAACTCGCCCTGGAGAACCTGGTCCTCGCGGCCCGCGCCGCCGACCGGATCGGCGCCGTGCTCCTCGTCGAGGCGCTCAACAAGCCCGAGTCGCCCGCCTGCCCGGTCGTGAGCGCGCCGAAGGCCGTCGAGATCGTGGACAAGGTGAACGCGGCGACCGGCCTCGGCAACGCCAAGTTCCTCATGGACCTGTACCACCTGTCCATGAACGGCGAGGACCTCCAGCAGGTCATCAGCGCCTATACCGACAAGACGGCGCACGTGCAGATCGCGGACAACCCGGGCCGCGGCGCCCCCGGCACCGGCACGCTGCCGCTCGAGGAGCTGCTCGACCAGCTCAGGAAGGCCGGTTACGAGGGCTACGTGGGCCTGGAGTACAAGCCGGGCGACGCCCCCAGCGCCGAGTCCTTCGGCTGGCTTCCGCACGAGGCCCGCGCCGCGCGCGCCTGAAGCCCCGAGCGCCTTCCACCGACGTATCGCCGCATCCCTCAGCTTTTTGGAGTCACCCTCATGAGCAACAACCTCCCCAAGGTCGCGTGGATCGGTCTCGGCATCATGGGCTCCCCCATGGCGGAGAACCTGATCAAGGCCGGTTACGACGTCACGGGCTTCACCCTGGAGCAGGAGAAGCTGGACCGGCTCAGCGCCGCCGGCGGCACCGCTGTGAAGTCGATCGCCGAGGCGGTCAGGGACGCCGACGTGATCGTGACGATGGTCCCGGCCTCCCCGCAGGTCGAGGCGATCGCCTACGGTGCCGACGGCATCCTGGAGAACGCGAAGCCGGGCGCGCTGATCGTCGACATGTCCTCGATCACCCCGCAGACCTCGGTGGACCTGGCCAAGGCCGGCGAGGAGAAGGGCATCCGTGTCCTGGACGCCCCGGTCTCCGGCGGCGAGGCGGGCGCCATCGAGGCCGTGCTCTCCATCATGGTCGGCGGTGAGCAGGCCGACTTCGACGAGGCGAAGCCGCTCCTCGACGCGCTCGGCAAGACCATCGTGCTGTGCGGTCCGCACGGCTCGGGCCAGACCGTGAAGGCCGCCAACCAGCTCATCGTCGCCGTGAACATCCAGGCGTGCGCCGAGGCCGTGGTCTTCCTGGAGAAGTCCGGCGTGGACCTGAAGGCCGCGCTCGACGTCCTCAACGGCGGCCTGGCCGGCTCGACCGTCCTGACGCGGAAGAAGGACAACTTCCTCAGCCGCGACTTCAAGCCCGGCTTCCGCATCGACCTGCACCACAAGGACATGGGCATCGTCACCGACGCCGCCCGCAACGTCGGCGCGGCCCTGCCCGTCGGCGCCGTGGTCGCCCAGCTCGTCGCGTCGCTGCGCGCCCAGGGCGACGGCGGCCTCGACCACTCGGCGCTGCTGCGCTCGGTCGAGCGCCTCTCGGGCGAGCAGGTCGCGTAACCGCCCCGGGGAGCCGGGGAACACAGACTTCCGGGCCGTGGCGGCGCTGACACCTGTCCTGTCGCGCCCAGGCGCCGCCGCGGCCCGGAACCCCTCTTCTTGCCCCACCTGACTGACCCACGTCCGCCCATGACTTCAACAAACTGTTGACGCAGCAGGTCAGGGGTGCCTACGCTCCCCCGCATCGTCAGCAGCCACTGCACGGAAGGTCGCCTCTCCACCATGCCCAAGCGTGTGCTCACGACCGAGTCCGGCGCCCCAGTCGCCGACAACCAGAACTCCGCCACCGCAGGCGTCGGCGGCCCGATCCTCCTCCAGGACCAGCACCTCCTGGAGAAGCTGGCCCGTTTCAACCGTGAGCGCATCCCGGAGCGTGTCGTGCACGCCCGCGGCTCCGGCGCGTACGGCTACTTCGAGGTGACGGACGACGTCACCGGCTTCACCCACGCGGACTTCCTCAGCACCGTCGGCAAGCGCACCGAGCTCTTCGCGCGCTTCTCGACCGTGGCCGACAGCCTCGGCGGCGCGGACGCCGTCCGTGACCCGCGCGGCTTCGCCGTGAAGTTCTACACCGAGGAGGGCAACTACGACCTCGTCGGCAACAACACCCCGGTGTTCTTCATCAAGGACCCGCTGAAGTTCCCGGACTTCATCCACACGCAGAAGCGCGACCCGTTCACGGGCAAGCAGGAGCCGGAGAACGTCTGGGACTTCTGGGCCCACTCCCCCGAGGTCACGCACCAGGTGACCTGGCTGATGGGCGACCGCGGCATCCCGGCCTCGTACCGGCACATGAACGGCTTCGGCTCGCACACCTACCAGTGGACCAACGAGGCGGGCGAGGCCTTCTTCGTGAAGTACCACTTCAAGACCAACCAGGGCATCCGCTGCCTCTCCACCGAGCAGGCCCAGGAGCTGGCGGGCAAGGACCCCAACTCCCACCAGACGGACCTCGTGCAGGCCATCGAGCGCGGCGTGAACCCGTCCTGGACGCTGTACGTGCAGGTCATGCCGGCGGCCGAGGCGGCGGAGTACCGCTTCAACCCGTTCGACCTCACCAAGGTGTGGCCGCACGCGGACTACCCGCTCCAGCGCGTGGGCCGCATGGTCCTCGACCGCAACCCGGACAACGTCTTCGCCGAGGTCGAGCAGGCCGCCTTCTCCCCGAACAACTTCGTTCCGGGCATCGGCCCCTCCCCCGACAAGATGCTCCAGGGCCGCCTGTTCGCCTACGCGGACGCGCACCGCTACCGCCTGGGTGTCAACCACACGCAGCTCGCGGTGAACTCCCCGAAGGGTGTCGAGGGCGGCGCCGACAACTACGGCCGCGACGGTCTCATGGCCACCAACGCCTACGGCCGCGCCCGCAAGAACTACGAGCCGAACTCCTTCGACGGCCCCGTCGAGACCGGCCGCCCGCTCTCCGCGCCCCTCGCCGTCGCCGGCCACACGGGCACGCACGAGGCCCCGGCCCACACCAAGGACGACGACTTCTTCCAGGCGGGCGAGCTCTACCGCCTCATGTCGGAGGACGAGAAGGGGCGTCTGGTGGCGAACATCGCCGGCGGCCTCTCCCAGGTCTCCCGCGACGACATCGTCGAGAAGGCGGTCGCCCACTTCCACGCCGCCGACCAGGACTACGGCAAGCGCGTCGAGGAAGCGGTGCGCGCGCTGCGCGAGGACTAGTCCTCGCGCTTTCCCGGACCGCGTACGGGGCCTGACGGGAGGTCAGCTCTGTACGCACAGGCCCGCACCGCCCGCGCGACCCGGATGAGGGGTGGCCGCGCGGGTGGGTGCGGGAGGACGAGGACCGCGGCGGCCCGTGTGGTGTGCGAGCCAGTGCGGTGGTGAAGGCTTCCCGGCGGCTCTCTCGACCTGAGGGAGAGCCCGCCCGGGGGGCCGTCGTACGCCACTTCGGTCGCCGCGGTCCCAGCCACTCCCCTCCGGGGGACCTTGATTCCGTCCGGCGGCGCGCATGCATGTCTCGCCAGTCGCGCGCCGTCGGACGGCCAGCACCATCAGCCCCGGGTACACCGATCCGTACCCGGGGCTTCGGCATGCCCCCGTCGCCCGGGGCCTTGGGCGTCCATGGCGAGCGCAGCTCATCCGTGGTCGCTCGCGCAGTTCCCCGCGCCCCCGGAGGCTGCGGCTGCGCCGCGCACCGCCCTCCGGGGACGGCGCGTCCCGTTCGAACGGCGAGTGCAGCTCATCCGTGGTTGCTCGCGCAGTTCCCCGCGCCCCTGGAGGCTGCGGCTGCGCCGCGCCTCCTCCCTGATGGCGCACGCCACTGGCACGGCGCACAGCGGTGACGAGGTGCCCCGAGATGGCGCACGGAGTGCGCATCTCAGGGGCGCGGGGAACTGCGCGACCAGCCACGACGGTGGGGCAGACGGCGACGCGACCGGGACATGGCAGACGCACACCTGAGGGGCGCGGGGAACTGCGCGAGCAGCCACGACGGTGCCGCGGTCGGCGACGCGACAGGGCATGGCAGACGCAAAGGGGCGGGCCCGCCCGGTGGTCGACCGGGTGGGCCCGCCCCTTGCGTGTGTGGCGCGGGATCAGACCTTCAGGGGACGGATCGCCGTCGGCGCGTGACCGGGCTCCGTGGCCAGCTCCTCGAACTCCTTGACCGCGCTGATGTCGGCCGTGGGGCTCATGGAGATGTTGGTGATCCGCTCAAGGATCGCCTCGACGACGACCGGCACCTGGTGGTCCTGCGCGAGCTTCTTGGCCCGCTCAAGCGCCTCGCCGAGCTCGTTCGGGTCGGTGACGCGGATCGCCTTGCACCCCAGGCCCTCGGCCACCTTGACGTGGTCGACGCCGTAGACGCCCAGCTCGGGGCTGTTCTGGTTCTCGAACTCCAGGTTGACCTGGAAGTTGATGTCCAGGCCGATCTGGGCCTGCCGGATCAGGCCCAGGTAGGCGTTGTTGACCAGGACATGGACGTACGGGATGCGGTGCTGCGCCCCGACCGCCAGCTCCTCGATCATGAACTGGAAGTCGTAGTCGCCGGACAGAGCCACGACCTGCGTGTCCGGATCGGCCTTGGCGGCGCCGAGCGCGGCCGGGATGGTCCAGCCGAGCGGGCCGGCCTGGCCGCAGTTGATCCAGTGGCGCGGCTTGTAGACGTGCAGCATCTGCGCGCCGGCGATCTGCGAGAGGCCGATCGTGGTGACGTAGCGCGTGTCCTTGCCGAACGCCTTGTTCATCTCCTCGTAGACGCGCTGCGGCTTCATGGGGATGTCGTCGAAGTGCGTACGGCGCTGGAGGGTCTCCTTGCGCTCCAGGTGCGAGGCGACCCAGGCGGAGCGGTCGGGGAGCTTGCCCGCGGCCTTCAACTCCTTCGCGACCTCGACGAACAGCTCCAGAGCCGCCTTGGCGTCCGACGTGATCCCGTAGTCCGGGGCGAAGATCTTGCCGATCTGGGTCGGCTCGATGTCGACGTGGACGAACTTGCGGCCCCGCGTGTAGACGTCGAGCTTGTAGCCGGTGTGCCGGTTGGCCCAGCGGTTGCCGAGGCCGAGGACGAAGTCCGACTCCAGGAACGTGGCGTTGCCGTAGCGGTGGCCCGTCTGCTGGCCGACCATGCCCGCGTTCAGCTCGTGGTCGTCCGGGATCGTGCCCCAGCCCATCAGCGTAGGCACGACGGGCGTGTCGGTGATCTCGGCGAACTCGACGAGCAGGTCGCTCGCGTCCGCGTTGATGATGCCGCCGCCCGCGACGATCAGCGGCCGCTCCGACTCCAGGAGGAAACCGATCGCCTTCTCGATCTGGGCGCGGGTCGCGGCCGGCTTGTAGACCGGCAGCGGCTCGTACGTCTCGACGTCGAACTCGATCTCCGTCTGCTGCACGTCGATGGGGAGGTCGATCAGGACCGGGCCAGGACGCCCGGAGCGCATCAGGTGGAACGCCTGCTGGAAGACGCCGGGCACCTGCGCGGCCTCCAGGACGGTGACCGCCATCTTCGCCACCGGCTTGGCGATGGAGGCGATGTCGACGGCCTGGAAGTCCTCCTTGTGCAGCAGGTGGCTCGGGGCCTGCCCGGTGATGCACAGGATCGGGACGGAGTCGCCGATGGCGGAGTACAGGCCGGTGATCATGTCGGTGCCCGCGGGGCCCGACGTACCGATGCAGACACCGATGTTGCCGGGGTCGGCGCGGGTGTAGCCCTCGGCCATGTGCGAGGCGCCCTCGACGTGGCGGGCGAGCGTGTGGTCGATGCCACCGCTCTCCTTGAGCTCCTTGTAGAAGGGGTTGATGGCGGCACCGGGCACGCCGAACGCGTTGTTGACGCCCTCGCGCTTGAGGATCTCAACGGCCGCACGGGCGGCGGTCATTCGAGCCATGAGTGCTCCCGACTTCTGCTGTGACTGAGCTCCCGTCGCGCCCCGCGGCGAGCTCTGGCTTCGACTGTCCGTAGCTGGTTCTCTGCGCTTCCCCGCATACTTCCGTAATGTGGAAAGCTAGTTCTGCTATATGGAAGCAATGTAGAGGGGGGTTTCGGAGGCCGTCAAGGTGGATGATGAGACTCGCGTCGAACCGGAATCCGCGGGACCGAGGGGGTGTGCCATGGCCGGACCAGTGCGCGTACGGTGCCCGGCCTGTCTGCGCGAGCACCTCTACACCCCCGCGGCGCTGCCCTGCGCGTGCGGCGCCCCCGTCGCCCCGCCGCTGCTGCGCGGCGCCGACGCCGAGCCGGTCAGCGAGCGGACCTGGGCCGACGACTGGGTCACCCTGCGCTGTCCGGTCTGCGGCCGCCGCGACCGCTGGCCCCGGCCAGAACTGGGCTGCGACTGCGGCACCGTCCTGCGCGTCCCCGTCCACAGCGACCAGGCGCCCGCGCCCTCCCACATACCGCTGTCGCGGACGGCGCCCGCGCCGCGGCCCGCGTTCGAACCCGTCGCCATCCGTACCGCCCGGGACGCGGTGACCGCCGCCGCGCTCTATCTGCGCTGGCTCGGCTACCGGGACGTGCGCCGCGCCGACCAGCGCCCCACGTCCGGCATCGGCCTCGCGGCGCGCGGCGTCGTCGCCCAGGTCGAGCCGTCGGTGCGGCCCCCGACCGTGCGCGACGTGGAGTGCCTGTGGCTCCAGTCCATGACGGAGTCCGCGACCTCCGTCTTCTTCTCCCTCGCGGGCTACGCGGACGAGGCCCGCGCCCGCGCCGACGAGCTGAACGTGCCGCTCTTCGTCCTCGACCTCGCCGGGATCCCGCAGCCGGTGAACAGCCCCGCGGACGAACTGATCGCGTCCGGCGCCTGATCCGCGTGCGTACGATCGCCGGATGATCCTGCGCAGCGCCACGCCCGCCGACCTGCCCGGCCTCCAGGACATCGAGGTCGCCGCGGGCGCCGCCTTCCGCCCCCTCGGCATGGCCGCGGTCGCCGACGACGAGCCGCCCGCGCTCGCGGTCCTTGAGCGCTACCGAAGCGCCGGACACGCCTGGGTCGCGGAGACCGGTGGCGGGACGGTGGTCGCCTGCCTCGTCGGCGAGCCGGTCGACGGCGCCTTCCACATCGAGCAGGTCACCGTCGACCCGGTCGCCGCCCGGCGCGGTATCGGCCGGGCGCTGATGGAGCACGCCGCCGGCCACGCGCGCGCCCTGCGCCTGTCGGGCCTCACCCTGACCACGTTCACCGAGGTGCCGTGGAACGCTCCCTACTACGAGCGTCTCGGCTTCCGGCGCCTGACCTCCGCCGACCTCACACCGGGCCTGCGCGCGATCCGCGCGGCGGAGGCGGCGCACGGCCTGGACCGGTGGGCCCGTACGTGTATGCGCCGGGAGCTGTGAGGAACGCCCTCAGGACCCGCCCGTGGGGCGTGGGGCTACTCCCCGTACCCCTCCCGCAGTTCGATCTTCCGGACCTTCCCGCTCACCGTCATCGGGAACGCGTCGAGGATCCGCAGCCGCGTCGGCACCTTGTAGTGCGCGAGGCGGTCGCGGCAGTAGGCGCGGAGTTCGTCGAGGGTGAACTCCCCGGCCTCGGGGTCCCGCAGGATGACGCAGGCCAGGACCGCTTCCCCGTACTTCTCGTGCGGGACGCCGACCACCTGGACGTCGGCGATGCGCGGATGCCCGTAGAGGAACTCCTCGATCTCGCGCGGGTAGACGTTCTCACCGCCGCGGATGATCATGTCCTTGATGCGGCCGACGATCTGCGCGTAACCGTCCTCGCGCAGGACGGCGAGGTCGCCGGTGTGCATCCAGCGGCCGGCGTCGACGACCTCGGCGGTGCGCCCGGGATCGTTCCAGTAGCCGAGCATGACGCTGTAGCCGCGGGTGCACAGTTCGCCGGGTTCGCCGCGCGGCAGCGTGACGCCGGTGACCGGGTCGATCACCTTGACCTCGATATGCGGCAGGACGCGGCCGACGGTGCCGGTGCGGCGCTCCAGGTCGTCGTCGCGGCGGGTCTGGAGGGAGACCGGGGACGTCTCGGTCATGCCGTAGCAGATGGAGACCTCGGCCATGTGCATCTCGGCGACGACCCGCTTCATCACCTCGGCGGGGCACGGGGAGCCCGCCATGATGCCGGTGCGCAGGGTGGAGAGGTCGTAGGAGGCGAAGTCGGGCAGGTTCAGCTCGGCGATGAACATCGTCGGGACGCCGTAGAGGGATGTGCACCGCTCGTCCTGCACGGCGCGCAGGGTCGCGGCCGGCTCGAAGGACGGGGCCGGGATGACGATGCAGGCGCCGTGGGAGGTGGCGCCCAGATTGCCCATGACCATGCCGAAGCAGTGGTAGAAGGGCACGGGCAGGCAGACCCGGTCCTGCTCCGTGTAGGCGACCGTCTCGCCCACCCAGTAGCCGTTGTTGAGGATGTTGTGGTGGGAGAGCGTGGCCCCCTTGGGGAAGCCGGTGGTGCCGGAGGTGTACTGGATGTTGATGGGGTCGTCGCAGGACAGTTCCGCTTCACGCGCGCGTAGCCGCTCGTCCGTCACGGAGGCCCCGGCCGCGACCAGCGCGTCCCAGCTGTCCTCCCCGATGAAGACCTTCTCGCGCAGCTCCGGGCACTCGTGCGCGACCTGCCGGACGAGTGCGCGGTAGTCGGTCCCCTTGTGGCCCGTGGACGAGATCAGCACCGAGATGCCGGACTGTTCCAGTACGTACGCCAGCTCGTGCGCCCGGTACGCCGGGTTGATGTTGACCATGATCGCGCCGATGCGGGCGGTCGCGTACTGGACGAGGACCCACTCGGGACAGTTGACCGCCCAGATGCCGACGCGGTCCCCCTTGGCGACGCCCCGGCCGAGCAGTCCGCGCGCCAGCTCGGCGACGGCGGCGTCGAACTGGGCGTATGTCCAGCGGCGCCCGCTGAACACGTCGACGAGCGCTTCCCGCTCCGGCCACGCCTCGACGGCGCGGCGGAGATTGCGGGGGACGGTGTCGCCGAGGAGGGGCGTGGCGCTGGTGCCGTGCGCGTAGGACAGCGTCCGAACCGTCACCGGAAGTCCTCCTCGCGGTACTCGCCGGCCGAACCCTGCGCGGTGCGTTCGCGCAGCTCGATGCGGCGGATCTTGCCGGACACGGTCTTGGGCAGCTCGGCGAACTCGATGCGCCGCAGCCGCTTGTACGGGGCGAGGACGGCCCGGGAGTGTTCGAAGAGCAGTTTGGCGGTGTCGGGCCCGGGTTCGTAGCCCTCGGCGAGGACGACGTACGCCTTCGGGACGGAGAGGCGGAGCGCGTCGGGCGCGGGCACGACGGCGGCCTCGGCGACGGCCTCGTGTTCGAGGAGGGCGCTCTCCAGCTCGAAGGGGCTGATCTTGTAGTCGCTGGCCTTGAAGACGTCGTCGGAGCGGCCCACGTAGGTGAGGTAGCCCTCGGCGTCGCGGGAGCCGATGTCGCCGGTGCGGTAGTAGCCGCCCGCCATCGCCTCGGCCGTGCGCTCCGGGTCGCCGTGGTAGCCGACCATCAGGCCGACCGGGTGCGCGGCCAGGTCGAGGGCGATCTCGCCCTCGGCGGCGCCGGGTCGGCCGGTGACGGGGTCGAGGAGTTCGACCTCGAAGCCGGGGCTGGGCCGCCCCATGGAGCCCGGCTTCAGCGGCTGGCCGGGGCTGTTGGAGACCTGCACGGCCGTCTCGGTCTGCCCGAAACCGTCGCGGATGGTGATGCCCCAGGCCCGCTTGACCTGCTCGATGACCTCGGGGTTGAGCGGCTCACCGGCGGCGACGACCTCGCGCGGCGGGGTCGCCAGCTGGGTCAGGTCCGCCTGGATGAGCATGCGCCACACGGTGGGCGGCGCGCAGAACGACGTGACGCCCGCGCGGTCCATCGCGTCCATGAGCCGGCCCGCGTCGAAGCGCGTGTAGTTGTAGAGGAAGACGGTCGCCTCCGCGTTCCACGGCGCGAAGAAGTTCGACCAGGCGTGCTTGGCCCAGCCGGGCGAGGAGATGTTCAGGTGCACGTCGCCGGGGCGCAGGCCGATCCAGAACATCGTCGCCAAGTGGCCCACGGGGTACGAGACATGGGTGTGCTCGACGAGTTTGGGACGGGCCGTCGTGCCCGACGTGAAGTACAGGAGCAGCGGGTCGTCGGCGAGGGTGACGCCGTCGGGCTCGAAGGTGTCGGCGGCGTCGGCGGCATCCTCGTAGGCGAGCCATCCACCGACCGGGTTCTCGCTGCCGACGACGATCCGGGTGTAATCGCCCGGCACCTCGTCGAACTTGGCGACGTCCTCGGGGCGTACGACGACGTGCCGGGCACGGCCGCGCTCGACGCGGTCGGTGAGGTCGGCGGGGCCGAGCAGCGGCGTCGCGGGGATGACGACGGCGCGCAGCTTCATCACGGCCAGCATGGTCTCCCACAGCTCGACCTGGTTGCCGAGCATCAGCAGGACGCGGTCGCCAGGCCGCACGCCCTGGGCGCGCAGCCAGCCGGCGACCTGGTTCGAGCGGCGGCGCAGGGTGTCGAAGGAGAAGCGGGCGTCGTCGCCGTCCTCCTCGACGATGTGCAGGGCCGTCCTGTCGTTGCCGTCGGCGATGGTGTCGAACCAGTCGAGGGCCCAGTTGAACCGGTCGGGGCGCGGCCAGGCGAAGCCCTCGTACGCCGTCTCGTAGTCGTGCGCGTGCCGCAGCAGGAAGTCGCGTGCGGTGCGGAACTGTTCGGTAGGGCTCTGCGACGTCGTCATATGCGCTCCTTGCGCTCCTCGCACTGTCCTGGTCCGGCGCGACCGTGTCTGCCATCGTGTACGGCGTGACGCGGGTCTCACCACCCCCGAACGGGGGTGTCCGGTCCACGGCGAGGAGAGCGAAGGTGACAGCGCAAGCCGCGGAGGCGGTCGAGGTGCGCGCGGCGCTGGTCCGGCTGCGCCGGGGCACGGGCCTTCCCGTGGCGTTCGGCGGGCTCACGCCGAGCGCGGGGCAGGTCCGCATCGCCGAGCTGAGCGGCGCGGTGACGAGCGCGCTCCGCGGCCTCTCCGTGTCGGCGGGCAACGGCCTGGGCGGCAAGGCGCTCACCCTCGCCAGGGCCTGCGCGGTCACCGACTACCAGGGCTCGCGCCACATCAGCCACGAGTACGACGCCGCTGTCGAGGCGGAGGGTCTGCGCTCGGTCCTCGCGGTCCCCGTCGTCGTACGACGCCGGGTGCGCGGTGTGCTCTACGGGGCCCTGCGCTCGGCCCAGCCGCTCGGCGACCGGGCGCTGAACGCGGCCGTGATGGCGGCCCGTGATGTGGAGCAGGCGCTGGTCGTACGGGACGAGGCGCAGGCCCTGCTCGCGGCGGCGAGCGCGCCGGTGGGCGAGGGCGCCGGGGCGTGGGAGGAGGTCCGCGAGGCGCACGGGGCGCTGCGCGCGCTCGCCCCGAGGATCGTCGACCCTGCGCTGCGGGCCGAGCTCCTCTCCGTGTGCGGCCGGCTGGCATCGGCCTCGGCCCCGCCCGCCCGGGAGGCGGCGCCGGTGCTCGCCCCGCGCGAGGTGGACGTCCTGGTGTGCGTGGCGGCGGGGGCGACGAACGCGGCAGCGGCCGAACGCCTCGGCCTGCGCCCGGAAACCGTCAAGGGCTATCTCCGCGCCGCCATGCGGAAGCTGGGGGCGCACACGCGGGGCGAGGCGGTGGCGGCGGCGCGGCGGGCGGGGCTGTTGCCGTGATTCCTCCCTCGTCCGGCCCGCCCCGGCACGCCGCTATCGCCGGACGGTGCCGAAGTCCACGGTGACGGTGCCGGGCGCCTCCAGGGCGGCGGCGGTGTGCTCCGCCTCGGCGACGAGTTCCTCGCGCTGGGCGGGGGCGAGTTCGCGGAAGGGTTCGAGGACGAGTCTGCTGCCGTGCGCCGCGTCCTCCTTGAGCGACCACAGCCCGGCGAGCATCCCGTCGAGGAGGAAGGTCGCGTAGGCGATGTTGCCCTGCCAGGTACGGCCCCGGTCCGCCTCGCGCACCACGCGCGTGCGGTCGGCGTGCGACAGCAGCAGGTTGTCGAACTCGGCGAGGAGGCGGGGCGGCGCCGGTACGTCCTCGTCGGGGCGGGGCGCGTCGGGCAGGTCGAACAGCTCGACGCCCTGCTCGTCGCGGAACGTCATGAGCTGCGGTCGCAGCCGCTCGAAGACCTCCTTGGTGCGGGTCAGCCCGGCCCACTGCTGGAAGTCGCGTACGGAGGCGGGGCCGAAGGCGCCCAGGTAGCGCAGGACGGTGGCGTCCGCCTCCGGGGCCGCGTCGGGCGCGGGCCTGCCCAGCCAGTGCTCGGCGGTGGTCAGCCGGACCGCGCCGCCGCGCCGCCACAGACCGCGCGGGGTGACCTGGACGAGCGGCAGCAGGCAGCGGGCGGCGGTCGACAGGGACTGCGGATCGGCGTCGGGCCACTGCTTGAGGAGCAGCTCGCGCAGCTCCTTCGGGGTGCGCGGCTCCGCCTCGACGTACTCCCGCGTGAGGGCGGCGAGGCGCGCGAGGTCCACGCCGACGAGGCCCTTGCGGAAGGTGCGCAGCTCCCGTTCACGGGCGGGCTGCACGAGGGGGCGCAGCGTCATGCAGTCGTCGGCCGTGTGCAGATGGATCGTGGAGCGCATGGTGACGAGGCGGGCCGCACGCCGCTCCTCCAGGGCCGCCGAGAGCGCGGCCGGGGTGAAGCCGGTGAGCCGGGCGGCCAGCGTGACGTACGGCGGCCGGACCTCCTGCGCCTGCAGCCCGACGAGGTGGGCGACGGCGTCCGTCACGTCCATCGGGGCGCGCCGGAGCAGGAGTTGGCGCTCCAGGGTGGCCCGGCCGAGAGCGCGGGCGGTCATCGGCTTCGTCGTCGTCATGGGGGGACGGTAGCGGCCGTCGAGGTCAGGGGGTGGCCGGTATACACACGGCCTGCGCACCTGACCTGTGCCCCACGTCGTCGGGCTGCTCCCGAACCACGCCGCTTTCCCTGGTTACGCTGCCCGTGACCGATCGGCCCGTGGGCGGAAGGAGGCGGCGATGCCGCGACGGCAGGAGCGACCGGGCCGGGAGCCGCGCTCCGGCGCGCGCCGCTACACCTGGCGCCGGAACCCGGCCCCCGCCCCGACGGCGGAACCGCCCGCGACGCCCGCCGCCGGCGCGGAGGCCGCGCAGGAACCGGAGCACAGCGTCGTGCACACGGCGCTGTACCGGGACGGCCTGCGCGTGGCGAGCCCCGAGACCCTCACGGACACGTACCGGCGACTGCACGAGCAGCCGCGGACGATGGCGTGGATCGGCCTGGCCCGCCCGACGGAGGCCGAACTGAAGTCGCTGGCCGCCGAGTTCGACCTGCACCAGCTGGCGGTGGAGGACGCCCTGGAGGCCCACCAGCGCCCGAAGCTGGAACGCTACGGCGAGACCCTCTTCGTCGTCCTCCGCGCCGCCCGCTACCTGGACGCGCCGGAGGAGGTCGACTTCGGCGAGCTGCACGTGTTCGTCGGCGCGGACTTCGTCATCACGGTCCGGCACGGCGCCGCCCCCGACCTCTCGGCCGTGCGCCACCGCGTGGAGGCGAGCCCCGAACTCCTCGGCCTCGGTCCCGAGGCCGTCCTCTACGCGATCCTCGACGCGGTCGTGGACGGCTACGCCCCGGTCGTCGACGGCGTGCAGAACGACATCGACGAGATCGAGACGGAGGTCTTCTCCGGCGCCCCCGAGGTCTCGCGCCGCATCTACGAACTCTCCCGCGAGATGGTCGAGTTCCAGCGCGCGACCCGCCCCCTCGTCGGCATGCTGCACGCCCTGATGGCGGGTTTCGCGAAGTACGGCACGGACGAGGAGCTGCAGCGCTACCTGCGCGACGTCGCCGACCACGTCACCCACACCAGCGAACGCGTCGACGGGTTCCGCCAGGCCCTCGCCGACATCCTCACGGTCAACGCCACCCTGGTGACACAGCAGCAGAACGCGGAGATGCGGGCGCTGGCGGAGGCCGGCTTCGAACAGAACGAGGAGATCAAGAAGATCTCGTCGTGGGCGGCCATCCTCTTCGCCCCCACCCTGGTCGGGACCATCTACGGCATGAACTTCGAGAACATGCCGGAGCTGGGCTGGGGCTTCGGGTACCCGTTCGCGATCGGGCTGATGGGCGTGGTGTGCGTCAGCCTGTACGTGATCTTCAAGCGGCGGGACTGGCTGTGAGCCGCCCCGTTCAGAAGGCGTACCGGATCCGCAGCCACGGTGCGCGTGCCGTCACCAGCTCCCGCAGCTGAGCCAGGGCCTGTCGTTTCACGTCCAGGGCGTAGCGGACGTTGAGGGCGTTGTTCTGGGAGCGTTTCGTCTCCTGGATGTCCGGTTGCCACAGGAGGTCCTCGGCGCGGGGGTGCCAGCCGAGGTTGGCGTCGTGGAGGGGCTCGTTGTGGGTGAGCATGATGATCTCGGCCGCCGCCTGGTCCTTGACGCGGGCGGGCAGTACGTCGTCGAGGTGGGTGAGGAGTTCGGCCCATGCCTGCTGCCAGCCGGGGCGCAGGACGACGGGTGACAGGTTGAAGTGGACCTCGTAGCCCGCGTCGAGGAAGTCGGGGGCGGCGGCGACGCGTTCGGGGACGGGGGTGGTGCGGATGTCGAGGAGGCGGGCGTCGTCCGGCGGCATGACGGAGAAGCGGATCCGGGTGCGGCCCTGCGGGTCGAGGGCGAGCAGGTCGGGGTTGACGAACTTGGTGGCGAAGGACGCCTTGGCCGTCGGCATGGTGCGGAACGCGGCGATCAGGTCGGCCGTGTTGTCGCTGACCAGTGCGTCGACGGAGCAGTCGCCGTTCTCGCCGATGTCGTAGACCCAGGCCGCCGGGTCGCACTGGTTGGGCTCCGGTTTGGGGCCCTGGGCGCGGACGTGGCGCCGGACGTGGGCGACGATCGCCTCGATGTTGGTGAAGAGGGTGATGGGGTTGGCGAACCCTTTGCGGCGCGGGACGTAGCAGTAGGCGCAGGACATCGCGCAGCCGTTGGAGGGCCCCGGCGCGATCCAGTCCGCCGAGCGGCCGTTGACGCGGGTGGTCAGCTTGGACTTGACGCCGAGGACGAGCGTCTCGGTCTTGATGCGGACCCAGCGGTCGATGTTGCCGTCGTTGCCGTGCAGGGCGGGGATGCGCCAGTGGCTCGCGACCTCGATCACCGTCACGTCGGGGCGCAGCCGGCCCATGATCTGCTGCCCGCGCGGCGAGGCGAGGGCGGCGGGTTCGGCGTAGACCTCGCGCACGTCGAGCATCCGGCGCGCCTGCGGGCTGTCGCGGAACGAGCCGTGCGCGGGCTCGGGCCGCTCCGGTGCGAGGTCCTGCCAGCCGAACAGGCTCTGCTGCTCGGGCTCCTCCCGCGCCGCCGCGCCGTCGTTCGGCTGGTCCTCGTCCTCGGCCACGCCCACGTCCTCGGCCACCTTCCGCACATCGCCGCCGGTCACATCCTCACCGATCAAAGCGCACCGACGCGTCCGGCGTTGACGCACACACCGGGTGCCGCGCCGTCCGGGTAGCTGCACCGGGCCCGTACCGGGAACGCTTGTGCGATCATGCTGGGCGGCGACCGCCCAGGGGAGGTGCGGAGGCCCAGCAGGATCGAAGGCGTACGGAGCGACTGGAGCGCAACGTGAGTTCGGGTGGGGATCAGCACAGTTCGTCCGTGTCGGACGCGGAGTGGGAGCGCTTCCTCCGGGAGTCCGCGGAAGGCGTGCCCGACGCGCCCAAGGAGCCGTCGGCGCGCGCCCGTATGGTGACGCGGCGGCTCCGGGAGCAGGACGGCCCGCCGGAGGGGTGGCGGATCCACACTCCGCCCCGGCGGCGCAAGCGGCTCCGGTACGTGGTCGGGCTGGTCGTCGCCCTTGCCGCGCTGTTCGTGGCGCTGAACCCGAACCTGCTGCCGGACTGGACCGGCGGTGGCGACGCCGGCGCCGACGACCGGGGCGGACAGGAGGAGGCCACGACGGCTCAGCCGTTCAAGGGGTCGCCCGCCGCGCACTGGGCCGACGGTGCCGCCGGCATCGAGGTGCCCGAGGCGCGCGCCACCGGATGGATGAACAGGACGCAGGTCGCCGAGGCGCTGGCAAAAACCAAGAGCTTCCTCGTGGCGTCGAGCCTTGACCCGGCGGTGCTGCGCGGCGCACGGCCCGACAAGGCGATCGCGTACATCAACCCGAAGCAGCCGGAGGAGACGGAGAGGCTGAACACCTCCCTGTCCACGCCGAGCGAGAAGTACAACCCGCTGACGCTGTTCAGCCGCTTCGACACGTCGAAGGCGCGGCTCGTCGGGGACGTCGTGAAGGTGCGCGGCCGGTTGTACTACGAGGAGGGGGAGAAGGGCGCGCTGAAGGTGACCGCCGACGTCACGTACGTGTACCCGGTGGTGCGCGCGGACGGCGGCAGCGACGACGCCGTGGTGCGGGTCATCGTGCGCCGCGAGAACGTGGTCAGCTGGGACGACCCGAGGAAAATCATCACCGAGGCGGGCACGTTCTCCGTCGTGAAGAACAGCCTGGACACCACCAACACCGGGTGCGCCCCCACGTACAACGGCTACTTCACACCCGACTTCGGTCCCGGTGAGCGGACGGACGGCCCGCTGGTCGACCCGTACGACCGCAGCGTCCCGCTGGAGAAGCGGATGCGCGACAGCGAGGACGACGAGTGCGGGACCGCCAGCCGGTCGTGAGGTCCTGGGGCGGTCAGGCCCAGAGCGCCTGGGCCAGCGCCGCCCCCGTGAACGCGGCGCCCAGGCCGGCGGCGACGCTGCCTGCCACATTGAGCGCCGCGTAGAAGCGGGCGCCCGTCTCGGCGAGGCGCAGGGTCTCGTACGAGAACGTGGAGTACGTGGTCAGGGCGCCGCACAGGCCCGTGCCGAGCAGGAGCTGGAGCTGGGAGGAGGCGGCGCCCGCGGCGGCCGCGCCGGTGACCAGACCGAGGACGAGGGAGCCCGCGACGTTCACCGTGAACGTCCCCCAGGGGAACGCCGTGTCGTGGCGGGCCCGCACGGCGCGGTCGGTGGCGTAGCGCAGGGGGGCGCCGACCATGGCGCCGACGATCACGAGGAGCCAGTTCACCGGGCGCCTCCCGCGACGACGCGGCGGGTCAGTCCGGCGCCCGCCCCCACGGCGGCGAGCGCGACGCACAGGGTCAGGGCCAGATAGCCGAGCGCGGTGCGCGCCTCGCCGAGGTCGGTCAGCTGCCTGATGTCCACCGCGTACGTGGAGAACGTGGTGAAGCCGCCGAGGACGCCGGTGCCGAAGAACGGGCGGACGAGCCGGTGCGTCGGCCGCACCTCGCTGATCACGACCATGAAGACGCCCATGACGGCGCAGCCGACCGCGTTGACCGCGAGGGTCGTCCAGGGGAACGCGCCGGTGGCCGTCGGCCAGAGGAGCGAGGCCCCGTAGCGGGCCGAGGCGCCGAGGGCGCCGCCGAGCGCGACCACGGCGATGACGGGGCCCTGGCCGCGCCACGGTTCGCGGGTGGGTCGCGGGCGCGGGGCGGGCCCGGCGTCCGGGTCGACGGGCTCGTCGCGCACGGGCGGCTCGTCGCGCACCGGCGTGCGGACCTCCGTCGGCTCTGCCTCTTCCGACTTGCTCAACGGAACCTCTCCTACTCGCCGGACACCCGCACCGGCAGATCGGCGCGGGTGCACATCGTCGCAAGCAGGGACCGTTGGCGGCGTGCATGCCGCGGTCGGGTGCTGCGGGCCCCACCGCCGCGCGCTCTGCCACCGGCCGGCGCACCGATCAATCTACCGGCACGCCCGGCTCGGCCTCCTCGGCGGTTCCGCCGGCGAGGTCCTCGGTGCCGTCCGCGTCACCGGCACGCGGAGGTGCGGGCCGGTCGCCCGGCGGCGCGGGGTCGCGGCGCCGGGGGCGGGGTTTCCGGTCGGGCCGTTGCCAGCCGGTGCCGAGCCGCCGCCCGCCCGGTCCGGCCGCCCCCGGCACACCACGCCCCACGCTTCCGCCGCCCCAGCGACCCATGGCTGATCACGCCCGCTTCCCCGTGCCCCCGTGTGGAATCCCGCGAATCTACGGTCAGCCGTCCGGGCCCGGCAATGCGCGCGGTCCGATGCGGGTACCGGGCATCCGAAAAATGGGCCCCCGGTCAGAGGCCCGCGCCGAGGCCGCTCCGCACCACGAAACTGCACTGCGTGTACGTGTACCCGGGCTGGATGTCGCCGCCCGCCGCCCGGCTGCGCGCCGAGGCACTCGCGCCGTTCGGCTTGTGCAGGAAGTGGTACGTCCCCGCCGGCAGCCGCAGCGTCGTCCGCGGGTACTTCTCGCCGCTCGCCTTGCAGGCCCTGCTGGTGCCGGCGGCCTCGCTGGCGTACGTCGAGCACCCGTCGCAGCCGCCGACGGTCACGCGCCCCGTGACGGGGCCCGTGTAGAGGATCTCCACGGGGTCGGGCCCGTCGTTGCTGATCACCATCTGCATCCGGGCGCCGCCGGGGGCGTGGGCGGGCGGCAGCCGGAGCCCCGCGGAGGGGCGCTGCTCGGCGATCTCGGCGGCGATGGCGACCTGCCGGGCGCGAGCGCTCCGCTGGTCGCTCTTGTACGTGGCCGAGAAGTCGGCCAGCGTCTTGCGGGCGGCGCCGAACTCGCGGTCCTTGAACTGGTCCATGCCGCAGGCGTAGACGCCGCCCCGCACGGCCCGGTCGACGGAGCCCCGCACCTGGGCGGGGGCGGGCTCCGGCAGCGCCTTCGCGGTGTCGCCGATGCGGCGCAGCTCGTCGGTGGCGCGGCACGGTTCGGCGCCGGAGAGGGCGGCGGCGCGCTTGTCGACGGCGGCGCGCAGGGCGGGGGTCACCCCGGCGGCCTGCTCGGACTTCGGGAACGTACGCAGGAGTTCGCCGAGTTCGCCGCCGCGGCCGTCGCTCTCGGCCGTGCCGAGCCTGCCGGTGCCGCAGGCCAGGAGGGAGACGGCGAGGGGCTTGTCGGGCCAGGCGGCGAGGGTTCCGAGCGTGTCGCGGTCGATGCGGTCCGGCACGGTCCGCAGGTGTTCGAGCGGGGTGACGGCCGCGCAGTGGTCGCCCTCGGCGTAGGGCGCGGCGACCGTCCTGTAGTAGGTGCCGAGGCTGTCGTGCACGCGGTGCGCGGCGCGGGAGTCCGGGTGGTCCTCGGTGAGGGAGCGGTAGCGGTCGAGGGCGGCGCGGTAGCCGGGGAGCGCCTGGGCGAAGTCCTTCCCGGACGCCTCCTTGACAAGTGCGTCGGCCGCGGCGAGCCGGTCGAGCAGCATCTCCTCGACGGCGTCGTCCCGCAGCTGCCCGTACGCGACGGCTCCCCCGGCGGGCACGGCGAGCAGGACCACGGCGAGGCCGAGCACCAGAACGGGCCGCACCCGCGCCGGAGTCGACTGCCGCGGTGGACGCAGCCCGCGCCGCGCCCCGTCCGCCGCCGCGATCAGCAGCAGCGCCGCATATCCGGCGAGCGCCCATCCGGGCACCCCGTCCGGCTCCGCGGGCAGGGCGACGACGAGCAGCGCGGCGGTGGCCACCAGGCACAGCCCGGCGAGCGCCCGCCGCCCCGACAACAAGTACCCCAGCCCGAGCCCGGAGAGGTTGAGCAGGCCGGCAGTCAGGGCGCGCAGAGGGTCGGCGGGGCCGGGCGGGGGCGTCGGCGGCGCGGGCGGCACCGGGGGCGGAGGCGGCATCCAGGCGGGCGGCGGCCCCGCGTCACCGGGTGCCCCGCGGCCCGGCGCCGGGCGTCCAGGCATATCGGGCGGCGGCCCGAACCGCCCGTCCCCCGACGACGGGTGCTCAGCACTTCTCTCGTCCCCCGGCCATCTCATCGCGGTTCCCCCCGGCCGTCCGATGCTCCAACCTCAGGAAACGATCCGGGGCGGCGGCGGCCCTGTCAATCGGCGCGATGCCGCTGTTCGCGCCCCCCGGCTCCGTTTACGTCCCGAAGCCTTGACGCCCCCACCACCCCCGCTTTAACTCAACCCTTGAATTAAGGAACTCCGCGATGCACCACCACCACCATCCGTCACGGATCATCGGGAGCGAATCTTGCGTCACCCCGTACATACGACTGTTCGCACGACAGGCCGCAGAAGACGGGCCGCTCTGCTCGCCGTCTCCGCGCTCGCCGCCGGGTTGTTACCGCTCACCACCGCCGGACAGGCGTCGGCGGACGACCCGGCCCCCGTACAAGTGGACCGCTTCGAGGGCGAGGTCCCCTTCGCCGCCCAGCCCGCCGAGGGCCTCTTCACGTGGGGCGGCGACGCCGACGACCACCCCGCGCTCGCGCTGGAGGAACGCGCGGACGCGCCCGAGGGCGCCAAGGTGCTCGAAGGGTCGTACGACATCAGCTCCTACGGCGGCTTCACCCACGACTACGCCGCCGATCAGCCCGCCCACGACTGGTCGGCCTCCAAGGGCATCCGCTTGTGGTGGTACGGCCAGAACGCCGAGCCGCTGCCGTCCGGCACCGGCAAGAAGATCAGCTTCGAGATCAAGGACGGCGGCGCGCACGGCGAGGCGTCCGAGCTGTGGACCACGTCGTTCACGGACGACTGGCAGGGCTGGCACCAGGTCGAGCTGCCGTTCACGCAGTTCGAGTACCGCACGGACTACCAGCCCGTCGGCGGCATCGACCACGTCCTCGGCCTCGACGAGATGTGGGGCTACGCGGTCACTCTCCCGACCGGGGCGAAAGGCCGATTCGCCGCCGACGACGTCGAGTTGTACGGGAAGGCCGATCAGTCCCTGCGCGCGCAGGTGACCACCGACGCCGGCGTCTACCCGGTGAAGGAGGGCGGCACCGCCGAGGTCAGGCTCTCCGTCACCACCACCGGCAACGTCCCCGTCGAGGACGACGTCACCGTCGCGTACGCGAGCGAGGGCGGCACCGCCGAGCCCGGCAAGGACTACCGGCCCGTCAGTGGCACGGTCACCTTCCCGGCCGGGACCGCCTCCGGCGCGTCGAGGACGGTCACCGTCTCGACCGGCAAGGACCGGGACCGGGCCGAGAGCGCCGAGACGATCCCGCTGAAGCTGACCGTCACCGGTGCCAAGGCGCCCGCCGAGAACCCCCAGGTCGTCATCGACGCCCACGGTCTGCCCTACCTCGACGCGAAGCTGCCCGTGAAGAAGCGCGTGGCCGACCTCGTCTCCCGGATGTCCGTGGAGGAGAAAGTCGGTCAGATGACGCAGGCCGAGCGAGCCGCGCTGAAGTCCCCGGACGACATCGCCGGGTACAACCTGGGCTCCCTGCTCTCCGGCGGCGGTTCGGTCCCGACGCCGAACACGCCCGAGGGCTGGGCCAAGATGATCGACGGCTATCAGCTGCGGGCGCAGGCGACGCGGTTCCAGATCCCGTTGATCTACGGCGTGGACGCGGTGCACGGCCACAACAACGTGGTCGGCGCGACCGTCATGCCGCACAACATCGGCATCGGCGCCACCCGCAACCCCGGCCTCGCCGAGAAGACCGGCGCGGTGACCGCCGCCGAGGTGCGCGCGACCGGCGTCCCGTGGGACTTCGCGCCCTGCCTGTGCGTGACGCGCGACGAGCGCTGGGGCCGCTCCTACGAGTCGTTCGGCGAGGACCCGGCGCTCGTGAAGTCCATGGAGACGGTGGTCCAGGGCTTCCAGGGCCGCGCCGACGGCCGTGACCTGGACCGGAACGACAAGGTGCTCGCCACCGCCAAGCACTTCGTCGGCGACGGCGGCACCGAGTACGGCTCGTCGACCACGGGCACGTACACGATCGACCAGGGCATCACGAAGGTGACGCGCCAGGAGCTGGAGGCCGTGCACCTCGCCCCGTTCGGCGAGGCCGTGAAGCGGGGCGTCGGCACGGTCATGCCGTCGTACTCGTCGCTCGACATCCTCGGTGACGACGAGGGCCCGGTGAAGATGCACGCCGACGCCGCGATGATCAACGGCGAGCTGAAGGGCAAGCTCGGCTTCGAGGGCTTCGTCATCAGCGACTACGCGGGCATCGACCAGATCCCGGGCGACTACGCCTCCGACGTCCGTACGTCGATCAACGCGGGCCTCGACATGATCATGGTGCCGAACGCCTACGCGGACTTCGAGTCGACACTGCTCGGCGAGGTCACGGCCGGGCGCATCAGCCACGCGCGCGTGGACGACGCGGTCGCCCGCATCCTGACCCAGAAGTTCAGGCTGGGCCTGTTCGAGAAGCCGTACGCCGACACGTCCCGCATCAAGGACTTCGGCTCCGCCGCGCACCGCGCCGTCGCCCGGCAGGCCGCCGCCGAGTCGCAGGTACTGCTGCGGAACTCCGGGAACGTCCTGCCGCTGAAGAAGTCGCAGAAGGTCTACGTCGCCGGTTCGAACGCCGACGACCTCGGCAACCAGACCGGCGGCTGGACCATCACCTGGCAGGGCCAGTCCGGCACGCACACGGACGGCACCACCATCCTCCAGGCGATGCGCAAGGCGTCCCCGAGCGCGGTGATCGACTACTCGAAGGACGCGTCGGCGCCGACGTCCGGGTACGACGTGGGCGTGGTCGTCGTCGGCGAGACCCCGTACGCGGAGGGCATCGGCGACGTCGGCAACGGCAACGACCTGGAGCTGACCGCCGCCGACAAGGCAGCCGTGCAGAAGGTGTGCGGCGCCATGAAGTGTGTCGTGCTGGTGGTCTCCGGGCGTCCGCAGCTCATCGGCGACCTGCTGGGCGACCGGCCGGGCGCCGTCGACGGGCTCGTCGCGTCCTGGCTGCCCGGCACCGAGGGCGACGGCGTCGCCGACGTGCTCTACGGCAAGCTCCCCTTCACCGGACAGCTTCCGGTGACGTGGCCGAAGTCGCAGGCGCAGCTCCCGATCAACGTGGGTGACGCGGCCTACGACCCGCAGTTCCCGTACGGGTACGGGCTGACGACGCCCGCCAGGAAGGCGGGCGGCGACGCCGGGCGCGCGCTGGTCGAGAAGGCGCGGCTGGCCGTCCAGCAGAAGGCGGGCGACAAGATCACAGCGGCGTGGGCCAAGCCGTTCGCGGAGGCGGAGCACCTGTCCCTCAGCGGCGACCACGCGGGGGCGCTGGCCAAGCTGCGCACCGCTTACCGGGAGGCAGGCCGATAGGAGAGGGTCAGTAAAACCGCAGCTCAGATAGCTATACATACGGTGTATACACCGTATGTATAGTGATCACATGCCTGCAGCACTTGTGAAGATGACGAAAACGCGACGAGGGTTCCGCGCGGTCGCCGCCCTGGCGGCCGCCGGGGCCCTCTCGCTCGGCCTGAGCGGCTGTACGCAGTTCGACACGACCAGCCCGAGCGGTGCCCGCAAGGCCGCGGCCGGCTCCGGCGACGCGAAGACGGGCGGCGCGCAAGCGGCCGGCCAGTTCGGCACCGTCGACTGCCGCAAGGCCAAGTGCGTCGCGCTCACTTTCGACGCGGGCCCCAGCGAGAACAGCCCGAGACTCCTGGACATCCTGAAGGACAGGAAGGTCCCGGCGACGTTCTTCCTTCTCGGCAAGAACCACATCGCCGACCACCCGGACCTGGTCAGGCGCATGGCCAGGGAGGGCCACGAGCTGGCCAGTCACACGTGGGACCACAAGATCCTCACGAAGATCGACGACGCCCGGATACGCGCGGAGTTCAAGCGCACCGACGACGCCGTGGAGAAGCTGACCGGCAAGCGCCCCACGCTGATGCGCCCGCCCCAGGGCCGCACGAACGACCACGTCAGCGAGTTGGCCAAGGAGGAGGGGCTCGCCCAGATCCTGTGGGACGTGACGACGAAGGACTACACGACCACGGACTCGGCCCTGATCCAGAAGCGCGCCGTCGAGGCGACGAAGCGCGACAGCATCATCCTGCTGCACGACATCTACAAGGGCACGGTCCCGGCCGTCCCCGGCATCATCGACACACTCAAGCAGAAGGGCTACGTGTTCGTGACCGTGCCGCAGCTCCTCGCACCGGGCAAGGCGGAGCCGGGCAAGATCTACCGGCCCTGAGAGCCGGCCCGTCTTCGAGCTGTCCTCGAGCCGCTTCGAGCCGTCTTCGGACCCCCGTCGGCCGCGTGGCATCCGGCGGTGCGGTGCGGCGGGGCCTACGGTCGCGGCATGGCCCATGTCCGTATCGTCCGAGAGACCCCGCTGCCCGCCGCCGAGGCCTGGCAGCGCCTGACCGACTGGGAGCAGCACGGCGCGGTCGTGCCGCTCACCCGTGTCACCGTGACCACTCCCCCGCCGACCGCGGCGGGCACCCTGTTCGTGGCGCGCACCGGGACGGACCGGATCGGCTTCGACGATCCGATGGAGGTCGTCGCGTGGCAGCCGCCGCGCCGCTGCCGGCTCGTCAAGCGCGGCCGGATCGTCAAGGGCTGGGCCGAGATCGAGGTACGGGCGCTGGGCGCCGACGCCTCGGTCGTCGAGTGGCGCGAGGAGCTGCACGTACGCGGGGTGCCCGCGCTCGCCGACCCCGTACTGGCCCTGGCGGGCCGCCTGATGTTCACCTGGACGATCAAAGGGCTTCTCAAGAAGGGGAGTTGACCGGACCGACGACATCGACCGGGCAACTCGGCGGCACCGGACAACTCGGCGGCACGGGACAACTCGTCGCCAACGCCGATGAGTTGTATCTTGTCCCACTTGGTCGTCGCACTCCTCCGTACGGAAGTGAGCTCCTCATGGCCATAGCCGTCTACGGCGCCACGGGACACACCGGACGCCTCGTCACCGCCGAACTCCTCGCCCGCGGGCAGGACGTGATCCTCGCCGGGCGCGGTGAGCCGGGCCTGCGGGCCCTGGCCGCCGAGCTCGCCACCCCCGACCGCGTCACCGTCCACGTGGCACCCCTCGACGACACCACCGCCCTGCGCCGCCTCGCCGAGCGCGCCGACGCCGTCAACCACTGCGCGGGCCCCTACACGACGACGGGCGCGCCGGTCGCCGAGGCCGCGGCCGAGGCCGGGATCCCGTACGTCGACCACGCCATCGAACCGCACCCCGTCAAGCACCTCTTCGACACGTTCCAGTCCACCGCCGAGCGCACCGGGGCCGTCCTCATCCCCCAGATGAGCTTCTACGGCGGGCTCGGCGACCTGCTCGCCTCGGCCGCCGCGGCGGGCCTCCCCGCCGGGGAGGGCATCGAGAAGGTCACCGTCGGCTACGCCGTCTCCGGGTGGCGGATGACGCAGGGGGCGGTGAACACCGCGAACCTCCTCATCGGGGAGATCGACCGCGTCTCGTACGTGGACGGGGCGCAGCGCGTCGGGCCGGTCGAGGTCCGCAACGCCGTGTACCCGTTCCCGCCGCCGGTCGGGCCGCGCACCACGATCGTGCCGTTCCCGTCCGGGGAGGTCGTGACCGTGCCCCGGCACGTTCCCGCGCGGGCCGTCGAGGTGCAGCTCACGGCGTCGACGTTCGAGGAGGAGCAGATCTTCAGCAGCGTCGACGCGAGCCCCGAGGAGCGGGCCCGTACGGAGTTCACGGTCGCCGTGCAGGTGGTGCGGGCCGGTGGCGGCGGGCACAACGCGCATGTCCGCGGCCGGGACATCTGGCGGGCCGGAGCACTGGTCTCCGTGGAGGCCGTGCTCCGGCTCACCGGCGGCGAGGGGCCGCGCAAGGCCGGGGTGTACAGCCCGGCCGAGGCGTTCGACGCGGGCCCCTTCCTGCGGTCGCTCGCCGAACAGGAGGCGTTCGAGACGCTGAAGCTGCCGTCTTCGCCTTCGGAGTGACCGGGGCTACAGGAGCGGCGGGTTGGCGTACCGGGCCAGTTCGAGGGCCTGCTGCGGGAACCACTGCCCCGCGGCGGGGTCGACCGTCCCGCGCTCCGGGTCCTGCGGGCCCTCGGTCCCGCGCAGGCAGAGCCCGTCCGACTCGCCCGGCGTCTTGATCCACAGGCGGGCGTCCTGCAACGGGTCGCCGGTCCGCAGCGTCGGGCGTGCGCCCGCGCCGCGGTCCGGCGGGTTGCACCAGTCCTGGGCGTCGGTGTACTTGCCCGGGGGCGGGGTCCACGGGCCCCGCCCGTTGCGGGAGGAGTCGGTGACGAAGTGCGTCATCCGGCTCGCGGGGACCTGGACATGGGTGTCGAGCCAGGCCTGGGTCTCGGCGCGGGGCGCGGACTGGTGCGGGCACTCGGCGGCGTCACCGCCGCGGTCGACGTAGGCGATGCAGGAGGAGATCAGCTTCCCGTACCAGCTGTTGGCGTCGTCCGTCTGGTAGTTGGAGGCGTTGGTGTAGAAGCCGGAGGCGTGGTGGACGCCGCCCTTGAGGAGGCGGGGGACGATCGAGCTGACGGCGTGCCAGTTCGGGTGGCCGGTGTCGAGGTAGACGCGGGTTCCGCGCAGTGGTTCCAGCGTGTCGACGGCGTAGTTGACCTCCGTGTACCGGGCGGCGGTCTTCGTCCCCTCGGCGTCGTCCTGACCGCAGTCGGCGGGGAGCAGGGCGAGGGCGTCGGGCTCCAGGACGACGAGGGCGTCGCGGCTGCCGATGCCACGGCCGACGGCGTCCACCCATTCCTTGTACTCGGCGGTGTTCGCGGCGCCGCCCGCGGAGTAGTTGGAGCAGTCGCGGCCCGGGATGTTGTAGAGGGCGAGTACGGGGAGGGCGTGGGTGCGGCTCGCTTTCCCGACCACGTCCCTGACCCGGGTCTCGACCTCGGCCGGGCTCTGGCTGTCGAACCAGACGGCTTGCGGGGTCGCGACCAGGGCGGTGACGCGGGCCGCGTCCCGGTACCGGCCCGCTTTGACCAGGTCGCGGATCTGGGCTGCGGCGTCGGGGTTGGGGGTGGGGGTGTAGAGCCGGTCGGGTGCTGAACGGGGCTGTTCGGCCACGGCGGCAACGGGGTTGCCCAGGGCCGTCGCGGACAGCGCAAGCGTTGCGCCCGCGACAGCGGTCACGGCACGTCTGAGGGGACCTCGCACGGGTTCACTCCTGAGTCGGGTCACGAAGCGGCGATCGTGTCTGGGAGCGCTCCCAAAGGAGCGTCGGGGATGCGGGGCGGGGCGTCAAGGGGGTTGCGCGGGGCGGTAGTTGCCGATGAACGCCGTCGGGGTCGGGGATACCGTCGAGCGCGGCGCGCGTCGTGGCGGGTCGCGCAGTTCCCCGCGCCCCTGAAGTGCGCACTGCGTGCGACTTGCCGGGGGCCCTGGTGGGGGCTGACGGATGGGCGCCGTAAGGGTGTCGCGGCGTGACCGAGTACGGGCCTCGTCGTGGCTGGTCGCGCAGTTCCCCGCGCCCCTGGAGATGCGCACTTCGTGCGCTGTCTCAGGGGCGGTGACTGGGGTGGCCCGCAAAAGGGCGGTATGCCCCATGGCCCTCTCTGGGGCGGTATCTGGCGCGGGCCCGCGCGATGGGACGCGGCGCGTGCTCGTTGTGAGGTGCGGCGCAGCCGCAGCCTTCGGGGGCGCGGGGAACTGCGCGATCAGCCCCCACCGGCCCGCAGCCGAACCCCCATCGGGAAGGGGCGCGGGGAACTGCGCGACCAGCCCCCACCGGCCCGCAGCCGAACCCCGTTGGGAAGGGGCGCGGGGAGCTGCGCGAGCGGCTACGACGTACCCCGCACACAGCCACGCACGGGCGGAGCCCTACGCCACTGAACCGATCCTTCGGGACGGCCGCGGCCCCGTCTCGTGGTGGATCGGAGTATGCGCCCCGGTCAGGGAGGCTCCGCTGCCGCCCCGCCGGTGCGCCACGATCTCCGAGGCGATCGAGACCGCCACTTCCTCCGGCGTCCGCGCACCGAGATCGAGGCCGATCGGCGATCGCAGACGCGCCAGTTCCAGTTCCGTCACGCCCACCTCCCGGAGCCGCGCCTCGCGGTCCAGGTGGGTGCGGCGGGAGCCCATCGCGCCCACGTACGCGACAGGCAGGCGCAGAGCCAGTCGCAGCAGCGGCACGTCGAACTTGGCGTCGTGGGTGAGGACGCAGAGCACTGTGCGGGCGTCCACATCCGTACGGGCCAGGTAATCGTGCGGCCACTCGACCACGATCTCGTCCGCGTCCGGGAAGCGCGCCGCCGTCGCGAAGACGGGCCGCGCGTCGCACACCGTCACCCGATACCCCAGGAACTTACCCATCCGCACCAGCGCCGACGCGAAGTCGATCGCCCCGAACACGATCATCCGAGGGGCGGGAACGGACGATTCGACCAGCAGCGTGAGCGGTGCTCCGCAGCGCGAGCCCTGCTCGCCGATCTCCAGGGTCGCGGTGCGGCCCGCGTCGAGATACGCCCGCGCCTCCCCCGCCACCGTGCGGTCCAGCTCGGGGTGGGCGCCGAATCCGCCCTCCGCCGAGCCGTCCGCCCGGACCAGCAGCGCACGCCCCATCAGATCCGCCGGACCCGACACCACCCGGGCCACCGCCGCCGCCTCCCCCACCGCGGCAGCGGCCAGCGCGGCCGCGAGTACACCCCGTACGGCCCCGTCCCGGACCCGTACCGGCGTGACCAGGATGTCGATGACGCCGCCGCAGGTGAGACCCACGGCGAAGGCGTCGTCGTCGCTGTAGCCGAAGCGTTCGAGGACGGACGTGCCGCTCTCGAGCGCCTCGCGGCACAGCTCGTACACCGCTCCCTCCACGCATCCGCCGGAGACCGACCCGATCGCCGTGCCCTCGCGGTCGACGGCCAGCGCCGCGCCCGGCTGCCGGGGCGCGCTGCCGCCGACGGCCACCACGGTGGCGACGGCGAAGTCGCGCCCCTGCTCGACCCACCGGTTGAGCTCTTCGGCGATGTCCAGCATGGGATCGGTCTCCTTAGCGGTTAAGGGAAACGAGAGACAAGGCGGCGCCTCAGTGGACGCCCATCCAGCTCTCGATCGGGTTCAGCGCGAAGTACACGAGGAAGATCACTGTCAGGCCCCACATGAAGGCCCCGATCTCCCGCGCCTTGCCCTGGGCGATCTTGATGGCGACCCAGGAGACGACGCCCGCGGCGACACCGGTGGTGATGGTGTACGTGAAGGGCATCAGGACCACGGTCAGGAAGACCGGGATCGCGGTGGCACGGTCGGCCCAGTCGACGTGCCGGGCGTTCATCATCATCATGGCGCCGATGACGACGAGCGCGGCGGACGCGACCTCCTGCGGGACGATCGCGGTGACCGGCGTGAAGAACAGGCAGGCGGCGAAGAACAGACCCGTCACAGCCGAGGCCAGGCCCGTACGGGCTCCCTCGCCCACACCCGTCGCCGATTCGACGAAGACCGTCTGGCCCGAGCCGCCGGCCACGCCGCCGATCGCACCGCCCGCGCCATCGATGAACAGCGCCTTGGAAAGCCCCGGCATCCGCCCCTTGTCGTCGGCCAGCTCGGCCTCCGTCCCGACGCCGATGATGGTGGCCATCGCGTCGAAGAACCCGGCGAGCACGAGCGTGAAGACGATCATGCCGACGGTCATCGCGCCGACCTCGCCCCAGCCGCCGAACTCGACGTGGCCGAAGAGCGAGAAGTCGGGCGAGGAGACCACGTTGCCGGGCAGCTCCGGAGCGCCGTTGGCCCACTGCTCGGGGTCGATCACGTCGAGCGCGTTGAGGATCATCGCGACGACCGTGCCGGTGATGATCCCGATCAGGATCGCGCCCGGCGTGTTCCGCGCCTGCAGCATGAAGATCAGCAGCAGCGTGCCCGCGAAGAGCAGCACCGGCCAGCCGGCCAGTTCGCCCGCCGGGCCGAGCGTCAGCGGCGTCGCCTTGCCCATGTGCACGAAGCCGGACTTGTAGAGGCCGATCAGCGCGATGAACAGGCCGATGCCCATGGTGATGCCGTGCTTGAGCGCGAGCGGTATCGCGTTCATGATCATCTCGCGCAGCCCGGTGACGACGAGCAGCATGATCACGACGCCGTACATCACGCACATGCCCATGGCCTGCGGCCAGGTCATCGTGGGGGCGACCTGCGAGGAGATCACACCGGAGACGGAGAGCCCCGCGGCGAGGGCGAGCGGGACCTTGCCGACGAAGCCCATCAGGAGCGTGGTGAACGCGGCGGCGAAGGCGGTCGCGGTGATCAGGGCCTTCTGGCCGAGGGTGTCACCGGCGGCGTCCTTGCCGGACAGGATCAGGGGGTTGAGCAGGAGGATGTACGCCATGGCCATGAAGGTCGTGACGCCGCCGCGCACTTCGCGTGCGACGGTGGATCCCCGGTCGGAGATGTGGAAGTACCGGTCGAGCCAAGATCTGCCGGCGGGCTGGCGCGAACCCGCGCCCGCGTCGTCGGCGGCGGTCTTGGGCTCCACGGACTGCTGGGTCATGGTGCCTCGTTTCCCAAGGTTCAAAGGGGCACCCGCGAACTGCTCGTGCGCGTGCGGGATTTGGGATGGCTGCACGACCCGGGGGACGGCCCGAGACGGACGCAACTAAGGAACGGGGGGACGGCGTCGGGACGACGTCCCCCCGGGTACTGCCGGAACGACGGCTACGCGGACGCGGCCGTGCCCGTGAGGTGCTCGGGCCGGACCGGGGTCCGGTCGAGCTCAAGACCCGTCGCGTTCCGGATCGCCGCGAGGACGGCCGGGGTGGACGACAGGGTCGGGGCCTCGCCGATGCCGCGCAGCCCGTACGGGGCGTGCTCGTCGGCGAGTTCGAGCACGTCGACCGGGATGGTCGGCGTGTCGAGGATGGTGGGGAGCAGGTAGTCGGTGAAGGAGGGGTTCCTGACCTTCGCCGTCTTCGGGTCGACGACGATCTCCTCCATCACGGCGATGCCCAGGCCCTGGATGGTGCCGCCCTGGATCTGGCCGATCACGGAGAGCGGGTTGAGCGCCTTGCCGACGTCCTGGGCGCAGGCCAGTTCGATGACCTTGACCAGGCCGAGTTCGGTGTCGACCTCGACGACGGCGCGGTGCGCGGCGAACGAGTACTGCACGTGCCCGTTGCCCTGGCCCGTACGCAGGTCGAAGGGTTCGGTGGGGCGGTGGCGCCACTCCTCCTCGACCTCCACGGCCTCGCCTTCGAGGATGTCGACGAGGTCGCCGAGTACCTCGCCGCCGTCGGTGACGACCTTGCCGCCTTCGAGCAGCAGCTCGGCCGTCGCCCACGCCGGGTGGTAGGTGCCCATCTTGCGGCGCCCGATCTCCAGGACCTTCTCGCGCACCAGCTCGCAGGCGTTCTTCACGGCGCCGCCGGTGACGTAGGTCTGGCGGGAAGCGGAGGTCGATCCCGCCGAGCCCACCTGCGTGTCGGCGGGCTGGATGGTGACCTGGGTGACGCCCAGCTCCGTACGGGCGATCTGCGCGTGGACGGTGATGCCGCCCTGGCCGACCTCCGCCATGGCGGTGTGCACGGTGACGACGGGCTCGCCGCCCACGACCTCCATGCGCACCCTGGCGGTGGAGTAGTCGTCGAAGCCCTCGGAGAAGCCGACGTTCTTGATGCCGACCGCGTAGCCGACGCCGCGTACGACGCCTTCGCCGTGCGTGGTGTTGGAGAGACCGCCGGGCAGCTGGCGCACGTCGGCGCCCTCGCTGGACTCCCACTGGCGCTCGGGCGGCATGGGCATCGCCTTGATGCGGCGCAGGAGTTCGGCGACCGGGGCCGGTGAGTCGACCGGCTGCCCCGTGGGCATGAGCGTGCCCTGCTCCATGGCGTTGAGCTGCCGGAACGCGACCCGGTCCATGCCGACCTCGTCGGCGAGCTTGTCCATCTGCGCCTCGTAGGCGAAGCACGCCTGCACCGCGCCGAAGCCGCGCATGGCGCCGCAGGGCGGGTTGTTGGAGTAGAGCGCGATGGCCTCGATGTCGACGTCGTCGATCACGTACGGGCCGACGGAGAGGGACGAGGCGTTGCCGACCACGGCCGGGGACGCGGAGGCGTAGGCGCCGCCGTCGAGCACGATCCGGCACGTCATGTGCGTGATCTTGCCGTCCTTGGTCGCCCCGTGCTCGTAGTGCAGCTTGGCGGGGTGGCGGTGGACGTGGCCGAAGAACGACTCGAACCGGTTGTAGACGATCTTGACGGGCTTACCCGTACGCAGCGCGAGCAGGCAGGCGTGGATCTGCATCGACAGGTCCTCGCGGCCGCCGAACGCGCCGCCGACGCCGGAGAGCGTCATCCGCACCTTGTCCTCGGGCAGGCCGAGGACCGGGGCGATCTGCTTGAGGTCGGAGTGCAGCCACTGGGTGGCGACGTAGAGGTCCACGCCGCCGTCCTCGGCCGGTACCGCGAGGCCCGACTCGGGGCCGAGGAACGCCTGGTCCTGCATGCCGAAGTAGTAGTCGCCCTCGACGATGAAGTCCGCGCGCTTACGGGCCTCTTCGACGTTGCCGCGCACGATCGGCTGGCGGTGCACGATGTTCGGGTGCGGGACGTGGCCGATGTGGTGGTCGTCGCGGTTCTCGTGGACGAGGATCGCGTCCGGCGCGGTCGCGGACGCCTCGTCGGTGATGACGGGCAGCTCGCGGTAGTCGACCTTGATCTTGGCGGCGGCGCGGCGCGCGGTCTCCGGGTGGTCGGCGGCGACCAGCGCGACCGGCTCGCCGTGGTGGCGGACCTTGCCGTGCGCGAGGACCGGGGTGTCCTGGATCTCCAGGCCGTAGTTCTTCACGTCGGTCGGCAGGTCGTCGTAGGTGAGGACCGCGTAGACGCCGGGCGTGGCGAGCGCCTCGCCGGTGTCGATGGAGACGATCTCGGCGTGGGCGACCGGGGAGCGCAGGATCTGGCCCCACAGCATGTCCTCGTGCCACATGTCGGAGGAGTACGCGAACTCGCCGGTGACCTTGAGGGTGCCGTCCGGGCGGAGCGTGGACTCGCCGATGCCGCCCTTGGTCCGGGAGCGCTGCGTGACGTTGAACGGGATGCCGGTGGTACGTGTGTCGGCCATCTTCGTCAGACCCCCTGACCGGAAACAGGCGCGGACTGGCGCGCGGCGGCGAGCCGTACCGCGTCCATGATCTTCTCGTAGCCCGTGCAGCGGCACAGGTTGCCGGAGAGGGCCTCGCGGATGTCCGCGTCGGACGGGTTCGGGGTGCGCTCCAGCATCTCGTCGGCGGCGACCAGGAGACCCGGGGTGCAGAAACCGCACTGGACGGCGCCCGCGTCGATGAACGCCTGCTGGATCGGGGCGAGTTCCGTGCCTTCGCCGGTCTGCGAGTCGGTGCCCTCGCCCGCCTGCCAGCCCTGCGCGTCCTGAAGGGACAGCCCGAGACCGGCACCTTCGTGGCCGGCGCCTTCGTGGCCGCCGCCTTCGTGGCCGCCGCACGCGCGGTTCTTCGCGAAGTCGGCGAGGCCCTCGACGGTGACGACCTCGCGGCCCTCGACCTGTCCGGCCGCGACCAGGCACGAACACACCGGCACGCCGTCGAGCCGCACGGTGCAGGAACCGCATTCGCCCTGCTCGCAGGCGTTCTTCGAGCCGGGCAGGCCCATGCGCTCGCGCAGGACGTACAGCAGGGACTCGCCCTCCCACACGTCGTCGGCTTCCTGCTTACGGCCGTTGACCGTGAAATTGACGCGCATTACGCGACTCCCTCCGTGGTGGCGGCGGTGCCGCGGTACGACTCCCAGGCCCAGGTCAGCGTGCGGCGGGCCATGATGCCCACCGCGTGGCGGCGGTACGAGGCGGTGCCGCGCACGTCGTCGATCGGGTTGCAGGCGGCGGCGCACAGGTCCGCGAACTGCTTGGCGACCGACGGAGTGATGATCTTGCCGTTGTCCCAGAACCCGCCCTCCTCCAGCGCGGCGTCGAGGAACTGCTCGGCCTCCTTGGCGCGGATCGGGGTCGGCGCGGCCGAGCCGATGCCGGTGCGCACGGTCCGGGTCTCCGGGTGGACGGCGAGGCCGAAGGCGCACACGGCGATCACCATGGCGTTGCGGGTGCCGACCTTGGAGTACTGCTGCGGCCCGTCGGCCTTCTTGATGTGGACGGCGCGGATCAGTTCGTCCGCGGCGAGCGCGTTGCGCTTCACGCCGGTGTAGAACTCGTCGATCGGGATGCGCCGTGACCCGCGTACGGACTCGACCTCGACCTCGCAGTCGGCGGCGAGCAGCGCGGGGTGGGCGTCACCGGCCGGCGAGGCGGTGCCGAGGTTGCCGCCGACGCCGCCGCGGTTGCGGATCTGCGGCGAGGCGACCGTGTGGGAGGCGAGCGCCAGGCCGGGCAGTTCGGTGCGCAGGTTCTCCATGATCGCGGTGTAGGGGACGGAGGCGCCGAGCCGCACCGTGTCCCCCGCGCCGGTCTCCCACTCGTTCAGCTCACCGATGCGGTTGAGGTCGAGGAGGTACTCGGGCCGACGGTGGTCGAAGTTGATCTCGACCATCACATCGGTGCCACCCGCGATCGGCACAGCGGTGGGGTGCTCGGCCTTGGCGGCGAGCGCCTCCTCCCAGCTGGCGGGGCGAAGGAAGTCCATGAGCGGCTCTCTTCTTCGTCGTTCGTGGTTCGTTCGATCACTTCGAGCCACGGATGTGCGGATCACGAGGGCTCGTTCATGTGCTGTTCACGTGGAGTGGGCTCAGTACACCGCCCTGTGCTCCGCCAGGGTCAGTCACGGAAACCATGAAGGAGTTGGCTGACCAACGCGGGTGTCTTGTAGATTCGTATGAACGGAAGACATCAGTAACCTCTTCGTTTTCCTTCAGAAACCCAAGAAACAGTTCGAGACAGATCGGCGGCGACGAAGACATGCGGCTGCGCGCATTGCTGGACACGGACGCGCTGGGCCTCAGGCTCCTCGGCGGCGAGGACGAGCTGGACCGCACGGTCCGCGGCGTGATGACCACGGACCTGCGGGACCCCAGCCGCTATCTGTCCGGAGGTGAGCTGGTCCTCACGGGCCTGGCGTGGCGCCGGGACGAGGCCGATTCCGAGCCGTTCGTACGGCTCCTGTCCACGGCGGGCGTCGCGGCGCTCGCGGCCGGTGAGGCCGAGCTGGGCGCGGTCCCCGAGGACCTGGTGGAGGCGTGCGCCCGCCACCGCCTGCCGCTGTTCGCGGTCAACGAGTCGGTGGCGTTCGCGACCATCACCGAGCACGTCGTACGGCAGGTCTCCGGCGAGCGCGCGGGTGATCTGGCGGCGGTCGTGGACCGGCACCGGCGCCTGATGACGTCGGGCCCGGCGGGCGGCGGCCCCGACGTCGTCCTGGACCTGCTCGGCAGCGACCTGGACCTGCGCGCCTGGGTCCTCTCCCCCGCCGGCCGCGCCATCGCCGGGTCGAGCGCGAGCGGGCCCGAGCTGCCCGCCGGCGTCTGCGCCCGCCTGGCCGCCGAGCACCTCGCCGCCGTCCGCTCGGGGCGCCGCGCCCCGCACCGCGTCACGATCGACAACACGACGTACTCGGTCTTCGGAATTCGCTCGGGTGGCCGAAACGCGGTGATGGCTTCGCGCGACGTGCGCGAGACGGTCCTCTCCGACTGGCTGCTCGCCGTGGAGGCCGACGCGAGCGACTGGCCCGAGGAGCGGCTCGACCTGCTCCAGGGCGTCACCCAGCTGATCTCGGTGGAGCGCGACCGGCGCGACGCGGCCCGTACGGTACGCCGCCGGCTCGCCCAGGAGGTCCTGGAGCTGGTCCAGTCGGGCGCGGCCCCGGCCGAGATCGCCGCCCGTCTGCGCGTGACGGCCCCGGTGCTGCTTCCCGGGTTGGGCGCGGCCCCGCACTGGCAGGTCGTCGTGGCCCGCGTCGAGTGGGAGGGCGGGGAGATCGAGGGCGGCCCGGTCGCCCAGTCGCTCCTCGAGGAGATCCTGGTCGACCCGCTGGCGGCCGGTTCCGAGCCGTCCGACCGGATCGCGGTCGCGCACACCGGCGACGAGGCCGTGGCGCTCGTCCCGCTCCCCGCGGTCTCCACCGAGCACGACGGCTCCGAGCAGGGCCTCATCGCGGACTCGCTCCTCGCGGCCGTCCGGGACCCGCTGGCGGCGGGGCTCTCCGACGACGGGCGCCTGACCATCGGCGTCAGCGCGGCCGTGCACTCGGCGGAGGGGCTGCGCGGCGCCCTGGAGGAGGCCCGGCACGCCCGCCGGGTGGCCGCCGCCCGCACGGGCCGGGTCTGCGCGGCGGGCCACCAGGAGCTGGCCTCGCACGTGCTGCTGCTTCCGTTCGTCCCGGACGACGTGCGCCGCGCCTTCACCGCCCGCCTCCTGGACCCGCTGCGCGAGTACGACCGCAAGCACCGCGCGGAGCTGATCCCGACCCTGGAGGCGTTCCTCGACTGCGACGGTTCGTGGACCCGGTGCGCGGCCCGGCTCCACCTGCACGTCAACACGTTGCGTTACCGCGTCGGACGCATCGAGCAGCTGACGAACCGTGATCTCTCGCGCCTGGAGGACAAGTTGGACTTCTTCCTGGCCCTGCGCATGAGCTGACGCGATCCCGGCGCCGTCACCTCGCAGTAACGGTTCGCCGTCGGATCCGGAACCCCATCCCTTTGTGAAATTTTTCACCCACCCTCTATGCCGGGTGCCGTGATCCGTGCTGAGATGCCCCACGACAACTCGGCTCGATGACGTGCTCGGGGAGGGCAACGTGGCGCATACCGCCATGTCTGGTCAGGGAACGAACGCAGGGGACGATCCACTCCAGACCGCGGTATGGCGGCTGCGCTCACGCGGCTGCTGGGCCGACGCGGCCGCGCTGCTCGACCGGCACGCGGCCGACCCCGCCGCCGCGCTCCAGCGCGCGGCGCTCCTCGGCGAGCGGTGCCTCTACACGGAGCAGGGATGGGCCGAGGCGGAGGACGCGCTGCGCGCCGCGGAGGCTGTCGCCCATACCGACGAGGAGCGCGGCGCGGCTGCTTGCGAGCGCGGCCAACTCGCTTACGCCGCTACGTTGTTGAGAGTCCGGGACCGGGTCGACGAGGCCCGCTCGGCGTTCGGCCGCGCCGCCGCGCTCATCGCGCCCGGGGCGGGGGCGCGGGCGCTGCTCGACTTCCGGCGCGGGCTGATGGCCGAGAACCTGGCCGATTCGCCCCAAGCCGCCCGGGCCGCGTACCGGCGGGCCCACGCGGGGGCCACGGCCCGCGGTGACGCGCTCCTCGTCTCCTTCACCTGGCGGCAGCTGGCCGGGCTCTCGCTGCGGGAGGGGGAGCTGGCGGAGGCCCGGCACGGGTTCGCCGAGTCGCTCCGGCTCCGGGAGGAACTGGGCTTTCTGGTGGGGACCGCCCCGGCGCTGGTGTCTTTGGCCGAGGCCGAGCCGGAGCCGGAGGTTTCCGCGCGGCTCCGTGCGGAGGCCGGGCGGTTGTTCCGGTTGCTCGGGGGTGTGCCCACGTGGTTGGCCGGGGCGTTGCCCGCGGCCGCTTGAACCGTTCAGCCGTACCGCGCGCGGTACGGGCCACGGGGCTCCGCCCCGGACATCCGCTGCTCGATCGCCGCAGGGGCTCGGTGATTCCAGCCCCTCCGGCGTTCGAGGAGCCGGGGCCGGGGCGGAGCCCCGTGGCCTAGCCCAGGTGCCGCCGCACCAGATGTTCCGCGCCCGCCAGGTCCTGCTCCTCCAGCGCGTCCAGCAGAGCCACATGCTGAGCCGCGTCCGCCCGCAGGTCGCACCCCGCCCACACCATCCGGCGCCGCAGATCGTCCGCGATGCGTACCAGCTGCTCGTTCCCGGCCAGGGACAGCAGGGCCCGGTGGAAGGCCCGGTCGGCGTCCACGTAGAGCGCCAGCTCCCCGCAGGCGGCAGCCGCGACCGTGGCCTCGGCGGCGGGGCGCAGCGACGCCCAGCGGTCGGCGGGGAGGGTGCGGGCGAGGCGGAGGACGACGGGGGCCTCGATGAGCCCGCGCACCTCGCTCAGCTCGGCCCGTTCCCGCGCGGAGCGTTCCGCGACCCGGAAGCCGCGGTTCGGGACGACCTCGACGGCGCCCTCCTGCGCGAGCTGCTGCATCGCCTCGCGCACGGGCGTCGCCGACACGCCGAACCGTTCGCCGAGCGCGGGCGCGGAGTAGACCTCGCCGGGCGCGAGCTCACCGGAGAGGAGCGCGGAGCGCAACGCGTCGAGCACCTGGCGGCGCACCGAGGTCCGCTCGACCGTGCCGCGCACCGCGGCCCGCGGCGGCGCCGAGCGCTGTCCGGGGACCGTGAGGGCCGACGCGGAGCCGCGTGCCGGACGCGCTTCGGCCTGCTCTCCGCCCTGGTTCACCCGGTCATCCCCTTCGCCGCCGTTCCCGGCCGTATTCGGCCGTTTGTACCCAACTCAACCAGGAACGATAGGCGGCCCGGCTCACAGTTCAAACCCCGCGCTCGTCCGGTAAGGTAAGGCTTACCTGCAAACGCTCGTGATTCGGTGGTCTCCGCATGCCCCTCGTCACCCCTGCGCCTGCCGCGACCCAGAGCGCGGTCACGGCCGCGTACGACCGCCTCTCCGAGGTGTTCCCCAGCCTGCGTGTCGACGAGTTCGGTCCGGGCCGGGCGCTGCCCGGCGAGACCGGCTGGGTCGGCGCGGCACAGCTGGCCGAGGGCGGGGCGGCGCTCGACGCGTTCCTCGCGTGGGACGACGAGCAGGTGCTCAAGGACTACGGGCAGAAGGCCCGCCCCGACGTGGTCGCCAGCTTCGGCCTGCACCGCTACGCGTGGCCCGCCTGCCTGCTCATCACGGTGCCCTGGTTCCTGCACCGCCGGGTGCCGCGCTTCCCCGCCACCGACGTCTCGCTCCAGCGGGCGTTGGGCCGGATGGCCGTACGCGTCACCGATTTCGCCTGTCTGCCGGGCGACCCGGCGGCGGACCTGCCCGGCGCGCACGTCGTGCCGGACGAGGAGGCGCTCCGCGCCGAGCTGCGGGCGGCCGTCGCCGAGCACCTGCAGCCGGTCCTCACCGGGTTCGGGCCGCGCATGCGGCGCGGGCCGCGCGCACTGTGGGGCATGGTCACGGACGAGATCGTCGAGGGCCTCTGGTACGTCGGCCACCTGTTCGGCGAGGAGCGCCGCGCGATGGCCGAGCTGGAGGAGCTGCTGCCGGGCACGACCAAGCCGTACGTCGGGAAGCCGGGCTTCCGCGAGCTGACGGGTCCGGACGGCGAGTCCCTGCCGACCCGCGACCGTGCGAGCTGCTGCTTCTTCTACACGCTGCGGCCCGAGGACACCTGCGTGACGTGCCCGCGTACCTGCGACGCGGACCGCATCGCCCGCCTCACGGCGTCCAGCGCATCCTGAACCACCCGCACGAGTGACGTAAATCGAACTCGACTTCCGTTTCTGGAGCGAGAGTTCGAGCGTACGGCTCTTTTTCACGCCCCCTTGCACTCCAATGGCGTTCTCTTGTCCCGAAACCCCCTGCGGGGTCGGGCGGCTGGGCCAATATGGCGCCCGAAAACGCCCTACCGCTCTGCAAGGGACCCAGATGAGACTGACCGACATATCGCTCGACTGGCTGCTTCCGGGCGCCGTGCTGCTCCTGGGCCTGCTGGCGGCGGTTGCGGTGCTCGCGCGCGGCAAGCGCTCCGGGGAGCACGCGAAGAAGGGCGCCCTGTCCAGCGACGAGTCGTGGGAGCGCAGCGAGGAGCGGCGCAGGCGCAAGGAGGCCGTCTACGGCTCCGCCTCGTACGTGCTGCTGTTCTGCTGCGCCGCCGTCGCCGCCGCGCTCTCCTTCCACGGCCTGGTCGGCTTCGGCCGGCAGAACCTGAACCTGACCGGCGGCTGGGAGTACCTCGTCCCGTTCGGGCTCGACGGCGCGGCGATGTTCTGCTCGGTGCTCGCGGTGCGCGAGGCCAGCCACGGCGACGCCGCGCTCGGCTCGCGGATACTCGTATGGACGTTCGCGGGGGCCGCCGCCTGGTTCAACTGGGTGCACGCGCCCAGGGGCCTGGACCACGCGGGCGCGCCGCACTTCTTCGCGGGCATGTCCCTGTCGGCGGCGGTGCTCTTCGACCGCGCCCTGAAGCAGACGCGCCGCGCGGCGCTGCGCGAACAGGGCCTGGTACCGCGCCCGTTGCCGCAGATCCGCATGGTGCGGTGGCTGCGCGCGCCCAGGGAGACGTACTGCGCCTGGTCGCTGATGCTCCTGGAGAACGTACGCACGCTGGACGAGGCGGTCGACGAGGTGCGCGAGGACAAACGCATGAAGGCGCAGGACCGGATGCGGCGGCGCGAGCACGGCAAGCTGGAGCGCGCGCAGCTGCGGGCGCTCAGCCGTGGTCACCGCTCCTTCGCCGGGCGCGGCGGCGGGCGCCAGGTGGAGGTGCCGGCGGTCACGGCCTCGGCGGGCTCCGGGCCGGGCGGCGCGGACCCTGCCATATCGCCCGGTACGACGACCGCGGCGCCCTCGGCGCTCTCAGCGCCTTCGGAGGCGTCGCCGGAGCAGCTCCCCCTGCGCCGCCGGCCCTCGCTGCAGCCCGTACGGAACACCGCTGAGCCGCAGACCCCCGCCACCGTGGATCTGACGGCGGAGGACGACACTCAGGCGCTGCCCCGGCTCGACACCCTGGAGCGCAAGCTCAGGGACCTGGAGCAGCAGTACGGCTGAGGCCACCCCCGGGACGGCGGCGCCGTGATGTCACGCGGTACCGCCGTCCAGTTCGAACCACACCACCTTCCCCGTGGCGCCCGCGCCGAGCATCACCACGCCCCAGGCGTCCGCGAGGGACTGCACCAGGAGCAGGCCCCGGCCGTTCGTACCGTCGTCGGCGATCGGTACGCGCAGCCGCGGTTTGCGCGAGGTGTCGTCGCGGACCTCGACCCGCAGGCCCCGGGGGCCCACCGTCGCCGTCAGTTCCGCGTCGCGGTCGGTGTGGACAAGGGCGTTGGTGACCAGCTCGCTGGTGAGCAGTTCGGCGATCTCCGATCTGCCCGGGATGCCCCACTGCCGGAGCAGTTCGCGCAAGGCCCGCCGGGTCTCCGGCACCGCCCGCAGGTCCGCCTTGCCGAGAATGCGCTTGAGTTGTTTCGTGGGTCCGTCCCCTTGTGCGACACCCTCGATGTCTGATTTCTTCATCCGTGTCCTGGAGACTCCGGCCGCTGCCGGGCCCGCCTTCGATACCTGCCGTCTCATGACCCCCGCCCACACGCCGATCCCGATGCCTTTCTCGCTCTGGACTCGTTGCTGCTCGGCCTGTCTGTCGAACGCGTACACGGGGATGCATGCCCATTGGGCATGTCGGCACTCTTGTTGATTCGTCCACGGCCCACGGGTGTCCACGGGCCGCGCGGGGAAGGAAGCACGGGACTCCCGCAGGACGAGTAGCGACAAGGAGCCGCCGTGCACGACGACCGACACCTCGTGGAGGGCCGACTCGAACGGGCGATGCGCCAGTTCGTACGCCCGGCGCAGTACGCCGGGCGGACACCGCTGACCCTGAGCGTCTGGCACGCGCCGGGCGAGCCCGTACCCGTGACCGAGGCACTCGCGGGGACGTACGAGAGCTTCGAGTGCGGCACCGCCTGGGGCGCGCCCTGGTCGACCAGCTGGTTCCGCATCGAGGGGCGGGTGCCCGAGGAGTGGGCAGGCAGGCGCGTCGAAGTGGTGGTGGACCCGGGCTTCACCGGGGACGGACCGGGATTCCAGGCGGAGGGGCTGCTGTACGACGCCGAAGGCGTCCCCCTCAAGGGCATCCATCCGCGCAACCGGCACCTGACGGTCGCGGCGCCCGCCGCCGGGGGCGAACCGGTGCACCTGCTCCTGGAGGCGGCGGCCAACCCGGCGGTCCTTCGCGACTACGAACCGACGCGTCTCGGCGACGTACTGACCGCGGGGGATCGCCCGATCTACCGATTCCGCTCTGCCGACCTGGCCGTACTCGACGAGGACGTGTGGCACCTCGTGCTCGATGTCGAGGTGCTGTCGGAGCTGATGCGCGAGCTGGACACCGGGCGGGCCGCGCGCCACGACATCCTGCGGGCACTGGAGCGCATGCTGGACGTACTGGACCTGCACGACGTGTCCGGGACGGCGGCGACGGCCCGCGCCGAGCTGGCCGACGTCCTGTCCCGCCCCGCGCACGCCAGCGCGCACCGGATCTCGGCGGCCGGGCACGCGCACATCGACTCGGCGTGGCTGTGGCCGCTGCGCGAGACCGTCCGCAAGGCGTCCCGCACCTTCGCGAACGTCACGGCGCTCGCCCGGGACTACCCGGAGCTGGTCTTCGCCTGCTCGCAGGCGCAGCAGTACGCGTGGGTGAAGGAGCACCAGCCGCACATCTGGGAGCGCATCAAGAAGGCGGTCGCGGACGGCAACTGGGCGCCGGTCGGCTCCATGTGGGTGGAGTCGGACGCGAACATGCCGGGCGGTGAGGCGCTGGCCCGGCAGCTGGTCCACGGCAAGCGGTTCTTCCGGGACGAGCTGGGCGTGGAGACGGAGGAGATCTGGCTGCCGGACTCCTTCGGCTACACCGCCGCCTTCCCGCAGCTCGCGCGGTTGGCGGGCGCCCGCTGGTTCCTCACCCAGAAGCTCAGCTGGAACCAGACGAACAAGATGCCGCACCACACCTTCTGGTGGGAGGGCATCGACGGCACGCGTGTGTTCACGCACTTCCCGCCCGTGGACACGTACAACGCCCAGTTCCACGCGAGCGAACTCGCGCACGCGGAGCGGAACTTCGCGGAGAAGGGCGGGGCCTCGCGCTCCCTCGTCCCGTTCGGCTGGGGCGACGGCGGCGGCGGTCCGACCCGCGAGATGCTGGAGAAGGCGCGGCGCCTGCGCTCCCTGGAGGGCTCCCCGCGCGTCGAGATCGAGAAGCCGTCGGCGTTCTTCGAGGCGGCGTACGCCGAGTACGGGGCGAAGGCGCCCGTATGGTCCGGCGAGCTGTATCTGGAGATGCACCGGGCGACATACACGACGCAGGCGAAGACGAAGCAGGGCAACCGCCGCTCCGAACACGCGCTGCGCGAGGCCGAGTTGTGGTGCACGGCCGCGGCCCTGCGCGACCCGTCGTACGCGTACCCCTACGACGCCCTAGACCGCCTGTGGAAGACGGTGCTGCTGCACCAGTTCCACGACATCCTGCCGGGTTCGTCGATCGCGTGGGTGCACCGGGAGGCGCGTGACACGTACGCGCGGGTCCTGACGGAGCTGGACGAGATCACGGCGGAGGCGGTACGCCACCTGGGCGAGGGGGCGCCCGTGGTGCTGAACGCCTCCCCGTACGCGCGCAGCGAAGTGGTGTCGCGTGGTGGGGAACTGGTGCACGTGGAGGTCGAAGCGCTCGGCACCCGGAGCCTCGGCGAGGCCGCCGGGCGTCCGCGCGGGCCGGGCGCGCACACCGCCGCGACCCGCGAGTCCGCCGCCATCGTGCTGGCGAACGAGCATCTGGCCGTGACCGTCGACAGCGACGGACTCCTCAGCTCCGTACGGGACCTGGCGCGGGGCGGCGGCGGCCGTGAGGTGCTCGCGCCGGGGACGCGGGGGAACCTGCTGCAACTCCACCCCGACCATCCCACCCAGTACGACGCCTGGGATCTGGACGCGCACTACCGGCACACCCGCACCGACCTCACGGACGCCGAGTCGGTGGAGCTGGTCGAGGACGGGCCGCTTCGGGTCGCCGTCCGCGTGACCCGCGCCTTCGGGAAGTCGCGGATCACGCAGGAGTACCGGCTCGCGGCGGGCAGCCGCCGCCTGGAGGTCGTCACCGACATCGACTGGCAGGAGTCGGAGAAGGTGCTGAAGGCGGCGTTCCCGCTCGATGTGCACGCGGAGCGGTCGGCGGCGGAGATCCAGTTCGGGCACGTGCACCGGCCGACGCACGCCAACACCGGCTGGGACGCGGCCCGCTACGAGATCTGTGCGCACCGCTGGCTGCGGGTGGCCGAGGAGGGGTACGGCGTCGCCCTGCTGAACGACTCGACGTACGGCCACGACGTGACCCGGACGCCGCACGAGCAGGGGCTCGGCACGACCGTCCGCCTCACGCTGCTGCGCGCGCCGCACTCCCCCGACCCGGAGACCGACCTCGGCACGCACCGGTTCACGTACGCGCTGCTGCCCGGCGCGACGACGGGTGACGCGGTGGCCGAGGGGCTCGCGCTGAACCTGCCGCTGCGGGTGGCGGAGGCGGGCGCGGTGGGGCCGCTCGTCACCGTCGACAATCCGGCGGTGACGGTCGAGTCGGTGAAGCTCGCCGAGGACCGCAGCGGGGATGTGGTGGTGCGGTTGTACGAGTCCCGGGGCGGGCGCGCGTCGGCGACCCTGACCGCGTCGTTCCCGGTGGCGGGCGCGGACGAGACGGACCTGCTGGAACGGGCGCTGAAGCCGGCGGACACGTCGGCGACGGGTCTGGCGCTGTCCTTGCGCCCGTTCCAGATCCTGACGCTGCGGTTGCGTCCCGTGTGATCTGCACGGGTTACGGGTTGCGGGTTACGGGCGCGGGACGTTGCGGAGGTTCGAGCGGGCCATCTGGACCATGCGGCCGACCCCGCCGTCGAGGACGATCTTGGAGGCGGAGAGCGCGAAGCCCGTCACCATGTCGGCGCTGATCTTCGGCGGGATGGAGAGGGCGTTCGGGTCGGTGACGATGTCGACGAGCGCAGGGCCCTTGTGCTTGAAGGCGTCCTTGAGGGCGCCTTCGAGCTGCTTGGGCTTCTCGACGCGGACGCCGTACGCACCGGCGGCGCGGGCGACGGCGGCGAAGTCGGGGTTGGTGTTCGTCGTCCCGTGCGAGGGGAGGCCGCCGACCAGCATCTCCAGCTCGACCATGCCGAGGGAGGAGTTGTTGAACAGGACGATCTTCACCGGCAGGTCGTACTGGACGAGAGTGAGGAAGTCGCCCATCAGCATCGAGAAACCGCCGTCGCCCGACATCGAGACGACCTGGCGGCGGCGGTCGGTGAACTGGGCGCCGATGGCCATCGGGAGCGCGTTGGCCATCGAGCCGTGGGAGAAGGAGCCGATGACGCGGCGGCGCCCGTTGGGCGAGATGTAGCGGGCGGCCCAGACGTTGCACATGCCGGTGTCGACGGTGAAGACGGCGTCGTCGTCGGCGATCTCGTCGAGGACGGAGGCGACGTACTCCGGGTGGATCGGGACGTGCTTGTCGACCTTGCGCGTGTACGCCTTCACGACGCCTTCCAGGGCGTCGGCGTGCTTCTTCAGCATCTTGTCGAGGAAGCGGCGGTTCTTCTTCGCCTTCACGCGCGGGGTGAGGCAGCGGAGCGTCTCGCGTACGTCGCCCCAGACCGCGAGGTCCAGCTTGGAGCGGCGGCCGAGGTGTTCGGGGCGGACGTCGACCTGGACGATCTTGACGTCCTTCTGCGGCAGGAACGCGTTGTACGGGAAGTCGGTGCCGAGCAGGATCAGCAGGTCGCACTCGTGGGTGGCCTCGTAGGCGGCGCCGTAGCCGAGCAGCCCGCTCATGCCGACGTCGTACGGGTTGTCGTACTGGATCCACTCCTTGCCGCGCAGGGCATGGCCGACCGGTGACTTGAGCTTCTCGGCGAACTCCATGACCTCGGCGTGCGCGCCGGCGGTGCCGCTGCCGCAGAACAGGGTGACCTTGTCGGCCGCGTCGATCATCTTGACGAGCTGGTCGATCTCCGCGTCGCCGGGGCGGATGCTCGGCCGGGACGTGACCAGCGCGGTCTCCGTGCCCTGGTCCGGGGCCTCCTCACCCGCGATGTCACCGGGCAGGGTGACGACGCTGACGCCGGACCGGCCGACCGCGTTCTGGATGGCCGTGTGCAGGACGCGCGGCATCTGCTTCGAGCTGGAGATCATCTCGCAGTAGTGCGAACACTCCTGGAAGAGCCGGTCGGGGTGGGTCTCCTGGAAGTAGCCGAGGCCGATCTCGCTGGACGGGATGTGCGAGGCGAGGGCGAGGACCGGGGCCATGGAGCGGTGGGCGTCGTAGAGGCCGTTGATCAAGTGCAGGTTGCCGGGGCCGCAGGAGCCCGCGCAGGCGGTCATCCTGCCGGTGATCTGCGCCTCGGCCCCCGCAGCGAAGGCGGCCGTCTCCTCGTGGCGTACGTGGACCCAGTCGATGGCGCTGTTGCGGCGGACGGCGTCGACGACCGGGTTCAGGCTGTCGCCGACGACGCCGTACATGCGCTGGACGCCCGCGCGGACGAGGATGTCGACGAACTGCTCGGCGACGTTCTGCTTGGCCATGGCTACGCGCCCCTTAAGAACTGATGGAACCGATGGAGTGGCTGGTGCGGGTGGTGCGGGTGGTGCGGTTGCTGCGGTTGTTGCGGTTGCTGGTACAGCTCTTGCTGCTGTTCTTGCTGATGCCCATCGGTTCCATGAATTCACAGGGGGCGCGGTCGCGCCTGCGCTATCCCTCCCAGACGGCGGCGGCCGTGCGGTCGTCGGCGTAGCCCTTGACGCGGACCTGGGTGTCCGCGAGGAACGCGGCGAGGCCCGGGGGTTCGTGCCCGGCCCACCGGTGCGCCAGGTGGCGGCCGAGGTCGGGCTCGCCGCGCAGGGGTTCGGCCAGGCCCGCCGTGCAGAGCAGGAGGGTGTCACCCGGCCGGCCTACGGAGGCGCGGAAGCGGAAGGGGTCGCGGGGCGGTTCGGGGGCGGGCTCGTAGGGGCTGGGCGGGGTGGTGATGCCCAGGTCCATCGTGAGCCGGTCGCCGTCCGGTGTCTCGGCGGGCGGCTGCGAGCCGTACCCGACGACCGGGGCGCCGCCGCTCTGCTCCACGGCCTCCGGCTCCAGGTCCTGCCACTCGCCGTCCCGCAGCCGGAACAGGCCGCCGCCGCCGACGCCGAAGAAGACGCGGGTGCGGCAGGCCGGGTCGGCGGGCACGAGCAGGCAGCGCAGGTCGGCCGCGTACCCCTCCGGGTCGAGGCCCTGCTCGGCGGCGCCGGCGCGCAGCTTGCCGAGGCTTCGGTCGGTCAGCCGGTGCAGCCCCGACTTCAGGTCCCCGCGCCGCCCCGCCCTGATGTCCTCGGCGAGCCGCGTGTGGCTGAGCCCCACGGCCCGGCCGATCCACTCACAGGCGTCGGCGGCTGCGCGGTGCGCCCCTGGGGTGGCGCGGGCGCCGGTCGCCATCGCCACCAGCACGAGCGCGCCCGCCCCGCTCCCGAACCGGGCGGTCAGCAGACTGTCCCGCCTCGGCTCCCCCCGGTACCGGGCGGAATCCCCCCGCGCGGAGGCGCTCCGCAACACCCAGATCCCGTACCGCGCCCCGTCGAGCACGGTGTCGGCGACGAGATCGTCCAGCTCCTCGGGGTCGGCGAGGGGGAGGGAGGTGGGCTCGGCGTCGTAGGTGGGGGGCCGGTCGCCCACGTGGGGGACGCTGAGCGGGGCCGGGGGCTGTACCGGGGGCGGGGCGTACGGGGGCTGCGGCGGCGCTTGGCCGGCCTGCGCGGGGGCGCGGGGCGGCGCGGGCGGAGAGTCCGGCACCTCTGAGGAAACGGTCCGGGGCTCCGAAACGGGCGCCGAGAAGCCGGCCGACGAGGACCGGAGCGGCGAACCGCCCGACTCGGCCGGGTAGGCCCGGGGCTTGAATGCGGGCGGCTCGGGCGGAGAAGGACGACACCCGGCGTCAGGCGGCTCGGGAGGCGAGGGACGACGCCCAGCGTCCGGCGGCCCGGGAGGAGAGGGACGACGCCCGACGTCAGGCGGCCCGGGCGAAAAGCCGCGACGCCCAACGTCCGGCGGCCCGGGCGGAGAGGTGCGGCGCCCGGCGTCCGGGAGGCCGGGAGGGGCCCCCGGCCAACCAGGGCTCTCCGGCGTGGAGGCGGCGGGGCCTGGTGGAGCGTCTCGGTCGGGGTCCGGCTGCCGGTTCTCCTCAGCCGGTCCGGCCCGGTCGGCGCCGGGCGGGTCCGGGCCGGGCGGGCGAGGAGCTGGTTCCTCCCCCCGCGGAGGCGGCACCGCGTCCCGCGGGGACGTGATCGGGCCGGTGGAGGCGAAGTGGTCGTCCAGGGAAGCCGGCGTCGGGGTGGGACCCGTGTCGTCGGCGGCGGCGTCGTCCTCGTACAGCTGACTCCACCAGTCGTCCTCCTGGGCCGGGCGACGGGTGGGCCTCTCCCCCTGCTGGCTCATGTCCTCATTGTCCACCGCACCCCGCGTACGAAAACGGAGCATGGAGAAAAAAGGTCCGCCGGGCGGCCCCACCCCCCACGGGAAGGACGCCCGGCGAACCGGTTCAGGTGAGCAGTCGAACTAGCGCACGTCGTACGCCCGAGCGACTGTCTGGGTGACGGAGTTGCCCTTGGAGTCGGTCAACTCGACCCGGAGGGTGACCTGCTCGCCGGAGGCGTCCGCGTGGTCCAGGGTCGCCGTCCACGCACCACCGTTCCGCACCGTCCTCGCCTCCGTCCAGCTCTCCCCCGCGTCGTAGGAGTACGAGAGCGCCGCGCTCGTCAGCGCTCCGGGGGTGTACCCCGCGTGCCCCGTCGCCATGAGGCCAATCTTCTGGCCGTCCGTCGCGGCGACCGTTTTGAGCCCGTCCTCCGGCACCACCACGCGCGGGAAGAGCAGCGGGATGCCCTGCGAGTAGGCGGCCTCGTCCGCGTGGGAGCGGAAGGACCACGTCGTCGACGTCTGCGGGGAGCGGTTCCAGACCTTCGAGCCGAGCTTCATGGTCCGCAAGGTGAGTTCGTACGCCGCGTCGTCCGACGGGACCTCGAAGACGCCGAACGGTACGCCCGTGCTGCCGAGGCTCACGCCCTCCCTCCTGAGTTCGAGGTTGCCGACGTCGCCGAAGCTCCCCTGCACGCCGAGGTGTTCACCGTCGCCCCAGAAGCCGGGCGCGGCCCCGATGAGGTTGCCCTGGCGTTCGGCCGCGAGGCCCTGCGCGCCGGTCGCGTCGAGCGGGGCGGTCGGGGCGAGGACGCCGCCGTACCACTGCTCGTCGCGGTGCTGCCCCTTCTTGTACGTCCGCACGGGGTCGATCATGTACTCGCCCCACGGGAAGCTGCTGGACACCTGGTGGCCGAAACCGGTGCCGTCACCGGCCGAGTAGTACTCGGTGCGCTGCGAGGGCGCCTTGACGGTCTGGAGGTCGCCGAAGGCGGCGGTGAGTCCGGAGGGACGGGTGACGGTGGCGACGTCCACGTAATCGGTGGCCGTGCCCATCGCGCGGTACGTCGCCTCGTTCGCGGCCAGGTCCTTGTCGCGGACGCGGTACGTGCGGTCGGAGCGGACCTGCCCCGTCTCCGGGAAGGCCAGGGTGTACGTGTACGGGCTCGCCGCCGTCGCCTTCCAGCGCAGCCGCACCCCCTCGCCGCCGCTCGCCGCGATCCGGGCCGCGAGCGCCGTGCCCTCGGCCGTCTCAAGGCCGATCACCGGCAGCGGCCCGCCGACGAACCCGACGGACGGGTACCAACGCCCGGCCGCCTCCCGGTAGATGACGACCGCCTTGGCCCCGGCCTTCACCGCGGCGGAGGCGATGGCGCTCGCGCTGCCGCCCTCCGCCTGCTTGACGAGGGCGAGCTTGTCCTCGACCCCGGCCGCGGCCAGCTCCTCGGCCGTACCGGACCCGGCGTCGACGAGCTGCGCGCTGCCGGTGCCGTCGAGGTTGACGGAGCTGGTGGAGCCGGTCAGCGGGTGCAGCGCGGGGCCGCCCGCGATGCCGAACTCGGTGAACTGCGGCGCCGCCGCCCGCCAGAAGCTGTCGAACTCGAAGGTGCCGTCATCGGCCCGGCCGTGCACATCGGCGTAGTACGTCCGGATCGTGCGGCTGCCTGCGGCCGTGCCCGCGTGCAGCCATGTCTCGTCCCAGCTGCGGGCGAACCCGAGCGTGACGCCGCGCGTCTCCGTCGCCCTGTCCGTCTTGACGCTCAGCTGGTGCGCCTTACGGGCGTCGAGCACGACCGTGGTGTCCTTGCGCAGGTCGAGCTGGGGACGGGCCATGTAGGCGAGGGAGTCGAGGAGCGTGCCCGTCGTCCCGGGCGTGGTGATGAAGGAGGAGAGGAAGTACGCGCCGGGGCGGAGGCGGTACGTCTGGTCGGCGGCGCCCTCGTTGGGACGGCGCTCACCGGTCGCGGTGTCCGTGCCGATGACGTCGAGCGAGGAGGCGCCGGTCGCCGGATCGCCCTGCCGGTCGATCAGCTTGACCCGCAGCGTCACCGTCTCCGGCTCCACGTAGAGCGAGAACGGCGTCGAGACGTGCACCCCGCCGGGTCCTGTGGCGAGGACGCGTCCGGTGACGTCGCCGTACTGGGCCGCCTTGAGGGAGACGGCCGGGTCGAGCTTGAGCGGGACCTCGGCGGTGGAGCCCGCCGGGACCGTGACCGTACGGGCGTCGAGCCTGGCGACCGTGGAGCGGACGGCGGAGCCGTCGTTGCCGGTGACGCCGTCCACGGTCAGGCGGAGTCGCACGGCCTTGGAGGTGGTGTTCGTGTACGGGACGGTGACCGTCGTGCGGTCGCTCTTGTCCTGCGGCCAGTCGAAGGTGCCGCCCTGGACGGCGCCGGCGCCGAGCACGGTCTCGTCGACGGCCGCCTTCACGTCGAGCCGTCCGCCACCGGTCTCGCGGACGTCGCCGGGTATGCCCGCGTCGGCGGACGAGACGAGCGCGCTCTTGATCCGCTGGGCGTCCCAGTCGGGGTGGCGCTGCTTGACGATGGCCGCGGCGCCCGCGACATGCGGCGTCGCCATCGACGTACCGCTCATCGACTGGTACGCGTACGGGCCGCGCCCGCCGGCCGCCGCGGCCGAGATGGCGACGCCCGGGGCGGCTATCTCGGGCTTGAGCGTGTGCATGCGCCGGACCGGGCTGCGGCTGGAGAAGCTCGCGGTGGAGTCGTCGCGGTCGACGGCGCCGACGGTGAGCACCTCGGGGACGCAGCCGGGCGAGGAGACGGTGTTGAGGGACGGGCCCGAGTTGCCCGCGGCGATCACGAAGAGGGTGTTCTCCGCCGAGCGGGCGAGCTCCTGCGTGGCCTGCGACATCGGGTCGGAGCAGTCGAGCTCGTCCGGGTTGCCGAGGCTCATGGAGACGACGTCGGCGCCCTCGTCGACGGCCCACTGCATACCGGCGATGATCCACGAGGTGGCGCCGGAGCCGCCGTCGTCGAGGACCTTGCCGTTGAGGAGCGTGGTGCCGGGGGCGACGCCGCGCTTCTTGCCGCCGCTGGCCGCGCCCGTGCCGCCGACCGTTGACGTGGTGTGGGTGCCGTGGCCCTGGTGGTCGTCGGCGTCGGCGGAGTCGGTGAAGTTCCTCGACTCGGCGACGCGGCCCTTCAGGTCGGGGTGGTCGGTGTCGACGCCGGTGTCGAGAACGGCGACCTTGGTGCCCTTGCCGTCGTAGCCCGCCGCCCACGCCTGGTCGGCGTGGACCTGCTTGGTCGACCGGTCGAGCAGCGACTTGGCCTTGGCGTCGAGCCACACCTTCTTCAGGTCACCGGCCGCGCGGGAGCGGCGCGTGGTGATGTCGGCCCAGAAGTCGGCGGCCTTCTTCTTGTCGGCCTTCAGGGCGACGCCGTCGATCGGGTCGAGGACGAGGCCGCGGGCGGCGCCGCGCGGGGTGGCGGTCACGGAGCGCGCCACGCCGACGGAGGAGTCGTACGTGGCGATCAGCGGCAGGGTCGCGCTGTGGGCGTCGTCGTAGCCCTGGCGGACGAGCCCGGTGACGTTGAACAGCTGCTCGTCGACGCGGCCCGCGGCGATGGCCTGGAGCGCGCCGTCCGGGTAGACGTACAGGTCCTTGCCGGAGCGGCGGGTCTGGAGCACGCCCGTCCCCGCACCCTGCTCCGAGGGCAGGGTGGTGGCCGTGCTGTGGCCCTCGGCGTCCGTGGTGACCAGGACGCGGTCGCCGGTCACGAGGGTCACCGTGGCGGTGGCGGTCCTGGCTCCGGCGGCGGCGCTGCCGGTCAGTGGCCGGTCCTCACCGGCCGGGGCGCCCCCCTCCCGGGCCCCCGCCGGTGCGGCCGCGGTGACGGCCAGGACGGCGGCCACGGCCGCCCCCAGGGCCGTACGCGCTGTCGGACGCATCGCTCTCCCGAATGCCTTCCCCAATGCCTTCCCCAATGAAAAGCGCAGGTGAATACCGCCCAAAGGGCATATTCCCGGCGGGTGTTGGTGCTGCGGTGGCGCCACCTTGGCAGAGTGATGGCCGGTACAGGGAAGATGGCCGCGGCGGGTTTGTGCCGTGGCTGGTTCCCGCCACGCTCCCCGACACCGGGGGCGGGGCGCGGACCGGCCGTGATCTGAGTGGGAGGGACATCGCCGCATGCTGGGTGCGATAGGTCTGGACGAGGTGCACGAATCGGCGTACCGCGCCCTGGTGTCGGTGGGCGCGGCCGATGTGTCGGACCTCGCCCGCCGCCTGACGCTCGCGGAGCACGACGCCGAGGTCACCCTGCGCCTCCTCGAACGGCACGGCCTCGCGGCCCAGTCCTCGGCGCGCCCCGGCCGCTGGGTGGCCGCCCCGCCGGGCGTCGCCCTCGGCGCACTGCTCACCCAGCGCCGCCACGAGCTGGAGAAGGCGGAGCTGGCGACGGCGCTGCTCGCCGAGGAGTACCGGGCGCAGGCCGCCGAACCGGCCGTGCACGACCTGGTCGAGGTGGTGACGGGCGCGGCGGCCGTCTCGCAGCGGTTCCTCCAGATCCAGCTCGGCGCGACCTCGCAGGTCTGCGCCCTGGTCACCGGCAACCCGGTCGCGGTGACCGGCATGGAGAACGAGGCGGAGCCGCAGGCCGTCAGCCGCGGCGTCGACTACCGCGTCGTCATCGAGCGCGAGGTGCTCTCGCTGCCGTCCGGGCTGACCGAGCTGTCCGCGGCGATCGGCCGCGACGAGCAGGTCCGCGTCGTGGACCGGGTGCCGACGAAGCTGGTGATCGCCGACGGCACGCTCGCCCTCGTACCGCTGACCTCGCGGACGTCGGAACCGGCCGCGCTCGTCGTGCACGCCAGCGGGCTGCTGGAATCCCTGACCGGCCTCTTCGAGGCGGTATGGCGGCAGGCGCTGCCGCTGCGGCTCGGGGCGGGCGGCCGGATGGAGGAGGCGGCGGAGGACGGCCCCGACGGCACCGACCTGGAGATCCTCTCCCTGCTCCTCGCCGGCCTCACGGACGTGAGCGTGGCCAAGCAGCTCGATCTCGGCCTGCGGACGGTACAGCGCCGGGTGAAACGGCTGATGGAACTGGCCGGGGTGACGACGCGGCTGCAGCTGGGGTGGCACGCGTACGAGAGGGGCTGGGTGTCGCGCTGAGGACCGGTGCGGTCGGGCCGACGGCCGGTTGCGGTCACGCTGACGGCCGGTGCGCTCGCGCCGACGGCCGGTTGCGGTCACGTTGACGGCCGGTGCGGTCATGCTGACGGCCGGTGCGGTCATGCCGACGATCTGTGCACGTCTACGCCTGCGTCTGACGCCTGAACTGCGCCTTCACGGCATCTGAGGGACCCTTGGCCCATGGGAGCGTGGGAACTCCTGCTGGTCGGGGCCGTGCTGGCGCTCGGTCTGTGCGGGGTGCTGGTGCCGGGGGTGCCCGGCTCGTGGCTGGTGTGGGCCGCCGTCGCCGTCTGGGCGCTGCGCGACCCGAACAGCCTGGCCTGGGGCGTCCTCGTCGGCGCCAGCATCGCCCTGCTCGCGTCCCAGGTGCTGCGCTGGCAGCTGCCGCCGCGCAGGCTCCGGCAGGCGGGGGCGACGCGCGGGCTCGCGGTCTGGGCAGGAGTCTGCGCGCTCATCGGCTTCTGCGTGGTCCCGGTGGTCGGCGCGATCCCCGGTTTCGTCGGCGGCATCTACGTCTCCGAACGCCGCCGGCTCGGCAGCCACGGGGACGCCGCGGCCTCCACCCGTACGGCGATGCGCGCGGGCGGCTCCAGCGTCCTGGCCGAACTGTTCACGTGCCTGCTGATCACGGGGGCCTGGGCGGGGGCCCTGATCTGGGGCTGAGCCGGTCCTCGCGTTACCCTCGACCCACGCTGAGCTGGGGATGTGACGTGGGTGGACCTGGACCATGTACGAGAGCTGCCGGCCCCCGGGGACGTCGGCCTGTGGCTGGTGCGGACGGACGCGGGGACCGGCGACGGGGCGGGGATCCTCGACGCGGAGGAGCTGCGCCGCGCCGCCTCGTTCGCCTTCGACCGGCACCGGCTGCGCTACGTGAACGCGCATCTGGCGCTGCGGGGCATCCTCGCGCGGCACGTGGGCCGCGCCCCCGCCGCCCTGCGCTTCGTCCGCGAACGCTGCCCCGGGTGCGGTGCGCCGCACGGCCGCCCCGCACTCGCGGACGCACCCCCTGACGTGCACTTCTCCCTCTCCCACAGCGGCGACCTGGCCCTGGTGGCGCTCGCCGCGACGCCGGTCGGCGCGGACGTGGAGGAGCTGACGCCCGCGGCGACCGCCGACGAACTGACATCGGTCCTCCACCCCCGCGAGCGCGCGGAACTGGCCGCACTGTCCGACCCGGCGGAGCGCGGCCTGGCCATGTCCCGTGCCTGGGTCCGCAAGGAGGCGTACCTCAAGGGCATCGGCACGGGCCTGTCCCGCGCGACCGACCTCGACTACGTGGGGACGCTGCCGGACGCGCCCGGCGCTCCGGACGGCTGGTCGGTGCGGGACGTGCCGGTGCCGCAGGGGTACGCGGCGGCGGTCGCCTACAAGGTGCCCTCCAGCGTGCCTTCCGACGTGCCCTCCGACGTGTCCTCCAGCGTGCCTTCCGACGTGCCCTCCGACGTGTCCTCCAGCGTGCCCTCCAGGGTGAGCAACTGAATCTTGCGCTCCAGGCCGCCCGCGTACCCGGTGAGCGCGCCGCTCGCACCGATCACCCGGTGGCAGGGGCGCACGATGAGCAGCGGGTTGGCGCCGATCGCGCCGCCGACGGCCCGCACGGCGACGCCCGAGGCGCCGATGCGGGCGGCGACGGCGCCGTAGGAGGTGGTGGCGCCGTACGGCACCTCGTCGAGCGCGTCCCAGACACGCCGCCGGAACTCGGTGCCCCCGGGCCGCAGCGGGATGTCGAATTCTTTGAGGTCACCGTCGAAGTAGGCGGTCAGCTGGCGTGTGCTGTCGGTGAACGGGTTCGGGTCGTGCACATGGGTGGCCTGAATGCCGGGAACGGTCCGTCCGCCCTTCTGGCCGGGCACGGAGAGGGAGGTGAGGGCGCCGTCGGCGTCGGCGGTGAGCAGGAGGTCGCCGAGGGGGCTGGGGAGGGTGGTGTAGTACCTGGTCGACGTCATCGTTCATCGTCCTTCTGAAGTCTCTACGGTGAGGTGCGCACGGGCGTACGAGCGCCAGGGGCGCCACGCGTCGTCGGGGGCGATCTCGTCGCCGGGCACGGCCACGTCCGGGTCGCCGAGTGCGCGCAGCCGGATCAGCGCGGCGGTACGGGCGTCCATGCCGGGCAGGGACCGCAGCGCCGCCTCGGCGTCGTCGCGGTCGGCGCCCGGGTCGAGGGCGAGGGTGCCGTCGGCGAGCGCGCGGGCGAGGGCGCCTAGCGTGCCGGGCTCGTCGGCGAGCGCGTCCGGCGCGGGGAAGAGGCGGTGCAGTGTGCCGCAGGGGGCGTCGATCCGCTTTCCGTACCGTTCGACGAGCCGCGCGGACTCGGCGGCGCCCACGAGGATCCGGACCGCGAGCTCCTCGGGGTCGGCGGCGCCGGGCGAACGCAGGCCCGGCCGGGCCGCGACCAGCGGGGCGAGCCGCGGGTCGGCGCCGAGCCGCTCGTCGATCGCGTACGGGTCGGAGTCCAGGTCGAACAGGCGCCGCAGCCGGCCCACCGCCGTGGTCAGGTCCCGCAGGTCCGTCAGGTGGATCCGGGCGTCCAGCCAGCCGCCGGGCTGCTCGTGCGGGGCCTCGTCGACGGAGACGATGCCGGTGCCGTACGGGAGCCGCAGGGTGCGCCGGAACATGCGACGGCCTCCGTGACCGTCACCGGTCAACTCCTCCACGCCTGGCAGGAGCTGGCGCCCGAGGAGATCGAAGACGGGCCGGGACCGGTACGGGCCTCGGTAGGCGAGGCGGAGCGGGATGCCGGCGGTGGCGGCGACGGCGCGGCGGTCCTCGGCGCGGCCGGGCGCGTCGCCGCGCAGTCGTGTCGGTGTGCGGGCGTACACCTCGCGGATCGTGTCGTTGAACTGCCGGACGCTCGCGAAGCCGGCCGCGAAGGCGATCTCCGTGACCGGGAGGGTGGTCGTCTGGAGCAGCACCCGCGCGGTGTGGGCGCGCTGGGCGCGGGCCAGTGCGACGGGGCCCGCGCCCACCTCCGCGGTGAGCTGGCGCTGCACCTGGCGGGCGCTGTACCCGAGCCGCGTGGCGAGGCCGCCGACGCCCTCGCGGTCCACGACGCCGTCGCCGATGAGCCGCATCGCGCGGCCCACGACGTCGGCGCGTACGTTCCACGCGGCTGATCCGGGTACGGCGTCGGGCCTGCATCTGCGGCAGGCCCGGAAGCCTCCGCTCTGCGCTGCGGCGGCTGTGGCGTAATACCGCACGTTCTGTCGTTTCGGGGTGACTGCCGGGCAGCTCGGGCGGCAGTAGATGCCCGTGGTCTCGACGGCGAAGAAGAACTCTCCGTCGAACCGGGCGTCTCGGCTGCGGACTGCTTGGTAGCGGGTGTCCTCGTCGGTCGGCACGGTTCCAGTGTGCAAGGTCGCTGCGCGGCGGTCTGGCGGAAATCGGACACGGCGCTTCTCGGTGGCCGCGGCCCGGCGAAGTCTGCTCGCGCAGTGCCCTCGGAGCGTCTGCCGGGTTCCTGTCGCATCACGACCGCGGCCCGGCGGGGGCTGGTCGCGCCGTTCCTCGCGCCCCTCGGAGCGTCTGCCAGGTTGCTGTCGTATCACGACCGCCGGTCGGTGGGGCGTCTCGCGCCGTTCCCCGCGCCCCTCGGAGCGTCTGCCGGGTTGCTGTCGTATCACGACCGCCGGTCGGTGGGGCGTCTCGCGCCGTTCCCCGCGCCCCTCGGAGCGTCTGCCGGGTTGCTGTCGTATCGCGACCACCGGCCGGTGGGGCGTCTCGCGCCGTTCCCCGCGCCCCTCGGAGCGTCTGCCGGGTTGCTGTCGCATCGCGGCCGCGGCCCGGCGGGGGCTGGTCGCGCCGTTCCTCGCGTCCCTCGGAGCGTCTGCCGGGTTGCTGTCGTATCGCGGCCGCGGCCCGGCGGGGGCTGGTCGCGCCGTTCCTCGCGCCCCTGGGGGCTTGCGGCTTTGCCGTGCCTCCGGGGGCGGTGGGCCGCGCCGGTCTGAGATGGCGCACGAAGTGCGCCATCTCAGGGGCGCGGGGAACTGCGCGACCAGCCACGACGGCGCAGCACCCGGCAACCTAGGGCATCGCGGCGCAGCCGCATGCTCCAGGGCGCGGGGACGCGCGTCGCACCCGGCAACGCGACAGAACGTGGCGGAGGCGCGATCGGCGGCCGCTACATGTGCCGGCCCCGCTTCGCCTCGAGCGCGGCCCGCCCCTCGGCCCCCCTCCGCTTCCACACCTGCCGCATCTCACTCCGCAACCGCGCATCCGTCCTGGCGGCCAGCCGCTCGTTCTCCCGCAACAGCTTGCGGTAACTGTCGAGCCGCCGCTGATGAAGCGTCCCGTCAGCCAGCGCGGCGAGCACCGCACAGCCGGGTTCGACCGTGTGCGCGCAGTCCTGGAACCGGCAGTCCTCCGCCAGCGCCTGGATCTCGGCGAAGACCTGCCCGACACCGCTCCCGGCGTCGTAGAGCCCGACGCCGCGCAGTCCGGGCGTGTCGATGAGGACGCCCCCGCCGGGCAGGACGAACAGATTGCGGGTGGTCGTTGTGTGCCGCCCCTTGCCGTCGATGTCACGGACGGCCCGGACCTCCATGAGATCGGCGCCGAGCAGCGCGTTCGCGAGGGTGGACTTCCCCGCGCCGGACTGCCCGAGCAGCACCGACGTGCCCCCGGCGACGACTGCCCGCAGGACATCGGTGCCGTCGCCGTCGTGCGCGCTGACGGCCAGCACCTGGACGCCGGGCGCGCTGGTCTCGGCGTCGCGGACGAGGTACGACAGCGTGACGGGGTCGGGGACGAGGTCCGCCTTGGTCAGTACGACGAGCGGCTGGGCGCCGGATTCCCAGGCGAGCGCGAGAAACCGTTCGATGCGGCCGAGGTCGAGCTCCGCGGCGAGGGACACCGCGATGACCGCGTGGTCGACGTTGGCGGCGAGGATCTGGCCCTCGGACCGTCTGGAGGAGGTGGACCGCACGAAGGCGGTGCGGCGCGGCAGGTACGCCCGGACGTAGCGCGGGTCGCGGTCGTCCGGGTCGACGGCGGCCCAGTCGCCGGTGCAGATGACCTTCATGGGGTCGCGGGGGACGACGTACTCGGTGTCGGCGTGCACGGTGCCGTCGGGCGTGACGAGGTCGCACCGCCCGCGGTCGACACGCAGCACCCGCCCGGGCACGAGCCCGCGCCCGGCGTACGGGGCGAACTCGGCGGCCCAGTGACTGTCCCAGCCGTAGGGCGCGAGAACGGGGTGGTCAGAACCGGAAGCAGAACTGAGAGACAAGGGGTGACCCTTCGAGGGCGGCCCCGGCGACGCAGGAAAGCGGAGCGGATCGGCTCAGCCGGTGGCCTTGGAGGTGGACTTGATGAACTCCGGGATGCGGGCAGCGCCCATCGCAACGACAGTCATCGGTTCAACACCTCCTGTTTGAGCACTCGGTTCACGACCGCCGGTCGGTCGGACAGGACGACCGTAGCCGCGCCTCCGCCGCCCCCGCCACCTATTTACCCGCCCCCACGGGAAACGGGCGGCATCAGGCCCTCGGCCGGGCCGTCAGACGGGCAGACCCCGCGGCTCCTTCACCCGCTTCATGATGATCTGCGAGTTCACCTCGGTCACCCCGTCGAGCGTCGTCAGCCGCTCGATCCACAGGCGCTCGTACGCGGCCAGGTCCGCGACCGCGATGCGCAGGAGGCAGCCGGGGCTGCCGAAGAGGCGGTAGGCCTCGATGACGTCGGGGATCTCCTGGAGGGCGCGTTCGAACGCCTCGACGGCCGCGCGGTCGCGGCGCACCTCGATGGAGACGAGGACCTCGAAGCCGCGGCCGACGGCTCCGGGGTCGACGATCGCGCGGTACCCCTGGATCACGCCGTCCTTCTCCAGCTGGCGGACGCGGCGCATGCACGGGGACGGGCTGAGGCCCACGCGCTGGGCCAGCTCCTGATTGCTGAGGCGCCCGTCGCTCTGCAGCTCACGCAAGATATGCAAGTCGATCGCGTCCATGACGCAATTGTGCGCCACGGATCTCCGGATCATGAGCCATCATTCGCAATCCGATTGCGCCTCTCCCGATTTATCCTTGCTGGAGATCGAACGTGCGTACCCCCACGCTCGCCACCCCCACCAGCTCCATCTCCGCGAGGCAGCCCCATGGATCGCATCCGCACGCCCAAGCGCATCACCCTCATCAGCACCGGTGGCACCATCGCCAGCCGTTGGCAGGGCACCGGTTACGCCGCCGACGCGGGCGGGGACACCGTCCTGGCGAGCGCCGCCGTGCCGGACGGGGTGGCGGTCGAGGTCGTCGACCTGTTCAACGTGAACAGCTCACGCATGACGAGCGAGCGCCAGCTCACCCTCCTGCGCACCGTGCGCGAGGTGCTCGCCGACCCGGACGTGGACGGCATCGTCGTCACGCACGGCACGGACACCCTGGAGGAGTCCGCGTTCCTGCTCGACCTGCACCACGACGACCCGCGCCCGGTCGTCTTCACGGGCGCGCAGAAGCCGCTCGGCGCCACCGACGGCGACGGCCCGGGGAACATGTACGACGCGCTTCAGGTCGCCGCGTCCGTACGGGACCTGGGCGTCCTGGTCGTCTTCGACGGGCGGGTGCACGCCGCGCGCGGCACGGTGAAGACGCAGACGCTCGCCGAGAACGCGTTCGCGGACCCGTCGGCCGGCCCGCTGGGCCGTCTCGGCTTCGGCCGGGTCGACATCCGTACCGAGGTGCGGCGTCCGGCCCCGCTCCCCGCGCCGCCCGAGAAGACCCGGATACCGCGCGTCGACATCGTCATGCACCACAGCGACGCCGACCCGGCGCTCTTCGAGGCCGCGCTCGCCGCGGGTGCGCGGGGCATCGTGCTCGTCGCGACCGGCGCGGGCAACGCGACGCCGGAGTTCGTCGACGCGGTCTCGGCCGCCGTCCGCCACGGGGTCCTGGTCGCCGTCAGCACCCGGGTCCCGGCCGGGCCGCTCGCCGAGATCTACACGGGCGGCGGCGCCGTCGACCTCGTAGCCGCCGGAGCGGTGCTCTCGGGCACGCTGCGCGCGGGCCAGACCCGGATCGCCGTGCTCGCCGCGCTGCTCGCGGACGCCACGTCCGCGTCCCGCCCCGACCTGCTGCGCAGGCTGATCGCCGCGCCGCTCCCCCAGAGCGACGCGGCGGACGGGAAAGCCGCGTAACGGCGCGAGGTCTCAGACCTCCACGGCCTCCTCGTTCGGCGCGAGGCTGTCCATGAAGGAAGAGACGGAGAACACGGCGCGGCCCGCGCCCGACGGGCCGTAGCCGGGCGGGGACGACAGACCGTACTCGTCCATCGTCGAGCGGTACGCGTCGAGCAGCCGGATGTGGTACTCCAGCGGGGCGCCGTTCGGGTTCTCCTTGCCGAGCGGCGTCGTCGGCTCGGGGCACCACGTGGTGAAGCGCGGGGTGATGCCGTTCGACATGAAGAAGCGCAGGCCCTCGGTGGTGGAGGCGATGGCCTCGTCGACCGTCTTGAAGCCGAAGGGCTCGGCCATCTCCACACCCGCGACGAAGTTGGGGATCACGTTGCGCGCGCCGAACACGTCACGGGAGTCGAGGATGCGCTTGTGCCACTCGTCACGGCCGACGTAGCGCTCCTTGCCCGGGCAGTACATCTTGAACAGGTACTCGTCCCACACCTCGAAGTTGGGGTGGTAGATCTGGATGCCGTAGTCCTTGAAGCGCTGGACGTCGTCCTTGGGCAGCGCCTGCGCGACGACCTTGCCGATCCAGCGCCCGGGGAAGTGCTCCTCGATGGCCTTGGCGTAGCGCCCGTAGAAGTCGGCCTCGTCCAGGCCCTGCACCTTCGAGGTGATCGCGCCGCCGGTGAGCGTGTACGCGGTCGACGCCTTCGCGGTGTCGTACTGGTTGATGATGTCGAGGGCCTCGAGGACCTCGTCGACGTCCTTGACGCCCGTGTAGGGGCGGCCGGCCGCCTTGTGCTGGCGCCAGTTGTGGTTGATGTCGCAGTACTGGCACTCCTCCTTGGCGCCGAAGTACTGGCAGACGCGGAACGCGGTCAGATAGATCAGGTAGCCCCACTGGATCGTCGGGGCCACCTCCATGACCGACTTCCCGTTGGAGAGCTTGTGGCGGTAGTACTCCGGCATCGGGGGCACGCCCACGTCGGCGATGCGCTTGCCGTCGAGGTAGAGGCCGAGCATGCCGTCCTCGTCGGCGGCCACCCGGTACGGGGACGACGGGTTCACGCGGACCGAGACGACCGTGCGGCGCAGGTCGTAGGGGCCGCCGGTGAGGACGATCTCCTCGGGCGGGCGGCGCAGCGCGGCCTCGCCCAGCTCCGGCAGGGTGCCGTGGTCGAAGGAGAAGATGAAGTACGACTTCGGCTTGACCTCGCCGTCCTCGTTGTCGCTGAGCGCCGAGGGGTCGAAGGCGACACCGCCGCGCAGCAGGTCCTCCTTGAAGACCGCCTCTTTCGGAACGTGCGGGAAGCGCTCCATCAGGTCCTCTACCAGCGCCGTACGGCTCTGCATCCCGTATCTCCTTGCTTGCTGCGGCTTGCTGCGGCTTGCTTTCCCAGGACGTGGTGCGACAGTCCTACGCGTTACGCCGTTACAACGGTATGCCCCCGCTTGTCACGCAATCGTGCCGGGGTCGGATCCCGTGGTCTCCTGGGACGCCCCGGCCTCCTGGTCTTCCCGGGCAGGCGTGATCCAATCTGCGGGACGCCCGCATCCGAGAGAGGCAGTGCACCGTGTCCGAAGCGCCCGAAGTGTCTGGAGCCGTGGCCAACTGGGCCCGCAACATCACCTTCTCCACCACCGAACTGCACCGCCCCCGCTCCCTCGACGAGCTGCGCACCCTCGTCGCCGGGAGCGCGCACATACGGGTCCTCGGCAGCGGCCACTCCTTCAACCGCGTCGCCGATGTGGACGCCGGCCGGTCGGGCGCGCTCGTCTCGCTCGCCTCGCTCCCCGGCGGCATCGAAGTGGACGCGGAGAAGCGGACCGTACGGGTCGGCGGCGGCGTCCGCTACGCCGAGCTGGCCGCTGAGCTGCACGCGCACGGCCTCGCCCTGCCGAACATGGCGTCGCTCCCCCACATCTCGGTCGCCGGGTCCGTGGCGACGGGCACCCACGGCTCGGGCGTCCGCAACCGTTCCCTGGCGGAGGCGGTGCGGGCGGTGGAGATCCTGACGGCCGACGGCGAGACGGTCACGTTCGCGCGCGGCGAGGAGGGGTTCGAGGGCGCGGTCGTCTCGCTGGGCGCGCTGGGGGTGGTCCTGTCGCTGACGCTCGACACGGAGCCGGCGTTCGAGGTGGCGCAGCACGTGTTCGGCCGGCTGCCGCTCGAAGGGCTCGACTTCACGGCCGTCTCCTCGGCCGCGTACAGCGTGAGCATGTTCACGAAGTGGCGCGGCCCCTGGTTCGACCAGGTGTGGGTCAAGCGGCGGCTGCCCGAGCCGGTCGACTTCCCGTGGGCGGAGCCCGCCACACAGGCGCAGCACCCGGTGCCGGGGATGGACGCGGTGCACTGCACGGAGCAGTTCGGCGTGCCGGGCCCGTGGCACGAGCGGCTTCCGCATTTCCGCGCCGGCTTCATGCCCAGCAGCGGCGACGAGCTGCAGTCCGAGTACCTGCTGCCGCGCGAGCACGCCACGGCCGCGCTGCGCGCGCTGGACGCGGTGAGCGAGCGGATCGCACCGGTGCTCCAGGTGTGCGAGGTGCGGACGGTCGCCGCCGACCGGCAGTGGCTGAGCCCCGCGTACGGCAGGGACACGGTCGCCTTCCACTTCACGTGGGTGGCGGACACGGAGCGCGTGCTGCCCGTCGTCTCGCTCGTCGAGGACCGGCTGCGGGACTTCGCTCCGCGCCCGCACTGGGGGAAGGTGTTCACGGCCGCGCCGGAGCGGATCGCCGAGCGCTATCCGCACGCCGCCGACTTCGCGGCGCTGGTGCGGCGGCTCGACCCGCGCGGCGTGTTCAGCAACGCATTCGTACGGGGGGTGCTGCCGCGCTGAGCGCCACCTGAAGGGGGCCAGGACTTTCGTGGGGCGGCTTGGACGGGGCGCCAGGACTTTCGGGTGAGTTGTTGGACTTTCGCCGCCGCCGGGTGGCCGCGCCCGGGACGGCTGGGTAACGCTTCCCCGTCAGACCTCTCGGCCCGCCGCCGCAAGGAGCCAGCCCCATGTCCTTCTCGTACGTCGAGGATGTCCTGCCCGGGAACGGAGCGCTGCCGCCACGCGCCTGGTACGCGGAGTCCTCCGCCGCGTCCCTTTCCCTGAACGGCGCGTGGCGCTTCCGGCTGTCGGAGACAGCTGACGCGCACGATGACTCCTTCGCCGCCGAGGGATACGGCGAGGGCGACGACGCCGGGGAGTGGGCGGAGGTGACGGTGCCGGGCCACTGGGTGCTCCAGGGCCACGGTGCGCCGCTCTACACGAACCACCTCTACCCGTTCCCGGTCGACCCGCCGCACGTCCCGGCCGAGAACCCGACCGGCGACCACCTGCGCGTCTTCGACCTGCCGGACGGCTGGCCGGCCGATGACGGCGGGGCGACGCTGCGCTTCGACGGCGTCGAGTCCTGTGCGCGGGTGTGGCTGAACGGCACCGGCATCGGCGAGTTCAAGGGCAGCCGCCTGCCGCACGAGTTCGCGGTCGGCCACCTGCTGCGACCGACCGGGAACGTCCTCGCGGTCCGGGTCCACCAGTGGTCGGCCGGCTCGTACCTGGAGGACCAGGACCAGTGGTGGCTGCCGGGCATCTTCCGCGACGTGACGCTGCTGCACCGCCCGGCCGACGGCGCGCTCGACTTCTTCGTCCACGCGTCGTACGACCACACGGCCGGTACGGGAACGCTCCGCGTGGACAGCGACGTGAACGGGCGGGTCACCGTGGACGGGCTGGGGGTCGAGGTGGCGACGGGCGAGACGGTGACGGTCCCCGTCGAGCCGTGGACGGCGGAGACGCCACGCCTGTACGCGGGCGCCCTGGACACCGGCGGCGAGCGCGTCCCGCTGCGGATCGGGTTCCGTACGGTGGAGCTCTCGGACGGGCTGATCAAGGTGAACGGCGTACCGGTCCTCTTCAAGGGCGTGAACCGGCACGAGTGGCACCCGGAGCGCGGCCGCGCCCTGGACCTGGAGACGATGCGCCGCGACGTGGAGCTGATGAAGGCCCACAACATCAACGCGGTCCGCACCTCCCACTACCCGCCGCACCCCGCCTTCCTCGACCTGTGCGACGAGTACGGCCTGTGGGTGATCGACGAGTGCGACCTGGAGACGCACGGCTTCGTCGAACAGGGCTGGCGCGACAACCCGGTCGACGACGACCGCTGGACCCCGGCGCTCCTCGACCGCGCGGCACGCATGGTGGAGCGCGACAAGAACCACCCGTCGGTGGTGGTGTGGTCCCTGGGCAACGAGGCGGGCACGGGCCGCGGCCTCACCGCGATGGCGGAATGGATCCGCGGCCGGGACCCGGAACGCCTCATCCACTACGAGGGCGACGCCAACTGCCGCGACGTGGACGTGTATTCACGCATGTACGCGGATCACGCGGAGGTCGACCGGATCGGCCGGGGCCTCGACGGCGGCCCGTCGCACCGCCGCGCCCTCCCCTTCATCCTGTGCGAGTACGCCCACGCGATGGGCAACGGCCCCGGCGGCCTGGCCGACTACCAGCGCCTGTTCGCGGCCCACGACCGCCTCCAGGGCGCCTTCGTCTGGGAGTGGATCGACCACGGGATCGCCGACGAGCGGTACGGGTACGCGTACGGCGGCGACTTCGGCGAGGAGCTGCACGACGGGAACTTCGTCTGTGACGGTCTGCTCTTCCCCGACCGGACCCCCTCACCGGGCCTGCTGGAGTTCAAGAAGGTGATCGAGCCGGTGCGGTTCGAGATCGACGCGACGGCGGGCACGGTGCGCGTCACCAACCGGTTCGACTTCCGTGACCTGTCGGGCCTGACCTTCACGTGGTCGTACGAGGAGGAGGACGAGGGCGCTGTCGCGTCCGGGCCGCTCACGGTGCCCGCGCTCGGACCCGGCGAGTCGACGGAGCTGAAGCTGCCGCGGGACCGTGCCGGTTCGCCGGACGGGTGGACGCTGCGGGCTCTGGACGCGGACGGCCACGAGGTGGCGTGGGGCCGGCCGGAGGTGACCACGGCCGCCGTGCGGGCGGCGCGGTTCCCAGGCCGCTCCGGAACCCGCCCGGTGCCCGGCCCCGACCGGATCACGGTCGGCCCCGGCGTCTTCGACGCACGGACCGGCACCGCGCTCTCGATCGGCGGGGTCGAGGTGGTGGGGCCGCGCCTCGACGTGTGGCGGGCGCCCACCGACAACGACAACGGGGCGAGCTGGCAGAACGACGAGCGGCTCGGCCTGCTGTGGCGCCGCCTCGGGCTGCACCGCGTGCGACACCGGGCCGACGCGGTGGAGGTGACGGACGACGCGCTGACCGTGCGCGGCCGGTCCGCCCCCGCCGGGACCGACATCGGTCTGCGGACCCTGTTCCGCTGGTCGGCCGACGAGGAGCTGCTGCGCCTCGCCGTCTCGGTCGTCCCCGAGGGCGACTGGCGCGTCCCGCTGCCCCGGCTAGGGGTGCGGCTCGGCCTTCCGGGCGGCGCGGACGCCGTGCGCTGGTTCGGCGGCGGCCCCGGTGAGGCCTATCCGGACACGCGGGCGGCGTCCCGCGTCGGCCGGTGGGAGTCGACGGTCGACGCGCTCCAGACGCCCTATGTGCGCCCGCAGGAGAACGGTGCACGGGCCGACGTGCGGTGGGCCGAGATCGGGGGGCTGCGCGTCGAGGGCTCCCCCGACTTCTTCTTCACCGCCCGCCGCTGGACCACGGAACACCTGGACGCGGCCGAACACCTCACGGACCTCGTCCCGGGCGACACGGTGTGGCTGAACCTGGACCACGCCCTGCAAGGCATCGGCTCGCAGTCGTGCGGCCCGGGGGTGCTGCCGCAGTATCGCCTGACTCCGGGGTCCGCCGAGTTCACCTTCACCTTCCGTACGTGCTGAACGCGGCCCGGACCGTCTTGCCCGGTACGGCGGGCGGGTGCGCGGTGCGCGGTCCCGCCCCGGGCGCCGCGCGGTACAGCGTGCTTCAGACGCGGCATGCGAAACTGCGGACGCAGGCCCTCACCCCAGAGGGTTCCGTGACCCTGCTGAAGCGACTGCGAGGAGCACGATGACCTGGTTCAGGAGCGGCCGCAGCAAAAGCACGGGCGACGGCGGCTGCGTAGAAGCAGCCACCTGCCCCGCCACCACTCACGTCCGCGGCTCGAAGCGCACGGCGGACCCGCACCTCACCCTCTCCTCGGCCGCCTGGACGGACTTCGCAGGGTTCGCCGCGCGATGAGCGGCCCCATACAGAGACGGCTCGCCGCGGCGCTCGGCGCGGCGGGCGTTCCCTGGAGCGAGGTGCGGTCGCACGAGGAACTCGGCGGCGGCACCTTCAACACGGTCTTCCGCGTCCGGCGTTCCGACGGCACCGGGCTGGTCGTGAAGCTGGCGCCGGAGGCGAACGTCCCCGTACTCCGGTACGAGGAGGGCATCCTCGGCACCGAGGCGTGGTTCTACGACCTGGTGCGGGACGAGGCGCCCGAGCTGCCGTTCCCCGTCGCACTGGCACCGGCGACCGCCGGCCACCTGGTCATGTCGGAGTGTGCGGGCAGTCCCCTGCCGGCAGCCGACGTACCCCGACGCGACGTGCTGCGGGCCGGGCTGGGACGCCACGTGGCCGCCCTGCACACGCTCAAGGGCACCGGCTTCGGCTACCCGGCCCGTCCTTTGCTGACCACCTGGCGGGACGCCTTCCTGGGCATGATCGACGACATCCTGCGGGACGCGGACCGCTTCGGCGTCGTACTGCCGCGACCGGCGGACGAGATCCGGGCGCTGTTCGCGGCGCACGGCGGGCTACTGGACGAGGTGACGACACCCCGCCTGGTCCACTTCGACCTCTGGGACGGCAACATCCTGGTCGACGACGGGCACGTCACCGCGTTGATAGACGCGGAACGGGCCTTCTGGGGCGACCCGTTGGCGGAGTTCGTCTCGCTGGCCCTCTTCGACGACATCGAGCGGGACGAGCACTTCCTGACCGCGTACCGGGAGGCGGGCGGCCCGGCCGTCCTTGACGAGGCCGGACGCCGACGCCTCGCGCTCTACCGGGCGTACCTCTACCTGATCATGTGGGTAGAGGCGGCACCACGCCGATTCACCGAGGAACGGATCGAGTGGCTGCGGCGACACGTTGTGCACCCGTTGTCCGGGATGCTCGACGCGTGGTCCGGGCGCTGAGCCGTCCGGGCGGGGGGCGAAGGAGGGGGCTGCTTCGGCGAGCGCCGGCGCTCTTTCCCGGCACGAGCGGGCCCCGCGCGCAGTGGTTCCGCCCGGTTGTCATGATGGAGGGGTGAACTTCCGGTCGATTTATGCTCATGGTTTCGCTCGGGTGGCCGCATGCACCGGCCAGACCTTCATCGCGGACCCGCCCGCCAACGCCGAGGCGATCCTGCGCCAGGGACGCAGATGTGCCGACGAGGGGGTTGCCGTCGCGGTCTTTCCCGAGCTGGGGCTGACCGGGTACTCCATCGAGGATCTGTTTCTGCAGGACGCCGTCCTCGATGACGTGGAGCGGGCACTCGCCGACGTGGTGAAAGGGTCGGCGGAGCTGCTGACCGTTCTGGTCGTCGGGGCGCCGCTGCGGCACCGGGGGCGCGTCTACAACTGCGCCGTCGTGGTCCACAAGGGACGGATTCTCGGCGTCGCGCCCAAGTCGTACCTGCCGAACTACCGGGAGTTCTACGAGCGCCGCCAGCTCGCCCCCGGTGACGACATCCGCGGGGCGACGATCCGGGTCGGCGGGGAGGACGTCCCCTTCGGCGTCGATCTGCTGTTCGCCGCCGAGGACGTGCCGGGGCTCGTCGTGCACGTGGAGATCTGCGAGGACATGTGGCTGCCGGTGCCGCCGAGCGCCGAGGCGGCCCTCGCCGGGGCGACCGTCGTCCTCAATCTGTCCGGCAGCCCCATCACCGTGGGGCGCGCCGACGACCGCAAGATGCTGTGCAGCGCCGCGTCGTCCCGGTACCTGTCCGCCTACGTCTACGCCGCCGCCGGGCTCGGCGAATCCTCGACCGATCTGTCCTGGGACGGACAGACGATGATCTACGAGAACGGGGCGCTCTGCGCCGAGACCGAGCGGTTCCCGGACGGCGACCGCGCCTCGGTCGCCGACATCGACCTGGACCTGCTGCGCCAGGAGCGCCAGCGGATGGGCACCTTCGACGAGAACCGGCGAACGCACTCCGCCCGCACCGGTGACTTCCGGACCGTCCCCTTCCGGGTCGATCCGCCGCTCGAGAAGGACCTCGGGCTCTGCCGCCGCGTCGAGCGGTACCCGTTCGTGCCCGCCGACGCGCGGCGGCTCGCCCAGGACTGCTACGAGGCGTACAACATCCAGGTCGCCGGGTTGCGGCAGCGGCTCGGCGCGATCGGGGACCCGAAGGTCGTGATCGGGGTGTCCGGTGGTCTCGATTCCACCCACGCCCTCATCGTCGCCGCCCGCGCCATGGACCGCGCCGGGCGGCCGCGCAGCGACATCCTCGCCTTCACCATGCCGGGCTTCGCCACCGGCGACCACACCAAAAGCAATGCTCACAAGCTGATGAAGGCGCTCGGCGTCACCGCCGCCGAGCTGGACATCACCGACACGGCGCGGCTGATGCTGAAGGAGATGGACCACCCGTTCTCCTCCGGTGAGCCGGTGTACGACGTCACCTTCGAGAACGTGCAGGCCGGTCTGCGCACCGACTACCTCTTCCGCCTCGCCAACCAGCGCAACGGCATCGTCCTCGGCACCGGCGACCTCTCCGAGCTGGCGCTCGGCTGGTGCACGTACGGCGTCGGCGACCAGATGAGCCACTACAACGTCAACGGCGGCGTGCCGAAGACGCTCATCCAGCACCTCATCCGGTGGGTCGTGAGCAGTGATCTCTTCGGCGACGAGGCCGGGCGGACGCTGACCGCGATCCTCGACACCGAGATCAGCCCCGAGCTGGTGCCCGGCGAGGAGCTCCAGTCGACCGAATCGAAGATCGGCCCGTACGCGCTGCACGACTTCACCCTGTTCTACGTGCTGCGCCACGGGTTCCGGCCCTCGAAGATCGCGTTCCTGGCGTGGCACGCCTGGCGCGACAAGGACGCCGGTGAATGGCCGCCCGGCTTCCCCGAGTCCGATCGCGGCTCCTACGACCTCGCGGAGATCCGGCACTGGCTGGAGTACTTCTGCAAGCGGTTCTTCGGGTTCGCCCAGTTCAAGCGGTCCGCGATGCCGAACGGGCCGAAGGTCTCCGCCGGTGGTTCGCTCTCCCCGCGCGGCGACTGGCGCGCCCCTTCCGACGCCAACGCGAGGGCATGGCTGCGCGACATCGAGCGCTGGGAGTGGCCCACCGGCTGAGGCACCTGCCTCAGACCGGTGCCGCCTCGTTGCGGAACGTGCGGCGGTACGCGCGCGGCGACACCCCGATCGCCGCCTGCAAGTGCTGCCGCAGCGACGTGCCCGTGGCGAAACCGGCCTCCGCCGCGATCCGGTCCACGGTCAGATCCGTGGATTCCAGGAGGTGGCGGGCGCGGTGCACGCGCTGCTGGATCAGCCAGCGGCCGGGGCTCGTGCCCGTCTCCTCCTGGAAGCGGCGGGCGAACGTGCGCCGGCTCATCCGGGCGTGCGCCGCGAGGTCGCGCAGGGCGAGCGGCTGGTCCAGGCGTTCGAGCGCCCACGCGCGCGTGGCGGCGGTGCCGGTGTCGCCCTCGTCGGGGACGGGCTGCTCGATGTACTGGGCCTGGCCGCCGTCGCGCCACGGCGGGACGACACAGTGCCGGGCCACCCGGTTGGCGATCGCGCTGCCGTGGTCGGAGCGGACGACGTGCAGGCACGCGTCGACGCCGGACGCGGCGCCCGCCGAGGTCAGGACCGGGCCGTCGTCGATGAACAGCACGTCGGGGTTGAGCTCGACGTGCGGGAACAGGGTCCGGAAGTGGTCCGCGAGCGCCCAGTGCGTGGTCGCGGTGCGGCCCTCCAACAGGCCGGCCGCCGCAAGGGTGAACGCGCCCGTGCAGATGGAGACGATGCGCGTACCGGGGCGGACGCGGGCGAGCGCGGCGCGCACCTCGTCCGGCAGGTCGGCGGAGAGCCGCCGCAGGTCGTAGGGCGGGACGACCACCGTGTCCGCGCTCTCCAGCGCCTCGGGGCCGTGCTCGACCGTGATCGTGAAATCCGCGTCCGTACGCACCGTGCGCTCCTGCGACGCCGCGCATGTCAGCACCTCGTACGCGCCCGGCACCAGCGGGAAGACCCGGTTCGGGATGCCCAGCTCGAAGGGGTAGACGCCGTCGAGCGCGAGGGTGACGACGCGGTGCGGGCGACGGACGGACAGGGGTTCGGAGCGCATGGCACGATGTTATCGGTTCATGGCAATCTTGCCATTGCCGAGGTCAGCGCCCCGGGGCAGGCTGATCTCATGACCAACGACGACACCACCGGCAAGACCATGAACGCCCTCACCCAGGACACCCTCGGCGACCCCGGCGTCCTGCGCGAGGCCGAGCTGCCCCGCCCCGAGCCCGGCATCGGCCAGATCCTCGTCGCGGTGCACGCCGCCGGGCTCAACCCGACCGACTGGAAGCACCGCGAGTCCGGGGCGTTCCTGGGCCGGCCGCCGTTCACGCTCGGCTGGGACGTGTCCGGCGTCGTCGAGGCGGTCGGCCTCGGCGTCTCCCTCTTCTCCCCCGGCGACGAGGTGATGGGCATGCTGCCCTACCCGTACGGCGCCGGTTCGCACGCCGAGTACGTGGCCGGGCCCGCCCGCGCCTTCGTACCCAAGCCCGCCGGGCTCGGCCACGTCGAGGCCGGCGCGCTGCCGCTCGCCGCGCTGACCGCCTGGCAGGCGCTCGTCGACAACGCCCGGCTGCGGGCCGGGCAGCGGGTGCTGGTGCACGCCGCCGCCGGTGGCGTCGGGCATCTCGCGGTGCAGATCGCGAAGGCGCGCGGCGCGTACGTCATCGGCACGGCCAGCGCCGCCAAGCACGACTTCGTGCGCGGCCTGGGCGCGGACGAGGTCATCGACTACCGCACCGCCGACTTCACGACCGAGGCCCGCGACATCGACGTCGTCCTCGACTCCCTCGGCGGCGAGAACTGCCTGCGCTCCCTCGACGTACTGAGGCCGGGCGGCATCCTCGTGTCGATCCTGCCCGACAAGTGGAGCCAAGTCCCGGCCAAGGCTGCTGAGCTGGGCGTACGCGCCACCTTCATGCTGGTCGAGCACGACCAGGCGGGCATGGCGGCGGTCGCCGGGCTCGCCGAGTCGGGGCAGCTGCGCGCGCACATCGCGCGGACGTACCCGCTCGCCGAGGCGGCCAAGGCGCACGCGGAGGGCGAGACGGGCCACGTCACGGGCAAGCTGGTGTTCGACATCCGTCCGTAGGACGCGGGGCGCGCGTCCATCCGCGGAGCGGTCGCGCTCAAGCCCTGAACCACCCCGGCGCGTCGCGCACGGCCCGGGTGACGTCGGCGATCACGTCCGGGCCGATCCGGCAGCAGCCCCCGACCAGGCGCGCCCCGCCGGACCGCCACCGCTCCACCCGCCCGGGGCCGAACGTCGACCGTCCCGTCCAGCGGCGCGCCCCCGCGTCCCAGGTCTCGCCGCTGTTCGGGTAGACGACGACCGGTTTGCCGGTGACCCGCGCGGCGACGGCCACCGCGTGATCCGCGTCCTGCGGCGCACAGCAGTTCACGCCCACGGCCACGATCTCCTCGGCGTCGGCGGCGAGCGCGAACGCCTCCTCCAGGGGCTGCCCGGCGCGGGTCTGTTCCGCCTTCACGCTGTACGAGAGCCACGCCGGCACCCCGAGCCCGCGCACGGCCCGCAGCAGCGCCCGCGCCTCGTCCGCGTCCGGCACCGTCTCCAGGGCGAGCACGTCGGGGCGCGCCGCCGCGAGGGCCTCCAGGCGCGGCCGGTGGAAACGTTCGAGCTCGGCCACGCTCAGCCCGTACCGGCCCCGGTACTCGGAGCCGTCGGCCAGCATCGCCCCGTACGGGCCCGCCGACGCGGCCACCCACAACGAGCGGTCCGCCCCGGCCTCGCGCGCCGCGCGCCGCGCCAACTCGACGCTGAGTGCCATGAGTTCGGCCGCACGCTCGCGCCCGATGCCGTGTGCGGCGAACCCCTCGAACGTGGCCTGGTAGCTCGCGGTGATGGCGACGTCCGCGCCCGCCTCGTAGTACGTACGGTGCGCCGCGACGATCGCCTCGGGCTCCTCGGCGAGCAGCCGCGCCGACCACAGCGCGTCGCTCAGGTCGTGCCCGGCGGCCTCCAGCTGGTTGGAGAGGCCGCCGTCCAGGACGAGGGTCCGGCCGTCGGCCAGGGCCTGACTGAAACGGGTCATGCCTCCGAGCCTAGGGCCCCGCCCACAGGTCGGAGCCGCTGCGGCTCCCGCTCCCCCGGTCCGGGCGGAACGGCGGACGGACGTCCGTCATCGGGCCGCCGCCGGTGGTGGAGCCGCCGACGAACATCGACATTACGAGGTACCGCGGCAGCACGAGCAGCCGGCCCTTGACGAGGACCAGGCCCGGGAGAGCCGCTCCGGGCAGGCGATGTCGAGGCGCGCCGGGTACGTGGGCACGGCGGCGAGCGGGAACGGCGCGGGCGTCCGTTTCGTACAAGACCGGGCGGCGTACGGCGGCCTACGGTGCGGGCATGACCGACAGCATCGTCGTCCGTATGGACGCCATCGGAATCGCCGCCAGTGAGCCGGCCGCCTCGCTCGCGTTCTACCGCCTCCTGGGGCTCACCTTCCCGGAGGGGGCCGAGCGCCTGCCGCATGTGGAGACGGAGCTGCCCGGCGGCATCCGGCTCATGTTCGACCCGGACGAGGACGCCGCCGGGCGCGGCCGGGGGCGGATCTCGCTCGCCTTCCACTGCGGGGACGCCGCCGGGGTCGACGCGACGTACGCACTCCTCACCGGCGCCGGGCACCACGGCGAGGCCAAGCCGTGGGACGCGGTCTGGGGGCAGCGGTACGCGATCGTGCTCGATCCGGACGGGAACGAGGCACATCTGTTCGCCTGAGGCAGGTCTTCAGATGAGGCTGCCGAGCGTCCGGCCGGTCAAGTCCTTCACGTCGCGCGCGAGATGCGCCTGGTCCGTGTACCCGGCGCGGGCCGCCGTCTCCGCGAACGGGACGCCCGCGCGGGCCAGCGCGAGGGCGCGTTGCAGCCGCAGCACCCGGGCCAGCGTCTTGGGCCCGTAGCCGAACGCGTCCAGTGAACGGCGGTGCAGGCGGCGGGTGTTGAGCCCCGCCGCCTCGGCCGTCCCGGTCACGGTGCGGCCCGCGGCCAGGGCTGCGACGATCCCGGCGAGGAGCGGGTCCGGCGGTCCGGCGGCAGCGGCCAGGCGGACCGCGGCGCGTTCCAGCGCGGCGGCGGGGTCCGGGGCGGCGTCGACCTGCTCGGTGAGGCGGCGGGCGGCGGCGCCCCGCCACACCTGCGCCAGCCCGGCCCGCGCGTCGGTGAGTTCGTGCGCCGGTACGCCGAGGTAGGCCGGGGCCGTGCCGGGGGCGAACCGGATGCCCGCGTAGGCGCGCCCCGGGCCGCTCGCCGAGATGTACGCGCGCGTGTCGGGACCGGCGACGAACAGCCGCCCCTCGCTCCAGATCAGGTCCATGCATCCGTCGGGCAGGACGGGGTGGGCGTCGTCGGCGTCCGGGGCGGCGGTCCGTGTCCACAGCACCGCGCCGGGCACGCGGCTCGCCCGTTCCTCGTACGTCCCGCTCATGGCCGGTACTCCTGCGGGCTGACGCCGTAGACCCGTTTGAACGCGCTGGACAGGGCGAACGCGCTGCCGTAGCCGACTTTGCGGGCGATCGCCGCGACGGTCAGGCCACTGTCGCGCAGCTGGTCGGCGGCGAGGGCGAGGCGCCAGTTCGTCAGGTACGTCATCGGGGGCTCCCCCACGGCGGTGGTGAAGCGGCGGGCCAGCGAGGCGCGGGAGACGCCGGTCTTCGCGGCGAGGGCGTTGACCGTCCAGGGGTGGGACGGGTCGTCCTGGATCAGGCGCAGGGCCGGTCCGGCGACGGGGTCGGCCAGCGCGCGGTACCAGGCGGGCGGGTCCGCGTCGGGGCGGGAGAACCAGGCGCGCAGCGACGCGATGAGCAGCAGGTCCAGGAGGCGGTCGAGGACGACGTCCTGGCCGGGCTCGTCCTTGCCGATCTCCTCGGCGAGGAGCGGGGTCAGCGGGCACCGCCACACCTCGGTGGGCAGGACGAGGACGGGCGGCAGGGCGTCGAGCAGGCGGGCGGTGAGTTCGCCCCGCATCTGGTACGTGCCGATGAGCATCCGCGCGGGCCCGTCCGGGGATTCGCCCCAGGTCCGCACCCCGAGGTCCCGGTAGCGGCCGGCGTGCGCGGGGCCGAGCGGGCGGCAGACCTGGCCGGGGCCGATCTCGGCGCGCGGGGCGGTCGCCGGGTCGTCGCAGCAGACGTACGGGTCCGGGCCGCGGGCGATCGCGATGTCGCCGGGGCGCAGGCGCTGGGCTGGTCCCTCGCCCGCCGGCAGGATCCAGGACTCCCCCGCGACCATGACCATGACGGTCAGCGGCGCCTCGTCGGCGATCCGCACCGACCACGGCACCTCGAAGCAGGCCCGGATCATGAAGGCCCCCCGGGCCCGCGGGCCCTCCAGGAGCCCCGCGAGTACGTCCACGGGGCCAGCGTAGACGCACGCGTATGGGGGTGAGCGGCTCGCGGATGTCCGGGGCGGCGGGCGCGCGGTCGAGTGGAGCCATGACGGAGACGGCAGGCGACACGACAGGCATGACGGCGAGCGACACGACGACGGTTCTGGTGACCGGGGCGACCGGCCGGACGGGGCGGCGGGTCGCGGACGCGGCGCGCGCCGCCGGGCTGACCGTGCGGGCCGCTTCGCGCTCGGGCGCGGTGCGGTTCGACTGGGCGGATCCGGGGACGTGGGACGCGGCGCTGCGCGGGGCCGACGGGGCGTATCTGGCGTTCCCGTCGGACATCGGGGCGCCGGACGCGGCGGACGCGGTCGGCGGACTCGCCCGGCGGGCGGTGGAGCTGGGCGTCCGGCGGCTCGTGCTCCTCTCGGCGCGCGGGGAGGACCAGGCGCTCCCCGCCGAGGAGGCGCTGGCCGCGTCCGGCGCGCAGTGGACGGTCCTGCGGTGCGCGTGGTTCGACCAGAACTTCAGCGAGGGTCCGCTCCTCGGCCAGGTGCGCGGCCCCGAGCTGGCCTTCGCGGCGCCCGCCGCGCTCCGCGAACCGTTCATCGACGTACGGGACATCGCGGAGGTGGCGGTGGCGGTGGTGCGGGCGCCGTCAGGACGACGGTACGCGGGCGAGACGTTGGAGCTGACCGGGCCCGAGCTGCTGACCTGGGGCGAGGCGCTGGCGGCGGTGGCCCGCGCGACGGGTGCGCAGAAGCGGTACGTGGCGGTCCCGGCGCCCGGCTACGGCGCGGCCCTGGCCGGGCTCGGCGTGCCGAAGGAGGAGGCGGGGTTCCTGGTGGATCTGTTCGGGACGCTGCTCGACGGGCGCAACGCGTCGGTGACGGACGGGGTGGCGCGGGTCCTGGGCCGGGAGCCGCGCCGGTTCGCGGAGTTCGCGCGGGAGGCGGCGGCCGTGGGGGCCTGGAAGTAAGCACCGGTCGCGGGGCGCCCACGACCGCCCCGACGTCACGCGGCAGCCCGAAGCGGGCCGCGCGCAGGCGCGGACCGTGCTACTCGTCCTGGTCCTCCGCCTCGTGCGGCGTGTCCCCGTGGCGGCGGGCGTGGGTGCGCAGGCGGGACGTCACGTCCTCCGGGGGGAGGAACTTCGACCAGCGTTCGGGGAACTCCGAGGGCATGTCGGGGTCGCCGAGCCCGTCGTCGGCGCCGTCGATGTCGTCCATCTCGTCGGGGTCGTCCGGGTAGCCGGAGCGGGCCGCGGCGCGGGACAGGTAGTGGGCGGCGGTCGCGGTGCGCACCCGCTCGTTGGCGGCGCGCGCCGCGGCCGTGGCGACCGAGGGCCAGACCCGGTCGATCGCCGCGTTGACCGCGGCACCGACGAGGACCGCGAACGCCGAGACCCCGATCCACAGCAGGACAGCGACGGGCGCGGCGAGGGAGCCGTAGATCGTCGGTCCCTCGATGGTGTTGGTGAGGTAGAGGCGGAGCAGGAAGCTGCCGGGGATCCACATCGCGAGGGCGGTCAGCGCGCCGGGGACGTCCTCGATCCACGGGGAGCGGACGGGCACCGACACGTGGTACAGGGTCGTCAGGAAGGCTACTGACAGGACCAGGACGACCGGCCAGTAGAGGATCTGGACGACCGTCTCCGACCAGGGGACGAGGCCGATCACCGCGTCGGGGCCCGCGATCATCAGCGGCAGCGCCACGGAGCCGACGACGAGCCCGATGAGGAAGAGCAGGAAGGCCAGGAGCCGGGTCTTGACGATGCCTCGGACACCGTCGAGGCCGTACATCACGGTCACCGTGTCGACGAAGGTCGAGACCGCGCGCGACCCGGACCACAGGGAGATCAGGAAGCCGATGGAGATGACGTCGGGGCGGCCGCCCTTGATGACGTCGTCCAGGATCGGCTGGGCGATCTCCTTGACGCCCTGGTCGGTGAGGACCGTGCGGGACGCCTCCAGGATGTTGTCGCGGACGCCCGCGATCGTGTCGGCGCCGGTCCACGAGTCGACGTAGGCGAGCAGGCCGACGAGGGAGAGCAGCAGCGGCGGGACGGAGAGCAGCGTGAAGAACGCCGCCTCGGCCGCGAGGCCCAGGATGCGGTACTCCATGCATGAGTTGACGGTGTCCTTGAGCAGCAGCCAGGCGGTCCTGCGCTTGGAGACGTTCTCGTAGAGAACGCGGGCCCGGTGGAGACGGCCGGACGGCGGTGGGGAGGATTCACTTGCTGGCTGCACGTCCTAAAGGTATCCGCCACCGGCGGGTGTACCCATCCCCCGGGGCCCCGGCCTGCGCGTTCACCCTGTGGGCCGGGTGGGGCCCCGGTGGTGGCCGGTTAACGCGGGTGCGTCAAACGGAGGCGGCCAGGGCAATTGCACGGCCCTTTTGGTGAGTTCCGAGGCACATCGTCCGGCCCCGCCGGGAATTCGGCACGGCCCTGCCATACGCGGAAGGGGACGTACAGCGCGGCCGCCGTCCTCGACGCGCACGCGCACCCCGCCGGCCTCGTCGAACGGTTCGGGAAGGAGGCCCCTTCGTGGTGCCGGGGGCCATGGCCCCGGCCGCGTGCCCACCGGCCCGGCGGAGCCGCGTGCGTACGCGTCATGATCCGCTCGGCGGGTAAGTTCGCCGGTATGTCGGGCAGCACGCACACCGTGACCAATCAGCCTCCGCCGCTCGCGGGGTACGACGTCTTCGCCGCCGACCGGGTTCTCGGGGAAGGGCTTGAGCGGCATCTGGAATCGGAGGAGGTTCTGGAGGAGGCCCGCGCGGACCTCACCGTGCTCGGGCGCGCGGCGGGTTCGTCGCAGGCGCAGGAGTGGGGGCGGCTCGCCAACGCGTACCCGCCCGTCCTGCGGACCCATGACCGGTTCGGGCACCGCGTCGACGAGGTCGACTTCCATCCGTCCTGGCACCGGCTGCTCGGCAAGGGCGTCTCGGCGGGGCTCACGTCGGCGTGGAACCGGCCCGGCGGGCACGTACGGCGCGCGGCCGCGTTCCTGGTGTGGTCGCAGGTGGAGGCCGGGCACCTGTGCCCCCTGTCCATGACGCACGCCGCCGTGCCCGCCCTGCGCGCGCAGCCGGACCTCGCCGCCGAGTGGGAGCCGCGGCTGACCTCCACCGTCTACGACATGGAGCTGCGCCCCGCCGACCAGAAGCCCGGCGCCCTGTTCGGCATGGCGATGACGGAGAAGCAGGGTGGCAGCGACGTACGGGCGGGCATGACGCGCGCCACCTCCCTCACCGAGGACGGGGCGTACAGCCTCACCGGCCACAAGTGGTTCTGCTCCGCGCCCATGTCGGACGGGTTCCTCGTCCTCGCCCGGGCCGGTGACGGACCCACCTGCTTCCTCGTGCCGCGCGTCCTCCCCGACGGGACACGCAACCCCTTCGCGATCCAGCGCCTCAAGGACAAGCTGGGCAACCGCTCGAACGCGTCGGCCGAGGTCGAGTTCGACGGTACGTGGGCGCGCCGCGTCGGCGACGAGGGGCGCGGGGTGCGCACCGTCATCGACATGGTCGCGGCGACCCGCCTCGACTGCGTCCTGAGCTCCGCCTCGCTCATGCGCCAGGCGGTCGCGCAGGCCGTCCACCACTGCTCGTACCGCGAGGCGTTCGGCGGCAGGCTCGTCGACAAGCCGCTGATGCGCAACGTCCTCGCCGATCTGGCCCTGGAGTCGGAGGCCGCGACGACGCTCGCGCTGCGCCTCGCGGCGGCCTGCGACCACGCGGAGGCCGGTGACGAACAGGAGCGGGCCTTCCTGCGGCTCGCGGTGCCCGCCGCCAAGTACTGGGTGACGAAGCGCTGCACGCCCCACGTCGCGGAGGCGCTGGAGTGCCTCGGCGGCAACGGCTATGTGGAGGAGTCGGGCATGCCCCGCCTGCTCCGCGAAGCGCCGCTGAACTCGCTGTGGGAGGGGTCGGGCAACATCCAGGCCCTCGACGTGCTGCGGGCGCTCCAGCGCGAGCCCGCCTCGTTCAACGCGTTCCTGATGGAGGTGGGCCGGGCACGCGGCGCCGACCACCGGCTGGACGCCGCCGTGAAGGCCCTGCTCACCGAGCTCGGCGACCTGGACGGCATCGAGGCGCGGGCCCGCCGTCTCGTGGAGCGGATCGCTCTGGTGCTCCAGGGCTCGCTGCTCGTGCGGTACGCGCCGCCCGAGGTCGCGGACGCGTTCTGCGCGGCGCGGCTCGGCGGGGACGGGGGCGCCGCGTTCGGCACGCTCCCCCACACGCCGGCGCACGAGGAGATCGTGGAGCGGGCCCGCCCGGTGGACTGAGGCGTTCCAGCGGATGAAGTGACGCGGGGATGGTGCCGCGCCGACACGGCACCATCCCCGCCACAAGCCCATGAGGAGCTTGAACGCCACCGTGGCGGCGTTGGTGCCAGTTTCAAACACCGTACGGCTGTTCGCCAGGGTTGCAGGGGGTTGCAACGTTGTTATGAAGGCTGCCCCCGGCCGGGACCGGCCGGTGCACGATAGGCGTAACGCTCCGCATACCGAGGATGCACGCATGAAGAAGGACGCGACGACGCTCGACCTGGCGCGGCTGACCGCGATGGACGCGGCCCTCGCGTCGCGCCTGCTCAAGGGTGTGCGGGAGGCGACGCTCGCCGGGGAGCGGCCGCCGGTCCTGCCGAGACCGGAGATCGGCGAGTCCTGGCGGCGGATGCTGCGCGGCGGCGTCGACCCGGACCACGACGTCCGCCTGGGGCTGCTGAGCCTCGACGAGGTGGAGGAGCGGCGCCGGTCCTCGCCGCTGCTCCCGGTCCTGCCGGCGCTGCGCGAGGCGCTGGTGTCGGTGGCCGACGCCGCCCGGCACATCATGGTGATCAGCGACGGCGACGGCCGCGTCCTGTGGCGCGAGGGCCACCCGGGCGTGCTGCGCAAGGGCGACCGGTTCGGCTTCGAGGTCGGCGCGCTCTGGGCCGAGGACGTCGTCGGGACCAATGGGGTGGGCACGCCCCTGGTGACCGGGCGGCCCGTCCAGGTGTTCGCCGCCGAGCACTTCGTGGGCTCGCACGACTCGTGGACGTGCGCGGGCGCGCCCGTGACGGACCCGCGGGACGGCCGGCTGATCGGCGTGGTCGACATCAGCGGCCCCCTGGAGACGATGCACCCGGCGACCCTCTCCTGGGTGCGGTCGGTGGCGCAGCTCGCGGAGGCCCGGCTGCGCGAACGGCACCTCGGCACACTCGCCCGGCTGCGGTCCGTGGCGGCCCCGCTGCTCGCCCGGATCGACGGCCGGGCCCTCGCGGTCGACGGCGACGGGTGGACGGCTGCGGTCACCGGTACACCGCCGACCGACCGGGTCGCGCTGCCCAGGTCCCTCGGGGAGGGCCGCTGTTGGATCCCCGCGCTCGGCACGTGCCGGGTGGCGCCGCTGCCCGGCGGCTGGCTGCTCATCGTGGACGACGCCCCGGAGCCGCTCGGCGCGACCCGGATCGTCCTCGACCTGAGCCGGCCGCGCCGGTGGTCGGTGGAGGTGGCGGGGGCCGCCGGTTCCTGGACGCACGAACTGAGCCCGCGGCACGCCGAGTTGCTCTACCTGCTCGCGCACCACCGTGCGGGGCGCAGCGCGTCCGGCCTGGCCGAGGACCTGTTCGGGGACCCGGCGCGGACGGTGACGGTGCGCGCCGAGATGTCCCGGGTGCGGCGCTACCTCGGCAACCTTCTGGCGCACCGCCCGTACCGCTTCCTGGAGGACACGGAGGTCGAGGTGGTGCTGCCGGACGACCCGCTCGACCTGCTGCCGCACTCGGCGGCCCCGGCGGTGCGCAGGGCCCGTACACCCGCGCACTGACGTCCCAGGGGTCCTGTGATGCCATGGGCCGCATGAGCAGCAGCACCGTCACCGTCACCACCTGGTCCCTCGAACAGACCGCGCCGTCCGATCTGCGGCCCGCAGCCCCACCGGAAGGCGGCGACGTCCGTGTCGTGCGCGCGGAGGTGCCCTCGCCCGAGTTCAGCCGTTTCCTGTACGCGTCCGTGGGCGGTGACATCCGCTGGACCGACCGGCTCGGCTGGTCGTACGCCCAGTGGGAGGCGCAGCTTTCGCGGCCGGGCAGCGAGACGTGGGTCGCCTACGACAGGGGGACGCCCGCCGGGTACGTCGAGCTGGCCGCGCGGGACGACGGGGCCGTGGAGATCGTCTACTTCGGGCTGATCCCGGCGTTCCGGGGGCGGCGGATCGGCGGCCATCTGCTGTCGGAGGGGGCCGCCCGGGCCTGGGACCTGGCCGAGCGGTGGCCGGGCCGCGCGCCGACGAAGCGCGTCTGGCTGCACACGTGCAGCCTCGACGGGGAGCACGCGATGGCCAACTACCGGCGGCGCGGCTTCCGGCTGTTCCGGACGGAGACCGGTGAGGAGCCCGACGCGGCGGCTCCGGGCCCGTGGCCGGGCGCGTACCCCACGGCCTCGTAAGAGGTGGCCGCCGATGTGACCGACACCACCATTGACCAGCATGTGGGACATACGAGTCCATATTGCGGACGATGGTGGACCGGGCCCAAAGTCCCGTGACACGCTTCCGTCATGTCTACAGCTGGAACCGCCTTGGTGAGTCGACGCCACGTCGACTACGGCCGCATGTCCAGCGCCATCTGTCCGGCGCGCTGAGAGAACCAGCACCGCCGACTTCCCCGCTCCACCCGACGCCCAGCGCACCGCCGCGCCCTAGCGCGAAGTGTGCCGGTCAGAGCCGCACCGAGCCGCACTGAGCCCGCCTGAAGGACGTACACCCATGGCTGCCAACCCTGAGAAGACCGCTGCCGCCGCGCCCCGCCGCAAGGTGAGCCGTCACCGTGGCGAGGGCCAGTGGGCCGTAGGCCACTTCACGCCGCTCAACGGCAACGAGCAGGTCAAGAAGGACGACGACGGTCTCAATGTGCGGACACGTATTGAGACGATCTACTCCAAGCGTGGATTCGACTCCATCGACCCCAGCGACCTGCGTGGACGCATGCGCTGGTGGGGTCTGTACACCCAGCGCCGCCCCGGCATCGACGGCGGCAAGACCGCGGTCCTTGAGCCGGAGGAGCTGGACGACGAGTACTTCATGCTGCGCGTGCGCGTGGACGGCGGCCGGCTGACCACGCGGCAGCTGCGCGTCATCGGCGAGATCTCGCAGGAGTTCGCGCGCGGGACCGCCGACATCACCGACCGGCAGAACGTCCAGTACCACTGGATCCGGATCGAGGACGTGCCCGAGATCTGGAACCGGCTCGAGGGCGTCGGGCTCTCGACCGTCACGGCCTGCGGTGACACCCCGCGTGTCATGATCGGATCACCGGTCGCGGGCATCGCCGAGGACGAGATCATCGACGCCACGCCCGCCCTTGAGGAGATCAAGCGCCGCGTCCTGAACAACCCGGCGTACTCGAACCTGCCGCGCAAGTTCAAGACGGCCATCTCCGGCTCGCCGCTCCTGGACGTGGTGCACGAGATCAACGACGTGTCGTTCGTCGGCGTCGTCCACCCCGAGCACGGCCCCGGCTTCGACCTGTGGGTCGGCGGCGGCCTCTCCACCAACCCCAAGCTGGGCGTGCGGCTCGGCGCCTGGGTGCCGATCGACGACGTGCCCGACGTGTACGAGGGCGTCATCTCGATCTTCCGCGACTACGGCTACCGCCGCCTGCGCAACCGGGCCCGCCTGAAGTTCCTCGTCGCCGACTGGGGCCCGGAGAAGTTCCGCCAGGTCCTGGAGGACGAGTACCTCGGCGGCCGCAAGCTGACCGACGGGCCCGCCCCCGCCCAGCCCTCCTCGCAGTGGCGCGACCACATCGGCGTCCACCGCCAGCAGGACGGCCGCTTCTACGTGGGCTTCGCCCCGCGCGTCGGCCGCGTCGACGGCGCCACGCTCACCAAGATCGCCGACCTGGCCGAGGCGCACGGCTCCGGCCGCGTCCACACCACGGTCGAGCAGAAGATGATCGTCCTGGACGTCGAGCAGGACCGGGTCGACTCGCTGGTGGAGGGGTTGGAGGCGCTCGACCTGACCGCCCGCCCCTCCACGTTCCGGCGCGGCACCATGGCCTGCACCGGCATCGAGTTCTGCAAGCTCGCCATCGTCGAGACGAAGCAGCGCGGCGCCACGCTCATCGACGAACTGGAGCGGCGTCTCCCGGAGTTCGACGAGCCGCTCACCATCAACCTGAACGGCTGCCCGAACGCCTGCGCCCGTATCCAGGTCGCGGACATCGGTCTCAAGGGCCAGCTGATGCTCGACGAGAACGGCGAGCAGGTCGAGGGCTACCAGGTCCATCTCGGCGGCGCGCTCGGCCTTGAGGCCGGGTTCGGCCGCAAGGTGCGCGGCCTGAAGGTCACCGCGACCGAGCTGCCGGACTACATCGAGCGGGTCCTCAAGCGCTTCCAGGCGGAGCGCGAGGACGGCGAGCGGTTCGCCACCTGGACCACCCGCGCCTCCGAGGAGGCCCTGTCATGAGCGAGCGCGCCGCCCCGTTCTACTGCCCCTACTGCGGCGACGAGGACCTGCGTCCCAGCGAGGCCGCCGAGGGAAAACACGGCGCCTGGGAATGCGGGGCATGCAATCGGGCCTTCCAGCTGAAGTTCCTCGGGCTCCTCGCCCGGGGGCTGACGCGTAACGACGGTGGAGGGGATCAGATATGACGCCGACTCAGGCCGCTACGGACACGACTGACGCTACGGGCACCACCGATGCGACGGACACCACAGAGCTGAAGGCGCTCGCCGAGCAGGCCGGGCGCGACCTGGAGGGCGCCTCCGCACTGGAGATCCTCCAGTGGGCGGCCGACACCTTCGGCCCGGAGTTCTGCGTGACCTCGTCCATGGAGGACGCGGTCGTCGCCCACCTCGCCTCCCGCGCCCGGCCCGGCGTCGACGTCGTCTTCCTCGACACCGGCTACCACTTCGAGGAGACCATCGGCACCCGCGACGCCGTCGAGGCCGTGATGGACGTCAACGTCATCACGCTCACGCCCCGGCAGACCGTCGCCGAGCAGGACGCCGAGTTCGGTCCGAAGCTGCACGACCGCGACCCGGACCTGTGCTGCGCGATGCGCAAGGTCAGGCCCCTGCAAGAAGGGCTGACCAAGTACGCCGCCTGGGCGACCGGACTGCGCCGCGACGAGTCGCCGACCCGCGCCGACACGCCCGTCGTCGCTTGGGACGAGAAGCGGCAGAAGGTCAAGATCTCCCCGATCGCCCGCTGGACGCAGGACGACGTGGACGCCTACGTGACCGAGCACGGCGTGCTCACCAACCCGCTCCTGATGGACGGCTACGGCTCCGTGGGCTGCGCCCCGTGCACCCGCCGCCTCCTGGCGGGCGAGGACGCCCGCGCCGGACGCTGGGCGGGCCGGGCCAAGACCGAGTGCGGCCTCCATGGCTGAGGCGACGGACCTGACGGCCGACACGGCTGACACAGCCGAACCCCCGCAGCACACCAAGACCTTGGAGAAGCAAGTGACCGGAGCCACGATCTGGCTCACGGGTCTGCCGAGCGCCGGCAAGACCACCATCGCCTACGAGCTGGCGAAGACGCTGCGCGCCGAGGGGCACCGGGTCGAGGTGCTGGACGGCGACGAGATCCGCGAGTACCTCTCGGCGGGCCTCGGCTTCAGCCGCGAGGACCGGCACACCAACGTGCAGCGCATCGGCTTCCTGGCCGAACTCCTCGCCCGTAACGGCGTGTTGGCGCTCGTCCCGGTCATCGCCCCGTACGCCGACAGCCGCGAGGCGGTGCGCAAGCGCCACCAGGTGGGCGGCACCGCGTACCTGGAGGTGCACGTCGCCACGCCCGTGGAGGTCTGCTCCGAGCGGGACGTGAAGGGGCTCTACGCCAAGCAGGCCGCGGGCGAGCTCTCCGGGCTCACCGGGGTCGACGACCCGTACGAGGTTCCCGACTCGCCCGACCTGCGCATCGAGTCGCACCACCAGACCGTGCAGGAGTCCGCGGCCGCGCTCCGCGCGCTGCTCACCGAAAGGGGTCTCGCCGCATGACGACCGTAGTGACTGTCTCCGAGGAGACCGACAGCCCGTACGCGCTGAGCCACCTGGACGCCCTGGAGTCCGAGGCGGTGCACATCTTCCGCGAGGTGGCGGGCGAGTTCGAGCGGCCGGTGATTCTCTTCTCCGGCGGCAAGGACTCGATCCTCATGCTGCACCTGGCGCTGAAGGCGTTCGCCCCGGCGGCGATCCCCTTCTCGCTCCTGCACGTGGACACCGGGCACAACTTCCCCGAGGTCCTCGCCTACCGCGACCGGGTCGTGGCCGAGCACGGCCTGCGCCTGCACGTCGCCTCCGTGCAGGACTACATCGACCGGGGTGTGCTGAAGGAGCGTCCGGACGGGACCCGTAACCCGCTCCAGACGCTGCCGCTGACGGAGAAGATCCAGGCCGAGCGGTTCGACGCGGTCTTCGGCGGCGGACGGCGCGACGAGGAGAAGGCCCGCGCAAAGGAGCGCGTCTTCTCCCTGCGCGACGAGTTCTCGCAGTGGGACCCGCGCCGTCAGCGCCCCGAGCTGTGGCAGCTCTACAACGGCCGCCACGCGCCCGGCGAGCACGTCCGCGTTTTTCCTCTGAGCAACTGGACCGAGCTGGACGTGTGGCAGTACATCGCCCGCGAGGACATCGACCTGCCGGAGATCTACTACGCCCACGAGCGCCCGGTGTTCAACCGGAACGGCATGTGGCTGACGGCCGGCGAGTGGGGCGGTCCGAAGGAGAGCGAGTCCGTCGAGACGCGGCTCGTGCGCTACCGGACCGTCGGCGACATGTCCTGCACCGGCGCCGTCGACTCGGACGCCACGACCATCGAGAAGGTCATCGCCGAGATCGCCGTCTCCCGCCTCACCGAGCGGGGCGCGACGCGCGCCGACGACAAGATGTCCGAGGCCGCGATGGAAGACCGCAAGCGCGAGGGGTACTTCTAACCATGAGCACGACCACTGCTGCCGAAGAGCTGGCGGGCCTGTCGGCCACGACCCTGCTGCGGTTCGCCACCGCGGGCTCCGTCGACGACGGCAAGTCCACCCTCGTGGGCCGCCTCCTGCACGACTCCAAGTCGGTCCTCACCGACCAGCTGGAGGCCGTAGAGCTCGCCTCGCGCTCGCGCGGCGCCGCCGAGCCGGACCTCGCGCTGCTCACCGACGGCCTGCGCGCCGAGCGCGAGCAGGGCATCACGATCGACGTGGCGTACCGCTACTTCGCGACGCCCCGGCGCCGGTTCATCCTGGCCGACACCCCGGGCCACGTGCAGTACACGCGGAACATGGTGACCGGCGCCTCCACCGCCGACCTCGCCGTGGTCCTGGTCGACGCGCGCAACGGCGTCATCGAGCAGACCCGCCGCCACGCCGCCGTCGCCGCGCTCCTTCGCGTCCCGCACGTCGTCCTCGCGGTCAACAAGATGGACCTCGTCGACTACAAGGAGAGCGTCTTCGCGAAGATCGCCGAGGAGTTCACCGCGTACGCGGCGGGCCTCGGCGTCCCGGAGATCACCGCCATCCCGATCTCGGCGCTCGCCGGTGACAACGTGGTGGAGCCCTCCGCCAACATGGACTGGTACGGCGGCCCGACCGTCCTGGAGCACCTGGAGACGGTGCCGGTCAGCCACGACCTGACCAGCTGCCACGCGCGCCTGCCCGTGCAGTACGTCATCCGTCCGCAGACGCCCGAGCACCCCGACTACCGGGGCTACGCGGGCCAGATCGCGGCCGGTACCTTCCGCGTCGGCGAGTCCGTCACCGTACTGCCGTCGGGGCGCACGTCGAAGGTCGCCGGGATCGACCTGCTGGGGCAGAAGGTCGACGTGGCGTGGACGCCGCAGTCGGTCACCCTCCTCCTGGAGGACGACATCGACGTCTCGCGCGGCGACCTCATCGTGCCGAGCGACGACGCGCCCGCCACCTCGCAGGACGTCGAGGCGACCGTCTGCCACGTCGCGGACACGCCGCTCACCGTCGGCCAGCGGGTGCTGCTCAAGCACACCACCCGTACCGTCAAGGCGATCGTCAAGGAGATCCCGTCGCGGCTCACGCTCGACGACCTCTCCCAGCACCCCGAGCCGGGGCAGCTCGTCGCCAACGACATCGGCCGCGTCAAGGTGCGCACCGCCGAGCCGCTCGCGCTCGACGACTACGCGGACTCGCGGCGCACCGGATCGTTCCTCCTGATCGACCCGGCGGACGGGACGACGCTCGCGGCGGGCATGGCGGGCGAGTCGTTCGCCGCCGCCGGGAAGCCTGCCGCCGACGCCGCCACCGGCGCCTCCGCCGACGAGGACGGCTGGGACTTCTGACATGAACCTCTTCGACTACTACGGCACGTTCGCCAAGGAGGGCGGCCGCGTCGGCAGCGGCGCCCTCGGCAGCGGACAGGGCGGGGTCGGGCGATGTGCGTGCTGACGTACGCGCACTGCCCGCGCGCCCTCGCCCCCCACGCCGTAGTGATCGCCGCGCACCATGCCGTGCGGCGAAGACGAAGACCTGCCGACCTCCCGGCCACGCCCTGAGCGCGTGACCGCCGGGCCGACGAGAGGAACACCTCCCGTGCCTGCCAACCGATCGATCCTCACGCGCCGCGGCCTCGTCGCCGTCGCCGCGCTGCCGCTCCTCGCGCTCACCGCGACGGCCTGCGGCTACGGCTCGGACAGCGACGACAGCTCCACGGAGAACGTCTCCGCCAAGGGCAAGGCCCTCTCCGCGGACACCGTCAAGATCGGCTACTTCGGGAACCTGACCCACGGCACCGCCCTCGTCGGCAACCAGAAGGGCTTCTTCCAGAAGGAGCTCAAGGGCACGCAGGCGAAGTACCAGGTCTTCAACGCCGGGCCCTCCGAGATCGAGGCGCTCAACTCCGGCTCCATCGACATCGGCTGGATCGGCCCCTCCCCCGCCATCAACGGCTACACCAAGTCGCAGTCCAAGTCGCTGCGCATCATCGGCGGTTCGGCCTCCGGCGGCGTGAAGCTCGTCGTCGATCCGAAGAAGATCAAGACCCTGGACGACGTCAAGGGCAAGAAGATCGCCACCCCGCAGCTCGGCAACACGCAGGACGTCGCGTTCCTGAACTGGATCGCCGAGAAGGGCTGGAAGGTCGACGCGCAGTCCGGCAAGGGCGACGTGTCCGTGGTCCGCACGGAAAACAAGATCACCCCGGACGCCTACAAGTCCGGCTCCATCGACGGCGCGTGGGTGCCGGAGCCGACCGCGTCGAAGCTGGTCTCCGAGGGTGCGAAGGTGCTGCTCGACGAGGCGGACCTGTGGCCCGACAAGAAGTTCGTGATCACGAACATCATCGTGAAGCAGTCCTTCCTCAAGGAGCACCCGGACGTCGTCGAGGCCGTGCTGCGCGGCTCGGTGAAGACCAACGCGTGGATCAAGGCCAACCCCGACGAGGCGAAGGCCGCCGCCAACAAGCAGTTGGAGAAGGACTCCGGCAAGGCGCTGCCGGCGGAGGTGCTCGACCCGGCGTGGAAGTCGATCGAGTTCACCGACGACCCGCTGGCCGCGACCCTCGACTCCGAGGCGGACCACGCGGTCAAGGCCGGTCTCCTGGACAAGCCCGACCTGGCCGGGATCTATGACCTGAAGCCGCTGAACAAGGTCCTCGCGGCCGAGGGCGGCGCCAAGGTCGACGACGCCGGTCTCGGCGTCAAGTAACCCGCCCGCAAGCCGAGTTCACAGGATTCCAGCAGGTTTCCCAGGAGGTGACGACCTATGGCGACGACTCTCGCCAAGGCGGGTGACCCCGCCGCCCCGACCGGTGGCAGGGCGGCCCGGATCGAGCACGTCTCGAAGTCCTTCGCCACACCGGCGGGCCCCCAGCTCGTTCTGGACGACATCACGCTCGACGTCGCGCCGGGCGAGTTCGTCACCCTCCTGGGGGCCTCGGGGTGCGGCAAGTCGACGCTGCTCAACCTGGTGGCCGGGCTCGACCGGCCGTCGGCGGGGGCCATCGCGACGGACGGGCGGCCCGCCCTGATGTTCCAGGAGCACGCCCTGTTCCCGTGGCTGACCGCGGGCAAGAACATCGAACTCGCGCTGAAACTGCGGGGCGTGGCGAAGAACGAACGGCGCACCCGCGCCGAGGAGCTGCTGGAACTGGTCCGGCTCCAGGACGCGTACGGCAAGCGCGTGCACGAGCTGTCCGGCGGTATGCGCCAGCGGGTGGCGCTCGCGCGGGCGCTCGCCCAGGACGCCGGGCTGCTCCTGATGGACGAGCCGTTCGCGGCGCTCGACGCGATCACGCGGGACGTGCTGCACGGCGAGCTGACCCGGATCTGGCGCGAGACGAACGTCTCCGTCCTCTTCGTCACGCACAACGTGCGCGAGGCGGTGCGGCTCGCCGAGCGCGTCGTACTCCTCTCCTCCCGTCCCGGCCGGATCGCCCGCGAGTGGACGGTGGACATCCCGCAGCCGCGCCGCATCGAGGACGCCGAGGTCGCGGAGCTCTCCGTCGAGATCACCGAACAACTGCGTGGGGAGATCCGCCGCCATGGCAAGGACTGAACCGACGGCCGCGGTCGACGAGCGGCCCGGCAAGGACGACCTCGCGGGTCTGGAGGCGGGACTCGACGCGCTGGAGTCGCAGGACACCGGCCGTGTCCCGTTCACCCGCACGCTCCGCGAGAAGGTCCTGCCGCCCCTGACGGCGGTCCTCGTCGTCCTGGTGATCTGGCAGGCGCTGGTCTCCTTCAAGATCGTCGACGATCCGACGAAGCTGCCCGCGCCGTCCGCCGTCTGGGACGAGGTGCGAACCGCCTGGCTCAAGGGCGAACTGCTCGGCTACATCTGGACGAGCGTCTCGCGCGGCCTGCTCGGCTTCCTCTTCGCCCTGGTCATCGGCACCCCGCTCGGGCTGCTCGTGGCGCGGGTGAAGTTCGTGCGCGCGGCGATCGGCCCGATCCTCTCCGGGCTCCAGTCGCTGCCGTCGGTGGCCTGGGTCCCCCCGGCCGTCCTCTGGCTCGGCCTGGACAACTCGATGATGTACGCGGTGATCCTGCTCGGCGCCGTCCCGTCGATCGCCAACGGTCTCGTCTCCGGCGTCGACCAGGTGCCGCCGCTGTTCCTGCGCGCGGGCCGCACCATGGGCGCGACGGGCGTGCGCGGCCTGTGGCACATCGTCCTGCCGGCGGCGCTGCCCGGCTACCTCGCCGGTCTCAAGCAGGGCTGGGCGTTCTCCTGGCGCTCGCTGATGGCGGCGGAGATCATCGCGTCCTCGCCCGACCTGGGCATCGGCCTCGGCCAGCTCCTGGAGAACGGCCGCAACGCCTCGTCCATGCCCATGGTGTTCCTGGCGATCCTGCTCATCCTGATCGTCGGTATCGTCATCGACCTGCTGATCTTCAGCCCGCTGGAGCGCCACGTCCTGCGCGGTCGCGGCCTCCTCGTGAGGAACTGAGCCACCCATGCGCCACACTCCACCCGTCCTCCTGGTCATCGCCCACGGCAGCCGCGACCCGCGCCACGCCGCGACCGTGCACGCCCTCGTGCGCGAGGTGCGGGCGCAGCGGCCGGGGGTACGGGTGGAGACGGCGTTCCTGGAGTTCAACGTCCCGTCGGTGCACGGGGTCCTGGGCTCCCTGGCGGCGGACGGCGTCCGCGACGTGGTCGCCCTCCCCCTCCTCCTGACCCGCGCCTTCCACGCCAAGTCCGACATCCCGGCGGTCCTGCGCGAGGCCCCGCCCTCGCTCGGCATCCGCCAGGCGGACGTCCTCGGCCCCTCCCCGCTCCTCCTCACGGCCCTCGAACGCCGTCTGTACGAGGCCGGTCTCACCCCGGCCGACAAGCCCACGACCGGCATCGTCCTGGCCTCGGCGGGCTCCTCCGACCCGGAGGCGATCGCAGTGATCGCTGACATCGCGCGGGAGTGGCGGCACACCGGTTGGTGCGCCGTGCGACCTGCGTTCGCCTCCGCTTCCCTCCCCCGCACGGAGGACGCGGTACGCGAACTGCGCGCCCTGGGCTGCGCACGCGTCGCGGTCGCGCCGTACGTCCTCGCTCCCGGCCGCCTCCCCGACCGGATCGCACGGGGCGCGGCCGAGGCGGATGTCCTGGCGGATGTGCTGGGCCCGGCACCGGAGGTGGCGCGGGTGCTGCTGCGCCGCTACCAGGACGCGTGCGTACGGGAACTGGCCGCGATCGGGGCCTGACGCCCGGGCCGGTCAGCTCGGCCCGCACAGCCGCTCCCCCAGCTCGCTGCGCGCATACCGCACGCTCCGGCCGCTCCGGGCCCGGGTCAGCAGGCCCGCGTCGTACAGGACCGACAGGTGCTGGCTGACCGCGCCCGGGGTGACGGCGAGGCGGTGGGCCAGTTCCGTGGTGGAGGCCGGTTCCCGGAGGAGGTGGAGGATGCGGGCGCGGGGGGCGCCCAGGAGGCGGGTGAGGGCTTCGCCGGTGGCCGGGGGCGGGGTCTCGGAGATCGTGGCCCGGCCGCGCGCCGGGTAGCAGAGGATCGGGGGCAGTGACGGGTCGATGTTGGTGTGTGCGCCGAGGGCGAACATCGTGGGGATGATGACGAGGCCCCGGCCGCCGATCTGTATGTCGGCCTCCGGCCAGGGGTGCCGGTCGAGCTTCTTGACCAGGGTGAGGACCTCACCGTTCCAGTCGAGCCGCGGGTCGAGGCTCGCGAAGAGGCTGCCCGCGCCCTCCTCCGCGAGGACCTTGCCGCGGTGGGCCAGGTCGGACTCGAGGATCGTGTGGACGCGCGGCCACCAGTCGGGGGCGAGGCAGTCGTGCCAGTACGCCGCCAGGGCGCCGGTGACGCGGTCGAGGAGCGCGGCGGGGTCGGTCAGGCCCTCACGGACGACGGGCGGCATCGGGTGGTTGGCGTACGCGGCCCCGAAGTCGGCGGCCAGGACGTGCGGTGGCGTGGTGCCGAGCGCGGTGAGCTGCTGGGCGAAGACCGGCCGCGGGCGCTCGGGGCGCGGCGTCATGAAGTCCGGGACCCACATGCTCGGGGCGATCAGCGCGGTGAGCAGCTCGGTGTCCTGGCGGCGGAAGGCGGGGGCGAGGCGGCGCAGCCAGGGGCGCTGGTGCGGATAGCGGGCGGGGTCGCGCCAGCAGCGCAGGGAGTAGACGGCCTCCTGGAGCGGCGAGTACGCGAACGACGTACGGGCCAGGTCGCCCACGACGAAACGGAATTCGATCATCTGCGGGCCTCCCCCCTCGTCCGCGTCGCGAACCCGCGCACCCTTTAGGCGCAGGCTAAAGGAATGTCCCCGCAAGCGGACGGCCGGTTGGCTGTGGACATGACCACTTCGCCGACCGATGCCCGGCAGGACCCCGCGGCCACCCGTTTCCTCGGGATGCTGCCCACCGACCCGCTGTTGCTGCGCCTCTCCCTGTTCACGCTCGTCAACGCGTTCGGGCGCGGTCTGTTCTTCCCGGTCAGCGTCCTGTACTTCACGCGCGTCGTCGGGCTGAGCGCCACCTCGGTCGGCGTCGGTCTCACCGTGGCCGGGCTCTTCGGGATCGCGGCCGCAGTGCCCGCCGGCCGGGCCTCGGACCGGTGGGGGTACCGGCCCGTGCTGACCGCGCTGTGGACCGGGTGCGGGGTCGTGCTGGCGGCGTACACGGTGATCGGCTCGTACGCCTCGTTCCTGGCGACGGCGATCGGGTACGCCGCGCTCTGCCAGGCGAGCATGGGCGTGCGCAACGCGCTCTACGCCGTCGAGCTGCCCGCGCGCACGCGCGTGGAGGGCCGGGCGCATCTGCGCATGGTGACCAATGTGGGCATGGGCGCGGGCGGCGCGTTCGGCGCCCTCGCGCTCCAGGCGGACAGCCGCGCCGGGTACACGGCGCTGATCCTCGTCGACGCGGTGGCGTTCGTCGTCTCCGGCGTCCTCGTGCACCGGCTGCCGGGCGGCACGGCGAGGCGGACGGTGGACCACGCGCGCGTGGAGAGCCCGTTGCGGGCGGTGCGCGATCTGCCGTACCTGAGCGTGACGGTCCTCAACGCCGTACTGGCCCTGCAGTACAGCCTGCTGGAGGTGGGGCTGCCGCTGTGGATCGTGCGGCACACGGACGCCCCGCGCTGGTCGGCCGCGCTCGTCATGGTCCTCAACTGCGCCCTTGTGGCGCTGCTCCAGGTGCGGGCGACGCGCGGCGTGGAGGACCTGCCGGGCGCGGTACGGGCGATGCGCCGCTCGGGGCTGCTGCTGGCGCTGGCGTGCGCGGTGTTCGCCTGCACGGCCGGGCTCCCGCCGCTCTGGGCGCTCATGGTCCTGGTGGTGGGCGCGGTGGTGCAGGTGCTGGCGGAGGTCCTGTCGGCGGCGGGCGGCTGGACCGTCGGCTACGGACTGGCGGACGCCCGCGCCCAGGGCGTCTACCAGGGCGTCTTCAACTCGGGCCAGGCCGCCGCCACCATGGCCGCGCCCGCCCTCGTGACCGCGACGGCGATCGACCACGGGGCGGCCGGCTGGGCCGTGCTCGGAGTGCTGTTCATCGCGGCGGGCCTGGGCATGGGCCCCGCGGTGCGCCGGGCCCGCCGCGACGCGTGGCGCGGCGAGCACACCGGGTCCGTCAGCTCGTGACGACGGCCTCGGGGTTCCGGCCGCTCAGCGCGAGCGCCCGCTCGTACACCGAGGCGCCCTCGCCCACGTCGACCGGGTCGGCGAACCCCTCGTACCGGCGGTACATCTCGGCGTTCTCCTCCACGACGTGCAGCAGCAGCGCGGCCGCGCCGTCCGGCACCCGGAATCCCTGGCCGGTGGCGCGGGCCACGTCCCAGCCGTGCAGGACGAGTTCGGCCCACAGCAGGGTGGCGACCCCGGGGGCGGGCTGCTGGGCGAAGCCGAGATCGATGTCGCCGTCCCAGACCTCGGGCGCGGCCCACGCGGCCACGGCCCGGTCGAGCGCGGTGGCGTACCGCGCGGCCCAGTCCGCGTCGGCGGTGAAGTCGCGCCCGGTCAGCTCCTCGGGCAGCTGGAGGCGCCGGGCCCGGTGCTCCATGCCGTGCGAGCTGTAGAGAACCCAGTGGTTGACGAGGGTGCGCACGTCCCAGTCGCCGCAGCCCGACGGGGCGTCGAGCGCGCCGGGGCCGACGCCCGCCGCGACGCGGGCGGCCTCGGCGGCGGACTCGACGAGGTACGGGTACACGGTGTCCATACGTTGTTCCATGCCGATGACGTTAAGGTCCGGCGCCCGTACCGCTCTTGAACAAACGCGACACCTCACGGAGCGCTCGTCAGCTCCACCAGCTTGACGACGGTGTTCCAGTTGCGGCTCGTCGCGATCAGGCCCTTGGTGAGCGCCGGACGGCTGAGCCGGTCGCCCAGTTTCGACGTGCCGAGGCCGTCGGGCGCGTAGAGGTACAGGGCGCGGTCGCCGAGCCGGAACTCCTCCGGGGCGTACGCGGCCGGGTCGAGCTCCGCGAACCGCTCCGCGGTGAGCTGCTCGGAGAAGTAGGTGACGTGGAGCTGCTTGCCCTGCAGTTCGGCGGCGGGGAACGGGCACGCGTCCAGGACGGCCTTGAGGTACGCGTGCTCGCGTACGAGGACGTCCACCGTGAAGCCGAACTCCGCGCTGAGGGCTCCTTCGATGGCCCGTGCCGATGTCGTCTCCGCATCGGCATCGGCATCGGCGTCTGCGGCGAAGGTCACGTTGCCGCTCTGGAGATAGGTGCGGACGTCGGTGCAGCCCAGCCCCTCGACCAGGGTCCGCAACCGCGCCATCGGCACCTTCTTGTTGCCGCCGACGTTGATGCCGCGCAGCAGGGCCGCGTATCGCTTGATCGCCATCGGGACAGGATAGGGCGGCCGCCGTGCTCCGTGGGGGTGAGCGCGGCGGCCGCCGGCCGGGCACGGGGGCCCGTACTGCTCGCTACTCGACGATCTTCAGGAGCTTGTTCGCGGTGCCCTCGGACGCGTTCGAGATGGCGTCGGGCGTGGCGCCGCCGGTCAGCGCCTTCGCGACGTCGGCCGGGGCCGCGTCCGGATGCCCGGCGAGGTAGACGGCGGCGGCGCCGACGACGTGCGGGGTCGCCATCGACGTACCGGAGATCGTGTTCGTGGCGTCGTCGCCGGTGTTCCAGTCGGAGGTGATGTCCGAGCCGGGGGCGTAGATGTCCACCGCGGAGCCGAAGTTGGAGAAGCTCGACTGCTGGTCGGTCTTGGTGGAGGAGGCGACGGTGATGGCCTCGGGGACGCGGGCGGGGCTGGAGGTGGCGGCGTCCGCCGACTCGTTCCCGGCGGCGACCGCGTAGGTGACGCCCGACGCGATCGACTTCTGCACGGCCGCGTCGAGGGCTTCGTCGACGCCGCCGCCGAGGGACATGTTGGCGACCGACGGGCCCTGGTGGTTCCTGGTCACCCAGTCGATCCCGGCGACGACCTGCTCGGTGGTGCCGGAGCCCGCGTCGTCGAGGACCCGGACGGCGACGATCCTCGCCTTCTTGGCGACGCCGTGCGCGCTGCCCGCGATGGTGCCGGCGACGTGCGTGCCGTGCCCGTTGCCGTCGTCTGCGCTGTCGTCGTTGTCCACCGCGTCGAAGCCGTAGGAGGCGCGGCCGCCGAAGTCCTTGTGGCTAATGCGGACGCCGGTGTCGATGACGTACGCGGTAGCGCCCTCACCCGCGCTGTCCGGGTAGGTGTAGGAGCCGTCGCCGGCCGTCTCCGCCTGGTCGATGCGGTCCAGGCCCCACGACGGCGGGTTCTCCTGCGCGGCGTCGATGTGGAACTTCTTGTTCTGGACGACCTTGCCGACCGAGGTGTCGGCGGCGAGCCGCTTGGCCTCCGTCTCGGTGAGGCCGTTCACGGAGAAGCCGTTGACCGCGGAGGTGTAGTTCCGCTTGAAGGTGCCGCCGTACTCCTTGGCCAGGTCCTTCTTGGCGGCGGTGTTCGCCTTCTGGTCGAGCAGCACGATGTAGCTGCCGGACACCGCGCCCTCGGCGTCGAGGCCGTAGACGGTGCCCTGGGCGGGGGTCGCGTCCGCGAGGCCGCCGGTGAAGACGGTGACGCCGATCGCTGCCGCGGCCGCGCCGACGGCTATCGCACGCTTGTGAAATGCCATGAAGAGGGATCTCCTCGTGGTGATGTGGGGGGATGAGCTCTGCGCACACCTTCTGCGCATGAGGTTCTACGCGCGTGGGGGCGCGTATTTTCGTGCGGCCCCCGGTAACCTCCGGAAGATCTCCGGGGGTTGAGACGAAACCCTGACCGATTGACACGACCAGATCAAGACCTTCACGCGCCTGTGACTTGTTCAACAAGCTTCTGTAATAACAAAACGGACGGATCCCTATAGATGTAGGGGGCTGTCGTCATCCTCCGTACCGAGCGGAGCGCCCCGCACTTCACCGAACAGCACGACGAACCCCGCTTACGGTCCCCATACCTTCGATTGCGGAGGTGACCTCATGGTGAGGAACGGGGAGCGACAGGACCGGCGGGTGCGGGGATTCGCCGCCCGGGCCGGCGGGTGGAGCGTCCGGCACCGCTGGGCGGCGGTGGGCATCTGGGTGCTCTTCGTCGTCCTGGCGATGGGGCTCGGTTCGGCGGCCGGACGCGTCGACGTAGAGGACAGCGACCAGCTCAGCGGCGAGACGGGCCAGGCGTCGCGCATAGTCGACGACGCGCGCATAGACGAGCCCGCGGGCGAGACCGTGCTCGTCCAGGGCAAGGACGGGCGGTTGCGCGCCACTGCCCCGGAGTTCAAGGCGGCCGTGGCGGACGTCATCAGGGCCGTCGAGGGCACGGGTGCCGTGACGAACGTGCGCTCGCCGTACGCCGCCCAGGCGCAGACCGTGTCGGAGGACGGCCGCACCGTGCTGGTCCAGTTCGACATGCGGGGCGACCCCGAGACGGCGGCCGACCGGGTCGATCCGGTGCTCGCCGCGGTCGAGGGCGTCGCCGACGGTCACGACGCGCTGCGGATCGAGGAGATCGGCGGCGCCAGCATGAACAAGACGTTCGACGACGCGTTCGGCGACGACTTCCAGCGGGCCGAGCTGTCGGCGGTGCCGGTGGCGCTCGGCATCCTGCTGATCGCGTTCGGCGCGGTCGTCGCGGCCCTGCTCCCGGTGGCGCTCGCCATCACGGCGATCATGGCGACGATGGGCCTGATGGGGCTCGTCAGCCATCTCCAGCCGATGAGCGAGACCGCCAACTCGGTCATGCTGCTCGTCGGTCTCGCGGTCGGCGTCGACTACTGCCTGTTCTATCTGCGCCGCGAGCGCGAGGAACGGCTGAAGGGCCACGACCCGCAGACGGCGCTGCGCGTCGCCGCCGCCACCAGCGGCCGGGCGATCATCGTCTCCGGCGTCACGGTGTGCGTGGCCATGGCGGGCATGATGTTCACCGGCCTCGCCGAGTTCCAGGCCATGGGGATCGCCTCGCTGATGGTGGTGGCGGTCGCGATGGTCGGCTCGGTGACCGTGCTCCCGGCGCTCCTCTCCCTGCTCGGTGAGCGCGTGGAGAAGGGCCGTATCCCGTTCCTGCACCGCGGGAAGCGCCGGAGCGAGGGCAGCGGCCCGAACGCCGGGAGCGGGAGCCGGTTCTGGCAGCGGGTCCTCACGGTCGTCCTCGCGCGGCCCGCCGTCTCCGTCGTCGTAGCCGTCGGCGCGCTGCTCGCGGTCGCCGCGCCCGCGCTCGGCATGAAGACGCAGAACCTCACCCTGGACCAGGAGTTCGGCTCGTCACTGCCGATCGTGGCGACGTACGACCGGGTCAACGAGGCGTTCCCGGGCGGGTCCGACCCGGCCGAGGTCGTGGTGAAGGCCGACGACATCGAGGCCCCGGCGGTACGGGCCGCCCTCGCCGACTTCCGCGCGCAGGCCGTGAGTTCGGGCGCCTCGCGCGGGCCGGTCGAGGTCACCGTGCACGCGAAGGAGAACGTCGCGCTCATCGACGTACCCCTCGTCGGCGGCTCCGACCAGGACAAGGCCGAGAAGAGCCTGGCGCTGCTGCGGGACCAGGTGCGGCCGGACACGCTCGGCGAGGTCGACGGCGTCGAGGCGCCCGTCACCGGGCAGGTCGCCGGGTCGAAGGACTTCAACGACCAGATCGTCGGCTCGGTCGTCCCGGTCTTCGTCTTCGTGGTCGTCTTCGCCTTCCTGCTCATGCTGGTCTCGTTCCGCTCGCTGACCGTCGCGGTCACGTCGATCGCGCTCAATCTGCTCTCCGTCGGAGCGGCGTACGGGATTCTCGTCGCCGTCTTCCAGAACGGCTGGGGCGCCGGGCTCGTCGGGGCGGAGGGGGTCGGCGCGATCATCTCCTGGCTGCCGCTGTTCCTCTTCGTGATCCTGTTCGGCCTGTCGATGGACTACCACGTGTTCGTGGTCTCGCGGATCAAGGAGGCGCGGCTGCAGGGCCGTTCGAACCTGGACGCCATCCGGCACGGTGTCGTCACCACGGCCGGTGTCGTCACCAGCGCCGCCGTCATCATGGTCGCCGTCTTCGCCATCTTCGGCACCCTCTCCATGCAGTCCTTCAAGCAGATGGGTGTCGGCCTCGCGGCCGCGGTCCTGATCGACGCGACCGTCATCCGGGGCGTGCTGCTCCCGGCGGTCATGGCGCTGCTCGGCGAGCGCAACTGGTACCTGCCGAAGTGGCTGCACCGGATGCCCGACCTCAGCCACGACGAGGCGGCTCCGCCCGAGCCGCGCCGCCCGGCCGAGGAGGAGCCCGTGCGCGTCTCTCCATAGATCGTGGCCGGTAACGGACGGTGCGCCGGGCTCGTCGGTTCCCGCCGGGAACCGACGAGCCCGGCGCACATCCAGTGCCGCAAGGCCAGGACCGACACCACGCTCCGCTCTATCAGTGATCGGCCCTACTTCTCGGGCAGTTCGGCCTCGATGAGGTCGGCCGCGCGCGGTGTGCCGCCCTCGCCCGCCATCTCCTGACGGATCGCGGCGAGGCGGCGCGCCACCTCCGCGTCGTCGACGAGCGCGAGGACGGCGGCCCGCAGGTTCTCGGCCGTCGCCTCCTCCCTCGGCAGATGCCGGGCGACGCCGAGCCCCTGGAGCATGTCGGCGTTGCCGAACTGGTCGACGGCCTGCGGGACGGCGACCATCGGCGTGGCGGTGGCCAGGCCCTCCTGGCTGCCGCCGGCGCCCGCGTGCGTGATGAACGCGTCCGCCTGCTCGAGGATCGACAGCTGCGGCACCCAGTTCCGTACCTCGACGTTGGCCGGTACGGATCCGAGATCGTCGGCGCTGACATGGTTGCCGACCTGGAGCACCATGTGCCAGCCCGGCAGCTCCCCGAACGCCTTGACGCACTCGCGGTAGAAGTCCGGCTGCTTGGTGAAGGACGAGCCCAGCGAGACGAGCAGCACCCGCTCGGCGTCGGCGGGCCGCTCCCAGGTGCCCTGCGCGGACCGGTCCCCCTGGCAGGCGCCGACGAACGTGTACGTCTTCTCGTCGACCCGGTCGGCGTTCGGCTGGAGCGCCTTCGGGATGAGGACGAGGGAGCGGTCGGGGCGGCCCCAGAACTCGTCGGCCGTCTTCGTCACCCCGTTTCCCCGCAGCCAGGCGGTGAACGTGTCGAAGTACGCCTTGCCGCGCGGCGTCCGCCGGGGCTCCGCCCACATCGGCTCGGCGACCTCCTCCTCGTACCCCTGCCAGGCGACGAGGTTCGGGGAGAGGGAGATCGCGGGGACGCCCCAGCGGTGGGCGAGGACGGCGGCCGGGTAGGAGGTGATGTCGTGCAGGACGAGGTCCGGGACACCGGCCCCCTCCGGTCCTTCGTACGCGTCGATGAGCTGCGGCAGCGCCTGCATCGCGTCGTTCAGGAACGGCTCCACGTTGTCCAGGAGCGTCGTCCCCCAGGCCGCCGGGTCGTCGTCGGGGCCGGGCAGGGTGGTGCGGTAGAGCACCGGCTCGGCCCCGGTCTCGGCGATCTTCTCCTCGAAGAGGTGCGGGATCGCGTACGTGACGCGGTGGCCCCGGGCGACCAGCTCGCGGATCACTTCCAGGCTCGGGTTCACGTGGCCGTGCGCGGCGATGGAGAACATCGCGATATGGGCGGGGGTTCGGGGTTCCTGGTTCATCACGCCGCCACTTTAGCGAGACGAGACGTCTCGTGCAAGACGATACGTCTCGTCCGCTGCTTTCCTCGCCGCCGCGTGCGCTACCGCTGGTACCGCGCGAGCACGAGATTGCCGTCCTCGACCAAGCGGTGCCGCAGCTCCTCGATGCCGATCGCGCCGCTGTAGTACTCCTGCAGCGCCGGGGTCGCCACCTTGTCCTTCCACTCCGGGTAGCCGCGCACGGACTGGGCCGGGGCCGAGCGGAGGTGGGCGGCGAGGGCCGTGCCGGTCGCCCAGTCGTATCTGGCCGTGTGCAGCGCGGGGTCCTTCAGCGCCCGCGTACCGGTGGGCAGCATCCAGTCGCCCAGGGCGAGCCGGACCATGTTGCGCGGCCGGAGCAGGAAGTCGATGAACTCGGCCGCCTCCTTCTTGTGCGCGCTGTCCTCGGCGACGGACAGGGTCTGCGGGCTGACGCCCTGGGTGAGCCCGTCGGCCCCGGCCGGTGCGGGCAGCACCTTCCAGTCGAAGCCCTTGGGCGCCTGCTGCACGATCTGCTGCCGGTAGGAGAAGCCGAGCGGCACCATCGCGTACTTGCCCGCGAAGAAGCCGGGCAGTGTGTCGGAGCCGCCCATGCCGAGCGTCGTGCCGGACGCGCTGCGGTCGACGTTCACCTGGTCGTGGACGGTGCGCGGCATGACCGCGTCCGCCGCCCCGAACCGGACCGTCACCTTGCCGTCCGCGCCACGGTGGAACATCTGCCCGCCGGTGGACAGGGACAGGTTGAGGGTCGCCGACACCGGCTCCTTGAGCGGCCAGGCGACGCCGTACCTGTCCCTGTCCGCGTCGCTGAGCCGCGCCGCCGCCCTGCGGAACTCGGCCCAGCTCCACGGGCGCTCCGGCGTCGGGACGCGCACCCCCGACCCCTTCAGCCGCTTCGCGTCGGCGATCAGTACGCGCGGCTCCTGGAGGAACGGGACGCCGTAGATTCCGTCACCGAAGGTCGCGGTCTCCCAACTGCGCTGCGGGATGTCGGCCTTGAGGCGGGCGGGGAGGTAGTCGCGCAGGTCCGCGAGGTAGCCGCCGTAGGCGAAGTCGGCCAGGTCGTCGGAGGCGTCGTGGATGATGTCGGGCGCCTCGCCGCCCTCGAACGCGGTGAGCAGCTGGTCGTGGACGCTGTCCCAGCTGCCCTGCACGTACTTGACCCGGACGTCGGGGTGGGTCGCGTTCCACTCCTCGACCAGCTGCTTGTTGGCGTCGACGGACTCCTTCTGCCAGGCGAGCGACTGGAACTCCAGGGTGATGGGGCCGCCGGTGTCCTTCGTGCCGGACGTACAGCCGACAAGGCCGACAAGGAGGAGGACCGCCGCAACAATGACCAGCAACTTCCGCCCGTATCCCGTCATTTGACCGCTCCCGCCAGCATGCCGCCCGTGATCCGCTTCTGGATGACCGCGAAGATCACCAGGGACGGCAGCGTCGCCAGAAACGCCGCCGCGGCGAGCGGGCCGAGGTCGGCGACGCCCTCGGCGCCGAGGAAGTGGGTCAGGATCACCGGCAGCGTCTGCCGCTCCGGCGATTTCATCAGGACCAGGGCGAAGAAGAACTCGTTCCAGGCGCTGATGAACGCGAACAGGCCCGTCGCGACGATGCCGGGTACGAGCAGCGGCGCCGTCACGGAGACCAGGACGCGCAGCCGGCCCGCCCCGTCGACCGCCGCCGCCTCCTCCAGCTCCCGTGGAACCGCCCGTACGTAGCCGACGAGCATCCACAGCGCGAAGGGCAGCGCCCAGACCACGTACACCAAGATCAGGCCCGGCAGCGCGTTGATCAGGTGGAGGCTCTTCAGGATCAGGAACAGCGGAATGATGACGAGGACGAACGGGAACGCCTGGCTGATCACCACCCAGCCGGTCGCCCCCCGCGACACGAGCGAGCGGTGGCGGGCCATGACGTACGCCATCGGGACCGCGATGACCAGCGCGATGACGGCGGCGCAGACCGCCACGAGAAGAGAGTTCGCCGCCGCGCGCAGCAGAGGCTGTTCGTCGAAGGCCTGCCGGAAGTTGTCGAGGGTGGGGTTCTTCGGGAGCCAGGTGGGGTGCAGGCTCGCGAGTTCGCGCGGCGGTTTGAACGCGGTGGAGATCAGCCACAGGAACGGGAAGACGAGGAAGATCAGGTAGGCCAGGAGCGCGAGGTACTGGCCCGCGCGGGCGGGCCTGGAGGGCTTCATCACTGCTCGTCGCCTCCCTTCAGACGGCCCACGAGGTAGAGGGCGAGGAGGATCGAGATGACGGCGACCATGACGCAGCCCATCGCCGCCGCGTAGCCGAACTGCCCGTAGCGGAAGGCCTCTTCGTACGCGAACAGCATCGGCAGGCGGGTGCGTCCGCCGGGACCCCCGTTGGTCAGGACGTAGACCAGGGCGAAGCTGTTGAAGTTCCAGATGAAGTTCAGCGCGGTGATCGCCAGGGCGACGGGGCGGATGGCGGGCCAGGTGACCGTACGGAACCGGCGCCATGCCCCCGCCCCGTCCATCGCGGCGGCCTCGTGCAGCTCGCGCGGGGTGTGCTGCAACCCGGCGAGCAGCGCGACCGTCGTCTGCGGCATGCCCGCCCAGATCCCCACGACGATGACGGCGGGCAGCGCGGTGGCCAGACCTGTCAGCCAGTCGCGGCCGTCGCCGAGGCCGAGGGTGCGCAGTGTCTCGTTGAGGATGCCCGCGTCCGGGTGGTAGACGAGGCGCCACATGATGCCGACGACGACCTCCGGCATCGCCCACGGCACGATCGCGAGGGCCCGCGCCAGCCAGCGGAAGCGCAGCTCCTGATTGAGCAGGAGCGCGAGGCCGAGGGCGAGCAGGAACTGCGGCACCGTCACGCCGATCGCCCACACCAGGCCGATGCGGAACGACTCCCAGAAGAGCGTGTCGTGGAGCAGATCGCGGAAGTTCAGGGTGCCGACCCACTGCGTCGCCGTGGTGCGGCCCGACTGGGAGTCGGTGAAGGCGAGCCCGATGCCGTAGAGGAGCGGGCCGACGCTCAGGACCAGGATCGGCAGGAGGGCGGGGAGCACCAGGAACCAGGCGCCGTGCTCCCGGTGCGGTCCGGACGCGGAGTGTCGCCCCGTCCGTGGTCGTGCGGTCGCCGAGGTCACGTGCGGCTCCTTGGACGGGTCCGTTGGCGCTCACTCAGGTGTTCGCGGCCGTCCCGACGGCCCCCGTCATCGTGCTGAGCCGGTGCTACGACGTCAAGACATTCGGACGGGTGCGAGACTGACCCGGTATCGGCAGGAACGCGGGAGGCGAGTGATGGACGAGGTACGGGCACGGTCCGTGTTGGCCAGGGCGGGTGTCGTGGACGGCCCCGCGGACGGCGCGGAGCTGCTCGCGCTCGGCGAGAACGCGGTGTTCGCCGCCGGGGACATCGTGATCAAGGTGGGCCGGGACAGCGGCCTCGCGCCCGAGCTGCTCGACCGGGCCCGGCGCGAGCTGGACATCGCCGCCTACCTCGCCGAGCACGGCGTCCCCGCCGTACGCGCCGCCGAGGCCGAGCCGCTCGTCGTCGACGGGCATCCGGTGACCGTGTGGCACCGCGTCCCCGACTCGGTGCGGCCCGCCGAGCCGCGCGACCTCGCGGAGCTGCTGAAGCTGGTGCACACGCTGCCCGCGCCGACCGCGTTCACGCTCCCCCGGCGGGAGTTGCTGGGCGGTGTCGAGCGCTGGCTGCGGCTCGCGGGCGACGCGATCGATCCGGCGGACGCGGAGTACCTGCGTCAGCGGCGGGACGGTTTCGCGGCGGCGGCCGCCGCGCTGACGCCCCGGATCGCCCCCGGGCCCATTCACGGTGACGCGCTGCCCCGCAATGTGCATGTCGGTCCCGACGGGCCCGTTCTGGTGGACCTGGAGACGTTCTCGTCCGATCTGCGCGAACACGATCTGGTGGTGATGGCGCTGTCGCGCGACCGGTACGGGTTGCCCGCGGCGGCTTATGACGGGTTTGTCCGCGCTTATGGGTGGGATGTGCGGGAGTGGGACGGGTGTGCGGTGTTGCGCGGGGCGCGGGAGACGGCGTCCTGCGCGTGGGTCGCCCAGCACGCGTCCGCCAACCCGGCGGCCCTCGCGGAGTTTCGGCGGCGGGTGGGGTCGTTGCGGGACGGGGACACCGGCGTGCGGTGGTATCCGTTCTGACCTTGGCCGGCTCGCCGTGGGCACGGGGGCTTCACCCCGTGCCCACCGCCCTCAAACGCCGGACGGGCTGAACTTGATCGGCCAAGCCGGGTCCACCACCGCGCCCTCGTCCCCCTTGCCCCGCAAGAAGTTCTGGAAGTCCGTCGCCCACTGCGCGTACCACTCCACCTGGCGGCGGTGCAGTTCCGCCGGGCCGAGGGAGGCGATCTTCGGGTGGCGGTCGGCTATCGCGCGGGCGAGGAGCGCCGCGGCGAGGGCGTCCGCCGAGGCGTCGTGGGCGGCGGCGAGCGTGACGCCGTACTCGGTGCAGACCGCCTCCAGGTTGCGCTTGCCGCGGCGGTAGCGGTCGGCGGTGCGGTCGATCGTGTACGGGTCGATCACCGGCGCCGGGTCCGTGCCGAGCCGCTCGTGCAGCGAGGGCAGGCCGTGGCGGGCCAGTTCGGCGGAGAGCAGGGTCAGGTCGAACGCCGCGTTGTACGCGACGACCGGGACGCCCGTGCGCCAGTACCCGACCAGGACGTCGGCGATGGCGTTCGCCACGCGGTCGGCCGGTGCGCCCTCCGCCCTCGCCCGCTCGTTGCTGATCCCGTGCACGGCGACCGCCTCGTCCGGGATCGGTACGCCCGGGTCGGCGAGCCACTGCTTGTGGCCGAGGACGGTGCCGTCCCTGACCTCTATGACGGCGCCGGTGACGATGCGCGCCTCGCGCGGATCCGTGCCCGTCGTCTCCAGGTCGAAGCCGACCATCAGCTCCCGGTGCCAGCCCATGGCAGCCCCCTTCTCGTGGTGCGTTCCCCCAGTGACCACCACCTTCGCACGCGCCACTGACAATCCCTTCGGCGCCGGCCCGAAGGCCCATTCAGGACACGGGCCGGGGCACGGGCCGGGGCACGGGTCAGGTCACACGGGTCAGGACACCGGCCGGGCGTCCGCCCACGCCTGCTCGAACTCGTCCCGGTATGTCACGAACAGGCCGTTCTCCGCGTCCGGCGAGGCGTTCGCCCTGACCGTTCGGCCGCCGCCGCGCAGCACGAGCACCGGCGCCTCCATGCCGCGCGAGCGGCGCAGGTAGGACTGGACGACGGCGATGCCGTCCGCGCCGTCACCGTCGACGAGGTAGGCGGTGAAGCGCGGAGTCTCGTCGAAGACCTGGATCTCGAACGCGCCGGGGTCGTGGAGCCGGGCCCGCACGCGCCGCATGTGGAGGATGTTCATCTCGACGGCGCGGCTCAGTTCACCCCGCTTGATGCCCAGTTCCCGCTCGCGCCGTTTGACCGCGCTGGAGGCCGGGTTGAGGAAGAGCAGCCGTATGCGGGAGCCCGACTCGGCGAGGCGGACGAGGCGGCGCCCCGAGAAGTTCTGGACGAGGAGGTTCAGGCCGATCCCGATGGCGTCCAGGCGGCGGGCGCCACCGAAGAGGTCCTCGGCGGGGAACTGGCGCAGCAGCCGCACCCGGTCGGAGTGGACGCCGACGACATCCGCGAACCGGTCGCCGACCAGCTCCTCGACGGCGTCGATGGGCAGGCGCCGGGCGGAGGGGACGTCGGAGCCCGCGCCGAGCATCTCCAGGAGGCGGGCGGAGGCGCGCTCGGCCTGGGCGAGGACCGTCTCGTTGAGGGCGCGGTTGCGGGAGACCACATTGCGGGTGACCTCCAGCTCGTCCAGGGCGAGCTCGACGTCGCGCCGTTCGTCGAAGTACGGCTCGAAGCACGGCCAGTGCTGCACCATCAGCTCCCGCAGCTGCGGAAGGGTCAGGAACGACAGCACATTGTCGTCGGCCGGGTCCAGGAGGTAGCCCTTGCGGCGGCTCACCTCGCGCACGGCGACGGCGCGCTGCACCCACTCCTGCCCGGCGGGCCCGGCGGCGGCGACGACCCAGTCGTCGCCGTGCACGGGCTCGTAGACGGGCCGCAGCACGGCGGCGACGACGGCGCGCAGCCGCTGCTCGACCAGGTTCAGCCATATGTAGGCGCGCCCGGCCCGCTGCGCGCGCGTACGGACCTCCCGCCACGCGTCGGGGCCCCAGTCCAGTTCGGGACCGATCTGGGACCCCACGTCCATGGGCCGGGCCAGTGACACCGCTTGGGGCGGGATGTCCGTGGCGGCTGCCCCCGGACCCTCCTGGCCCTCGTGACCGTCGTCACCAGGGGGCAGCTCAAGCCCTCCCGAGCTCACCCGCTCCGCACCGCCTTCCGCTCCCCCGAGCTTGTTCGAGCACTCCCCCAGCAACGATCAAGGAAGGGTACTCCGGGAGCGGCGGGCGGTGCAGCCGGATGGGAAGGAGAGTTTGTCAACGGCCCACCGGGGGAACCCCGTTCTGATTCGCGAGGTCCGCCGGAGTGAGCGGGCTCATGGCCGTGACGTCCCTCGGGGCCAGCGAGAAGCCCTGCCAGTGGACCGGCATGGGCTGCTGGTCCTCGTCCCGGGCGATGTGGTGGAACCCTATGTTGACCCAGGCGATCGGGTTCTTCAGGGCCTGTCCGCCGACCCATTTGTCCACGCTCGCCCCGCCGCAGTTGGAAGCGGGGTTGTTGCTCGCGTACTGCTCGCACTTCTTGTACTCGGTGAAGTACAGGTCGTGCTTGGTGAAGGAGCGGCCGGGGAACTTGGCCGAGCGGCCGGGCACGAACTCGTAGGAACGGGGGTGGCCGTCCTTGTTCTTGCCGGCCGTGGAGACCACGCGCCACCAGCGCATGTTCGCCGCGTCACCGGCGAGCTCCTTGGTGACCGGGGTTCTGGTGGTCCTGGTGGTGGGCGAGCCGTTGCCGCGCGGCGGGGTCACCTTGGAGTCGTACTGCTCGATCTTGCTCTTGGAGGAGCCGTCGAGGCCGAAGTTGAGTCGCCAGAACACGTTGTGGCTGTGGCTCTCCGCGTAGGCGTCGGCCCCCTTGCCGATGGGCCAGCCCTTGCCGTCGGTGCCCTCGTAGTCGTACGGGGAGAGGCTGCCGGTCGCGCCGACGTTGGAGGTGATGGTGCCGTCGGAGGAGAAGCGCCACTCGGTGATGTACTCGTACCAGGACGCCTTGTTGACGGTGTAGACGAGCAGGTCCTTGCCCTGGGAGGTGTAGACCTTGCCGGTGCCGCCGGTCGAGGGGTCGTCGTTGAGGCGGTACGCGTGCCCGCGCGCACGCGTGGTCGCGCACAGCCCGGCCACATTGCCGCGGTCGGGGACCTTCACGGTCTTGATGGTGCCGCCGGGACACTCGGCGGGGCGGAGCTTCTGCAGGGCCTGGCCGAAGTCGGTGCCGGTGACGTCGTCGTACTCGGCCTCCCCGTCGTCGTAGGGGACATGGACCTGCGCCAGGCGGGCACTGGTGAGGACACGGATCGGCTTCGGCTCGCTCTTGGGCTGGTAGCTCACATCGTCCAGGACGAGACCGGAGAGGGTGTTGTAGTGCCAGCACATCCGCCAGGTGGTACCGCCGTCGAGGGTCTGCTCGATCGTGTACGCGGCCGAGCAGGCGGGCGCGGCGGGCGCGGGCGCCTGGGGCGCCGCCGAGGCGGACGGTGCGGTGGCGAAGGCGGTGCCGAGCAGCGCGGTGACCGCGAGGCCGGTGAGGGCGGCAGCGGGCCTCGTGCGGGCGCGCCGGACTCTGTTCACGTGCATACGGAAGGACTCCCTTGTGCAGGAGAGGTATGTGGAGGGTTCGGTTCCGCCGGGGCGGTCAGGACAGGCGTCCGACGGTGCGCTCACTCAGGTCGACGACGAGGGCGCGGGTGTCGATCCACGGTCCGTTCCTGACCTTGGTGACGACGCTCAGGCACCGGTGGGTCCCGCAGTCGGTGAGCGCCGCGGGCACGCGCGCGACGGTCTCCTTGCGGAAGACCATGCCGCTGAGCTGGAGCTGACCGGCCTTGGTGAGCTGCTTCCCGGTCGCGTCCTGGTAGTCCGCCCTGAGGTCGGCGCCCAGCTTGTTCGCTATCAGCAGGTCCGCCGCCTCGGCCAGTTCCCCCTGGCTCGGCGGCGGCTGCACGCCCTTGTCGCTGCGCGCGTCCTCCACCTTGCCGGTGTCGAGGTTCACGGTCTTGGTGACGACGGTGTCGCTCTTGTAGTCGTAGGAGACGACGTCCGCGCGGCGCTGGGCCGCGGCCGCGCCGCTCAGGCCCGGGTCGATCTCCGTCAGGTTGGTCGACAGATGCTGAGGGCCCCGGTCTCCTTCCACGTCCCGGGCGTTCATCCGCAGATTGTTGTTCTGGACGGCGAGTTTCCCGGCCCGGTCGATCTCGGCGTCGGTCAGCGGGTCCCGGCCGATCCCCTCGGCGCCCTCGTCGGGTGCGGCCTCGACCGTCCCCTCCGGGGCGACGGCGTCCTGCTGGGCCGTGCCCGCCCTGGCCGCCGCGCCGGCTTCGTCCCCCGGGCCGTCCGGCAGGCCCACGCCCACCGCGACGGCCGCACCGGCGGTGGCCAGGGCCACCGTGGCCACCAGTTTGCCGAGATGGCGTCTTGCTAGCTCGCGCACATCTTCCCCCTGCTCCCCCGGCAGTCCCACGTGTGGGCATACCGGATGTACGTGGTCTTCCTGTAAGAGGGGTCCAACTCGGAGGTGGTTCCGTCCATTTCGGGGACAGACTCACTGGTGTCGCCCGGACCGCCGGGCCGGAAGTGGAAGAGTCGTCAGCATGCAGGTCTGGCCTGGACAGGCGTATCCGCTCGGTGCCACGTACGACGGCGCCGGAACCAATTTCGCGGTCTTCTCCGAAGCCGCCGACCGAATCGAGTTGTGCCTGCTGCACGACGACGGTTCGGAGACGGCGGTCGAGCTGAGAGAGTCCGACGCGTTCGTCCGGCACGCCTACCTCCCCGGCGTCATGCCGGGGCAGCGGTACGGCTACCGGGCGCACGGCCCCTACGAACCCGCGCGCGGGATGCGCTGCAACTCCGCGAAGCTGCTCCTCGACCCGTACGCGCGTGCCATCAGCGGGCGCATCGACTGGACGGAGGCGGTGTACGGATATCCGTTCGGCTCGCCGGAGGAGCGCAACGACCTCGACTCGGCGCCGCACATGATGGCGTCGGTCGTGGTGAACCCCTACTTCGACTGGGGCGACGACCGCCCGCCGCGCACCGAGTACCACGAGACGGTGCTCTACGAGGCCCACGTGAAGGGCCTCACCATGCGCCACCCGGCGCTCCCCGACGACCTGCGCGGCACCTACGCGGCGCTCGCGCACCCGGCGATCATCGACCACCTCACCGAACTGGGCGTCACCGCGCTCGAGCTGATGCCGGTCCATCAGTTCGTCAACGACCACCGCCTGGTCGAGATGGGCCTGAACAACTACTGGGGCTACAACACGATCGGCTTCTTCGCCCCGCACAACACCTACGCCTCCTGGGGCGACCGGGGCGAGCAGGTCCTGGAGTTCAAGTCGGCGGTGCGGGCGCTGCACCAGGCGGGCATCGAGGTCATCCTGGACGTCGTCTACAACCACACGGCCGAGGGGAACCACCTGGGCCCGACACTCTCCTACAAGGGCCTCGACAATCCGTCGTACTACCGCCTCACCGACGACCCCCGGTACTACATGGACACGACGGGCACCGGCAACTCGCTCCTGATGCGGTCCCCGCACGTCCTCCAGATGATCATGGACTCGCTGCGCTACTGGGTCGAGGAGATGCATGTCGACGGGTTCCGCTTCGACCTGGCGGCCACCCTGGCGCGCCAGTTCCACGAGGTGGACCGGCTCTCGTCCTTCTTCGACCTGGTGCAGCAGGACCCGGTCGTCTCGCGCGTGAAGCTGATCGCGGAGCCCTGGGACGTCGGCGAGGGCGGCTACCAGGTGGGCAACTTCCCGCCCCTGTGGACCGAGTGGAACGGCAAGTACCGCGACACCGTGCGGGACCTGTGGCGGGGCGAGCCGCGCACCCTGGCGGAGTTCGCGGGCCGGCTCACCGGCTCCTCGGACCTCTACCAGGACGACGGCCGCCGCCCGCTCGCCTCGATAAACTTCGTGACCTGCCACGACGGGTTCACCTTGCACGACCTGGTGGCGTACAACGACAAGCACAACGACGCCAACGGCGAGGACAACCGGGACGGCGAGAGCCACAACCGGTCGTGGAACTGCGGCGCCGAGGGCGAGAGCGACGACCCGGCGGTCCTCGATCTGCGGGCCCGCCAGATGCGCAACTTCATGGCCACACTGATGCTGTCCCAGGGCGTGCCGATGCTCAGCCACGGGGACGAGTTCGCGCGCACCCAGGGCGGCAACAACAATGCGTACTGCCAGGACAACGAGGTGGCGTGGGTGCGCTGGGCCGACCCGGAGGAGCCGCCGGAGCCGCTTCTGGAGTTCACGCGCGCGATGGTGCGCCTGCGCCGCGACCACCCCGTCCTGCGCAGACGCCGCTTCTTCCACGGCCGCCCGGTGGAGGGCACGCACGACGACCTGTCGGACATCGCCTGGTTCACCCCCGAGGGCGAGGAGATGACACAGGAGGACTGGACAGCGGCGCAGGCCCGCTCGATGTCGGTGTTCCTCAACGGCAACGCGATCTCCGAGCCGGGTCCGCGCGGCGAGCGCATCGCCGACGACTCGTTCCTGCTGCTGTTCAACGCCTCGCCCGAGGTGCAGGAGTTCGTGGTGCCCATGGACCACGGCCGGCAGTGGCAGCCGGTCGTCGACACGGCGCTGCCGACCGGCCTGCCCACCGACGACGGCCCGAAGGTCCAGGCGGGCGACCGCCTGGAGCTGCTCGGGCGGAGCCTCACGGTGCTGCGACGGCCCGCGTAGGCGCCCCCGGAGGTGTTCACCGCGGCGCGCCGCGGCGCCGCGGTGAACGCACGAAAGACGCCCTTGGGGGTAAGTAATCTCGCATGACGCCTCACGCCCCCACGGCCACCTACCGGCTCCAGCTGCAACCTGGTCTCGGCTTCGCGGCGGCCGCTGCCGCCGTCCCGTACCTGGCCTCCCTGGGGGTCTCCCATCTGCACCTGTCGCCGGTCCTGGAGGCCGTCCCAGGGTCGACGCACGGCTACGACGTGGTGGACTGCACGCGCGTGCGCGACGAACTCGGCGGCGAGGACGGGCTGCGGGCGCTCGCCGCCAAGGCGCGCGAGCACGGTCTCGGCCTCGTCGTCGACATCGTCCCCAACCACATGGCCGCCTCCGTGCGGCACAACAGGCCGCTGTACGAGGTCCTGCGCGACGGCCCCTCGTCGCCGTACGCGCGCTGGTTCGACATCGACTGGGAGGCGCAGGGAGGCCGGGTCCTGCTGCCCGTCCTCGGCGGGCCCGTCGGGGACGAGCTGGCCGCCTTGGAGGTGGAGGGGGACGTGCTGCGCTACTACGACCACGTGTTCCCCCTGCGCGAGGGCACCCGCACGCTGCCGCTGCCCCGGCTTCTCGACGCCCAGTGGTACCGCCTCGCCTGGTGGCGCCTCGCCCGCACCGAGCTGAACTACCGGCGCTTCTTCACCATCTCCGACCTCATCGGCGTCCGCATGGAGGACCCCGAGGTGTTCGAGGAGACCCACGCGACGATCCTGCGCCTGCTGCGCGAGGGCGTCGTCGACGGGCTGCGCATCGACCACCCCGACGGCCTCGCCGACCCCGGCGGCTACCTCCAGCGCCTCAGCGACGCGACGGGCGGCCGGTGGACCGTCGTCGAGAAGATCCTGGAGGACGACGAGCACCTGCCCGCCGCCTGGCCGGTCGCCGGGACCACGGGCTACGACGCGCTGCGCCACCTCGACGGCCTGTTCACCGACCCGGCGGGCGCCGACGAGCTGCTCGGCCTGTTCCGCCGTTTCACGGGCGTCACGGCGGACCGCGGCGGCGAGTGGGCGGCGACGGCCCGCCGCGCCGCCCACCGCGTCGTCACGCACGAGCTGGCCGCCGAGGTGGACCGCCTCACGCGCGAGGCCGCCGCGCTGTCTGCCGAGAGGCCCGAGCTGCGCGACCACGCGCCCTGGGCGCTGCGCACGGCCCTGCGCGAGCTCCTGGTGCGCGTCCCGGTGTACCGGCCGTACGTCGCCGGGGGCGTCGACCCGGAGACGGTGCTGACGGCGTCCGACGCGGCCGACGCGAAAGCCGCGTTCACCGTCGCCGAGGAGGCCCGCGCCGTCGACACCGTACGGAACCTCGCGCTCGGCCGGCTCGGGGACTCTCCCCGGCACACGGCGTTCCGGGCGCGGTTCGCGCAGGCGGCGTCGGCGCTGCGGGCCAAGTCGGTCGAGGACACGGCGTTCTACCGGTACACGCCGCTCCTGTCGGCCCTGGAGGTCGGCGGCAGCCCGCAGCGCCCGGCGGTCACGGCGGAAGCGTTCCACGCGTACTGCGCGCGCGTGCAGCGGGACTGGCCCTACACCTCGACCGTCCTGTCGACCCATGACACCAAGCGCAGCGCGGACGTCCGGGCGGGCATCGCGGCCCTCAGCCAGTGCCCCGCACAGTGGGAGGCGCTGCTCGCCCTGGTGACCGAGCAGACCGCGCGCGGCGGCGCCGCCAGCGCGCCCGACCCGCAGCTCGCCTGGGCGGCCTGGCAGACGGTGGCCGGGCTCGGCCCCGCCGATCCGGAGCGGCTGCAAGGCGCCCTGCTCAAGCACGCGCGCGAGGCGGGCCTGTTCACCACGTGGACGGAGCAGGACGAGGCCTACGAGAGCGCCGTACGGGACTTCGTGGCGTCCGGCCCCTGCGGCCCGCCCGGGGAGGAGGTGCTGCGCTTCATGGCGGACCTCGCGCCCCACGTACGGGCCAACGTCCTGGGCGCGGCCCTGGCGCACCTCACCATGCCGGGCGTCCCGGACGTCTACCAGGGCACCGAACACTCGTACCGCGCCCTGGTGGACCCGGACAACCGGACGCCCGCCCGCTTCGAGGCCGCCCGGGAGCCGGGCACGCTCTCCGCGGAGAAGGAGGCGCTCACCAAGACGGCGCTCCACCTGCGCAGGGAGCACCCCGAGTGGTTCGGCGGCGCCTCCACCTACGAGCCGCTGCCCGCCGAGGGCCCGGCCGGGCAGCACTGCGTGGCCTACGCGCGCTCGGGCCATGTCGTGGTGGCCGTGACCCGCCTCTCCCTGCGGCTCGCGGAGGCGGGCGGCTGGCAGGAGACGCGGCTCGCGCTGCCGCCCGGCGACTGGACCGAGCTGCTCGACCCGGGCCGGCAGTTCAGCGGCCACACGCGCGTGGCCGAGCTTTTCCGGCAGTCGCCGGTGGCGTTGCTCGTACGCGCCTGAGCCGAGCGGCGTAGCCTGCACCGGCGACGAAGCGGAGTACAAGCCTTCTTGACAGGCCCGGCCGAGCGTGGGGTACTGCGGATGCTGACGCCAGGAGCACCAGCGGGGGTGAGTCATCTGACGGAGCAGCGCTACCCCACCACGGCCGAACTGGCCCAGTCAGCGCGGGAGCTGGCGACTCACCGGCCCGAACTGTGCCGACTACGCCGGATCGGCACGTCACGTGGGGGCCGCCCCCTGCATCTGCTGTCCGTCGGGCACGACCCGCGTACCGTCCTCGTCGTCGCGGGGGCGCACTCCAATGAGCCGACGGGCGGCCCGACCGCGCTGCATCTGGCCGAACGGGCGCTGCTCGAACCGGCGCTGCGCACCGACCGCTCCTGGCACTTCCTGCTCTGCGCCGACCCGGACGGCGCGGCCCTGCACCACACGCCCGCCCCGCGCACCCTGCTCGACTACCACCGGCACTTCTTCCGCCCCGCGGGCCCCGAGCAGCCCGAATGGTCGCCCTCGGTGCTGCCCCCGAACCGGCTGCCGCCGGAGACGACGACACTGACCGGCGCCATCGACGAGCTGCGCCCCTACCTCCAGGTGTCCTTGCACGGCACCGAACTCGGCGGCAGCTGGGTGCAGTTGACCCGGGACATCCCCGGGCTCGCGGAGGCGTTCGCCAAGTCGGCGGCCGAGCTGCACATACCGGTGGAGACCGGCGCCTGCGACGCGGCGGGCTGGCCGACGTCCGGGCCCGGCGTCCATGTCATGCCGGGGCTCGACGCGCAGGCCGCGTTCCCGAGCCTGCCCGACGACGCCCGGCACTCCACCTGGCACCACGCGCACCGCTACGGCGGCTCCACGGCGATCATCGAGGTGCCGATGTGGGCCAGCGACCTGGTCGACGACCCGGCCCCGCACCCCGGCCCCGAACGGGCGCTGCGCCGCATCTCGGCGCGGCTCAGCCGCGACACCCGCCTCGTCGAGGCGGTCCTCGTAGAGGCGCTCCCACGCCTGCCGGACACCACGGGCCCCCTGCTGCGCGCCGCCCGCTGGGCGCTGAGCCTGGTCCCGGGGCTCGCGGACGACTGGGTGCAGCCGCCCCCGCCGGACGCGACGATGGCGTACATCGGCAGCATCGACGCCTTCGCCCGCCGCCTCCCCCTGCGGGCCGCGGCCATGCTCCTGCGCGTCCTGGAGGAGGCCGGCGACCCGGCGGCCGCCCGCCTCGACGCCCTCGTCACCCGCTGGTGCGGGGTGTACGGGGCCCGCTTCAACGCGCGTTGGGTGCCGGTGGCCCACCAGATAGAGCACCAGGCGCGTACGACGATCGCGGCGGTCCGGTACGCGCGCGGCTGAGAGGAGCGCCGGGGTCAGTCCGCCGAGAGCCGGAACGAGATGCGGCCGAAGCCGACCTGGTCGCCGGCCTGGACGACGGCCGCGCCGGTCACCCTGCGGCCGTTCACGGACGTGCCGTTGGTGGAGCCGAGGTCGCGCAGGACCCACATGCCGCCCTGGCGGCTCAGCTCGGCGTGCACCCGCGAGACGGTGTCGTGGCTGAGGCGCAGCCCGTTGGCCGGGTCGCGGCCGATGCGCAGCGGGTAGGGGCTGCTCTGCGGCGGGAGCAGCAGCTTGGGCAGCCGCTCGACGGTCCAGGCCCTGCGCATCCGCACGGTGAACCCGGAGACCGCGCCCACCGCCCCGAGGACGGCGCGGGACCAGCGGTTCTCACCGCGCAGATCGGCGGTGAGCGCGTGCAGTTCGTCGGACCTGCGGGCGGCGAGCGCCAGCTCCATGCGGCGCACGAACGTGTCGTGCGAGAGGCGTCCGAGCGCGACGCCGTCCCTGAGCACCGCCAGCGCACGGTCCCGCTCGGCGTCGGTGAGCCGTGCGGGGTGCGTCTGGTGTTCAAAAGAGGACGTCACGCCTGTGATTGTCGGGCAGCACGGCTGAAGTGTCCAGAAAGCGGGAGACGCCCCTCAGCCGCGAAAGAACCGGCCAGTAGTGACGAATTACCGGCGGAACGATCACTCCTGTCGCAGGATGGACGCGTCGTCACCGTCGGCAGACATCCGGCTACGAGGGGGAAACGTCCGTGCGTTTCGAGGTGTGGGCACCCAAGGCAGAGCAGGTCACGCTCCATTGCGACGGCAGTGAGCGGGCGTTGGAGCGGGACCCCGGCCGCGCGGGCTGGTGGTCGGGCGAGGCCGAGGCGCGGGACGGGTCGCGGTACGGGTTCGCGCTCGACGACGGCCCCGTGCTGCCGGACCCGCGCTCGCGCCGCCAGCCCGACGGGCCCGACGGCCTCAGCGCGGTCGTCGACCACGACCGGCACGTGTGGCGCGCAGGCTGGGCGGGCCGGGACCTGACCGGCGCGGTCCTCTACGAGCTGCACGTGGGCACGTACACGCGCGAGGGCACGCTCGACGCCGCCGCCGAACGCCTCGCCCACCTGGTCGATCTCGGCGTCACGCACGTCGAGCTGATGCCGCTGTGTCCCGTCCCCGGCCGGCACGGCTGGGGGTACGACGGGGTGAGCCTGTGGGCGGTGCACGAGCCGTACGGCGGTCCCGAGGCGCTGAAGCGGTTCGTCGACGCCGCGCACGAGCTGGGCCTCGGCGTCGTCCTCGACGTCGTGCACAACCATCTGGGCCCGGCCGGGAACTATCTGCCCGCGTTCGGCCCGTACTTCACCGACACGTACCACACGCCGTGGGGCAGCGCCGTGAACCTCGACGCGCCCGGCTCCGACGAGGTCCGCGCCTACCTGGCCGGCAGCGCCCTCGCCTGGCTGCGCGACTACCGCGTCGACGGGCTCCGCCTGGACGCCGTCCACGAACTGCACGACCGGCGCGCCCTGCCTTTCCTCGAGGAACTGTCGACGGCCGTGGACGACCTCGCCGAGCGGCTCGGGCGGCCGCTGTTCCTGATCGCCGAGTCCGACCTCGACGACCCGCGCGTGATCACCCCGCGCGCGGAGGGCGGCCTCGGCGTGCACGCGCAGTGGAACGACGACGTGCACCACGCCGTGCACGCGGCCGTCACCGGGGAGAGCGACGGCTACTACGCCGACTTCGCGCGCGAGCCGCTCGCCGCCGTCGCCAAGACGCTGACCGACGGCTTCTTCCACGACGGCACGTACTCCTCGTTCCGCGGCCGCCACCACGGCCGCCCCCTGGACCGCGCCCGCACCCCCGCGCACCGGCTGCTCGCCTACACTCAGACCCACGACCAGATCGGCAACCGCGCGCAGGGCGACCGGCTCGCCGCGAACGTCTCCCCCGGGCTCCTCGCGTGCGCGGCGGCCCTGGTCCTGACGAGCCCCTTCACGCCGATGCTGTTCATGGGCGAGGAGTGGGCCGCGAGCACGCCGTGGCAGTACTTCACCGACCACACCGACCCCGAACTCGCCGAGGCCGTGCGCAAGGGCAGGCGCCGGGAGTTCGCCGCGCACGGCTGGGCCGAGAAGGACATCCCGGACCCGCAGGACCCGGCCACGCGCGAACGTTCCTGCCTCGACTGGTCGGAGCACGCCACGGGCCACCACGCGCGCGTGCTGTCCTGGTACCGCGACCTGATCGCCCTGCGCCGCGCCCGTACGGACCTCCAGGACCCGGATCTGGCGGCGGTCAAGGTCGCCTACGACGAGGGGGCCCGCTGGATCGCGTACCGCCGGGGCGACCTGCGGGTGGCGGTGAACCTGTCGCCGGACCCGGTGTCGATCCCGCTGGGGCGCCCGGTGGCGCAGATCCTCGCGGCATGGGAGCCCGTGGAACTGCCGGGCCCTGACGGGCTGTTGACGGTGCCGGGCGAGTCGTGCGTGGTGGCGGTCGCTCCTTGAGGAGCGTGCCGCGGGTCCAGCGGCTCTTCTGAAGAAGATCCGAAGAAGAACATCTGAAGAGGAAGGGTCCTAGACCAGCTCGAGCAGGATCGGCTCCCAGGCCCGCTCCAGCTGGACCCGCAGCAGCGGTACGGGGCTGTCCGCGTCGGCGCCGTGGAGGCGGTCGGCGAGGCGGAGCAGGGTGTCGCAGCGGGCCAGCCACAGGCCCCGCAGGCAGACGCGGGGGCCGTACCCGGCGAGGGTCGCCGAGCGCACGGCCGCCCGCGCCCCGACCGCGATCGCGAGGCCCGCGATGTCCTCGGCCGGGTCGCCGACGACCGCGTCGGTCCAGTCGAGGACGCCGCGCACGCGCCCGCCGCGGTCGACGGTCAGGTGCTCGCCCTTGAGGTCGTGGTGGACGAGGACCGGGTCGCCCAGAGGGCCGAGCTGAACGACGGCCCGGGAGGTCAGCTGGTCGAGCCGCTCCGCCTCGAACTCGTCGTCCGCGTCGAGCTCGCGGGCCGCCGCGCCGGCCGCCCGGCGCAGGTCCTGCAGGGAGCGCGGCGCCTCCTTCGGCACGCCGAGCGCCGCCGCGCGGGCCACCGGCACCTCGCGCAACCCGGTGAGCAGCCCGGCTAGATCCTCCTCACCGGCGGCGGTGACGTCCCTGACCTCCCCCGACTCGCCGGGCAGCCGCGTGTCCAGGGTGCAGGCGAGGCCGGGCGCCCACTCCCCCGACGCGACGGACGCGGGCACGCCGACAGCGACGTACGGGCGGACCAGGTCCCGTAGCCGGATCTCGCGGCGCAGGCGCTGGGAGACCTGCACGTCCGGGGCCATGCGCAGGACGTGCCGGTCCCCGGCCCACCAGGTGGCGTGCTCGCCGCCCTCGGCGACCGGGCGCGCCTCGGCGCCGCCGCCGTCCGGGAGCAGGGTCGCGAGGAGGCGGCGCACGGTGTCGGCGGTCGGCTCCATGGTCGTCAGCCCACGATCGCCAGGTCCCGGGAGGTGGCGTTGAGGCGCCGGCCGCCGTCCTCGGTGACGGTGACGATGTCCTCGATCCGGACGCCGAAGCGGCCGGGCAGGTAGATGCCGGGCTCGACGGAGAAGCACATGCCGGGGACGAGCGGCTGCTCCTCGCCCTCGATCATGTACGGCGGCTCGTGCGTGGTGACGCCGATGCCGTGTCCGGTGCGGTGGATGAAGTACTCGCCGTACCCGGCGTCGGTGATCACCTTGCGGGCGACCCGGTCGACCTCCTGGCAGGCGATGCCGGGCCGCACGGCGTCGCAGGCGGCGGTCTGCGCCTCGCGCACGATGTCGTGCACGCGGCGCTCTTCCTCGGTGGGTTCGCCGACGTGCACGGTGCGGGTGGTGTCGGAGCCGTAGCCGTGCTTGAGACCGCCGAAGTCGAGGACGACCATGTCGCCGTCCTGGATGGTGCGTTCGCTCGCCTCGTGGTGCGGGTTGGCGCCGTTCGGCCCCGAGCCGACGACGGTGAAGTCGACCTGCGAGTGCCCGAACTGCCGCAGCAGTTCGGCCAGTTCGCGGGCGATGTCGCTCTCCTTGCGGCCGCCGAACGTCGTCTTCTTGATCTCCTCGTACGTGGCGTCGGCGGCGGCACCGGCCGCCGCGAGCCGCTCCAGCTCGGCGGCGTCCTTGACCCCGCGCAGCATCGGCAGCGCCTGGGTGAGGGAGACGTACGACGTCTCGGGCAGCGCGCTCTGGAGGCCGAGCAGGTGCATGGCCCAGGCGTTGTCGCTGACGCCGAAGCGGCCCGGGCCGCCGTGTGCGCCGAGGAGCGGGGCGGCGATCGCGTAGGGGTCCTTGCCGTCGGTCCAGTCGCGCAGGGTCATCGCGTCCGCCCCGGCGGCCTTGGCGGCGTCCGGCGCCTCCAGCGTGGGCACGACGAGCGTCGGTTCCTGCCCCTCGGCGAGCACCAGGAGGGTGAGCCGCTCGGTGTCGGCCGGCACCTGGTACCCGGTGAGCCACACCAGGTCGGGCCCCGGCGCGACGAGCACCCCCGCGAGCCCGGCGTCGGCGGCGGAGCGCGCGGCGCGCTCCATCCGGGCCCGGTAGTCGGCGGCGGTGAAGGGGGCGGGTGTGCCGGTCGTCATGCGAGGGCCTCCTGGGTGCGGTTCAGGGTGCGGGGCGTCCACGGGAGCATCCTGCCCGGACCGGGAGGCGGGCGCGAGTCCGTTCCCGCCCCGTCGACCACCTGACGGGCAAGCATTGCCGATGCGTTAGGTCTAATGGTTGGATCGCCATATCCCGTTAGCGCTTCCGTGAAGGACGTACGCCCATGCTCGTACTGGCCCAGATCAGCGATCTGCACCTGGACGGAACCCCGCGCGCCACCGAACGCGCCCGCCGCGTCCTCGACCACCTGCGAACCCTGCCGGGCCCGGTGGACGCGCTCCTGGTCACCGGGGACATAGCCGACCACGGCGCGGAGTCCGAGTACGAGGAGGCGGGCGAACTGCTCGGGCTGCACGACCCGGCGGCCCCGTTCCCGTTCCCGGTCCTGACCTGCCCCGGCAACCACGACAGCCGCGCCCCGTACCGCGCGGCCCTGTTGCGCGAGCCGGAGGCCGAAGGGCCGGTCAACCGCGCCCACCGGGTGGGCGGCGCGGCGGTACTCATGTGCGACTCCAGCGTTCCGGGCGCGGACGAGGGGGCGCTCGACGAGGGGACGTACACCTGGATCGAGGAGCGGCTCGACGCCCTCGACGGTGACACGCCCGTCCTGATCGCCTTCCACCATCCGCCGGTGGTGCTGCACCATCCGCTGCCCGACCGCTACCTCCTCACGCAGCCGCGCTCGCTCGCGCGGCTCCTCGAGCGCAGGCCGGAGATCGTCGCGGTGATCACCGGGCACGCGCACACACCGGCCGCCACGACGTTCGCCGGACGGCCGCTGATCGTGGGGCCGGGGGTGACGTGGACACTGCGGCTGCCGTGGGAGGGCGAGCAGGTCGCGGACCGGGAGGCGCCGGTGGGGCTCGCGTTCCATGTGCTGGACGACGAGCGGCGGTTGACCACGCACTTCCGGACGGTCTGAACGCCGCGACGCGCTGAAGGCCGTCACGTTCTGAAGGCCGTTCCGTTCTGGACGCCGTTACGTTCTGAAGGCCGTCACGTTCTGGAGGCCGTTACGTTCTGCAAGCCGCTACGTCCTGAACGCCGCTACGTGACGAGGCCGGGCGTCGCCGCCAGCGCCTGTCGCGAGCCGTCGCGGTGGCGCACCGTGAGGATCAGCCGGCGCCCCGGCCGGGCGTCCGCCACCCGGGCCACCAGGTCGCGCGCCGAGCCGATCTGCGTCGTGCCCAAGCGCGTGACGACGTCGCCGCGCACCAGCCCGGCCGCGTATCCGGGCCCCGGCACGTGCACGGCGACGACGAGCGCGCCGGGACCCTGCGGGGCGTCCGCCACCTCCACACCGAGGCGGGTGCGGGCGGCGGCCGGAGGAGCGCTCGGCGGGGGCGCGGCGGACGGTTTCTCCAGCTCCTGAGGCCGGGTTCCGGCCGCCGTCTCCTGCCGCTCCTGGGCCTCGGCCATCCTGCTCATGCCGCTCACCGTGGTGCCGACCGCGCCGAGGCCCACCCCGGCAAGCACCAGGACCAGGCCGCAGAGCAGCCCGGCGAGCAGACCGGCCGTGCGCCGGCCGCCACCCCGTACGACATCGGGGCGGCGGGAGGTCACCTGGGAGGTCACCCCCGCCGTCCCGGGCATCGGTCTCGGCCGCAACGCTGTCCGTTCCATGGCCACAGCCCTACCCGTCGCGGCCCGCCGCCACGGACCACGAACGAGTGAGAATCAATGCCCTCCGTGGCCTCCGCCGTGCCCGGCCCCGTGGTCGAACTTCAGCGCCTCCTCCGGCATCACCACGAACGGCCGCATCATCCCCATGTCCTCATGCTCAAGGAGATGGCAGTGGTACATGAACCGGCCGTACGCCCCGTCGAACCTGCCCATGACGCGCAGCATCTGGCCGGGCAGGGCGCGGAAGACGTCCTTGTACCCCTGCTCGTTGGGCGGCAGCGGGACCGGCTCGGACGCGTCGTACGCGACCGGCTCCGTCGTGCCGCCGATCTCCGTGCTGAATCCGGAGGCGTCGTATGTGTCGCGGCCGAGGATCTGGAAGTCGGCCAGGTGGATGTGCATGGGGTGGACGACCGGCGGGTTCACCGCGAGGTTCAGGAAGCTCCACTGCTCGTGGCTGCCCTCGGCGACGGTGAAGCCGAGCCCGTCGTTGAAGGTCCGGGCGATCCGCCGGTAGGTCTTCAGCGTCCCCTTGTCGTCGACGATCTGGATGACGCCCTCGGCCGGGAGCCGAAGGCCGTCGGTCTCCTCGGCGGCCTCGGCGTCCTCGGCGTTACTGATCTCCGCCATCTCCCACATCTCGGGGTGTCCGCCCCCGCCCTTGGTCGCGGGCGGGGTCAGCACGACGAGCCGGTGCCCGTGCTTGATGTCGTGCGTCAGCTTGCGGAAGGAGCCGGAGACCGCCTCGGGCAGCGTGAACGGGTCCGGCTCGCACTCCTCGCCCACCCGGAACTCCAGGACGTGCGGGAACGGCACGTTCCCCGCCACGTCCGGCACGCCCGGCGCCTGGTTCGGCCCCTTGTTGACCAGCCGCACCCGGCGCCCGGCGAGCGCCCCGAAGTCGACGAGCAGGTCCATGCGCTCGGCCGGGGCGACGGTGAGCGCCGGCAGCGACTCGTCGAAGTCGATCGGCACGGGGCGCGGCAGGAGCCCGCCGTCGCTGCCGATCTGGTGCAGCACGCCCGGCACCGGCTGGTCGTCCTCGTCGACGAGGACCAGGTCGAAGATGCGCGCGTTCGACGCGTTGACCAGGCGGAAGCGGTACCAGGCCGCGTCGACGTCGGCGTACGGCCAGATGCGTCCGTTGACGGTGGTGTAGGGCCCGGTGAACGGCAGGGAGACGGGCTTGCCGGTCTCGGCGTTCTTCGGGTCGACGATCACCGTCTTGTGCAGCAGCCGCCCGTTCAGCGTGCCGTCGGCGTCCGTGTCCAGGTTCCGGTCGGCGAGGAGCAGCGGTATCTCCCGCTCGCCGCCGGGCAGCCCGAGGGCGTCCTCCTCGTCGTCGCGGACCAGGTAGGTGCCGTACAGGCCCGTCTGCACGTTCCACCGGGTGATGTTCATGGCGTGGTCGTGGTACCACCACTGAACGGCCTGGTGGTCGTTGGGGTACTCGGCGAGCTGGGCGTCGCCGTAGCCCACCGCGTTGTCCGCCCAGCCGTCGTTGCCGCCGCCGGTCTGCGCGCCGTGCAGGTGGGTGACGGACCAGGCGGGCAGGGCCGCGACGTCCGCGTTCGGCGGTACGTTCTCGCGGCCGGGCCGGGTGCTCGGGCTCGGTGCGCCGATCGGCACCTCCACCGCCGTCACCGGGTACTCGCTGCCCTTGGGTATGCGGTTGGTCCAGGCGATGCGGACCCGCTGCCCGCGCCGCACCTCGATGGTCGGGCCCGGCACCGAGCCCTCGTAGCCCCACATGAGGGTCGGCGGGAGCTGCGGGTGGAGCCGCTGCCAGGTGGGGCGCAGCGCGATCTCCGTCTCGGTGCGGACGTCGTCGGTGCGGGGCCGCAGCACCGGCGGGACGGTCAACGGCGCGATGTAGGGCGTCAGCTCGCCCGGCCCGTCGACGACCTGGTCCCGGTCTTCCTCAGCCGGTGCGTGGGATATGTGCGTGACGTGCTCGATGATCTCGGTCAAGGTACAGAACACCCCCGTGTGTTCTCGTCATCTCCCCGTGCGGACGGCCGGTAGGTGGCCGTCCGACTCAAGAGATGCCGGACACAACGGTCAGGTTGCCTGAAGGCCGCATTCCGGACGCGGAGGTTGTGCGACGGCCGGGAGCGCCGGAATCCGGTCCGGTACGAAGCCGTGGGCGCGCCGCGCGAGATGCCCGGCCCGGTAGCGATCGACGTGGCGGTGCCAGTTGAGGATGCCCGCCATCCAGTTCCGCAGCTGTCCGACATAGCCGTCGAGAAGCGTGCGCGCCTCGCCGGAGAGCTCGAAGTCCTCGTAGAGGACGGGCAGTTCCTGGGCCACGATGTGCTGGAACTGGCGCATGCGCTGCGTCATGAGGTCGTGCACGATGCCGAGCCCCGTCGGGTAGTCGGTGCCGAAGAAGTTCTGGACGACGAGGATCGCGTTGTGCACCTCGCCCTCGTACTCGATCTCCTTCTGGTACGAGAACACGTCGTTGACCAGCATCGCGTAGTCGATGGCCGCGTTCTCCAGGGCCCGTACGGGGCCCGAGCGGTACACCTTCGGCGGCACGGCGGGGCCGTGGCCCGCGCGGCACATGGACAGGGTGAGGTCGGAGCCGAAGGTGGCGCGGCGCATCTCCAGGTAGTCGACGGGGTCGGGGATACGGTGCTGTGCCTGGTTGAGCACCTCCCAGACCCAGCTCTCGGTCATGGCGTCGACCGCGGCCCTGAGCCCGGTGCGCTGCTCCGGTGTCATCGAGGCGGTGGTGCGCGCCCACAGGTCGGTGAGGCCGCGCTCCATGGCGTTGGCCGGTTCGAGCGCGGGTTCGTCCGCCAGGGGCATGCAGGCCGAGAGGCGTTCGGTGCACAGCCTGGCGGCGGCGAGATCGTGGCGCCACCCGAAGACGAGCGGGTAGTAGTCGTCGCCGTAGGTGCCCCAGGCGAGCCACTGCGCGCTGAGGTCCAGCGTCTCCGGCGGGCCGTCCGGGTCGATCCCCGCCGAGCAGAGGGCGAGGTCGGCGGCGGCGAGCTTGTCCTCGTCCCAGACGCCCTCGCCGAGGATCCCCATGCCGCGCACCCACTGGGTGAGGTGCACGCGCGCGTGGTCGAGGGCCGGGTTCAGCCGTACTTCGTACGGCATGTGGAACTCCGGCAGGCGCGAGGGACCCACCTTCTGGAACGGCACGTGCGTGTACGCCCGCAGCCGCTCGGCCCCGACGGACGTGAGCAGCGCGCGTACGTCGGCGGAGGCGGAGCCGGGGCCGGTGGGGCCGCGCAGTGGTGAGGGTTCCTCGACGGCGCCCTCGTTCATATAGCGGCTCGAACGCAGGTGCCACTCGTGCCCGCCGGACTGCCAGTCCTGCAGCCCGCGCGCGTACGCGGCGACGGCCGCGACCTGGTCGGGGGCGAGCCCCTTGGCCAGGCAGAGCGCGGGCACCTCGGTGAGCGCGGTGTGTTCGAACTGGTGCATGCGCGAGGTCAGCACGTCGTTGACGGCTTCCGCCGCCTCCTGCGTCGTACAGCCGAAGAACGTCTCCAGGACGAGAACGCCATTGCTGAGCTCGCCCTCGTCGCGGACCTCACGCTCGTACGAGAACAGGTCGTTGCGCAGGTGCACGGCGTCGGAGAACGTTTCCTTCAGGACGCGCAGGGGGCGTGCCGCGGCGACGGTCGACGGGATCTCGGCGGTCGCGTACTCCACGAGCCCGGCCGACCAGGGGGCGCCGCCGACCTTGCGGCGCATCTCGATGTACTCGACGGGGTTGGAGACGCGGCCCTCGTTGATGTTGGAGAGCTCCCACATCGACTCGTTGAGCAGGTGCTCGGTCGCCTCGGCGAAGCGGCGGCGCCAGGCGGTGGACATGGCGGGCACGGTGCGCCGCCACAGGTCCGCGAGGCCCGCCTCGACGGGGTTCGTCGGCTCCGGCACCGCGGCGAAGACGTCCATGGGCATGAACAGCGGCAGCCGCTCCAGGTGGGCCTTGCCGCCCTCCCGGTCGCCGGTGCGCTTGTACAGGTCCAGGAAGTGGTCGTCGAAGAAGAAGACCCACACGTACCAGTCGGTGATCAGGGAGAGCGCGGGGCCGTCGCAGTCGGGGTGCGTGTACGCGCACAGCAGGCCGTAGTCGTGCGCGTCGAGGTCGCTCCGCTCCCACACGCCGCTCCCCTCCAGCATCCCCATCGTCCGCGCCCACTCGGCGGAGTGCGCGCGGGCTTCGTCGAGGTGGGGGTTGAGGCGCGCCTCGTACGGCATGTAGAAGCGCGGCAGGCGGAACGGTTGTGTGGACTGCTCTGTCATGGGCGCGGCTCTACCCGCGTGGCCCCGGCCCCATCCGCGGAAGGCCCGATGATCGCTCCATCGCGTGAACGAGGAGTGGACGGGGGCGCGGCGGGGAAGCGGCCGGGCCGTGCGGTCGAGGCGGCGGCCTCACCCGGTCTACGCGGTCCAGCGCGCGGGGCGCGTCAGGCCGGGCGGCAGCTTGGTGGCGGCGTCGCCGTGAGCCGCGTTCACCTGGGCCTGGGTGAGGAAGACGGCGCCGGTGAGGTCCGCGCCGGCGAGCCGGGTGTCCCGCAGGTCCGCGCCGATCAGGTCGGCGAAGCGCAGGTCGGCGCCGGTGAGGTCGGCGGCTATGAGGAGAGCGCCGCGCAGGCTGGCGCCCCGCAGGTCGGCGGAGTGCAGGCGGGCCCCGACGAGGTCCGCGCCGCGGTGGTTCTTCTTGCGCCCCGGCACCTGGGCGCGCACCAGGTCGCTCGCCTTGAGCAGCAGCGTGTTCACGTCGCCGCGGATCGCGGGCACGTCGGCGGCGAGCAGTTCGTCGGCGCCCGCGCGCGTGAGGCGCTCGATGTCGTCCAGGGCGCGCCGGGCGTCGTGGTGCACGGACTTGGCGCGGCGCAGTTCGAGCACTTCGCTCAGGTACCACAGCAGCTCGTGCAGCTGCCGCATGACGGGGAGCGTCTCGTACATGGCCCGCGCGCTCTCCGGTCGCTCCCGCCAGCTGACTCCCTCGAACGTGACCTGCGAGACCTTCTGCCCCGCTCCGAAGCAGTCGAAGACCGTGCACCCCCGGTAGCCCTCGTCGCGCAGCCGCGTGTGGATGCCGCAGCGGAAGTCGTCCTGGAGATTGTGGCAGGGGCTGCCCGCGCTCTTGTCCTGCGCGAAGTCCTGGGACTTGGCGAACGGGAGCGCGACACAGCACAGTCCGAAACAGTCGCCGCAGTCGGCACGCAGATCGGGGCGGCCGGGTCGACCGGGCTGGGAGGCGACGGAAAAGGTGTCATCGGAGGCGTCGGCGGAGGTCACAGGCGCTATTGTCGCCGATCCCGCGGAGACGCCCCCTTGTGGGCAGGGCGGGGCCGCGCCACCGTGGAGCGATCCGCACCGCCACATCCCCGGGAGTCGACGTGGCCTCCACCTTCCTCCTTCCCCATGAACGGCACGGAGACGGTCCGCACAAGGTGCTCGCGGTGCACGGCTGGTTCGCCGACCGTTCCGCGTGGGCGCCGGTCGTGGCCGACCTGGACCGGGTCTCCTTCGAGTACGCGCTGGTGGACCTGCGCGGCTACGGGGAGGCGAAGGACACCCCGGGGGCGTACACGACCACCGAGGGCGCGGGCGACCTGCTCGCGCTCGCGGACCGGCTCGGCTGGGAACGCTTCTCCCTGATCGGGCACTCGATGGGGGCGAGCGTGGCGCAGCGGGTCGTTGCGTCGGCACGCGCGCGCGTGCGGCGCATCGCGGGCGTCTCCCCCGTCCCGGCGTCGGGTCTCGCGCTGCCGCCGCAGCGGTGGGAGCTGTTCTCGACGGCGGACAACGAGCCGGCGCACCGCCGCACCATCATCGACCTCACCACGGGCGGCGTCCGCCCCGCGGCCTGGCTCGACCGGATGACGGCGCGGTCCGTGGCGCGCAGCGACGCCAAGGCGTTCCGCGCCTGGCTCGACTCCTGGACCCACGACGACTTCCACGCCGACCTGGAGGGCTGCACGACCCCGGCCCTCGCCGTCACCGGCCAACTCGACCCGTCCCTCCCGGCGGAACTGATCCGGGCGACCTGGCTGCACTACTTCACCCGCGGCGAGCTGGTCGACCTGCCGGTCTGCGGCCACTACGCGATGGACGAGGCTCCGCTGGCGCTGATCAGGGTGGTGGAGGACTTCTTACGGGCGGACCGGGCGGGGCGGGCAAGGCGGGCGTGACAAGGCGCGCCTCCCAGGGACACCGCTGAACTCAAGCAACGGGCTCCAGCTCCTCCACCATCGCGCCCGCCTCTTCCTCCGCCCGAGCACGCGGCGCGGGCGGATCCGGGCCCGCCGCCCGAAGCGCGGCGGGTCCGGATACGTCAGGCGGCTGACCGTCAGCCCTCGACCGGCTCCAGCCGCAGCGACACCGAGTTGATGCAGTACCGCTGGTCCGTCGGGGTCTGGTAGCCCTCGCCCTCGAAGACGTGGCCCAGGTGGGAGCCGCAGCGGGCGCAGCGGACCTCGGTGCGGACCATGCCGTGGGAGCGGTCCTCGATCAGTTCGACGGCGGCGGAGTCCTTCGGGTCGTAGAAGGAGGGCCAGCCGCAGTGGGACTCGAACTTCTCGGTCGAGGTGAACAGCTCGGCGCCGCAGGCCCGGCAGGCGTAGACGCCCTTGGTCCTGGTGTCCGTGTACTCACCGGTGAAGGCGGGCTCGGTGCCGGCCTGGCGCAGTACCGCGTACTCCGCCGGGCTCAGCTCCGCGCGCCACTGCTCGTCCGGCTTCTCGACGTCGTACGACATGGAGACACTTCCCTTCAGCGCTGTGCGAGGTGGTCCAGGATGCGCGGGCCGAGGTCCGTGACGTCGCCCGCTCCCATGGTGAGAACGAGATCGCCGGGCTTGGCCATTCCCGCGACGAGCGCGACGGCCGCGTCCTTGTCCGCAGCCGGCTGGACGTCGGCGCCCGCCGTGCGCGCCGCGTCGACGATCAGGGCGCTGGTGACGCCCGGGATCGGGTCCTCGCGGGCCGGGTAGATGTCGAGGACGACCGAGGCGTCCGCGAGGGCGAGCGCCTCGCCCATCTCCTGGCCCAGCTCCTGGGTGCGGGAGAAGAGGTGCGGCTGGAAGAGGACGAGGAGGCGGGCGTCGGCCGCCGCGCCGCGCATCGCCTCCAGGTCGGCCGTCATCTCGGTGGGGTGGTGCGCGTAGGAGTCGATGACCTGCACGCCCGCCTCCTCGCCCGTGAGCTGGAGGCGGCGCTTGACGCCGGTGTAGGACTTGATGGCCCCGGCCAGGTTCCGGGACGGGATGCCGAGCGCTACGCCCGCCGCGAGGGCCGCGACCGCGTTGTGCGCGTAGTGGCGGCCGGGGACGGAGACGGTGAAGGTGAGCAGCTTGCCGTCGAGGAGGACCGTGACCTCGCTGGCCAGGCCGCGCGGCGTGACCTTGTGGATACGGATGTCCGCCGACTCCGACTCGCCGTACGTGACGACCTTGAGGGACGTCGTGTCGCGGATGCGGCGGGTCAGCTCGACCGCGCCGGGGTGGTCGGCGGCGATGACGAGGGTGCCGCCGGGGACGATCTTCGAGGTGAAGATCTCGAAGGAGTCGTAGATCTCGTCCATCGACGCGTAGTTCGCGTGGTGGTCGAGCTCGACGTTGAGGATGATCGCGACTTCCGGCCTGTACTTGTGGAAGCTGCGGTCCGATTCGTCCGCCTCGGCCACGAAGATGTCGCCCTCGCCGTGCAGCGCGTTCGAACCGGGGGCGTCCAGGTCGCCGCCGATCGCGTAGGACGGGTCCAGGCCGAGCGAGGACAGGGCGACGGCCAGCATCGACGTGGTCGTCGTCTTGCCGTGGGTGCCCGCCACCGCGATCGGGCGCAGGCCGTCCATGAGGGCGGCGAGCGCGTCGGAGCGGTGCACGACGGGGATGTCCAGCTCGGCGGCGCGCAGCAGCTCGGGGTTGTCCTCGCGGATGGCGGAGGAGACGACGACGCAGGTGGCGTCGGTGGCGAGGTGGGCGGCGTCGTGCCCGACGTGGACCGTGGCGCCGAGCGCGCGCAGCGCCTCGGCCGTGGCGGACTCCCGCGCGTCGCTGCCCGCGACCTTCGCGCCGCGCTGGGCGAGGATCTTGGCGATGCCCGACATGCCGGCCCCGCCGATGCCGATGAAGTGCGGTCGGTCCATGGCGGCGGTGGACGTGGGCAGGCCGGGTGCCATACGTGTGTCTCCCCTGGGGTTCCTGAGTGCTGCGTGCTGCGTGACCCGATTCGTGGACGCAGTGGCTACGAATCGGGTCAAGCCTATTGCCTCCGCCCGGCCCGCCCCTCACCCGAGCCCGGCGTCACGCCTCAGGCGTCAGGCGTCACAGCCTCATCACGCCTCGCGCTTGCTGTACGAGAACAGCTTCAGCACCGGCACCCCCACCTTGTGCCGCGCGCGCGAGGCCCAGTCGCGGTGGAAGAACTCCTCGACGTAGTGCGGGTCGGTCAGGACGATCACCTCGTCGGCCTTGACCTCGTCGACGAGCGCCTTGAGCGCGTCGAGGGGGTGGTCCTCGATCAGCCGGCCCTCGGCGGCGCAGCCGGCCTGGTGCAGCGCGGTGAGGGAGACGCTGAGCGCCTGCTCGCCGGGGGCCTTGGCCTCCTCGCCCTCGGGCACCTCGTCCTCCCGGGCCGCCTCGTCCAGCTCTCCCATCGCTACGTCGTCGATGGCCCGCAGCAGGCGGTCCGCCTGGTCGCCGCGGGGCTGGAGCAGCACATGGAAAGAGACTTCCTCGTCTCCGTGCAAAGTGGTGACGAACTCCACGTCGGCGGACGTCAGGGCCTTCTCGATCATCAATACGCTCGTGAACACGACGGGCGCCCTTCTTCTCCTGCCGCGGGCCGTCCTGCGACCGGCCCTCCGGGACATGCGGAAACCATCCTGCCCCGTGGCCGCACGGGGGCTGCGAAATTTAGTGTGCCCAGTCGAGGCAAAACGGAACGAGTCATTCCGCCGAGTGTCGACTCCGTCGGTACCGGGAGAAGAGAAAACCCTCTTCCTCCAGGAGAGATGCCAGCTCGAAACGTTCCGGCACGGCCGGCCCGGGGCCCCCGGCGATCCGCTGCGCGCCGCCCGCCGTGAGCAGCGGCGACATCGTCAGACACAGTTCGTCGAGCACCTGGGCGGCCACGAACTGCCCGAGCAGCCTCGGCCCGCCCTCCGTGAGCAGCCGGGTCAGGCCCCGCCCGGCGAGCGCCCGCACCGCGCGCTCCGGTTCGACCCGGGCGCCGTCGCCCGCGATCAGGACCTCGGCCCCGGCCGCGCGGGCCGCCGCCACCCGGTCCGCGGGCGCGGCCGCGCCCGTGACCACGTACGTCGGCACCAGCGGCGCGGTGAAGAGCGGGAGACCGAAGTCCAGGTCGAGGCCGGCGCTGATCACCGCGATGGACGGGGCGGGGCCCTGTCCGGCCGCTGCGCGGCGCGCGGAGAACGCGGCACGCGCGCGTGCGGGCCTGTACCCCTCCTGGCGGACCGTCTGGGCGCCGACGACGACGGCGTCCGCGAGACCGCGCAGGGTGCCGAAGATCCGCATGTCGGCGGGGCAGGAGATGGGCTGGGAGCGGCCGTCGTGCTGGGCGGCGCCGTCGAGCGTGGAGACCATGTTGGCGCGCAGCCACACCTCCCCCGCCGCCAGGTCCGGGTACGCGTAGGCGTCGGCGAGTGCGTCGAGGTCCCACTCCGGGGCCCCCGCGCGGCCGGGCCCGGCGGAGCCCGCGTGCCCCTCCCCACCCGCGTGATCTGCTGTTTCGTACGTCACAGGGAACAGGCGTCGCATGACGTGCAGTGTGGCACGGCGATTAGGCTGGGGTGTTGTGTCGTCCTCCTCCGAAGCCGCCGGCGCCCCTCAGCGGGGCATTCCTCCCATAGCCGACGCGGCACCCCAGTCCCTGTGCGCCCGCGAGCCGCATGTTCCCGCGGAGCGCCTGGTCGCCGAGATGGTGCCGCCGCCCAGGTTCAGCACCGCCCGCTTCGAGACGTACATCCCCGACCCGGACCAGCCGAGCCAGACCGAGGCCGTCCAGGTGCTCAGCGCGTTCGCCGCCGGACTCGGCGGGGCGCACGGCGCGGGCGGCGGCAAGAAGCGCGGCCTGTTCGGCTTCGGCAGGAAGGCGGCCGCCCCGGCCGGTCCCCGCGGCGTCTACCTCGACGGCGGGTACGGCGTCGGCAAGACCCACCTCCTGGCCTCCTTGTGGCACGCCACCCCGGCCGCGCCCGAGCAGAAGGCGTTCGGCACCTTCGTCGAGCTGACGAACCTGGTCGGCGCCCTCGGCTTCCAGCAGACCGTGCGCACCCTGAGCGAGCACCGGCTGCTCTGCATCGACGAGTTCGAGCTCGACGACCCGGGCGACACCGTCCTCGTCTCCACGCTGCTCGGCAAGCTGGTCGACGCGGGCGTCGCGCTCGCCGCCACCTCGAACACGCTGCCCGGCAAGCTCGGCGAGGGCCGGTTCGCCGCCGCCGACTTCCTGCGCGAGATCCAGGGCCTGTCCGCGCACTTCCGGCCGCTGCGCATCGACGGCGAGGACTACCGCCACCGCGGGCTGCCCGAGGCCCCGGCGCCGTTCTCCGCCGAGCAGGTCACCCAGGCCGCGTACGCCACCGAGGGCGCGACGCTCGACACGTTCCCGCGGCTACTGGAGCACCTCGCGCGCGTGCACCCCAGCCGGTACGGCGCGCTGACGGACGACCTGAAGGCGGTCTGCCTCACCGATGTCTCCGCCGTCCCCGACCAGTCGACCGCCCTGCGGCTCGTGGTGCTCGCCGACCGGCTCTACGACCGGGAGATACCCGTCCTCGCCTCCGGCCAGCCGTTCGACCACCTGTTCAGCGAGGAGATGCTGAACGGCGGCTACCGGAAGAAGTACTTCCGGGCGATATCGCGGCTCACCGCCCTGGCGCGCGACGCCAAGGGGCTCGTTCCGCAGTAGGCGTGCACGGGTAGCACTCCGGTGGTACACGCGTAGTTCCCGCACCACCGCCTGCGTGATAGACACGCCGGGTCACAGTTCCTGTCCGCCAGCAGGAGGTTGCCCCATGTCCGAGACACGTCTGTCCGAGACACGACTGTCCGCAACACGACTGTCCGCAACACGACGACAAGTGCTCGCCCGTACCGGCGCGTTGGGGGTGGGCATCGCCTTCGCCGGATCCCTGTCCGAGCTGTTCGCGGGCTCGGCCGCCGCCCACGGACGCGCGGGCTACGGCCCGCTCATACCCGACCCGGACGGCCTCCTCGACCTGCCGAAAGGTTTCCGCTACCGGGTCCTCTCCCGCGAGGGCGACCCGCTCCGCTCCGGCGAGGGCCAGGTCCCCAGCAACCACGACGGCATGGCCGCCTTCGGGGGCCGGCACGGCCGCGTCCACCTCGTGCGCAACCACGAGAACCGGGTCACCGGCAAGATCGCCGTGCCGGCCGTCGACGGGCTCACGTACGACCCGATGGGCAAGGGCGGCTGTACGGCGCTCACGCTCGACCGGCACAACAACGTGCTGTCCGAACGGGTCGCCATCGCCGGTACGGCCGTGAACTGCGCGGGCGGCCACACCCCCTGGGGCACCTGGCTGACCTGCGAGGAGACCGAGGACCGGGCCGGGACCAACGGCTACACCAAGGACCACGGCTTCATCTTCGAGGTCGACCCCACGGACCCGCACCGCTCGGGCGCCGTACCACTCACCGCGATGGGCCGCTTCCAGCACGAGGCGGTCGCCGTCGATCCGAGGCACGGCGTCGTGTACGAGACCGAGGACGCGTTCGACAGACCCTTCGGCCTCTTCTACCGCTTCCTGCCCGAGCGGCCGCACGGCGGACTCGGCTCGCTGCGCGCGGGCGGCAGACTGCAGGCCATGCGGGTGCCCGGGGTGCCCGACCTGTCGGCGGTCCAGGAGACCGGGGCGAGCTTCAAGGGCGTCGAGTGGGTCGACGTACCGGACCCGCTCGCCACCACCACCCCCATCCGCAACCAGGACTTCGGCCCCAAGGGCATCACCCACGCGCAGAAGCTGGAGGGCTGCTACTGGGGCGGCACCTGCGTGTACTTCGTGTCGTCGTACGCCAGGAGCCGGGAGGGGTCCGCCGCCGACCACTTCGGGCAGATCTGGCGTTACGACCCCGCCGCGCGCCGCCTCACCCTGGTCATCGTCTTCGGCCCGGACACGGACGTGCAGCTGCCCGGCGAGGAGCCCGACAACATCTGCCTCGCGCCCAGCGGCGGCCTCATGGTCTGCGAGGACGGCGAGGGCGCGCAGCACGTCTACGGCGTGACGCGCAAGGGCGAGGTGTACGCGATGGCGCGCGGGCGCCAGAACATCGGGACGGCGGACGACCCCGCGTGGGGCGAGTTCGCCGGGGTCACCTTCTCCCCCGACGGCGCCACGATGTATGTGAACTGCTACACGCCGGGGACGACGTTCGCCGTGACGGGCCCGTGGCACAAGTGACGCGCGAGAGCCCCGCGTAGGGGCGCCGCCCGTGCCGGCCGGGAGCGGCTTCCTGCCATCCTGACCGGTTTCGGGCGGCGTGGCCTCCCAGGGGCCTGGGCAAGGTCCATGCATGAACGAACGGCCGATCACAGCATGGGAGTTCACCGACGATCGCGGGCACGTCACCGCCGCGCCCGAACCACCGGAGCGCGTCGTCGCGTACATACAGGCCGGCGCGAGCCTGTGGGACCTGGGGATACGCCCGGTGGGCGTCTTCGGTTCGCACCACGACGGGGACGGGCCGGACCGCGCCAAGTCCGGCAGCCTGCCGCTCGGCGACGTCGCCTACCTGGGCGCGGGGGCCGGGCTCGGACTCGACGACGTGCTCGCGGTGCGGCCGGATCTCGTCGTCGCGCTGACGTACGGCGGCGGGCAGGTGTACGGGGTCGAACCGGACGTCGCGAAACACCTGGAGGAACACGTCCCGCTGGTTGTGCTCGACGTGGGCCAGGGCCGGGGCCTCGGCGCCGTTCGGCAGCGGTTCGCGGAGCTCGGGCGCTCGCTCCAGGTGGCGGAGGGCGCGGTGGCGTACGAGGAACTGGCGGCGGCCGAGCGGGGGTTGACGGCCGCGGCCCGGGACGCCGGACCCGTCCGGGTCCTCGCCCTCTCGCCCGCGGGGCCGGACGGCGCGCACCTCGCGCGGCCCGCGAAGTGGCCGGACCTGAGCGCGCTGACGGGCCTCGGGGTGCACACCGTGGAGCCGCCCGAGGGGCCCGGGGCCAACTGGCACACCGGCTCCTGGGCCGACGCCGCGGGGCTGGCGCCGGACGTGGTCCTCGTGGACGCCCGCGCCAACGCGGCGCCGCGCGAGAGCTACGCGGGCGACGCGCGGTGGGCTGCGGTGGCCGAGCGGGCCAAAGTGCTGCCGTGGAACCCCGAGATCGCGGCCAGCGCGGCCGCGCACGCGGCGTTCTTCGAGACGGTGACCCGCGCCCTGCGGAGTTGAGCCGTTCGGGGGCGGTCGCGTGGCAGGAGGGACGGACCGTCGTAGATATGCCCGATTAGTACAATTATCGGGGTTACGGTCGCCGGGTGATCAGCACCCTCCGACGTACCGCGCCGAGCCGCACCTCACCGGGCCGTACCGCACTCGGCCGCACCGCAGTGGCCTGCGCCCTCGGCGCCGCCGCGCTCACTGTCGCCGCCTGCTCCGTCGGCGGCGCCGAGGCCCCGCACCCGGCGCGCTCGGCCCGGCCCGCCACGAGCCCGTCGCATCCGCCGCCGCACACCGCACCGCCCACGCTCGCCCCGGGTCCGGCGGGGCTGACCCGCGTCTTCGCGAGCGCGGAGCGGCAGGAGCGGCGTACGGTCGCGCTCACGTTCGACGCCGACATGACCGCGGACCAGGGCGCGCGCGCCGCCTCCGGCGAGCACTTCGACAACCCGCGCCTCATCGCCGCGCTGCGGGCGCTGCGCGTCCCCGCGACCGTCTTCATGACGGGGCGCTGGGCCGAGCAGTACCCGGCGCAGGCCAAGGACATCGGCGGCGACCCGCTCTTCGAGGTCGCCAACCACTCGTACAGCCACCACGCCTTCACCGGTGACTGCTACGGCCTGCCGAGCGTGCCCGCCGGGCGGATGCGCGCGGACGTGGAACGGGCGTTCGCCGCGTTCCGCGCGGCGGGCGTACGGCACGTCGTGCCGTACTTCCGCTTCCCCGGCGGCTGTTACGACCGCGCGGCGCTGCGGGCCCTGGCCCCAGCCGGTGTCACCGCCGTGCAGTGGGACGTGGTCAGCGGCGACGCGTTCGCGACGGACGCCCGCGCGGTCGAGCGGCAGGTCCTCGACGGGGTGCGCCCCGGTTCGGTCGTCGTCATGCACTGCACGCGCAGCGCGGCGCCGACGACGGAGCGGGTGGTACGGGCCGTGGTACCGGCGCTGCGGGCGAAGGGCTACCGCTTCGTACGGGTCTCCGAGCTGCTCGGGGCGGACCGCAAGGCGTGATCGTAGGCTGGAGGCATGGAGAACGAGTCTCAGGTGGCCGAGTGTGTGCTGTGCCGGGAACCCACCGAGTACCCGGAGTCGGCCAAGGGCGTGACGCTCTGCCCCGTCTGCGAGTGGCAGGAGGCGCAGCGCACGGCCTGCTCCGGTTGAGCCCGCGGGCGGCCGGGCGCGGTGAACGGGCGGGCGGCCGGGGAGCGTTCGGGGACGTGGGCCGTGCGCGGGCGGCCGGTGACACTGCCCTCGCCGGGCGCGTCGGTCCCGGCGACGAGCCCGAGGAGCGTCGGCTGGCCGGTGCCGTCGGCGCCCCGCACCCGGACCAGGGGCGCGCGGGGCGGGGGGTGTGCGGGGCTGCTGGCAGACTGGTGGGGTGAGCAGCGAAGACACCAGCACGCCCGGAACTCCCAGCGCTTCCGGCACTCCGGCGGCCACCCCGCACCCTTCCGACAGCCCGTTCCGGGACGAGCGCACCGCGCGCGACGAGGCGCCGCAGTTCGTGCTGCCGCTCGTCGTCCGTATCGAGCGGGCGGCGCCCCCGGCCCGTACGGACGCCCTGGAGACGGCGGCGCGCGCCGTGCTGACGATCCTGTCCGACGAGCGGGCGCTGGGCGAGGGCGAGTGGGCGGCGGTGATGCGGGACTGGCAGGACGCGCGGATCCGCAAGGTGGTGCGGCGGGCGCGGGGCGCCGAGTGGCGCCGCGCGGAGGCGCTCGACGGCATCACGGTCACCGGTGGCGGCGGCACCGAGGTCCGGGTCTTCCCGCCGGTCCCGCTCGACGGCTGGCCCAAGGACCTGGCGCGGCTCCAGGTCTCCGGCACGGACCTGGACGACCCGGAGCCGCCGCCCGCCCCGGACCCCGCCGCCCCGGTGCTGTGGCTCAACCCCGAGCTGGACATGACGGCGGGCAAGGCCATGGCACAGGCCGGGCACGGGGCCCAGCTGGCCTGGTGGGAGCTGTCGGACGCGCAGCGCAAGGAGTGGCGCGAGGCGGGCTTCCCCCTGTCGGTACGGGCGGCGGACCCGGCCCGCTGGGAACCGCTGACCCGCGCCGGGCTCCCGGTGGTGCGGGACGCCGGGTTCACGGAGATCGCGCCGGGGTCGTGCACGGTGGTGACGGAGGGCGCGCGCACCGGCGGCCTGCTGTCGGGGCTCGGCCGCCGCTGATCCGTCCGGTGCCTCGTGCAACGACCCCAGCGACCCCCGTCGTCACCGCGCCATCTGCTGTTCGGTCCGGGTCGGGCGCCGGTCGCGGGAGGCGCCGAAAGAGGCAGGTACAGGCTCTGGCCAGCGGTCGCGGGGCGGCCTAGCATCGGAGCGTCCGGGCTCTCACAGACGGACGGATCGGCTCCGGCACCGCAGCGGGGCCGTCGATCTCCCCCGAGACCCCGGGACCGCACCGCGCACAGCGCCACGAGCGGCCGGGACGTTCTCGCCGACGTACGCCCCGGCCTCCGCCCTCCCGACATCCGGGGCGAACTCCCGCACGCCCCTGGGCCGACGAGGGCGACGAGCACACGAACCGCGCCGGGGGAGACGCGTCTTCGGGTGCTCATTGGCCGCCGCCGATGCCGGCACAGCCGCCGGCGGCGGCCGCTCCCCCTGCCCCTGCGCCCGCCGGCCCATGCCTCATCATGGGGCCATGGCAGGACGTACGGACGGCGCGGTGGACGGCAGGGTGGCGCGGGGGAACGAGACCCGGCGGCTCGTCCTGCGCCGCACCGTCGACATCGCCTCCGTGGAGGGTCTCGACGCCCTGTCCCTCGGGCGCATCGCCACCGAGCTGAAGCTCAGCAAGAGCGGCGTGTTCGCCCTCTTCGGCTCCAAGGAGGAGCTCCAGCTCGCGACTGTCCGCGCCGCCGCCGCCGTCTACGAGGAGAAGGTCGTGCGCCCCGCGCTCGACTCCGCCCCGGCGGGAGCGGACCGGCTCTGGCGGCTGTGCGAGAGCTGGCTGGAGTACTCGCGCGAGCGCGTCTTCCCCGGCGGCTGCTTCTTCTACGGAGTGCTCGCCGAGTACGACGCCCGCGACGGCGCCGTGCACGACGCGCTGGTCCGCGCGCAGCGGACCTGGGTCGGTCTCGTCGAGCGGTGCGCCGAGGACGCCCGTGACCTCGGCGAACTGCGCCGGGACACCGATGTGCCGCAACTCGCCTTCGAGTTGATCGCCCTGATGGAGATGGCGAACGCGCACTCCGTGCTGCACGGGGAGCGGGACGTGTACCGGCGGGCCCGGGTGGGGATCGCCGCGCGGCTGAGCCTGCTCGTCACAGATCCGGGGCTCGCCCCCCAGGTGTCGTAGAGCCTGAGCCTTCAGCGCTCCGCATCTCGTGCAATTGGCCTCGCAAACTTCTAGCACGATCGTTCGTTTAGTTTTACAGTCGCCGCATGCCATCGAGAATCCATCGCGCCCCGTGGCAGCCGGGCCCCGCCGCACCCGATGCCACCACCCCCTGCCTCGTCAGCGTCACGGAGTTCACCGCCGCCGGGCACCTGCGGACGGCAGGCGTCGCCCTGAACGGGATGCGCCTGCGCCGCACATGGCCCCGGACCGGCGGGGCCGTCGGCATGTGGCTGTGGGTCGACCCGCCGCGCCGCCGCTCGGGCTCCGTCTCCGTGTGGACCGGCGACCACGCGCTCGTCGCCTTCTTACGGCGCGCCGATCACGCCCGGACCGTCCGCGCCTTCCGTGGCCACGGCACCATGCGGGCCACCGCCTGGACGGTGCCGGTCTTCGACGCGGCGGCCGTCTGGGACGCCGCCCGCACCCTGCTCACCTCGGCCGCGCCGTGGCCGACGCGGGAAGGTGATCGACGATGACCGGCCCGGACGATCTCGTCACCCTCGACCGCCTCGCCGTCCAGGAGGCCGTACGCCTCCTCGACCTGGCCCGCGACGACGACTGGGAGCGGGACACGCCTTGCGCCGGGTGGACGCTGCGCGGGCTCGCCGCGCACATGTCCGCTCAGCACCACGGGTTCGCCGCCGCCGCGCGGGGCGAGGGCGGCGACCTGGCGCGGTGGAGGGAGCCGGTGACGGCCACCGATCCCGCCGCCGAGCACCGTGCCGCCGCCTCCGGACTGATCGCGGCGTTCGCCGAACCCGGCGTACTGGACCGGGGATTCGGCCTCCCGGAGCTGCGGCCCGGCCCGGGGCCCGGTGGCGGCTGGCCGGGGCGGTTCGCCGTCGGGTTCCACCTCGTGGACTACGTGGTCCACGCCTGGGACGTCGCGGTGACGCTCGGCGCACGCGTCGAGGTGCCCGAGCCGGTGGTGACCGCCGCGCTCGCCGTCGCCCGGCGGGTGCCCACGGACCCGGAATCACGCGGCCCGGGCAGCGCGTTCGCACCGCCGGTCGAGAAGGCCGCGTACGCCTCGGACCTCGATCTGATGCTGGCGCTGCTCGGGCGCGACCCGGGCCACGGCGGCGCCGCCGAACCTCAAATGCAGCTCTGAACGTCCCGTCTCCAGGGTTCGGCCGGACCCCCGCGGGTGAGGAGAAGAGCACGCAGCAGCGCACGGCACGGCACAGGAGGGGGACTGCCATGCAGCGACTGACACGGCTGGGCACGGGGATCGGCTGGCGGCCGGAGATCGCCGACATCGTCGAGGCCATGCCCGGTATCGACTGGGTGGAGGCCGTCGCCGAGAACGTCTGCCCCGGCCATCTGCCCGACTCCCTCCTGCGGCTTCGCGCGCGCGGGGTCACCGTCGTGCCGCACGGCGTCTCGCTCGGCCTCGGCGGCGCCGAACGCCCGGACGAGCACCGGCTCGCGGACCTCGCAGCGCGCGCGGAGGCGCTCGGCTCACCGCTGGTCACCGAGCACATCGCGTTCGTACGGGCGGGCGGCGAGCGCACGGCGTCGCCGCTCCTCGAAGCCGGGCACCTGCTGCCCGTGCCGCGTACCGAGGACGCGCTCGACGTGCTCTGCGAGAACATCCGCATCGCGCAGGACGCGCTGCCCGTACCGCTGGCCGTGGAGAACATCGCGGCGCTGTTCGGCTGGCCGGGCGAGCGGATGACCGAGGGGCAGTTCCTGTACGAGCTGGTCGAGCGGACCGGCGTACGGCTCCTGATCGACGTGGCGAACCTGTACACCAACTACGTCAACCGCGGTGAGGACCCGGGCCGGGCGCTCGACGAGATGCCGGTCGAGGCCATCGCGTACGTCCATGTCGCGGGCGGCTTCAAGCGGGACGGCGTCTGGCACGACAGCCACGCCCATCCGGTGCCGCGGGCCGTGCTCGACATCCTCGCCGACCTCGCCTCCCGGGTGGCGCCGCCGGGCGTCCTTCTCGAGCGGGACGAGAACTTCCCCTACGACGAGACGGAGCTGGAGCGGGAGGTGGCGAAGATCAGGGAGACGGTGGCCGCCGCGACGCCCGCGGCGCCCGCGGCGCCCGTCGGGCGCGTCACGAAGCCTTCGGCCCCGGCCCGCCAAGGACCCGTCGAGGACCGTGTGCGCGAGCGGGTCGCGCTGGCCCAGGCCGCGCTGCTCTCCTCCCTCGTCGCGGGCACCCCCGCGCCGGAGGGGTTCGACCGGGCGCGGCTCGCCGTGCAGAGCCGGGCGCTGGCGTCCAAGCGGGCCGACGTCGTGGCCGGGGTGGCGCCGGAGCTGCCCGGCATCCTGGGCCGCCACGCCTACCGCACCGCGTTCCTGGCGTACGCGCAGGAGCGGCCCATGACGGGCGGGTACCGGCGCGACGCGCTCGACTTCGCCGAGGACATGCTGCTCGAACAGCGCGTCGAGGAACCCTTCCGGCGCAAGCAGTTGACCGACTGGTGGCTGGAGCGGTCGGGCCCCGCGTCGCTCAAGGGGCGGCCGATGGCGCGGGCGCTGCGCGCCGCCCGGTTCGCGCTGCGGCGCGTGTGACGCACGGCGGCGAAGGAAGAGGGCCCCGTACCTCAGCTGGCGTAGTCGCCGCCGAGTGGCGGCGGCCCGCGCCCGCGGCGCACTAGCGTGCGGTGCCGCACCAGGAGGCACCATGCGATCGTCACGCGTCAACGGCACCGCGCTCATCGTCACCGCGCTCGTGGCGACCCTAGCCGCGCTCGTCTTCCCCGTCTGGTCCTACGCCGACCGCTCCGGCACCGGCCTCGACACGCTGAACTCCGAGACCGTGCCGACCAAGTACGGGCCGCTCTCCGCCACCGACCGGCTCTTCGTCACGAAGGTCCGCCTCGCCGGCCTGTGGGAGCTCCCGGCGGGTCAGCAGGCCGAGGAGCGGGCGCCGAGCCGGGCCGCCCTGACGGCGGGCCGGCATCTCGTCGAGGGGCACACGTTCCTGGACGCGCGCGTGCGCGAGGTCGCCGCGCGGCTCGGCCTGGAGCTGCCCAACCAGCCGAACGCGCGACAGCGGGGCTGGCTGCGGACGCTGACCGCCGCGGAGGGCGACGACTACCAGCGCAAGTTCGCCAACATCCTGCGCCGCGCGCACGGCCAGGTCTTCGCCCTGGTGGCGCAGGTGCGCGCGGCCACCCGCAACGCGCTCGTGCGGGACCTCGCGGACGACGCCAACACCACCGTCCTGGACCACATCAAGGTCCTGGAGGCGACCGGGCTCGTCGACTTCGACGGGCTGGCACGCGACGCGGCCACGGCGAGCCCGCCGCCCGCGACCCGCTCCCCCGCCCCGCCGGGGCCGCTCCCGTCCCCGCCCGCGGCGACACCGCTCACACCGGCACCGACCCCGACGCTGCCGCCCGCCACACGCAGGAGTCGTTGATCCGGGGTCGTTGATCCACGGTCGCCGAGCCGACAAAGTATCCCTTTGACCGCGATCCGCGACGGGGCGGTCCGGAGCACCACGAAAGGGATGCGCCCATGCGTCCAGCAATGAAGCGTCCAGCCATGAGCGCAGCGTCCGCCGTCCACGCCGCCGTGGGATCGCTCGTCCTGTCCCTCCTCGTCGCGGTCCCCGCGGGCGGCGCGAGCGCGGACACGGCGTGGTCCGGCTCGCCCGAGGCGCAGGGCACCGCGGTCGCCGCGCGGCACGCCGCCGCGACCGGTATCAAGTTCGGCGCCTGCCCCGCCGCCGAGGAGCTGCCGTCCCCGGTGACCTGCGGCACCGTCTCCGTACCGCTGGACTACGCGCTCCCGGACGGCAAGCAGATCAAGCTGACCGTCAGCCGCGCCAAGGCCACCAGGAAGCTCGGCAGGGCGCGGGTCGCGCGCCAGGGCGCGCTCGTCTTCAACCCCGGCGGGCCCGGCGGCAACGGCATGTACTTCCCGCTGGTCCGCATGGTGCCCGAGTGGAAGCGGATCGGCGCCGCCTACGACCTCGTGGGCTACGCGCCGCGCGGTGTCGGCCGCTCGGCGCCGCTGTCCTGCAAGGACCCGAAGAAGTTCGGCAAGGGCCCCACACAGTCGCCGACGCACCCCTCCGAGGCGTACAAGAAGAAGCGGATCGCGCAGGCCAAGGCGTACGCGCGCGGGTGCGCGAAGCGGAACCCGGGGCTGCGGCACTACACGACGCTGAACAACGCCCGCGACCTGGACGTGCTGCGGGCAGCGCTCGGCGAGAAGAGGCTGACGTACATGGGCGGCTCGTACGGGACGTACATCGGGGCCGTCTACGCGCACCTGTTCCCCGCGCACGTGCGGCGCATGGTGTTCGACTCGGCGGTCGACCCGGACCCGCACCAGATCTGGTACCGCAGCAACCTGGCGCAGTCGGCCGCGTTCGAGCGCCGCTGGGCCGACTTCCGGACCTGGGTCGCCAAGCACGACGCCACGTACCACCTCGGCAGGACGGCCGGGAAGGTGGCGCGCTCCTACGCGCGCGTACGCGCGGCACTCACGCGCGAGCCGGCCGGCGGCAAGGTCGGCCCCGGCGAGCTGCAGTCCGCGTTCCTCCAGGCCGGGTACTACGACGACTACTGGCCGAGGCGGGCTTCCGCGCTGTCCGCGTATCTGAAGGGCGACCCGAAAGCGCTGATCGCGCAGGCCGCGCCGCCGGGCCCGAAGGCCGCCGCGGAGAGCGAGAACAGCGCCGCCGTCTACACGGCGGTCGAGTGCAACGACGCGCCCTGGCCGACCGACTTCCGCACCTGGGACCGCGACACCACGCGCGTGGCGCGCACCGCCCCGTTCGAGACGTGGGACAACACGTGGATGAACCTGCCGTGCGCGTACTGGACGGCGCCGCGCCAGACCCCGGCCGACGTGCGGACCGTGCCCGGTGTGCTGCCGCCGACGCTGATCCTGGCCGCCGAGCGGGACGCGGCGACGCCGATCGCGGGCGCGCGCGAGCTGCGTGACCGCGTCGGCGGCTCGGTCCTGGTGACCGAGCGGGACGCGGGGACGCACGGCGTCGCGGGCGGCCCCAACGCCTGCGTCAACGGGCACCTGGACGCCTACCTGCTGCACGGCACGGTGCCGGCCCGGCGCGGGGCGACGTGCGCGCCGCATGCCGAACCGAAACCGGTCAAGCCGTGAGGTCCTGTCGCTGAGGCCCGGGGCCCGCTCTAAGCCAGGCCCGCCACCAGCTCGGCCACGCTCTTGCGGCGGCCCGTGTAGAACGGGACCTCCTCGCGCACGTGGCGGCGCGCCTCGGAGGCGCGCAGATGACGCATGAGGTCGACGATGCGGTACAGCTCGTCGGCCTCGAAGGCGAGGATCCACTCGTAGTCGCCGAGCGAGAACGAGGCGACCGTGTTGGCGCGCACGTCCGGGTAGCCGCGGGCCATCTTGCCGTGGTCGGCGAGCATCTTGCGGCGCTCGTCGTCGGGCAGCAGGTACCAGTCGTAGGAGCGCACGAACGGGTAGACCGAGACGTAGTTGCGCGGCGTCTCGTCGGCGAGGAACGCCGGGATGTGCGAGCGGTTGAACTCGGCGGGGCGGTGCAGCGCCATGTTCGACCACACCGGCTCGAGCGCGCGGCCCAGCCTGGTGCGGCGGAACAGGTTGTACGCCTCCTGGAGCTCGTCGGCGGTCTCGGCGTGCCACCAGATCATGAGGTCGGCGTCGGCGCGCAGCCCGGACACGTCGTAGGTGCCCCGGATCGTCACGTCCTTCGCGGCAAGCTGGTCGAACAGCTCCTGGACCTCGTCCGCGTAGCCCGTCCGGTCGTCCGGCAGGACGTCCTTCAGCTTGAAGACCGACCACAGGGTGTAGCGGATGACGTCGTTGAGGTCCTTGGCCAGCTTGCCCTTGTTGGGGATCCGCGCCGGGTCGGTGTTGGGGGTGTCGTCGCTCATGTCCTCATTCTCCCGCTCCGCCGTGCAGGCTCTGCACCGGGTTGGCCTTCGGCGCCACGCGCGCGCGTGAGTCGCCGCGCAGCTCGTCGGCGGCGGCGTTCGCGCTCGCGACGCACGCGGGGATGCCGACGCCGTCGTACGCGGCTCCGCACACGGTCAGCCCCGGCAGCTGTGCGACGTGCTCGCGGATGCGGGCCACGCGCGCGGTGTGGCCCACCGGGTACTGCGGCAGGCCGTCCTGCCAGCGGGTGACGTGGGCGGCGACCGGGGCGGCCGCGAGGCCGGTGGCCGCGCCCAGGTCGCGGCGGGCCACCTCGACGAGGTCGGCGTCGTCGCGGGTCAGGTCCTTCTCGTCGCCGTAGCGGCCGACCGAGGTGCGGACGACGAAGAGGTCCGGGTTCTGTTCGCCGATCCAGCCCCACTTGTGCGAGGCGAACGTGGCCGCCTTGATGGTGTGTCCGTCGACGGGCGGGACGAGGAAGCCGCTGCCCTCGGGGAGGCTGGTCTCGCTCCTGCGGAACGCCATGGTGATCAGCGCCATGGAGGCGTAGTCGATGCCGCGCAGCTCCTGGGAGGCGAGCGGCGACGCGGTGCGCAGGAGGCTGGCGGCGGCCGGGGCGGGGAGCGCGACGACGACCTGGTCGGCGGTGAAGGTGCGGCCGTTCTCGGTGACCACGCGCCACAGCGGCTCGGCGGGGGACGGCGTCCCGTTCGCCCGCAGGGTGCTGGCCCGCTCCCCCGTCAGGATCGTGCCGCCCTTGGCGCGCACCGCGTCGGCGACCGCGCCGGGCAGGGTGCCGATGCCGCCCTCGATGCCCGCGAAGACGGGCCCCGTCTGCTGGTTCCGGGCGGCGCGCTCCTGGATCGCCCGGACGGCCGCCGTCAGGGTCGGGTGGCGGCGGGCCTCCTCGAACAGCTGGGGCACGGCGCTGCGCATCGAGATGCGGTAGGCGTCGCCCGCGTAGACGCCGCCGAGGAGCGGTTCGACGAGCCGGTCGACGACCTCGCGGCCGAGGCGGGCCGCGACGTACTCGCCCACCGCGACGTCGTCGCCGATCTCCGTGGGCGGCAGCTCCGCGTCCTTGCCGATGCGGGCCAGGCCCTCGTCGGAGAGGACGCCGGCGAGGGCGTCGGCCGTGCCGGGGACGCCCATGACGTGGCCCTTGGGCATGGGGCGCAGTGCGTCGCGGGTCCAGATCGAGGCGGTCGCGGTGGACGGCGGCTGGATGCGGTCCGCGAGGCCGACCGCGCGGGCCAGACCGACCGCCTCCGGGCGGCGCGCCAGCATCGACTCGGCGCCGAGGTCGACGCGCGCGCCCGCGATCTCGCCGGCGAGGAGCTTGCCGCCGAGCCGCCCGGACGCCTCTAGGACGGTCACCTCGACCCGTTCGCCGGAGCCGGAGCCGCTGTCGCCGCCGCTGTCGCCGCCGGTGTCGAGCAACCGGTGCGCGGCCGCCAGACCCGCGATGCCGCCGCCGATGACGAGGACTTTCCGGCCCCCTGCTGTTCCCGTACCTGTGTCCGTTTCGCGCATGCCCCCACTCTCTCAGAGCCGGACGCGTGTCCCGCCGAGTCCCGACCGTGACCCGTTCGGAACCACCCGGCAACCACCGACAAGGAGCACTCCGGCGTCGTAGGGGCGTCAGAAGACCAGGACGTCCCCCGGGGGTTACGACCATGCACCTCTCTCATCCGTCCCGTACGCGGGCGCTCGCCGCGCTGCTGCTCACCGCGGTGCTCGCGCTCGCGGGCTGCACCTCGAGCGGGGACGACGGCGACTCGAAGAGCGATTACGGCGCCGGGTCGCAGCAGGACGCGGGCGGGGCCGCCGACAACGGACGCGGCAGCGGCAAGTCGGGCGCCGGATCAGGCACCTCGTCGAGCGCCAAGAAGCAGCCACCGAAGCTCACCGGCGTCCACGTCGTCCGCACGGCGAGCCTCTCCGTACGCGTCAAGGACGTGCCGGACGCGGTCGGCAAGGCGCGCACCGCCGCCGAGGACGCGGGCGGCATGGTCGGCAACGAGACGACCGACCGCGACAGCCACGGCCACGAGCGCTCACGTCTCACCCTGCGGGTGCCGCAGGACGCGTACGAGGACGTCCTCGACGAACTGTCGGGTTCGGGGCGCCTGTTGCGGCGCGCCGAGAGCGCGAAGGACGTCACCGATCAGGTCGTCGACGTGAACAGCCGCATCGCGACCCAGCGGGCGAGCGTCGCGCGCGTGCGCGAACTCATGGACCGGGCGGCCAGGTTGAGCGACGTGGTGACGCTGGAGGGCGAGCTGAGCAACCGCCAGTCGGAGCTGGAGGCGCTGCTCGCGCAACAGGCGTCCCTCAAGGACCGGACGACGCTCGCGACGATCACCATGACGCTGTCCGAGACGCCCGCGAAGGCCGTCGGCGACGACGACGGCCCCGGGTTCCTCGACGCGCTGGCGGGCGGCTGGAGCGCCTTCGTGACCGCCCTGCGGTGGGTGGTGATCGCGGTCGCGGCCGTGCTGCCGTTCGCGGCGGTCGCGGCGGTGCTCCTGTGGGTGTGGCTGCGGGTGCTGCGCCCGCGCAGGCCGCGGCGCGAGGTGCTCGCTCCGGTCCACGGGACGCAGGACGGTCCCGGGCAGCCGACGTAGCGTGGGCGCATGAGTATCGACACCCCCGCGCGGGAACGGCTTGTGGTCATCGGTGGCGACGCGGCGGGCATGTCCGCCGCGTCGCAGGCGCGGCGGCTGCGCGGCCCCGACGAGCTGGAGATCGTGGCCTTCGAGCGCGGGGACTTCACCTCGTTCTCGGCGTGCGGCATCCCGTACTGGGTGGGCGGCCTGGTGGAGAGCCGGGACGAGCTGATCGCGCGCTCGCCCGAGGAGCACCGGGCGCGCGACATCGACCTGCGGACGCGGACCGAGGTCGTGGAGATCGATGTCGCGGGGCGGCGGGTACGCGCTCGCGCGCGCGATCGCGGGACGGAAACCTGGGTGTCCTACGACAAGCTCGTCATCGCGACCGGGGCGCGTCCGCTCCGCCCCGACCTGCCCGGCATGGACGCGCCCGGGGTGCACGGCGTGCAGACGCTCGGCGACGGGCAGGCGCTGCTCGACACCCTGCGGACGGCCGGGGGCCGCAAGGCCGTCGTGGTCGGCGCCGGTTACATCGGCGTGGAGATGGCCGAGGCGCTGCTGCACCGCGGCTACGAGGTGACCGTCGTCAACCGGGGCGCCGAACCCATGTCGACCCTGGACCCGGACATGGGCCGCCTGGTCCACGAGGCGATGACGGGCATGGGCATCACGCTCGTCGACGGCGCCGAGGTGACGGAGATCCGCACCGACGACGGCGGGCGGGCGCGGGCGGTGGTCACGAAGGACGCCGAGTACCCCGCGGACGTGGTGGTGCTCGGCATAGGAGTACGCCCGGAGACCGCCCTGGCCCGCGCCGCGGGGCTGCCCCTCGGCGCGTCCGGCGGCCTGCTCACGGACCTCTCCATGCGTGTGCGGGGCTACGAGGACATCTGGGCGGGCGGCGACTGCGTGGAGGTCCTCGACCTGGTCGCGGGCCGCGACCGGCACATCGCCCTCGGCACGCACGCGAACAAGCACGGCCAGGTCATCGGGTCCAACGTCGGCGGCGGCTACGCCACGTTCCCGGGCGTCGTCGGCACGGCGGTCAGCAAGGTCTGCGACCTGGAGATCGCCCGCACGGGCCTGCGCGAGAAGGACGCCCACCGCGCCGGGCTCCGCTTCGTGACGGTGACGATCGAGTCGACGAGCCGCGCCGGCTACTACCCCGACGCGGCCCTGATGACCGTGAAGATGCTGGCCGAGCGCCGCACCGGCCGGCTCCTCGGCGTCCAGATCGTCGGCCGTGAGGGCGCCGCGAAACGCGTCGACGTGGCGGCGGTCGCGTTGACGGCAGGCATGACGGTGGACCGGATGACCGCTCTGGACCTGGGCTACGCACCGCCGTTCTCCCCGGTGTGGGACCCGGTCCTGGTGGCGGCCCGCAAGGCGGTGGCGGCGGTGCGGGCGGCGGACTGACCGCCCGTAGCGGTGGCTAGCGGGCCGTCTGCGTGTGCACGTACTCCACGAGGCGGGTCAGCGCGTCCGGGTTCGTCGTCGGGAGCACACCGTGGCCGAGGTTGAAGACGTGGCCCTCCAGGGACGACGCCGCGTCCAGGACCTCGCGGGCCTTCGTCTCGACGGCCTCCGGGGTGGAGAAGAGGACCGCCGGGTCGATGTTGCCCTGGAGCGCCTTGCCGGGGCCGACGCGGCGGGCCGCCTCGTCGAGGGGGACGCGCCAGTCGACGCCGACGACGTCCGCGCCCGCCTCGCCCATGAGGCCGAGGAGTTCGCCGGTGCCGACACCGAAGTGGACACGGGGCACGCCGTACGCCTCGACGGCCCGGAAGACCTTCTGCGAGGCGGGCATGACGGAGCGCCGGTAGTCGGCGGGCGACAGGGCGCCGACCCAGGAGTCGAAGAGCTGGACGGCGCTCGCCCCCGCCTCGATCTGGACCTTCAGGAAGGCGGCGGTGATGCCGGCGAGCCGGTCGAGGAGGTCGGCCCAGAGCTGCGGGTCCCCGTACATGAGGGCCTTGGTCCGCTCGTGGTTGCGGGACGGGCCGCCCTCGATGAGGTAGCTGGCGAGGGTGAAGGGCGCGCCCGCGAAGCCGATGAGCGGCGTCGCGCCGAGCTCGGCGGTGAGCAGGCCCATGGCCTCGGTGACGTACCAGACGTCGTCCGGGGTGAGCTCGCGGAGCTGCGCCAGGTCGGCGCGGTCGCGGATCGGGTTCGCGACGACCGGGCCGACGCCCGGCTTGATGTCGAGGTCGATGCCGATGGCCTTGAGCGGGACGACGATGTCGCTGAAGTAGATCGCCGCGTCGACCTTGTGGCGGCGCACCGGCTGCATCGTGATCTCGGCGACCAGCTCGGGCCGCATGCACGACTCCAGCATCGGGATGCCCTCGCGGACCTTCAGGTACTCGGGCAGTGAGCGCCCCGCCTGCCGCATGAACCACACCGGCGTGTGCGGCACGGGCTCGCGCCTGCACGCCTTGAGGAAGGCGGAATCCTTGACGGCGTCGTGCGTCGCTGACGGCTGCTGGCCCGTGGCCTCGGTGTTGGCACTCACACCGGAAAGTCTCGCATGACCGGGAAGTGCCACGGTTCCGGCGTCGCGGGCGGGTGTCCCTGCCCGCGTGCGGGCCCTGTTCCCCTTAACCTTCCCCGCATGGCTGCGGACCGGGGACGACGGCCGGCGGCCGGGAAGACATACGGCGACCCAGGGCGACACGGACGGGATGAGTGAATCGGTGCGGGAGGGGCAGAACGCTCGGGACATGAACGCTGCACATGAGGACGGTACGGCTCCGTCGACCCCCCTGCCCTTCCGGACGGCGGTCGACGCCTTGCGCTCCGCGCGGCTGCGCCCGGAGATCGAGATCGACCCCACGCGCCCACCGCAGCGCCTGGCCCCCTTCTCCTACGCCCTGGAGGCGACGGTCGTCGACCCGGCCGAGGACGTCGACCCGGACGACGACGTGCTGGCGGACGGGCGCCTCGTCCTGCTGCACGACCCGTCCGGGCACGAGGCGTGGCACGGCACGTTCCGTCTGGTGACCCTGGTACGGGCGGAGCTGGAGGCCGAGATGGCCGCCGATCCGCTGCTGCCCGACGTCTGCTGGTCGTGGCTGACGGGCGCCCTGGCGGCGCGCGGCCTCGCGTACGGGGAGCCGTCGGGCACGGTCACGCGCGCGAGTTCGCACTACTTCGGCGGGATCGGCGACCGCCCCGCCGCCTCGCAGATCGAGATCCGGGCGTCCTGGACGCCGCGCGAGGGGCCGGGCGGGGTGCCGGACACGGCCGCGCATCTCGCCGCGTGGTGCGAGCTGCTCTGCCAGGTCGCGGGGCTGCCCCCGGTGGCCGCGGACGAGCCCGGTCCGGCCGGGCCGGGCGGTGCGGACGGCGCCGTGGTCACACTGCCCCAGCGCCGGGGGCCCCGCCCCACCTGACCCCTTTTCAGGGATGATTTTCGGCCGCGTCGGCGAGAGCCCGGCGCGGCCGTCCCTCGTTCGAGGGACGAGCCGGTACCGCAGGGCTCCGCTTCGATTCGGTTCGATCTTCGGATGATCGATACTGTGTCTGAATTGCGTGAATTGTTACTCACCAAATCGTGATCTTTCTCTAAAGGCGGACGGGTTTGGTGCCGAAGACCTCTGTGACCTTGAAAGCACGGTTCGTCCCGGCTTCATCCCCGAGCCGGCACCGTTCCGCACCCCCCAGGAGGCCTGGTGTCCGTTCTCCTCGAGCAGCCCTCAAGCCTGGTCGCCTACCGCCCGAACAAGCCGACCGCCATGGTGGTCGTGGCCGACCCCCGCGTGCGTTCCACCGTCACCCGCCATCTGTGGGCGCTCGGTGTGCGCGACGTGATCGAGGCCTCGTCCGTCGCGGAGGCTCGTCCCCGCATCGGCAACCCCCGTGACATCTGCGTCGCCGACGTCCACCTCCCCGACGGATCCGGCCTGACGCTCCTCTCCGAAACCCGAGCCGCGGGCTGGCCCAACGGCCTCGCCCTCTCCGCCGCCGACGACATCGGTGCCGTGCGCAACGCCCTCGCGGGCGGCGTGAAGGGCTACGTCGTCACCGGCACCCGTACCAACGTAGGACTCCCCTCCCGCCCCGGCGCCGCCCCGATCGGCGCGGCGGCCGCCCGTATGCACCGCCGCCCCCCGGGCGCCCCGAGCCACCCGGGCGGCTACCGCGAACTGTCCGGACGCGAGGTGGAGGTGCTCCGCCTCGTCGCCGAGGGACAGTCCAACAAGGCCATCGGCGTCTCGATGGGCCTGTCCGCGCTGACTGTCAAGAGCCACCTCGCCCGTATCGCCCGCAAGCTCGGCACGGGCGACCGGGCCGGAATGGTGGCGGTCGCCCTGCGCACCGGCATCATCCACTGAACCCGGGCACGGCCCCCTTCGATCACCTCTGGCCGGATCTTTCCGGTTCGCATCTCTTCGGCGCCCGTCGACGGAACGTTCCGTCGACGGGCGCCGTCCGTTCACAGATACCCTTGACAGGTGACCGACGCCCAAGAGACCGCAGCAGACAGTTCACTGCGCACCACCGGAGGCGCCCCTCCGGACGACGTCGAGACGGCGCCGATCCCCCTGCTCGAACCACGCGAGGGCATTCCGCCGGTGATCGCCGACGAGGCCGCGCTCGCCGAGGTGGTCGCGGCCTTCGCCGCGGGCACCGGACCCGTCGCCGTCGACGCCGAGCGCGCTTCCGGTTACCGCTACGGGCAGCGCGCCTACCTCGTGCAGCTGCGCCGCGAGGGCGCGGGCAGCGCGCTGATCGACCCGGTCGCCTGCCCCGACCTCTCCGGTTTCGGCGCGGCGATCGCGGACGCCGAGTGGGTGCTGCACGCCGCGACGCAGGACCTGCCGTGCCTGCGCGAAATAGGCCTGGTGCCCACCGAGCTGTTCGACACCGAGCTGGCGGGGCGCCTCGCGGGCTTCCCCCGGGTCGGCCTCGGCGCGATGGTGGAGAACGTCCTGGGCTACGTACTGGAGAAGGGGCACTCGGCGGTCGACTGGTCGACGCGTCCGCTCCCCGAGCCCTGGCTGCGCTACGCCGCGCTCGACGTGGAGCTCCTCGTCGACCTGCGCGACGCCCTGGAGAAGGAGCTCGACCGGCAGGGCAAGCTCGACTGGGCCCACCAGGAGTTCGAGGCGATCGCGGCGGCGCCGCCCGCGCCGCCCCGCGTGGACCCCTGGCGGCGCACGTCCGGTATGCACAAGGTGCGGCGGCGCCGGCAGATGGCCGTCGTGCGCGAGCTGTGGACCGCGCGGGACCGCGTCGCGCAGCGCCGTGACGTGTCGCCGGGCAAGGTGCTCGGGGACACCGCGATCGTCGAGGCGGCCCTCGCGGTGCCCGCCAATGTGCACGCCCTCGCGACCCTGCCCGGCTTCGGGCACCGCATGGGCCGCCGTCAGCTGGAGCAGTGGCAGGCGGCCGTGGACCGGGCCAAGGCGCTGCCCGACTCCGAACTGCCGCAGCCGGGGCAGCAGATGGCCGGGCCGCCGCCGCCCCGCGCATGGGCGGACAAGGACCCGGCCGCAGCGGCCCGTCTCTCCGCGGCGCGGGCGGCGGTGTCCGCGCTGGCCGAGACGTTGAACATGCCGCAGGAGAACCTGATCACGCCGGACACGGTGCGCCGGGTCTGCTGGGAGCCGCCGCAGTCGGTCACCACGGACTCGGTGGCGCAGGCGCTCACCGCGCACGGGGCGCGCCGCTGGCAGGTCGAACAGGTGACTCCGGCCCTGGTCACCGCGTTGACGTCCCGCCCGTAAGCACGGACCGCCCGCCCGCCCGCCGCGCAGCCGGAATGGGCCTCGGGCCGTCCGCGGCGCCGTCGCACGCATCGTGCCCGGCCACCGGCGGTCCCAAGCACCATCGCGGCTGACCACCGGCCGTCCGCGGCGCCATCGTGGCTGACCACCGGCCGTCCGCGGCGCCGTCGTGGCTGGTCGCGCCGTTCCCCGCGCCCCTGGAGGCACGCGGCTTCGCCGCGCCTCCAGCGGGCGGTGCCAACGCATCCGGCGCCGAAGCGAGGCGGGTGCGACGCGGCGGAGCCGCACAGGACCCGCGCCGGGTTTTGCGCGGCGCATGCGCGCAGGCCGTCGGCGCGCCGCGCGCCGCTGGCCCGCGATGGCGCACGAAGTGCGCATCGCAGGGGCGCGGGGAACTGCGCGACCAGCCACGACGGCCCGCGGCCGCCCTCCGACCTCCCGGGGCAACCCGAAGCGCGCCCCCGGCCGACGTATCCCTCGCCCCGAGCGGCAGCGACAGTGTGACGTTCGCCGCTTGGGGCGAGGGGGCTGGGCAGCATGGTTACCCGCAAGTAGCATGAGGATGTGAGCGCGCGCTCAGGCGCGCGCCGTGGCAGTGCCGTCCCGCATCCTGGAGGAGAGCCATCGTGCCTCGTACCGTCAGGGACGTCGTCTTCGTCGACGGCGTCCGCACCCCGTTCGGCAAGGCGGGCCCGAAGGGCATCTACCACGAGACCCGCGCCGACGACCTCGTCGTCAAGGCCATCCGGGAGCTGCTGCGGCGCAACCCGAACCTCGACCCCGCCAAGATCGACGAGGTCGCCATCGCCGCGACCACCCAGATCGGCGACCAGGGCCTGACCCTCGGCCGCACGGCGGGCATCCTCGCCGGTCTGCCGCAGTCGGTCCCCGGCTACTCCATCGACCGGATGTGCGCCGGCGCGCTGACGGCCGTGACGACCGCCGCCGGTTCCGTCGCGTTCGGCGCGTACGACGCCGTCATCGCCGGTGGCGTCGAGCACATGGGCCGCCACCCGATGGGCGAGGGCGTCGACCCGAACCCGCGGTTCGTCTCCGAGAAGCTGGTCGACGAGTCCGCCCTGTTCATGGGCATGACCGCGGAGAACCTGCACGACCGCTACCCGCAGATCACCAAGGAGCGCGCCGACAAGTACGCCGTCGCCTCCCAGGAGAAGGCGGCGAAGGCGTACGCGAACGGCAAGATCCAGCAGGACCTCGTCCCGGTCTCCGTGCGCAACACCAACGCCGAGGTCGGCGAGGTCGGCTGGGGCCTCGTGACGGCCGACGAGCCGATGCGTCCGGGCACGACCCTGGAGAACCTCGCGGGCCTCAAGACGCCGTTCCGTACGCACGGCCGCGTCACCGCCGGCAACGCCGCGGGCCTGAACGACGGCGCCACCGCCTCGATCATCGCCTCCGAGGAGTTCGCCCGGGAGAACAACCTCCCGGTCAAGATGCGCCTCGTCTCCTACGCCTTCGCGGGCGTGGAGCCCGAGGTCATGGGCTACGGCCCGATCCCGGCCACGGAGAAGGCCCTCGCCAAGGCGGGCCTGTCCATCGAGGACATCAACCTCTTCGAGATCAACGAGGCGTTCGCCGTCCAGGTCCTCGCGTTCCTGGACCACTACGGCATCGCCGACGACGACGCGCGCGTCAACCAGTACGGCGGCGCCATCGCCTACGGCCACCCGCTGGCCTCCTCCGGCGTGCGTCTGATGACGCAGCTCGCCCGCCAGTTCGAGGAGCAGCCGGAGGTCCGCTACGGCCTCACCACCATGTGCGTCGGCTTCGGCATGGGCGCCACGGTGATCTGGGAGAACCCGCACCACAAGGACGCCGGAGGCGACAAGTGAGCACCACCACCGCTGAGCTCCTGAAGGGCGCGGCCGAGCTGTTCCCCGGCGAGGTCGTCACCTCGGCGCACGTACGCCACCTCGACCTGCCGTACGGGGCCGGACGCTTCGCCCTGATCACGCTCGACAACGGTTTCGACCACACCAAGCCGACCACCTTCGGTCCGGGCTCGCTCGCGAACCTGAACACCGCGATCGACCAGGTCGAGGCGGAGGCCGCGGCGGGCGACATCGTCGGCGTCGGCATCACCGGCAAGCCGTTCATCTTCGCCGTCGGCGCCGACCTCAAGGGCGTCGAGCTGCTGAAGAACCACGACGACGCGCTCGCCATCGGCAAGGGCGGCCACGAGGTCTTCAAGCGCCTCTCGGGCCTCGCCGTGCCGACGTTCGCGTACTACAACGGCGCCGCGATGGGCGGCGGCGTCGAGGTCGGCCTGCACTGCAAGTACCGCACGGTGTCGAAGGCGCTCCCCGCCTTCTCCCTCCCCGAGGTCTTCCTCGGCCTGGTCCCCGGCTGGGGCGGCTGCGCCCTGCTGCCGAACCTGATCGGCGCGGACCGCGCGGTCTCGGTGATCATCGAGAACTCGCTCAACCAGAACAAGCAGCTCAAGGGCGCGCAGGTCTACGAACTCGGCATCGCCGACGCGCTGTTCGAGGGCGCGGACTTCCTGGAGCAGTCGCTGCTCTGGACCGCCCAGGTGCTGAAGGGCGACGTCAAGGTCGAGCGGCCCGGCATCGACCGTGGCGAGGCGTGGGACCAGGCCGTCGCGCGCGGCCGGTCCATCGCCGACTCCAAGGTGCACGGGGCGGCCCCGGCCGCGTACCGCGCCCTTGAGATCATCGCCGCCGCGAAGAGCGGGGACCTCCAGGCCGGGTTCGACGCCGAGGACAAGGCCCTCGCCGACCTCATCATGGGCGGCGAACTCCGCGCCGGCATCTACTCGTTCAACCTCGTGCAGAAGCGCGCCAAGCGCCCTGCCGGTGCCCCGGACAAGAGCCTCGCGCGCCCGGTGACCAAGGTCGGCGTCGTGGGCGCGGGCCTCATGGCCTCGCAGCTCGCGCTCCTCTTCCTGCGCCGCCTGGAGGTGCCGGTCGTCCTGACCGACATCGACCAGGAGCGCGTCGACAAGGGTGTGGGCTACGTCCACGCCGAGATCGACAAGCTGCTCGGCAAGGGCCGCGTCAACCAGGACAAGGCCAACCGCCTGAAGGGCCTCGTCTCCGGCGTCCTCGACAAGGCCGAGGGCTTCGCCGACGCCGACTTCATCATCGAGGCCGTCTTCGAGGAGATCGGCGTCAAGCAGCAGGTGTTCGCGGAGGTCGAGGCGGTCGCCCCGGCGCACGCGATCCTCGCGACCAACACCTCGTCCCTCTCGGTCTCCGAGATGGCGTCGAAGCTCAAGCACCCCGAGCGGGTCGTCGGCTTCCACTTCTTCAACCCGGTCGCGATCCTCCCGCTCCTGGAGATCGTGCGCGGCGAGCAGACGGACGACGCGGCGCTCGCCACGGCGTTCGGCGTCGCCAAGAAGCTGAAGAAGACCGCGGTCCTCGTCAAGGACGCCCCGGCGTTCGTCGTGAACCGCATCCTCACCCGCTTCATGGGCGAGATCCAGAACGTCATCGACGAGGGCACCCCCGTCGAGGTCGCCGAGAAGGCCGTCGAGCCGCTCGGCCTGCCGATGTCGCCGCTGGTCCTCCTGGAGCTGGTCGGCCCGGCAATCGGTCTGCACGTCTCCGAGACCCTGAACCGCGCCTTCCCGGAGCGCTTCACCGTCTCGCCGAACCTCGCGGCCGTCGTGAAGGCGGGCAAGCGCGGCTTCTACGTGTACTCCGCCGAGAATGACTTCAAGCCGGAGCTCGACCCCGAGGTCGCCGCGCTCCTCGAGCAGGGCGATGTCGTCCTGACCGAGGAGCAGGTCCGTGACCGCGTCCTGGACGCCGTCGCCCAGGAGATCGGGCTCATGCTCGACGAGGGCGTCGTCGCCGAGGCGCAGGACATCGACCTGTGCCTGATCACCGGCGCGGGCTGGCCCTTCCACCTGGGCGGAATCACTCCGTACCTGGACCGGGAGGGTGTCTCGGAGCGGGTCAACGGCAAGCGGTTCCTGGCGGCCGGGGTCGCGAGCGTGCCCGCGTAACGGACCGCGTCCCGTCCCGGACGGCTGAGGGGCGTGGGGCGGCTGCGGACCGGCTGACGGCTGGTCGCGCGGCCCCCCGCGCCCCTTGCGGCGTTCAGTCCACCCCGCGCCATGCCTCGAGCGCCAGGCCCGGCTCGTCCTTGCGGCGGGTCAGGTGCATCCGGGGCGGGTTGCCGGGGACGTAGGTCGCGGCGACCACGCGGTCCGTCGCGTCCTTCGCCAGGGCGATCCGGGCGTCCGGGGGCAGGGCGGGGCCCGACTCCGACCACCAGGCGCCCGCCGGCTCCGTCTCCGTGGGGTACGCGGCGAAGGCGACGCGGCCGCTGTCCGCGCGCTGGGCGAGCAGGGTGCAGTCGACGCCGTCCAGGGAGCAGCGGATCGCCGTGACGGTGCCGGGGCCCGCCGCGTCCACGAGGCGTACGGGGGCGTCGTCGCCGCGCCACGCGCACAGGCCGCCGTCCTCGTCCGTGAAGAACAGGGTGGTCTGCTCGGGCGAGGTGGCCACGGCGCACAGGGTGTCGGGGCGGGCGGTCGCCGGGCACGGCTTCTCGTCCGGGACGGGGACGGCGCCGGGCTTCTCCTGGCGCCAGCGCAGCAGGGATTCGCCGGTGGCCGCGTACAGGGTGATCAGGCCCGACTCCCCCGTCACGGCGGCGAGTTCACCGCGTACGTCCTTGCCCTTGAGGTCGCGCCAGGGGCCCCAGCCGCCCTTCTCCTGCTGGGCGCGCATGCTCACGCCGCCGCCCCGGTTGCGGACGAAGACGTGGGCGCGGCCCTGCGCGTCGACGGCCACGGCGGGCGGGCCCGTGCGGTCCCCGGCCCGGTTCGGGTGGCCGATGGACTGCCAGTCGAGCGCGGCGAGGTGCGGCTGGAAGTGCGTGGAGTGGACGAGGCCCGACTCGCCCGGGACTGTGGGGCGCCACGACACCAGGTGGACGTAGCCCGCCCGCGCCTGGGCCAGGGCGAGGACCGGGTGCAGCCGCTGGTCGCCGCCGACCGTGCGCGGCTCGCTCCAGGCGCCGCCAGGGGCGCGTTCGGTGCGGCGGAGGACCGCGTCGCCGTCGGGGGTGAACGCGTAGGCGCAGAGCCTGCCGTCGCGTCCGCGTATCAGCCAGTCACCGTTCACCGTTCCACTTTAAGTGGCGCAGGCGAGTGCCCTCGCCGCCGCCCCTGGCACGTACGGTTCCCGCATGACGACTCTTGTGGTGGTGGACGGCGCGAACGTCGTCGGCTCCGTCCCCGACGGCTGGTGGCGCGACCGCCACGCCGCCGCCGTGCGCCTCCGCGACCGCCTCGCGCTCTACGCGAGTGAACACCCGGACGAGGAGATCGTCCTGGTCGTCGAGGGCCGGGCCCGCGGCGTCGGCCCGGTCCCCGGCGTCCGGATCGAGGAGGCCCCGGGAGAGGGCGACGACCACATCGTGGCGGTGGCCTCCGCCGCGACGGGCCCCTGCGTGGTCGTCACGGCCGACAGGGAGCTGCGCCGCAGGGCCGAGGCAGCCGGGGCGCGCTGCGCGGGGCCCCGGACGGTGTACCCGTAGCCTCAGCCCCGCCGCAGGTACACCACCGCCCCGTCCACCTCTCCCGCCCTCTCGTACGGGGCCAGGAGGCGGCGCAGCGGGCGGACGCGCTCAGGGGCGTACGGGGCGCCTCGGGAGTCGTCGACGACCAGGCGGGGCGGCCGGGCGGTGAACTCCCGGCCGAAGGCCGCCCAGGCGCCCTCCACGGCGTACTTCTCGCCCACGCTCGCCCCGTCCCTGCCCCCGCTGTAGTTCGTCAGGAGGCCCGCCGTCGGGTAGCGGGTCGCGGGGGTGCGGTCGGCCAGCCAGTACGTCTCGGGGTGTATGCCCCAGATGAGCACCGGGTCCTCGGGCGCCGTGTGCGTGCGTACCGCCTGCGCCACTTGCCGCGCGTGCGCGAGTTCGGGGCGGGGGGCCAGGGCGCCCCACGTCAGGAACAGGACGCAGCAGCAGGCGGACACGAGCAGCGCCGTGGCGCGGCGTTCGCGGGGCAGGGTGCGCAGGGCCGCCGTTCCCAGCAGGGCCAGGGGCGGTGTGAGCTGCAGGTAGTAATGGCCGAAGAAGTGGAAGCCGCAGAGGACCGCCCCGGCGGACGAGGCCAGCCAGAGCCACAGCTCCGGGGGGCCGGCCCGGGAACGCCGGACGAGCGCGGGCAGGAACCCCGCGCACGCCACCCCCAGGATCGCGGCGTTCGCCAGGCCCCGGCCGAGGGCGTGCAGTCCGGAGCCCGTGAACGTCGCGTACGAGCCCGAGCCCGTCACCGTCCAGAACAGGAACCCCGCCGGGTCCGTCACCAGCGCGGCCGTGAGGACCGGCAGCGCCGCGCCCGCCGCGCAGCGCACCACGCCCGCGCGCGGCGCCCCGCACCTCCACAGCGCCCAGGCGACCGGCACGAGCACCGCTCCACCGGTCTGCTTCGTCAGGAAGGCGCAGGCCACGGCGGTACCGGCCAGGGCCCATCGGCGCCGGTCCGCGCACCACACCGCCGCCGCTGTGCACGGCAGCATGAACACCTCGAACGTCGCCGCCTGCGCGTCCTCCGGGTTGAGCCCGATGGAGACCAGCAGGTACAGCACGCCCGCCGTGCGCCCGGCTCCACCGCCCCAGCGGCGGCGTGCGAACGACGCGAGCAGCAGGGCGGTGGCGAGGTGGGCCGCGATCGCGCAGATCCGCACCCAGGTGAGCGAGCCGGAGCCGGTGACCGCGAACACGGCCTCGTACAGCCACGGCACGAGCGGGGGTTTGCGGTCGACGACGGTCTCGTAGAGCGTGCCGCCGTGGGCGAGGAGGCGCGCCTGGACGGCGAGGTAGCCCTCGTCGGGGTTCCACAGCGGGTGCGCGAAGGACGGGAGGCGGGTGGCGACGGCGAGGAGGGCGAGCAGCGGGGCGAGCCGCCGCCAGTAGCCGCAGGCGCGGGCCCCGGCCACGTACGGTGGCGGGACCCGCGCCTCGGTGAGCACGGTGGACGGGCGGCCGAAGGTCACTTCGAGGTGCCGGCGCCCAGCCTGCTGTGCGTGCGGCCGTACACGAAGTAGATGACCAGGCCGAGCACCATCCAGGCGAGGAAGCGCAGCCAGGTCTCCACGGAGAGGTTCAGCATCAGCCACACGGACGCGGCGACCGAGGCGACGGGCAGGGCGGGCACCCAGGGCGCGCGGAAGTTGCGGTGCAGGTCGGGGCGGGTGCGGCGCAGGATGATCACGCCGAGGGCGACCACGACGAAGGCGAACAGGGTGCCGATGTTGACCAGCTTCGACAGCTCTTCGAGGGAGACGAACCCGGCGAGCAGCGCGGAGGCGACGCCGAGGATGACCGTCGAGCGGTAGGGCGTACGGAACTTCGGGTGGACGTCGCTGAAGACCTTCGGCAGGAGCCCGTCGCGGCTCATGGCGAAGAAGACGCGGCCCTGGCCGAGCAGCAGGATCATGACGACGGTGACGAGGCCGATGATGGCGCCGAAGTTGATGAGCCCGGCCCAGAAGGGCTGGTCGATGGCCTTGAACGCGTCGGCGAGCGGGGCGTCCGCGCTGAGGGTGCTGTACTTCTGCATGCCGGTGACGACGATGGAGACGGCCACGTACAGGGCGGTGCAGATGGCGAGCGAGCCGATGATGCCGCGCGGCACGTCCTTGGCGGGGTCGATGGTCTCCTCGGCGGCGGTGGCGACGACGTCGAAGCCGATGTACGCGAAGAAGACGATGGCGGCGGCGGTGAAGATGCCCATGACGCCGAAGGCCGACGGGGTGTAGCCGAAGATCGATTCGAGGAGCGTCGCGCTGAGCCCGGAGCCGCCGGAGACCTCCTGCTTCGGCGGGATGAACGGCTGGTAGTTGGAGCCGACGATGTGGAAGCTGCCGACCGCGATGATGATCAGGACGACGAGCACCTTGATGGCGACGACCACCGACGTGACGTGCGCGGAGAGCTTGACGCCCACGACCAGGACGCCGGTCATCACCAGGATGAGCAGCGCGGCGGCGATGTTGAAGCCGAACTTCCCGTCCTGCGGGCCGACGAGCACGGCGGGCAGTGGGATGCCCCAGCTGTCCAGGAGCGACTGGACGTAGCCCGCCCAGCCGACGGCGACGGTGGCGGCGCCGAGCGCCAGCTCCAGGACGAGGTCCCAGCCGATGATCCAGGCGACGAACTCGCCGAGCGAGGCGTAGGCGAAGGTGTACGCGGATCCGGCCACCGGGACGGTGGAGGCGAACTCGGCGTAGCAGAGCGCGGCGAGCGCGCAGACGATGCCCGCGACGACGAAGGCGAGGGCGACGGCGGGGCCCGCGTAGTCCTTGGCGACGGTGCCGGTGGTGACGAAGATGCCCGCGCCGATGACGACGCCGACACCGAAGACCGTGAGGTCGAGGGCGGACAGCGATTTGTTGAGCTTGTGCTCGGGCTCCTCGGTGTCCTGGATGGACTGTTCGATGGACTTCGTTCTGAACAGCCCGCTGCGTGCGCGTGGCGCCTCTGGCTGGGTTGACACCGGCCTACCTCCGTCGTCTGTCGTCCCCGACATGATCCGGACAAGTAACCGCCGACCGGCTGATCAGTCCTGCGCGTTCACGCGAAAGAGCGCGGGGCCGGACCACCCTTTGGGTGATCCGGCCCAATGTTCGCGGCTGACCCGCCGTCGTGACTGGTCGCGCAGTTCCCCGCGCCCCTGACGGGGCTCAGTCCCTGGCCGGCTCCATCTCCTCCTGCGCGGAGCGATTACGCTCGTTGCGGCCGTCCAGCTTCGCCACAAGACCCGTGACCTGCCGGGCGATGTCCGGCGCGGTGAGCCCGATCTCCGCCATGACCTCCTTGCGGGAGGCGTGGTCGAGGAAGCGCGGCGGGATGCCGAAGTCACGCAGCGGCACATCGACCCCCGCGTCCCGCAGCGCCTGCGCGATCGTGGAGCCGACACCGCCGACGCGGGAGTTGTCCTCGACGGTGACGACGACGCGGTGGCGCTCGGCGAGCGGGGCCATCGCCTCGTCGACGGGCTTGACCCAGCGCGGGTCGACGACGGTCGTGGTGATGCCCTGCTTGTCGAGGAGGGCGGCGATCTCCAGGCACATGGGGGCCAGCGCGCCGACGGAGACGAGCAGCACGTCGGGCCGGTCGCTGCCGGGCTCGCGCAGGACGTCCATGGAGCCGACCGTGCCGACGGCCTCGACGGCGGGGCCGACCGCGCCCTTGGAGTAGCGCACGACGGTCGGCGCGTCGTCGACCTGGACGGCCTCGCGGAGCTGGGCGCGGACCTGGTCGGCGTCGCGCGGGGCGGCGATCCTGAGGTCCGGGACGACCTGGAGGATCGACATGTCCCACATGCCGTTGTGCGAGGCGCCGTCGGTGCCGGTGACACCGGCCCGGTCCAGGACGAAGGTGACGCCGCACTTGTGCAGGGCCACGTCCATCAGGAGCTGGTCGAAGGCGCGGTTGAGGAAGGTCGCGTAGACGGCGAAGACGGGGTGCAGGCCACCGGCGGCGAGGCCCGCCGCGCTGGTCGCGCCGTGCTGCTCGGCGATGCCGACGTCGTAGACGCGGTCGGGGAACTTGTCCGCGAACTTCTTCAGGCCGACCGGCTGGAGCATGGCCGCGGTGATCGCGACGATGTCCTCGCGCTCCTCGCCGAGCCTGACCATCTCGTCGCCGAAGACGGAGGTCCAGTCGGCGCCGGACGCCTTGACCGGCAGGCCGGTGTCGGGGTGGATGGGGCCGATGCCGTGGAAGCGGTCCGCCTCGTCCTGGAGGGCGGGCGTGTAGCCGCGGCCCTTCTCGGTGAGGCAGTGCACGATGACGGGCCCGCCGAAGCGCTTGGCGCGGGTCAGCGCCGACTCCAGGGCCTCGATGTCGTGGCCGTCGATCGGTCCCACGTACTTCAGGCCGAGGTCCTCGAACATGCCCTGCGGGGCGATGAAGTCCTTGAGGCCCTTCTTGGCGCCGTGCAGGGTCTCGTAGAGCGGGCGGCCGACGACCGGGGTGCGCTCCAGGAGGTCCTTGCCGCGGGCGAGGAAGCGCTCGTAGCCGTCGGTGGTGCGCAGGGTGGCCAGGTGGTTGGCGAGGCCGCCGATGGTGGGCGCGTAACTGCGCTCGTTGTCGTTGACCACGATGACGAGCGGGCGGTCCTTGGCGGCGGCGATGTTGTTCAGCGCCTCCCAGGCCATGCCGCCGGTGAGCGCGCCGTCACCGATGACCGCGACGACGTGGTCGTCCGTGCCCCGGACCTCGTTGGCCTTGGCGAAGCCGTCGGCCCAGCCGAGGACGGTGGAGGCGTGGCTGTTCTCGATGACGTCGTGCTCGGACTCGGCCTGCGAGGGGTAGCCGGAGAGGCCGCCCTTCATCTTCAGCTTGGAGAAGTCCTGGCGTCCGGTGAGCAGCTTGTGCACGTAGGACTGGTGGCCCGTGTCCCACAGGACCTTGTCCCTCGGGGACTCGAATACCCGGTGCAGGGCGATGGTCAGCTCGACGACGCCGAGGTTGGGGCCGAGGTGGCCGCCGGTCTTGGAAACCGCGTCGACGAGGAAGGTCCGGATCTCTCCTGCCAGCTGGTCCAGCTGCTCCAGGCTGAGCCGGTCCAGATCGCGCGGTCCCGTGATGCGGGTCAGCAGCGGCACCCGTGCCTCCTTGCGATAGAGCTGTGAGTAGCTGGTTGAGCCGTTCGAGTTTGCCGGGCTTGTCGAGTCTAATGTTCCGCTCCCGGTCTCGGCGGGCGGGACGGGCGTTCGCCGCCACACGTTCGGCCGACCGGCGCTCTCCGCGCACATGACTGCGCCCGGCGTCGTCCTTGACGCCGGGCGCAGTCAGTCCAGGTGAACCCGGGTGAACCGGGTCGGAAGCGGTCAGGCGCGGCCGGACGACTTCTGGGTCTTGCGGCTGATCGAGTCGATGACGACCGTGGCGAGGAGCACACCACCGGTGATCATGTACTGGATCGGGGTGGCGATGCCCTGGAGCGCCAGGCCGTACTGGATCGAGGTGATCACCAGCACACCGAGCAGCGCGTTCCACGTGCGGCCCCGGCCGCCGAAGAGGCTGGTGCCGCCGATGACGGCCGCGGCGATGACGTTCATCAGGAGGTCGCCGGCGCCGGCGCTCTGGTTGGCCGCCGCGATCTTGGAGGCCCAGAAGAGACCGCCGACCGAGGCGAACAGGCCCGCGATGGCGAAGACGGAGACCCGCACCGCGGTGACGTTGATACCGGCGCGGCGCGACGCCTCGACGCTGCCGCCGAGCGCGAAGACCTTGCGCCCGTAGGAGGTGCGGCGCAGCACGAAGTCGGAGCCGACCAGGACGATCGCGAAGAGCAGCACCGCGAGCGGCAGGCCCTTGTACTGGTTGAAGATGATCGCGACACCGAACGCGGCGATCGCGAGCAGCACCGTGCGCAGGATGATGTCGCTGAGCGGCCGGGAGGGGATGCCCGCGGCCTCACGGCGCCGGTTGCCCAGGAAGGTCGGCACGAAGTAGGCGACGACCGCGACGACGGCCAGGCCGTAGGCGGCGGCGACGTCGGAGAAGTAGTAGTTCGTGAGGTTGCCGACGACGCCTTCGCTGTCGATGTTGATCGTGCCGTTGGAGCCCAGGATCTGGAGCATGAAGCCGTTCCAGAACAGCAGGCCCGCCAGGGTCACGGCGAAGGCGGGGGCGCCTATTCGGGCGAAGAAGAAGCCGTGGATGGCGCCGATGACGGCACCGGCCGCGAGGGCGGTGAGCACGGCCAGCCACTCGTTGACCCCGTGGGTGATGCTCATCACGGCCATGATCGCCGAGGAGACACCGGAGACGGAGCCGACCGAGAGGTCGATCTCGCCGAGCAGCAGCACGAAGATGATGCCGACGGACATCATGCCCGTGGCGACCATGGCGACGAAGATGTTGTTGAGGTTCTGCGCGCCCAGGAAGGCCGAGTTCAGGCTCTGGAAGATGACGCAGATGGCGATCAGGCCGATGACGACCGGGATCGCGCCGAGGTCGCCGCCGCGCAACTTGCGCTTGAACTCGCCCAGGTAGCCCGCGAAGCCCTGCTCGCGCACGAGGAGGCGCGGGTCGACGGCGGTCACGGTGGCGCCCGCCGCCGCGGGGGCGGCGTCCACGGGGGCTTTGGTCTTGTCGATGCTCACTTCTGAGCCTCCGCGTTGCTGCGCGCCGCACGACGGGTCACGGCGTTGTCCGTGGCGCCGGTGATGGCGGAGATGATCTCTTCCTGCGAGGTCGACTTGACCTCGAACACACCGTTGTTGCGGCCGAGCCGCAGGACGGCGACCTTGTCGGCGACGGCCTTCACATCGGCCATGTTGTGGCTGATGAGGATGACCGCGTGGCCGCGCTCGCGCAGGCGCTCGACGAGGTCGAGGACCTGGGCGGTCTGCTCGACGCCCAGGGCGGCCGTCGGCTCGTCGAGGATGACCAGCTTGGGCTCGCCGAGCATGGAGCGGGCGATGGCCACCACCTGGCGCTGACCGCCGGAGAGGGAGGCGATCGGGATGCGCACGCTCGGGATGCGGATCGAGAGGGTGTTCAGGAGCTCGCGCGAGCGGCGCTCCATCTCGATCTCGTCGAGGACGCCTCGGCGCTTGATCTCGCGGCCCAGGAACAGGTTGCCGACGACATCGATGTTGTCGCACAGCGCGAGGTCCTGGTAGACGGTCGCGATGCCCAGGTTCTGGGCGTCGTGGGGGCGGTTGACCGCGACGGCCTTGCCGTCCCACTCGATGACACCCTCGTCGATGGGGTGCACCCCGGCGATCGTCTTGACCAGGGTGGACTTTCCGGCACCGTTGTCGCCGACCAGGGCGACCACCTCACCGGCGTGGACCTCAAGCTCTACATCGGTGAGCGCCTGGACGGCACCGAATCGCTTGGAGACCCCGCGCAACGCCAGCACGGGCGTAGCGGACACGTGAACCATCTCCTTCGCCGCCAAAGGCCTGACCCGGCGGGAGGTTGAACAGAAGTGAAGACTGAGGGGGGTGTTCCGTCCGGCGCCCCGCCGTCTAGCTTGCGGGGCTGTTTGCGGCGGGGCGCCGGACGTGCACGCGCGGGAGCGCTACCGGAAGGGGCGCGCGGGTCCCGTGCGGGACAAAGGGGTTACTTCGGGGGTGGTTACTTCAGACCGATCTTGTCGCAAGCGGCCTTGTACTTGGCGGTGCAGATCTCGTCGAGGGTGTAGTAACCCTCCTTGACGACCGTGTCCTTGATGTTGTCCTGCGTCAGGGAGACGACCGGGACGATGACCGCGGGGACACCCTTCTCGGTGCCGCTGTCGACGGTGCCGGTGGCGATGGAGCTGTCCAGCTTGCCGTCCTTGGCGATCGAGACGGCCATCTTGGCGACGGTCTCGGCCTCCTGCGGGTACGACTTGAAGACGCTCATGTACTGGTCACCGGTGATGATGCGCTGCACACCGGCGAGCTCGGCGTCCTGGCCGGTGACCGGCGGGAGCTTGGACAGGCCCGCGGCCTTCAGGGCGGTGATGGAGCCGCCCGCCATGCCGTCGTTGGCGGAGTAGACGCCGGCGATCTTGTCCTTGCCGACCGCGGAGATGGCGCCCTCCATGTTGGCGTTGGCGTTCTCCGGCTTCCACTCCTTGGTGTCGTACTCCTTGGCGATCGTCACCTTGCCGTCGAGGACGGAGTGGGCGCCTTCCTTGAACTGGGCGGCGTTCGGGTCGGTGACCGCGCCGTTCATCATGACGATCTTGCTGCTCTTGGTGGCCTTGGAGCCCATGGCCTTCAGGAGCGCCTCGCCCTGCGTCTTGCCGACCTCGACGTTGTCGAACGAGGTGTAGGCGGAGATCGGGCCCTCGGCCAGGCGGTCGTACGCGACGACGGGGATGCCCGCGTCCTTGGCCTTCTTGACGCCGTTGGCGACGGCCTTGTAGTCGACCGCGTCCAGGATCAGCACGTCGACCTTCTTGGTGATCATCGTGTCGATCTGCTGCGACTGGAGGGTCGCGTCCTGCTTGGCGTTGAGGTACTCGAGCTTGCCCTTGCCATTGGTCAGCGTGGATATCTGCTTCTCAATGATCGGCTTGTCGAACTTCTCGTAGCGCGCGGTCTGGTTCTCCGGCAGCAGCAGGCCGACGGTGATGTCGTCGCCCTTCTTGCCGGTCGAGGCCTTGTCGCCGCTGTCGTCGCCCTTGGACTCCTTGGCGGAGCCACAGGCGGCGAGCGAGACGGCCATGGCGGTGGCACAGAACGCAACGGCGGCACGACGCATACGCGTGTTCACTTCAGAAACCTCCCTGACGAGGCCGCGACGTTGCGGCCGAGGTGGCTGGAAGTCAACTCGGCCGCAACCCCAGCGTCAAGGAGTAAATCCTTAACGAGATGGCAACGGTGTCATGCGTTCTCTAAGTGAAGGCAGGTGTCACTGCGGGCACAGTGCCGTCCAAAAGGGTCGAATCGCCCATCTCGCTGAGGGCCAGGGCGAGCGCTCCGAGCACCTCCGCACGGCCGCCCAACGCCCCGGGAAGGACCGAGAGTTGGCGGGCGGCGCTGGGGATCGCGTAGCGCCCCACGGACTCCCTTATGGGCCCCAGGACCAGCTCTCCGGCCTCGGCCAGATCGCCGCCGAGGACGACCCGGCTCGGGTTGAGCAAGTTGCAGAGGTTCGCCACCCCCGAGCCGATGTGCCGGCCCACGTCCGCGATCACGCGGCGGCACCCCGGGTCCCCGTCGCGGGCGAGGCGGACCACGCCCTCCAGGGTCAGATCGGTGCCGTGGCTCGACTGGAGCAGCGGCAGGACGTACCGGGCGGCGGTGAACGTCTCCAGGCAGCCGCGGTTGCCGCAGCGGCAGACCGGGCCCGACTCGTCCAGGGTGATGTGCCCGATCTCGCCCGCGGTGCCGCCGGGCCCGCGGTAGATCTTGCCGTCGATGACCAGGCCCGCGCCGACGCCGCTGGCGACCTTGATGTAGGCCAGGTCCTTGACGCCCCGCCCGCTGCCCCAGACCAGCTCGCCGAGGGCGCCGAGGTTGGCGTCGTTGTCGACGTGCACGGGCACGCCCAGGCGGCGGCCCAGCTCCTCGGCGGGCCGCGTGCCGGTCCAGCCCGGCAGGATCGAGGTGGAGCCGAGCGTGCCGCTCTCCACGTCGATGGGGCCCGGGACGCCGAGCCCGACCCCGGCCACCTTGGCGCGGTCCACGCCGGTCGCGGCCACGAGCCGCTCGACCAGCTCCTCGGCGCGGTCGAAGCCCTGCGCGGCGCTCGCGTCCACGTCGAGCGGCTCGGACTCCTCGGCGAGCACCTGGTGGGCCAGGTTGCCGATGGCCACGCGCAGGTGCGTGTGGCCGAAGTCGACACCGATCACGATGCCCGCGTCGCCGCTGAGCGAGACGCTGCGGGCCCTGCGCCCCCCGGCGGAGGTGGGCGTGACCTCGACGGTCCCGCCGTCCTTGAGCTCGCGGACGATGTTGGAGACCGTGGCCGCGGACAGACCCGTCGTCCTCGCGATCTCCGCCTGCGTGAGCGAACCGGCGAGCCGTACGGCGCGTACGACCCGCTCAAGATTGGCCCGGTGCAGCGACGACTGCGACCCCGGAGTCTCCATTGACTCTCTCCACCTCTGCCCCTGGCCGGGATCACACCGCATGACGTCACAACGGGTGACCGACCCTTGTACAAGTTATGAACTCCAAGCTCCGCTGAAGTGCCATCTGCCGTCAAGCCCTTGACAGAAATCGGTTCCAACGAGCGGGCGCACGGGTCCGGCCCCGGAGAGGTCTCTCTCCGGGGCCGGACCCCTGTGAGCGGGAGGCGAAGCGGTCGGGGTCAGCGGAAGGTGCCCTGCGACACCGAACCGGCGATGCGGCGCTGGAAGATGATGTACACGATCAGTACAGGCACCACGGTGATCACGATCGCCGCGAACAGCGCACCGTAGTCGATGTCGTAGACCTGCGAGGACGCGTAGGCCGCCATCCCCTGGGTCAGGACCCATTTGTCCTGGTCGGTGTTGAGCGCCACGGGCAGCAGGAACTGGTTCCAGAGCCCCAGGAAATTGAAGATCGCCACCGCCGCCATGCCCGGACGGGCCATTGGCAGCATCACCTGGAAGAACGCCCGCCAGTCACCGGCGCCGTCGATCAACGCGGCCTCGTAGACGTCGTGCGGCAGTGACCGGAAGAACGAATAGAGGAAGAACATCGTGAACGGCAGCGCGAACGCGACATAGGTCAGAATCAGCCCCGGCCGCGTGTTCAGCAGCCCGAAGTTCTGCAGCTGGAAGAAGAGCGGAACGATCGCCAGGAAGACGGGGAAGGTCAGCCCGGCGAGCATCACGTAGTAGATCAGCCGGCGCCCGGGGAACTCGAACCGGGCCAGGATGTAGGCGCACATCGCACCCAGCAACATCACCAGGACGAGCGCGGAGACGACGACGATCACCGAATTGAGGAAGTACTTTCCGATGTTCGCGTCGGTCCACGCGTTGGCGTAGTTTCCGACCCGCCAGTGATCCGGCAGCGAGAACGGCGACGAAAGGATCTCGCCGGTCGATTTGAACGACGACATCAGCACCCACAGCATGGGCACGATAACGATCACGGACCACAGGATGAGCAGGAAGTGCGAGATCGCCGCGAACCTGCGGTCGCTGCTTGCGGCAGCTCTCGACAGTTTGCGGTCACGCGCCTGCTTCCGGTCGGCGGCCATGGCGCTCACCGGGCACCTCCCTTGGCTCCGGCACGCCGAGCCCTGAACCCGGACGCTTTCTTCCTGCCCTCGCTCTCGCCGCCGCCCGTCAGACGGTTGACGAGGAACACCAGCGCCGCGAAGACCAGGGTGACGACGGCGAGGACGACACCCATCGCGGTGGCGTACCCGAACTGCTGCTTGGCGAAGGCGACATTGAACAGCCGCTGACTGATCGTCAGGGTCGAGTTGGCCGGACCACCGTTCGGCAGCATGGCCTGTACGTAGACGAACGCGTCCAGAGCCGCGATGCCCAGGTAGATGTAGGCCGTCTGCACACTGTCCCGGATCGCCGGCAGGGTGATCGATATCGTCGTCCGGAACCGGCCGGCACCGTCGATCTTGGCCGCCTCGTACAGCTCGCCGGGGACTCCCTTGATCGCGGCGATGAAGAGCACCGCGTAGAACCCGACGAGCCCCCAGACGATGACGAACATCAGGGCCGGCATCGCGCTGACCGTCTCGCCCAGCCAGGCGAACGTGTCGAACCGGTCGAGGCCGATCGCGGTGAGGACGCCGTTGACCAGGCCGGCGTTCGGGTCGAACATCTGCGCCCAGATGAGGCCGACGATGATCGCCGGCACGACGTAGGGGAAGAACGAGACGATCCGGTAGAACGACGCTCCACGGATCCCCCGGACGGGCCCCTTGCTGGGCCCGCCCAGGGTGATGGCCACCGCGACGCCCAGGGCCAGCGTCAACGTCACCAACGGCACGCAGACCGCGAGCAGCGCGACGTTGCGCAACGCCTTGAGGAAGATGTCGTCCTGGAACATCTTGGTGAAGTTGTCGAAACCGACGAAGTTGTAGTCGGGGCTGAAGCCGCGCCAGTCCGTCATACCCCAGTAGATCGCCTGGACGAACGGGATCAGGACGAAGATCACGAAGATGGCCAGCGGGACACCGAGGAACGCGAGGAAGAACGTCACCCGGTCGAAGGTGAGCTTGTGGCGTCGGGGCCGCCCGCCGCGAGCGGCCGGCGCCGGCCGGCGGCTCGCGGGTTCGGGGCTGGTGGTGTCTTTCATGGCGGTACTAGTTGACCTCGAGCTTCTTGATGGAGTCGTCTTCCCTGACCTTGTCCGAGATCTTCTGCAGAGCCGAGGTGAGGCCCTTGGCGTCGAGGTCACCGGCGAGGAACGAGTTCCACGGCACGAGCATGTCGGTGTTCATCCCGTAGGCGGAGACGAACAGGTAGTTGAAGATGTTGTCGCCCGCGGCCTCGAGCATCTTCGACTGCGCGACCAGCGCGGACGATCCGTAGCCGTCGGCGGGCACGGTGCCCTTGACGATCGTGGGGGCCAGCTTCGTCTTGGAGAAGTTGGCGGCCGCGTCCTTGGACAGCATCGCCCGCAGCACCTCCTTGCCGCCGGCCGGGTTCTTGCCCTGCTTGGGCACGATGAACGGCTCGCCCGCGGCCGCGCGAAGCGCCTCGTAGGGCATCTTCGGCTTGTCGGTGAGCGTCATCTCCGGGATGCCGGTCATCTGGAAGTCCTTCTTGGTGGCGTCCTTCATCTCGTTCTCGATCCAGCCACCGGACGGGTAGAGAAGCGCCTTCTGGTCGTTGCTCCAGATCGCCTGCGCCTTCTGGAACTGGGTGCCGGAGCCACCGGGGACGAACATCTTCTGCCTGACCATGGTCTCCATGACCTTGAGGACACCCTGGATGGACGGCTGCGACCAGGAGTCCTTCTCCAGCTTCTCGAGGGCGATCCGGACCTCGTCGCCGCCCTCCTTGATCGCCGAGTCGATGAGCAGCGTCATGTAGTAGGTCGCGGCTTCCTTGCCGTGGACGAAGAGGTACTTGCCCTTCTTCTTCGCCTCCTGGCCGAGGTCGAGCGCCTCGTCCCAGGTCTTCGGCGCGGTCCAGCCGTTCTCCTCGAACAGCGTCTTCGAGTACCAGACGCCGTACACCGTCATCACGTAGTTGAGCGCGACGAACTTGTCGTTGAACGTCCCGGGATCCTTGACGCCGGCGTAGAGCGTGTCGGCGATCTTCTTGCCTTCGTAGTTGTTGGCTTCAAGGACGTCGTCGAGCTCCTCGAGCTGGTCGAGGATGCCGAGGAAACCGATCTGGTCCTCACCGGAGTTGTCGATGAGGTCCGGCGGGTTGCCGCCGACGAACCGGGGCTGGAGCTCCGGGGCGATGTCCACCACCGGCTTGACCTGGACCTTGAGCCCCTTGACCTGGCCACCGACGACCGTGTTGGTGTACTCGACGTAGTCCGTGCCGTAGCCGCCGTCGAAGATGGCCGCGTCGACCTTGGAGTTCTCGGCCACACCGAACGGGTTCTTGGCGCTCTTCTCGCCCTTCGGGCCGCCGCCGTCACCGTCGCCGTCACTGGAAGGAGAGCCACACGCCACCGCGAACGAACCCATGGCCGCGGTCGCGATCGCCCCGCGCAGGAGCGTCCGCCTGTCAAGAGAGCCGGCACGAAGGGTCATCTCTGCATCCTCACTGATCGAATGGATCTGTACGGGTCTGCTGCGTGCGCTCCGGCCGGGCCTGGCCGGCCATTGCGCTCGCCGCACTTCTTCTGAGCGCGCCCAGGTACGGGTCGCCGCCTCGGATGTCGGCGGAGATGCGCACCGTGGCGTTTTCGCCGTCGTCTCGGTGCCGCTCGGCGGCGCCGATGGTGATCAGCTGAGCGATGCCGGAAAAGCGGTCGTCCGGGCCATGGCAGGAGCGACGGTCGCGCTCCTGTTGATCAGTGCGCGATGGCCTACGCCGGGGGTGGATCCCATGCTCAAGTCCTCGCCTTCTCCAGGACTCAGGCGGTGAACCGGATCCTCCCCGGCACCGCGGTGATGTGCTGTGTCGTGCCGGGACCGGAATCCCGGGTCCCGGGCCGGAAAAGCCTCTCCGGAGCGTGTCCGGAAATGCCCCGTCCCGAGGGAACGCAGTTGGAGCTGGGTGGTACTGGAAGTGCCGGGATCTTCAGGGAGTTACGGCTGTCGGTGCTCCCGCACGTCACGCCGATTCCCCCTGGTCCCCCCGAGTCCGACCGCGGCCCGAGGACGGCCGGGGCGGACGCCGACAGGTATAGTCCACTCTCTGTTAAGTGGGCAAGATCGAATGCAGGTTTGGACGTCGGTCTTTTCCGAGTTGAGACCTCCCGGAAATAAGCCGCAGGCCGGTAGATGTCGATCACTTCAACTTCCTTGCGTACAAGGCATGTAGCGGTATGGTCCGCCTTTTCGGGCCGGGTGCGTTCGAGGAGTGAACGATCGGCCCGGGCGCTCGCTGGGGCCAGTGCACCCGGCCTATGCCCCGCGCAACCGATGCGCCCCCTTCGGGGCTATCCGCGGCAGGTACGGCGAGAGTACGCTCCGTATCAGTCCGTGGACGTTGTGTGGCCGTAAGCGCGGCGATATGTGTCCGGCGATCTCTCGGGTCCCTTGGAGGCGGCCCCCACGCCAGCGGCTGTCTTCGCGAGGAATTCGGTCCCGCGCCACAAGCGCCGCCCTGATCAGCCGCCGGGTCCTCTGCCTCCCGCCGGACGGCGCATTGCCTCTGGAATCGCCATGCGCAACTACTTCGTCGATGAGCTCCTCCTCATCACCCCCCTCCACAAGGAACCCGGCGTCCGCCTGTTCGGCCAGGTGGTCGGCGCCCACAAGGCGTCTCTCGCCGTGGCCGTGGCCGAGCACAGCCGCTCGCACGACGAGGTCACGGTGGACCTGACGCAGGTGGAGTACCTGGCCAACGGCGCCCTGGAGACGCTCGTCGCCCTCGCCCGCAGCCTCACCCCGCCCCAGCGGCTGCGCGTCCTGACCGCGCCCGGGCTGCGCGTGCAGGAGCGGCTCGCGGCGGAGGGCTGGGACCAGATCGACACGCTGTGGGTGGTCCGGGTCTGACCACCCGCCCCACCCGGCTCCCCCTTCCCCGCGACACACGCAACACCCTTGACACCGCTCACCACTTACCTCCCTACTGGACGTTGCGCAGCTAACTGACAACGTTGTCTACAGCGCCGGGAGGGTGCACAGCGATGCAGGGCAGATCGATCCGAGCCAGCCGTTCCAGATACAGATACGCCACGACGGCGGCCGTGGGCGCGGCCGCGCTGGTGCTGACGGCGGTCGGCCAGGGGGCCGCGGCGGCCGCGCAGGCCCACAAACCGCGTCCGGCCAAGGAGTTCAGCTCCTCCTTCGAGGAGGGCCAGCCGGCCCCGGACTGGCTCAACACGGTCGACACCGCCAAGGACGGCTCCAAGCGCTCCAGCGGCGTCGACGGCGGTTACAGCGGCGGCATCCCGGGCAACGTCAACGCCCATGTCACCGAGGTCCGCGCCAGCGGCGAGAACTCCGGCGGCGGCGAGACCAAGGAGAACCTGGTCGACGGCGAGTCGACCAGCAAGTGGCTGGCGTTCACGCCGACCACCTGGGTCGAATACGACCTCGACGAGCCGGCCGAGGTCACCAAGTACGCGCTGACCTCGGCCAACGACCACGCCGAGCGCGACCCGAAGGACTGGACCCTGAAGGGCTCCGCCGACGGCAAGGAGTGGACGACGCTCGACAGCCGCTCGGGTGAAACGTTCGAGCAGCGGTTCCAGACGAAGACGTACGAGATAGCGGACCCGGCCGAGTACTCCCACTTCCGCATCGAGTTCACGAAGAACAACGGTGCGGGCGACGCCACCCAGCTCGCCGACCTCCAGCTCTCGACCGGCGACGCGCAGACCCCCACGCCCGAGGACATGCTCTCGCTCGTGGACCGCGGCCCCAGCGGCTCGCCGACCGCCAAGGCGGGCGCGGGCTTCACCGGCACGCGCGCGCTGCGCTACGCCGGTACGCACAAGGCGGACGGCCGCGCGTACTCGTACAACAAGGTCTTCGACGTCGACGTGGCGGTGCAGAAGGACACGGAGCTGTCGTACAAGGTCTTCCCGCAGATGGCGGAGAAGGACCTCGACTACGACGCCACGAACGTCTCCGTCGACCTCGCCTTCACCGACGGCACCTACCTGAGCGACCTCAAGGCGGTCGACTCCAACGGCGGCCTCATGACGCCGCAGGGCCAGGGCGCCGCCAAGCGGCTGTACGTGAACCAGTGGAACGCGGTGAAGTCGTCCATCGGCTCCGTCGCCGCGGGCAGGACGATCGACCGGATCCTGGTCGCGTACGACTCCCCGAAGGGCCCGGCGAAGTTCCGCGGCTGGGTCGACGACATCGACATCGCGCGCGCCGAACCGGTCCGTCCGAAGGCCCACCTGAGCGAGTACGCGTCCACGACACGCGGCACGAACTCCAGCGGTGGATTTTCCCGGGGCAACACCTTCCCGGCGACGGCCGTCCCGCATGGCTTCAACTTCTGGACGCCGGTGACGAACGCGGGTTCGCTGAGCTGGCTGTACGACTACGCGCGGGACAACAACGCGGACAACCTGCCCACGATGGAGGCGCTGGCCGCGAGCCACGAGCCGAGCCCGTGGATGGGTGACCGCCAGACGTTCCAGATGATGCCCTCGGCCGCCGCGACGGTGGACACGTCGCGCACCGGCCGCGCGCTCCCCTTCAAGCACGAGAACGAGACGGCGAAGCCGTACTACTACGGCGTCACGTTCGAGAACGGCGTCAAGGCGGAGATGGCGCCGACGGACCACGCCGCCGCGCTGCGCTTCAGCTACCCGGGCGACGACGCGAGCGTGATCTTCGACAACGCCTCCGAGCAGGGCGGCCTGAGCCTGGACAAGGACAACGGGGTCGTCACGGGCTACTCGGACGTGAAGTCCGGCCTGTCCACGGGCGCCACGCGGCTGTTCGTGTACGGCGTCTTCGACAAGCCCGTCAAGGACGCGGACGCCTCCGGCGTGAAGGGGCACTTCACCTTCGACGCCGGCAAGGACCGCACGGTGACGCTGCGCCTCGCGACCTCGCTCATCAGCATCGACCAGGCCAAGGACAACCTGGCGCAGGAGCTGCCGCAGAAGAAGTCGTTCACGTCCGTGCGCGATGCGGCGCGTGCGCAGTGGGACACGCTGATGAACAAGGTGGAGGTGGAGGGCGCGACGGAGGACCAGCGCACCTCGCTCTACTCGTCGCTGTACCGCCTGTACCTGTACCCGAACTCGGGCTTCGAGAAGGTCGGCAAGAAGTACCTGTACGCCTCGCCGTTCACCGCGATGACCGGTCCCGACACCCCGACCCACACGGGCGCGAAGATCGTCGAGGGCAAGCCGTACGTCAACAACGGCTTCTGGGACACGTACCGGACGACGTGGCCCGCGTACTCGCTGCTCACGCCCACGAAGGCCGGTGAGCTGGTCGACGGGTTCGTGCAGCAGTACAAGGACGGCGGCTGGATCTCCCGCTGGTCCTCGCCCGGTTACGCGGATCTGATGACCGGCACGTCGTCGGACGTGGCGTTCGCCGACGCGTACGTCAAGGGTGTCGACTTCGACGCCGAGGACGCGTACAAGGCGGCCGTGAAGAACGCGACCGTGGTGCCGCCGCAGTCGGGTGTGGGCCGCAAGGGCATGGAGACCTCGCCCTTCCTTGGCTACACCAGCACCGACACGCACGAGGGTCTGTCGTGGGCCCTTGAGGGCTACCTCAACGACTACGGCATCGCGCAGATGGGCCAGGCCCTCTACAAGAAGACGGGCAAGAAGCAGTACAAGGAGGAGTCCGAGTACTTCCTCAACCGCGCCCGTGACTACGTCAACATGTTCGACGACAAGGCGGCGGGCACCGGCTTCTTCCAGGGCAAGACCGCCAAGGGCGACTGGCGCGTGGAGTCGTCCGAGTTCGACCCCGCGATCTGGGGCTACGACTACACGGAGACCAACGCCTGGGGTTACGCCTTCACGGCCGTCCAGGACAGCAAGGGCCTGGCGAATCTGTACGGCGGAAAGAACGGCCTCGCCGACAAGCTCGACACGTACTTCAACACGACCGAGACGGGCTCGGCGGACGTCGCCGGTTCGTACGGCGGTGTCATCCACGAGATGACCGAGGCGCGTGACGTGCGGATGGGCATGTACGGCCACTCCAACCAGGTCGCGCACCACGTCACGTACATGTACGACGCGGCGGGGCAGCCGTGGAAGACGCAGGAGAAGGTCCGTGAGGTCCTCTCCCGCCTCTACACCGGCAGCGAGATCGGCCAGGGCTACCACGGCGACGAGGACAACGGCGAGCAGTCGGCCTGGTACCTCTTCTCCTCGATGGGCTTCTACCCGCTCGTCATGGGCAGCGGCGAATACGCCATCGGCTCCCCGCAGTTCACGAAGATGACGCTCCACCTGGAGAACGGCAAGAAGCTCGTCGTCAAGGCGCCCAAGAACAGCGCGAAGAACATCTACGTGCAGGGCGTCAAGGTCAACGGCAAGGCGTGGAACAAGACGTCGCTGCCGCACTCGGTCGTCGCGAAGGGCGGCACGATCGAGTTCGCGATGGGCTCGAAGCCGTCGAGCTGGGGCACCGGCAAGGACGCCGCCCCGGTCTCCATCACGCAGGACGACAAGGTGCCGTCGCCGCGCAAGGACGCGATCACCGGTTCCGGTGCGCTGTTCGACAACTCGTCGGCTACGAGCGCGAGCGCGACGTCGGTCGAGCTGCCGGTCGGCACCGAGGGCACGAAGGCGGTTCAGTACACGCTGACCTCGGCCGACAAGGCGTCTGCCCCGACCGGGTGGAAGCTTGAGGCCTCGGCCGACGGTACGTCCTGGAAGACGGTCGACCAGCGGTCCGGCGAGTCCTTCAGCTGGGACAAGCAGACGCGGGCCTTCACCGTGCCGAAGCCGGGCGCGTACAAGCAGTACCGGCTCGTGTTCACGGGGGCCGCGACGGTGGCGGAGGTCGAGCTGCTGTCGTAACGCGTTGGCGTGAGTGAGTTCGAAGTCGCGGGCGGGCGTGGAGTGTTCACGCCCGCCCGCGGCGGTGTCACGGCTGCGGTGTCACGGCGTCAGTTCGTCACCACGAGCTTCTTCGGGAACCCGAGGGCCTTGCCCCGCTTGTACAGGTCCTTTATGTCCGCGGGCTTCAGCTTGATGCACCCCGCGGACTTGTAGTCGCTGTTCCCGTCCCAGCGCGTGGCCTCGCTCGTACCCGCGCGGCCGTTCTGCTTCATCTCGCTGTGGATGAACAGCTCGGTCCTGCGGGTATGGCCGTTCTTGCACGTGGTGTCGTTGAGCCGGAACGCGTACCCCTTGATCAGGCTGCCGTTGTACGTCTTGAACCAGTTGTTGATCTTGTAGGTCTTGGTGGGCAGCCAGCCCCGCGACGGGGTGCACTCGTTCGTCGAGACGCCGGAGCCGGCGCGGTACTTCTTGATCACCTTGTCCGGTCCGGAGACGCTCTTCATCAGCGACAGCGTGGAGTTGGTGTTGGTGCTCTTGTTGAACTTCAGGTAGTACGAAGAGGCCGCGGCCGGTTGTGCCTGGGCGGGTGCTGTGGTCGTGGTCGCCAGTCCGCCGACGATGGTGACGGCGAGGAGTACGGGGGCGAGGCGTGCTCGGGTTCCCATGGGTGCTCCGATCTCATGGTGGTGTGGCCGTGTGCCCAGCGGGTCTGCCGGGGCTGGACCAGAGCTTTGCGAGCCGCTGTGAGCGCGGGCAATGGTCCGCCGCAGTCCCGGACAGTCATTGGCTGTCCGAGCAGGTCAGCGCTGTGTCCGGGACAGGAGTCCCCCGCTCGCTCTATTCGGTGGACGGACGCCGTCCTGGCGTTTACTGTCTGGCCTGAACCGTGAACAGACCCAGGAGGTGGGACCCATGAACGCAGTACGCACGTGGGTGCTCCCCTCTTCTTCACGGTGGGGCGGATGACATAGGCCGCCGGGAGCGCCTGGAACACGGCACTCCTGAGAGGCAGAGACCTATGGATCCGACAGAAGACAAGACCGAGTGGCAGGCGTTCGAGGACGGCCGGGTGGTCGGCCGCGCCGAGGCGTGGAAGCGGCACGACGGCCGCCTTTTCGTCAGCGTCGATTCCTGGCGCGACGCGACCTTCGACCAGCTCGCCGCCACCATGCTCGCGGACCTGCCGAGGCCGCTGCACACCATGGTCGACGCGGACGATCTCGCCCTGAAGGCGCGATGGGAGCAGCTCGGCTTCACGGCCGGGCACGGCGAGTGGGTGTACCGCGTGCCCACCGACCCGCAGGTCACGGGGCTCGGGGCGGTACGGCCTCCGGCGGGCGTGTCCGTCCTTCCCCTCGGCGCGGCCGAGAAGGGCCCCCTACGCGTGCTGGACCGCGCCGTCCGTACCGAGGTGGAGGCCACCCTCGGCCGGCACGAGATGCCGGCCGAGGTGCTGCCCCGCCTCGACGACGCCACCGTCATCGACCCGACCAAGTACGCGGTCGCCGAGGAGGCGGGCGGGCGGTACGTGGGGCTCGTCCGGGTGGCTCCGGTCCCCCGGCAGCCCCGGATCGGTCTCATCGCCGTCCTGGCCGACCAGCAGCGTCGCGGCATCGCCCGCGCGCTCCTCGCCGACGTGCTCAACCCTCTTCATCGGTCGGGGGTCCGCGCGGCCACGGCCGAGGTCAGCCACTCCAACGCGGCCGCCGCCGCACTCTTCGACAGCGTCGGCGCCGAGCGCGTCGGCAGCAACCTGGAGGTCGTACTCACCTGATGCCGAAGACAAACCCGGGAATCGAAGTCGAGGGCACCGTCGTGGAGTGCCTGCGCAACGCCACGTTCCAGGTGGAACTGGAGAACGGGCACAAGGTGCTCGCGCACATCAGCGGCAAGATCCGGAAGAACTACATCAAGGTCCTGCCGTTCGACCGCGTGCTCGTGGAACTCAGCCCCTACGACCTCACGCGCGGCCGGATCCTCTACCGGTACCGCAACTGACCTCGCACCACACCACCTTGCCGGGGTCCCGCTCCGCCACGCCCCACTTGTCGGCCAGCGCCGTCACCAGGAGCAGGCCCCGGCCTCCCTCGGCGTCGTCCGGGTCGCCGGAGGAACTCGGTACGGCCGGTACGCCGTCGCCGCTGTCGTGGACCTCTACGCGGACCCCGTTCTCGTACGGCAGCACGTGCAGGAGGAAGCCGCGGCCGGGCGGGACGCCGTGCAGCAGCGCGTTCGTGGTGAGTTCGCTGACGCAGAGCAGGATGTCGTCCGCGCGGTCCTTGATGCGCCAGTCATGTAGCGCGGCCCGGGTGAAGTCGCGGGCCTCTGACACCGATTGACGTTCGCGGCGGAAGAAGCGCTCGCGGGATTCATGGTTCACGCGAGCGATGGTTGCGCAGAGTGATTGACTGTGACAGTGCGCGCACCCCGACGGATTATTCGTCGGGGTGCGCGCGGGGTCGATCGAGCGTGAAGGTGGGAACAGTGCGCACCATGAAGCGTCCGCCGAAGAGTCCGTCCGCGATGAGGATGGTCGCCGACCTCGTCGCCCTGTTCCGCAGATCCGCTCAGCTCACCCAGGCGGAGCTCGGGGAACGGCTGGGGGTGGCCGAGTCGACCGTCGCCGCGATCGAGCAGGCGCGGCGGCCGTTGGTACCGGAGCTGGCGTCCGCCATGGATGAACTCTGCGGCACACGAGGTGCGTTGGCCGTCGCGGTAGCCGCGTTGCCGGAGATCGACCAGTTCCCCATGTACGCCAAGCAGTACATGGCCCATGAGCGCGAGGCCATCGCCCTGTCCTGGTACGACGTCCTGGCCGTGCCCGGCATCCTCCAGACCGAGGAATGCGCCCGCGCGGTGCTGCGCAACCGTGTCCCGGCGTACGACGAGGACGAGGTCACCATAAAGGTGGCTGCCCGCGTCGAGCGCCAGGAGATCTTGCACCGTAAGTGCCCGCCCACGCTGAGCTTCGTCGTCTGGGAGGCCGCGCTTAAGCTGGCCTATTTGGAACCTTCGGCACGTGCGGGGCAGCTGCGGCATTTGCGTGCCTGTGCTGAACTCCCAGGGCTGTCCTTGCAGTTTCTGCCGCTGGACTCGCCGAAGCATGCTGGCCTGGACGGCGCCTTCACTCTCCTGGAGACCGCCGACCACCAGCACCTCGCATACACCGAATCGCAACGCGGCAGCCAGTGGGTTTCCGACCTCGACAGCGTGTCCATCCTGGCGCGCAAATATGCGATGCTGCGATCTCAGGCCCTCACGCCCGAGCAGTCCAAGGGCCTGCTGGACCGGCTGCTAGGAGAGACATGAGCACCGTACGGAACTGGTTCAAGTCGAGCTACAGCGGCAGCGAAGGCGGCCAGTGCCTCGAAGTCGCTTACAACTGGCGGAAGTCGAGTTACAGCGGCGACGAAGGCGGCCAGTGTGTCGAAGTCGCCGCCCACCCCACCGCCATCCACGTCCGCGACTCCAAGAACCCGGACGGCCCCCACTTCACGGTGGCCCCGGCCGCCTGGGCCGGTTTTCTGAACGGGCGCCGCTGAATTGATCGACGTAGACCGCTACCTGGCCGTGCTCGGAGTGGCACGGCCGGGCGCCCCGACCGCCGAAGCCCTCTGGGAACTGCACCGCGCCCACGTAGAGCGCATCCCCTACGAGACGCTCGACAACCAGCTGGGGCGGCGCACGAGCATCGACCCCGCTGAATCCGTCGCCCGTTTCCTGCGAGGACGCGGCGGCTACTGCTTCACCCTCAAGGGCGGCTTCGCCGCGCTGCTCGCGGCGCTCGGCTACGACGTGACGTTGCATGTGGCCGGTGTGCAGGACGAGGTCGAGGACCCGGACGGGCCCGGCGGCGACCACCTCGCGCTCACGGTCGGGCTCGACGGCGAGCGCTGGCTGGTCGATGTCGGGCTCGCGGGCGGGATGTACGAGCCGCTGCCGCTGCGCGAAGGCACGTACGCGCAGGGCCCGTTCACGTACGGGATGGCGCCGTCGACCGTCGTGCCCGGCGGCTGGCGGTTCACGCACGACCCGCGCGGCGCGTTCGACACGATGGTCTTCGCACCGGAGCCGGTGGAGATGGCATCGTTCGAGCCGAAGCACGTCGAGCTGTCGACATCGCCCGAGTCCGGGTTCGTCCGGGTCTTTCAGGCGCAGCTTCGCGAGGCGAAGGGCGTGGTGATGTTGCGCGGCTGTGTGCTGCGCAGGATCGAGGCCGGGGGCACGGAGGAGCGGGTGATCGACGCGGCCGAGGACTGGTACGACGTACTCGCCGACGTGTTCCACCTGAACCTGGACGACGTGGACGCGTCCGAGCGAGCGCGGCTCTGGGACCACGTCCGGACCGAGCACCGCAGAAGATACGGCGCATAAGAAACAGGGCCGCACCCCCGTTCACCGGGGATGCGGCCCTGAACTGCGTTGCCGACTCGCCTAGTTGCTGCGGATCAGGTTGCGCAGCACGTACTGCATGATGCCGCCGTTGCGGTAGTAGTCCGCCTCGCCGGGGGTGTCGATGCGGACGACCGCGTCGAACTCCACGCCCGTGTCGGTCGTGACCTTGACCGTGCGCGGGGTCGTGCCGTTGTTCAGCTCGGTGACACCCTCGATGGAGAAGGTCTCCTCGCCGGTCAGGCCGAGGGAGGACGCCGACTGGCCCTCGGGGAACTGGAGCGGGAGGACGCCCATGCCGATGAGGTTCGAGCGGTGGATGCGCTCGTACGACTCGGTGATGACGGCCTTGACGCCGAGGAGCGCGGTGCCCTTGGCCGCCCAGTCGCGGGACGAGCCGGAGCCGTACTCCTTGCCGCCCAGGATGACGAGCGGGGTGCCCTGCTCGATGTAGTTGCGCGAGGCGTCGTAGATGAAGGAGACGGGGGCGTCCTCCTTCGTGAAGTCGCGGGTGTAGCCGCCCTCGGTGCCCGGCGCGAGCTGGTTGCGCAGGCGGATGTTGGCGAACGTGCCGCGGATCATGACCTCGTGGTTGCCACGGCGCGAGCCGTAGGAGTTGAAGTCGCGGCGCTCGACGCCGTGCTCGGTGAGGTACTTGCCGGCCGGGGTGTCGGCCTTGATCGCACCGGCGGGCGAGATGTGGTCGGTGGTGACCGAGTCGCCGAGCTTGGCGAGGACGCGGGCGCCCGTGATGTCGGAGACCGGGGTGGTCTCCATCGTCATGCCCTCGAAGTACGGGGGCTTGCGGACGTAGGTGGACTCGGTGTCCCACTCGAAGGTGTTGCCGGTCGGGATCGACAGCGCCTGCCACTGCGCGTCGCCCGCGAAGACGTCGGCGTAGGACTTGTTGAACATGTCCTCGCCGATGGAGTTGGCGACGACGTCGTTGACCTCGGCCTCGGTCGGCCAGATGTCGGCCAGGTGCACGGCGTTGCCGTCCTGGTCGACGCCGAGCGCGTCCTTGGTGATGTCGACCTTCATCGAACCGGCGATGGCGTACGCGACGACCAGCGGCGGGGACGCCAGGTAGTTCATCTTGACGTCGGGGTTGATGCGGCCCTCGAAGTTCCGGTTGCCGGAGAGGACCGAGGTGACGGCGAGGTCGTGGTCGTTGACGGCCTTGGAGACTTCCTCGGGCAGCGGGCCCGAGTTGCCGATGCAGGTGGTGCAGCCGTAGCCGACGAGGTTGAAGCCGACCTTGTCGAGGTAGGGGGTGAGCCCCGCCTTGTCGAAGTAGTCGGTGACGACCTTCGAGCCGGGCGCCAGGGTGGTCTTGACCCACGGCTTGCGGGTCAGGCCCTTCTCGACCGCCTTCTTGGCCACCAGCGCGGCGGCGACCATCACGTACGGGTTCGAGGTGTTGGTGCAGGAGGTGATGGCCGCGACCGTCACCGCGCCGTGGTCCAGCTCGTACGTCGAACCGTCGGGGGCGGTCACGGTGACCGGGTTGGACGGGACGCCACCGGAGGCGGCCGGGGCGTCGGAGGCCGGGAAGGACTCCTTGCCCGCCTCGTCCACGCTGTCGACGTAGTTGAGGACGTCCGTCTTGAACTGCTCGGCGGCGTTCGCGAGGACGATACGGTCCTGCGGGCGCTTCGGACCGGCGATCGACGGGACGACCGTCGCGAGGTCCAGCTCCAGCTTCTCGGAGAAGTCGGGCTCGGCGGCCGGGTCGAGCCAGAGGCCCTGCTCCTTGGCGTACGCCTCGACGAGCGCGACCTGCTGCTCGGAGCGGCCGGTGAGCTTGAGGTAGTTCAGGGTCTCGCCGTCGATCGGGAAGATCGCGGCGGTGGAGCCGAACTCCGGCGACATGTTGCCGATGGTGGCGCGGTTGGCCAGCGAGGTGGCGGCGACACCCTCGCCGTAGAACTCGACGAACTTGCCGACGACGCCGTGCTTGCGCAGCATCTCGGTGATCGTGAGGACCAGGTCGGTGGCGGTCGTGCCCGGCTTCAGCTCGCCGGTCAGCTTGAAGCCGACGACGCGCGGGATCAGCATGGAGACCGGCTGGCCGAGCATCGCGGCCTCGGCCTCGATGCCGCCGACGCCCCAGCCGAGCACGCCCAGGCCGTTGACCATCGTGGTGTGCGAGTCGGTGCCGACCAGCGTGTCGGGGTAGGCCTGGCCGTTGCGGACCATGACCGTACGAGCCAGGTGCTCGATGTTGACCTGGTGGACGATGCCGGTGCCCGGGGGGACGACCTTGAAGTCGTCGAAGGCGGTCTGGCCCCAGCGCAGGAACTGGTAGCGCTCCTTGTTGCGGCCGTACTCCAGCTCGACGTTCTGGCCGAAGGCGTCCTTCGTACCGAACTTGTCGGCGATGACGGAGTGGTCGATGACCAGCTCGGCCGGGGAGAGCGGGTTGACCTTGTCGGCGTCGCCGCCGAGCTCCTTGACGGCCTCACGCATGGTGGCGAGGTCGACGACGCAGGGCACGCCGGTGAAGTCCTGCATGATCACGCGGGCCGGCGTGAACTGGATCTCCTGCGACGGCTGGGCCTGGGAGTCCCAGCCGCCGAGGGCACGGATGTGGTCGGCGGTGATGTTCGCGCCGTCCTCGGTGCGGAGCAGGTTCTCCAGCAGAACCTTGAGGCTGTAGGGAAGGCGAGCAGAGCCCTCGACCTTGTCCAGCCTGAAGATCTCGTACGACTCGTCGCCCACGCTCAGCGTGGCGCGGGCGTCGAAGCTGTTCGCCGACACGACAGTCTCCTTCATTGGTGTGCGCGTTCCACCGCAATCCTGCCGCCACGCCACGTTGCCGATTCGGTGAGGTAAGGCTAAGTTAGGTAACCCTTACCGGTAACCTCACTACCCTTACGCCAGAGTCGGCGGCGCCGGGCGGCCGCGGGGCGCCTCGGCAGATATCTCGATGTCGAGATAACTCTAACACCAGCCCTCCGGAGGGCTCGACTGATACCCGCGCGCGAGGGTATGCGGGACCCACGAACGGACCGCAACGGCCCGCCATCGGGGGGCCCGCCATTCGAGGGGAATGGGTTCTCATGCCGCTCACGTTCCGCAAGAGCTTCCGGATCCTGCCGGGGGTACGCCTCAACATCAACCGCAAGTCGTGGTCGGTCACGACGGGCGGCGGTTCGCACGGCCCGCGCCACACGCACAGCAGCACCGGCCGCCGTACGACGTCCATGGATCTGCCGGGCCCGTTCGGCTGGCGCAAGACGCGTACCACGAAGCGCCACTGACGCGTAGACGACTCAGTCGGCCCTCCCGGATTGCGGCATCTCATATGTGAGATAGCCTGCCGCCATGGCAGACGATTACCTCGTACGTATCGGCAAGCTCATCCGTGACGCTCGTCAGCATCGTGGCTGGACACAGAGTCAGCTCGCCGAGGCGCTCGGCACCAGCCAGAGCGCTGTGAACCGCATCGAGCGCGGCAATCAAAACATCAGCCTTGAGATGATCGCCCGAATCGGCGAAGCTCTCGACAGCGAGATCGTCTCCTTGGGCTACGCCGGGCCGATGCATCTGCGCGTGGTCGGCGGCCGCCGGCTCTCGGGCGCGATCGACGTGAAGACGAGCAAGAACGCGTGCGTGGCGCTGCTCTGCGCGTCCCTGCTCAACGACGGCCGGACCGTGCTGCGCCGCGTCGCCCGCATCGAGGAGGTCTACCGCCTCCTGGAGGTGCTGAGCTCCATCGGGGTGCGCACCCGCTGGATCAACGACGGCAAGGACCTGGAGATCGCGCCGCCCGCGCGCCTCGACATGGAGGCGATCGACGCGCAGGCGGCGCGCCGCACCCGGTCGATCATCATGTTCCTGGGCCCGCTCCTCCACCGCATGGACCGCTTCACGCTGCCCTACGCGGGCGGCTGCGACCTCGGCACCCGCACCATCGAGCCGCACATGATCGCCCTGCGCCGCTTCGGCCTGGACATCACCGCGACCGAGGGGCTCTACCACGCCGAGGTACAGCCGGAGGTCGCCCCCGACCGCCCGATCGTGCTGACCGAGCGCGGCGACACGGTGACGGAGAACGCGCTGCTCGCCGCCGCCCGCCACGAGGGCACGACCGTCATCCGCAACGCCTCCTCCAACTACATGGTCCAGGACCTCTGCTTCTTCCTGGAGGCGCTCGGCGTCCGCGTCGACGGCATCGGCACGACGACCCTCACCGTGCACGGCCTCGCCAAGATCGACGTGGACGTGGACTACTCGCCGTCCGAGGACCCGGTCGAGGCGATGAGCCTGCTCGCCGCCGCCGTCGTCACCGAGTCCGAACTGACGGTGCGCCGCGTCCCGATCGAGTTCCTGGAGATCGAGCTGGCGGTCCTGGAGGAGATGGGCCTCGACCACGACCGTACGGCCGAGTACACCGCCGACAACGGGCGCACGCGCCTGGTGGACCTCACCGTCCGGCCCTCCAAACTGGAGGCGCCGATCGACAAGATCCACCCGATGCCGTTCCCCGGCCTCAACATCGACAACGTGCCGTTCTTCGCGGCGATCGCGGCGGCCGCCCAGGGCAAGACCCTCATCCACGACTGGGTCTACGACAACCGCGCGATCTACCTCACCGACCTCAACCGCCTCGGCGGGCGCCTCCAGCTCCTCGACCCGCACCGCGTGCTCGTCGAGGGCCCGACCCGCTGGCGCGCCGCCGAGATGATGTGCCCGCCCGCGCTGCGCCCCGCCGTGGTCGTCCTCCTCGCGATGATGGCGGCCGAGGGCACGTCGGTCCTGCGCAACGTGTACGTCATCAACCGCGGCTACGAGGACCTGGCGGAGCGGCTCAACTCGGTCGGCGCGCAGATCGAGACGTTCCGGGACATCTGAGATCCCCCAGGGGAACCGATCGAGCACCGAGGGCATCGGGTGGACCGCGTGTTCCAGCGCCCGTGCTCAGGTGTCCAGGTGGTTCACGAAGATGCCGATGAGTATGCGACCACCGAGGCGAGGGTCGGGCAGGCTGAAGTGGACACGATTGCGGTGCCGTTCCCTCTTGCCGTGCCATTCGCAGCGGTAGGTCTCGCCCTCGTGTTCGATGTCCCGCTGCTTCATGATCGAAGGTTTGGACCGGGTGTTGGGGCTCTCCGGGGACAGATCCAGGCCGAAGCGCCCCAGCTCCGCCTGTACTTGGTGCGGTTGTCCCGAGTGCAGGGCCAAGGCATCGGCGAAGTGGTCGTGCACCACGCCCAGAACCCGTACCACCCAGTCGCGCATCTCGGGGTAGCTGCCGTCGAACTTACGGAAGGAGAGGGAATCGGCGAGCACCAGGTGCGGAAAGCTCTGGCGGGCGCGGTCGAAGAAGTCCTGCTCCGTAACGTCCTCACGCTCGAAGAGGCAACGCCAGAATTCGACCAGTTCGGGGGCCTCAGCGAGATGGAAGACTTCTTCGGTCGCCGGCCTGGAAGTCGCCTCGTCGATCGCGGAGACCGGGAGCCAGCCACGGCGGTCCCCGGCTGGAAAGATCAGGCATGCGACGTGGTGCCGCTGCCGCGCCCGCCACCAGGCGTAGCAGAGGGACCAGGCGAGGTCACGACCGACGGCCGCCACTTCCACACGGTCGGGCAAGCCGGGAACGTCCGTGTCCCAGGTGGGGCAGCGGTCCATGAGACGAATCATCCGCAACCGCGCGTCCCGTCCGGCACGCGGCGCCTGCCCCTCGTACAGGACGTCATAGAGTTCGCGGTCGTCCGCGCACTCCACCTCCATCCACAGCGGTGAGACGGCGACGGCCTGCTGTTCGGATAACTTCTCCAACGCGTCGCTGAAGTCGTCCAGCAGGTCCGTCAACCGCTCCTCCGTCAGTTCCCGGAAGTCGAAAGACGACTCGTCCACGACAATGCGGTACGGCTCACCGCCCCCTGCGCCTGGCACGTGCCAGCCTCCCCAGGTCCTGCTCGATCTGGTCGAAGAAGCCTTGCGGCCACTCGGTCAGTTCGCCCTTCGTTGTGAACTCGATGGGCGCGGAACCGGCTTCCTCCTCGCCGAAGTAATGCACGACCGCCTCCTCGGGTCGCAGACTCCGCTCGTCCGCCACTGCCAGCCGGGCCCCGTTGAGCACATGATCACTGTGTGTCTCCACGATCACCTGCGCTCCGGCTCCGGCGACCCGGGCCAGGAAACGGCCCAGCTTCGACTGACCGCCGGGATGAAGGTGCGCCTCCGGATTCTCGACGATAAGCAGGTCACCGGGCCTGGTGAGAAGGCCGGCGACGATCACCGGCAGAGCGTAGGAGAATCCGAAGCCCATGTTGGCCGGACGGATCGACTCGCTCAGCAGGCCCGGTTCTTGGAAACGGATGGTGCTCGCCGTGATGCCGGGGGGCCACTGCGCGGAAATCTTAATGGGCCGAATGATGTCGGAGGCCCAGGTCTCGACCTGTGTGCGCAGGGTCGTGACGTTGTGGGTGCGCCGCGTCGTCGGATGGAGCAGGGGTTCACGCACCGCCCGGGTCTCGTGCAGGGCGAGTAGCTGTGCTGTGTACTCTCCCTGCACACCGACGCCGATGGAATCGGGATGCTCGGCGGAGACACCCAGTTGGTCGCGGGGACCGAGACGCTCAGCGCACAAATAGGTGAACGCACTTCCCCGGCCGCACAGTTCCGCCGGTGGCAGCCCGCTGCTGTCCGCCACCCGCAAATAGAGCGCCTGCTCGTCGGGGACCGTGAAGCGGTGCACGGTCGGCACCTGAGTGCCGTCACCGGCGATCTGAATCTCGATGGTGGAGTCGGGAGCGTCCGGGTGCAGCACCTCGTGTGCCTCGCCCAGGGCAAGTCCGTACGGTCCGTTGAGCTGTACCACTCCGCCGGTCGGCGCATCAGCGAGCTGGCGGGCCAGTAGCAGGCTCTGAATGGTGGTGCTCTTGCCCGTGCCGTTGAGTCCGGTGAGCACGGTGAGGGGGCGCAGGGCGAAAGACGCGTCGGCGAAGCGTTTGAAGTGCCTGACGCGCAGAGACGTGATCACTTACCGGCCTCCGCGGCCCGGCCCGTGACATCGAACCGGAGCATCACCCGGCGGACGTCACCCGTGGAGGAGGTGATGGCTTCCAAGTACTGGTAGTCATTCGTCATCAGGAAACGCGCGGCATCCACGATCGCCTCGCGGCGCCGTTTCAGGTCCGCGGTCTCGTACTTGGCGAGAGTGATCGACCAGGCTTCGAAGAGAGCCCGGTTGATCGGATTGCGGCCGGTCGACTCCAGCGGCCATTTACGGAACGCCTGGTCACCGAAGACCAGGCGCGCGTTGGTCATGGCCGTACGGAAGGCGGACATGAGTTCCTGGATTCTGCTGTCCGGCTCATCAACACTGTCCAGCAGCGTGGTGGTGCGCTGAAGGAAGGGGTCCATCGCGGCGTATTTCGCGTAACCTTCCGTGCCCATCAGCCAGAAAGCGGCGAAACGCAGAGCCATCTCTCGGTCATTCATCCGAATGTGGCCTCCCATGTTGTTGGTGGCCGCATTGAACTCCTCCGTGGAGGTCATGTCCCGGAGAATGTTCCGACTGCTCTCTTTGCTCATGCAGTGGCGGATCTCCTGCGCGTTCAGGGGCGTTCCCCCCGTGTTGATGCGCTTGAAGATGTCATACATGACATCCGTCGGAGTCGTCGGGTCGATGACGTTGGTGACGATCTGGGTGTTGTAGATGCGCCGCTTCCACGGAGCGGGAAGATCTTCGAACCTCTTCCCTTCCACCGCACCTTGGAGGTACTCCAGACCCTTCAACGGGAACCCGTATGTATCTCCCCCGCGCACGAAGTCATGAATGGTGGACAGCCGTTGCAGGCCGTCGACCACACGCATGAGCCCGTCAGTATCCTCGGCGAAATAGAAGGCAGGAAGCGGGATCTGCAAAAGCACCGACTCGATGAGTCGGGACTTCTGCACCGGCTTCCACACACGTCCACGCTGAAAATCGGGGGCAAGCTCCAGCGACCCGTCCTCGATCATGTCCAGGGCGTTACGCAGCGAGAATTGCTTGGTGTTGACCCGGATCTGCTCCGGATTCCACGGTCGGGCGATCTCTGGTGGTGCGTCCTCCACCTCGGTCTCCGCTTCGACTCCGGTACCCGCGTCGAGGAAATGCTCCTCCGTGATCTTCGGTGGCTGAGTGGTGTCCGAGGTCGTCATGGGGCGATCGTAGCCGGGCGATCTCTCTGACACGTCGGGAACCATGCACGGCACCGGCCTATGTGCAAGGCTCACGTGCTCTCCCTGCCAAGCCGTCCCCGCGCACCCGCGTGACCGCGCGGCGCGGGACCGCCTCCGGTCTTGGACTCGGGCCATCCCGCGCCGCGACAGGTCACGAGTGCGGGACCGGGCACACCCCGGCGGCGGTGGCGGTGGCGACCGTGTTGTAGGACGGGGCCGACAGGGTCGTCACCGTGTTGCTGCCGAGTTGCTTGAGGATCTCGTCGGAGAGCAGGTCCTGCTGGCCCTTGAGGGCGTCGGCGACGGTCGTGTCCTTCGGGAACACCATCTCGGCGGCGATGTTGTCCTGCACGATGCGGGCGAGGTTGTCGAGCGCGGTGAAGACCGGGTCGGCCGGCGGCTCCAGGCCGGGCAGGTCGATGAGGTGCGTGGACACCTTCGCCGCGTTCATGCAGTCCTTGAGGATGATGGTGTTCTGGTTGAGGACGCTCGTCGTCCACTGCGAGAGCACCACGCAGTAGAGATCGGCCCACGCCGCCTCGCCGACCTTGGCGCGCCAGGTCTTCATGATGTCCTGGACGCCCTTGATCTGGGCCTGCGAGGCGTGCTCCATGTTGGTGCGGATCGCCGGGTAGACACTGCCGGAGAAGTCCTCGAACGACTTCATGTCGAAGTGCTTCGCGGCGATCGACGCGTTGATGAACTGCAGGCCGCCGTCGAGGATCGTCGCGCAGGACGCGGTCAGCGCGGCGGGCAGGTTCGCCGCGGGCAGATTGGCGCGGGCGGTGGTGAGCTTGGCGGCGTACGCCTTGAGCGGCTCGGTCCACGCGGTGGATGCCTCGTCGTTGAACGCGACCATGACCAGGTCGTGCGGGTCGATCCGGTTCGCGTTGGGCAGGTTCGGGATCTTGTCCGCCAGGTAGGAGGCGATCACCGAGAAGATGCCGAGCGGGACGTGCGCGATGGACTTCGCCAGCTCGAACGTCTGCGGGACGGGGTTGGCGGACTCCTGCCCGTCCTTGGTCACGAGGGTGAACCGGCCGCCCTTGGCGTCGTTCTGGACCACGACGACCGGTGACAGGTGTTTGATCAGCTCGGCCTTGAGCGTGGCGTAGTTGGCGCGCATGCCCGCGTTGACCGCGAACAGCGACTCGCGGGCCTGGGTCTGGGTGACCGCGGCGGCCGCCGCGCCGTCACCGGCGTCCGCGGCGCTCGGCGTCGCCGCGTAGCCGATGAGGGCGGCGGTGCTGATGCCGGTGGCGCCGCCTATGAAGCCTCTGCGCGTAGCCATCTTCGTTTTCTCCCTGCGGATTTGGGGTTCGGTTTCTGGTGCTTGTGCATGGGGGGAACCTCTGGTTGGGGGGATGGGGGGAAGTAACTGGGGGGATTAACTGGAAGGCTTCTTACGTCACTTGATATCGCGCTGCTTCGGGACGACGACGCCGAACCGGTCCTGGATCGTGGCGAGCGCCGACTCGTGCACCTGCTTCGCTGGGATGCCCCTCGGGTTGCCGTTCACCGGCAGCGGGCGGGTGGCGGAGGCGTCACCGACGACCGTCGGGGCGTATCCGTTGTAGACGGCGCCCTCGGTGGTGAACAGGGTGCACATGTGCGTCATGAAGCCGGAGATGATGACGTTCTTGCGGCCCGTCTTCTCCAGCACGGCGTCGAGGTTCGTGTCGTGGAAGCCGTTGGGTACGGCCTTCTCCACGACGGTCTCGCCCTTGGCGGGCTTGAGCGCCGGGATGATCTGGCCGGCCTTCGACGTGAGGTCGTAGCCCTTCTCGACGATGTGGACGACCGGCGTGTGCGCCTTGCGGGCACGGTCGAGGAGCGTCTTGGTGTTGTCGACGGCCTGGCGCCAGCCGGTCAGCTCCATCGCGCCGTCGGTGTAAACGTTCTGGTAGTCGACGAGGACCAGCGTCGCGTTCGACAGCTTCGCCGGGGTCTCGTCCAGCTTCATCAACTGGCGGAGAGTGGTGGTGTTCTTCGCGTAGTTCTGATCGCGGTCCTGCTTGCCCTGCTTGTCCGTACGGGTGGCCGCCTGCGAGTCGCCCCCGCACGCGGTCATGGTCGTGGCGAGGACGGCGGCGGCGCCCAGGGCGGTGGCGGTGCGGAGCAGCTTCATCAGACGATCTCCTTCTGGGTCGGGACGACGACGCCGTACAGGTCGGCGATGGTGGCGAGGGCCGCGCGGTGCACCTGCTCGGCGGGGACGTCGGCGCCCGCGACCGGCAGCGAGCGGGTGGCGGTGGCCTCGGCGACGACGGTCGGGCGGTTGCCGTTCAGGAAGGCGCCCTGCGCGGTGAACGCCACGCACATGTGCGTCATCCAGCCCGCGATGATCACGTCCTGGCCCTCGGTGAGGTGCGTGGCGAGGTCCGTGCCGACGAAGGCGTTCGGGACCTGCTTGACGACGACCTCCTCGCCGTCGACGGGCGTGAGCTTCGAGTGGATCCGGCCGATCTCCGCGCGGATGTCGTACGGGGTGCCCTCACCGCCGTCGTTGATGACATGCACGACCTTGGTGCCCGCCTCCCGGGCCCGGGTGAGGAGTCGAGCCGCCGCGCCCAGGGACTCCTCCCAGCCGTCCAGCTCCATCACGCCCTGCGTGTAGGTGTTCTGGAAGTCGATGAGGATCAGCGTCGAGCCGGCCAGCGTCGCCGGGGTCTCGTCGAAGCCGTTGAGCTCGCGCAGCGTCGTTCGGGACATGGGTGTACCGCCTTCGGGGTCACGGGTGGGAGGCGCGGTCCGGGTGGGTTCCGCCCGGCCACGTCCGTAACGCTATGACCCGGCTGTGACGTCGGCAATGACGTCTAACATGCAGATACCGACATAGCTATGGGGGGGTATCCGTGCCGGACCGCGTCAGACGGCTCATCGTGATCGTGCTCTTCGAGGGCGTCGACCTGCTCGACGTCACCGGGCCGCCGGAGGTGTTCTCGCTCGCCCTGCGCGAGACCGAGGAGGCCGCGGGGTATCAAGTGCTGCTCGCCGCCGAGTCCCTGGACCCGGTCACCACCGGCGCGGGCGTGCGCGTCCTGCCGGACCTCACCTTCGCGCAGGCCGCCGCGGGCACCATCGACACGCTCGTCGTGCCGGGCGCGGTGGAGTTCGACGAGGAGCGGCGCGTCCATCCGGTCGTCGACCCCGGACTCGTCGAGTGGGTACGGGTGCTGGCCGCGCGGACGCACCGGATCACGTCCGTGTGCGTCGGCGCGCATCTGCTCGCCGCCGCCGGGCTGCTCGACGGCAAGCGCGCCACCACCCACTGGTCCACCGCGCAGCGGCTCGCCGCCGACCACCCGGCCGTCGAGGTCGACGCCGACCCCATCTTCATCCGCGAGGGCAACGTGTGGACCGGCGCGGGGATCAGCGCCTGCCTCGACCTCTCCCTCGCGCTCATCGCCGACGACCTCGGCGAGGCGGTCGCCCTGCGGGTCGCGCGGCAGCTCGTGATGTACCTGAAGCGGCCCAGCGGGCAGAGCCAGTTCAGCGTCCCCCTCGAGCAGGTGTCCACGACGCGGCGCGTCGAGGACCTGCGCCACCACATCCTGCGCCGCATCGGCGAACCGCTCACCGTCGTCGAACTCGCCGCGTACGCCCATGTCAGCGACCGGCACCTGACCCGGCTCTTCAAGACCGAACTCGGGACGACGCCGCACGCGTACATCGAGTCCGTACGGGTGGAGAAGGCACGCCACGAACTGGAGTCCTCCGACGCCACCCTGGAGCGGGTGGCGGCGCTGTGCGGGTTCGGGACGGTGGCCACCCTCGTACGGGCGTTCCGGCGGCGGCTGAACACGACGCCGACGGAGTACCGGCGGCGGTTCCGGGTGCCGCCGGCCACCTGACGGCGATCAGGGCAGGACGGCCGTGCCGTCGATCTCGACCAGCGCCTGTTCGTCCCAGAGGCGGGAGACGCCGATGACCGCCATCGCCGGGTAGTCGCGGCCCGCCACCTCGCGCCACACACCGCCCAGTTCGCGGGCGTGGGCGCGGTAGCCCGGGACGTCCGTCGTGTAGACCGTGACGCGGGCGAGGTCGGCAGGGGTGCCGCCCGCCCGGCGCAGGGCGGTGAGCAGGTTGGACAGGGCCCGCTCGAACTGTTCCGGGAGCGTCGTACCGGTGACCTTGCCGTCCGCGTCCAGCGCGGTCTGCCCGGCCAGCATGACCAGGCGGGTCCCGGTGGCGACGACGGCGTGCGAGAAACCGGTGGGCGGGGAGAGTTCGGGCGGGTTGAGACGTTCGAGGGTCACGGCTTCCTCTCCTCCGTGCTGCCGCGGTACGAGTCCCCGCGGTACAAGTCCCGTGCGATGACCGCCCGTTGGATCTCCGTCGCGCCCTCGTAGATGCGCGGCGCCCGCACCTCGCGGTACAGGTGCTCCAGGAGGTGGCCGCGGTGCAGCGCCCGCGCCCCGTGCAGCTGCACCGCCGCGTCGACGACCTGCTGCGCCGTCTCCGTCGCGAGGAGCTTGGCCATCGCCGCCCGCCGGGGCACCCCGTCCGCCCCCTCGTCGTACGCCGACGCCGCCGCGTAGACCATGAGCCGGGCCGACTCGACGCGCAGCGCCATGTCGGCGACCTGGTGCGCGACGGTCTGGAGGTCCTTCAACGGGCCGCCGAAAGCGCGGCGTTGTGCCGTGTGGGCGAGGGTCGCGTCGAGCGCCGCCTGCGCCATGCCGACGGCGAACGCGCCGACGCTGGGCCGGAACAGGTTCAGGGTGTCCATCGCGGTCCGGAAGCCGCCGCCGATCTCGCCGAGCACGTCGTCCGGGCCGACCGGCACTCCGGCGAAGGTGAGCAGGCCGATGGGGTGCTGGGAGAGCATGTCGAGGTGGTCGCCGGTCAGGCCCGGACGGTCGGCGGGGACGAGGAAGGCCGTCACGCCGCGGGCGCCCGCCGACGGGGCGCCGGTGCGGGCGAAGACGGTGTAGAGGTCGGCCTCGGGGGCGTTGGAGATCCAGCACTTCTCGCCGGTCAGCCGCCAGCCGCCGTCTTTTTCGCCGTTCGGCTCGGCGCGGAGCGCGAGGGCCGCCGCGTCGGAGCCCGCGCCCGGCTCGCTCAGCGCGAACGCGGCGACCGCGCGCCCCGCGCTCACCTCGGGCAGCCAGCGCTCGCGCTGCTCCTTCGTGCCGTACGCGTGCACGGGGTGCGCCCCGAGACCCTGCAGAGCGAGGGCCGTCTCCGCCTCGGTGCAGACCTGGGCGAGCGACTCGCGCATCAGGCACAGGTCGAGCGCGCCGGACGTGAACAGGCGGTCGAGCAGGCCGAGTTGACCGAGTTCGGCGACGAGGGGGCGGTTGACGCGGCCCGGTTCGCCCTTCTCGGCGATCGGGGCGAGCCGTCGCCCCGCCAGTTCGCGCAGTTCGGCGCACCAGGCGAGTTGGTCGGGTGCGAGCGAGAACGTGCCCATACGCCGGAGCTCCTCCCAGGACAGGACGGGACAGACAGCCGCCAGGACAGGACGGAAAGACGCCAGGTCCTTGGCTCCCCGCACCGTATCGCGTGCCGTTGACTGTCGTCACCATCACGATACGCTCGAAGCGCCGACACGGCCCGCCGCGCGACCACGCCATGGCAAGGGGGCGCCCCGCATGACCCAGCCACCCCTCTCCCCGCATCCGTCCGCCCACACCGACACGTTCGCGCGCGACCATCTGCCGCCCGCCGCGCTCTGGCCCGGCCTCACCTTCGACCTGCCCGAGCTGCGCTACCCGGAGCGGCTGAACTGCGGCGCCGAACTGCTCGATGCGACCGTGCGCCGGTTCGGCCCGGACCGGCCCGCCTTCCACTCCCCCGACCGGCCTTCGTGCTCGTACGGGGAGTTGAAGGCGCGCGTCGACCGGGTGGCGCACGTGCTGACCGACGACCTCGGGGTCGTGCCGGGCAACCGGGTGCTGCTGCGCGGGCCCACCACCCCCGGCCTCGCCGCGTGCTGGCTCGCCGTGATGAAGGCGGGCGGCGTCGCCGTGACCGTGCTGGCGCAAGCCCGCTCCGCCGAGCTGGCGACGATGTGCGGGATCGCGCGGGTGCGGCACGCGCTGTGCGACGTCCGGACGGTCGACGACCTGGTCAAGGCGGAGGTACCGGGCCTGCGGATCACGACGTTCGGCGGCGACGGGCCCGACGACCTCTCGCACCGGACACCCGCGAAGCCCTCCTCGTACGAGGCCGTGGCGACCGCCGCCGACGACGTCGCCCTGATCGCGTTCACCTCGGGGACGACCGGGCGGCCCAAAGGATGCATGCACTTCCACCGGGACGTGCTCGCCATAGCCGACACCTTCGCGCGACACGTGGTGCGGCCGACGCCGGACGACGTGTTCGCGGGCAGCCCGCCGCTCGGCTTCACGTTCGGGCTCGGCGGACTCGTCGTCTTCCCGCTGCGCGCCGGCGCCTCCGCCTTGCTGCTCGAACAGGCGGGCCCGCGGCAGTTGCTGCCCGCTGTCGCCGCGCACCGGGTATCGGTGCTGTTCACGGCGCCGACGGCGTACCGGGCGATGCTCGCGGACCCGTCCTGGTCCACGTACGACGTGAGCGGTCTGCGGCGCTGCGTCTCCGCCGGGGAGAACCTGCCCGCCGCCACCTGGCACGCCTGGCGCGAGGCGACCGGCGTCCGCATCATCAACGGCATCGGCGCCACCGAGCTGCTCCACATCTTCATCTCCGCCGCCGACGAGGAGATCCGGCCGGGGACGACGGGGCGTCCGGTGCCGGGGTGGCAGGCGCGCGTGATCGACCCCGATGGGGTCGAACTCCCCGACGGGGAGCCCGGGTTGCTCGCCGTGCGCGGGCCCGTCGGGTGCCGCTACCTCGCCGACGAGCGGCAGACCACCTACGTACGGCACGGCTGGAACATCACCGGGGACACGTACGTCCGCGAGCCCGACGGCTACTTCCGGTACGTCGCCCGCGCCGACGACATGATCATCAGCGCCGGGTACAACATCGCGGGACCGGAGGTGGAGGACGCGCTGCTGCGCCACCCGGACGTGGCGGAGGCGGCGGTCGTGGGCCGGGCCGACGAGACGCGCGGGCAGATCGCGGTCGCGTACGTGGTGACGCGGGCCGGGGCACGGCAGGACGCGGACGCCCTGCGCGAGTTCGTACGGGCCGAGCTGGTGCCGTACAAGTGCCCGCGGGAGTTCGTGTTCCTGGACGGGCTGCCGCGGACGGCGACGGGCAAGCTGCAACGCTTCAGGCTGCGCGCGGCCGGAACCGCACGTGGGCCGGGCGACCCCGGAACCGTACAGTGATCGCGTGTCCGAGCAGCAGACCCACAGCACCCCCGGCCAGGCGCAGGCGCACACCCCTCGCTCCCTCATCGTCACGCTGTACGGCGCCTACGGGCGCGGGCTCCCCGGCCCGGTACCGGTCGCCGAGCTGATCCGGCTGCTCGGCGCCGCCGGCGTGGACGCGCCCTCGGTGCGCTCCGCCGTGTCCCGGCTGAAGCGGCGCGGGCTGCTGCTCGCGGCGCGCAGCGCGTCGGGGGCGGCCGGGTACGCGTTGTCGGACGACGCGCGCCAGCTCCTCGCCGACGGTGACCGGCGGGTGTACGGGGCCCCCGGCGGCGCGGCCGGCGATGCGGCGAGCGATGCGGCGAGCGGCTGGGTGCTCGCCGTGTTCTCCGTGCCCGAGTCGCAGCGCGCCAAGCGGCACGTGCTGCGCTCCACGCTCACCGGGCTCGGCTTCGGCACGGCCGCGCCCGGCGTGTGGCTCGCCCCCGCGCAGCTGTACGAGGAGACGCGGCACACGCTGGAGCGGGCCGGCTGCGCCGCGTACGTCGACCTGTTCCGCGGGGAGCACCTGGGGTTCGCGGCGACCGCCGACGCGGTGGCCCGCTGGTGGGACCTCGCGGCCCTGGCCAAGCTGCACGAGGCGTTCCTCGACGAGCACGCGCCGGTGCTGCGGGCCTGGGAGGCGCGCACCGACACCCCGCCCCGGGAGGCGTACCGCGACTACCTGTTCGCCCTCGACTCCTGGCGGCACCTGCCCTACGCCGACCCGGGTCTTCCGGCGCGGCTGCTGCCCGAGGGGTGGCCCGGCGTACGGTCGGCGGAGGTGTTCCGGGCGCTGCACGAGCGGTTGCGGGAGGCGGGGGCCCGGTTCGTCGCCGGATGACCCCGGACGACGCCCACGAGTGGTTCCGGTCACATGATCGGGCGCTAAGGGAACCCTCAGGTTCCTCCGTCCCTCCTCTCAGAATGCGCGTTTAGCGTCGGGACGCATGAGCCTGAAGCGCAATCTGAACCGGGCGCTGTCCGCGACCACGGGTCTCGAGGTCCGCCGGGCGGGCGGCGCACCGCGCACGTCATCCCCGGCCCCCGGTGCCACGAGACCTCCGAAGCGGCCCGCGCCCGAGTACCGATGTACCGACGACCCCGCGACCGACCGGCTGCTGCGACGGCCGGTCTTCATCATGTCGCCGGTGCGTTCGGGCTCGACGCTGCTGCGGATGCTGCTCGACGCGCACCCGCGCCTGCACGCCCCGCACGAACTGCACATCCGCCGCCTGGAGGTCGGCTACGGCAGCAAGCTGTCCGAGCGCGCCATGGACGCCCTCGACCTGCGCCGCGGCGACCTCGAACACCTCCTGTGGGACCGCGTCCTGCACCGCGAACTCGACAGGTCCGGCAAAGACGTCCTCGTCGAGAAGACCCCCAGCAACGCCTTCGTCTACCAGCGCATCCGCGACTGCTGGCCCGACGCCCGTTTCGTCTTCCTGCTGCGCCACCCCGTCTCCATCGCCCGCTCCTGGCACGAGGGCGACCCGGAGAAGCGCACGTACGACGAGGCGTGCGCCGACGCCCTGCGCTACATGAAGGCCGTCGACCACGCCCGCAAGGGCCTGACCGGCGGACACACCCTGCGCTACGAGGAACTGACCGCGGACCCCGAGGAGAAGCTGCGCGGGCTGTGCGACTTCCTCGGCGTGGACTTCGAGCCGTCGATGCTGGAGTACGGCAAGCGCGGCGGGGAGCGCGGCGGGACGGTGATGCAGAAGGGGCTCGGCGACTGGCGCGACAAGATCCGCACCGGCACCGTGCAGCAGGGCCGCGCGCTCCCGTCCGACGACGAGATCCCGGACATCCTGCGCCCCATCTGCAGGACCTGGGGGTACCTCAGGTGAAACCCCATGCCGAGGTCGAGCAGGTGTGGCCGCGCGACGGCCGCATCAAGGTCGTCGGCCGCCTCCACGGCCTGCCCGGCGGCGTCGGTGACGGCTGGCGGCTGCAGCTCACGCGCCGCTCGCGCACCGACCACGTCCTGCGCTACGACGCCGAACTGGACGGCGACCGCTTCGCGTGCGCCTGGCCGGTGTCCGACCTGGCCGCGTACGACGGGTTCGACCGCAGCGACCAGTGGGACCTGCACCTCACCGACGGCGGCCTGCGCCTGCGCGTCGGCCGCAGGCTCGACGACATCCGCGGCAAGAAGGCCGTCTTCGTGTACCCGCGGCAGCCGGTGCCGGGCGCGGGCTTCGGCGTACGCCCGTACTTCACGGTCGAGGACAACCTGTCTCTCTCGCTGTCCCTGACACCGGGGGGCCGCGCATGAGGACGACGAAGGTCCGCTATCTGCTCCTGCACGCCTACGGCCGTGGCGGCACCATCCGCACCGTCTTCAACCAGGCGAACTCGCTGGTCGCGGCGGGCTGGGACGTCGAGATCGTCAGCGCGGTGCGGCGGCGCGACGCCGTACAGTTCCCGCTGGACGAGCGGGTGCCGGTGACGACGCTCGTCGATCTGCGCGAGGAGCAGGCCCCGGGGCGCGGGGTCGCCGGATGGTGGCGGGCGCGGCTGCGGGACAAGCACGCCGGACGGCCGCCGCGCGAGATACCCAAGGGCGAGTTCGGCCACCGCTACTTCGACCGCCGCCTGGAACTGGCCCTCGGCGCCTACCTCCGCTCGCTCACCGACGGAGTCCTCGTCACCACCCGCCCCGCCCTGAACTTCCTGTCCGCCGCACACGCCACGAACGGCGTCGTGCGCGTCGCCCAGGAACATATGAACCACGGCACACACCGCCCCGACGTACAGCAACGCATCGTCGACACGTACGGACACTTCGCTGCGGTCGCCGTGCTCACGGAACGGGACCGCGCCGAGTACGCGCGTCTCCTGCCCGGCACCCGCGTCGTACGCATCCCGAACGCCGTGCACTCGCTGGACCAGACGCTCTCGCACCACGGCACGAAGATCGCGGTCGCGGCCGGGCGCCTCTTCCCGCAGAAGGGCTTCGACCTGCTGATCCCGGCGTGGGCCAAGCTGGTCGGGGACCACCCCGACTGGCAGCTGCGGATCTACGGCAGCGGCGAGAAGAAGGCGCAACTGCGCGCCCTCATCGAGGAGCACCACCTCTACAACCACGTGTTCCTGATGGGCCACACGGACCGCCTCGACGACGAGCTCGCCAAAGCCTCGCTGTATGTGCTGAGTTCGCGGTTCGAGGGGCTGCCGATGGTGATGATCGAGGCGATGAGCCACGCCCTGCCCGTGGTCTCCTTCGACTGCCCGACCGGCCCGGCGGACGTCCTGACGCACGGCGTGGACGGACTCCTCGTACCGGAGCAGGACCCCGACGCCCTCGCCGACGCGCTCGGCCGCCTCATGGGCGACCGCGGCCTGCGGGCCGAGATGGGCACGGCGGCGCTCCTGACGGCGGCCGCCTACGGCCCCGACGCGGTGCATCCGCGCTGGGAGGCCCTCTTCACCGAACTGACCGACACCGGCGCCCACAAGAACGCCGCGGAAGGAAAACACGTATGACAACGGCCACCACGGCCCGAGGAGCCACCGTCTGGCTGACGGGGCTGCCCAGTTCGGGCAAGACGACCGTGGCGCGGGCCCTCGCCGGACGGCTGCGCACGGAAGGCCACCGCGTCGAGGTGCTCGACGGCGACGAGATCCGCCGCTTCCTGTCGGCGGGCCTCGGCTTCAGCCGCGAGGACCGCAACACGAACGTGCAGCGCATCGGCCTCGTCGCCGAGGTCCTCGCCCGCAACGGCGTCCTCGCCGTCGTCCCCGTCATCGCCCCCTACGCCGACAGCCGCGAGGCGGTGCGCAAACGGCACGACGCGAGTGACACCCCGTACCTCGAGATACATGTCGCCACCCCCCTCGAGGTGTGCAGCGAGCGTGACGTGAAGGGTCTGTACGCCCGTCAGGCCGCGGGCGCGCTCAAGGGCCTGACCGGGGTCGACGACCCGTACGAGGCGCCGGTCTCGCCGGATCTGCACCTGGAGACGCAGCACCAGACACCGGGGGAGTCGGCGCAAGCGGTGCACGCGGTGCTGACGGCGAGGGGCCTGATATGAGCACCCCACCGATGAGCCATCTCGACGCGCTGGAGTCCGAGGCGGTGCACATCTTCCGGGAGGTCGCGGGCGAGTTCGAGCGGCCGGTGATTCTCTTCTCCGGCGGCAAGGACTCGATCGTCATGCTGCACCTGGCGCTGAAGGCGTTCGCCCCGGCGCCGGTCCCCTTCCCGCTCCTGCACGTGGACACCGGCCACAACTTCCCCGAGGTACTGGCCCACCGCGACCGGATCGTGGACACGTACGGGCTGACCCTGCACGTGGCGTCGGTACAGGACCACATCGACCGGGGTGCACTGAAGGAACGCCCCGACGGCACCCGCAACCCGCTCCAGACCCTCCCCTTGACGGAGGCGATCCGGACGGAGCGCTTCGACGCCGTCTTCGGCGGCGGACGGCGCGACGAGGAGAAGGCCCGCGCCAAAGAGCGCGTCTTCTCCCTGCGCGACGAGTTCTCGCAGTGGGACCCGCGCCGTCAGCGCCCCGAACTGTGGCAGCTCTACAACGGCCGCCACGCGCCCGGCGAACACGTACGTGTCTTCCCTCTCTCCAACTGGACCGAGCTGGACGTGTGGCAGTACATCGCCCGCGAACACATCGGCCTCCCCTCGATCTACTTCGCCCACCACCGCGAGGTGTTCAGCCGGGGCGGCATGTGGCTGACGGCGGGCGAGTGGGGCGGCCCGAGAGCCGACGAGACACCCGAGAAACGCCAGGTCCGCTACCGCACCGTCGGCGACATGTCCTGCACCGGCGCCGTCGACTCCGACGCGGAGACGCTCGATCAGGTCATCGCGGAGATCGCCGCGTCCCGGATCACCGAGCGGGGTGCCACGCGCGCCGACGACAGGATGTCGGAGGCGGCGATGGAAGACCGCAAGCGCGAAGGGTACTTCTAAGAATGTCCACTGCTGCTTCTGCTCCTGCTTCTGCTCCTGCTCCTGCTCCTGCTCTTGCTTCTGCTTCCGTCGTCGGGCCGCTGACGGAGGTCGGCACCCTGCGGCTGGCCACCGCCGGCTCCGTCGACGACGGCAAGTCCACCCTCGTCGGCCGTCTTCTGCACGACTCCAAGTCGGTCCTCGCCGACCAGCTGGAGTCGATCTCCCGCACGGGCACGCCCGACCTGGCCCTGCTCACCGACGGCCTGCGCGCCGAACGCGAACAGGGCATCACCATCGACGTGGCCTACCGCTACTTCGCCACCCCGCGCCGCCGCTTCGTCCTGGCCGACACCCCGGGACACGTGCAGTACACGCGGAACATGGTGACCGGCGCCTCCACCGCCGAATTGACGATCATCCTGGTCGACGCCCGCGCGGGCGTGGTCGCCCAGACCCGCCGCCACGCCGCGATCGCCGCGCTCCTGCGGGTCCCGCACGTGGTCCTGGCCGTCAACAAGATGGATCTGGTCGCCTACGAGGAGGCCCCGTTCGCGGCGATCGAGGCGGAATTCGCCGCGCTGGCGCGGGAACTGGACATCCCCCGGGTGACGACGGTCCCGATCTCGGCGCTGGCGGGCGACAACGTCGTGGAGCCGTCGGCGCACATGCCCTGGTACGCGGGCCCCACGATCCTGGCCCACCTGGAGACGGTGCCGGTGACCGCGAACGCCCCCACCGCCCCCGCCCGCTTCCCCGTCCAGTACGTGATCCGCCACGCCGGCTCCCGCCACTACGCGGGCCGACTGGTCTCGGGCACGCTGCGTGTCGGCGACGCGGTGGCGGTGCATCCGTCGGGCCGCACGTCGACGATCGCGGCGCTGGACGTGCTGGGCACGCCGGTGGAGGAGGCGCGAGCCGGTACGTCCCTGTCGCTCCGCCTGACGGACGACCTGGACGTGGCCCGGGGCGACCTGCTGTCCCCCACGAACGGGCCCGCCCCCACGGTCACCCGGGACATCCACGCCGCCACCTGTCACCTGGCGGACCAGCCTCTGCGCGTCGGCCAGCGGGTCCTGCTCCGGCATACGACGCGCACGGTGCGGGCGGTCGTGAGGTCCCTGGCCGACGCGGACGCCCTCCGGGCCAACGATCTGGGCCGGGTGGTCCTGCGCACGGCCGATCCCGTCGCCGTGGACCCTTACGCGGAGAACCGCTGGACGGGTTCGTTCCTCCTGATCGACCCGTCGGACGGTACGACGTTGACGGCCGGGATGGCGCAGCTGCCCCGCTGAGCCCCATGGACCGCCGACGGTCACGTCGTGGTTGCTCGCGCAGTCCCCGCGCCCCTGAGACGCGCGCTACGTGCGCCGTCTCCCGGTGGAGGCGCGGGGAAGTGCGCGACCAGCCACGACGGTGGGGCAGCGGGCGCCGCGGCCGGGCATGGCAGACGCTCACCCCGGCAGGGAAAGCCGCGGCTTGGGCGCGTCCAGCCGCCCCGTCTGCGGCCGCCGACTCCCCGCACGGTAGGGCTCGGGCCACACCGCCCCCACCCCCGAATACCCCTGCTCAGCCGCCGCGTGCAACGCCCAGTGCGGGTCGTACAGATGCGGCCGCGCCAACGCGCACAGATCCGTCCGCCCCGCCAGAACCAGCGAGTTCACGTCGTCCCAGGACGAGATCGCCCCCACGGAGATCACCGGTATCCCGGTCTCGCCGCGGATGCGGTCCGCGTAGGGCACCTGGTAGGACCGGCCGAACTCGGGGCGCTCCTCGGCGACGACCTGCCCCGTGGACACGTCGATCGCATCGGCCCCGTGCGCGGCGAACGCCCGGGCCATGGCCACCGCGTCCTTCGGCCCCGTACCCCCGTCCGCCCAGTCCGTCGCCGAGATCCGCACCGTCATCGGACGGTCCTCCGGCCACACTTCCCGGACGGCGTCGAACACCTCCAGCGGATAGCGCAGCCGCCCCTCCAGCGAGCCCCCGTACTCATCGGTGCGTCGATTCGTCAGCGGTGACAGGAACCCGGACAGCAGATATCCGTGCGCGCAGTGCAGTTCCAACAGGTCGAAGCCCGCCTCTGCCGCCCGGCGCGCAGACGCCACGAACTGCCCTCGTACCAGCACCAGTTCATCGCGCGACAGCGCTCGCGGCACCTGGCTGCCCTCCCGGTACGGGATCGCCGACGCCGCCCCCACCGGCCAGTTCTCCTCCGCCGCCGGCAACGGCTCGTCCATCCCCTCCCACATCAGCCGGGTGGAGCCTTTGCGCCCCGAGTGCCCGAGCTGGACGCCGATCGCCGTGCCAGGCGCCCGCTGGTGCACGAAGTCCGTGATGCGGCGCCACGCCGCGCCCTGTCCGGGCGTGTAGAGACCGGCGCAGCCCGGCGTGATGCGGCCCTCGGGGCTGACGCAGACCATCTCCGTCATGACGAGGCCCGCCCCGCCGAGCGCCCGCGCCCCGAGGTGGACGAGGTGGAAGTCGCCGGGGACGCCGTCGACCGCCGAGTACATGTCCATCGGGGAGACGACGACCCGGTTGCGCAGCCGCAGCCCGCGCAGTGCGAACGGCGTGAACATCGGCGGCGTGCCCGGCGGGCAGCCGAACTCCTCCTCCACCGACGCTGTGAACGCCGCGTCCCGCAGCCGCAGATTGTCGTGCGTGACCCGGCGGCTGCGTGTGAGCAGGTTGAACGCGAACTGCTTCGGCGGCCGGCCGAGATGGCGCGCGAGGTCCTCGAACCACTCGAGGCTGGCCCGCGCGGCCCGCTGCGTGGAGGCGACGACGGGCCTGCGCTCGGCCTCGTACGCCGTCAGCGCCGACTCGATCGTGGGCTGTTCGTGGAGTGACGCGGCGAGCGCCAGCGCGTCCTCGACGGCGAGCTTCGTGCCGGAGCCGATGGAGAAGTGCGCGGTGTGCGCCGCGTCGCCGACGAGGACGCAGTTGCCGCACGACCAGCGCTCATTGGTGACCGTACGGAACTTCAGCCACGACGAGTTGTTGGAGCGCGGGGTGCGGCCGTCCAGCGCGTCCGTGAACACCTTCGCCGCTCGCTCGATCGACTCGCGCACGTCGAGATCCGCGTATCCGGCCGCCCGCCACACCTCCTCCCGCATCTCGACGATGACGGTGGACGCGTCGCCGCTGTACGGGTAGCCGTGCAGTTGCATCACCCCGTGCTCGGTCTCCGCGATCTCGAAGCGGAACGCGTCGAAGGCGAAGTCGGCGGCGAGCCAGATGTACCGGTTGCGGTGCTCCTCGACGCGCGGGCCGAACACGTCGGCGTACGTCTCACGGGTCCGGCTGCGCACTCCGTCGGCAGCGACGACCAGGTCGTACGCGTCGCACAGCTCGGCGACGGGCGGCGCCCCGGCGCGGAAGCGCAGCGTGACGCCGAGGCCGCGGCAGCGCTCCTCCAGGATCTGGAGGAGGCGGCGGCGGCCGAGCGCCGCGAATCCGTGGCCGCCGGAGGTGTGGCGCACGCCCCGGTGCACGACGTCGATGTCGTCCCAGCGCACGAATTCGTCCCGCAGGGACGCGTAGACCACCGGGTCGGCGTGTTCGATGCCGCCGAGGGTCTCGTCGGAGAGGACCACACCGAAGCCGAACGTGTCGTGCGGGGCGTTGCGCTCCCAGACCGTGATCTCGCGGTCCGGGTCGAGGCGTTTGAGGAGCGCGGCCGCGTACAGGCCGCCGGGACCGCCGCCGATGACGGCGATGCGCTGCGCTCGCGGGGTCATGCCCGGGTCACCTCCCCTGCCACTTGGGGGGCCGCTTCTCGGAGAAGGCGGCGTGGAACTCGGCGTAGTCCTCGCCGTGCATGAGCAGCGCCTGGGTCGCCGCGTCCATCTCGACGGCCGAGGCGAGGGGCATGTCGAGTTCGGCGGTGAGCAGCGCCTTGGTCTGGGCGTACGCGAGCGCGGGGCCTTCGGCGAGGCGCCGGGCGAGGGCGAGCGCCGCCTCGTCGGCCTCGCCGTCCTCCGTCAACTGGCTGATGAGGCCGATGCGTTCGGCCTCCGGGGCGCGGACCGTGTCGCCGAGCATGAGGAGCCGGGTGGCGTGGCCGAGGCCGACGACGCGCGGCAGCAGATAGGCGGCGCCCATGTCCCCGCCGGAGAGCCCGACCTTGGTGAAGAGGAACGCGAAGCGCGCGCCGGGGTCCGCGACGCGGAAGTCGGCAGCGAGGGCTAGGACGGCGCCCGCGCCCGCCGCGACCCCGTGCACGGCCGCGACCACGGGGAACGGCGCCTCTCTGATCGCCCGCACCACCTGGCCCGTCATCCGGTTGAAGTCGAGCAGCCGGGCGGTGTCCATGGCGAGGGTGGCGCCGATGATCTCGTCGACGTCGCCGCCGGAGCAGAAGCCGCGCCCCCGCCCGGCGAGGACGAGGACGCGCACCGCCTTCTCGCGGGACAGCTCGGCGAGGAGATCGCGCAGGTCGGCGTAGGCGCCGAAGGTGAGGGCGTTGAGCTTCTCGGGCCGGGCGAGCGTGACCGTCGCGACCCCGGCCGCGTCCACGGCGTAGGAGAGGTGGTGCCAGGTCTCGGTGCGCGCGGTGGAGCCGGTGAAGGGACTCATACCTCTCGAAGCTATCACCGCTTCGTGACTGTCGTCATTACTGCGCGATAACATGCTGGCGAGCCGAATGCCCAGATAAGCCGCACGTCAGTGCATAAGGCCCGATGTCCCGAGGAACACCACCGGGAGCCTCTATCGACGCACGCCGTACCATTCATAAAGTTGAAGTCAGGACGGCACTCCAAAGACGTGGGACGTCCTGGTCGTCGCCCGTCCCCGAGCCACCCACTCAGGACTCGCCTTGCCCTCTTCATCCGGCTCCCCCACCGGCCCTCCCACCCCCACCTCATGGCGCCTCGCGCTGCCGCACACGGCCGCCGCCGTGCCGGTCGCGCGCGCCCTGGTCCGTACCGCGCTCGCCGAGATCGACGCACCGGCGGCCGACACGGACACCGCCGAGCTGCTCACGGCGGAGCTGGTGGCGAACGCGGTGGAGCACACGACCGGGGAGACCCCGATCGAGCTGGTGGTGGAGCTGCTCGAGACCTGCTGCCAGGTCGAGGTGCACGACCCGGACCCGTCGCCGCCCGCGGACCTCACCAACCCGGACGACGCCGAGATGCCCGACCCGTGGCAGGAGCACGGCCGCGGTCTGCTGCTGATCCGCACGCTCAGCGCGTCGTGCGGGCACCGCCCCACCGCGTCCGGCAAGGCGGTCTGGTTCACGCTCCCCGCGATCCCGCGCCAGCGCCGGGCGTCGGAGAGGTAGCCGGTCCGGTGGCGCCGAGCCGCGAGTGCCGGCGGCCGTAGAACGCGTAGACCAGCGCTCCGACCACGAGGAACACCGCGAACTGGACCCATGTCGTCCAGCCGGTGCCCCAGATCAGATACAGGCACATCGCCACGCCGAGGACCGGGCTCAGCGGGTACAGCGGCACCCGGAACGAGCGCGTCAGGGCAGGGTGCGAGCGGCGCAGGGCGACCACGGCGACGTTGACGACGGCCATGGTGGCGAGGGTGCCGATGGTGGTCAGGTCGACCACGGCGTCCAGCGACGAGAAGGCCGCCGGGACGGCGAAGACGAGCGCGACGATCCACGTGTTGGCGACCGGCGTCGCCGTCTTCGGCGAGACCCGCTCGAAGATCCGCGGAATCAGCCCGTCCCGCGACATCGAGAGCAGGATGCGCGTCTGCCCGTACATCACCGCGAGGACGACCGACGCGATGGCGACGACCGCGCCGAACGCGATGATGCCGCCGCCGACGGTGGAGTCCGTGACCTGGTTGACGACGAGCGACAGCGCGGCGGGCTTGTCGCCGACGGCGTCCGCGCCGAGCGCCCCGATGGCCGCCACGGCGACGGCGCAGTACAGCAGCGTGACGACACCGATGCAGATCAGAATGGCGATCGGAATGTTCCGCCGCGGGTTCTTGACCTCCTCACCGGCCGTGGTGATCGCGTCGAAGCCGATGTACGAGAAGAAGGCGAGGGAGGCGCCCGAGGTGACGCCGCCGATCCCGGCCGACATGAACGGCGTCAGATGGCCCGCCTTGAACGCGCTGAAGCCGATCACGCAGAACGCGACCAGGATGCCGATCTTGAGAACCGCCATCGCGGCGGTGGCCCGCGCGCTCTCGCGCACGCCGCGCACCAGGAGGGTCGCGGCCATCAGGATGACGAGCACGGCGGGCAGATTGATCACGCCGCCGTCGCCGGGCCCGGCGGACAGGGCGTCCGGCAGGCGCCAGCCGATGAGGCTGTGCAGCAGCTCGTTCAGGTACTGGCTCCAGCCGACGGCGACGGCCGAGACCGAGACCCCGTACTCCAGGAGCAGACACCAGCCGGTGAGGAACGCGACGCGTTCGCCGAGACTCGCGTAGGCGAACGAGTACGAGGACCCGGAGACCGGGATCGCGCTGCCCAGCTCCGCGAAGGAGAACGCCGTGAAGATGCAGGTGATCGCGGCGAGCACGAACGAGACGAGGACGGCGGGCCCGGCCTCGGCGACCGTGTCGGACAGGCCGACGAAGATCCCGGTGCCGACGATCGCGCCGACCCCGAAGCACACGAGCTGGAAGAGCCCCATGGTGCGCTTGAGGCCGTGTCCCTCCAGATCGGCGCCGGACTCGGCGAGGAGGGACTCGGGGGACTTGATGCGCAGGCCGGTGGGGGGCGGCGACGGCGACATGGGGTGGTGCTCTTTTCTTGTCGTGCGGGTGCGGCGGGGTGGGCCGCGGGGCCGGTGGGGTCGGGAGGGTGTTCCGCCCCACCAGTGTGGTGGTTCGTGTGCGGTCTGCGGTGGTTCGGGTTACTTCTTGCCGAGCGTGGCGACCATGACGGCCTTGATCGTGTGCATCCGGTTCTCGGCCTCGTCGAAGACGACGGAGTGCGCCGACTCGAAGACCTCGTCGGTGACCTCCAGGGACTCCAGACCGTACTTGGCGTGGATCTCGCGGCCGACCTTGGTGCCGAGGTCGTGGAAGGCGGGCAGGCAGTGCATGAACTTCACGTCCGCGTTGCCCGTCGCGCGCAGGACGTCCATGGTCACCGCGTACGGCGTGAGCGACGTGATGCGCTCGTCCCACACCTCCTCCGGCTCCCCCATCGACACCCAGACGTCGGTGACGACGAAGTCGGCGCCCGCGACGCCCTCCTCGACCGACTCGGTCAGGGTGATACGGGCGCCGCTGCGGGCGGCCAGCTCCCGCGCCCGGGCCACGACCGGTTCGGCGGGCCAGTACGACTCGGGCGCGACGATCCGCACGTCCATGCCGAGCAGGGCACCGGTGACGAGGTAGGAGTTGCCCATGTTGAAGCGGGCGTCGCCGAGGTAGGCGAAGACGATGCCGGTGAGCGGCTTGTCGCTGTGCTCGGTCATGGTGAGCACGTCGGCGAGCATCTGGGTCGGGTGCCAGTCGTCGGTCAGCCCGTTGTAGACGGGGACGCCGGAGTGCGCGGCGAGCGCCTCCACGGTGCCCTGCGCGTCACCGCGGAACTCGATGGCGTCGAACATCCGGCCGAGCACCCGCGCCGTGTCCTTGCTCGACTCCTTCTTGCCTATGTGCGAGCCGGAGGGGTCGAGGTACGTCGTGGCGGCGCCCTGGTCGGCGGCGGCCACCTCGAAGGCGCAGCGGGTGCGCGTCGAGGACTTCTCGAAGATCAGCGCGATGTTCTTCCCGCGTAGATGCTGCTGCTCGGCGCCGGCCTTCTTCGCCGCCTTCAGCTCGGCGGCGAGCCCGACCAGACCGCGGAACTCCTCGGCGGTGAAGTCCACCTCCTTGAGGAAGTGGCGGCCGGTGAGGTCGGGACGCTGGTCAGTCGCCATGGGGGCGCTCCTGGGGTACGACGGGTGGTTCGACAGGGGACGATTGGAAGTATATACGAGCCCCCGCAATTCTATACGGTGACGGCGTCGCGCTGGACGGGGCAGCTCATGCAGCGCGGGCCGCCGCGGCCCCGGCCCAGTTCGCTGCCGGGGATCTCGATGACCTCGATGCCCTGCTTGCGCAGGTACGTGTTGGTGGTCGCGTTCCGCTCGTAGGCGACGACGACGCCCGGCTCGACGGCCAGCACGTTGCAGCCGTCGTCCCACTGCTCGCGCTCGGCGGCGTGCACGTCCTGGCTGGCGCTCAGGACACGGATCGAGCTGAGGCCGAGCGCGGCGGCGACGGCGCGGTGCATGTGCTCCGGCGGATGGTCGGTGACCTTCAGCTCGCGGGCGGAGCTGCCGGGCTCGATGGTGTACGAGCGCAGCATGCCGAGCCCCGCGTACTGCGTGAACGTATCGCCGTCGACCATGGTCATCACCGTGTCCAGGTGCATCAGCGCGCGCCGCTTCGGCAGGTCGAGGGCGACGATGGTGCGCGCGGAGCCCGCCGCGAACAGCTTGTGGGCGAGCATCTCGACGGCCTGCGGTGTCGTCCGCTCGCTCATCCCGATGAGCACGGCGCCCTGCCCGATGACGAGGACGTCACCGCCCTCGATGGTCGACGGATAGTCGGCCTGCCCCTCCGACCACACGTGGAAGCTCTCGTCGCGGAAGAGCGGATGGTGCCGGTAGATCGCCTCGAAGTGCACGGTCTCGCGCTGCCGGGCCGGCCACCGCATGGCGTTGATGGACACGCCGTCGTAGATCCAGGCGGAGGTGTCGCGGGTGAAGAGGTGGTTGGGCAGCGGCCCGAGCAGGAAGTCGTCGGGCTCCATGACATGGAACCGGACAGAGGTCGGCTCGGCGTGCCGCTCCAGGAACTCCCGCTTGGTCATCCCTCCGATGAGCGCCTCGGCCAGCTCGGGCGCGCTCAGCGTCTCGAAGGCGTCCCGGAGCGGGCCGGTGGCGAGCGGCCCGTACTCCTTCTCGTCGAAGACCCGGTCCAGGACGAGGCGGCGGGCGGCGTCGGACTCCAGCGTCTCGGTCAGCAGATCGCCGAAGAGGTGCACGGTGACGCCCCGGTCCCGCAGCACATCGGCGAACCCGTCGTGCTCCTGCCGCGCCCGCCGCACCCAGAGCACGTCGTCGAAGAGGAGCTGGTCCTTGTTGCTCGGCGTGAGCCGCTTCAGCTCCAGATCGGGCCGGTGCAATATGACGCGGCGCAACCGCCCGGCCTCGGAGTCGACGTGAAATCCCATGCGCACATCTTTGCCCCATCAGGGCCGCGGGGAACGGCATTCCCCCCGCCAGGGCCACGGAAAACGGCCCGCCCAGCCACGACGCAGCCGCACCCGCCGAACAACCTCACCCCGCGACGACGAGCCGGGCGCCGAGCCCCTGTCACAGCCGGGGGTCGACCGGCTCGGACTCGAGCGCCAACACCCCGAACACAGCCTCATGCACCCGCCACAACGGCTCCCCCTCCCCCAGCCGCTCAAGCGCCTCGAGCCCCAGCCCGTACTCCCGCACGGCAAGTGACCGCTTGTGCCCGAGGAACCGCTGCCGCAACACCGCCAGATTCTCCGGCCGCGTGTACTCGGGCCCGTAAATGATCCGCAGATACTCCCGCCCCCGGCACTTCACGCCGGGCTGCACGAGCCGCCCCTTCCCGTCCCTGACCAGCGCCCCGACCGGCTTGACGACCATGCCCTCGCCGCCGCGCCCAGTCATCTCCAGCCACCAGTCGACCCCGGCCCGCACGGATTCCGGGTCCCCCGTGTCGACGTACAGCCGCCGCGTGGTCCGCAGCAGCCCGCTCCCGTCGTGCTCGACCATCCGGTCGATGAGGGCGAGCTGCTGGTCGTGCGGGACCGCGGCCATCGACCGCCCCTGCGCCGCGAGGACCTGGAACGGCGCGAGCCGCACCCCGTCGAGCCCGTCGGTGCTCCAGCAGTAACGCCGGTACGCGTCGGTGAACGCGGCGGCGTCCGCGGCCCGCCCCCGCTGACGCGTGAGCAGTCCGGCGACGTCGACCCCGCGCGCGGCGGCCGTCTCCAGCGCGCCGAGCGCCGGCGGGAACACGGCACCGGAGGCGGCGCCGACCGCCGCGTACTGCGAGCGCAGCAGCCCGGACGCCTTGAGCGACCAGGGCATCAGCTCGGCGTCGAGCAGCAGCCAGTCCGTGCCGAGCTCGTCCCAGAGCCCGGCCGCGCCGACCGCGTCCCGGACCCGCCCGAGCACCTCCTCCGTCGTCTCGCGGCTGTCGAAGAACGGCCGCCCGGTACGGGTGTACAGCGACCCGGTGACGGCCGCGCCCTCCGCGTCCTCCACCCCGAACCGGGCCCGCGCGGCCTCCGCGTCCTTGCAGACGAGCACGACCGCCCGCGACCCCATGTGCTTCTCCTCGCACACGACCCGCCCCACCCCGTCGGCGGCGTACTGCGCGAACGCCTCGGCCGGGTGCTCCAGATATCCGGGCACCTCGGACGTCGCGGTCGGCGCCATGGTCGGCGGCAGGTACGGCACGAGACGCGGGTCGACCGCGAACCGGCTCATGACCTCGAGCGCCGCCGCCGCGTTCTCCTCCCGTACGGTGACCCGGCCGGTGTGCCGGGTCTCGACGGTGCGGCGCCCGTGCACGTCGGCCAGGTCGAGCGGCCGGCCCTCGTGCCCGCCGGGCGCCTCGGTGGCGAGCGGCCGGGCCGGCTCGTACCAGACGCGCTCGGCCGGCACCTCGACGAGCTCCCGCTCGGGCCAGCGCAGCGCGGTCAGCTTGCCGCCGAAGACGGCACCCGTGTCGAGACAGATGGTGTTGTTGAGCCAGGTGGCGGTCGGCACGGGCGTGTGCCCGTAGACCACGGCCGCCTTGCCCCGGTAGTCCTCGGCCCACGGGTAGCGCACGGGCAGCCCGAACTCGTCGGTCTCCCCGGTCGTGTCCCCGTAGAGCGCGTGCGACCGCACCCGGCCGGAGGTCCGCCCGTGGTACTTCTCGGGCAGCCCGGCGTGGCACACGACGAGCTTTCCGCCGTCGAGGACGTAGTGGGAGACGAGTCCGCGGACGAACTCGCGCACCTCGGCGCGGAACTCCTCGCTCTCCGCCTCCAGCTGCTCGACGGTCTCGGCGAGCCCGTGCGTGTGCTGCACGGTCCGGCCCGCGAGCCAGCGCCCGAGCTTGTTCTCGTGGTTGCCGGGCACGCACAGCGCGGTCCCCGCCTTCACCATGCCCATGACGCGGCGCAGCACCCCCGGCGTGTCGGGCCCGCGGTCGACGAGGTCGCCGACGAACACGGCGGTACGCCCCTCGGGGTGCGCCCCGTCCACGTAACCCAACGTGCCGAGCAGCGACTCCAGTTCGCTCGCGCAGCCGTGGATGTCACCGACGATGTCGAACGGCCCGGTGAGATGCCGCAGGTCGTTGAAGCGCTTCTCGCGCACGACACGCGCACTCTCCACCTCGGCGACCCCGCGCAGCACATGCACCTTGCGGAACCCCTCGCGCTCCAAGTGGCGCAAGGAGCGCCGGAGTTCGCGGGTGTGCCGGGAGATGACGTGGCGGGGCATGTCGGCGCGGTCGGTGCGTGCCGCGTTCCGCGCGGCGCACACGTCCTCCGGTATGTCGAGGACGATGGCGATGGGCAGCACGTCGTACGTGCGCGCCAGCTCGACGAGCTGGCGGCGGCCGTCCTGCTGGACGTTGGTCGCGTCGACGACGGTGAGCCGTCCGGCGGCGAGCCGCTTGCCCGCGATGTAGTGCAGCACGTCGAACGCGTCCCGGCTCGCGCCTTGGTCGTTCTCGTCGTCGGCGACCAGGCCGCGGCAGAAGTCGCTGGAGATGACCTCGGTCGGCGCGAAGTGCGTGTGCGCGAACGTGGACTTGCCCGAGCCGGACGCGCCGACCAGCACGACGAGGGAGAGATCGGTGACAGCGAGCGCCCGCGTACCGCTCGCTCCGGTACTGGTGTGGTTGCTGTCGCTGTTGCTGACACTGGTACTGCTGCTACTGCCGGCGCTCACGCTGCTGCCTCCTTCGTCGTCGCACTGCGGTCATCGGTCAGGCTGAACACGGCCATCTGCGTGGGCGGCCCCACCTCGGGGTCGTCGGGCCCCACCGGCACGTACCGCACCCGGTATCCGTGCCGCCCGGCCACTCGCTCGGCCCAGTCCCGGAACTCCTCGCGCGTCCACTCGAACCGGTGGTCGCCGTGGCGGACGTGCCCGGCGGGCAGCGTCTCCCAGCGCACGTTGTACTCGACGTTCGGCGTGGTCACGAGCACGGTACGGGGCCGTGCCGAGCCGAACACCGCGTACTCGAGCGCGGGCAGCCGGGGCAGGTCGAGGTGCTCGACGACCTCGCTCAGGACCGCCGCGTCGTACCCCTTGAGCCGCTTGTCCGTGTACGCGAGCGACCCCTGGAAGAGCTGAACGCGCGCGGCCTGCCGCTCCCCGAGCCGGTCCAGCTTGAGGCGCCGGGCGGCGATGGTGAGCGCCCGTACGGACACGTCGACGCCCACGATCTCGCTGAACCGCACGTCCTTGAGCAGCGCCTGCACCAACTGACCCTGCCCGCATCCGAGGTCGAGGACGCGCCCCGCCCCGGCCGCCTGCAGCTCGGCGAGGATCGCCTCACGCCGCCGCACCGCGAGCGGCAAGGGCCGCTCCTCGCTGTCGCCCTGCTCGTCGTCGACGGCATTGTCGATGGCCTCGACGACCGTGTCGTCGGCGTCCGCCAGCCGCACCAGTTCGAGCCGCTCCATGGCCTGCCGCGTCAGCGACCAGCGCCGCGACAGATACCTGCTGGTGATCAGCTTCTGCTCGGGGTGCTCCGCCAGCCACCCCTCGCCCGCCCGCAGCAACTTGTCGACCTCGTCCGCCGACACCCAGTAGTGCTTCGCGTCGTCGAGCACCGGCAACAGCACATACAGATGCCGCAACGCCTCCGCGAGCCGCACCTCCCCCACCAGCACGAGCCGCACGTACCGCGACGCCCCCCACTCCGGGAAGCCCGCGTCCAACGCCACCGACTCGGCCTCCACCACCCAGCCGAGCGGCTCGAACAGCTTCCGTACGAGATCGGGCCCGCCCCGCGCGGGCAGCGCGGGCACCTCCACCCGCAGCGGCAGAGCCTCCTGCGCACGCTCGGGCCGCGCCTTGCACACCCCGCGCAACGCGCTGGAGAACACGCTGCTCAGCGCCACCGCGAACAGCGACGACGCGGCGTACGGCCGGTCGTTCACATACTGCGCGAGCGCCGCGTCCGGAGCGCCGCCGCGGCCCTTTCCCTTACCGCGCCTGACCAGCGCCACCGGATCGACCTCGAGCAGCAGCGCGGCCGTGCACCGCTCCGCGCCCGCCTCGGGATAGAAGACGTGCGCGGTGCCGTAGGAGGTCGAGAACGCCTGCGCGCTCTCGGGATGCTTGTGCAGCAAGAACCCGAGGTCGGTCGCGGGGCGTTCCGGGGTGCCGGTGGTACTGATCGTCAAGAACACAGCTCGAGTCTGCCGCGCGAAGCACTCCGCGGGCCAGCGATTTTCCCTGGTGGGACGGGGTGCTTCCGGGTGAGGCGGGGTCCGCTACAGCTGTGACTGCACCTGTGCGGAGATCAGCTCCAAGTGGTCCAGGTCGTCCAGGTCCAGGACCTGGAGGTAGACACGCTCCGAGCCGATCGCCGCGTAGCGGCCCAGCTTGTCGACCACCTCGGCGGGCGAACCCGCGAGCCCGTTGGCCTTCAGCTCCTCGACGTCGCGGCCGATCTTCCCGGCCCTGCGCTTCACCTCCTCGTCGTCCTTTCCGACACACACCACCAGCGCGTTGGAGTACACCAGGTCGCCGCCGGCACGCCCGGCCTGCTCGGCGGCGGCCCGGACCCGGCCGAACTGCCGCTCACTGTCCTCGATCGACGCGAAGGGGATGTTGAACTCGTCCGCGTACTGTCCGGCCAGGCGGGGCGTGCGCCTCGCCCCGTGCCCGCCGATCAACACGGGCACCCTGGTCTGCGCGGGCTTGGGCAGGGCCGGGGAGTCGGTCAGCTGGTAGTAGGTGCCGTCGTAGGTGAAGGTGGAGCCGACCTCGGTGGCCCACAGCCCGGTGATGATCGCCAGCTGTTCCTCGAGGCGGGCGAACTTCTCCTTCGGAAACGGGATGCCGTACGCCTTGTGCTCCTCCTCGAACCAGCCGCTGCCGAGGCCGAGTTCGACGCGGCCGCCCGACATCTGGTCGACCTGCGCCACCTGGATCGCGAGCACGCCCGGCAGCCGGAACGTACCGGCGGTCATGAGCGTGCCGAGCCTGATCCGCTTGGTCTCCCGGGCGAGACCGGCCAGCGTGATCCAGGCGTCCGTCGGTCCCGGCAGCCCGTCGGACGTGCCCATCCGCAGGTAGTGGTCCGAGCGGAAGAAGGCGTCGAAGCCGAGATCCTCCGTCGCCTTGGCCACGGCCAGAAGAGTGTCGTAGGTGGCCCCTTGCTGGGGCTCGGTGAAGATTCGAAGATCCATACCTCCATCCTGCACGGTGGAGCGTGCCGTCGCGCGGATCGCGCGCGGACCCTCCGGGTGACCCGGCGCCGACCACCGTGCCAGGCCACCGCTTCAGGCCGCCGCTTCAGGCCGCCGAGTCCGAACCCGGCGCCGGGTCCGTCCTGCTCGGGCGGCTGTCCCAGTCAGGGAGCCGACGCAGTATCTCCAGCGCCCGGTCCCGGGACTCGTCCGCCGCGTCGATCGCCTCCATGCACTGCCAGTAGGCCCCTTCCTCGAACGACGCGCTCGCCACCGCGACGAGCGCGATACCGACATCGCCGAGCAGTGTGCCGAGGTCGCGCAACGCCTCGTACACATCGCCCAGTTCGGTCAGCTGCGCCGCGCGGATGCCGCCCGCGCCCACCACCGGGATCACCGAGCCACCGCTGCCTCGGGTGCCCGCCTCGGTCAGCGCCCGCGCGTCGCCCCGTAATTCCGGTGGTCCGAGCAGCGCGAGGCGACTGCCTATCGCCTGTGCCAACGCTTGTGCCTGCCATGCCTCCCTCATGATGTCCGGCGCGTCCTGGCTCGTCGCCAGGGCCCGTCGGCCGACCCCGATGAGCCGCACCGCATCCATCCGCTTCCCCGTCCCGTCCCGCTTCCCGCTCTCCCTGTTCCACTACCCAGAGTGAGGGCCTCCGAGTCGAAAAGCCAGAGGTCGCCCGAAATCTGTGGACACAGAGTCCGTTGTGGATATTTCTATGACTCCGGAGAGTGACGATCGACCGCAGTCGCACCAGGGATGTCGGCCTCAGCCGCGCCCGGAACGTCGGGCGTTGCCGCGCCAGGAACGTCGGCCGTTGCCGCACTCGGAACGTCGGCCGTTGCCGCACCCGGGACCGGGAACCGGCTCTCGTTACGGTCGATCTTCGCGGAGAGCGCCGCGAGCGGGTCGACGCCGAGGACTTCGCAGAATTGGAGGAGGTAGGCGAGGACGTCGGCGACCTCGTCCTCGACGCGGTGCGCCGACCCCGGGTCGTCCATGATCCGGGCCGACTGCTCGGGGGTCAGCCACTGGAAGATCTCGACCAGTTCGGACGCCTCCACGCTCAACGCCGCGACCAGGTTCTTCGGGGTGTGGAAGCGTTCCCAGTCGCGCGCGGCGGCGAAGCGGGCGAGCCTGGTCTGCAGCGCCCTCACATCGATCTTGTCTGTCACGCCTTCAGGTCTACCACCGTCGCGCCCTGCGCCCTGGCCTCCTGTGCCGCGGGGCTGTTCTCCCCCGTCGCCGCGACGAGGCGGATGTGGCCGCGGGCACACATCCGGGCGGCCAGCGCGATGAGTTGCGTGCACTGGACGGGGTCGAGGGCGCGATCGAGATTGTCCGCGAGGACGGTGAGGCTCTGGTAGGCCTCGGGCACCTCGGCCGCCGTGTCGACCGCGAGGACGCGGGGCCCGGTGAGCAGGACGAGGGCGAGCCCCAGGTAGCGCAGCTCGCCGTCCCCGAGGCGTTCGACCGGGCTGAGCGGTCCGTCGCCGCGGTCGATGACGGCGCGTACGGCGCCTTCGGGGGTGGGTTCGGCGAGGACGTCCACGACCGGTCCCGCGATCCCCTCGCGGGCGGCGGCGACGAGCAGGGAGTGCCGGGTGCCGCACTCGGTGCGCGTGCGGCGCAGCACGGTCGCGAGGTTGTCGCAGCCGCCGAGCAGCCGGTCGGCGCGGCTCCTGGCCGGGGCGCGCATCCGGGCGGGCACCGGGTCGCAGGCGAAGACCGAGCGCAGTCCGACCACTGCCTGTTCGGCCGCCGCCAGGACCTGGCGCTGGCCCTCGGTGCGGCCGGCGACGCGCAACGGAAGCAGGGCGGTGCCGAGGAAGTCGTCGGGGAGCGGGCCCCGGGTGACGGGCACCGATCCGGCGGTGTGCCAGGCGGCTTGTACCTCGCGGCGGCCCGGGTCGCGCAGCGCCGTCTCCAGGTAGCGGACGTCGGGGCCGGTCAGGCGCTCGCCCACGATGCGGAGTTCGGGTTCGGCCTGGACGGCGAGGTCGAGGTGGACGGGGCCCGCCGGTCCCTCGACGGTGCAGCCGATGCGGAAGCCCCGGCGTTGCTGGGCGTCGGGCTTGGCTCGTTCGGGGACGTAGCGCCTCGGCTCGGGGAAGACGTCGGCCAGGCAGGCTCCGCCGCCGAGTCTGGCGAGCGCTTCGAGGGCCCGCAGCGCGCTGGACTTTCCGCTGCCGCTGGGGCCGGTCAGCACGGTGAACGGGCCGAGGGGCAGGGTGGCGGCTCGGTGGCGGCCGAAGGCGGAGAGCCGCAGTTCGGTGACGCGGGGGCGGTTCGTGGACGAGTCCGGGGACGGGGCCTGAGGCGCTGGGGGCGTGCCCCGGTGGAGCACTGTCATGCGGTGAAAGTAGGGAACCCCGGGTCCGGAGAATCGTTCATCCTCCGGACCTTCCTACGATCGGGGGACTATGCCTTTCGGGCTTGCCGCCGGGTCAGGAGAGGGCGCCCGCTCCTGCCACCAGGCCCTGCACCTCGGTGCCGGGAGGCGCGAGGAGGAAGACGTTGCGGTCGACGCGGTGCATGCCGCAGCCCAGGCCCATGACGACGCCGCTGCTGAAGTCCAGGACCCGCTTGGCCACTTCGGTCTCGGCGCCGGAGAGGTCGAGCAGGACCGGGATGCCGGACATGACGGTCTCGGCGACCTCGCGCGCGTCGCCGAAGACGTTGACCCGCAGGACTACGAAGCGGCGGCGCGGTTCGGTCTCTGGTTCGGGGATCGCCCGGTGGCCGACCGCCGACGGCCACTCATTGCGGCTGCGCAGCGGTACGACCTGGGCGAGCCCTTCCCACTGTTCGTCGGTGACGTCGTGGCCGTTCACTGCCCCCACCCCGTCCGGGCTCGCACTGTTGTCTGCACCGGACAATTCTTACGCCATGTCACCCGTTCAGCCCAACACCGACACGGACCGGAGTCCCGCGTGTGCGGGGTCCGGCCCGTGTCGCCCTACGCGGCGAGGGAGACGGCTTCCACCGCCGGCACCCGTACGCCGCGCCGGGCGGTGATCATGCTGGTCACCAGTGTTGCGGCGGCGGCCAGGGCCACCACGGCGAGCCAGATGCCGAGGCCGCGGCCGGGCAGCACGCCGTCGGTGCGTACGACGGTGAAGGGGACGATGCCGGCGAGCGCGGCGAGTGTGCCGAAGAACACTCCGGTGACGGTCAGGACGACGCCCTCGGCCGCAACGGTCGCCAGGACCTGGGAGGGGGTCGCGCCGGCCAGGCGCTGCTGACCGAACTCGCGTACGCGGTAGGCCGTGGCCGCGTACAGAGAATTGATCAACATGATGCAGGCGAAGACGACGATGATGCCGACCACGACCAGGTTGAGCGTCTCGAGGTTCTTGTCGTCGATTGATTTGGTCAACCCCGATGCCTTGATCGCGTCGTTCTCGACGGCCTGCATGTACAGCGTCGCCGTGGCCATGCCGATGAAGAGGATCAACGGCATCAGGATGCCGGACAGTTCGGACGCGCGGCGGCGCATGTTGCGCACGCTCAGGTAGCCGCTAACGCCCGCGAGCGCCGTCAGGAGCGGCTCGACGCGGCCGAGCACCGTGCGCAGCAGGCTCGTCGAGACGAGCGCGAAGCCCACGGAGAGCAGGATCGCGCCGTAGGCGGGCGCCGCCATCAGAGCGGCGTTGGTGGCGTCCATGGCGAAGGTGGCGCTGGCCGTGAGCGCTCCGGCGCCGAGCGTCGCCCAGGACGCGATGCTCCGCCCCCTGCCAGGCTTCCGCACCCCACCCGGCTTCCGCACCCCGCCCGGCTTCCGCTTCCGGCGGGTGTCCGTGGACGCCTTCGTGGCGCGGCGCACCGCGAGGAAGGCCGCGCCCGCCGACGCGAGGAGCGAGACGCAGACGCCCGACATCAGGGCGATCGGGCCGAAGGCGGGGTCGACCGAGTCGGCGACCTGGCCGCTGTCCTTGAACACGGAGAGCAGGACGGTGCCGCCGGCCATGGCGGGGCCGACGGCGAGCAGGGCGGCCACGAGCGCGACGACCGTGGACTCGCCGACGACCATGCGTTTGATCTGGGCGGGGGTGGCTCCGGTGGCGCGCAGCAGGTTGATCTCGTCCGTACGTTGACGGACGTTGACCGTCAACGCCGAGGCGATCGCGAAGAAGACCAGGAGCGTGCCGTAGCCGCCGACGACACTCGCCGAGGTCCGCAGGGTCTCCGCGCTGACCTTGTCGACATCGGACGCGTTCGCCGTGTCGTGCAGGGAGTTGAACGTCATGATGACGGCCGCGCCGAGAAAGGCGGACAGGAGAGTCGCCAGGAAGCGGCCGGGGCGCTGTCGTACGGAGCGCATGGCGAGGCCGAGCATGGTGAACACGGTTCACGCCTCCAGAGGGGTGCCAGCGGTGCAGCGGGGGTCGTCGTGGCGGACGTCGTCGCCGAGGTGGGCTAGGCGTTCGGCGATCTGGTCGACGGTCGGGGCCTGCATCTGTCCGGCGAGCCGGCCGTCGGCGAGGAACTGCACGGAGTCCGCGTACGACGCCGCGACCGGGTCGTGCGTCACCATCACCACGGTCCTGCCGTGCGTCCGCACCGCTTCCTGGAGCAGCCGCAGCACGTCGCGGGCGCTGCGCGTGTCCAGGGCCCCGGTCGGCTCGTCCGCGAAGATCACGGAGGGTTCGGTGACCAGGGCGCGGGCGATCGCGACGCGCTGGCGCTGGCCGCCGGAGAGCTGGTCAGGGGTGTGTCCGAGCCGGTCGCCGAGGCCGACGTCGGAGAGGATCTGCTCGGCCCGCGCGCGGTTCACGCGCCGCCCGGCGAGGCGGAGCGGCAGGACCGTGTTCTGCGCGACGGTGAGCGTCGGCAGCAGGTTGTACTGCTGGAAGACGAAGCCGATGCGGGTGCGGCGGAACTTGGTGAGCGCGGCCTCGCCGCGGGCCGGTCCCGGTCCGCCGGTCATCTCCTCGCCGTCGACCACGACCAGGCCGCTGTCGGGGCGGTCGAGCCCGGCCGCGCAGTGCAGCAGCGTCGACTTGCCCGAGCCGGACGGGCCCATCACGGCCGTGAAGCTGCCGGTCGGCAGGGACAGGGTGATGTCGTCGAGCGCCTTGACCTGGGTGCCGCCGCCGGACGCGTCGGCGCCGTCCCCGTCCTGCGCCGTCGCGCCGTACGTTCTGCTGACCCTGACCAGGCGGAGCGCCTCGCCGCGGCCGTACGCGGAGGTCTGCCCGTGCTGCTGACGGTTGCGCATGTCGCCGCTCCCCTCGTCCGGCGCCCTGTGCGCCTCTCCTACGACGCTAGGGATGACGGCCGCGCGGCACATTGGGCGTACGGCCCGGACCGGGGGTGGTGCTACGTACACCCGGCACGTGCGGGCGGCCCCCGTCGGCCCTACAGATGGCCGCCCGAGCGGGCCAGCCAGCGGCCCGCGTGGCGCGTGACCTCGATGGGGCGGCCGAAGCAGGCCGTCATGCGGTCGGCCGTCAGGACCTCCTCGACCGGGCCGCGCGCGAGGACGCGGCCCTCGCGCAGGAGCAGCGCGTGGCTGATCGCCGGGGACAGCTCCTCCAGGTGGTGGGTGACGGTCACGGTCGCCAACCCGGGCCTGTTGGCCGCCAGTTGCCGCATCGTGTCGATGAGGTCCTCGCGCGAAGGCAGGTCGAGCGCGTTGAACGGTTCGTCGAGCAGGAGCAGCGCCGGGTCCGCCATGAGGGCGCGGGCGATGAGGACACGGGCGCGCTGGCCGCCCGAGCAGACGCCGTACGGGCGGTCGGCGAGGTCCTTGATCTGCAGCTCGGCGAGGAGTGCGTGGGCGCGTGCGCGCACCTCGTCGCCGTACGACTTCCACAGCGGCTGGACCGTGCCGGTGTGGCCGGTCAGGACGACGGTGTGGCCGGGGAGGTCCTGCGGGACGCGCTGGGAGGTGGAGACGTGACCGATGAGGGCGCGCAGCTCGCGCACGTCGACGCGGCCGAGCCGGTGGCCGAGGACCTCGACCGTGCCGCTGGTCGGGAACGCGGTGGCGCCTACGAGGCGCAGGATGCTGGTCTTGCCCGCGCCGTTCGGGCCGAGCAGCGCCCAGTGCTCGCCGGGGCGGACGGTCCAGTCGATGCCGTCGAGGATGACCTGGCCGGTGGTGAGGCGGCGCAGGTCGACTCCGTCGAGGGCGGCGACGACACGGCGGTCCTGCTTGTCGCGCGCGTGGCCGTCTTGCCCAGCGCGCGGGTGGCCGCCTTGCCCACCACGCGCGTGGCCGCCTTGCCCACCACGCGCGTGGCCGTCCCGCTCGTCGCCCACGTAGCCGTCTCGCTCGTCGCGCACGCGGTCGGCCCGCCCGTCGCACACGCGGCCGTCCTGTCCGTCGCGCACGCGGCCGTCCTGCCCCCTGGCGGCATCCGGCGCGCCGGCCACGTCCGGCCCGGCCACCACGTCCGGCCCGCTCGTCCTGTCCGTCCCGTTCATGGCGCCTCCCGCTCCGTCGCGTACCGGAGGCGAGACTAGCTGTACGCCACATTTATCCGCGCTCGCGTCCGAGTCGTGGACGGGCCACCGCGGGCGCCGCTCGACAGTGCTGGGGTCCACCGACCGGTGGACCCCAGGTTCAACCGGCCGCCGCTGTCGGCGCCCCCGGCCGCGCGGACAGCATGAACGTCATGACCAATTACCCCGTACGCATGGCTCGTTGGAGCGCGGGACACCCCTGGCGGGCGGTCGCCGGATGGTTCCTCTTCGTCGTCCTCTGCCTCGGCGCCGGTGTCGCCGTCGGCGCGAACCCCGCCGGCTCCGCCGACTTCGGTGTCGGTGAGGCCGGGCGCGGTGAGGCGATCGCCCGGGACGGCGGGCTCGCGCAGCGGCCCCTCGAACGTGTCCTGGTCGAGCGGCGCGACGGCGCCGCCCCGCTGGAGCGCGCCACGGGCGGCGCCGTCGCCCGCGACATCGCGGAGCGGATGCGCGCGCTGCCCGAGGTGCGGTCGGTGGCCGCGCCGGTCTGGTCGAAGGATGGCCGGGCGGTCCGCGTCGACGTCACCATGGAGGGCGCGGAACTCGACGGGAAGAAGCACGTCGACCCGTTGCGTGCCCAGACCGCCGCCGTACAGAAGGCCCACCCGGACCTGCGCGTCGAGGAGACCGGCGGCCCGTCCATCAGCCAGGGCGTCGACGAACTACGCGGCAGCGACCTGTCCCGTACGGAGCTGATCGCGCTGCCGATCACGCTTCTGACCTTGCTGTTCGTGTTCCGCTCCGTGGCGATGGCCACCGTGCCGCTGCTGCTCACGATCACCTCGATCATGGCGTCCGTCGGCCTGTCGATGCTGGCCTCGCACGCCTTCCCGGACGCGGGCGTCGGCACCAACATCATCCTGCTCATCGGACTCGCCGTGGGCGTCGACTACACGCTCTTCTACCTGAAGCGCGAACGCGAGGAACGGGCCCGCTCGGCGGGGAGGCTGAGCCCGCAGGCGCTGGTGGAGCTGGCCGCCGCCACCTCCGGGCGGGCCGTCGTGCTCTCCGGGTTCGCGGTCGCCGTCTCCAGCGCGACGCTCTACCTCGCCGACGACGTGATCTTCTCGTCCATCGCCACCGCCGCGATCGTGGTGACGCTCGTCGCCGTGGTCAGCTCGCTGACCGTGCTGCCCGCGCTGCTCGTCAGGATCGGGGCGCGGGCCGAGCGCCGGGCGGCCCGTCGCGGCAAGCGCCCCGCCGCCCCGAAGCCCGTACGGCACAACGCGCTGCTGCGGCTCACGGCCCGCAGGCCCGTCGCCGTCCTGGCCGTCGGGGTCGTGGCGATGCTCGCGCTCGCCGCTCCGGTGCTCGGCATGAAGCTGACCGACATGGGGCGCGAGACGCACTCGCGGCAGACCCGGTCGATGCCCACCTTCGACCGGCTGAACGCGGCGTTCCCCGAGGTCAAGGCCGCGCATCAGGTCGTCGTACGGACCGAAGCCGGCCGGGCCGACGAGGTACGGGGCGCGCTGCGCGACCTCGCCGCGACCGCCACGAAGGACGACCCCGCGCTCGCGGGCACGTACACGCTGCGCACCTCCGCGGACCGGCGCGTCAGCTCGCTCGAACTGCCCGTCCCGCACTACGTGAGCACCGAACCCGCGCAAGGGTCGCTCGAACGGCTGCGCGACCGCTATGTACCCGACACGGTCGGGAAGCTGAGCGGAGACGTCGACTCCGCCGTGACCGGTGACGTGGCCCGCTACGCCGACTATCCCGCGCACCAGAAGCAGAAGCTTCCGCTGGTCATCGGGGCGCTGCTGCTCGTGACGTTCGCGATGACGGTGTGGGCGTTCCGCTCGGTGGTGCTCGGCCTGGTCGGTGTCGTGCTCAACCTGCTGTCGGCCGCCGCCTCGCTCGGCGTCCTGACCTGGACGTTCCAGAACACGTTCGCCGAAGGGCTGCTCGACTTCGACTCGACCGGGACGATCGGCTCGCGTGTGCCGCTGTTCCTCTTCGTCATCCTGTTCGGCCTGTCGATGGACTACCAGGTGTTCGTGATCAGCCGCATCAGGGAGGGTGTGCAGCGCGGCGAGGAGACCCGGCAGGCCGTGCTCGACGGGGTCGGCGGTTCGGCGGGGGTCGTGACGAGCGCGGCGTTCGTGATGGTGACGGTGTTCGCGAGTTTCGTGTCGCTGCACTTCATCGAGATGAAGCAGATCGGGTTCAGCCTGGCGGTGGCGGTCCTGCTCGACGCCTTCGTCATCCGGGTGCTGATCCTTCCCGCGCTCATGCTGCTGCTCGGGGAGCGGAGTTGGTGGCCCTCGCGCGGCGGTCGCGGGGCGCGGCGGCAGGACGAAGCGCCGGTCGTACCGCCACTGGCGAACGTAGGCTGATCGCCATGGACCCCAGCCGGCAGCCCGCCGTCACCAGCGCCCAGGGCTCCCTCGCCGTCCCCGCCGCGCACCGCTGGAACGCCGTCCTGTGGGTGCTGTGCGGGCTCGTGCCGCCCGCCATCGCCGTCTCGGACCGGGCGGCCGGGGTGAAGTTCACGGTGTACGGGCTGCTGGCCGTCCTCACCTTCGCCTACGCGGCCGTGGCGATGTTCCCCTCGAATCCGGTCCTGCGACCGCCGGTCTACCTCTCGGTCCTGGTCGCCGGGCTCGGCACCGTCGCCTACGTGATGGGCGGCGGGGCCGCCCTGTTCATCGTGGCGCTGCCGCACTTCTGGATCTACGCGTCCGGGCCCGCCGCCGCTCTCTCCTTCAGCGGGGCGGCAGCCGCCCTGACCGCGTCGGCGGGCGCCGCAGGACGCGATCCCGACCCGGCGCTGCTCACCGGGGACACGGCCTTCGTCGCGCTCGGGTACGTCGTGGGCGCCGGGGTCGGCCTCCTCGTCCACCGGATCAGCGCGCAGGGCGAGGCGCGGGCTCAGCAGTTGGCGGATCAACTCGTCGATACACAGGCCGCCTTGGCGGAGGCGCATCGGCGGCAAGGCGCGGCGGACGAACGGGAGCGGCTCGCACGCGAGATCCACGACACGCTCGCGCAGGGCTTCGCCTCGATCATCGTGCTCGCGGAGGCCGCACGGGCGGGTCTGGATACACAGATGAGTGCTCAACCAGGTACATCACCGGATACCCCACCGGGTCCACAACTTGAGCGCTCCGCTCAACAGTTGTCATCCATTGAGCAGACCGCGCGGGAGAACCTGGCGGAGGCCCGCGCCCTCGTCGGGGCGACACCGCCGCCCGGCGGCGCCGTCCAGGGCTCCGTCGCCGCGACCCTGCGGCGCACCCTCGACCGGTTCGCCGAGGACACCGGCATCGCGGTCGACGCGGACCTCGCGGAGGCCGGCTGCGACCAGCAGACCCGGATCGCGCTGCTGCGCTGCACCCAGGAGTCGCTCGCCAACGTCCGCAAGCACGCGGGGGCCTCGACGGTGATCGTGGTCCTCGCGCCGAGCCCGTACGGCATCGAGCTCGAGATCACCGACGACGGGCGGGGCTTCGACGTGGGCGCGGCGCGCGGCTTCGGCCTCGACGGCATGCGCAAGCGGCTCGCCGAACTCGGCGGCGAGCTGACCGTCACCAGTTCCGTCGGGGACGGCACCCGGATACTCGCCTCCCTGCCCGCCCCCTCCGCCCCCTTCGGCCCCTCCACCCCCTCCACCCCCTTCGGCCCCGGCCACGAGGAGCTCTAATGACCGTGCAGGACGAGAACGTCCGGCCGTTGCGGGTCGTCGTGGTGGACGACCACACCGTGATGCGCGCCGGTGTCGTCGCGCTGCTCGCGCCCGAGCCCGGGATCGAGGTGGTCGGGGAGGCGGACGACGGCCGGGCGGGCGTGGCGCTCGTCGACGAACTCCGCCCCGATGTCGCTCTGTTGGACCTACGGATGCCGGTCCTGGACGGAGTCGCGGCCACGCAGCGGATCGTCGCGGGCCCGAGCGGTACCCGCGTGCTGATCCTGACGACGTACGACACGGACACGGAGATCGAGCGCGCGGTGGAGGCGGGGGCGATCGGCTATCTGCTCAAGGACACCTCGCGCGAGCAGCTCGTCGACGCGATCCACGCGGCGGCGCGCGGCGAGACCGTGCTCGCGCCGCGCGTCGCGCAGAAGCTCGTGGCGAAGATGCGCCGGCCGGTCCAGGCGGCGCTCACCGCCCGCGAGGTGGACGTCCTGCGGGCGGTGGCCGACGGCCTCTCCAACGCGGACATCGGCAGGCGCCTGGTGATCGGCGAGGCGACCGTGAAGACGCATCTGCTGCGCGTCTTCGCGAAGCTCGACGTCAGCGACCGGACGCGGGCGGTCGTGGTGGCGATGGAGCGCGGGCTCCTGGCACCGGCCGGGAGGGAGTGACGCTCACTCGCCGGTGGTCGACTCGCGCAGTGCGACGTTGAGTTCGAGGACGTTCACGCCCGGCTCCCCCATGAAGCCGAGCGCCCGGCCGTCGGTGTGCGCGTCGACCAGTTCGCGGACCCGCGCCACGGGCAGGTGGTTCCGCTCCGCGACCCGATGGACCTGGAGGTTCGCGTAGTCCGGCGAGATGTGCGGGTCGAGGCCCGAGCCGGACGAGGTGACGGCGTCGGGCGGGACGTCCGAGGCGCGCACCTTGTACGTGGCCGTGGAGTTGTCCGCGACGACGGCGGCCCGGGCGTCCTTCACCTGCTTGACCAGGGCGGGGTTGTCGCCGGAGAGGTTGGTGGCGCCGGACAGGATCAATGTGTACTGGGTGTTGACGCTGTTGGTGCCGAGGCCGTTGGACGGGCGGGGCTGGAACCAGCGCAGGTCGGGCTCGCCGTCCTCGGTGAGGTAGGTCTGGCCGATGAGGGACGAGCCGACGACCCTCCCGCCGGACTTGATCTCGGAGCCGCCGGCCTGGTGCGGGAAGGCGGCCTGGGCGACACCGGTCACGGCGAGCGGGTAGAGGACGCCGCACACGACGGTGAGGAGCAGCAGGGCGCGCAGGCCCGCGCCGAGGACCCGGCCGGTGTTTCGTACGGAGGTGTTCATGGTGGTCAGCACGCTTTCCGGGGGTCGTCACAGACCGGGAACGAGGGAGAGGAGCAGGTCGATGAGTTTGATGCCGATGAAGGGGGCGATCAGGCCGCCGAGCCCGTAGACGCCGAGGTTGCGGCGGAGCAGCCGGTCGGCGCTGACGGGCCGGTACCGGACCCCCTTCAGGGCGAGCGGGACGAGCGCGACAATGATCAGCGCGTTGAAGATCACCGCGGCGAGGATCGCGGAGTCGGGGCTGGACAGGCGCATGATGTTGAGCTTGTCGAGGCCCGGGTAGACCGCGGCGAACAGGGCCGGGATGATCGCGAAGTACTTCGCGACATCGTTGGCTATGGAGAAGGTTGTCAATGCGCCTCGTGTGATCAACAGTTGCTTGCCGATCTCGACGATCTCGATGAGCTTGGTCGGGTTCGAGTCGAGGTCGACCATGTTGCCGGCCTCCTTCGCGGCCGACGTGCCGGTGTTCATGGCGACGCCTACGTCCGCCTGGGCGAGGGCCGGCGCGTCGTTGGTGCCGTCACCGGTCATCGCGACGAGCTTGCCGCCCGCCTGCTCCCGCTTGATCAGCGCCATCTTGTCCTCGGGCGTCGCCTCGGCGAGGAAGTCGTCGACGCCCGCCTCGTCCGCGATGGCCTTCGCCGTGAGCGGGTTGTCGCCCGTGATCATGACGGTTCTGATGCCCATGCGGCGCAGCTCGTCGAACCGTTCCCGCATGCCGTCCTTGACGACGTCCTTGAGGTGGATGACGCCGAGCACGCGGGCGCCCTCGCTGTCCTCCACCGCGACGAGGAGCGGTGTGCCGCCCGCTTCGGAGATCGTCTTGACGAGCCGGTCGGCGTCCCCGGCGGTCCGGCCGCCACCCCGTTCCCCGACCCAGGCGGCGACCGACCCGGCCGCCCCCTTGCGGATCGCGCGTCCGTCGACGTCCACGCCCGACATCCGGGTCTGCGCGGTGAACTCGATCCAGTCCGCGCCGGTCAGCTCGGCCCGCACGCGCTCGCGCAGCCCGTACCTCTCCTCGGCGAGGACGACGACGGAGCGGCCCTCGGGGGTCTCGTCGGCCAGCGACGACAGCTGGGCGGCGTCGGCGAGTTCAGCCTCGGTGACACCCTCGACGGGGACGAACTCCGCGGCCCGGCGGTTGCCGAAGGTGATGGTGCCGGTCTTGTCGAGCAGCAGGGTCGACACGTCACCGGCGGCCTCGACGGCGCGTCCGGACAGCGCGAGGACATTGCGCTGGACGAGGCGGTCCATGCCCGCGATGCCGATGGCGGAGAGCAGGGCGCCGATCGTGGTCGGGATGAGGCAGACGAGCAGGGCCACCAGGACGACCATGTCGAGGTTCTTGCCCGCGTAGTGCGCGAACGGCGGCAGCGTGGCCACGGCGAGGAGGAAGACGACGGTGAGGGAGGCGAGCAGGATGTTGAGCGCGATCTCGTTCGGCGTCTTCTGCCGGGCCGCGCCCTCGACCAGGTTGATCATGCGGTCGATGAACGTCTCCCCGGGCTTCGTCGTGATCTTGATGACGACGCGGTCGGAGAGGACCTTCGTGCCGCCCGTGACGGCCGAGCGGTCGCCGCCGGACTCACGGATGACGGGCGCGGACTCGCCGGTGATCGCGGACTCGTCGACGGAGGCGACGCCCTCGACGACATCGCCGTCGCCGGGGACGACATCGCCCGCCTCACAGACCACGAGGTCACCGATGCGCAGGTCCGTGCCAGGGACACGCTCCTCGGCCGGTCCGTTCAGCCTGCGCGCCACCGTGTCGGTCTTGGCCTTGCGCAGAGTGTCGGCCTGCGCCTTGCCGCGCCCCTCCGCGACGGCCTCCGCGAGGTTGGCGAAGATCACCGTCAGCCAGAGCCAGGCGCTGATCGTCCAGCCGAACCAGTCGGAGGGGTGCGCGAACGAGAACACGGTCGTCAGCACCGAGCCGACGAGCACGACGAACATCACCGGGGACTTGACCATCACCCGGGGGTGCAGCTTGCGGCAGGCGTCGGGGAGCGACTTCAGGAGTTGCGCGGGGTCGAACAGACCACTGGCCACGGTGCCCTCGGATGTCTCGGTACGTACGTTCTTCATGAGGCGAGCCCTTCGGCGAGCGGGCCGAGCGCGAGGGCGGGGAAGAAGGTCAGCCCGGCGACGATCATGACCGTACCGACGAGCAACCCGGTGAACAGGGGCTTCTCGGTGCGCAGGGTGCCCGACGTGGCCGGGACCGGCCGCTGTTCCGCCAGTGAACCGGCGAGCGCGAGCACGAACACCATCGGCAGGAAGCGGCCGAGCAGCATGGCGAGCCCGATCGTGGTGTTGAACCAGTGGGTGTCGGCGCTCAGGCCCGCGAAGGCGGAGCCGTTGTTGTTGGCGCCGGAGGTGAAGGCGTAGAGGATCTCGGAGAACCCGTGCGCGCCCCCGTTGAGCATGGAGTTCTTCGGCGTCGGCAGGGCCATGGAGAAGGCCGTGAAGAGCAGGACGAGCGCCGGGGTGATCAGGATGTAGCAGGCGGCGAGCTTGATCTCGCGGGTGCCGATCTTCTTGCCGAGGTACTCGGGTGTGCGGCCGACCATCAGCCCTGCGAGGAACACCGCGATGATCGCCATGATCAGCATGCCGTAGAGGCCGGATCCCGTGCCGCCGGGCGCGATCTCGCCGAGCTGCATGCCCAGCATGGTGATGCCGCCGCCGAGGCCGGTGTAGGAGGAGTGGAAGGAGTTCACGGCGCCGGTCGAGGTCAGCGTCGTGGCGACGGCGAAGATCGAGGAGCCGCCGATGCCGAAGCGGTTCTCCTTGCCTTCCATGGCGCCGCCCGCGAGGTCGAACGCGGGGCCGTGGTGGGCGAACTCGGTCCACATCATGAGGCCGGTGAAGGCGACCCAGATCGTCGCCATCGTGGCGAGGATCGCGTAGCCCTGCCGGACCGAGCCGACCATGACGCCGAACGTGCGGGGCAGCGCGAACGGGATGACCAGGATGAGGAAGACCTCGAAGAGGTTGGTGAAACCGTTCGGGTTCTCGAAGGGATGGGCGGAGTTGGCGTTGAAGTAGCCACCGCCGTTGGTACCGAGCTCCTTGATGGCTTCCTGCGAGGCGACGGCGCCGCCGTTCCACTGCTGCGAGCCGCCCATGAACTGGCCGACCTCATGGATCCCCGAGAAGTTCTGGATGGCGCCGCAGGCGACCAGGACCAGGGCGCCGAGCACCGCGATGGGGAGGAGGACGCGGACGACGCCGCGTACCAGGTCGGCCCAGAAGTTGCCCAGTTCACCGGTGCGGGTCCGGGCGAAGCCGCGTACGAGGGCGACGGCCACGGCGATGCCCACGGCGGCCGAGACGAAGTTCTGCACCGCGAGGCCGCCGGTCTGCACGACGTGGCCCATGGCCTGCTCGCCGTAGTACGACTGCCAGTTGGTGTTGGCGACGAAGGACGCGGCCGTGTTGAACGCCTGGTCCGGGTCGATCGACCGGAAGCCGAGCGAGCCGGGCAGCGCGCCCTGGAGCCGCTGGAGGAGGTAGAGGAAGAGGACGCTCACGGCGGAGAACGCGAGGACGCCGCGCAGGTACGCGGTCCAGCGCATCCGGGTGTCCGGGTCGGCGCCGATGCCCTTGTAGATCCACTTCTCCACCCGGAGGTGCTTCTCGGAGGAGTAGACCCGGGCCATGTGGTCGCCGAGCGGACGGTGGGCCAGGGCGAGCGCCGCGACAAGGGCGAGGAACTGCAGCGCTGCGGCGAGTACGGGGCTCATGTCGGCGCTCAGAACCTCTCCGGGTACAGGAGGGCGAGGACGAGGTAGCCCAGGAGGGCGACGGCCACGACGAGGCCGACAACATGTTCGAGGGTCACAGCTTGGTGACCCCCTTGGCGACGAGGGCCACCAGCGCGAAGACCGCGACCGTGGTGACGACGAAGGCCAGATCGGCCATCGTGAGCTCCCGGATGGGTGCGAAAGGGACAGGGACGGAACCGATCCGAACCGGATCGGACCGGATCGGATCGGATCGGACCGGATCGGATCGAACCGGATCGGACCAAACCGAACCGGACGGAAACGGTTGGATCCGTTGGGACGGTTAGAGCAAACATCCGCTCATGGCCGGTTCCGGTCCCTGTTGACGCCTCCTATACGGGAACGTATGTGCCCTTGACGCTTCTCATACGGGTGGCCGCGCGGGGCCGCCGGTCACGCCTGCACGTACTCCGCCAGATGCTGCCCCGTGAGCGTCTCGCGGTGGGCGACGAGGTCCGCCGGAGTCCCCTCGAAGACGACCTTGCCGCCGTCGTGTCCGGCGCCGGGGCCGAGGTCGATGATCCAGTCGGCGTGCGCCATGACGGCCTGGTGGTGCTCGACCACGATCACCGACTTCCCGGCGTCGACGAGCCGGTCGAGCAGCCCGAGCAGCTGCTCCACGTCGGCGAGGTGGAGTCCGGCGGTCGGCTCGTCGAGTACGTAGACACCGCCGCCGCCCTTCTCCCCCATGTGCGCGGCCAGCTTGAGCCGCTGCCGCTCGCCGCCGGAGAGCGTGGTCAGCGGCTGGCCGAGGGTGAGGTAGCCGAGCCCGACGTCGTCGAGGCGCTCCAGGATCTTGTGCGCGGCAGGGGTGCGGGCGTCACCGGCGCGGAAGAACTCCTCGGCCTCGGCCACCGGCATCGCGAGGACCTCGCTGATGTCGCGGCCGCCGAGGCGGTACTCCAGGACGGAGGCGTCGAACCGCTTGCCGTCGCACTCCTCGCAGGTCGTCGACACCCCGGCCATCATCGCGAGGTCGGTGTAGACCACGCCGACGCCCTTGCAGGTGGGGCAGGCGCCTTCGGAGTTGGCGCTGAAGAGGGCGGGCTTGACGCCGTTGGCCTTGGCGAACGCCTTGCGGATCGGCTCGAGGACACCGCTGTACGTGGCCGGGTTGGAGCGCCGCGAGCCGCGGATCGCACCCTGGTCGACGGAGACGACGCCCTCCCCCGCCGGGATCGACCCGTGCACGAGGGAGCTCTTGCCGGATCCGGCCACACCGGTGACGACGGTCAGCACGCCGAGCGGGATGTCGACGTCGACGCCCTGGAGGTTGTTGGTGGAGGCGCCGCGGATCTCCAGGGCGCCGGTCGGCTTGCGGACGGTGTCCTTGACGGCGGCGCGGTCGTCGAAGTGGCGTCCGGTGATGGTGTCGGCCGCCCGCAGCCCGTCCACGGTCCCCTCGAAACAGACGCTGCCGCCGCCCGCGCCGGCCCCGGGCCCGAGGTCCACGACGTGGTCGGCGATGGCGATCATCTCGGGCTTGTGCTCCACGACGAGGACGGTGTTGCCCTTGTCGCGCAGGCGCAGGAGCAGCTCGTTCATCCGCTGGATGTCGTGCGGGTGCAGCCCGGTCGTCGGCTCGTCGAAGACGTACGTGGTGTCGGTGAGGGACGAGCCGAGGTGGCGGATCATCTTGACGCGCTGGGCCTCACCGCCGGACAGGGTGCCGGAGGGCCGGTCGAGGGAGAGGTAGCCGAGGCCGATCTCCACGAACGACTCCAGGGTCTGCTGGACCGTCTCGAGCAGCGGGGCGACCGAGGGCTCCGTCAGTTCGCGCACCCAGACGGCGAGGTCGCGGATCTCCATGGCGCAGGCGTCGGCGATGCTGATGCTCTTGATCTTCGAGGAGCGTGCGCCTTCGTTGAGCCGTGTGCCCTCGCACTCGGGGCAGACGGCGAAGGTGACGGCCCGCTCGACGAAGGCCCGGATGTGCGGCTGGAGCGAGTCGACGTCCTTGGCGAGCATTGACTTCTGTATACGCGGGATCAACCCCTCGTACGTCAGGTTGATCCCGTCAACCTTGATCTTCGTCGGCTCCTTATAGAGGAGGTCGTGCAGCTGTCGCTTGGTGAAGCGGGCGATCGGCTTGTCCGGCGGGAAGAAGCCGCAGCCGGTGAAGATACGGCCGTACCAGCCGTCCATGCTGTAGCCGGGGATGGTGAGCGCGCCCTCGTCGAGGGACTTGCTGTCGTCGTACAGGGCGGTCAGGTCGATGTCGGAGACCGCGCCGCGGCCCTCGCAGCGCGGGCACATGCCGCCGGTGATGCTGAAGGCGCGCCGCTCCTTCACGTCCTGGCCGCCGCGCTTGACGGTCACCGCGCCCGCGCCGCTGATCGAGGCGACGTTGAAGGAGAACGCCTTGGGCGAACCGATGTGCGGCTCGCCGAGACGGCTGAAGAGGATGCGCAGCATGGCGTTGGCGTCGGTCGCGGTGCCGACGGTGGAGCGCGGGTCGGCGCCGAGCCGCTGTTGATCAACGGTGATCACTGTGGTCAACCCGTCGAGGACGTCGACCTCGGGGCGTGCGAGCGTCGGCATGAAGCCCTGGACGAACGCGCTGTACGTCTCGTTGATCAGTCGCTGCGACTCGGCGGCGATCGTGTTGAAGACCAGGGAGCTCTTGCCCGACCCGGAGACCCCGGTGAACACGGTCAACCGCCGCTTGGGCAGTTCGACGCTGACATCCTTGAGGTTGTTCTCGCGGGCCCCGTACACCCGGATCAGATCGTGACTGTCGGCGACGTGCTGCGCCGGCTGTCCGGCCTGCGGCGTATCGGTCTTCCTGGCCTTGGTGGTCATGGCTGTCTCCATACGTCGGGCGACCGGCTGGGAGCAGTATCACCGCCGGAAGGCCGACGTTAATGCGGGTCCGGGCTTCCCGGCTTCTCCGTTTCTGACTGTTCCGGGAGATCGTCGAGGTCGCGGAGGCGGTCCAGGCCGGGGACCGCCCGGGACATGCGCGCGTTGTGCTCGACGCGGTCGCGGTGACGGTGGAGGAGGGTCCAGCACCCGGCGGTGAAGGGGCAGGCGTCGTCGCCGACGCGCACGCGGGGCAGGGCGTCCACGAAGGCGCGGGCCGCGTGGGAGGCCGGGTGGTGGACGGTCACCGGGGTGCTGAGCGGCGGCGCCGGAAGACCCCGCGCGCCTCGATCATGATCAGCGGTGTGCCGCGGTGCGGGACGAAGTGGGGGCCGAGCCGGTCGCCGAAGAGCCAGTGCGGGGTGCCGGTGTCTTCGCCCGCGTCACTTTTTCGGATCGTGGCCCCAGTTCATCAGGGAGTACCGCCAACGGGTGTCCGTGACGTCTCCGGAGGGGCGTTGCTTGATATGGCGGTGCACATAGCCGACGACTTTCCGCATATGGGCGACGTCGTCGTCGCTGAGGTCGCCCTTCTTCTTTTCCTGGAGGTCGATGATGCGGCGCCCGGAGGCGTGGCCGACGCTCTCGCCGCCGCCGTCGGACTGGCCGACGCTCTTGGACTCGTCGGTGTCCAGCCACTTCTTGAGGGCGGCGGGGGTCATGTTGACGACGTCGCCGAACTCCTTGATGGTGTCCTGCCGGTCGTCGTCGCTTTTCCCGCTCATCAGCCGCTGTTTTTCTTGCGCAGGGATTCCGGCTTGTGCACGGCGTTCTTGCCGGATTTGTCGCTGGTGACTTCGTACTGCGGTTCTTCCTTGGAAGCCTTGACGGTGCGGCCCGCCGCCTCCGTGTTCTTGGTGATCTTCTTCTCCACCTTTCCCGGGACGTCCTGTCCGTGACTGCTCCAGGAGACCTTGTCGCCCTTGCTGAGGTCCTTCTTCTTTTTTGCCATGTCCCACACTCTCCCGCCCATCGGCAGGTGCCGCATTCCGGCGGATTCATCCGCCATTTCGAACAGTGTTCGAAAGTGTGTACGTGGCTGAGACCTGGCAGCCGGAAAGCGCTGTCCTCACTGCACGCACGTTCGACATCTGGATCAAGTCCCAACGGTTACGCACGAGTTCCACACATACCCTCTACACGGCGGCGCTGATGGTCTAGATTGACCGTGCTCCACATGTGGACACGAGGCGACAAATGACGATCTATAAGTCGGGCGCCAGGGACAGCCAGCGGCTGCACCCCCGGCGCCGGGCGTGGGGGTGATCGATTTTTCGGGCCCGGACCAGGGCCCTGGGTGTGGGGAGCATCCGGGGTTACGGCGGGTTCCGCACACCGTGACGCCCTGGCGGGCGTAAGAGACCACTGCCGCCTGGGCGAGGTGTCCAAACGACGCTGCTCAGCCGAAATGTCATGCGCGGGAGGCCGAAAGCCGCCTTCCGGGGGGAAGAACAGCGCGGCGCGGAAGGCGGGGGCCTTCCGCTGACGAGAACAGTGCGGCACGGGGGGCGGAGCCTCCCGGGGGGAGAACACAGTGCGGGGGGCGGGGGCGCCCCCTGGGGGGAGGAACCGTGTGGAGCGAACACGTCGAGCCCGCTGGTGACCTGGGGGGGTCCGTGCAACAGGGGGAATTAGTAAGCCCGTTACCGCCGGCGCGCGGGCGTCTGGGGAACGGGCCACTCAGGCAGCCCGCCACCGACTGGGAGCAGCGGTACCGACGTACCGTGATCACCGCCGACACCGTGGCGACAGCCGTGGTGGTGGCGTCGATAGGCCAGTTCTTCGGTGCGCGTGACGCGGCCAACTGGCATGAGAAGTGGGGCATTCTCGCCTTCGGCACCGAGCTGCTCGTGCTCGCGTCGCTCGGGCTGAGCCGGGCCTGGGCGCCGGCCGTGCTCGGCCAGGGCGCCGAGGAGTTCCGCCGCTTCGGGCGCTCCCTGTTCACGGCGACCGTCGTCCTCGCGCTCGGCGGGATAGCCCTGACCTCGCGCAACATCAAGCTCTGGATATTCGTCGCGATCCCCGCGATCGCGATCACCACGATGACCACCCGGTACCTGCTCCGCCTGTGGCTGCACAAGCAGCGCAAGGAGGGGCGCTGCCTCAGACCGGTTCTCGCGGCCGGCAGCCCGGCCACCGTGCACGACCTGATCTCCCGCACCCGTAAGTTCCCGCACCTCGGCTGGCGCGTGGAGGCGGTGTGCACCGCCGACGGACTCGGCCCCGACAGCGACCAGTTGGACGGCGTCCCCGTCGTGGGCCGCCTCTCGGACGTCGCGGGCCATGTCCACCGCGACGGCTACCGCGTCGTCGCCGTCACCCCTGACGCGCACTGGTCGCCCGACAGCCTGCAGCGCCTCGCCTGGAATCTGGAGGGCAGCGACGCCGAGATGGTCGTCGCCCCCGTCCTGATGGAGGTCGCGGGTCCCCGGCTGCACGTCGACGCGGTGCTCGGCATACCGCTCCTGCGGGTCAGCATGCCCGCCTTCACCGGTGGCCGCCGGGTCATCAAGGGCGTCGTGGACCGGCTCGGCGCGGCGACGCTGATCCTGTTCTTCGCGCCGGTGATGCTGCTGGTCGCGCTGCTCATCGTCACGGACAGCAGGGGCGGTGCGGTGTACCGCCAGCGCCGGGTCGGCAAGGACGGCCAGGAGTTCACGATCTTCAAGTTCCGCACCATGGTCCCCGACGCGGACCGGGCGCGCGCCGCGCTCGCCGACCAGAACGAGGGCGCGGGCGTGATGTTCAAGATGCGCCGGGACCCGCGGGTGACCCGGATCGGCAGCGTCCTGCGCCGGTACTCGCTCGATGAACTCCCGCAGCTCTTCAACGTGTTGACCGGATCGATGTCGCTCGTCGGGCCGCGGCCGCCGCTGCCGGAGGAGTCGGCGGCGTACGGGCCTGACATCCGGCGGCGGCTGCTCGTGAAGCCAGGGCTGACCGGCCTGTGGCAGATCAGCGGGCGCAGTGACCTGCCGTGGGAGGAGGCGGTCCGCCTCGACCTGCGGTACGTGGAGGACTGGTCGCTCGCCCTTGACTCGGTGATCTTGTGGAAGACGCTGCGCGCGGTGCTCCGAGGGCAGGGAGCGTACTGAGGAACGCAGGGGGGCTGCGGCACAACTGCCCTGTGGGGCACGGAAACAGCGGACCGTGAAGGTCCGCCTTGGGGGGAGGAACAGGACATGAGAGTCAGCGTCTTAGGACTGGGCTACGTGGGGTGCGTGTCGGCAGCGTGCCTGGCCGCCTCGGGCCACGAGGTCATCGGCGTCGACGTCAGCAAGGTCAAGGTCGACCTCGTCAACGACGGCAAGGCGCCGGTCGTCGAGGAGCGGATCGGCGACATCGTCGCCGAGGCGGTGAACAGCGGCAGGCTGCGCGCCACCGACGACGTGCGCGACGCCATTTTGAACAGTGACGTGTCGCTGGTGTGTGTGGGTACGCCCTCCGAGGCCAACGGCAGTCTGTGCACGACGTACTTGGAGCGGGTCGCCGAGCAGATCGGTGCGGCGCTCGCCGAGCGCGAGGGGCGGCACACCGTCGTGTTCCGCTCCACCATGCTGCCGGGCACCTGCCTGAACCTGCTCGTGCCGCTCCTGGAGAAGCACGCCGGCACCGCCGGGGTGGACTTCGGGGTCGCGGTCAACCCGGAGTTCCTGCGCGAGGGCACGAGCGTGCGGGACTACTTCGACCCGCCCAAGACCGTCATCGGCCAGATCGACGAGGCCAGCGGCGACGTGGTCGCCGCGCTCTACGACGGGCTGCCGGGCGAGGTGTTCCGGGTGCCCGTCCCGACGGCCGAGGCGATCAAGTACGCCGACAACGCCTTCCACGGCCTCAAGATCGGCTTCGCCAACGAGCTGGGCGCGGTGTGCCAGGCGCTCGGCGTCGACTCGCACCAGGTGATCGACGTCTTCCTGGCCGACCGCAAGCTGAACATCAGCCCCGCCTATCTGCGCCCCGGTTTCGCCTTCGGCGGCTCCTGCCTGCCCAAGGACCTGCGCAGCCTGGTCCACGCGGCGCGGCGCGCGGATGTGTCGGTGCCGATCCTGTCGCACGTACTGCCGTCCAACGAGGACCATCTGCAGCGCGCCGTGGAGCTGGTGGAGCGCACCGGCAAGCGGAAGGCGGGCCTGTTCGGACTCTCCTTCAAGCCCGGCACCGACGACCTGCGCGAGAGCCCGCTCGTCGAACTGGCCGAGCGGCTCTACGGCAAGGGCTACGACCTGAAGATCTACGACGCCAACGTGAGCCTGTCCCGGCTGCTCGGCGCGAACCGCGAGTACATCGAGACCCGCCTTCCGCACCTCGCGCAGCTGCTCGCGGACTCCGTCGAGGAGGTGCTCGACCACGCGGAGGTGTGCCTGGTCGGCACCAAGGACCCGGACGTTCTCTCGGCGCTGCCCCATGGTGACAGCGGTCCGGTGATCGTCGATCTCATCCGCCTTCCCGACGCCGAGACGCGCCGGACCGAACCGGGGTACGTGGGCCTTGCTTGGTGACACAGCACGTGCAAGTGGCAATGAGGGCCGGGGGCGGCGTGCGCTGATCCTGGTCGAGAACCTGTCGGTGCCGTTCGACCGACGGGTGTGGCAGGAGTGCCTGACCCTGCGCGACGCGGGGTGGGAGGTGCACGTCATCTGCCCGCGGGGCAGCAAGCGGGACACCGAGGCGGAGGCGGAGATCGACGGGGTGCGGATCCACCGCTACCCGCTGAACGCCGCCACCGGCGGTCCGGCCGGTTATCTGCGCGAGTACGGGGCGGCGCTGTGGCACACGGCGCGCCTCGCCCGCAAGGTCGGACCGGTCCACGTGGTGCACGCCTGCAACCCTCCCGACCTGCTGTTCCTGCCCGCCCTGCGGCTCAAGCGGCTCGGCGCGCGGTTCATCTTCGACCAGCACGACCTGGTGCCCGAGCTGTACCTGTCCCGGTTCGACCGGGGCGAGGACCTGCTCTACCGGGCCGTGCGCGGCCTGGAGCGGCTCACGTACCGGGCGGCGGACATCGTGCTCGCGACGAACGAGAGCTACAAGGACGTCGCTGTGCGCCGGGGCGGCAAGCGGCCCGAGGACGTGTTCGTGGTGCGCAGCGCGCCGCAGGTCGAGCGGTTCCGGCCGGTGCCGCCCGAGCCGGAGCTGAAGCGCGGCAAGCCCCATCTGCTGTGCTACCTCGGCGTGATGGGCCCGCAGGACGGCGTGGACTATGCCCTGCGCGCCCTGGCGGCCCTGCGGGACGAGGTCGGGCGGACGGACTGGCACGCGGTGTTCGTCGGCGGCGGTGACGCCTTCGACGCGATGGTGGAGCTGTCGGAGCAGCTCGGGCTCTCCGGCCAGGTGCAGTTCACGGGGCGAATACCCGACGCCGATCTGGTGCGCTATCTGTCCACGGCGGACGTGTGTCTCTCCCCCGACCCGCGCAACCCGCTCAACGACGTGTCGACCATGAACAAGGTCCTGGAGTACATGGCGATGGGCCGGCCGATCGTCTCCTTCGAGCTGCGGGAGGCGCGGGTCTCCGCCGGGGACGCCGCGCTCTACGCGCCCGCGAACGACGAGGCGGAGTTCGCCCGGCTGGTCGCGCAGCTCATGGACGACCCCGCGCGGCGGGCCGAGATGGGCAAGATCGGTCAGGAGCGGATCAGCGGGCGGCTGTCCTGGCGGCACTCTCAGCAGTCGCTGCTGGCCGCCTATGACGCTGCCTGCCGCGGCCGAAAAGGGAGGAGGCCGCGCCGTTGAGCGAGGACACGATACGTCTGGCGACGATCGGGCGGATTCTCCGTCGGCGCTGGCGGCTCCTGACCCTGTGCACGCTGGCGGGGGCGGCCGTCGGCCTCGGCGCGTCCCTGCTGTTCCCGCCGAGCTGGACCACGTCGGCGTCGGTCCTCATGGCGGGGCAGTGGGAGGAGCGCGAGCTGCTGACCCAGGTGGAGGTCGCGACGAGTTCGGCCGTGATCGACCGCTCGGCCGCCGCGCTGAAGTGGCCCGGTGTCGACGGCACCGAGCTGCAGACCAAGGTGGCCGCCAAGGCGGCGGACGGGAACATCATCAAGATCACGGGTACGGCCGACACGCCGGAGAAGGCGCAGCGGCTGTCCGACCAGGTGGCGCAGCAGTTCGTCGGCTTCGCCTCGCGGATCGGGAGCGACGACACCGCCCCCGACGACGCGGAGGCGGGGCCCGAGGCGCTGCGCAAGCAGGTCGCGCAGACCAACCGCCGTATCAGCGAACTCGCCGAGGCGGCGGATCCGGGGCAGACCGTGGAGAGCGTGCAGGCCCGTACCGAGCTGGAGAAGCTGCGTACGGCGCTGCAGGACGCCATGGAGAAGCTGGAGGAGGCCGACCCGGCGATCGGGGCCAAGAACAGCATGGTCGTGATGGGTCCCGCGGCGAAGCCGACGAGCGAGGCGCCGCCGACGCGGATGCAGCTCGTCGCGGGCGGGGCGCTGATCTTCCTCCTCGTGGCGGTCATCGCGCACCTCACGGCGGCCCGGATGAACCGCCGGCTGCGTTCGGAGGCGGAGATCGCCGCCGCGCTGGGCTCGGTGGCGATCGGGACCGTCGACGTACCGGGTGACCGGAGCGCCGAACCGGCCAAGGCGTCCGGAGCGCGGGCCAGGGCCCGCCGCTTCCTCGGGGTCGACGCGCCGTGGGACACCCCTGCCCCGCACACGTCGGGCGACGAGACCAGCAGACGGGTCCGCTACCGGCGCGTGTGCATGCGCCTGAGGCATCAGCTGCCGGTGCCGAGACGGCTGCTCATCGTCGTCCCGGAGGGTGACGACGTGGCCCGGCGGGCCGCGGGGCAGCTCGTCACCGAGGCGAAGAACGATCCGCTGCTGCGGGTCGTGGAGGTCTCGGTGGCCCATCCGATGGTGCCCGACCGGGAGGCCGAGTCCGGTGTCCTGGTCGTGCTCGGTGCGGGCGCCTGGACCGCGGAGGAGCTGGGCGGCATCGCCTCGGCCTGCGCGGACGGCGGCCACGAAGTCGTCGGTGTCGTCGTGGCGGGCGCGGTCCGCGCCCGGCCGTCGCGCTCCGCCGACCAGCCCCCGGAGAGCGCCACGCTCGCGCTCGCGGTGCGCGGCCACGCGACGGGAGGTCCCGTGTGATGAGCAGCACGACCGCGGAGGTGTCGACGACGCCTCCGCTCCTCGACCTGCACGCCCTGGTGGTGGCGGTGCGCAGACGCCGTCGCCTGTGGTGCTCCCTCGCGGTCCTCGGTTTCCTGGCCGGCGCGGTGTTCGCGGTGCTCATGCCGCCGGCGCCGAGCGCGACGACCAAGCTGCTCGTCGCGCACGCGGAGGACCAGCCGAACGACACCGGCACGCTGATCCGTACCGATGTCGAGGTCCTCGGCACCACGCGGATCGCCGACCGGGCCCTGAAGACCCTCAAGTCCGGGGAGAGGCCCGAGGACTTCATGAAGGAGTACCGGGGCACGGGGCTGACCAACAACGTCCTGCAGATCGACGTGACCGGTGACACCGACGCGCAGGCGGTGGCCCGTGCGAAGGCGCTGGCCGACGCGTTCGTCGCCGACCACGTGCAGCGGATGCGGGACACCGCGAAGGCCGAGTCCAAGGCGCTGCTCGACCAGCGCGACCGGATGCAGAAGCAGCTGGCCGAGGTCAACGACGAGATCGGCGGCCGGTCTCCGGACACCGACCCGGCGAACTCGGCGAGCATCGAGTCGCTCTTCGCCCGCCGCGCCGAGCTCAACTCCCGTATCGCCGACTTCAACCAGCGCGCGGAGGAGGCACGCGTCGGCACGCCGCGGCTCCTCGCGGGGACGCAGATCGTGGACGATCCGCGCGCGGTGGTGCACTCCTTGCCGAAGACGGCCGTGACCAATGCCGCGATCGGGCTCGTCCTGGGGCTCGTCATCGGGCTCGCCCTGTCCGCGGTCGGCGTGGTGGTGGCCGACCGGCCGGTGCTGCGCCGGGAGGTCGCCGCGAATCTGGGCGCCTCGGTCATCGCCGAACTGCCGCACGGCTCCGGCCGGCTGTGGCACCGTGGGCGGACCCGGGCGGCCCGCGAACGGCTCACGACGACGCTCGCGCGGACCGTGCGCGGCTCCGCGGAACCGCTGTCGCTGCTCGAACTGGGCGGCGCGCGCGCCACGAGCGTCATCGCCCTGAACCTCGCGGGCGCTCTCGCGGTGGACGGACCGCTGGTGATCATCGACGGGCTGCCCGGCAACCAGCTCGCGAAGGCGCGCGCTCAGCAGGGCGGCCCGAACGTGATCACCGGTGACCAGGCGGCGGCGCTCTCGCCGCAGGACCGCCGGATCGGCGTCGGCTCGGTCGCGCCGGGCACCGCCTGGACCGATCTGCAGTACCTCGGCAGCCAGACCGTGCTCGTCGTGCGGGCCGGGCACGCCAGTGCCGCCTGGCTGCACACGGTCGCGCGGCAACTCGCCGACCAGCACATCCCCGTACTCGGCGTCGTCCTGATCGACCCCGATCCGCGGGACCGGACCGACGGCACGCTCTGGGACGGCCTGCACACCGCGCTGCGCGGGCAGAGCGAGCGTCTGGCCCGGCAGAACAAGACGGGGCAGCGGCGCGCCGAGCGCGTACCCATGTGGGCCGCGCGGGTCCCGGACAGCGACCAGGAGGCGCGGTAAGACATGTGTGGCATCGCAGGCACGTACCGGTGGCCGGACGGGAAGGCCGTCACCGACCGGCTCACCGACATCCTCGCCCACCGGGGTCCGGACGGGGCGGGGCGCTACCGCCACTCCGTCGGCGACGGTGAGGTGCACCTCGGGCACCGCCGTCTTTCCATCATCGACCTGTCGGAGACCGGCGCCCAGCCGATGATCTCGGACGGGCTCGCCCTGACGTACAACGGCGAGCTGTACAACGCGCCGGAGCTGCGGGCCGAGCTGGCCGCGTCCGGTGTGCGCTTCCGCGGCACCTCCGACACCGAGGTGCTCCTGGAGGCGTGGCGGCGCTGGGGCACGGAGTGCCTGCCCCGGCTGCGCGGCATGTTCGCGTTCGGCGTCTTCGACGAGCGCACCGGTGATCTGACGCTCGTACGGGACCAGTTGGGCATCAAGCCGCTGTTCTTCCTGCGCCGCGGTGAGGGCCTGGTCTTCGCCTCGGAGCTGAAGGCGCTGGCCACCGCGACCGGCGGGACCCTGGACGTGGACCCGGCGGCGCTGGTCGCCTCGCTGCTCTACTACTGGGTGCCGGACTCGCGGTGCGCGTACCGCGAGGCGGAGAAGCTGCCGCCGGGGAGCTGGCTGACGTGCCGGGCCGACGGCCGGGTCGAGCGCGGCCGGTTCTGGAACCTGCGGGACGTGGCCGCCGAGGGCCAGGAGCGGGCGCGCGCTGGGGAGATCCCGGATCTGGCGGCCATCGTCGAGGAGTCGACGCGCCAGCACCTGCTGTCCGACGTGCCGGTGGCGACGTTCCTGTCGGGCGGGCTCGACTCCAGCTATCTGACGGCGCTCGCGGCGCGCGACCGGCCCGGGATCTCGGCCTACACGATCGGGTTCCGCGCGGAGGACGCCAAGTTCGAGGCGATGCCGGACGATCTGCGCTACGCCCGGCAGGTCGCCGAGCAGTTCGGGGTGGATCTGCACGAGATCGAGATCGCGCCGAACGTGCTCGATCTGCTGCCGGAGATGACGTACCACCTGGACGAGCCGATCGGGGACCCGGCGGCGATCAACACGTTCCTGATCTGTTCGGCCGCCCGGGAGGCCGGGGTCAAGGTGATGCTGTCGGGGATGGGCGCCGACGAGCTGTTCGCCGGGTACCGCAAGCACCTGGCCAACACGCTGGCCCTGCGCTACCAGCGCGTTCCGCGGCCGCTGCGGCGCGGGGTGTCGGCGGCGGTGGACCGGCTGCCGGTCGCCTCGGCCAGGCGCGGGTACCGGTCGGTGCGGTTCGCGAAGCGGTTCCTGTCCTTCGCCGATCTGCCGGAGGAGACCGCGTTCCGGCGCAGCTACACCATGTACGACCAGGACGAACTGCTCAGTCTGATCGATCCCGATCTGGCGGGGACGGTCGACGACGTGCTGACCGAGCACGCGGACGTCTACGAGGACAACAACCTCGACGACTTCGTCAACCGCATGTGCCTGGGCGATTCCCGGATGTTCCTGCCGGGCCTCAACCTCGCCTATACGGACCGCTCCAGCATGGCCGCGTCGACGGAGGTCCGGGTGCCGTACGTGGACGTCGAGGTGGTCAAGGCCGCCTTCACGTTCCCCGGCGAGCGCAAGATCGCCGGGCGGCAGGGCAAGGCCGTCCTCAAGGAGGCGGCCACCTCGGTCCTGCCGGACGAGATCGTGTACCGGCCCAAGGGCCTGTTCAGCGCGCCGCTGCGGGCCTGGATGAGCCGGGACCTGGCGCCCCTGGTGCGTGAGGTGATCAACGACGGAGTGCTCGTCAACTCCGGGTTCCTGCGCCGGGACGCGCTGGCCCGGATGGTCGCCGAGGACGCCTCGGGGCAGCGGGACTTCTCCAAGCACCTATGGCATGTGCTGACCCTCGAGTACTGGTATCGCGGCGCGACCTCCGGCTCCGGCCGGAGCCGGGCGGCCTGAGAAAAGCGTGAACACAAGAGGAGCTCGGGTGAAACAGGTTGTGCAGAACTACAAGAGCGGCGAACTGGCGCTGCTCGACGTCCCCGCGCCGGGGTGCAAGGCGGGCGGCGTGCTGGTGCGCAGCGCCTTCTCGCTGATATCCACCGGCACCGAGCTCATGAAGGTGTCCGAGGCCGGCATGTCGATGGTGGGCAAGGCCCGCTCGCGCCCGGACCAGGTCGCCAAGGTGATGCAGAGCGTCGCCGCCAACGGAGTGCCCGCGACGTACCGCAAGGTGATGGGCAAGCTCGACTCGTACACGCCGCTCGGCTACTCGCTGTGCGGGGTCGTCGAGCAGGTCGGTGCGGGGATCGACGACGTCAAGGTCGGCGACCTGGTGGCGTGCGCGGGCAATGAGCACGCGCTGCACGCCGAGGTGAACTGGGTCCCGAAGAACCTGTACACCCCGGTCCCCGAGGGTCTCGCGCCCCGGCACGCGGCCTTCGGCACGGTCGGCTCGATCGCGATGCAGGGCGTCCGCCAGGGCGAGCCGCAGCTCGGCGAGGTGGCGCTCGTCATCGGCCTCGGCCTGATCGGGCAGCTGGTGGTGCAGCTCCTCACAGCGGCGGGCGTCCGCGTCGTCGGCGCCGACCCCGACCCGGAGCGGTGCGCGCTCGCCGAGCGCTCGGGCGCCGACGCCTGCGGCGACCCCGCCTCCGACGCCGTGAAGTCCGCCGTCGCCGAGCTCACCGACGGCCACGGAGTGGACCAGGTGTACCTGGCGGCCGGTGGCGGCAGCAACCAGCCGGTCGAGCTGGCCGCCGAACTGTGCCGGGACCGTGGCCGCGTCGTCGACATCGGCAAGTGCCGCCTCGACCTCCCGTGGAACGCGTACTACGAGAAGGAGCTGGACGTCCGCTTCTCGCGCTCCTACGGCCCCGGGCGCTACGACCCGTCGTACGAGCTGGAGGGGCGCGACTACCCGATCGGCTACGTGCGCTGGACCGAGCGGCGCAATCTGGCGTGCTTCCTCGACCTGGTCGCCCGCGGCCGCGTCGACGTGGAGCCCCTCATCTCCCACATCGCCGAGTTCGACGACGCCGTGGAGACGTACCAGAGCCTGAAGGACGGCGAACTGAAGGCGGTGGCGGTCCTCTTCCGCTACCCCGGGCAGCCGGCCGAGGCGGCCGAGCCGCGGCCGGCCGAGGTCGCCGTGCCCGCCGTGCGGCGGAGCGCCTCCGTGCCCGCTCGGACGCCGGCCACCGGGTCCCCCGTGCGCTGCGCGTTCATCGGCGCCGGGAACTACGCGTCCTCGATGCTCCTGCCACACCTGTCCGGGCGCGACGGCGTGGTGCTCTCGACCGTCGTCACCACGACGGCACTGTCCGCCGCCAACGCGCAGCGCAAGTTCGGCTTCGCCGAGGCGACCACCGACCTCGACGCCGTGCTCGGCGACAAGTCGGTCGACGCCGTCTTCGTGGTCACCCGGCACAGCTCGCACGCGGAGCTGACCGAGCAGGCGCTGCGCGCGGGCAAGACCGTCTTCGTGGAGAAGCCCCTCGCGCTCAGCGAGGAGGAGCTGGCGAGCGTCCTCGCGACCGTCGAGGAGACCGGCAACGACCGGCTGCAGGTCGGCTTCAACCGCCGCTTCGCGCCCTTGCTCCAGGAGGCCAAGCAGCAGTTCGGCACCCGGACGGGCCCGGCCAGCCTGCGCTACCTGGTCAACGCGGGCCGTCTCGACCACGGCAGCTGGTACCTGCGCCAGTCCACCGAGGGCTCCCGCTTCGCGGGCGAGGGCGGGCACTTCATCGACACGGCGAGCTGGCTGCTGGGCGCGGAGCCGGAATCGGTGTACGCGACCGCCACGCCCGGCGGCGAGGACCTCCAGGTCCAGCTCCGCTACCCCGACGGGTCCACCGCCACCATCAGCTATGTCACCACCGGCTCCTCCAATTTCCCCAAAGAGACCCTGGACCTGATCGCGGACGGCAAGGTCCTGCGCCTCGACGACTTCGTACGGGCCTCGGTCCACGGCCGCAAGAAGTGGGTCAGCTCGCGGCTGCCGAAGGCCCGCGACAAGGGGCAGAACGCCGAACTCGCCGCGTTCGTGCGAGCCGTGCGCACCGGCGGACCGATGCCCGTACCGCTGGAGTCGCTCGCCGCGACCACGGCGGCGACGCTCGCCGTGCGGGCCGGGCTCGCGGGCGGCGCGCCCGTCACGCTCACGAGGTCACCGCGATGACCATGAGCCCCACCTGGTACCTGCGCCGCCTGTCCCGGATGGCCCCGCGGGAGGTCGGCGGGCGGGCCGCCGACGCCGTTCGCAGGCGGCAGTGGCGGACCGCGCCGCCGCACAGCCCGGCCGTGACCGGCGTCCGGTTCACCGCCGCGCTGCCCGCGGGGGCGCTGGACGCCGTGGCGCCGGACGCCGCCAAGCGCCTGCTCGCCGAGGCGGACCGGCTGATGGTCGGGCAGGCCGAGTTCTTCGGCGTGGTCCGCGACGACCTCGTGGACCCGGACTGGTTCCACGACCCGAAGACCGGCCGCCGGGCCCCCGACGGTCACGCCTTCGACGTGCCCTACCGCAGCGAGGACACGGCCGGCGACATCAAGCAGATCTGGGAGCCGTCGCGCCACCAGTACCTCACCGTGCTCGCCGCCGCCTACGCGGTGAGCGGGGACGAGCGGTACGCCGAGCGGGTCGCCGCGCACCTGGAGTCGTGGTGGGCGGTGAACCCGCCGCTGCGCGGTGTGCACTGGGTCAGCGGCATCGAGCTGGGCATCCGGCTCCTGTCGTGGGTGTGGGTGCGCCGGCTGCTCGACGGCTGGCAGGGCGCGCCCGCGCTGTTCGAGGAGAACCCGGCGGCGGTCGAGCAGATCTGGCACCACCAGCGCTGGCTCGCCGCCTTCCCGAGCCGGGGCTCGTCGGCCAACAACCACGTCATCGCGGAGGCGGCCGGGCAGTTCGCGGCGGCCTGCGCCTTCGACTGGTTCCCGTCGTCGGAGCGCTGGCGCGGCGACGCGCTGCGCTCCCTCGACCGCAGCCTGCGCGCCAACACCCACCTCTCCGGGCTCAACCGCGAGCTGGCCTCCGAGTACCACGGGCTCGTCCTGGAACTCGGTCTGGCGGCGCTCGCCGAGGCCGACGCGGCGGGCGTGGAGGTACCGGCGACCACCCGGCTCGTGCTGCTGCGGATGACCGACGCGCTCGCCGCCGTCGTCGACGACCGCCTGCGGCCGCCGCGCCAGGGCGACTCCGACGACGGGCACGGCCTCGTCGTGGACGGCGTGGGCACCGACCGCTGGGGCTCGCTCCTCGCCACCGGGGAGGCCGTGTTCGGCCGCCTCGGCTGGTGGCCCGAGGTGACCGGCACCGATGTGCGCACACCGCTCCTCGCCGCGCTCGTCGAGCCGTACGGGCAAGGGCTCCGGCGCCCGGCGCGCAGGCCGGTGCACTTCCCCGACGCGGGCATGACGGTCCTGCGCGGCCCGGACAAGATCTGGTGCCGCCTCGACGGCGGCCCGCACGGCTTCCTGTCGATCGCCGCGCACGCCCACGCGGACGCGCTCTCCGTGGAGGTGCGGCAGGACGGGGTCGACGTGCTCGCCGACCCGGGCACGTTCTGCTACCACGGGCAGCCCGAGTGGCGGCAGTACTTCCGCTCCACGCTCGGCCACAACACCCTGGAGCTCGGCGGCGCGGACCAGTCGGTCTCCGGCGGACCGTTTCTGTGGACCCGGCACGCCCGCACCCGCGTCCTGGTCGCCGACACCTCGAACCCCAAGGTGTCCCGCTGGTCCGCCGAGCACGACGGGTACCGGCCCGCCGTTCATCGTCGTAGGGTCGAACTCGCGTCAGTGGGACGGGAGTTGCGTATCGTCGACGAGGTGCGCGGGCCGCACGGTGAGGTGCGTCTCGCCTTCCATCTCGGTCCGGCGGTCACCGCGGAGCTGACCGGGAACCGGGCGACGCTGACCTGGGACCGGGACGGTGAGCGGCGCTCGGCGGTGCTCGACCTGCCCGACCGGCTGACGTGGCAGGCGCACCGCGGCGAGAGCGACCCGCCGCTGGGCTGGTACTCCCCCGGCTTCGGCCGCAAGGAACCGGCCACCACGCTGATCGGCACCGGCTCCGGCTCCGCGGCCGACAGCGCCAGGCGGTTCACGACCGTGCTCACGTTCTCGTAGCCGGACGGCCAGGACCACGAGACAGCACAACGACGCAGACCAGAGAGGAGGACGCGTGAGGACGAAGTGGCACAACCGGGCATGGCCCGCGGCACTGCCGGCGCTCGCCCTCGTGCTGCTGGCGACGGCCGGCTGCACGGGCACGGGCTCGCCGGGCTCCTCGGCGAAGCCGGGCGCCTCACCGTCCACGTCCGGGGCCCGGCAACAGGTGGCGCGGGTGTGCGCCAAGCCCCCGGCCGGACTGGAGAAGCCGCCCGCGGGCGCGGTGGAGATCGACCCCGGCAAGGTGGGCGACCTGGCAACGAAGACCGGCGACGCTCCGCCGGGCACCACGTTCTGGCTGCGCCCCGGCAAGCACCGGCTCCCGGCGGAGCGCTACGCCCAGGTCATCCCGAAGGAGGGGGACCGCTACATCGGCGCGCCGGGCGCGGTCCTCGACGGGCGGAAGAAGAACCAGTACGCGTTCGGCGGCGACGCCCCCGACGTCACCATCAGCCACCTGACCGTGCAGGGGTTCGTCCCGCCGCAGGACGAGGGCGTCGTCAACAAGGGCTCGGCCGACGGCTGGGTGATCGAGCACTCCGCGATCCAGTACAACTCCGGCGCCGGTCTCATGGCGGGCGCCCGCCAGCAGGTCCGCGACAACTGCCTGCGCGGCAACGGGCAGTACGGCATGAACGCCTACAAGGACGGCGACTCGATCCGCGGCCTGGTGGTCGAGGGCAACGAGATCACCGGCAACAACACCGGCGACTGGGAGAAGCGCAGGAAGGGCTGCGGCTGCACGGGCGGCATCAAGTTCTGGGCCGTCGACCGGGCCGACATCCGCGCCAACTGGGTCCACGACAACCGGGGCACCGGCCTGTGGGCGGACACCAACAACAACGACTTCCGCATCGAGAACAACCTGATCGAGGCCAACGACGGCGCCGCGCTGATCTACGAGATCAGCTACAACGCGGTCGTCAGGGACAACACGATCCGGCGCAACAACCTGGTCGAGGGGCGCAGGTCCGCCGAGCGCGGCGACGCCTTCCCGTACGGGAGCGTCTACATCTCCGAGTCGGGCGGCGAGCCCCGCGTCGACGCCCGTACGGACAAGATCGAGGTCTACCGGAACCGGCTGGAGAACAACTGGAACGGCATCACCCTGTGGGAGAGCGCCGACCGGTTCTGCAACAGCCCGGCCAACACCTCCTCCGGTGACTGCACGCTGCTCGTGAAGGACAAGGAGCGCTGCAAGCGGCCCGGGATCAAGACGGAGCCGCTGTACGCCGACTGCCGGTGGAAGACCCAGCGGGTGGACATCCACGACAACCGGTTCGTCCTGGCCAAGCCGGAGATCGACTGCTCGTCGCGGTGCGACCGGATGGCGCTGCTGTCCAATTACGGCACCTACCCCAACTGGTCGCCGTACAAGGGCGACAAGGTCCAGAAGTCCATCACCGACAAGCAGCACAACCGCTGGCACGACAACGCGTACGTCGGGCCGTGGCGGTTCGTCGCCCAGGACATGGGCAAGGTGCTCGACGACGGGCAGTGGCAGGCGCTGCCGTACGAGCAGGACGCGGGCAGCACCTTCGACCTCCCGGCCGGTGGTTGAGATGGTCCAGGACCTGATGCCGGCGCGCACCCCGCGGACCGTGGGGGTCGTCTGGGCGCTGCTCGGCCTCAACACGCTCGGCTCCGCGGGCGCGAAGACGATCATTCCGCTGCCGCGCTCGCTGATCCAGCTGGTCACGATGGGCGCGCTGGTCACCGCGTTCGCCCTCGCGCTCGCGGTCAACCTACGGCTGCGGGGCAGAGCCAGCGCGTTCCTGCTGCTCCTCACGTTCCTGCTGGTGCCGAGCATCCTCTCCAGCATCCATCTCGAGGCCGGGCTCGGGGCGCTGTTCCGCTGCTTCCGCCTGTCGCTGTTCGTGGGCACGCTGTGGCTGCTCAGCCGCTGGTGGAACGGGGACACGACGTTCGTCCGCTACCACATCCGGTTCTACTTCGTGGCGATCGGGACGGCCGCCGCGGGGCTCGCGATCTCACCGGGCGCGGCCATGCCCGAGCTGTACGGCGGCCGTCTGGTCGGCGCGCTGTGGCCGCTGACGCCGCCGCAGATCGGCCAGTACGCGGCGGTGATCATCGGGTTGACGACGCTGCTCCTGCTCGGCCGGCAGACCGACGGGCGCACGGCGGCGATCATCATCGTGCCGTCCTTCGTCCTGCTCGCGCTGACCCATACCCGTACGGCGACGGTCGGCATGCTCGTCGGGCTGGTCGTCGCGATTCTCTCCCTGGTGCTGAACAGCGCCGCCGCCCGGCGGTTCTTCGCCTGGTCGGTGGTGGTCGTCACGGTCGCCGCGGTGGGGTTCGCGGGCGCGGTGCAGGCGTGGTTCCTGCGCGGGCAGTCCAAGGAGTACTTCACCAGCCTGACCGGGCGCGCCAAGGTGTGGGACGCGCTGCTCGCGGCGGACCGGTCGACCACGGAGCAGCTGTTCGGCACGGGCCTGGGCGACAAGTCGTTCAACGGGCTGCCCATCGACAACAGCTGGCTGGCCGTCTACAACGAGCAGGGTCTGACCGGTGTCGGGCTCGTCGCGTCGATGCTGCTCGTCCTGCTCGCCGTGGCGCTGCTCCGGCCGCCGTCGCTCTCGCGGGCCTGCGCGCTCTTCCTGATCACGTACGTGGTGATGTCGTCGTACACCGAGGCGGGGCTCGGCGACGCCTCCCCGTACCTGCTGCACCTGTCGCTGGCCGCGTCGCTGCTCGCGTCGCCCGCACAGACCACGCCCCTCTCGACGCCCGCGGATCCGCGACGGCGTGTCCCGCGCTGGGCCCGGACCTCGGAGGTGACCTGAGCATGCACATCCTGATCGTGCACAACTTCTACGTCTCGGCGCAGCCGAGCGGTGAGAATAAGGTCGTGGAGCAGGAGGTGCGGCTGCTGCGCGAGGCGGGGCACCGGGTCGAGGTGTTCGCGCGGCGCAGCGACGACATCGCGGGCCGGTCTCTTCTCGGCAAGGTCGCGGTGCCGCTCCAGGTGCCGTGGAACGGGGCCGTCCGCAAGGAGCTGGCGGCGAAGTTACGGGCCGAGCGGCCGGACGTGGTCCATGTCCACAACGTGTTCCCGCTGCTGTCGCCCGCGGTGATCGCCGCCTGCGCCGACGCCGGGGTGCCGGTCGTCACGACGCTGCACAACTACTACCAGATCTGCCCGCCGGGGACGCTGGAGCGGGGCGGCAGGCCGTGCACCGAGTGCGTCGGTACGCGGGTGCCGCTGGCCGGTGTCCGGCACGGCTGCTACCGCGGCTCACGGCTCGCGACGGTGCCGCTCGCGGTGAGCGTGGCCGTGAACCGGCGGCGGTGGTGGTCGGACGTGGACCGGTTCTTCTGCATCTCCGCCGCGCAGCGCGACATCCTCGTGGGCGCCGGGATGCCCGCCGACCGGCTCGCGGTGAAGCACAACTTCGTCACCGAGCCCGGTGTCCGGCGGGAGGGCGCCGCGGGCGAGCACGTGCTCTACTTCGGCCGCCTCACCGAGGCCAAGGGGGTGCGGCTGCTCATGGCCGCGTGGGACGGGCTGCGGGCGGACGGCGGGGCGGGCGTGCCGCTCGTCATCGCCGGGGCGGGCCCGCTGAAGGACGAGGTGGCCGCCTGGGCGGCGGGCCGCGACGACGTGCGCTACGCGGGTCTGTACGACCCGGCGCAGTGCCAGGAGGCCGTCGCGCGGTCGGTCGCGGTCCTCGCGCCCTCGGTGTACCAGGAGACGTTCGGCCTGGTGGTCGTGGAGGCGATGGCGGCCGGGGTCCCGGCCGTCGCCGCCGCGCACGGCTCCTTCGTCGAGCTGGTCGACGACGGCGTGACGGGGTTGCTCCACACGCCCGGCGACAGCGCCTCGCTCGCGGACGGCATCCGCCGGATCGCGGCAGAGCGGGGACGCAACCAGGAGATGGGCCGGGCGGCCCGGAGCCGCTACGAGCGGGGCTTCAGCCCCGCCGTCGGCCTCGAACGCCTGGAGGAGGGGTACCGGGCCGTGATCGCGGACCGGTCGAGAGCAATGGGGGGAACGAGATGACGAGATGCCGACTTTGCGGCTCGACGGCGCTGACCAGCGTCGTCGACCTGGGGGCGACGCCACCGTGCGAGAGCTTTCTCGCCGCGGACCAACTGGACGAGGCCGAGCCCGCGTACCCGCTGCATCTGCGGGTCTGCACCGACTGCTGGCTCGCGCAGATACCACCGCTGATCACACCCGAGGAGACGTTCAGCGAGTACGCGTACTTCTCCTCCTTCTCGACCAGCTGGGTCGAGCACGCGCGCACGTTCGTCGCGGACGCCGCGGAGCGGGTGGGCCTCGGCGCCGACTCCTTCGTGGTCGAGGTCGCGAGCAATGACGGCTACCTGCTCAAGCACGTGGTGGACCGGGGGATCCGCTGCCTGGGCATCGAGCCGTCGGTGAACGTCGGCGGCGCGGCACGGGACGCGGGGGTGCCCACCCTCACCGCGTTCCTGTCCCCGGAGACCGGGGCGGCCGCCCGCGCCGAGAACGGCCCGGCGAACCTGGTCGTGGCGAACAACGTGTACGCGCACATCCCCGACGTGGTCGGCTTCACGCAGGGCCTGCGCGCCCTGGTCGCCGACGACGGCTGGGTCTCCATCGAGGTGCAGCACCTGCTGACGCTGATCGAGGAGAACCAGTACGACACGATCTACCACGAGCACTTCCAGTACTACACGGTCGCCTCCGCGATCCGGGCGCTCGCCAGCGGCGGACTCGCCCTGGTGGACGTGGAGCTGCTGCCGACGCACGGCGGCTCCATCCGGCTGTGGGCGCGCCCCGCCGAGGTGGCAGGCGAGCCGAGCAGCCGCGTCGCCGACGTCCTCGGCAAGGAGAAGGCCGCCGGGCTCCAGGAGCTGTCCGGGTACGAGGAGTTCTCCGCGCGGGTGGCGAAGGTCCGCCGCGACCTCCTCAAGTTCCTCATCACAGCGGCCGAGGAGGGCAAGACCGTCGTCGGCTACGGCGCCCCCGGCAAGGGCAACACGCTGCTCAACCACTGCGGCATCCGGCCCGACCTGCTCGCGTACACGGTCGACCGCAACCCCTACAAGCACGGCAGGTACACCCCGGGCACCCGCATCCCGATCCTGCCGCCCGAGCAGATCGAGGCCGACCGGCCCGACTACGTCCTGATCCTGCCCTGGAATTTGCGGGCGGAGCTGACCGAACAGCTCGCCTTCGTGCACGAGTGGGGCGGCCGCCTGGTCTTCCCCATCCCGGAACTGAGCGTCGTCGAGGCCGCGCCGAAAGAGGTCACAGCATGAAGGTCGTCCTGTTCTGCGGCGGTTACGGACTGCGGATGCGCGCCGGCGCCTCCGACGACATGCCCAAGCCGATGGCGATGGTCGGCCCGCGCCCGCTGATCTGGCACGTCATGCGCTACTACGCGCACTACGGGCACAAGGAGTTCATCCTGTGCCTGGGCTACGGCGCCCACCACATCAAGAACTTCTTCCTCAACTACGAGGAGACGACCTCCAACGACTTCGTGCTCCGCGGCGGGCAGACCGAGCTGCTCTCCACCGACATAGCCGACTGGACGATCACGTTCGCGCAGACCGGCATCGAGTCGCCGATCGGTGAGCGGCTTCGCCGGGTCCGCCACCACCTGGAGGGGGACGAGATGTTCCTCGCCAACTACGCCGACGTGCTCACCGACGCGCCGCTGCCCCAGATGATCGACTCGTTCGCCGAGCGCGACGCGGGCGCCTCGATGATGGTGGTGCCGCCGCAGTCCTCGTTCCACTGCGTGGACCTCGGCGAGGACAGCCTGGTCGGCGGGATCACCGCGGTCAGCGACATGCCGCTGTGGGAGAACGGCGGCTACTTCGTGCTCCGCCAGGAGGTCTTCGACCACATCCCGGAGGGCGGGGACCTGGTCGCCGACGGCTGCGCCCAACTGGCCAAGCGGGGACGGGCGGTGGCGTACAAGCACCGCGGTTTCTGGAAGCCGACCGACACCGTGAAGGAGCGGGCCGCCCTCGACGCCGCCTACGCGCGCGGCGACCGCCCGTGGGCCGTGTGGGAGCAGGACGGCGCGGGGGTGCGCGCGTGATCCGGCTCGGCGCCGGGCGTCCGCTCGCCGGGGTCGTCGCGGTGGGCGCCCACTGCGACGACATCGCGATCGGCGCGGGCGGCACCCTGCTCGCCCTGTGCGAGGCGCGGCCCGGCATACAAGTGGACGCCCTCGTCCTTTCCGGCGGCGGCACCGAGCGGGAGCAGGAGGAGCAGGCCGCGCTCGCCGCGTTCTGCCCCGGCGCGGACCTGCGCCTGACCGTGCTCAAGCTGGCCGACGGACGGCTGCCCGCGCAGTGGGAGGAGGCGAAGGCGGCCGTCGAGGAGCTACGCGCGCGGACCGGGCCCGACCTGGTCCTCGCCCCGCGCACCGACGACGCGCACCAGGACCACCGGGGCCTGGCACAGCTGATGACGACCGCCTTCCGCGACCACCTCGTCCTCGGCTACGAGATCGTCAAGTGGGACGGCGATCTCGGCCGGATGGCGGCGTACCAGCCGCTGCCGGAGGAGATCGCCGAGCGGAAGGTGCGCCTCCTCCAGGAGCACTACGCGTCCCAGCGCCACCGTCCCTGGTACGACCGCGAGGCCTTCCTCGGCCTCGCCCGGATCCGTGGCATCGAATGCCACGCCCGCTACGCAGAAGCCTTCGCCGTCACCAAACTCGTTCTCGACCTGGGGGATTGAACCTTGCGCGTTTTGCTCACCGGACACCAGGGCTACCTGGGCACCGTCATGGCCCCGGTCCTGAAGGCCGCCGGACACGACGTCGTCGGCCTGGACGCCGGCCTGTTCGCGGACTGTGTCCTCGGCCCCACCCCCGACGACCCGCCGGGTGCGCGGGTCGACCTGCGCGACGTCACGGCCGAACACGTCGCCGGGGTGGACGCCGTGATCCACCTGGCCGCCCTCTCCAACGACCCCCTGGGCGCGCTCGCACCGCAGCTCACCTACGACATCAACCACCACGCGTCGGTCCACCTCGCCCGCCTCGCCCGTGAGGCGGGGGTGCGCCGCTTCCTGTACGCGTCGACCTGCTCCGTCTACGGCGCGGCGGGCGGCGGTGAACTGGTCGGCGAGGACGCCCCGTTGCGCCCGGTCACCCCGTACGCCGAGTCGAAGGTGCGGGTCGAGGACGACCTGCACGCCCTCGCCGACGACGACTTCACCCCGGTCTACATGCGCAACGCCACGGCGTTCGGCTTCTCCCCCAGGCTGCGCGCCGACATCGTGCTGAACAACCTGGTGGGGCACGCGCTCCTGTCCGGGGAGGTCCTGGTCCTCTCCGACGGCACGCCCTGGCGGCCGCTCGTGCACGCCGCCGACATCGCGCGCGCCTTCACCGCCGCGCTCGACGCGCCGCGCGAGGCCGTCCACGACAAGGCGTTCAATATCGGCACCGAGGCCAACAACGTCACGGTCGCCGAGATCGCCGAGCAGGTCGCCGACGCGGTGCCCGGCTCGAAGGTGAACATCACCGGCGAGAACGGCGCCGACCCGCGCTCCTACCGCGTCGACTTCGCCCGCTTCCGCGCCGCGGTCCCCGGCTTCGACTGCGAGTGGTCGGTCAAGCGGGGCGCCCTCGAACTCGCCGACGCCTACCGCGCGCACGGCCTGACCAAGGACGCCTTCGACCAGCGCTTCACCCGTCTCGCCGTGCTCCGCGCGGCGTCCGAGGCCGGTTCCGTCGACGACACCCTGCGGTGGCGCCGGTGACGACGACGGGCGAGGAGATGCACGCCCTGGTGGAGCGGTTGTACCCGCTCTGCCGGAGCATCACCGGGGACGGCGTCCGCGCCACCCTGGAGATCGTCGGCGAGTACCTCCCGCTCGAGACGCACGAGGTGGCGACGGGCACGCAGGTGCTCGACTGGACGGTGCCGCAGGAGTGGAACATCCGGGACGCCTACGTCGCCGACGCCTCGGGCGAGCGGGTCGTCGACTTCCGGGCGTCCAGCCTGCACGTGCTCGGCTACAGCGTGCCGGTGGCGGCGACGATGCCGCTGTCGGAGCTGCGCCCGCACCTGTACACGCTGCCGGACCATCCGTCCTGGGTGCCGTACCGCACCAGCTACTACAAGCCGGAATGGGGCTTCTGCCTTGCGCAGGAGACCCTGGACGCGCTGCCGGAGGGCGAGTACGAGGTACGCGTGGACTCCACGCTCGCCGACGGGCACCTCACCTATGCCGAGCACGTGATCCCCGGGCAGGTCCCCGAGGAGGTCATCGTCTCCTGCCACGTCTGCCATCCGTCGCTCGCCAACGACAACCTGGCGGGCGTCGCGGTGGCGACGTACCTCGCGCGCGCCCTCGCGGAGCAGGAGCGACAGCCGTACTACACCTACCGGTTCATCTTCGCGCCCGGCACCATCGGCGCGATCACGTGGCTGGCGCGCAACGCGGACCGCATCGAGCAGGTGAAGCACGGGCTCGTGCTGGCCTGCGCGGGCGACCGCGGGCAGCTCACGTACAAGCAGAGCCGGCGCGGGAACGCGGAGATCGACCGGGTGCTGGAGCACGTCCTCACCGCCTCCGAACGCCCGCACACCATCCGGGAGTTCACGCCGTACGGGTACGACGAGCGGCAGTACTGCTCGCCCGGGTTCGACCTCGGCGTGGGCTCGCTCAGCCGGACCCCGTACGCGGGCTACCCGGAGTACCACACCTCGGCGGACAACCCGGACTTCGTCTCCCCGGAGGCGATGACGGACACCCTCGCGGTGTGCCGGGAGGCGTTCGCGGTGCTCGACCGGAACCGGGCCTACGTCAACCTCAGCCCGTACGGCGAACCGCAGCTCGGGCGGCGCGGTCTCTACGACTCGCTCGGCGGGCGCAGCGACGCCAAGGAGGCGCAGATGGCGATGTTGTGGGTGCTCAGCCTCTCCGACGGCGAGCACAGTCTCCTCGACGTCGCCGAGCGGGCCGGGCTGCCGTTCGAGACCGTCGCCGCCGCGGCCGACGCCCTGCACGGCGCCGGACTGATCAAGGCATGACGCCGATGACCACCGACGAGGAGAAGGCGCGGGCGACGGCGCGACCGGGCCGCTCGGCCCGGCGCGCCGTCGCGGGCCGCCTGTCCTGGGGCCTGGCGGACCAGGCGGCCTCCAGCATCTCCAACTTCGCGGTGGGCATCTATGTGGCCCGCTCGCTCGGACTGACCGCGTTCGGCGTCTTCAGCCTGGCCTGGGTGACGTACGGCGTGGTGCTCAACGTCTCGCGCGGGGTGGCCACCGATCCGCTGATGGTCCGCTTCAGCGGCGTCCCGGAGGAGTCCTGGCGGGCGGCGACGGCCCGTGCGTCGGGCACCGCGCTCGGCGTCGGCACGGCGCTCGGCGCGGTGTCCCTGGTCGTCGGGCTCGTCGTCGGCGGCCATGTGGGGCCCGCGTTCGCCTGCCTCGGTGTCGTCCTGCCGGGGCTGCTGCTCCAGGACGCGTGGCGGTTCGCGTTCTTCGCCGCCGGGGCCGGCCGGAAGGCGTTCGTCAACGACATCGTGTGGGGCGTCGCGCTCGTCCCCGCCCTGTTCCTCGCGGCACACCAGGGCAGCGTGGCCGCGTTCGTGCTCGCCTGGGGCGGCTCCGCCGCGGTGGCCGCCCTGTACGGCTGGTTCCAGTCCCGTATCCGGCCCCGGGCGACCCAGGCCCGCGCCTGGCTGCGCGCCCACCACGACCTCGGCTACCGCTACCTCGTCGAGAACGTCACCAACAGCGGCGCCAGCCAGCTGCGGGCGTACGGGCTCGGCGCGATCGTCGGCGTCAGCGCCGTCGGCGTGGTCCGGGGCGCGGAGCTCCTGCTCGGCCCGTTCATGGCCGTGCTCATGGGGCTCTCCCTGGTCACCGTCGCGGAGGCGGCCCGCGTGCTGCGGCAGGCCCCGCACCGCCTCGGCGCGTTCTGCCTCGTCCTCGGCGGCGGCCAGGCCGTCGCCGCGCTGTGCTGGGGCGGCCTGCTGCTCCTGATGCCGGACAGGCTCGGCGAGTTCGTCCTCGGCGACGTCTGGAGCGGCGCCTCGCAGCTCATCGTGCCGGTCACGCTCGGCGTCGCGGGCGCGGGGCTCGGCACCGGCGCCGCCGCCGGACTGCGCGCACTCGGCGCGGCGAAGCGCAGCCTGCGCAGCCAGCTCTGCGCCTCCGCCTTCTACGTCGCGGGAGGGCTCGGCGGAGCCGTCGCCGGCGGCACGTCCGGCTCGGCCTGGGGCGTCGCCGCCGCGCTCCTGTGCGGCTCGGCCGTGTGGTGGCTGCAACTGCGGTCCGCCCTGCGCGAGCACCACCACCACCCCACCCCCCCGAAGTGAGGACGCCTTGACCACCCACCCCCGGCTGAGCATCGGCCTTCCCGTCTACAACGGCGAGGAGTACCTGGCCGAGGCGCTCGACGCGCTGCTCGGCCAGACCTACGAGGACTTCGAGCTGGTCATCTCCGACAACGCCTCGACCGACGGAACGCAGGACATCTGCCGCAAGTACGAGGCGCAGGATCCCCGCATCCGCTACATCCGGCTGCACCGCAACATCGGCGCGGCGCCCAACCACAACTACGTCTTCACGCAGTGCAAGGGCGAACTGTTCAAGTGGGCCTCGCACGACGACCTGTACGCCCGTGACCTGCTGCGGCGGTGCGTCGAGGCGCTCGACGAACGCCCCGACGTCGTCCTCGCCCACGCCGACCAGGCCGTCATCGACGGCGAGGGCCGCATCACGGTCCCCTACGCGTACACGCTCGACACCGCTTCACCCAGCGCGCCCGAGCGGTTCCGCAGCATGCTGATGGAGTCCGGCGGCGACGACTTCTACGGGGTGATGCGCGCCGAGGTGCTGCGCCGGGTGAAGCCGCACGACAGCTACCACCACGCGGACCGCACGTTCGTCGCCGAGATCGCCCTGCACGGCCCCTTCCACCAGGTGCCCGAGCTGCTCTACTTCCGCCGCGACCACCCCACCCGCGCCGAGCGCGCGAACCCGTCCAAGCGCTCCCGCTGCGTCAACCTCGACCCGCGCCGCGCGGGCGTGCTCCACCCGACACCCCGGCTGCTCGCCGAGTACGTCCTCGGGTTCGTCTCGGCGGTGCGGCGCGCCCCGCTCTCCGCCGCCGACCGGCGCGCCTGCTACCGCCACCTCAGCACGTGGATGACGACCAGGGCCCGGCCGGGCGGCGCGGGCGAGCGCGTCGAGGACCGGGCGCCGGTCGACCCGGCGCTGCTCACGGTCGACCTCGACGAGATCGTGGCGGGCCGCGAGGGCAGGCAGGCATGAGGAAGGGCGACAAGTCCCCGGTGCGCGTAGGGGTGTTCGGGCTGCTCGGCTCCGGGAACCTCGGCAACGACGGCTCCCTGGAGGCGGTGCTCGGCTACCTCCGCGAGGAGCACCCCGACGCGGTCGTGGACGCGCTGTGCGGCGGCCCCGAGGCGGTCTCCTCCCGGTACGGGATACCGGCGACGCGGCTGCACTGGTACCGCGGGGAGTACCGGACCGCCTCGCGGGTGGGCGCCATCGCGGGCAAGGGCCTGGGCAAGGTCGTGGACGTCTTCCGCACCGCCGGCTGGGTGCGCAGGCACGACGTCGTGATCGTCCCCGGCATGGGCGTCCTGGAGGCCACGCTGCCGCTGCGGCCGTGGGGTTTCCCGTACTCACTGTTCCTGCTGTGCGCGGGCGGGCGGCTGACACGGACCCGGGTGGCGCTGGTCAGCGTGGGCGCGGGGCCGATCGGGGTCCGGGCGACGCGGACCCTGGTGCGCTGGTCGGCGCGGTGCGCCACGTACCGCTCGTACCGGGACGCCCTGTCCCGTGACGCGCTGCGGGAGATGGGCGTGGACACGTCGCACGACGCGGTCTACCCGGACCTGGCGTTCGCGCTGCCGGCACCTGAGGTGCGGTCGCAGACCCGGGGCCGTGTGTGTGTCGGTGTCATGGCCTTCCACGGCAGCAACGACGACCGCGACCGCGCCGACGAGATCCACCGGCGCTACCTCGACGGCGTCACCCGGTTCGTCCGGACGCTGGCCGACGAGGGCAGGGAGGTCCGGCTGCTCACCGGCGACGGCGTCGACGTAGCGGTGGTGGAGTCGGTCCTCGCCGAGGTCGGCTCCCCGCTGGTCACCGCGTCCGGAGCCGCTTCCCTCGCCGGCCTGATGGCGGAGGCGGCGGCCGCCGACGCGGTGGTGGCCACGCGCTACCACAACCTCGTCTGCGCCCTGAAGGCCGGGACGCCCACCCTCGCGCTCAGCTACGCGGCCAAGAGCGACGCGCTCATGGCCGACATGGGACTCGGCGCCTACTGCCACCCGGCGCGCGAGGTCGACGCGGACCGCCTGCTCGAACAGTTCCGGTCCCTGGAGAAGGCGTCGCCGGAGCTGCGGCGGACGCTCGAAGAGCGCAACGCGGCGGCGACGGACCGCCTGAAACACCAGTTCAGAGCCTTGACCCACGCTCTGTTCCCGCATGAAGAACCCGCACATGCCCCGCAGGAGACACGATGAAGGCCACCCGAGTCCCGGAGATCGACGGGGCGTACCTGTTCGAGCCGACGCCGCACGCCGACGAGCGCGGCTTCTTCTGCCGCACCTTCGACGCCGACGTGGTCCGCTCCGTGGGGATCGACCCGCACGCCTTCCTCCAGGACAGCGTCTCCCGCTCCGTACGCGGCGTCCTGCGCGGCATGCACCTGCGCTCCGGCGCCGGGGAGGCCAAGCTGGTGCGCTGCTCGTACGGGCGGATCTTCGACGTCGTGGTGGACCTGCGCCCCGGCTCGCCCACCTACCTGGGCCGGGCCACCTTCGAACTGTCCGGCGAGACCCAGCAGACCCTCTACATCCCGGCGGGGTGCGCGCACGGCTTCCAGGCGCTCACCGAGACCGCCGACACCTCGTACCGGATCGACCGCGCGCACGACCCGGCCGAGGACGTGACGATCGCCTTCGACGACCCGGACCTGGCGATCCCGTGGCCGCTCCCGCCCGCCCTGGTCTCGGAGCGGGACCGGCGGGCACCGAGCCTGGCGCAGACCCTGAAGCACCTGGAGAACGACATTGCGAACGCGGAGAGCTGAGGCCGGCGTGGACGAGTTCGAACTCCCCGAGTCCCGGCGGGCCAACGAGCGCCTGCACACCCTGATCCCCGGCGGCGCGCACACCTACGCCAAGGGCGACGACCAGTACCCCGAACACCTGGCCCCCGTCATCAGCCACGGCCGCGGGGCCCACGTGTGGGACGTCGACGGCAACCGCTACATCGAGTACGGGTCGGGGCTGCGCTCGGTCAGCCTCGGCCACGCGCACCCGCGCGTCACCGAGGCCGTACGCCGCGAGGTGGACCGGGGCGGCAACTTCGTCCGCCCCTCGATCCTGGAGGTCGAGGCGGCGGAGCGGTTCCTGGCGACCGTGCCGAGCGCGGAGATGGTCAAGTTCGCGAAGAACGGCTCGGACGTCACGACCGCCGCCGTCCGCCTGGCGCGCGCCGTCACCGGCCGCCCCCGGGTGGCGATCTGCGGCGACCACCCGTTCTTCTCCACGGACGACTGGTTCATCACGACGACGCCCATGTCCGCGGGGATCCCGCCGCAGACCGGTGAGCTGACGGTGAGCTTCCCCTACGGGGACCTGCCCGCCACCGAGGAGCTCCTCACCCGGTACGAGGGCGAGATCGCCTGCCTGATCCTGGAACCGGCCGGCCATGCCGAGCCGCCGCCCGGCTACCTGGCGGGCCTGCGCGAACTCGCCGACCGGCACGGCTGCGTCCTGGTCTTCGACGAGATGATCACGGGTCTGCGCTGGTCGGAGGCGGGCGCGCAAGGTCTGTACGGCGTCACGCCCGACCTCTCCACCTTCGGCAAGGCGCTGGGCAACGGCTTCGCGGTCTCCGCGCTCGCGGGCCGCCGCGAGCTGATGGAACGGGGCGGGCTGCGCCACGCGGACGACCGCGTCTTCCTCCTTTCGACGACGCACGGCGGGGAGACGCACTCCCTGGCGGCGGCGATGGCCGTCCTCACGACGTACGTCGAGGAGGGCATCACGGCCCGGCTGCACGCGCTGGGCGAGCGGTTGGCGGCGGGTGTGCGGTCGGCCGCGGCCAGCATGGGCGTCGCCGACCACGTACTGGTGCGGGGCCGCGCCAGCAACCTGGTCTTCGCCACCCTCGACGAGGCCGGGCGGCCGTCGCAGCCGTACCGCACGCTGTTCCTGCGCCAGCTCCTGGCGGGCGGTGTCCTGGCCCCGTCGTTCGTCGTCAGCAGCGCTCTCGACGACGCCGACATCGACCGCACGGTGGAGGTCGTGGCCCAGGCGTGCGCGGTGTACCGCAAGGCGCTGGACGCGGAGGATCCGTCGGCGTGGACGGGCGGGCGCCCGGTGAAGCCGGTGTTCCGGCGGCGGGTGTGAGCTGAACGCCCGCTAGCGGCGGGCGGGCTCACCGGTGTCGGCCGGCCGGCCCGCCCGCCGGGTGGCCACCCGGTCGGCCACCCGGTCCACACCCCACGCCGCCACCGGGGCCACCGCCAGCGCGGTGCACCATCCGGCGAGGACGTCGGTCGGGTAGTGCGCGCTCAGGGCGACCTGCGCCCAGCCCATGACGGACCCGGCGGCCAGCGCCACGAGCAGGGCGAGCGCCGTGCGGCGCACCAGGGTCAGGGTCACCACGAGCGCGACCGCCGTGAGGAAGGCGGTGTGCCCGCTCGGGTAGGACAGGTTGTCCGGGCCGTGGATGGTGCGCCCCACCAGGGACTTGACCAGCGTGGCGACGACCACGGTGAGGCCGGCCGCGACGACGGCGGACACGGCGGCGCGCGGACGCCTGAGCCACAGGAGGCCCGCCACGACGGCCGCCATCACGAGGGCGGAGCCCGCGGGCTCCGCCAGGAAGTCGACGACGAGGGCGACGGCCCGCCACGGCGGCTTCACGCTGTCGTCCGTCGGAGCGACGAACCACCGGTCCACGGCGCCGGGTCCGCTGTGACCCGCGTACAGGACGCCGAGCACGACGACCACGAGCGCCGCGCACACGGCGACCAGGCCGAGCCACGCGCACGGCCTCGGCGGCAGCACTGCGGGCTCCGGCCGGTGGGTCGAAAAACCGTCACTTCGTCCGGCCACCGGACCAGCCATGAATCAGTGCCTCCCCCTGCGAGCCCTGCTCCGCCCCACTCCGATTCGCCCTACAAGCATGCCTGTTGCCGCGCGCCGACGCGGCCCGTTCCCGAAACGCCCGGGACCGGGCCGCCGCCGACGCGAGCGGTCCGGGGGCCGGTCACCGGGTGACGACGTGCCGTTCGTCGGGGACGCAGTGCGTCATCGTCAGTCCGCTGACGTCGCGCGGCGGGTTCTCGCCGAGGCGGGCGAGGCGCGCGCGGTCGTCGTCGGTCAGGTCCTGACCGGCGAGCGGCTGAAGGCTCGCGACGTCCTTCGGGCCGATGCCGAGGCCGTCGCCGACCTTGAGGCCGAGTTCGTTCTCGACGAGCAGGAAGTGCCAGACCATCCGCTCCTGCACGGCCCGGTCGCACTGGGACAGCAGGTCGGTGAAGTTCTTGACGAGGTCGTCGCGCTCCCACTCCTCCATGAGGCAGTAGCGCTGCCCGGCCTGGAGGTAGTCGTTGGTGCGCGGGATGCGTTTGCGGGTGAGCCTGCCGGTGATCTCGGGGCCGACCTCGTCGGGGATGGGGTACTGCGCCTCGCGCAGGCCGCCGGTGATGGACGGCTCGTAGTTGACGAGCGGGTTCCCGCCGCCTCCGTCGACGTGGTAGGCCATCTGGCCGTCGCGCTGGTTGGTGCGCACCCCGGCGCTCTTGGCCTGGTTGACGGGGAGCTGGAGGTAGTTGGCGCCGACCCGGTAGCGCTGGGTGTCGCTGTAGGAGAAGGTGCGGCCCACCAGCATCTTGTCGTCGGAGAAGTCGAGCCCGTCGACGAGGACGCCGGTGCCGAAGGAGATCTGCTCGTTCTCGGCGAAGTAGTTCTCCGGCATCCGGTCCAGGACCATCCGGCCGACGGCCTTCGGCGGGAACTCCTGCTCCGGCCAGACCTTGGTGTCGTCGAGCGGGTCGAAGTCGAGCTCGGGGTGGTCGTGGTCCTCCATGACCTGGACGACCAGCTCCCACTCGGGGTACTCGCCGCGGGCGACCGACTCGTACAGGTCCTTGGTGGCGTGGCCGAGCCCGTCGGCCTGGACGTTGGCCGCGTCCTCCTCGGTCATGGAGCGGACGCCCTGCTTGGGGAGCCAGTGGTACTTCACGAGGAGGCTCTCGCCGCTGTCGTTGACCCACTTGTACGTGTTGACGCCGAAGCCCTGCATGTGGCGGTAGTCGGCGGGGATGCCGCGCGGGCTGAACAGATTGATCAACATGTGCATGGACTCGGGGGTCTGCGACATGAAGTCGAAGATGCGGCGCGGCTGCTGCTCATGGGTGACGGGGTCCGGCTTGAGGGCGTGGATGACGTCGGGGAACTTGATGGCGTCCCGGATGAAGAAGACGGCCAGGTTGTTGCCGACGAGGTCCCAGTTGCCGTCCTCGGTGTAGAACTTCACGGCGAAGCCGCGGGGGTCGCGGGCGGCTTCGGAGGAGTCGCGGCCGCCGATGACGGTGGAGAAGCGGACGGCGACGTCGGTGCGCTTGCCGCGCTCCTGGAACAGCTTGGCGCGGGTGAAGCGGCTGATCGGCTCGTCGCCGAGGGTGCCGTACGACTCGAAGTACCCGTACGCGGTCACGCCGCGGGCGTGCACGACGCGCTCGGGGACGCGCTCGCGGTCGAAGTGGCTGATCTTCTCCAGGAACTGGTAGTTCTCCAGCGTCGCGGGGCCGCGGGCGCCGACGGTGCGCTGGTTCTGGTTGTCGTGGACCGGGTGGCCCTGCCGGTTGGTGAGCGTCTCCCGGTCGTCGTCCGGGCCAGGACCCTTGCTCGCTACGTCCGTCACGTTCGCCGTCTCCTTCGAACCATTACGTTCGGTTTGATTCAGTTCATTTAGCTATGCCCATTTTTGCTGGGGCAAACAGGCCGCGCACGCACCGGTCAGCCGACGTAGCGACGGGCCGTCGAATGGCGGCGCGCCTCCTCGAGGGCGACGAGCCGCGCCTCGATGTGCGCCGGGACGGGTGCGCGCTGCCTGAGTACCCAGGGCAGCCCGGCGAACGCCTCGGCGAAGGCCCGCGCGGACGCCGTGTCGCGGGGCACGGTGCGCAACAGGTGCGCCGTCCGGCGCAGGGCGGCGGGCCAGGGACGGCGCAGCCAGGTGAACCACAGGGTGTTGCGGATGCCGAGGACGCGCCGCCCGGTGCTGTCGCGGGCGGGTGACGCCGCGTGATGGATCGTCAGCTCGGGCACGTAGGCCAGCCACAGGCCCCGGGTGAGGAGGTCGGTGGCGAGCAGCTCCTCCTCGCCGCCGAGGAACAGGCCCGGGTGGAAGCCGCCCCCCGCCAGGAAGGCGTCGACGCGGATCACCGTGGCGGCGGCGAGGAACGAGCCGAGCGCGGGCCCCGGCAGCCAGTCGGGCCCGGTCAGGGGCGAGTCGCGCAACTCCGCGACCACCGGGTCCTCCTCCCCCGACGGCTCGACGACGATCCGGGCCGTGACGGCCGCCAGGGCCGGATGCGCGTCGAGCAGGTCGGCGGCGCGGCGCAGCGAGCCGGGGTCCCACCAGGTGTCGTCGTCACAGAACGCCACGTAGGGCGTGCGCACCCGGCTGACGGCGAGGTTGCGCCCGGCGGCCCCCAGATTCCGCCCCGGGCGCAGGAGTTCCACCTCGGGGAAGAGCCGGGCGACCGCCTCCGCCGTGCCGTCGCGCGACCCGTTGTCGGTGACGACCACGTGCGGCCGTTCGGGGAGGTTCCGCAGGACGCGCAGGGTGCGGAGCAGCTCCGGGCGCCGGTCCTGGGTGATCACGACGACAGCCGTACGGGGATCGGGCCGGGCCGCGCCGGTCATCGCCGCCGCCCCGGTGCGCCCGGCGCGGGCCGGTCGAGGAGCCGGGCCGCGTGCTCGACCCGGGCGGGCAGCGGGTCGCGGTCCCGCAGCGCGGCGGGGAGCCGGGCGAGGACGCCCTTCAGCGCGGTCGCGGCGTCCCGTTCGCCGCGCGCGGCCGCCCCGGCGAGCTGCGCGGTGGAGCGCAGGGCCACCGACAGGGGCCGCCGGAGCCAGGCGGTGAGCAGGGCGTTGCGCCGCTGCACGGTGGAGCGGCCGAGGCGGGCGCCCGGGTCGGGGTGGTGGTGGGCCGTCACCGACGGGTCGTAGGTCACGCCCCAGCCGCGGGCCGCGAGGTCGTAGGCGAGCAGGGTCTCCTCGCCGCCGAAGAACAGCACCCGGTGGTAGCCGCCCGCGTCGAGGAAGGCCCGGCGCCTCGCGATCGCCGCGCACGCGAGGAACCCGAGGACGGGGCGGCCGGGCAGATCGGCGGCGGGCGGCAGCGGCGAGTCGGCGAGCACGTGGTTCAGCGGGTCCTCCGCCCGGTCGGGGCCGACGAGGGTGCGGGCGGCCAGCAGGCCGAGGCGCGGATGCGCGTCGAAGAGGTCGGCTGCGCTGTCCAGGGCGCCCGGCGCCCACCAGGAGTCGTCGTCGCTGAAGGCCACGTACGGGGTGGTGGCGTGGCGGACGGCGAGGTTGCGGCCGAGGGCTCCGGTGTTGTGCCCGGCCACCACCACGCGGGCGCCGCCGTGGTGGGCGCGGACCGCCTCGGCCGTGGCGTCGGTGGAGCCGTTGTCGACGACGATGACGGGCGGCCGCTCGGGCAGCGCCGCGAGTTCGTCGAGGGCGCGTACGAGGCTGTCGCGGCGGTTGCGGGTGATCACCGCGACGGTGGTGCGCGGCGGGGCGGACGCGCTCATGCCACGCCTTGTCTCATGAGGCTCCGCACCGCGCGCAGCACGTCTTGTGGCGTGGCCCCGCCCGGACCGCCGAGGAGGGCGGCCGGTACGCCGTAGGGGTCCCGGCGCTCCGCCGATACGGCCGGGGAGCGTACGGAGACGACCGGGGTGCCGGTCGCGGCGGCGAGGTGGGCGGGGCCGGTGTCGCCCGCGACGACGACATCGGCCGCGCGCACCACCCCGGCCAGCGTCCGCAGGCCGGTACGGCCCCCGAGATCGACGGCCGTGCCGCCGCTCACCTCACGGCACAGCCCGCTCTCGTCGGGGCCGCCGGTGACGACGACCCGGTGCCCCGCGTCGGCGAGCAGCGCCACCGTCTCGGCCGCGCGCCCGGCGCCCCAGCGCCGCTCCGGCGCTCCGGCGCCCGGGTGCAGCACGACGTAGGGGCCGTTGCCGGTGAGGCCGCTCGTGTCGGGGGCGGGGAGGATCCGCGGCCGGCCGTCGTCCCCGGCCCTCGGGGCGAACCCCAGGGCGGCGGCGAGGTCGAGCCCCGCCTCGGCGTCGTGCCGGCCCGGCAGCCGCGGATGGCTGACGTCTACGAGGGTGGCGGGGTGGTCGACGCCCTCGGCCCCGATGCGGTGCACATGGGCCATCCTCAGCAGGAGCGCGATGGGCAGGGGGCCGCGCGCGGAGGTGGGCACGACGAGCGCGACGTCGTACGCCGCTTCCCGCAGCCGGCGCAGCAGCCCGTCGACGTCGGCCTCGTCGACCGTCGGCGGCCGGGCCCCCTCCCAGGGCGCGTCCCAGACGAGCACCTCGTCGACGCCGGGCAGCAGCGCGGCGGCGGCCTCCCCGCGCGGGGAGCACAACAGCGTCACGTGCTCGGCCCCGGCAGCGACCGCGCGAACAGCGGGACCGGACAGAAGAACCCCGCTCATACCGTCGAGGCACACGACAAGCGCCTTCACGACACGCTTCCCCTCCGGTCGGACCGGTTGGCTTGGCCGGGACGGCCAGGACCACCGGGCCGGTCGGGGCCGCCGGGCAGGTCGAGCCGCGCCGCGCCGCCAGACCGGTCCGGCCGGTCGAGCCCGCCGAGCCCATCGCGGTCGTCGCGCCCTTCGCGCCGGTGAGGCCCGCCAGGATCTTCCAGTCGGTCGAGGCCGCCGGGCCAGTCGCGTGCGTCGAGCCGATTGCGTCGGTCACGTCGGTCGAGGCAGTACGCGATGGTGCGCTTCAGGCCGTCCTCCCAGGTGACCCGGGGTGTCCAGCCGTACAGCTCGTGTGCGAAGCCCGTCTCGGGCGGTGGTGGCTCGGCGGTGTCGGCGGGTGCGCCGCCGAACTCCAGGCGGGCATGGGAGCCGGTCAGCTCGATCACCTGGCGGGCGATCCGCTCGACGCTCGCCCCGGGGTCGCCGCCGATGTCGACCGGGCGCACGGACCGGCTGGCGGCGACCAGGAGCACGCCGTCGACGAGGTCGTCGACGTAGCAGAGCGAGGGGATCGCGCGGCCGTCGCCGGGGACGGTCACGGGTCCGCCGTCCAGGGCCTGCCGGATCAGGGCGGGGATCAGCCCGCCGCCGTCGTCCGGGCCCATGCGCGGCCCGTAGGCGGGGAAAGCGCGCACGATGCCCGCGTCGGCCTCGTGCGCGGCGGCGTGCGCGGTGGTCAGCTCCTCGGAGAGCCGCTCCGACGCGTGCTGCGCGCACGTGGAGACGAGAAGGAAGCGCGCACCGTCCCGCTCGGCCGTGGCGAGGGCGTTGCGCGTCCGGGCGGCATCGCTGGCGGCATCGCTGTCGGACGCCCCCAGGGTGCGGCACGTGAGGTGCAGGACGAGGTCGTAGGGCCCGGGGAGGGAGCCGGGGCAGCCGGGGCGCACGAGGTCGCGCTCCAGGAAGCGGAAGCCGGGGCTGTCCGCCAGGTGCGCGATGTCATCCGCCGGGTCGGGCACGCGGTCCACCCGGTCCGCCCGGTCCGCCCGGTCCGCCCGGTCCGCCCGGTCCGCCCGGTCCACGCAGTCGACCTCGACGCCCGCGTCGAGCAGCCGCTCGCACAGGTGCGAGCCGAGGAAACCGGTGCCCGCCGTCACCAGGGCCCTGCCCCACGGCGGCGGGGCGACCGGCGCCAGGGAGAACAATGGCGGCGTCGTCATGGCACGACCTTCCTTCCGAGCGACCGGCGGGACCGGCGGGACCGGCGGGACCGGCGGGACCGGCCCGAGAACAGGCGGTTCTCAGGGCCAGGACGGTTCCCTGCGCGGTACGACGACCAGCTCGCCCACCACGCTGCCCGCCGGGACCGACAGCGCGTAGAGGACGGTGTCGGCGACGATGTCGGGCTTCTGCAACATGCTCACATCGGCGTCCGGGAAGCGCTCCAGGATGAACGGGGTCTCCATGCCGCCCGCGATGATGCCGGTCACCCCGATCCCCACGCAGTCGCGCTGCGCCTCCTGGAACAGCGTGTGGGTGAAGGCGCGCAGGCCCGACTTGCCCGCCGCGTACGGGCCCGCCTCGGTCCAGGTCCGGTTCGCCGCGGTGGACAGGATGTTCACGATGTGGCCGCCGCCCCGGGCGATCATGCGCCGGTAGGTCTCCAGGCACAGGTACATGGGCCCGAGCAGGTTGGTCCCGATGACCCGCGTCACCTCGTCGGCCGTCAGGTGCTCGATCGGCTTGGAGACGTCCACGGCGGCGTTGTTGACGAGGATGTCGACGGCCCGGCCGTCCTTCTCCAGCTCCGCGAAGACGGCGGCCACCGCCGCGGGGTCCCGTACGTCCATCTCCACGAACCGGGCGTCGTGGCCCTGCCCGCTCAGCTCGTCGCAGAGCTCCTGCGCCAGGTCCTTGCGGACATCGGCGACGAGGACGGCCGCTCCCGCCCCGGCCAGTCTCCGGGCGATCGAGGCACCCAGACCCCGGGCCGCGCCGGTCACGAGGGCCTGTCTGCCGCGGAGGTCGACCCGCGCTGCGTCGCCCATGGCTGTGTGCCTTTCGTCGCGCCGTTCAATGCGGCACACCATCCGTGACCGCTCCTGTTCCCACTGTGACGCCGGGCGGGCCGCACGGCATGTCGGACGCGAACCGGCGGAAGGCGGTCGGCGCCTGTGGCGACGTTCACGGAATACGGGGCCGGAGGGCGCGGAGAGAACCGCCGCCGAAGCGTGTGAGCAAGCACACCAGAAGCTTCAAGTGGACGTAAGGAAGAGGCAGTTGGGGGCGGTCCGGGCCGCTCGCGTCCGAGCCGTCCGGAGACGCTGCCGAAGCGTCTGCCACGATGGTCGTCGCCGTACTCCGGAGCATCCGCCGCCGCGCAATGACGAGCCGCACGTGATGTACCCCCGATCCGCACGGCGCACGATCCCTCACCTGAGTCCTCGCGGACTCGTCCCCTCGTCTCCCGAGTGCTCCTGTGTCTTTTTCTCCTTTCCCGCGCTTCTCGCGCCCCCTGTCCGCTCTGTCTGACCCGTCGGCCACCTCCCCGTGGCGGTCCCTGAAGTACCGCAGCATGCGCTGGTGGTCGGTGGCGAACTTCGTCTCCAACGCCGGTACGTGGATGCAGCTGACCGTGCAGAACCTGCTGGTCCTGCAGATCACCGGGTCCGCCGCCGCGACCGGCCTGTCCATGTCGGTGCAGGCGGCGCCCGCGCTGCTGATGAGCGTGGCGGGCGGCGCGGCCGTCGACCGGCTGCCCCGCAAGCTCACCGCCGCCGTCAGCCAGGCCCTGCTCGGCGTGATCGCCTTCACGACGGCCGCGCTCGTGGCGACCGGGCGGCTGGATCTGACCCTGCTGATGGTGCTCGCCGCCGTCACCGGCGTCATCGCCACGGTCGACGGGCCCGCGTGCGCCCTGCTCGGCAACGACCTCGTGCCGCCGGACGACGTGCCCTCCGCCATCGGGGTGGGCTCGCTCGTCCACAGCGCGGGCCGGCTCGCCGGTGCGGCGCTCGGCGGAGTCACGGTCGGGTTCCTCGGCACGGCCGCCGCGTACGCCGCCAACGGGGTGTCGTTCCTCTTCGTCGCCTCCGTGATCCCGTTCCTGCGACCGGCGTACGGGGCGGTGCGCGCCGCCGTGTCCGCGCGCACCCCTGACGCAGCCGGAGCCGAACCGGCCCCCGGCCAGGACATGACCGTGCGCCAGGGCCTGATGTTCTTCCTGCGGCGGCCCCGTCTCGTGGCCCTCGCGGGCGTCACCGGCATCAGCGCGATCTTCGGCCGGAACTACAGCCTGACCCTGGCCGTGCTGGTCACGGGCCCGCTCGCCGGGGGCGCCGGATCGTTCGGCACGGTCTCCACCGTCCTCGCCGTCGGCGGCATCCTGGGCGCGGTCCTCGGCGCGCGGCTGCGGCGCCCCTCGGTGCGGCTCGTGGGCACGCTGGCCGCCGCGGGCGGACTGCTCCAGGCGATCGCGGGCTTCTCCCCGTCGTTCGCCGTCCTGCTCGTCCTCGTCCTGCCGATGGCGGTCGTGGAGACCGTCTCGGACACCGCGGGCACGACCGTCCTGCAGACCGACCCGCCCGCGCACATGCGGGGCCGCGTCCTCGGCGTGTGGGGCAGCATCAGCACGGGCTGGGGCCTCGCGGGGCCGCCCGCGCTCGGGCTGCTCATGGAGGTGGCCGGTGCCCGCGGCGCCCTGGTCTCCGGCGGCCTGATCATCGCGGTCTCGGTCACGGCGGGCCACCTGCTGCGCAAGCGCCGGGTCACCGCGCCGGCCGCCCTGCGCGCGGAGGAGCACGAGGTGGCGGTGCAGCCCGCGCTCGGCACGGCCGCGTAGGGGTTCTACGGGGGTCTCACGGGGCCCTTGTCAGCGATCGCCGCTCGCGCTCGGGGAGGTCCCGTACGGCGTCGACGACCTCCCGGGGCGTGATGCGCAGCAGGCGTGCGTCCGGGCGGTCGCCGTGGGCGTCGCCGGGCCGGGGCGCGTCGTCGGGGCCGGGGTGCCACAGGACGCGGTGGCGCGGGTCCGGCGGCGGGCCCCACAGGCGCGGCGCGACGGGGCCGAACAGGACCACCGAGGGCGTGCCGAGCGCCGTCGCGAGGTGGGCGAGGCCGGTGTCGCCGACGATCACGCAGCGGGCCCGCACCACGAGCGCGGTCAGCCGGCCGAACGGCACGTCCGCCGCACCGCCGGACACGGCGCTCTCCGGCAGCCCGGCCTCCGCCGCGACGGTCCGCGCGAGCGCCTCCTCCCCCGCGCCCGCCGTCACGACGATCTCGTGCCCGTCGCCCCGCAGCGCGGCGGCCACGGCGGCGAACCGGTCCGGCGGCCAGCGGCGGGCGGCGGCGTCGGCGCCGGGATGCACGAGCACCGCGCCGGGCGCCGGGGACGGCATCGCGGGCGACGGGATCAGCAGATCCGCCGGGTCCGCGTCGACTCCGTACCAGGACACCAGGCGGCACCACCGCTCCCGCTCGTGCTCGTCGTCCCGCCAGACGGGCCCCTCGATGCCGGGTGTGCCGGGATGGGCGTACGCGAAAAGGCGCCGTGGCCGCAGCCGCTGGAGCAGGAGGTGGCTGGGCGGCCCGTTGCCGTGCAGGTCCACGGCGACGTCGGGCGGCGGCCCGCTCCACGCCAGCTCCGCGGGGACCGCGCGACCGGCGGCCGAGGTGGGCAGCAGCCGGTCCACGAGCCCCGTCGCGGCGGCGGGCTCGGACAGCCGCGCGGGGCCGGCCAGAACGATCTCGTGCCCCGGCCACCGCCGCCGCAGGGCGCGCAGCGCCGGTACGACGGTCAGCAGATCCCCGAGGCCGAGAGCGCGGAGCACGAGGATGCGGGGCCGGTCCGGGGGCGGGGAGGCCGCGGGCTCTTCGTACGGGGTGCCGAGCGCGTCGGCGGCGGCCCTTGCCGAACGGTGCGCGGGTCGCCCGCCGAGCGGCCCCGCGGGCCCCTGTCCTTCGGCCCGCGGCACGCTCGTGCCGCGGACGGCGGCGGCGTGCGGCATCGCCGTCTCCTCGTCCGGGGCGGGGGCGTGCGCCGTCGTCCCGCGGCGCGGGCGTGCGGCGATCGCGGCGCGGCCACCTCTCACGACGCCGCCCCCGGCGGCACCGTGGCCGCCGCGCGGCGGGCCAGTTGGGTCGTGGAGCGGCCGACGAGGTACGGCAGGACGACCGCCTGCCCGCCCCACGCGCGCAGCGTACGCGCCTCGGGCAGGTCCTGGACCGAGTAGTCGCCGCCCTTCACCCACACGTCCGGCCGCAGCCGCGCGAGCAGCTTCTGCGGGGTGTCCTCCGCGAACACGGCGACGGCGTCGACGCTGCCCAGCGCCTCGAGGACACGGACGCGGTCCGCCTCCTTGTTGAGGGGGCGTCCCGGGCCCTTGCGGCGGGCCAGTGAGGCGTCGGAGTTGAGGCACACGATCAGGCAGTCGCCGATGCGCCGGGCGCTCTCCAGGAGGCCGACGTGGCCCGCGTGCAGAAGGTCGAAGCAGCCGCCGGTGGCCACGACGGTGCCGCCGCGCGCCCGCACCCGTTCGGCGAGGGCGAACGCGTCGGTGACCGGGGCCTCCTCGGCGCGGGGCGCGGAGGCCGTGCGCCACAGCCCGGGGTTGCCCGCGCCGCCCGCCGACACGAACGCGGCGGCCTCGGCGACGGCCCGTTGCAGCGCCTCCTCGGGCAGCGCGCCGTCCGCGAGGGCGGCGGCCGTCGTGGCGGCGAAGCAGTCCCCGGCGCCGCAGGGGTCGCCGGACGCGCGGTAGGGCGGCGGTACGAGCATCGGCGTACCGGAGCCGGGGCGGGTCAGGAGCACACCGCGCTCGCCGAGGGTCACCGCGACACCGGCGGCCCGCCAGCGGGCGGCGAGTTCGGTGCCGCGCGCGGCGTACGCGCCGAGGGTCTCGTCGCCCCCGGGGCACAGGGCGCGGCTCTCCGCCGCGTTCGGGGTGACGAGCCGCGCGCCGGGCACGGGGGCGTCGCCCCTGGGGTGCGGGTCCCAGACGAGCGGGGTGCGGGCGGCGACCGCGGCGAGGTGGTCCCGTACGGCGCTCGCCGTGCCGCGGCCGTAGTCGGCGACGAGGACGGCGTGGGCCCGGTCGAGCGCGTCGCGCACGGCGGCGTCGGGCTCGCCCGGGGTGCCGCCGCCCCGGTCGATCCGCACCAGGGGCCGCCCGGCGGCGAGGACACGGGTCTTCACGGGCAGGGTCCCGTCGAGCGGCAGCTCCACCAGCCGTACGCGGCCCGCCAGTTCACGGCGTACGGCTTCGCTGGCGACATCGTCGCCGAGCGCGGTGACCAGGACCACTTCGCGTCCGCCGCGGGCCGCGAGCGCGGCGGCGAGGCCCGCGCCGCCGGGGTGGCAGCGGTCCGCGGTGACGTCGACGACGGGCGCCGGGGCGTCCGGGGCCAGTCGGGTGGCGACGCCCTCGATGTCCTCGTCGAGGAGTACGTCCCCGACGACGACGAGGGGCTTCGGGCCGGTCACGACAGGGCCCCGGGGACGACGGGGACCACGCGCGGCGCGGCCCGGCCGACCGTGGCCGCGACGGGACCCGTGAGCGCCGCGTCGAACGCCTCGCACAACAGATGCACGGCGACGAGGTGGGTCTCCTGCACGGTGGCCGTGGTGTCACCGTCGATGTGGAGGGCCTCGTCGGCGGCCTCGCCGAGGGGGTTGGGTCCTGGCCCGGTGAGCGCCCAGACGCGCAGCCCGGCGGCCCGGCCCGCCACGGCCGCGGTGATCAGGTTGGCGCTGCGGCCCGAGGTGGAGAGCAGCATCAGGATGTCGCCGGGCCTGCCGTGCGCGGTGACCTGCCGGGCGAAGACGTGGTCGAAGCCGTAGTCGTTGCCGATCGCGGTCATCGCGGAGGTCTCCGCGTGCAGGGAGATCGCCGAGTACGCGGGCCGCTCGTGGCGGTAGCGGCCCACCAGCTCGGCGGTCAGGTGCTGCGCCTGCGCGGCGCTGCCCCCGTTGCCGGCGGCGAGCAGCCGGCTGCCCGCGGGCAGCGCGGCGGCGAGCCGCCCGCCCCACTCCGCGATCCGCCCGAGACTCTCCCGGCGCAACCGGCCGAGCGCCTGCTCCAGCGACCGGCAGTGGGTATGGGCGGCGTCGAATGCGGAAGATTCACTCATATCGGGTCGGGCGCGCCGCACCGCGGGGGCGTCGGCGGTCCCGCACCTCCTTCGGGGGCGAGGGGGGTCGATGAGGTCGGACGGGGCCGGGGAGGCGGGGCACTCCAGGACCCCGGGTTCGGGGCCCCGGAGCCCAGAGGTTCGGGGTTCCGGGGGCCGGCCGGCCGGGGACGCAGGCGTGGGCGGTCCCGGGTGGTCGGCGCACGGCCTCACACCGCGCCCACCCGGGTGACCACCGGCAGCGCGTCGAGGACGTCGCAGTACGCCGCCTCGGTCGCGGCGGCCACCCGGTCCCAGCCGAAGCGGCGCAGGGTCCTGCGGCGGCCGGCCGCACCGCTCGCCTCGCGTGTCACCGGGTCGGCGAGGAGTTCGGCGACGGCGCGTGCGAGCGCCTGCGGGTCGCGGGGCGGGACGAGGCGGCCGGTCGCGGGGTCGGCGACCGTGTCGAGCTGGCCGCCGACCGCGCTGGCGACGACCGGCCTGCCGCAGGCCATCGCCTCCAGCGGCACGATGCCGAAGGGTTCGTAGTCGCCGGGGCACACCACCACGTCGGCCGCGCGCAGCAGCGACGGCACGTCGGCGCTGGGCACGCCGCCCGTGAAGCGGACCCGGTCGGCGACGCCCGTACGGCGGGCGAGGGCGCGCAGCCGGCGGACCTCCGGGTCGTGGCCGAGCAGCTCGACGGGGGGCCCGCCGACGACCACCAGCTCCGTCTCGGGGAGCTGCGCGAGCGCGGCGACGGACACCGCCGCGCCCTTGCGCGGCACGAGCCGCCCCAGCTGGAGCAGTTGGTGGTGGTGCGCACCGCGCGCGGCGACCGGCCCGCGCGGCGTGAACAGTTCGGTGTCGACCCCGCAGGGCACGACGCCGACCTTGCTCGCCGGGATGCCCATGCGGCCGAGTTCGGCGACCTCGTCGCGGCAGGTGGCGATGATGCGTTCGCAGCCGAGCCCGACCTCCGTCTCCAGGGCGACCCGCTGGGGCGGGCTGGGGTCGGCGAGCCGCTGGTGGCGCCGCTTGACCGTGCCGAGCGCGTGGTACGTGTGCAGCAGCGGGAGACCGAGCCCGCGGGTCGCCCGCAGTGCGGCGAGCCCGGACATCCAGAAGTGGGAGTGGACGACGTCGGGGGGCCGGTCGCGCCAGGCCCGGGTCAGGTAGCGGCCGAACTCGTCCATGTGCGGGAGCAGTTCGTCCTTGGGTATCCGCTCGGGCGGCCCGGCGGGCACGTGGTGGACCCGCACCCCGGCACGCAGCGACGTCTCCTCGGGGAGGTCGCGCGCGTCGCGGCGGGTGTAGACGGTGACCCGGTGCCCGCGGTCGGCGAGCGCGCCCGCGAGGGCGGCGACGTGCACGTTCTGGCCACCGGCGTCGACGCCGCCGAGCGCGGCGAGCGGGCTCGCGTGCTCCGAGACGAGCGCGACGGACAGCGCCCCGGTCGCGACCGGCGCCGCGCCGAACGTACCGCCGTCGAAGGGGAAGGGGCCGGGGAACGGGGTCATGAGCGCACCTCCGTATCGAGGGGACCGGGGAACGGGGTCATGAGCACACCTCCGCCATCACGCGCTCCCAGTCGGCGAGGAAGCGCTTGAGTCCGTACCGCTCGAGGGCGGCCTGCCGGGCGCGGGCACCGTCCTCGGCCGCCGCCTCCGGCTCCGCCAGGTAGCGGCGGGCGGCGCGGGCAAGGACCTCGGGGCGGGTGGACAGCGTGCCCGTGCCGGGCACAACCGCCTCCACCGCCTCCGTGGTGGCGAGCGCCACGACCGGCATGCCCAGGTGCATCGCTTCGAGGAGCGAGAGGCCGAGCGAGGTCCAGCGCACCGGATGCAGGTAGAGGCGGCGCTCGGCGAGCGCCGCGTGCAGCTCGCTCTGCGGCAGGTCGGCGGAGCGGCACCGCTCCCCGGCCAGGCCCAGGTGCGCGGCGAGCCCTTCCGTCCGCATGCCGAAGACGTCGAGAGGGGCCGCCTCGCTCAGCGCGGGCAGCAGATCCGTACCGGTGTGACGGCCGCGCCGCACCGGTTCGTTGACGACGACCGCGGCGCGGGCGATCCGCCCGGTGTACAGGTGCCCGGGGTCGACGATGCCGTGCTCGATCACCTCCGTACGGGTGGTGCCGCACTCCCAGAACAGCCGGTTGAAGTGGGTGACGTGGACCAGGGTCAGGTCGTCGCGGTCGGCGTACGGGTGCCGGGTGTCCGGCACGTCGCCGTCGGGCGCGTTGTGCTCCAGGTACACGGCGGGCACGTCCCGTCCGGGGCGACGGCCGCCGAGCCAGCGCTCCGCCAGTTCGAGCTCGTGCGGCCGCTGGAGCAGGACCAGGTCCACCTCCGCGTCCCGCAGCTCCCCGGGCGTGACCTCGCGCACCGAGGCGGGCCAGGAGAACGTCTCGGCCCGCCCGAGCCCGTCCGGACCGCGGCCCGGTGTCACAGGAACGAGGTAGGTGTGCGGACCTTGGACGAACGCGGTCGCCCAGGACCCGTGGACGTGCCACAACAGGATGTTCATACGGTCGCTCCTCGTTCGGTTGTCCGGGAGGGGACGCCGTCGGCGAGCGCCGCCACGGCCTTCAGCACTTCCGCGTCACCGACCCCGTCGAGGCAGGGGTGGCCCGGCAGGGGGCAGTGGCGCGCCCGGCTGTCCGCGCACGGCGCGCGCTGGTCGCCGAGCAGCACGTGCGGGACGCCGTACGGGCCCCAGCGCTCGGCGGGCACCACCGGCGCGAAGAGACACGCGACGGGTGTGCCGACGGCGGCGGCGAGATGACCGGGCCCGGTGTTGCCGACCACCGCGACCCGCGCCCCGGCGAGCACGCCCGCCAGGTGCCGCAGATCGGTGGCGCCGCCGAGGTCGAGGGCGTGGCGCCCGGCGACCTTCGCGGTCAGCTCCCGCTCCCCGGGACCGCCGGTGACCACGACCCGGTGCCCCCGCGCGGCGAGCGCGGCGGCGGCGCGGGCGGCCCGCCCGGGGCTCCAGGCGCGGGCGGGGACGGCGGCGCCCGGATGCAGCACGACGTACGGGCCGGGCCCGGTGAGCGCGGTGGTGTCGGGGGGCTCCGAGATCCGCAGCGCGCCGTCGTCCCCGTCGGGGAGCGCGTATCCGGCGGCGCGGGCGAGGTCGAGCGCGGCCGTCGCCTCGTGCCGGTGGGCCCTGCGGTGATGGCGCAGGTCGAGGAGGGCGCCGGGGTAGTCCTCGCAGTCGGCCCCGGTCCAGCCGACCCCGGCGAGCTTGAGCAGCAGGGCGACGGGCAGCGGGCTCTGGTGGAAGGAGACGAGGACGAGCGCCCGGTCGAACCGCCCCGCCGCGACGGCGTCGACGACCTTCCGCGTCGAGGTCCGCGAGACCGGCGCCGGTTCGAGCCCGACCCAGGGGGCGTCGTGCACGATGACGTCGTCGACGCCGGGCAGCATGCGCCCCGCGTCGGCCCCTTGCGGCCCGCACAGCAGGGCGGTGTACGAGGACCCGGCGGCGACGGCGCGCACGGCGGGCCCGGCGAGCAGCACGTCACCGGCGCTGTCCAGGCGGACGACGAGGGTACGGGGATGCGTCATCGTCGGTCCTCCCCCTCGGCCTCGGCCGGGGCCCCGGAGCCCACCGGAGCCGCGGGGCTCAGCGCGAGCCGGACCGCGCTCAGCAGGTCCGGTGCCACGGCCCCGGCCGCGTCGGTCTCCTCGGCGCGGGTGACAGCCGTGGGGACCAGGACGCCGGTGGCGCCCGCCGCGCGGGCCGCCGCCATGTCCGCGCCGATGTCGCCGATGACGACGGCGCGGCCGGGCGGGACGCCGAGCCGCTCGCACGCGGCGAGGACCAGGCCGGGGCGTGGTTTGCGGCAGGCGCAGCCGTCGTCCGGACCGTGCGGGCACACGGCCCAGACGGCGAACGCGCCGAGGAGTTCGTCCACGCGCCGCCGCACCGCGCCCACCTGACCTCGCGTCAGCAGCCCGCGCGCGACGCCCGACTGGTTGCTCACGACGCCGGCGGGGACACCGGCCGCCCGGACCGCGTCGACGGCGGCGCGCGCGGTGGGCATGAGGCGTACCCGCGCCGGGTCCCCGTTGTAGGGGACGTCCTCGACGAGCGTCCCGTCCCGGTCGAAGAGGACGGCGGAGGAAGACACGGAAAGGGCGGAGGGACCGGCGGGCACGGCGGGTCGTGAGGCGGCCGCGTCCTCGAACAGCCAGGGTCCGGGGCTGAGCGGGTCTGTGTTCACGGTCGCACCCGTTCCTCGTCGGGTACCGGCAGCCCGCCTGACGCGGCCTCGGCCCCGGGCCCCGGCCCGTACCGGGTCATCGGCGTCGCATCGCGGTGCAGCAGCCGGCCGCGCAGCCAGTGCCAGGTGGCAGCGGGCGGGATGAGCACGCTGGTCACGGCCATGGCCGTCACTTCGCCGCGGTCCCGGGGGCCCGGCACGATCCGGGCCAGGGCGAACTCGGCGGTGCCCGCCAGCCACAGCGCGGCACAGGCCGCGGCGGCGACAGGCCTGCGGGCCGCCGCGCACAGCAGAGCCCCGGTGGCCGCCGCCGTCAGCGCCGCATGGCGGGGCAGCCGTCCGCGCGGCGCCTCGGCGCGGCCCCACCAGTCGCGGCCGTGCAGCCGCGTCATGAGTACGTCGTCGGCGTTGCCCGCCTGGAGCCGCACGGAGATCCAGCGGCTCGCGGGCCGCACCGGGTGCGTGGTGGAGCGGGTCCCCTCGGCGACGGTCCAGCCGGCGCCGAGCACCCGCAGCGCCAGATCCGCGTCCTCCCGGAACGCGCGCCGGAACCGTTCGTCGAACCCTCCGACGTCCGCGAGGGCCGCGCGGCGGTACGCCATGTCGGCGGTGATCCAGCGGGCGGTGGCGAGCCCCGCCGTGTTGCGCTCCCAGTCCGTGGGCCGCCGGTCGGTGGGGAGCGGTACGTCGATGCGGGCGGTGACCGCGCCTTCGCCGGAGGTCGCGGCGGCGAGGTCGAGCGCGAGGTCGTCGCACCAGGTGGGCCCCGGCACCACGTCGTCGTCGAGGAAGACGATCCAGGGCAGCTCCCCGGCCGCCCGCCACCCGGTGTTGCGCGCGGCGGCGGGCCCGCGCCCACCGCCGCTGACCACGGTGGTCAGGGCGCGCAACGGCTCGGGAACCTCGACCGGAAACGGCGTGGCGGCCTGCGGATGCCGCCGGTCGTCGACGAGGACGACGCGGTCCGGCTTCGGCCCGGCGGCCTCGGCGAGAGCGCGCAGGGTGGCCGCGAGGCTGGGCCGCCCGAGTGTGGGGATCACGACCGCGTACGCGCTCAGGCCGTCGTCGGCGTCGTACCCGCCCATCACAGCGCCTCCGCCTCGGCGCCCGCGAAGAGGTCCTGGCGGCGGATCGCGTACGGGCCGATGGCAAGGAGGTCGACCGGCGAGGACCCGAAGCACTCCAGCGCGTCACGCGGATCGTCGACCATGGGCCGACCTGCCGTGTTCAGGCTCGTGTTCACCACGACCGGCAGCCCGGTGAGCCGCTCGAACCGCTCCAGCATGCGGGCCACGAGGGGCTCGTGCTCCCGGTCGACGGTCTGGATCCGCGCCGTGCCGTCGACATGGACGACGGCCGGGATCCGTTCCCGCCAGGGCTCCGCCACGTCGTGCACGAAGAGCATGTACGGGCTCGGCAGCGGCCCGTCGAAGATCGCGGCGGCCCGCTCGGCGAGCACCATGGGCGCGACGGGCCTGAACTGCTCGCGCCCCTTCACGTCGTTGAGCCGTTCCAGGTTGCCCGCGTGGCCGGGGTGGGCCATGAGCGAACGGTGTCCGAGCGCCCGCGGCCCGTACTCGGAGCGGCCCTGGAACCAGGCGACGATCCGGTTGTCCGCGAGGGCCCGGGCGACGGTCTCGGCGATGTCCGGCGGCCGCTCGAAGGAGACGGCGGCCGTCTTGAGCCAGGCGCCGAGTTCGGCGTCGGACCAGTCCCGGCCGAGGTCGGCGCCGGTCATGGGCTCCGGCTGCGGCCCTTCCTCCGCGCTCAGGAGCAACGCGCCGCCGAGGGCGGTCCCCGCGTCCCCCGCGGCGGGCTGCACCCACACGCGGGAGAACGGGCCCTCACGGGCGATCCGCGAGTTGGCGACGCAGTTCAGCGCGACGCCCCCGGCGAGCGTCAGCACGCTGTGGTGCGTCTTGCCGTGCAGCCACCGCGCCAGGTCGAGCAGCGTCTCCTCCAGGACGGCCTGGGCGCTCGCGGCCACGTCCGCGTGGTCCTGGGTCCACGGCTCGTCCGCGCCGCGCGGCGGGCACAGCTCGTGCCACGGCACCGCGCTGGCCCGGAACCCGCCGTCGCCCGTGGGATACACGTGGCGGCGCAGCTCGTCCAGCATGCGCGGGGTGCCGTGGGAGGCGAGCGCCATCACCTTGAACTCGTCGGAGGAGCGCAGGAATCCGAGGTGCTCGGTCAGCTCCTCGTAGACGAGTCCGAGGGAGTGCGGGAGGTCCTGCGCGTACAGCGGCTCCAGCTTGTCGCGGACGCGGCGCGCGGCGAGGTGCGAGGCGCGCTCGCCCCGGCCGTCGAGCACGAGGACGGAGGAGTCCTCGGCGTCGGGCGCGGCGAAGGCGCTGGAGGCGGCGTGCGCCATGTGGTGCGGTACGAAGCGGACGATGCCGGGGTCGAGTCCGGGCAGCGCCGCTTTGAGGAAGTTCGGCGCCTCACGGGCGTAGGTCTGCCGGAGATGGTCCCAGGGGTCGTCGAGCCCCATGGCGTCGGCGGGCCGGGCAAGCTGCGGATCGTAGGAGTAGGCGACGGCGTCCAGGTCCTCGGGGCGCAGTCCGGCCCGGCTCAGACACCAGGCGGCGGCCTTCTCGGGCAGTTCCCAGGCGGAGAACGGCAGCGGCCGCTTGCCGTGCTTGCGCCGCGAGAACCGCTCCTCCTCCGCGGCGGCGACGGTGTGCCCGTCGATGACGAGGGCGGCGGCGGGGTCGTGGAACAGTGCGTTGATTCCGAGGATGCGCATGGGGTGTGTCCGTAGTTCTCTCGGCAGTACTTACGGGACACGTCGTCGCAGGAGGCGGGAAGCCTCACAGGGAGGACGACGCGCGGGGTCAGGGGCGTCATCGCCGCTGCGGCAGTGGTCAGCGGGTGGGGCTGCTCTCGGTGGCGCGGAACCAGTCGATGGTGCGCCGGAGCCCCTCTTCGGCGCCGACCTCCGGCTGCCAGCCGAGCTTGCCGACGGCCAGGGTGATGTCGGGGCAGCGGACGGCGGGGTCGTCGGTGGGCCGGTCGATGAACCGGATGTCGGACGACGACCCGGTCAACTCAATGACCAGGCGCGCCAGTTCGAGCATGGTGAGCTCGGAGGGGTTGCCGATGTTGACGGGCCCGCGCATGCCGTGGGCGGCCGCGGCGAGAATGCCGGACACGGTGTCGTCGACGTAGCACAGCGAACGGGTCTGGCGCCCGTCGCCCGTGACGGTGAGCGGCTCCCCCGCGAGCGCCTGCCGGATGAAGGTGGGCACGGCCCGCCCGTCATGGCCGCGCATCCGGGGCCCATAAGTGTTGAACAGCCGGACGATGCCGGTGTCGGTGCCCTCGGACTCGGCGTGAGCGGTGGTGTACGCCTCCCCGAACCGCTTGGCCTCGTCGTAGACGCTCCGGGGCCCGACGGGGTTCACGTGTCCCCAGTACCGCTCGTCCTGCGGGTTCTGCTCCGGGTCGCCGTAGACCTCGGAGGTCGAGGCGAGCAGGAACCGGGCGCCGCTGCGGTGCGCGAGCCGCAGCGCGTTGCGGGTGCCGAGGCTGCCGGTCTCCAGGGTGTGCAGCGGCAGCCGGAGATAGTCGGCGGGGGACGCGGGAGAGGCGAAGTGCAGCACCAGATCGGGGTCCCGCCCGACGGTGATCCCCTCCGCGACGTTCTCCCGCACGAGCGTGAACCCGGGCTGCCCGACCAGCGGCGCGACATTCTCCGGCCGCCCCGTACTGAAGTCGTCGACGCAGGTCACCGCCGTCCCCGCGGCCAGCAACGCGGTGCACAGGTGCGAGCCCACGAAGCCCCCGCCGCCGGTGACGACGGCGTGCTCCCAGTTCGGTATCCGTTCCGCGACCATGCTGATCTCCTCCGGTACACCGCGACGGCGTGTCGCTCGCCCAGCGTCTGCCAGGCGGGGGCCGGGGGCCCGGCGACGCGGTGCATTGGAGTGAGTGACGGAGAGTGAGGGCTACGCGGGAGCTACGCGGGAAGAAGCACGGGCCGCGCGGGGAGCCCGCCGTTGTCCGCACAGCCCAGCTCCTTGGCCATGGCGAGGGAGAAGGAGTGGGCGACGGTGGCGTAGGCGTCTTTCAGGGCTTTGAGCTCGCCGTCGTCACCCTCGGGCTCCGTGGGCATACCGCCGGGCCGTACGCCAATGACGATGTGGACCGCGCTCGACGGGCCGAGCAGCTTGTCGCTCTTGCACGCGAAGAAGACGTACGACTTGTTCGGCGCCGTCACGGCCAGCTCGCCCATCTTCAGCTCGGTGAACTCGGGTGCCGAGGGGCCCGACGGGGCGTCGTCCGCCACTTGCCAGGTGATCCCGAGCTCGAAGTGGCGCGTATTCATGGGTGTGAAGATGAGGCAGACGTCCTCGGTGCGGGTGGCGAGCGGGGCCGCCTCCGCAAGACGCAAGGCAGCCTCCTGGACACTGTTCCTCTCGCCCGACGCCTCGAACCGCGACGACCCCGTGATCACCTTCAGCGCCTTGGACGCCTCGGCGGTCACGGCACGGCCGCCGCAGAGCTGCGTCGCCGAGACGACCTTGTAGTCGTCGGGAAGCCCATCGTCCGCCCCGTCGCCTCCACACCCCGTGGTCCCGAGGAACAAGGCGCCGGACATGGCCAGGGGGAGGAGCCCCCCGCGTACCGACCTACGACCCATCACTGTCCGCATCCTCACGTGTCCTCTACCGTCCACCGGCCTCAGCCGGTCTCCGGGTCGTTGCCCTGCTGGTTCTCCCGGTCGTTGCCGCGCGCGTAGCCGGCCGACATCGATTCGAGCAGGTCCTGCCTGAAAGGGTCGTTCGCATCCACAGGATGACGTGCCAAGTACTCCTCCGTCGGAGACTCGGCCATGCGCTCACCGGCGGAGTAGATCTTTTTCCTCTCCGTCTGGTTGAGGTCCTCCACCTTCTCCTTGTGCTCGTCCACCGAGTTGTCGGCGCCGTCCCCGACCATCTGGCCGACGAACTGTTCGGCGGCGCCACTGGCGGTGTCGGTCGCGAGCGGGATGAGTACCGCCGCCGTGCCCACGGCCGCGGTCGCGGGCAGGAAGGCGACGCCCGCCGCGATGCCCGCCGTGGCCCCGAACTCGATCCAGCCCGACCGCTTGGCGACCGCCTTCTCGTAGTCCTCGTGGGTCTTGAGGTTCGTCGCCTCCACCTGGTCGGCCCGGGACTGGTCGAGCATGCCCTGCACCTCGGCCCCCGTACGGACGGTCGCCCTGGCAGGGCCCTCGTGGGGCTGCCCGTCCGCGCCCACTGTCTTCTCCAGCGCGCTGGTGGTGTACGCCTGCTCCGCGGTCGACAGCGTCGCGTAGGCGTCCGGATGCTGGCCCATGGTGCTCAGGAAGCCGCGGACGACGCTTCGCCCGTCCCCGTCCAGGGTGTCCGAGAATCTGAGGTGCCCTTCGGGGTCCTTCGGCGCGAACACGCTCTCCGGATCGTTCTTGGTCAGCGCCCAGTTGATGTCGTCGATGTAGCCGGCGCCCATGGTGCCCAGGCTGTCGGCCATCGCCTCGTGGTGCTCCTTGAGCAGCCCCGGGTCGTCCGCGTACTTCTCCATGACCTGCTGCATGACCGCGGCGTTGTCGTCGTCCCGTTTCACTTCGACGTCCGGGTGCCCGGCCGGGTAGCCGAGGGTCGCCGCCTCCAGGGCGTGGCCGAGGGCGTCGGGCATGTAGTCGAGCGACGCCTTGCCCTCCTTCGGGTCGAGCGAGTTGACGTCGCCGAAGGACTCCCACTTCTCATTGCTGAAGAAGTCGAGATAGTTGTCGATCGCCTCGCCGTCCTTGTCCTTTCCGAGGTCGGCCGTGGCCTTGTGGTTGACCGTGCCGTCCTCGTTGTACGCGGTCGGCGGGTCGGTGAAGAACTTCTTCGCCGCTTCCGGGCTGTTGCCGAGCGCTTCCAGCATGGCGGTGCTCGGGTCGTAACCGGCGCCGTTCTTCCCGGAAGGGTTGAACGGATTCTTGAAGGTACTGTTCACCACCTTGTTGTCGGCGAACATGCCCGGGTCCTTGGCGTGCAGCTGCGCCACGTGTTCCGCGATCGGGTTGAGGAACTTGGCGTCGTAGTTCCCGTACCGCATGATCCCGCCGAGCAGCTGGTAGCCGAAGGGCCCGCCGTAATCGTTCTTGGCGAGCGGAATACGCTCCGTGCCCAGTTTGCGAAGCTCGGGACCCCACTTGTCGGTGAATTCCTTGTCGTGGGACGCGGTGGCCAGATTGAGGCCGAGGTTCTTCTGAAGGTCCTGGACGTCCTTGAGGCGCTGGGCATCGAGCTTCAGGCCCTCGTACGTGTCCGTGGAGAGCTGCCCGAAGAACGCGAGGGACTTCTCGGGGCCGAGCTTCTCGTAGAACCCCTTCGAGAACTCCACCGACGAGTGGTTGTCCTTCAGCAGCTCATTCAGCTGCTGAAGCTCGGCGTGCGAGATGTCCCGGCCCTTGGACGCCAGAGCGGCGGCGCGGGCGGCCTCCTCCTGGTCCAGCTTCGTGTACTTCGGGGCGCTGAAGTCCTTGCGGTCGGTGACGTTGGCCTCAAGGCTGTTCTTGAGGGCGACATCGGTGTCGTTGCAGTCGTCGACGATCTGGTCGATCCGCTTCTGCCACGACTCGATGTTCTTCCGCTCCTGGTGCAGGAGGTCGCTGTAGTCGGGGTCGTGCCGCGCCCCGGGCTGCTCGGACAACGGGAGCCGGGCCGTGGCCTTGCCCTTGCCGTCCACACGAATGTTGGCGGCGGGCCCCTCGTGGTCCCGGATGTTCACGAGGTCGTCCCTGGCCTTCTTGATGGCCGCGTAACCGTCCTCCAGGATCAGCTTCACGCCCTTGGCCTCGGCCGCGGCGTCCGCGAACTCCTTGACCGTCTTACCGATGAACGCCTTGGTGACCCCTGCGTTGACGCCTTCCCAGGCCGCTCCGTCCGCCTTGGCCTTCATTCCGTCGCCGGCCTCGGTGGCGAGCTTGTCCAGCTTCCCCGCCATCTCCGACCAGTCGTCGGCGGCGGCCTTCAGCTTCGCCACCGGGGCATCGATGATGTCCTCGTACTTCAGCATGGTGTTGCGCTCCCCCGAGCCCTACTTCATGTATTCCGAGAGGACGGATATCCGCGTGAGATCGCCCTCGACCTTCGCCTCGTCCTTCGCGTGCTGGGCCTTGCTGTAATCGAGGTGGTTCGAGATCTGCGCGCAGGACTCCGTCAGCGTCTTGAGATGGGTCTGCCAGAAGTCGTGCACCTTCTGCACGGCCGCACCGCTCGCGAAGTTCCCGTTGGTCAGCGCCGTCGCCGCGTCGGACGTGGAGACACGGGCGATGTCCCCGTCCTTCCGCACCCGCCCCAGCAGCTCATAGGCGTCGCTGCCGATGGCGCCAAGGTCGTCCCGATGGACCACGAGGTCACCCCCGCCGCCGCCTCCGCCACCATCGGCCGGAATCCCGTTGAGCCGCATGGCACTACGCTCGGCCGCCGCCGCCCGCAGTCCGGCCCATTCCTGCTCGAACGTCATGGATGCCCCCGTATTCACCCGTTGCTCAGGACAGCAACGACCCGTGCGATGACCGGTAGTTGATCCCGAAGCCTGGACGGCACCGTACACGCGCGCCTGTGCGCCGATCAACGATGACCGCCCTCCGGATAAGCCGCCCAACTGCCCGCTCCTGAGCGCCGAAACGAAGGAAGACCAGTCAGCGGAGGGGAACACGAGGACCGGACCGTGTGAAAGCTTGCTGTCTCGCACCGGGACGACAACGGCGAAGTCGTCAGACACCTCGACGCATGCCCCACCGTCCTGCTTGCTGTAGCCGCTCCTGCGCCAGGAGGCGGCGGTCAGATCGATGGATCGCATCGATGGATCGCCCTTTGCTTCCTACAGCATCCGCAGAATGAGCTTGCGCGACTCAGCCGGGGTGAGCGCCATGTCGCGCACCGGATCGTACGTCTTCTGCAAACGCACGACCGGGCCCGCGTCCTCGACGAGTTCGCCCCGGTATCCATTCTCGGTGTATGCGACAGTTCGCCCCTCCGGAAGGGACAGGTCCCACATGTCGGCGCTCACCAGACCGTGCAACCCTGCCCTCTGCAGCAGCACATGGACCGTCACATTGGGACGCTCCGCAGCTTCCCCGAGGTACTCCAACTGCCCCTGCCACTCCCTCGCATCCCGCAAGGGCGTCCGCAGCACCGCCTCCGACAGGATGGTCCGGAACGGCGGCGCGTCCTCCCCCGCCGACGGTGCCCCCGCCGCCATCACCACCGGCAAGGTCGTTCACGACACCGCCCGCGACCGCGTCGGACGCGTCATGGGCCACGAGGGGCCGTACATCCAGCTCCGCCCGCTCGCCGGCGGCGGTGAGTGGGACGCCGCCCCCGACGGCGTCCGCGTTCTCAGCCCGGACGAACTGCTGAACGCTCTCCTCGCCGTGGCGAACGCCCGCGGCAGACAGCCCAGATGACGGCAGCCGCCCGTCACAGCGGCTGCTTCGTGGCAGGCTCCAGAATCGCCACGCACTCCACGTGATGCATCATCGGAAAGACGCGCGATTTGGGGCTGTCGAAGAACGCGCAGGTCAGGATGGGTTTCTAGCCCCTAAATGTCGGGCGGCCAGGGCTGGAGCGTCAAACGAGCGTCACGGCGAAGCGCATCAGGTCGGGGCGCCAGGCTGACGGACCCTGCCGGCCGATGTCTCGCCCAGGCTCCGAGGTCCGAGGCTGCGCGCACCAAGGCTGCGTCGCTGTCGCCTGCGTCCGCCGCTCTTTGCAGCACGACGCGAAGGTGAGGGCGGTCAGCCTGACTGGTGAGGACCGTGGCGAGGGCGAGGGCCGCCGTGGTGTCTCCGGCGTCGGCCGCCATTCGCCAACGCGTCGCCGCCTCGTCGGGTCGCCCCGTCCTGCTCAGTACGTCGCCGAGGTGCAGGAGAGCGTTGCGGTCCTCTTGCGCTGCGGCCTGGCTGAAGAGCGGCTCGGCTTCGCTGAGACGTTGTTGGTCAAACCGCCTCGGTGGTTCACGGCCGACCAGGCGCAGAGCATCCTCGACGGACCCTCCCCCGCCTGGCGCACGATGTGCCTGCTCGGCTTCCATACCGGACTTCGTTGGGGCGAGCTCTCAGCCCTGCACCGCCACCGCATCGACGTGCGCCGCTCGCGCCTGTTCGTGGTGGAGGTCAATACCAAGAGCGGTATCAAGGAGTACCCCAAGAGTTCCAGGAGCCGCCGGGAGGTCCCACTTCCGCCCCACGTCCTGGAGGCTCTCGAACGACATATCCACCGGCTCGACCACGACGCCGTGGTGTTCACGACCATTACCAAGGGCCGCTCCGGGCGCCTGCTCGCCGACAGTGTGCCGTTTCCAACCTGACGTGGATGTCCGTCAGTTGGGCGTCTCTACAGCGCGATGAAGCTCCTGGTGGGCGGTGTCACGACCAAGATCCACCGGGCGCCCCACCAGGCACCAGGAGCTTCGCGTGCTCGTCTACCCCTCGTCGATCGATCCGTCCACCGCACCCTTCGCTACCTGAGCGCTCAACTGCATGCCCGGCGGCGGGAGGTCGGAACGCGCTGGCGGCGTCTGCCCACGGACCGACAGGCTTTGCTCGCCCTGGCCCACCTGCGATGCGGCGATACCTCTGCCCAGCTCGCTGCCGGGTTCCGCATCGGCAACGCGACCGTCTATCGCTACATACGCGAGGTCATCGACGTCCTGGCCGCCCTCGCCCCGACCCTGACCGAGGCGATGAAGACCATCCGGACCAAGGCGTTCGTGATCCTGGACGGCACCCTCCTGCCGACCGACCGGATCGCCGCCGACACCCCGTACTACTCCGGAAAACACAAGCACCACGGCATGAACGTCCAGGTCTCACCGACCCGTTCGGACGGCTGCTGTGGGCGTCACCCGCCCTGCACGGGTCCGTTCACGACTGACCGCCGCACGGACCCATGGGGTCATCGACGCGCTCGCCGCGGCAGAACTGAAGTGCTGGGCGGACAAGGCGTACCAGGGGGTCGGCCACCCCGTCCGTGTTCCGTTCCGAGGCCGTCGCCTCAAGCGGTGGCAGCGTCGTCACAACAGCACGCACGCCAAGATCCGCTGCCTCGGCGAGCAGGCCATGGCCCACTCTGAAGGGCTGGCGCCTTCTGCGGAAATTCCGCTGCAGCAGCAACCGCCTCACCGCGATTGTCCAGGCGGTTCTTGACCTTCACCACACGCCAGCGTGAGGTTGGCAAAGGCTCGGTAAGCGTGCTGTACAAGGCCGTATTCGGGCGGGTCGGGGCGACGAGGGCATTGCGGCTATTTCCATACCACGGCCACGACCGCTGCGGCCGCCGTGAACGTCGCTACGGCATAGAAGGTCCAGGTCTTCTTGTTGCGCATGCCAACCAGCGCTGTCATCGCGACGAGGAGGTCCAGGGCCAGTTTCACGCCCATCTTGGCGTGAGGCACAGGCAAGTCCAGCGATATGCGGGTCCAGATCAGCCCGGCGCCTGTGACCAGTTGGACGACCGCACTGGTCACCATGTAACTGCCAGTCACCGGGTCTTTGCCTCGCACCTGGTAGAAAATTCCGCCCAGGAGAGCGGCGAATCCGAAAAGGTGGAAGACGAGGAACCCGTATCGAAGAGCTTCCATAAGAACGATCTTTCCATTGAGATAAAACGGACCGACGGTCTGCTTGCACGCAACTCGGCTGCTTGCGAGCCCCCTTGGCGTATAGGGGTCGGCACTCAGTCAGAAGGTGTGGTGCCGAGGCGCCTCCAGGCGACCAGGCCGCAGGAACGGTGCCTGACCCCCAAATGGCTGATCAGCCACCGCTCATTCATCGAAGGGTGAGCGGGGTCTCGGACGCGATGCGGGACAGCTTTTCAGGGTTGCGGACGACGTAGAGACCGGTGATGCGGCCGCCCCCTACGCGGGTCGCGATGATGGCGTCCAGCTCACCGTCCAGGTGGATCGTCAGCGCTGGGCTGCCGTTGACCGTGGTGTGGGCGAAGGCGACCGGGACCGTGTTCTTACCGAGACCGCCGACCAACAGACGGGCCACCTTGCCGGCGCCGGCGATCGGCCGCAGCGCAGCGTGCTTGACGCCGCCTCCGTCGCCCATGTAGACGACTTCGGGCGCGAGGACGTCGAGCAGGCCCTGCAGATCTCCGCCCTCCAGTGCCTGCAGGAACGACTCCAAAGCCGCCCGGGTCTCGCTCTGGGAGACCACCTTGCGCGGACGCCGGGCATCGACGTGCCGACGGGCCCGGTGCGCGATCTGACGCACAGCTGCCGGGGTCTTGTCGACCGCCGCCGCGATCTCGTCGTAGCCGACGTCGAAGACCTCCCGCAGCACGAAAACGGCTCGCTCGGTCGGCGACAATGTTTCCAGGACCAGCATCACCGCCATCGAGACGCTCTCGGCGAGTTCGACGTCCTGGGCCACGTCCGGCGTGGTCAGCAGCGGCTCCGGCAGCCACGGACCCACGTACGACTCCTTGCGCCGGGACATGGTGCGCAGCCGGTTGAGCGCCTGCCGCGTCGTGATCCGGACCAGGTACGCACGCTGGTCGCGCACCTGCTCAAGGTCGACCTCGACCCACCGCAACCAGGTCTCCTGCAGGACGTCCTCGGCATCGGCCGCCGAGCCGAGCATCTCGTACGCGACGGTGAAAAGCAGATTACGGTGCGCGACGAATGTCTCGGTCGCGCCGTCCATGGCGTGATCATCACTCATGACCTGATCCTCTCCCGACCGGCCCGCCCGCATCTAGGAAACCTGTTCGGCAACCGGCACTTCGGAGCGCATGGCCTCCAATGCCTCCCGGCGTCCGGAGCCTCCCTTCATGCGGTGAAGGCTGTACCCACCGGGCTTGTGCGCCTCGTCAGCCAAGTGCTTCACGATGCCCTTGCACACGCCTTCCTTCATCTTCGCGCCGAGCCGACCGCCGATGTGGAACCAGACCGCGACGTCGGACCTGTTGCCGAACTGGAAGATGCCGGTGGCCCGGCCCAGGCTGATGCACTGCGCTCCGAACGACTGGTTGAGGGTCTCGGGCTGTTCACCCGCCAACCGGCTGAGCACCGTGTCGGCGGCCCGCGCGCCCAGTGGCATCGCCGTCTGGCAGCTCATCCGCAGCGGCAGACCCGACGGTGCCGCCGAGTCACCGGCCGCGACGATGCGATCGTCATCCACGCTCGTCAGCGTCTCGTCCGTGAGCAGGCGGCCCAGGGCATCAGTGCTCAGCGCACTGCGGGAGGCCAGGTCCGGCACGCCGAAGCCTGCGGTCCAGATGGTCACCGCGCTGGGCAGCTCCCGGCCGTCGGCAAGCCGCACCGCATCCCGTGTCACCGCCGACACCCTCGCGGCGGCTCCTTCCACGATCTTCACCCCGAGCGCCGCCAGTCGCCCGGCCACCGACCGTCGACCCCTCCGGTGCAAGTACGGCCCGAGCACCCCACCGCAGACGAGGGTCACGCTGCGGCCCTGATCCGCCAGCTCGGCGGCGGTCTCGATGCCCGTCGGACCTGCTCCGACCACCGTCACCGCGGCCGACGCCGACGCGGCCTCGAGGACCGGAAGCAGCCCGTGCGCCTCCTCCAGGCTCGCGAGCGGGTAGGCGAACTCGGCCGCCCCGCGCACCTGAGGGTCTGCGCTGCCACTGCCCACCGCGTAGACCAGGTAGTCGTAACCGACCACACCACCGCTCGCCAGCTCCACACCGCGCCCCGCCGCATCGATCCGCGTCACGCTGTCGACGACCAACCGCACGCCCGCAGCCAAGACCTCCGGGTAGCCGACGACAGCGGCGTCGGTCCCGCCGACCAGTTGGTGCAGGCGGACCCGGTGGACGAAGGTCGGGCGCGGGTTGATCAGAGTCACGGTCACATGGTCGTGTTGCGTCAGACGATTGGCCGCCATGACACCTGCGTACCCCCCGCCGATCACCACGACGTCGGTGTTCTCAAACATGATGCCTCCCTCGTTTCGAGCGGTTCGAGCTCAAGACACCGCCTGCACGCCCCCTGTGACATCGTGTGACCCAGATCTCCATGCGTGTGCTCTGCCGGCCCGCCGACTGCGCCTTCCTCGACGGCTCCCACAAGTGCCGCGCGCACACGGCCTTCTACGGAGTGCTGCTGCTGGCAGCGGGATGCCCCGAGCCACGCACCGTGATGCGCGTCTGCTACTACTCAGAACGAGGACGATCAGCCCGATGGCCGAAGTTCTAGGCGGTTTTGAGGAGCTGCTTCCGCAGCAGGGTGGCGCCGGACTCGGCAAGCCAGTCCCCGAGCGTCCGCAGTCCGGGATGGATGACGCGCAGGGTCTCGATGTCTGCATGCCAGCGCGATCCGGCTGCCCAGCGATCCCGGACCTGAACGATCTCGGGGTTGAGTGCCGCCGCCTCGGCGTGAGTGATCTGCTCGTAGCGAATGGCGGCACCAGTGGCCTCGCTGATCGCGACGACCGCCTCGACAGGGGTAGGGGCATCCCCGGCCAGCTCCAGACTCCGTCCAGCGAACCGGTCCGGCTGATCGAAAGCCAGCGCCGCGAACTCGGCGATGTCCTCCACCGCGATGATCTGGACAGGTTCATCCGGCGGGAAAATGTGTCGGTGCACGCCTTGGGCGATGCCGTCGAGAGCGATGGGCGTCGAACCGAGAAAGTTCGACATAAACCGTACCGGGCGCAGAACCGTCACCGACCGGATCCGCTCACGCAGGTAGTCCTCGATGCGTCTCTTCCCCTCGGAGCCACCTGGACGACCCGGCGTGGACGCGATGCCCGAGAACACGACGTGCTCGACTCCCACTGACGCCGCGGCATCGATCAGGGCCCGGCCACGGGTGAACTCACGCTCCACGTCGGAACCGGCCGGTCCGAAGGCCACGGGCGGTACGGCGAAGAGTGCCGCTGCTCCCTCCAGCGCAGCAGGAAGACTCGAAGGGTCGTCGAAGTCGCCACGCACGAGCTCGGCTCCTGCGGATTCAAGTGACCTGGCGGCGGGTGCCGTCGTGTCCCGTACGAGCGCACGGACCGGCCTTCCGGCCGCCAGGAGCCGGTGTGCGGTGGCGCCGCCCTGCCGACCGGTCGCACCGGTCACGACGACCAAACGGTCACTACTCATATCGTCCTCCGCCTCGGAATGGTCGGTGGGCCCAGTCGGATCGGGCCCGGGGCCGATGTGGAATGCTCCATCCATTTCAGCGGCACGGACAAGGGATTACGTGACATGACCGCAGCTCCCCAGGACGCCGGTCGGGCCGATGCCCGCCGTAACCGCAGGAAGGCACTCGCCGCCGCTTCGCAGGCGTTGGACGAGCACGGCCCGGACCTTTCACTCGACGCGATCGCACGGCAGGCGGGGGTCGGCGCCGGCACCGTGTACCGGCACTTCCCCAGTAAGGAGATTCTGCTGGAGGCCGTACTTGTCCAACAGGTCGATGACCTGGTGGAGACCGCTCGGCAGTGGGAGGCCCGCTCAGATCCTGCCGCGGCATTCTTCGGCTTCCTCCTGGAGGTCGTCGAAACGTCCCACGGGCGTAATCACGCATGCGATGCCCTGACCACGCGAACGACCTGGCCACGGCCTCTCCTGGCCGCATCGACACGACGGTTCCGCCAGGCACTTGACCAACTGCTCCGCGCCGCACAGCAGGTTGGTGGGGTCCGCACCGACGTCACCATGGACGACGTCTCGGCCTTCACCGTCGGGTGCGCGACGATACGGGCCGCGCACCGCGACCGGAACGGCGGCACCCGCATGGTGCGGCTGGCACTCGAGAGCCTGCGGGCCTCCTCATTCGTAACGGAAGGGCGCGGGTTTCGTGACTCTCCCCACGCGCCTCACGGAGCATCACGGTGCGAGGAATGCGGGGTCCGGCTCGAGACCCGGTCCACCGGGCGCCCGGCGCACTACTGCGGAGCGACCTGCCGACAACGAGCGCATCGCCGCCGCCTCGGCACAGCAACACGTTCCTAGCGGAAGGCTGGTCCTGAATCCGAGTTCCCAGGCTCGACGTCACCCCCGGCCGGATCGCCGCGGGTTCACGATAGCGACGCAACACATCTGACACCCCACCAGGACGAGCGTCGAATGAGCGTCAAGATATCGCCTGTGACGCCCACGCCGCACATAACGCGCACGCTCAAAACCGCAGGTCAGGCACCCTTCTCGGCAGGCTCCAGAATCGCCACGCACTCCACATGATGCGTCATCGGAAACAGATCGAACACCCGCAGCGTCCGCACCTTGTACCCGCCCTCCCGGAAGTACCCGATGTCACGAGCGAGCGCGGCCGGGTCGCAGGCCACGTACGCGATCTTGCGGGCGCCCAGGGTCGTGAGGTGGGCGACCGTCTTCTTGCCGGCGCCCGCGCGCGGCGGGTCCAGGACGATGAGGTCGGCCTCGGTGATGCCGGTGCGGGGCAGGGCCACGTCGACCTTGCCCTGCTCGATGCGGACCCGGTCGAAGGCGGCGAGGTTGTGGCGGGCGTCCTCGACGGCACGCTTGCCGGACTCGATGCCGAGCACCGCGCCCTTCTCGCCGACGCGGTCCGCGAGGGCGCCCGCGAACAGGCCGACGCCGCAGTACAGGTCGAGCGCGGTGTCGCCCTTGCGCGGCAGCAGTCCCTGCATCACGGCGCGCATCAGCATCTCGGCCGCCTGCGGGTGGACCTGCCAGAAGCCGCCGCTGCCGACCCGGTACGTACGGTCGTCCGCGCGCTCGCGCACAAAGGCGCGGCCGTGCACGCGGTGCACCCCGCCGTCCTTCTCGCCGACGCGCATGACGGAGACGGGCTTGTCGAGCTCGACGAGGGGGAGGCGGGCGCCGGGCTTCGGCTCCAGGATCACCATGCGGTCCTGGGAGCCGGTCGCGGCGATCGCGTCGACGGACTCCATGCCCGACCAGTCCCGCTGCTCGATGCCCAGCTCGGAGACGCCCTCCGCGGCGATCATGCAGTGGTCGATGGGCTCGACCTCGTGCGAGCGGTGGCGGCGCAGCCCCGCGTGCCCGTCCTCCGTCACGGCGTACTGGACGCGCGTGCGCCAGGAGGGCACCTGGCCCGCCGGAACCTTGTCGCCCTCGGCCGGCATCACCGTGCCGTCCCAGCCGGCCTCCTCGGGCGTGAGGCCCGCGAGCCGCTGCAACTGCTCGGCGACGACCTCGCCCTTCAGGCGGCGCTGCGCGCCCGGCTTCGCGTGCTGCCAGTCGCAGCCGCCGCAGCGGCCGGGGCCCGCGTACGGGCACGGCGCCTCGATGCGGTCCTTGGACGCCTCGAGCACCTGTACGGCGTCGGCGCGCAGGAAGCGGTCGCCCTCCTCGCCGGAGGTCACCCGGGCCACGACCCGCTCGCCGGGCAGCGTGTGCCGGACGAAGAGGACCTGGCCCTCGGCCGTGCGGGCGATGCAGTGCCCGCCGTGCGCGACGGGCCCGATCTCGACCTCGTACTCCTCCCCCACCAGGGACTGCTTCGGTTCTGCCTGCATGGCGGGGGCTCCAGTACGTAAGGGGGAACGTGACCACATGAAAGCGGCCGGACAACAGCCGTCCAGTCTACGTGGCTGTCACCCGGCCGCTCACCATGAGCCGACCACGGCCCGGTCGAGGCGCGCCGCTACTTGCCGCTCGGCTCCTTGGGCCGCTTCTCCACCGGCCCACGGCGCACCGCGCCCGGCGCGTTCCACTCGGAGCGCCTGCGGGCCCGCTTCTTGGCCGCCTCGGAGGACTCCAGTTGGTAGGGGACGGACGTCACCATGATCCCCGGAGTGAACAGCAGGCGCCCCTTGAGGCGGAGCGCGCTCTGGTTGTGGAGCAGGTGCTCGTACCAGTGGCCGACCACGTACTCGGGGATGATCACGCTGACGGCGTCGCGGGGCGACTCCCGGCGCAGGCTCTTCACGTACTCGATGATCGGCCGGGTGATCTCGCGGTAGGGCGAGTCGAGCACCTTGAGCGGCACGTCAAGACCTCGACGCTCCCACTCGTCCCTCAATGCCTTCGTCTCGGCCGGATCAACATTGACGCTCAATGCCTCAAGGGTGTCCGTACGCATCAACTTGGCGTACGCGAGCGCGCGCAGCGTCGGGCGGTGGATCTTCGACACGAGCACGATGGAGTGCACCCGGGACGGGCGGACACTGTCGTCGGAGGGCGTCTCCGGCGCGGCGATCTCCTCGGCGACCCGGTCGTAGTGCTTACGGATCGCGGTCATCGTCGCGTAGAAGATGCACATGCCGAGCAGCGCGACCCAGGCTCCGTGCGTGAACTTCGTGACCAGGACGACGACGAGGACGAGGCCGGTGAAGAAGGCGCCGAACGCGTTGATCGCGCGGGAGCGGATCATGTGGCGGCGCTTTTCGGCGTCGCGCTCGCTTCGCAGGTGGCGGTTCCAGTGCCGGACCATGCCCGTCTGGCTGAGCGTGAAGGAGACGAACACGCCGACGATGTAGAGCTGGATCAGGCGGGTCGAGTCGGCGCCGTAGATGACGACGAGCAGCATGGCCGCGCCCGCGAGCAGCACGATGCCGTTGGAGAACGCGAGGCGGTCGCCGCGGGTGTGCAGCTGGCGCGGCAGGTAGCGGTCCTGCGCGAGGATCGAGCCGAGCAGCGGGAAACCGTTGTACGCCGTGTTGGCGGCGAGGAAGAGGACCAGGGCCGTGGCCGCCGCCAGGATGACGAACAGGAAGCTGCCCTTGCCGAAGACGGCCTCGGCGACCTGCGAGATCACCGGGTTCTGCACGTAGTCGGAGCCGACCGCGATGCCGTTGTGGATCAGGTCGGTCGCCGGGTTCTCGGCCATCCGGACCTTGGTGGCCATGGCGAGCCCGATGATGCCGCAGAACATGGTGACGGCGAGCGCGCCCATGAGGGCGAGCGTAGACGCGGCGTTCTTCGACTTGGGCTTGCGGAACGCCGGTACGCCGTTGGAGATCGCCTCGACGCCGGTGAGCGCCGCACAGCCGGAGGAGAAGGCGCGCAGGAGCAGGAAGACGAGCGCGAAGCCCGCGAGCCCCTGGTGCTCGGCCTTGATGTGGTAGTCGGCGGTGGGCGCCCGCATGGAGTCGTCGAGGACGATGCCGCGGAAGGCGCCCCAGGCGATCATGATGAAGACGCCGGCGACGAAGACGTACGTCGGGATCGCGAAGAGCTTCCCGGACTCCTTGACGCCGCGCAGGTTCATCACGGTCAGCAGGACGATCACGGCGCAGGCGCACAGCACCTTGTGCTCGACCACGAAGGGGACCGCCGAGCCGAGGTTCTCGATGCCGGAGGCGATGGAGACGGCCACGGTGAGGACGTAGTCGACGAGCAGGGCGCTGGCGACTGTGAGCCCGGCTTTCGGGCCGAGGTTGGTGTTGGCCACCTCGTAGTCGCCGCCGCCGCTCGGGTAGGCGTGCACGTTCTGCCGGTAGGAGGCGACGACCGTGAACATCAGCACGACGACCGCGACGGCGATCCAGGGGCTGAAGTGATAGGCCGACACGCCCGCGATGGAGAGGACCAGCAGGACCTCGCCCGGCGCGTACGCCACGGAGGACAGCGGGTCGGAAGCGAAGACGGGGAGAGCGATGCGCTTCGGCAGGAGCGTTTCTCCGAGCCGATCACTGCGCAGTGCGCGCCCGATCAAGATCCGTTTGGGCACGTCGGTCAGTTTGGACACGCAGAGGATCGTAAGCGTTCGAAAGGGGGGCCGCCCACCCACCACCCCGAATCGGCACCACGCCCCCTCCCGTCGGCCACGCCACCGGCCCGGAAAGGCCCGACGATCTAGCCCCCGACGCGAAGGAGGACTTCGCGCGCATTGCCGCTACGGTGGTCCCGAGCGCGCGGCGGGGAATAAAACCGGCGTCGTGCCCGAGATCGAGCCGCACCGGTCGGACCGAGCCGCGAGAGAGAGTCATGAGCAGGGTTTTTACGCAGGTCAGTAGGCCTATGAGGAGTGCGGGGTAGGTCCGTGCATATCGTGATCATGGGCTGTGGCCGAGTGGGGTCCCAGCTCGCCCAGACCCTGGAACAGCAGGGCCACACGGTCGCCGTCGTCGATCAGGACCCGACGGCCTTCCGCCGTCTGGGCTCCGGGTTCGGCGGGCGCCGCGTCACCGGGGTCGGCTTCGACCAGGACACCCTGCGCGAGGCGGGCATCGAGGAGGCGGGCGCCTTCGCCGCCGTCTCCAGCGGTGACAACTCGAACATCATCGCCGCCCGCGTGGCCCGCGAGATGTTCGGCATCGAGAACGTGGCGGCGCGGATCTACGACCCCCGCCGCGCCGAGGTCTACCAGCGCCTGGGCATCCCCACGGTCGCCACGGTCCGCTGGACCGCCGACCAGATGCTGCGTCGCCTGCTGCCGTCCGGCGCGGAGCCGCTGTGGCGCGACCCGACCGGCGGTGTGCAGCTCGCCGAGGTGCACGCCTCCGACTCCTGGGTCGGGCACAAGATCAGCCGCCTCCAGGAGGAGACGGGCGTGCGCGTGGCGTTTCTCACCCGCCTCGGCGAGGCGATCCTGCCGACGTCGCAGACGGTGCTGCAGGAGGGCGACCTCGTGCACGTGATGATGCGCACGGACGAGGTCGAGAAGGTCGAGGCGGCCTTCGCCGAAGGCCCCGAGGAAGGCGGTCACTGATGAGGGTCGCCATTGCCGGAGCCGGAGCGGTCGGCCGTTCGATCGCGGGCGAGCTCCTGGAGAACGGTCACGAGGTCCTCCTCGTCGACAAGGCGCCGACGGCCATCTCGGTCGAGCGCGTCCCGCAGGCGGAGTGGCTGCTGGCCGACGCCTGCGAGATCACGTCCCTGGACGAGGCGGCGCTCCAGCGCTGCAACGTGGTCATCGCGGCCACCGGCGACGACAAGGTCAACCTCGTCGTCTCGCTGCTCGCGAAGACCGAGTACGGGGTCCCGCGGGTCGTCGCCCGCGTCAACAACCCGAAGAACGAGTGGCTCTTCAACGAGTCGTGGGGCGTCGACGTCGCCGTCTCCACCCCGCGCCTCATGTCGGCCCTGGTCGAGGAGGCGGTGAGCGTCGGCGACCTGGTCCGCCTGCTCCGCTTCAGCCACGGCGACGCGAACCTGGTCGAACTGACGCTCCCGCCGGAGTCGGCCCTGGCCGGCACGCGCGTGGGCGACGTGCAGTGGCCCCAGGACACGTCCCTGGTCACGATCATCCGCGGCACCCGCGTCCTGGCCCCCAGCCAGGAGGACTCCCTGGAGGCGGGCGACGAGCTCCTCTTCGTAGCGGCCCAGGCCCGCGAGGAACAGCTGGAGGACCTCCTGTCGGTCCGCCGCGAGGACGCGTAAAGAAAGGCAAAAGGATGGCCCGGCGAGCTTTTCGCTCGCCGGGCCATCCTTTTGCCTTTCAGAGACGCGGGGAACTGCGCGCCCAGCCACGAACCACCCGTACCCGCCGGACGGCCTCAGGCTTCACGGCGATGCCGCGGGGCCCCGCCCTCAGCGCGGGCCGCCTCAGCCTTCTCGGCAGCCTCCGCTTTCTCGGCAGCCTCCGCCGCCTCCATCTCCGCAAACACATCGATCGGCGCGGGCGCCTTCGCCAGGAACACCCACGTCAGCCACACCGCCAGCAGGAACGGCGGAATCTTCAGCGCGATGAGCACCCAGCCGAACTGCGTCGTGTCCCCCCACCAGTACAACGGGAAGAGCACCGCGCACTTGGCGAGCAGAATGAGCCCCCAGGCCCAACTGGCCTTCCCGTACGCCTTCTTGCGCCCGGGGTTGCGCGTACGCCAGGACAGGTTCTCCTTGAACACCGGCCCGAGGATGAGCCCGATCAAAGGGACTCCGCACAGCGTGGTGATGATGTAGGCGAGCGCGAGCCCCAGCGTGTAGAGCATGCCGGGCAGGTAGAAGTCCTTGGCGTTGCCGGTCATCATCGCGAAGACGACGCCGAAGGCGACACCGAAGACGCCGCTGAAGGCGTGCTTGACGGTGTCCTTCATGACGAGGCGGACCGCGACCAGGACAAGGGACACCGCGAGAGCCGCGATGGCCGACATGTGCAGGTCCTTGTTGATCGTGAAGATGGTCACGAAGAGGAGGCCGGGAACGACCGTCTCCACCATGCCCCGCACGCCGCCGAAGGCCTCGAAAAGCGCGGCTTCGGTCACCGCCTTGGAGGCGGTGGAGCCGTGGTCGGCTTCTTGTTCGCGGTCGGTCGGCTTGTCGAGGGACGTCACCGGCTACTCCCGTCCGAGCGGTCTGAGTTCGTACTTCGGGTTGAACAGCACCCTACGGCCCCGGCTCATCGAGATCCGTCCCGAAGCGATCAGCTTGCGGCCGGGTTCGATGCCCACGATCGAGCGTCGCCCGAGCCAGACCACGTCGAGCGCGGCCGAGCCGTCGAACAACTCCGCTTCCAGGGCCGGAACTCCGGCGCGTGGCCGCAAGGTCACCGTGCGCAACGTACCAGTTACCGACACGACTTGACGGTCGTGGCAGTCGCCGATGCGCGTGCAGCCCGTGGTCTCCGAGTCCTCGCGCAGCTCCTCCGACTCCAGATCCTCCTGGGAGGTGGACAGTCGGTCGAGCATGCGCCGGAAACGGCCCGCCGGCTTCTCGGACGCCCTGTCGGAACGAGGAACAGCACTCATACAGGAAGCGTACCCGGGGCCGCTGACACGGTCGTACTCGCTGGTGTACCCGGTTTTCGAGCTCCCTACGTACGGGGTGGTGCCTACTTCTCGAACCGGTACCCCATCCCGGGCTCCGTGATGAAGTGCCGCGGATGCGAGGGGTCGGTCTCCAGCTTGCGGCGCAGCTGCGCCATGTACACCCGCAGGTAGTTGGTCTCCGTGCCGTAGGACGGCCCCCAGACCTCCTGGAGCAGTTGCTTCTGGCTGACCAGACGGCCGGTGTTGCGGACGAGCACTTCGAGCAGGTGCCACTCGGTGGGCGTGAGCCGCACGTCACGGCCGTCCCGGTGGACCTTCTTGGCGGCCATGTCGACGGTGAAGTCCTCCGTCTCGACGATGCCGCCGTCCTCCGGGCCGCCGGTGGGCTCGGCGCGTCGCACCGCGGCCCGCAACCTGGCGAGCAGCTCGTCCATGCCGAACGGCTTCGTGACGTAGTCGTCGGCGCCCGCGTCGAGCGCCTCGACCTTCTCGTCGGAGGAGTGGCGTGCGGAGAGCACCAGGATCGGTACGCGGGTCCAGCCGCGCAGCCCCTTGATGACCTCTACGCCGTCCATGTCGGGCAGGCCGAGGTCGAGGACGACCACGTCGGGGTGGCGGGCGGCGGCGAGCTGGAGGGCGCCCGCGCCGTCGGACGCGGCGTCCACCTCGTACTTGCGCGCTTTCAGGTTGATGACGAGGGCGCGAACGATCTGCGGTTCGTCGTCGACCACGAGCACCCGGGTCATGCGTGCCTGCCTCTCTGCGGTCCTTCGCTGTCGGCTGCCGGTGCGGCTGGTGTCGCCGGTGCGGCTTCTGCCGCTGATGCCGCCGGCGCTGCGTCTGCTGCTGGCGCTGCTGATGCTGCTTGTGCTGCTTGTGCTGCTTGTGCTGCTTGTGCTGCTGTACGGGTCAACGTCTGATCCTGTGATTCGGATGCGCGGCCCGCGGCCCGCAAGGTGAGCACCATGGTGAGGCCGCCCCCTGGAGTGTCCTCCGCGCCGAGCGTGCCGCCCATGGCTTCGGCGAAGCCGCGTGCCACGGCGAGCCCGAGCCCGACGCCCGCGCCGCGCGGGGCGTCCCCGTAGCGCTGGAACGGGGCGAAGATGCGCTCCTTGGCCTCGTCCGGGACGCCGGGGCCGCGGTCGACCACGCGCAGTTCGAGCCGTTCGCCGAGGGTGCTCGCGGAGACGAGGACGGGTTGATCGGGTGGACTGTACTTGACGGCGTTCTCGACGATGTTGGCGACGGCCCGCTCCAGCAACCCCTTGTCCACATTGACCATGGGCAGGGACTCCGGGATGTCCAGATCAACACTGCGCTCCGGGTCCGGTACGCCGACCAGCGCCATCGGCACCACCTCGTCCAGGTCGATCTCGCGCATGAGCGGGGCGACCGTGCCGGTCTGGAGGCGGGACATGTCGAGCAGGTTGCCGACGAGGTGGTCCAGGCGGTCGGCGCCCGCCTCGATCCCTTCGAGCAGCTCCGCCTGGTCCTCGGGCGACCAGTCGACGTCCTCGGAGCGCAGGGAGGAGACGGCGGCCTTGATCCCGGCGAGCGGGGTACGCAGGTCGTGGCTGACGGCGGCGAGCAGGGCGGTGCGGATGCGGTTGCCCTCGGCGAGGGTGCGGGCCTGCTCGGCCTCTGACTGGAGCCTGCGCCGGTCCACGACGACGGCGGCCTGCGCGGCGAACGCGGCCAGGACCCGGCGGTCCTCCGCGGGCAGGACGCGCCCGGACAGGGCGAGCGCCATGTGGTCGCCCACGGGCACGTCCACGTCGGCGTCCTCGGGGCGGCCGTCGGGGCGCGGTCCCGCGCTGCCCGCGCAGGTCCACGGCGCGGTGTCGCTCTCCCGTTCCAGGAGGGCGACGGACTCCATGGCGAACGTCTCCCGTACGCGTTCGAGCAGCGCCTCCAGGCTGGTGTCGCCGCGCAGGACGCTGCCCGCGAGGAAGGAGAGGATCTCGGACTCGGCGCGCAGCCTGGCGGCCTGGTGGGTGCGGCGGGCGGCCAGGTCGACGACCGAGGCGACCGAGACGGCGACACTGAAGAAGATCACGATGGCGACGATGTTCTTGGGGTCGGCGACCGTGAACAGATGCAGGGGCGGCGTGAAGAAGTAGTTGAGCAGCAGCGAACCGAACGCCGCCGAGGCCAGGGCCGGCAGGAGTCCGCCGATCAGTGCCGCCGCCACCGTGAAAGACAGGAACAGCAGCATGTCGTTGGCGAGGCCCAGGTCGGAGTCGACGTGGGTGAGCGCCAGGGCGAGCAGCGCCGGGCCGCCGACGCCGATGAGCCAGCCGCCGATAATGCGGGAGCGGCCCAGGCGGGCGCCGCGCGCGACGGGCAGGCCGCGCCCCTTGGCGGCCTCCTCGTGCGTGACGATGTGGACGTCGAGGTCGGGCCCGGACTCGCGGGCGACGGTCGCGCCGACGCCGGGGCCGAAGATGTACTGCCAGGCCTTGCGGCGGGAGGAGCCGAGGACGATCTGGGTGGCGTTGACGCCGCGGGCGAACGCCAGGAGCGCCGCGGGGATGTCGTCGCCGATGACGTGGTGGAAGGTTCCGCCGAGGTCCTCGACCAGGGTGCGCTGGACGGCCAGTTCCTTGGGCGAGGCGGCGGTGAGGCCGTCGCTGCGGGCGATGTAGACGGCGAGGACCTCGCCGCCGGCGCCCTTCTCCGCGAGCCGCGCCGCGCGCCTGATCAGCGTACGGCCCTCGGGGCCGCCGGTCAGGCCGACGACGATGCGTTCGCGCGCTTGCCAGGTGGAGCGGATGTCGTGCTCGCCGCGGTACTGCTGGAGGTACTCGTCGGCGCGGTCGGCGACCCACAGCAGGGCGAGCTCGCGCAAGGCGGTGAGGTTGCCGGGGCGGAAGTAGTTGGAGAGGGCCGCGTCGACCTTGTCGGGTTTGTAGATGTTGCCGTGGGCCATGCGGCGGCGCAGCGCCTGCGGCGACATGTCGACCAGCTCGATCTGGTCGGCGCGGCGCACGATCTCGTCGGGGACGGTCTCGCGCTGGCGTACGCCGGTGATCGCCTCGACCACGTCACCCAGTGATTCGAGGTGCTGGATGTTGACTGTCGAGACGACGTCAATACCCGCGTCAAGCAGTACACGTACGTCCTGCCAGCGCTTGGCGTTGCGCGAGCCCGGCACATTGGTGTGCGCCAGTTCGTCGACGAGGGCGACGGCCGGGGCTCGGGTGAGGACCGCGTCGACGTCCATCTCCTGGAAGACGCCGCCGCGGTACTCGATCTCCTTGAGCGCCACCTGTTCGAGGCCGTGCAGCATGACCTCGGTCCGTGGCCGCCGGTGGTGCTCGACGAACGCCACCACGCAGTCGGTGCCGCGCTCGATACGGCGGTGCGCCTCGGCCAGCATCGCGTACGTCTTGCCGACGCCCGGTGCGGAACCGAGGTAGATCCGGAGCTTGCCGCGTCCCATGGCCTCTTCGTCTTCCTGCTGGCTACGGCACGACCTTACGGTCAGCGCGGCGGCAGAACGGAACGGATGCCTGGTGAGCGGGTGTCTTTGACACAACCCTGATGCCGCGCGGGCCGCACGGCTCCGGTTTCAGTGCTCGACGATCTCGCCGTCGCTCAGCTCCAGGACGCGGTCGGCGAGGTCGAGCAGGGCCGTGTCGTGGGTGGCGACGAGCGCGGTGACGTGCTCGCTGCGCACGACGGCGCGCAGCAGCTCCATGACGGCGAGGCCGGTCTCTGCGTCGAGCTGCCCGGTCGGTTCGTCGGCGACGAGCAGGGCCGGCTTGTTGGCGAGGGCGCGCGCGATGGCGACGCGCTGCTGCTGGCCGCCGGAGAGTTCACCGGGCCGCTGCTTGGCGTGGTCCGCGAGGCCGACGAGGCCGAGCAGCAGCTCGACGCGCTCCTCGCGCTCGCGCACCGGTGCCTTGCGCAGCCGCATGGGCACGCCGACGTTCTCGGCGGCGGTGAGGATCGGGATGAGCCCGAAGGACTGGAAGATGAAGCCGATCCGGTCCCTGCGCAGTTCCAGAAGCCCGCTCTCGCCGAGGTCGGCGAGGCTGCGCCCGTCGACCTCGATGCGCCCGCCGTCGGGCTCGTCGAGGCCGCCCACGAGGTTGAGCAGCGTGGTCTTGCCGGACCCGGAGCGGCCCTTGAGGGCGACGAGTTCGCCGCGCGGCACCTCGAAGGAGACGCCGCGCAGGGCGTGCACCGCGGCGGCACCGCTCCCGTAGGAGCGGTGCAGGTCCCGTACGACGACCATCGGCCCGCGGCCGTCCTGGTCGAGGACGGCGGTCCCGGCCTCGGTGCTCTCGGTCATGCGCCTTGCTCCCCCGTACGTACGTTCCCGGCCGGGCGCCAGTATGGTCACGCGGCGCCCGGCCGGGCAATGGCCGGAGCCGGTCGCGAAAGGCCGGCCGGCTCTGGACTAGCTCGGGTTCTCGGCGTGGGTCAGGGTCTCCCAGGCGACGAACAGGTTGTCGGAGCCGGCCGGCCGCTGCTGCTCGGTCAGCTTCTGGGTGTTGGTCATGGCCGTGCCGAGGCGGGTGTGCAGGGCGTTGTAGCCGACCTCGGTGACGGGGCCGAGGCCGCGGTTGACGCTGCCGCCGCACAGCGAACTCGGGACCGCCGTGCCGAGTTCGTACTTGGCCTGGAAGCCGAGCGCCTGCCGCAGCCGCTCGCCCACGTCGGTGCCGTACAGGTCCTGGCCCTGGATGCGGCTGGTCTCGGCGATGTGCGAGATGGCGGAGATGCCGTATCCGGTGTGGGTGAAGTCGCGGCAGGTCTCCTGCGTCAACCCGGTCATGAAGGTTGACTGACCTTGCCAATAGTTGACGATCTTCGCTTTGGTATCCAGGTTCTGGCTCGGCACGGTCTTGGGCAGCGCGCCGTCCGACTCCAGGTAGACGTAGGCCGCTGTGCGCGTCCGGAACTTCGCCATCGCCTTGTCGTACGACGCCTTGTCCTCCAGGAAGACGGAAATGCCGACGGCGGCCTCCATCATCGACAGCTCCCAGTTCCCGTTGGAGTTGGAGCCGTTGATGACCTTGGGCAGGTACACGTCGCGCAGCATGGTCCGGAAGCGGCCCTCGTTGGCCCAGCCGCCGGTGTACGTGTATTTGATGATCTCCGCGGCCTTGGGCCAGGAGGAACCGGCCCAGCCGGTCTGCAGGGGCGCGTTGCTGTTGGTGTGCTCCTTGATCGACCCGGACCAGGCGTCCATGAGCGCGATCGACTTCTTCGCGTACCGCTCGTCGCGCGTGAAGTACCAGGCGAGCGCGTCGGTATAGGCGGCTATCGCGTCCTCGCGCTCGTCGGTGCAGCCGTAGTTGGGGTTGGAGTACGAGCCGCACTCGACGGTGGCGCGCGGCTTGGGCGTGCGGTTCAGATCGGCGTACCTGCTCGCCATCATCTGGTCGAAGGCGCTCTTCCAGGGCTGTGCCCCGGCGTCGACCTTGGCCTTGGCGAAGTCGAGCTGCCCCTTGGAGACGGTGACTCCGGGGTGGGCGAACGTGGCGGGGGCGGCGTCGGCGCGGTCGGCGCCGGGACCGGTGACGACACCGGCCACAAGGGCGGTGACGGCGGTGACGAGCGTGGCAAGCAGGGCGGGGCGCGTTCCGCGGTGACGCGTGTGACGAGCCTGCATGGTGGGGGCCATCCGTTCTCGTATGGACGATGCCGACGTTCTCGTATGTGAACGTTGGGCGCCGATATGAACCACGGCGTTGGCCGGTGACCCTAGGTACGGACCAGACTTCCGTCAAGGGGTGAGAAAAGAAACGCGGTGTGGCGTGCGAGCGCACGAGAACGGCCGGGGCCGCGCACCCTGTCGGATGCGCGGCCCCGGCCGTTTTGCGTGAAGCCAGTCGGAACCTGTCAGCGGACCTCGGTGATCTCCGGGCCGCGAGCCAGCTGCCCCATGCCGCCCGAGAAGCGCGAGCCCTCGGCGGCATCCTGGGGGGTGCCCTCGGCGACCATCTGCGCGTCCTCGGGGAGCTTCAGGACGATCGGGTCGCGCGGCGCCATCGGACCGTCACCGCGAACCACGACCGTGTCCCGGAAGATCTGCTCGAGGAGGCCGGCCGCCTGCGGCTGCACGGCGCCCTGACCCGAGATCACACCGCGCAGGAACCAGCGCGGGCCGTCCACACCGATGAACCGGACCACCTGGAAGCCGCCCGTGCCGTCCGGCAGCTGCACCGGCACCTGGGCCCGCAGCTCCCAGCCGAGCGGACCCTCGACCTCGTCGATCACGCCGCCCTGCTGCGTGATGCCGGAGGCGATCTCCTCGCGGACCTCGCCCCAGATGCCCTCTTTCTTGGGGGCGGCGAAGGCCTGCAGCTGCACCGCGCTGTCCTGGAGGACGACGGTCGCGGCGACGATCGCGTCGCCCGCGACCTCCACGCGCAGCTCCATGCCCTCCACACCGGGGACGAAGAGCCCGCCCAGGTCGACCCGGCCCTCGCCGGGCTCGCGGACCTCGGTCGAGTCCCAGGGGCCGTCGGGGCGTGGCTCGGGCTCGAGCCGGACGCGCTGCGGCTCCCCCTCGGCGTCCGTGTCGGCACTGTCGACACCGTCGACCTGCTCGGCCTCGCCCGCCGCGTCCACTGCGTCTTCAGCGGAGCTGTTCTTCTTGCGACGTCCGAACACGTCACTGTCCTTCCCGGTCGGATACGACCGAAGCGTATCGATTCCCACCCTTTTGACCGTCCGTGCCCACGGAGGCGTGTCCGCCCGTGGACCCGAAGCCCCCCTCGGCCCGAGCGGAGTCGGGAAGCTGGGCCACCTCGTGGAAGCGCACCCTCTCGACCTGCTGGACGACCAGTTGGGCAATCCGGTCGAAACGCTCGAACCGCACACTCTCGCGCGGGTCGAGATTCACCACGATCACCTTGATCTCCCCACGGTACCCGGCATCCACCGTCCCTGGGGCATTCACCAGAGCGACACCGCAGCGGGCTGCGAGGCCGGACCGTGGGTGCACGAAGGCCGCGTACCCCTCGGGCAGCGCGACAGACACCCCGGTGGGCAGGACCACGCGCTCGCCGGGGGCGAGGTCGCACGCCTCGGTGGTCCGCAGATCCGCGCCCGCGTCGCCCGGGTGCTCGTACGCGGGCAGCGGTACGTCGGCATCGACGCGCCGGATGAGCACGTCCAACGGCTGGGTCACGGGTTCACCTCGAAGGCGCGGGCGCGCCGGACCTGGTCCGGGTCGCTCATGGCCGCCTGGATCTCCTCCGGGCGGCCGTTGTCGATGAAGTGGTCGACCTTGACCTCGATGAAGAGGGCGTCGGCACGGACCGCGACGGGCCCGTCGGGGCCGCCGATCCGGCCGACGGCGGTCGAGTAGATCTTGCGCCCGGCGACCGCGGTGACCTCGGCGGACAGGAACAGCACGGTGTCCACGGGCACGGGACGCACGAAGTCCGTCTCCAGGCGGCCCGTCACGGCGATGACGCGCAGCAGCCAGTTCAGCGAGCCCAGCGTCTCGTCGAGCGCGGCGGCGAGGATGCCGCCGTGCGCGAGGCCGGGGGCGCCCTGGTGTGCGGCGCGCACGGTGAACTCGGCGGTGACGCTCACGCCGTCCCCGGCGCGCGCCTCCAGGTGCAGTCCGTGCGGCTGTTCGCCGCCGCAGCCGAAACAGTGTCCGTAGTGCGCGCCGAGGAGCTCTCCCGGGGCGGGAGCGTCGGGGTGCCGCCCTGGCGCTATGGCGTCGGCGGGGGGCGTCAGAGCTGCTGAAGTACCACTCACAGGCGCAGACCTTACCCGCGCGCCCTGGGTGCTGACGCATCGTGCCAAGCTTGGCTCCATGGAGCTCTCGACGACGCCTTATGAAGAACGCCTCACCGCACCCCGTTCGTGGTGGCTGGTGAGCTTCCTGGTGGGTGTCGCCTGCGGTCTCACCCTGCTGCCGTTCGGCACGCTCCCGCTGCTCGGCGGCTTCGTCGGCGGCCTGCTCGTGGCCGCGGTCCTCACCAGCCAGTACGGCTCGGTCCGCATCCGTGTCGTGGCCGGTTCGCTGGTCGCGGGCGACGCGAAGATCCCGCTGTCGGCGCTCGGCGCGGTGGAGATCCTGGACGCCGAGGAGGCCCGCGCCTGGCGGACGTACAAGGCGGACCCGCGCGCGTTCATGGTGCTGCGCAGCTATGTCCCCACGGCGGTGCGCGCGGAGATCACGGATCCGACGGACCCGACGCCGTACGTCTACCTGTCGACGCGCGAGCCTGCAGCCCTGGCAAAGGCTCTGGGCGCCTGAGGCCGAGGCTGCGCGGGGGCGCTCAGTCCTCGATCTCCAGGGCGTCCTTGGGCGTCACGAGCGGCGGCAGCTCCGGCAGGGCCTCCCAGGGCACCTGGAAGCGCCGCAGGTCCCTGCGCACCCGCTCCGCGAGGCGCTTGGTGTCCCGGCGGTTCATGGCCCCGCCGACCACGGCGCCGACCAGGAACGGCATGAGCATCGGCAGATCGCGCAGCATCCGCTTCATGATCTGCTGACGCAGCTCGCGCTTCATCTGGCCGCCGAGCGCGTTGTCGAACGTCGTGGGTTTGGCGATGTCGATACCGCGCTCCTGCGACCAGGACGAGAGGTAGACGCCGCTGCGGTCCGTCAGTCCGCCCTTGGGCCGGACGCCGTAGACCTCGTGCAGTTCGGCGATCAGCTTCAGCTCGATCGCGGCGACGCCCGTGATCTCCGCGGCCAGTTCGGCCGGCATCGCGGGCGGTACGGGCAGCATCGCGGCCGCGCCGACTCCGGCGCCCACCGTGGACGTGGCGGCCGCCGCTCCGGCGACCAGTTTGTCGGCGAGGTCCTCGGGCCCGAGGCCGGGGAAGTGTCTGCGCAGGGTCGCGAGGTCCCGTACGGGCACCCGCGGCGCGATGTCGATGATCCGGTCGGCGAGGTAACCGAGACCGGCTCTGGCGGCCGTGCCGCCCTTGACCATTCCGGTCCTGGCGGCGCTGCCGCCTTTGACCATTCCTGTTCTCGCCACGCTGCCGGTCTTGCGGACGCCGTCGCGCACGGCGCTCGCCCGGCGTCGGGCCAGCCGTACTTCCGGTCCGGCGGTGTCGGCCGCGTCGGCGTCGTGCTGGTCCACGACGCCGGCCGCCGCCGGCTCACCCGTCGCATCGCGCGCGTGAGCCACTTCGAGCGAGGCGCCCGCACCGTCGTCACCGGTGGAAGAGCCTCGCTCGTCGTCGTCACGCACGGCCTCCGACGGGCCTTGTGCCGCGTTCCAGCGCCTGATCCGGACGCGGCGTTTCCGGGGCGGGGTCGAGCCACTCATGCCCGACCCCACCTCAGTCGCAGTCGCGGCAGATCGGCTGGCCGTTCTTCTCCCGCGCGAGCTGGCTGCGGTGGTGCACCAGGAAGCAGCTCATGCAGGTGAACTCGTCCTGCTGCTTGGGCAGGACCCGGACGGCCAGCTCCTCGTTCGAGAGGTCGGCGCCCGGGAGTTCCAGGCCCTCGGCCGCCTCGAACTCGTCCACGTCCACATTGGACGCCGACTTGTCGTTACGCCGGGACTTCAGTTCTTCGATGCTGTCCTCGTTGAGGTCGTCATCGGTCTTGCGTGGGGTGTCGTAATCCGTTGCCATGTCGCGCTCTCCCCCTCTGGGTGTATGCGGTGTCTCAGCGCACGTAACGCATGAGAGGCCGGACTTGTGCCCGACCTGAGGCGGAGATTTTGCCTCACATCAAGGTCTGTTACTCAATCGACACCCAACCGGACCGCTTTGTAGTGATCGGCTTGGGTGGCGAACCGGACCGTACACCGTCCGATTTAGCTCCGCACGGGCGCCACCCCGTGTACTTCCCGTGATCAAGCTGCCCGAAAACTCGGATTTTCCGGCTTTCAGGCGGCTTTCGCGATCACGGAGCGTGGAGGGCGGGAATAACGCCCTTGTGATCGATCACACACGACCCCTCTGGGCGCAACTCCCGAAAATTCCGCTATAAGCGAACCCCTGCCGCGCGTCGGCGGAAGCATGTCAGATCCATCGGTCCGTCGCACGTCGAACCGGCCTAGATCGGCAGCGTGACGCGCATCACGAGGCCACCTCCCTCGCGGGGAACCGCGCTGATCCGGCCACCGTGGGCGCGGGCGACCGAGCGGGCGATGGACAGTCCGAGGCCCACGCCCTTGTCGCTGCCCGTGCGCTCGGTACGCAGCCGCCGGAACGGCTCGAAGAGGTTGTCGATCTCGTACGCGGGAACGACCGGACCCGTATTGGTGACGAGCAGGACGGCCTGACCGTGCTGGGCATCGGTGTGGACCTCGACCCAGCCGTCCTCCGCCACGTTGTACCGGATGGCGTTCTGCACCAGGTTCATCGCGATGCGCTCGAGCAGGACGCCGTTGCCCTGGACGACCGCCTCCTTGCGCTCGCCGCGGATCTCCACGCCCTTGTCGTCCGCCTCGGACCTGGCCTGATCGATCGCCTGGGTGGCGACCTCGGCGAGGTCCACGGGCTTGCGCTCGACGATCTGGTTGTCGCTGCGGGCGAGCAGCAGCAGGCCCTCGACGAGCTGTTCGCTGCGCTCGTTCGTGGCGAGCAGCGTCTTGCCGAGCTGCTGGAGCTCGACCGGGGCGCCCGGGTCCGAGAGGTGGACCTCAAGGAGGGTGCGGTTGATGGCGAGCGGGGTGCGCAGCTCGTGCGAGGCGTTGCCGACGAAGCGCTGCTGCGCCGTGAACGCGCGCTCCAGGCGGTCGAGCATCTCGTCGAAGGTGTCCGAGAGCTCCTTGAGCTCGTCGTCCGGGCCGTCCAGCTCGATGCGGCGGGTCAGGTCCGAGCCGGCCACGCGGCGCGCGGTGCGCGTGATGCGGCCGAGCGGGGACAGGACGCGGCCGGCCATCGCGTACCCGAAGGCGAACGCGATGATCGCGAGGCCGAGCAGCGCCATCAGGGAGCGGCTCAGCAGGACGTCCAGCGCGTGCTGGCGCTGCTGGTTGACGCAGTCGTTCAGGGCGTCGTTGAGCTGGTTGTCCGTCGGGTCGGACGGGAAGGTGCAGACGGAGCTGACGAGGTTGTGGTTGATGATCTTGAACGGCAGCTCGCTGCCCACGTTGAGCGCCTGCGCCGCGAGCATGTAGATGATCGAGAGCAGCAGGATGCCCGCGATGAGGAACATCCCGCCGTACAGCAGCGTGAGCCGTATGCGGATCGTGGGGCGGAGCCAGGGGAAGGGCGGCTCGACCTTCGCGCCGGGCTTCCAGGTGGGTTTCGGTGGCGCGCTGGGTGGCGCTGGTGCGGCGGCCATGGAGGGATCAGATCCGGTAGCCGGAGCCGGGCACCGTGACGATCACCGCGGGCTCGCCGAGCTTGCGGCGCAGCGTCATGACGGTGACGCGCACGACATTGGTGAACGGGTCGGTGTTCTCGTCCCAGGCCTTCTCCAGGAGCTGCTCGGCGGAGACGACGGCGCCCTCGCTGCGCAGCAGTACTTCCAGGACGGCGAACTCCTTGGGGGCCAGCTGGATCTCCTTGCCGTCGCGGAACACCTCGCGCCGGTTCGGGTCGAGCTTGATCCCGGCGCGCTCCAGGACGGGCGGCAGCGGCACGCTCGTACGGCGTCCGAGGGCCCGGACGCGGGCCGTCAGCTCGGTGAAGGCGAAGGGCTTGGGCAGGTAGTCGTCGGCGCCCAGCTCCAGGCCCTCCACGCGGTCGCTGACGTCGCCGGAGGCGGTGAGCATCAGGATGCGGGTGGGCATGCCCAGCTCGACGAGTTTGCGGGCGACGTCGTCGCCGTGCACGAGCGGGAGGTCGCGGTCGAGGACGACCACGTCGTAGTCGTTGACGCCGATGCGCTCAAGGGCGGCCGCACCGTCGTACACGACGTCGACGGCCATGGCCTCCCGGCGCAGTCCGGTGGCCACCGCATCGGCGAGCAGTTGCTCGTCCTCGACGACGAGTACGCGCACGTCGCTGTCCTTCCTCTGGCCGCCCGCGAGCGGGTTCGGGCACGCGCGGGCGGATCTGTTTCCTGGGGTGTGAGCCTCCATCCTGCCCCTTTCGGCCATAAACCGGCTGTAAGGCGACCAGGCGCAGCAGCGGGGCCGGTTTTTCTGGCGCACCGAGGTTTCCCCGGAAGGGTCGTGGGGGAGGACGGGTTTACACCCGCGATCACGCTTTGTATGTGGCGTGCCACGAGCTGCCAGCCGCGGGGCGGCTGGGGACGTGATCGCCCCTTCCACAGGGCACACCCCCGTGCCACCGACCCACGACCCAGGACGAGGGGGCGCAACCATGGACGCATTCACCGCAGGACTTCTGCAGCGCATAAAGGCGGCCGAGTCCGACCTCACGCTGGCGCGCGAGACCGGCGACGACTTCCTTGCCGAGGTCGAGCAGGGCGAGCTGGACGACCTGCACCGCCTCGCCGCGGAGCACGGCGTGGAGATCCACGCCGCGAGCGCCTGACCACCGTTTCTCCACGTTCACGCACGGACACAGGAAAGGGCCCCGGCGCCTGATATCGATCCAGGCGGGCGCCGGGGCCCTTCGTCGTGTCGGCGGCCGGTCGTGTCAGTCGTGCCAGGCGCCGAGCTCCTCGAGGAGGCTCTGGAGCTGCTCGAAGAGGCCGGGCGGAGCGGCGACCGTCAGCTCGGGTGAGACGGGCTCGCCGGGGCGGCCGCCGGTCAGGAGGCCCGCCTCGCGCGCGATGAGGTCGCCCGCCGCGTAGTCCCAGGGGTTGAGGCCGCGCTCGTAGTACGCGTCCAGGCGGCCCAGGGCCACGTCGCACAGGTCGATCGCGGCCGATCCGCCCCGTCTGATGTCGCGGACCCGGGGGACCAACTCCCGTACGACGTCGGCCTGATGGGCCCTGCGCGTCTCCAGGTAGCCGAATCCGGTGCCGACCAGGGCCTGCGCGAAAGGCGGCGCCACGCGCGCGTGGGCGGCCAGGTCGTTCACGAAGGTCCCCTCCCCCAGGACGGCGCGGTAGGTCTCGCGGCGCATGGGCGCCGCGACGACGCCGACCAGGGTCTCGCCGTCCTTGCGGGCCGCGATGGAGACGGACCAGTCGGGGCGCCCGTACAGGTAGTTGACGGTGCCGTCGATGGGGTCGATCACCCACTGGACGCCGCTGGTGCCCTCCTTGGAGGCGCCCTCCTCACCGAGGACGCCGTCCTCGGGGCGGCGCCCGGCCAGGTAGTCCGTGATCAGCTTCTCGGAGGCGATGTCCATCTCGGTGACCACGTCGACGGCGCTGGTCTTGGTGGCGGCGACGCCGAGGTCGGCGGGGCGCCCGTCCCGCAGGAAGGCCCCGGCGCGGGCGGCCGCCTCCAGGGCGACGTCGAGCAGTTCGGCCTTGAGGCCGGTCAAGCCGGTCGGGTCGGCCTTGGGGTCGTCGGTCACGTCGGCCTTGGGGTCGGTCACGTCGGTTCCTTACGCGTACGGGCTGTCGGCGCCCGCGGCGGCGGGCTTGGGGGCGCGGGCCGGGCAGCAGCCCACGGGGCACAGATCGTGGCTGGCGCCGAGCGCGCCCAGGGCGCACGGCGTGACGTTTTTCCCGCTCTCCGCCGCGGCACGCTCCAGGATCAGCTCCCGTACGGCGGCGGCGAAGCGCGGGTCGGCGCCGACGGTCGCGGAGCGGCGCACCGGCAGGCCCAGCTCCCCGGCCTTGGCGGTGGCCTCGGTGTCGAGGTCGTACAGGACCTCCATGTGGTCCGAGACGAACCCGATGGGGGCCATGACGACGGCCGGTACGCCCGCGCCGTGCCGCTCCTCCAGGTGGTCGCAGATGTCGGGCTCGAGCCACGGGATGTGCGGGGCGCCGGAGCGCGACTGGTAGACGAGCTGCCAGGGGTGGTCGACGCCGGTCTCCTCGCGCACGGCGTCGGCGATCAGCCGCGCGACGTCCAGGTGCTGCTCGACGTACGCGCCGCCCTCGCCGTGCTCCTCGACCGGCCCGGAGGTGTCGGCGGCGGCGGTCGGGATGGAGTGCGTGCTGAACGCGATGTGGGCGCCGTCGCGGACCTCGTCGGGCAGGTCGGCGAGGGACTTCAGGACGCCGTCGACCATGGGGCGCACGAAGCCGGGGTGGTTGAAGTAGTGCCGCAGCTTGTCGATCTTCGGCAGCTCCAGGCCCTCGGCCTCCAGGGCGGCGAGCGACTCCGCAAGGTTCTCGCGGTACTGGCGGCACCCCGAGTACGACGCGTACGCGCTGGTCGCGAGAGTCAGGATGCGGCGGTGGCCGTCGGTGACCATCTCGCGCAGGGTGTCGGTCAGGTACGGCGCCCAGTTCCTGTTGCCCCAGTAGACCGGCAGGTCCAGGCCGTGCTCGGCGAAGTCCTTGCGCAGGGCGTCGAGCAGCGCCCGGTTCTGGTCGTTGATCGGGCTGACCCCGCCGAACAGGAAGTAATGCTGGCCCACTTCCTTGAGCCGCTCCTTGGGGATGCCTCGGCCACGCGTCACGTTCTCCAGGAACGGGACCACGTCGTCCGGGCCCTCGGGGCCTCCGAACGAGAGCAGCAGCAAAGCGTCGTAGGGGCGGGCATCAAGGCTGGCAGCGAGCGCGTCTGGCATGTCTTCGATCCTGCCACCCGCCACTGACAGGCGGAAAACTGCCATGCCGTCCGGTCCCTGACACGCGTAAGCTGTATCGGCCACATAAGCGACTTACCCCTTACGCCCGCCCCTGCCCAGTCCTGCCCCAGTCCTGCCCTGTCACGTTCCGCCGGAGTTCCGTTGCCCAGCCCGTACCGCGCCATATTCGCCCTGCCCGGCACCAAGAGCTTCTCGTTGGCCGGGTTCCTGGGCCGGATGCCCCTGTCGATGATGGGCATCGGCATCGTGACCATGGTCTCGCAGCTGACCGGGCGCTACGGCCTCGCGGGCGCCCTGTCCGCGACGGTGGCGCTGTCCGCCGCAGTGATCGGGCCGCAGATCTCGCGCCTGGTCGACCGGTACGGCCAGCGGCCCGTGCTCCGCCCGGCCACGCTGGTCTCGCTCGCCGCGGTCGCCGGAATGCTGCTGTGCGCGAAGTACGAGGCTGCGGACTGGACGCTGTTCCTGTGGGCCGCGTTCATCGGCTGCGTCCCGAGCGTCGGCTCGATGATCCGCGCGCGGTGGGCGGTCCTGTACGGGAACACCCCGCGCCGGCTGCATACGGCGTACTCCTTCGAGTCCGTGATCGACGAAGTCTGCTTCATCTTCGGGCCGATCATCTCGATCGGCCTGTCCACGGCCTGGTTCCCCGAAGCCGGGCCGCTCCTCGCGGGCTGTTTCCTCGCCGTGGGCGTCTTCTGGCTGACCGCGCAGCGCGCCACCGAGCCCACGCCGCACCCCCGCGAGCAGCATGGCGGCGGATCGGCGCTCCGCGCGCGTGGGCTGCAGGTCCTGGTGGCCACGTTCATGGCGACGGGCGCGATCTTCGGCGCTGTCAACGTGGTGACGGTGGCGTTCGCCGAGGACCAGGGACACAAGTCCCTGGCCAGCGTGGTGCTCGCCGTGTACGCCGCCGGGTCCTGTGTCGCGGGCGCCGTGTTCGGTCTGCTGCACTTCGAGGGGGCGCCCGCGCGCAGGTGGTTGCTGGGAGTCTTGGCGATGGCCGTGAGTATGATCCCCCTCCAACTGGTCGGGAACCTGGCGTTTCTGGCCGTGGCGCTCTTCGTTGCGGGCCTGTCCATCGCGCCGACGATGATCACGACGATGGCCCTCGTCGAGCAGCACGTACCACGCGCGAAACTGACCGAGGGCATGACATGGGTGAGCACCGGGCTCGCGGTCGGTGTCGCGCTCGGCTCCTCCGCGGGCGGCTGGGTGATCGACGCCGCCGGTGCGAAGGCCGGGTACGGGGTTCCGGGGATCGCCGGCGCCGTCGCGGTCCTGGTCGCGTTCCTCGGCTACCGCCGGCTGAAGCAGCCGGTTCCGCGGCGGGGAGGAACTACCGATGAGCACGGCGCAGACGAGCAGCGGCTCGAAGAGCGGCGGAGCGTGGCGTAACTGGGCGGGGAACGTCACCGCGCGTCCCGTACGGGAGGTGACGCCCGCGTCCGTGGAGGAACTGTCCGCCGCGGTGCGCCGGGCGGCGCGGGACGGTCTAAAGGTGAAGGCCGTCGGGACGGGTCACTCCTTCACGGCGACCGCGGCCACCGACGGGGTGTTGATACGCCCTCAACTGTTGACCGGTATCCGCACCATTGACCGCGCCAACATGACGGTCACGGTCGAGGCGGGCACTCCGCTCAAGCGGCTCAACCTGGCACTCGCCCGCGAAGGCCTGTCGCTCACCAACATGGGCGACATCATGGAGCAGACCGTCTCCGGCGCCACCAGCACCGGCACCCACGGCACGGGCCGCGACTCCGCGTCGATCGCCGCGCAGATCAAAGGGCTCGAACTGCTGACGGCGGGCGGGGAGCTGCTCACCTGCTCCGAGAAGGAGAACCCGGAGGTCTTCGCGGCCGCCCGGATCGGCCTCGGCGCGCTCGGGATCATCACGGCCATCACCTTCGCCGTGGAGCCGGTCTTCCTGCTCACCGCGCGGGAGGAGCCGATGCCCTTCGACCGGGTCATGGCCGACTTCGACGAGCTGCACGCCGAGAACGAGCACTTCGAGTTCTACTGGTTCCCGCACACCGGCAACTGCAACACCAAGCGCAACAACCGCAGCGCCGGGCCCGAGGCCCCCGTCTCGCGGATCAACGGCTTCATCGAGGACGAGCTGCTCTCCAACAGCCTCTTCCAGGTGGTCAACTCGCTCGGCCGCGCGGTGCCCGCCACGATTCCGACGATCGCCAAGATCTCCAGCAAGGCGCTCTCCGCGCGGACCTACACCGACATTCCCTACAAGGTCTTCACATCTCCGCGCCGCGTGCGCTTCGTGGAGATGGAGTACGCCGTTCCGCGCGAGGCGCTCGTGGAGACGCTGCGCGAGCTGAAGTCCATGGTGGACCGCTCGACCCTGCGCGTCAGCTTCCCGGTGGAGGTCCGCACCGCCCCCGCCGACGACATCGCGCTGTCCACGGCGTCCGGCCGCGAGAGCGCCTACATCGCGGTCCACATGTACAAGGGCACCCCGTACCAGCGGTACTTCACGGCCGCCGAGCGGATCTTCACCGCGCACGAGGGGCGCCCGCACTGGGGCAAGATGCACACGCGTGACGCGGCGTACTTCGCCGAGGCGTACCCGCGCTTCGGCGAGTTCACGGAGTTGCGCGACCGCCTGGACCCGGACCGGCTCTTCGGCAACGCCTACCTGCGCCGGATCCTCGGCGACTGAGCGCCTTCACTGGGCCGGGCTCTGCTGACCGGCCCCCGTGCCCGACCCGGTGTCCGCGCCCGGTCCCGCGCTCTGCGACGGGGTCGGCGTGGGCGTCGTGGTCGGCGTCGACCGGCCGTCACCGGAGTCCGACCCACTGTCCGAACCGCTGTCCGAGCCAGGGTCCGAACCCGTGCCGGAGCCGGTGTCCGAGCCCGTGCCGGAGCCGGAGCCGTCGCCCGAACCGGCGCTGTCGCTCGGCGTCGGGGTGGGCGTCCCGCTCCCGTCCGTCGAGGAGCCGTCGCCCTGCTGCGAGCCGCTGTCGGAACCGCTGCTGCTGCCGTCGGACGGCTGCGTGGTGCCGGGGGTGGAGTCGCCGTCCCCGTCGTCGTCCCCGGCCGAGCGGTGCCCGCTGAGGGCGTCCCGGAACGTGGTGCTGCCGCTGTCCCCGCTGAAGCTGTGCCCCGCCACCAGCTCGTACGTCGTGATGCCGCCCATGGTGACGCCGAAGACGACGGCCGCGGCGATCAGCGGCCGCTTCCAGCTCTTGACGCGAGTGCGGTGGACGGTGCCCTCGGTGAACTCCTCGTCGGCGGGCGGCAGCTCCGCGGCGGGCCGCAACGCGCGCGTGGCGTCGTCGACGCCGGGCGCGCCGGCCCTGAGGAGCTGCGTCTTGTCCGGGTCGGCGGTGCCGAGCAGCCGCGTCTCCTCGAAGTCGGCGGCCGCCGTACCGAGCAGCCGCGTCTCAGCGGAGTCTGTGGTCACCGTGCCGAGCAGCCGCGCCTCCCCGAAGTCCGCGGCCGCCGTGCCGAGCAGCCGCGTCTCCTCGGAGTCCCGACCCGTCGTACCGAGCAGCCCCTCCGTGGCGGCCACCTCCGCCCCCGTCCCCCACGTCGTGGTCGTGGGCAGCGCGCCGGGCTCCATGGCCTTCGTGACGTCCGTGGCGTCCGTGGCGCCCAGCGAGGCGTCCGAGCGGAACGTGCGCGGTACGGGACGGCCCTGCGCCGTCACCGGTATCTGCTGCCCCTTGGGCTTCGTCTGCACCGCGACGTCACGTATCTGCTCACCGGTGCGGCGGAAGAAGTGCTGGAAGACGGTGCCGCCGCAGGTGGCGATGGCGCTGACCACGCCGGCGCCGAGGATCGTCCCGTAGACGCCGAAGCTGGAGGCGAGTTTGGCGGCCACGACCGCGGCGACGGCACTGCCCGCCACCTGAGGCACGCTCAGATCCAGCCGCTTCTTCCCCTGGGGCGCACCCTGCCCGCCTTGCTCGTCGCGGGAGTTGTCCGGCCTCTCACCCATCTCCGGTTCTGACCAGCCTTTCTCGACATACCGCCTTATTTCACACTGAAGCTCCCGAGGCTACGCGAACTTCCTGTGCCGTATGAGAAAGGGACGTATGGCCGAAGCAGTCAGTTCCGTTTCTGGAGATTCCGTGAAGCACGCCACGCGCATCCGTCGCGAATCGGACACACACCCAAGGCGCCCCGGGCCCAACTCCCGCACGGCACGAGAACTTCGGCGGCGCGCCGATCCACGCGAGTGGCCCGAATGGAGTACTGTTGCGAGCCCTGGGTCCGGTCTCCCGCCAGGGTGTCCGGGGCCTTCCAGGACCACCGGGAGGGGGCTCGTTGCACAGGGTGACGACTTTTGTCACTTAGCGTTGCGAACGGATAACCGTGCCATAACGGCGCTCTCGGGCCGATGCCCGACACGCCGGGCAACTCGGCAAGGTTGTGGCAGGCTGCACCCGGGCAGGCCACACTCGACTAGCGGAAGCAGCGACGCACGTGACGTCGGCAGGCACCACCCGGGAGGTCCCCATGCCCGAACTGCGTGTCGTGGCCGTCTCTAACGACGGCACACGGCTGGTGCTGAAGGCTGCGGACAGCACGGAGTACACGCTTCCGATCGATGAGCGCCTCCGGGCCGCCGTGCGCGGCGATCGTCCGCGCCTCGGCCAGATCGAGATCGAGGTGGAGAGCCACCTCCGCCCACGCGACATTCAGGCGCGTATACGGGCAGGCGCGTCCGCCGAGGAGGTCGCCCAGTTCGCGGGCATCCCGGTGGACCGCGTACGCCGCTTCGAGGGCCCCGTGCTCGCGGAGCGCGCCTTCATGGCCGAGCGGGCCAGAAAGACCCCCGTGCGCCGGCCCGGCGAGAACACCGGCCCCCAGCTCGGCGAGGCGGTGCAGGAGCGGCTGCTGCTGCGCGGCGCCGACAAGGAGACCGTGCAGTGGGACTCCTGGCGCCGCGACGACGGCACCTGGGAGGTCCTGCTCGTCTACCGGGTCGCGGGCGAACCGCACTCGGCGAGCTGGACGTACGACCCGCCCCGCAGGCTCGTCCAGGCCGTGGACGACGAGGCGCGCTCGCTGATCGGCGAGTCCGACGACATCGGCGCGCCCGAACCCACGTTCCCCTTCGTGCCGCGGATCGCGCGACTGCCCAGGGACCGCCCCCTGGACCGCGCTCTCGACCGGCAGTTGGAGCGTCCCGCGCCGCCGGAGCCGCCCGCCGAGGAGAACCTGCCGGCGATCGCCTCCTCCTCGGAGCGCGACTCGCTGACAAGCCTCCTGGAGGCCGTCCCCAGCTACCGCGGCGACATCGTGGTGCCCGAGCGTCCGACGACGGCTCCCGAGCCGCCACAGGAGGAGCCGGAGCCGCCCGCCGCCGTCGAGCTTGAGGAGCCCGCCGCGCCCGCCGCGTCGGCCGGGGCCGGAGCCGCGTACGCGGACGTGCTGATGCCGCGCAGCGTCGCGGGCCACCGGGACCGCCTCACCGGCACCACCGACCGCCAGGCCGAGGCCGACGGGGTGCGCCCCGGACGCCGCGCCGCGGTGCCGAGCTGGGACGAGATCGTCTTCGGCACGCGCCGCAAGAAGCAGGAGTAAGTACTCAAAAAGCAGGAGTGAGTACTGCTGAGTGCAGCCGTATGTGAGTGGCCCGCGCGGACTGATCGGCGCGGGCCCTACGACGTACGCGTGACCGCTACTGCGGGTCCGGGCCCGTCGCCACCGGGCGGGACGTGTCGGCGGACCACTCCGACCACGAGCCCACGTACAGCTGTGCGTCGATGCCCGCCACCGCGAGCGCCAGGACCTCGTGGGCGCCGGACACGCCCGAGCCGCAGTAGACGCCGACTTCGCCCGCTCCCCCGGTCGCGCCCAGGGCCTTGAAGCGGTCGGTGAGTTCGGCGGCCGGGCGGAACCGGCCGTCCGCCCCGACGTTCTCCGTGGTCGGCGCCGAGACGGCGCCCGGGATGTGGCCGCCGACGCGGTCGATGGGCTCCACGTCGCCCCGGTAGCGCTCGGCGGCGCGGGCGTCCAGGAGGAGCCCGGAGCGGGCGAGAGCGGCGGCGCCGTCCGCGTCGAGGAGGCCGGTGGCACCGGGTGCAGGTTCGAAGGTGCCGGGCTCGCCCGGCGTCCGGGCCCCCTCCTTGAGCGGGCCGTCCCAGGCGGCGAGGCCGCCGTCCAGGACCCGTACGGACGGGTGGCCCGTCCAGCGCAGCAGCCACCAGGCGCGGGCCGCGGCCCAGCCCTGCCCGCCGTCGTACACCACGACGTCACGGTCGGCCGAGACGCCCGCCGCGCGCATCGCCGCGCCGAAGGCGGCAAGGTCGGGCAACGGGTGCCTGCCGCCGCCCGCACCGGCGTGACCGGCGAGTTCCGTGTCGAGGTCGACGAAGACGGCGCCGGGGACATGGCCCGCGACGTACTCCGCGCGGCCGTCGAACGCCGGCTCCCCCGTGGCTTTCGCGGTACTGAGCTGCCAGCGGACGTCCAGCAACACGGGCGGGTGTTCGCCCGCCAGCTCGCCCGCGAGGTCGGATGCGGTGATGATGGCATTCATGGGGGTCATCCTTGCTCATGGTCTGGCCCGAGCGCCCACCTTCGGATAGCGTGCTCGATCGACTACCGAGCGTCATTCGGTCGGACACGGCCGGGTCGTGGCGCGGAAACGTCTGAGAAACAACGTTTCGGGCATTCTCTGTGCGGAGCCCAGCGGATTCGGCGCGGCCAGGAAGCGCCCCGCGGCACGGAGTGCCACCATCGAGCACGGGCGCGACGATACGTGGGTTCCCGGGTGCGGGCCCTTGAGGGGTCCGTTCCGAGGGTTCCATTCCGAGGAGAGAGTGACGATGACCGAGGCAGCAGCCAGGCGTGCGCCGGGGACACCCTGCTGGGTGAGTCTGATGGTGCACGACATGGCCGCGACCCAGGAGTTCTACGGGGCACTGTTCGGCTGGGAGTTCCGGCCGGGCCCCCAGCAGCTCGGCCCGTACGCGCGGGCCCTCCTCGACGGCAGGGAGGTGGCCGGAATCGGCGAACTGCCGCCCGACCGGCACCTGCCGATCGCCTGGACCCCCTATCTGGCCTCGGACGACGTGGACGGGACCGCCGCGTCGGTGCGGCAGTGCGGCGGCACCGTCGGCGTGGGCCCGCTGGACGCGGGCGAGGCGGGCCGCATGGCCATCGGCTCCGACCCGTCGGGCGCCGTGTTCGGCATCTGGCAGGCGGCGGAGCACCTGGGGATGACGGTGACGGGCGTACCCGGCGCGGTGGCGTGGAACGAGCTGGTGACGCGGGACACCTCGAGCGTCTCGAAGTTCTACCAGTCGGTCTTCGGCTACACCGAGGAGGCCGTCGTCTCCGCCGACTTCGACTGTCTGACGCTGCTCGTGGAGGGGCGTCCGGTGGCCTCGGTGCAGGGCGTGGGGCATGCCCTGCCGCGCCATCGCGGATCGCACTGGATGACGTACTTCGAGGTCAGCAACGTGGACGAGGCGGTGGAGCGGGTCGCCGACCTGGGCGGCCACACCGTGACGGCCGCACGGAACGGGTCGCTCGGCAGGGTCGCGCGGGTGGCGGACCCGGAGGGGGCGGAGTTCGCGCTCGTGACGTCGCCGCCGTCCTGATCCGGCCGGAGAACGGGCGGCCTCAGGCCACGGGGAGCACGTCGGGCGACAGGGCCGCCGCCCGCGCCGTCGCGCTCGTCGTGCGCTTGCGGTGGTGGCGCCTGCACAGCACCTCGTAGCCGATCTCGTCCTCGGCGTGGTTGACGTCGCCGACGACGACCTGGGCGCCCTCGACGACCATCTCGCCGTTTATGGTGCGGGCGTTGTGCGTGGCGCGGGCGCCGCACCAGCAGAGCGCCTCGACCTGCAACACCTCGACGCGGTCGGCGAGTTCGACCAGGCGCTGCGAGCCGGGGAACAGCTTGGAGCGGAAGTCGGTGGTGATGCCGAACGCGAAGACGTCGAGGTCGAGGTCGTCGACGACGCGGGCGAGCTGGTCGATCTGGCCCGGCGCGAGGAACTGCGCCTCGTCCGCGATCACGTAGTCCACCTTGCCGCCCTGCGAGAGGCGGTCCACGACGTACGCGTACACGTCCAGGTCGTCGGCGACCTCGACGGCGTCGGTGACCAGGCCGAGGCGGGAGGAGAGCTTGCCCTCGCCGGCCCGGTCGTCACGGGTGAAGATCATGCCCTGGAGTCCGCGGGCCGAGCGGTTGTGCTCGATCTGCAGAGCCAGCGTGCTCTTTCCGCAGTCCATGGTTCCGGAGAAGAACACCAGCTCGGGCATGGCGGTACGAGCACCTTTCACGTGAGATGAGACGGACGACAGGGGGAGCGGGTTTCAGGGGCGTACTTCGAGGAGCGGTACGAGCTGTTCCGCCGGGGTCATCGAGCCATGGTTGCCGACCATCAGGGACTCCTTCGGCTCGGTGCGCGAGGCGGTGATCAGCACATCGTCGCGGGCGGCGGCGATGACGTCGCCGAGCCGCTCGCGGACCCGTACGTCGACCTGCGGCCCGAACCAGCCCGCCGCGATCGCCTCCTCGCGGCTCGCGACCCAGAACTGCTCGCCGAGTACCTCGCGCCAGACGGCGAGCACGTCACCCTGCGCGCCGGGCACCGCGTACACGTGGCGCGCGCGCCCCTCGCCGCCCAGCAGGGCGACGCCCGCGCTCAGCTCCCAGTCCTCGTCGAAGTCGATACGCGACTGCTCGTCGAAGGGGATGTCGAGCATGCCGTGGTCGGCGGTCACGTACAGGGCGCTGCGCGGCGGGAGTTGCTCGGCGAGGCGCTGGGCGAGCCGGTCCACGTACATGAGCTGGCCGCGCCAGGGGTCGGAGTCGACGCCGAAGCGGTGGCCCTTGCCGTCGACCTCGCTGTAGTACGTGTAGACCAGAGACCGGTCCCCCACGGCGAGCTGGGCCGCGGCCAGGTCCATCCGGTCCTCGCCGGAGAGGCGGCCGTGGAAGGTGCCGCCACTGAGCGCGATCTTGGTGAGGGGCGTCGACTGGAAGGCGGGCGCGGAGACCTGTGCCGTGTGGACACCGGCATCATGGGCGCGCTGGAAGATCGTCGGGTACGGCTGCCAGACGTGCGGCTTCGTCCACGGGGTCCAGCGGAGCTGGTTCATCAGCTCGCCGGTGGCGGGGTTGCGCACCGTGTAGCCGGGCAGGCCGTGGGCGCCGGGCGGCAGGCCCGTGCCGACCGAGGCGAGGGAGGTCGCGGTGGTGGCGGGGTAGCCCGCGGTGATCGGGGCGCCGGTGCCGCCGCGCGAGGACGCGATGAGGGAGCTGAGGAACGGGGCCTCGCCCGGGTGCGCCTTGAGTTGCTCCCAGCCGAGGCCGTCGATCAGGAAGACGCAGGCACGGTCGGCCGGGGTGAGTTCGGGGATCACGGCCTCGCAGCCGGGGACGCCCAGGTGGGAGCCGAGGGTGGGCAGCAGGTCGGCGAGCGATCCGGTGCCGTACGCCGGGACGGGAGCGGTGTGGACGGGCAGCGGCTCTACGTCGTCCCAGGCGGCCTGGGTCATCGGCGTCCCGCGTCCACGGTGGCCTCGGAGAGCGCCTGCGCGAAGGCGAGGGCCTGGCGCACGGTCTCGGGTCCGTCGCCCGCCTCGCTGACGCGCAGGCTCAGGTCGTCGGCGGTGGAGCTGCCCGTGTAGCCGTGGTCCGCTTCGCAGTTGGGGTCGCCGCAGGCGGCGGGCTCCAGGTCGATACGGGAGACGGCGCCCCAGCCGATGGTGAGCACGACCTCGCGCGGGAGCGTGCCCGGTACGTACTTCTCCGGATTGGCGACGACACGGCTGAGGACGACCGAGGAGATCCGGTCGAGCTTCACGGACTCCGTGGACGTGGTCGCGTACGGCGTCGGGGACGTGGTGTCGGCGGCCTGCTCGTCGGTGTGGCTGACGATGAAGCGGGTGCCGGTCAGGACCAGGACGGTGACATGCCTGCGGACCTCGTTCGCGTCGAACGTGGTCTCCTGGTGCACGAGGTACGACGAGATCGGCTCGCCGCCGACCGCGGCCTCCACCGCCTCGGCCACGAGGGCCGGGTAGTAGCCGCTGCGCTCGATCGCCGCTCGCAGCCCTTGGGTCGTCGTACTGGTCTTGGCCATGGGGTCCATCCTAAGGCCGGACGAAGGCTGCCGGTGCGCCTGTGGATAACCGCCGGGAGGCCTGCGGTCAGTAGGCGACGGGCAGGGTGCGCGGGCCGAGGTCGTCGCGGGCGGGGGGCGGGGCGAGACGGACCGTGGCGCCGAGCACCGTCAGGCCGTGCTGGGCGACGACCACGGGTTCGAGCGTGACACCGACCACCTCGGGGTGGTCGTCGACGAGGCGCGAGACCCGCTGGAGCAGCTCCTCCAGGGCGGGGGTGTCGACGGGGGCGGCGCCGCGCCAGCCGAACAGCATCGGTGCCGTCTTGATGGAGCGGATCATCGACTGCGCGTCCCGGTCGGTCACCGGGACCAGGCGGTGCACGGTGTCGCCGAGCAGTTCGGACGGGGCGCCGGCCAGGCCGAAGGAGAGCACCGCGCCCGCGGCCTGGTCGATGACGGCCCGTACGACGGTGTCGACGCCGCGCGGGGCCATGGACTGCACGACGGGCCGCAGCTCGGCCGGGGTGCCAAGGTGCTCGGTCAGCTCCTCGTACGCGCGCCGCAGGTCCGTCTCGTCGGCGAGGTCCAGGCGTACGCCGCCGAGGTCCGCGCGGTGGCGCAGGTGCGGGGCGGTCGTCTTGAGGGCGACGGGGTAGCCGAGGGCGCGCGCGGCTTCGGCGGCGCCGGTGGCGTCGGGCGCGGGCAGGGTCTGCCGAATGGCGATGCCGTAGCGCGCGAGGAGGTCGCGGGCCTGCTCGGCGGTGAGTTCGAGGCCGCGCGGGTCGCCCTCCTTGGCGAGCAGTTCGTCGATGAGGGCGGCGGCCCCGGCCACGTCGACGTCCTCGTACTCGGGCACCTTGCCGGGCTCGGCCGCGTCGCGCCTCCACTGGGCGTACCGCACGACCTCGGCCAGGGCGCGGACGGCGCGCTCGGCCGCGGGGTACGCGGGGATGAGGCGCGGCGCGCCCTCGGGTGCCCTCTCGGGTGCGGGCATGGGCAGGGACGCGCGCGTGTCGGGCGCGTTGGGCCCGGTGCTGGCCGCGGCGGAGAGCGCCTCGGCGAGGCCGCCCAGTTCGACGTGGACGACGAGGACGGGCTTGGCGGGGGCCACCGCGGCGGCGGCGCTGAGGGCGGCCGCGAGCTCCGCGTCCCCGGCCGGGTCCTCCCCCACCGCGGGCATCGCGGTGACGACGACGGCGTCGGTCTTGTCGTCGGCCAGCGCCTCGTCGAGCGCGGCGCGGAAGTCCGCCGGGGTCGCCGCCGTGGTCAGGTCGCGGGGCGGCTTGGGGCGCAGTCCTTCGGAGAGGCACACGTCGTAGGTGAGCAGGCCGAGCGACTCGGAGTTGCCGAGGATGGCGACGCGCGGCCCCGCGGGGAGCGGCTGGCGGGCCAGGAGGAGGCCGGTGTCGACGAGTTCGGTGATCGTGTCCACGCGGATGACACCCGCCTGGCGCAGCAGCGCGGAGACCGTCGCGTACGGGAGGCGGGTGGCCCGGACGGTGTGCCCGGTGGGGGCGATGCCGCTGTGCCGGGCGCCCTGCACGACGACGAGCGGCTTGGCCTCGGCGGTGCGGCGCGCGAGGCGGGTGAACTTGCGCGGGTTGCCGATGGATTCGAGGTACATGAGGGCGACGTCGGTGTCCGGGTCGTCGTACCAGTACTGCAGGACGTCGTTGCCGGAGACGTCGGCGCGGTTGCCCGCCGAGACGAACGTGGAGATGCCGGTGGCGCCGGTGACGCCGCCGCCCCTGCGGTGCAGGCGTGCGAGGAGGGCGATGCCGATGGCTCCGGACTGGGCGAACAGGCCGATGCGCCCCGGCCGTGGCATCTCGGGGGCGAGGGAGGCGTTGAGCCGGACGTCGGGTGAGGTGTTGACGACCCCGAACGCGTTCGGCCCGATGAGGCGCATGCCGTAGGTGCGGGCCTGCCGGACCAGTTCCCGCTGGCGTTCGCGGCCCTCGGCGCCGCTTTCCGCGTAGCCGGCGGAGACGACGATCAGCCCTTGTACGCCGCGTTCGCCGCACTCGGCGACGACCTCGGGCACGTACGGAGCGGGGACGGCGACGACGGCCAGGTCGACGCGGTCGGCGGGGTCGATGTCGCGCACGCGGCGGTGGGCGGGGATGCCGTCGATCTCGGTGAGGCCCTCAGGGAACGCCTTGTTCACCGCGTGGAGGCGGCCGGTGTATCCGGCGTCCCTGAGGTTGTCGAGCACGCCGCGGCCGACTCCGCCCGGTGCGCGTCCGACGCCGATCACGGCGACGGAGCCGGGGGCGAGGAGGCGCTGCACGGAGCGGGCCTCGGCGCGCTGCTCACGCGCGCGTTGCACCGCGAGGGACGCCTCGGTGGGTTCCAGGCCGAACTCGAGGCGGACCACGCCGTCCTCGAAGCTGCGCTTCTGGACGTATCCGGCGTCCCGGAACACCTTGATCATCTTGGTGTTGGCGGGCAGCACCTCGGCGGCGAACCGGCGGATGCCGCGCTCGCGCGCGACGGCCGCGATGTGCTCCAGAAGGGCGCTCGCCACCCCTCTGCCCTGGTGGGCGTCCTGGACGAGGAAGGCGACCTCGGCCTCGTCGGCGGGGGCGGAGGCGGGGCGGCCCGTGGCGTCGATCCGGTCGTAGCGGACGGTGGCGATGAACTCGCCGCCCACCGTGGCGGCGAGCCCCACGCGGTCCACGTAGTCGTGATGGGTGAAACGGTGGACGTCCTTGGCCGACAGGCGCGGGTAGGGCGCGAAGAAGCGGTAGTACTTCGACTCGTCCGAGACCTGCTCGTAGAAGCTGGTCAGGCGCTCCGCGTCGGCCGGGGTGATGGGCCTGACGCGGGCGGTGCCGCCGTCGCGCAGCACCACGTCCGCCTCCCAGTGGGCGGGGTAGGCGTGCCCGTCCGACGGGGTCTCCATGCCGGTCTCCATGCCGCAAGAGTAGAGCGGGGCACCGACAAGCCGTACGGGTCGCGTCCCGCGCGCGTGGGAGGCAGGCTATGGATGGCCGAGAGGCGGCGAGCGACGGGGCCCGGGTCCACGTCGATCGACGCTCCCCGGTGTGTGAGAATGGTCTAGACAACCTTGGAACATCTGAAGGGCAGCATCACATGGCTGAGCGCCGCGTCAACGTCGGCTGGGCCGAGGGCCTCCACGCCCGCCCCGCCTCCATCTTCGTCCGCTCGGCCACCGCGGCCGGCGTCCCTGTGACGATCGCCAAGGCCGACGGCAACCCCGTCAACGCCGCGTCCATGCTCGCCGTGCTCGGCCTGGGCGCCCAGGGCGGCGAGGAGATCGTCCTCGCCTCCGACGCCGAGGGCGCGGACGCCGCGCTCGACCGGCTGGCGAAGCTGGTCGCCGAGGGCCTCGACGAGCTGCCCGAGACCGTCTGATCTGTTTTTCACGGCGCAGCCGCGCGATTCCTTTCGGGACGCGCGGCTTCGTCGTTTTCGAACTTCGGCCCAATTCGGTCCCGCGATAAGCGAAGAATTCTCCACCACTTTGTATACGGGCTTTCTGTTAATTCCGGAGCCTCGCCGTGTTTACGGCATGTTGCGAAGTCCTCACCGGGCCGCCCGCGCGCGGGACCCGCAGTTTGTGGGCCGGCGCGGTGCGTTCGGCATGGCGGGCGGTCAGCGTGCGGGCGCGCTCGGCGTCACCGCGCGCCACGGCGTCGACGATGGCGCCGTGCTCGGCCCAGCACTCGGCCGGCCGGTCCGGGCTCTCCACGGCGTACATCCACGCGATCTTGTGCCGGAGCTGAGCGAGCAGGGCGATCAGGCCGGGGCTGCCGGAGGCCTGCGCGAGCGTCTCGTGGAACCAGCCGTCCAGGGAGCGCAGATCCTCGTCCCGGTCCGCCCTGGAGCGCTCCTGACCCAGCCTGACCAGGCCGCGCAGGACTTTCAGATGGGCCTCGGTGCGGCGCTGCGCGGCCCGTGCGGCGCCCAGCGGTTCGATCAGCAGCCGGACCTCCAGGAGGTCGGCGGCCTCCTGTCCGGTGGGTTCGGCCACGCACGCGCCCGCGTGCCTGCGCGTGACGACGAACCCCTCGGCCTCCAGGGTGCGCAGCGCCTCGCGCACGGGCACGCGCGAGACCCCGTAGCGGCGCGCGAGCAGCTCCTCGGTGAGCCTGCTGCCGCGCGGGTGGACGCCCGTGACGATGTCGTCGCGAATCGCGGTGCATACCGAGTGCGCGGGAATCCGCATGCTTCGACCTCCGCTATTGATCCCCGCACAAAGCGGTTGACCGACGCCCTTGCGGGCGCGCTCACAGCAACTTCGCTCCGACTCTATTCCACGGTTCCCGAATTTCCGACGCCGGACCGGAATTCAGGGATAACTTTTGGCCAGACGGCAAGGACCGGACGGCCGGGAAGTCGGCGGGCGGCCCGGTCGCACGCGAAAGCCCCGGCTCGGTGAGCCGGGGCTTTCAGGGCTTGCGGGCCTTGCGGGGCGGTTGCCGCGTACGTCAGACGTTGACGCCGTGCGAACGCAGGTACGCCAGGGGGTCCATGTCGGAGCCGTACTCCGGGCTCGTACGGGCCTCGAAGTGCAGGTGCGGGCCCGTGACGTTGCCGGTGGCGCCGGAGAGGGCTATCTGCTGGCCGGGGGTGACCGCCTGGCCGACGGAGACGCCGATGGAGGACAGATGACCGTACTGGGTGTACGTACCGTCGTTCATCTTGATCACGATGTTGTTGCCGTACGCGCCGCCCCAGCCGGCCTCGACGACGGTGCCCGCGCCGACGGCGTGCACGGACGTGCCGCTCGCCGCGTGGAAGTCGATGCCGGTGTGACTGCCGGAGGACCACAGGCCGCTGCTCGCCTGGTAGCCCGTGGAGACGTACGAGCCGGAGATCGGCGCGACGAAGCTGTTGAGCAGGCGCTTGCGCTCGGCCTCGCGGGCGGCGCGCTCCTTGGCCTCGCGCTCCTTGGCGGCCTTCGCCTCGGCCTCGCGCTTGGCCTCCTCCGCCTTCTTCCTGGCCTCGGCCTCGGCCTTCGCCTTGGCGGCGGCCGCGTCGGCGGCCTTCTGCTGGGCGGTGGCCTGCGCGTCGATCTGGGCGGCCAGGGAGTCGCCGATGGCGATCGCCTGGGTCAGGCCGTTCTGCTCGGGGGCCGCGGGGGCGGCGAGCGCGGGGGCGGCGAGGCCGCCGACGACACCGGTCGTGGTGAGCGCGGCGACGCCCGCGACCTGCGCGGTGGTGCGCGTGATGCGGCTCGGACGACGGTGCTTCCCGGTGGCACGGGTGAACGCCATGCGGTGGCTGATCCTTTCCTTCCCTCTCGCCTACCGGGTTAGCTGACGGGTTCGGAGCAGGAAGGTCTCCTACGGGCCCTCTCCCCTGCCTCACGGCCGGAAGAGCGCCCGATTCACCCCAGGGACTGCGGTGGGTCCCCGGCTCCCCTGGCTCGCGCCGTGGGGGACTCGGCGATGACTGTCCGGTGTCGCGGGCGCGACGCATGTCTGGCGGACAGCCGCACTGACGCTAAGGGGCACCACATTTGTTCGACAAACGGATCCCGGCTTTTGTAGCGCACACCACAGGCCAGACGGGCAACCTCCGTACCAAAACGGGCATATACGGGAACTCGTGCCGACCCACGCCAATCCGTGCCGACTCACACCAAGAGAGCCCCGGCGGCCGTGGTGGCCGCCAGGGCTCCGTGGGACGAACCGGGGCGTACGGGGCGGGGGTCAGCCCGCGACGACGGTCACCTCACCGATGCCGAGAGCCCTGACGGGCTCCGCGATCTGCGCGGCGTCACCCACGAGGACCGTCACCAGGCGGTCCGCCGGGAAGGCGTTCACGACGGCGGCGGTGGCCTCCACGGTGCCCGTCTCGGCGAGCCGGCGGTACAGCTGCGCCTGGAAGTCGTCCGTCAGGTGCTGCTCGTCCTGGTCGGCGAGGGTGCTCGCGACGGCCGCGGCCGTCTCGTACTTGAGCGGCGCCACCCCTACCAGGTTCTGCACGGCCGTGTCCCGTTCGGCGTCCGTGAGACCCTCGGCGGCCAGGGTGCGCAGCACCTTCCACAGGTCGTCGAGCGCGGGTCCGGTGTTCGGGGTGTCCACGGAGCCGCTGATGGCGAGCATCGCGGCACCCGTCCCGTCCGGCGCGGAGAGCAGCACCTGGGAGAAGGCCCGCACACCGTAGGTGTAGCCCTTCTCCTCGCGCAGGACGCGGTCCAGGCGCGAGGTGAGCGTGCCGCCCAGGCAGTACGTGCCGAGGATCTGCGCGGCCCACACGCGATCGTGCCGGTCGGCCCCGATCCGGCCGATGAGCAGCTGCGTCTGCACCGCGCCCGGACGGTCCACGATGATGACGCGGCCGGTGTCGTCGGCGGTGACCGCCGGGACCGGGCGGGGCTCCGTGGTGTTCCCGGTCCAGGCGCCGAGCGTGTCCTCGAGCAGGGCGTCGAGGTCGGTGCCCGCCAGGTCGCCCACGACGACGACCGTGCCAGTGGCGGGGCGTACGTGCTTCTCGTAGAAGGCGCGTACGGCGGCCGCGTCGATGGCGGCGACGGTCTTCTCGGTGCCCTGGCGCGGGCGCGACACGCGCGCGTCGGCCGGGAAGAGCTGCTTGGAGAGCTCCTTGGCGGCGCGCCGGGCCGGGTTGGCGCTCTCGTGCGGGATCTCGTCCAGGCGGTTGCGCACCAGGCGCTCGATCTCGCTGTCCGCGAAGGCGGGCGCGCGCAGGGCGTCGGCGAGCAGCGCGAGGCCCCTGGGGAGGCGGGAGACGGGCACTTCGAGGGAGACCCGGACGCCGGGGTGGTCGGCGTGGGCGTCCAACGTGGCGCCGCAGCGCTCCAGTTCGGCGGCGAACTCCTCGGCGGAGTGCTTGTCGGTGCCCTCGGTGAAGGCGCGCGCCATGATCGTGGCGACGCCGTCGAGGCCCGCGGGCTCGGCGTCGAGCGGCGCGTCGAGGTTGATCTCGACGGCGACGAGCTGCTGCCCCGGACGGTGGCAGCGCAGCACGGTCAGGCCGTTTGCCAGCTCGCCGCGCTCGGGGGCGGGGAACGCCCAGGGCTTGGCGGTGCCCGCCTGGGGCTGAGGGTGGAAGTCCATGGTCGCGAGCTGCTCGGTCACGCGCCCGCCTCCTCGTCGCTCGGGACGCTCTCGTCATCGGTGTCGGCGGGGGCCGTCGGCTCGTACACGAGGACCGAACGGTTGTCGGGGCGCAGACGCGCCTTGGCGACCTCCTGGACCTCCTCGGCCGTCACGGACAGGACGCGGCCGACGGCGGTGAGGGCGAGCTGCGGGTCGCCGAACAGGACGGCGAAGCGGCACAGTTCGTCCGCGCGGCCCGCCACGGTGCCGAGCCGGTCCAGCCACTCTCGCTCCAGCTGCGCCTGGGCGCGCTCCATCTCCTCGGGCGTGGGGCCCTCCTCGGCGAACCGGGCGAGCTCCTCGTCGACGGCGGCCTCGATGACCGGCACCTCGACGTCTCCGGAGGTCTTCACGTCCAGCCAGCCCATGGAGGGCGCCCCCGCCAGGCGGAGGAGGCCGAACCCGGCGGCCACGGCGGTGCGGTCGCGGCGCACCAGGCGGTTGAAGAGCCGGGACGACTCGCCGCCGCCGAGGACGGTCAGGGCGAGGTCGGCGGCGTCGCACGCGCGCGTGCCGTCCTCGGGCAGCCGGTAGGCCGCCATGAGGGCGCGCGCCGGGACCTCCTCCTCGATGACCTGGCGGCGCTGCTCGCCGAGCACGTCGGGCAGCGCGCCGTCGCGCGGGGCGGGCTTGCCGTCGTGTCCCGCGATCGAGCCGAAGTACTTCTCGACCCAGGCGAGCGTCTGCTCGGGGTCGATGTCGCCCACGATGGAGAGCACGGCGTTGTTGGGCGCGTAGTAGGTGCGGAAGAAGGCCCGCGCGTCCTCCAGGGTGGCCGCGTCCAGGTCGGCCATGGAGCCGATGGGCGTGTGGTGGTACGGGTGGCCCTCCGGGTACATGAGGGACGTCAGCTTCTCGAACGCGGTGCCGTAGGGCACGTTGTCGTAGCGCTGGCGCCGCTCGTTCTTGACGACGTCGCGCTGGTTCTCCATCGACTCCTCGTCCAGGGCCGTGAGGAGCGAGCCCATGCGGTCGGCCTCCAGCCACAGCGCGAGCTCCAGCTGGTGGGCGGGCATGGTCTCGAAGTAGTTCGTGCGCTCGAAACTCGTCGTGCCGTTGAGCGAACCGCCCGCACCCTGGACGAGTTCGAAGTGGCCGTTGCCGTGCACCTGCTTGGAGCCCTGGAACATCAGGTGCTCAAACAGGTGAGCGAGGCCCGTACGCCCCTTGACCTCGTGGCGCGAGCCGACGTCGTACCAGAGGCAGACCGCCGCGACCGGGGTCAGGTGATCCTCGGAGAGCACGACACGCAGGCCGTTGGCCAGCCGGTGCTCGGTCGCTGTCAGGCCGCCGGAGCCGGCCTCGGCGGTGGCCGTGTGACCCATGGGCATGTACGTCCCTTCGATCGCGGGGGAACCGTGAACATCGAAAAATGCTGAGAAACTGATACCGCTGGTACCACTGGTGGCACTGGTGACACCGGGAAGCACTGAGGACGCGGACCACTGTGTGAAGGCGAAACCGCTGCCAGTCCTGCCACTGTATGCAAGCCTGCGGCCACCTGGCGAAGTTCCCGCTCCGGGTACGCCGTAAGCGAGCGCGGCGGCTTCCGCGCGGACCGTCGACGGCCCCGTTCGGACGGGTCGCGATCAGCGTTGTCAGTGGGGCGGTCCACAATGGTCCGCGACAGTTCCCAAAGATGTTCCCGTAGATGTTGGTGAAGGAGCCGCAGCAGCGATGGCCCGCCGCAGCACGAAGACCCCGCCGCCCGACGATTTCGAGGAGAGGATCCTCGACATCGACGTGGTCGACGAAATGCAGGGCTCCTACCTGGAGTACGCGTACTCGGTCATCTACTCGCGCGCCCTGCCCGACGCCCGCGACGGGATGAAGCCCGTCCACCGTCGGATCGTCTACCAGATGAACGAGATGGGCCTGCGCCCCGAGCGCGGCTATGTGAAGTGCGCCCGCGTCGTCGGCGAGGTCATGGGTAAGTTGCACCCCCATGGCGACGCGTCGATCTACGATGCCCTGGTCCGTCTCGCCCAGCCGTTCTCCATGCGCGTCCCCCTGGTAGACGGGCACGGGAACTTCGGCTCCCTGGGCAATGACGACCGTCCGGCCGCGATGCGGTACACCGAGTGCCGCATGGACCCGGCGGCCGACCTGATGACGGAGTCGATTGCGGAGAACACGGTCGACTTCGCTCCGAACTACGATGGACAGGAGCAGGAGCCCCTGGTCCTCCCGGCGGCGTACCCGAACCTGTTGGTGAACGGGGCGTCGGGCATCGCGGTCGGCATGGCGACCAACATGGCGCCGCACAACCTGGGCGAAGTGATCGCCGCCGCCCGGCACTTGATCAAGCACCCGGGCGCCGATCTCGAGACACTCATGAAGTACGTGCCGGGGCCCGACCTGCCCACCGGCGGCCGGATCGTCGGCCTGTCCGGCATCAAGGACGCGTACGAGTCGGGGCGCGGCACCTTCAAGATCCGGGCGACGGTCGCCGTGGACACGGTGTCGGCGCGCCGCAAGGGCCTCGTCGTCACCGAACTGCCCTTCGCGGTCGGCCCCGAGAAGGTTGTCGCCAAGATCAAGGAGCTTGTCGGCAACAAGAAGCTCCAGGGCATCGCCGACGTCAAGGACCTCACCGACCGCGAGCACGGCCTGCGCCTGGTCATCGAGATCAAGAACGGCTTCGTCCCGGAGGCCGTCCTCGAGCAGCTCTACAAGCTGACGCCGATGGAGGAGTCCTTCGGCATCAACAATGTGGCCCTCGTGGACGGTCAGCCGCTCACGCTCGGCCTCAAGGAGCTGCTCGAGGTCTACCTGGACCACCGTTTCGAGGTCGTGCGCCGCCGCAGCGAGTTCCGCCGCACCAAGAAGCGGGACCGGCTCCACCTGGTCGAGGGCCTCCTCGTCGCGCTGCTCGACATCGACGAGGTCATCCGCCTCATCCGCTCCAGCGACAACAGTGCGCAGGCCAAGGAGCGGCTCATCGGACGCTTCTCGCTGAGCGAGATCCAGACGCAGTACATCCTGGACACGCCGCTGCGCCGCCTCACCAAGTTCGACCGCATCGAGCTGGAGTCCGAGCGCGACAAGCTCAACGGCGAGATCGACGAGCTGACCGGGATCCTCGACTCCGACGCGGAGCTGCGCAAGCTCGTCTCGACGGAACTGGCGGCGGTGGCCAAGAAGTTCGGCACCGACCGGCGCACCGTGCTGCTCGAGTCGTCGGGCCCGGCCGTGGCCGCGGTGCCGCTCCAGGTGGCCGACGACCCGTGCCGCGTACTGCTCTCCTCGACCGGCCTGCTTGCCCGTACGGCCAACGGCGAGCCGTTCGCCGCCGACGAGGACGCGAAGCGCACCAAGCACGACGTGATCGTCTCCGCGGTACCGGCGACGGCCCGCGGCGAGATCGGCGCGGTCACCTCCTCGGGCCGGCTGCTGCGCCTGAACGTCATCGATCTGCCGCAGCTCCCGGACACAGCCTCCGCGCCGAACCTCTCCGGCGGCGCCCCGCTCTCCGAGTTCCTCTCCACGCTCGGCGCGGACGAGAAGGTCGTCTGTCTGACGACCCTCGACGAGTCGTCGCCGGGCATCGCGATCGGCACCGAGCAAGGCGTCGTGAAGCGCGTGACGCCGGACTATCCGAGCAACAAGGACGAGCTGGAGGTCATCACCCTCAAGGACGGTGACCGGATCGTCGGCGCGGTGGAGCTGCGGACCGGCGAGGAAGACCTGGTATTCGTCACGGACGACGCGCAGCTGCTGCGCTACCAGGCCTCCATGGTGCGCCCGCAGGGCCGTCCCGCGGGCGGCATGGCCGGCATCAAGCTGGCGACCGGAGCGAAGGTCATCTCGTTCACCGCGGTCGACCCGGCGGCCGACGCCGTCGTCTTCACGGTGGCGGGCTCGCGCGGCACGCTCGACGACTCGGTCCAGACGACGGCCAAACTCACCCCGTTCGACCAGTACCCGCGCAAGGGCCGCGCGACCGGTGGCGTGCGATGCCAGCGGTTCCTGAAGGGCGAGGACTGCCTGAGCCTCGCCTGGGCGGGCCCGGCCCCCGCGCGCGCGGCGCAGAAGAATGGGCTGCCGGCCGAGCTGACCGAGATGGACCCGCGCCGCGACGGATCGGGAATCTCGCTGCCGAAGACGGTCGCGGCAGTGGCCGGGCCGGTCTAGGAGTTCTGTCTGGGGGGTGTGGCCGGGTGAGCCAGGTCGCGGTTGAGGGATCTTGAACAGGTGCTTGAGCAGGTGCTTGGACAGGTGCTTGGACAGGTGCTTGGACAGGTGCTTGGACAGGTGAGGGCCTTCCGGTTCGGTGTGGATTGCGACGTCTACACCGACAGAAAGGCCCTCATGCCCACCGCAATGCGCCCCTGACCGAGACCGGCCGTCTGCGTCTGGCCCGCTGCGCGGTCGAGGACGGCTGGCCGCTGCGCAGGGCCGCCGAGCGTTTCCAGATCTCGCCGACCACGGCCCGGCGGTGGGCGGACCACTACCGCACGCTCGGCGCGGCAGCCATGAGCGACACCTCGTCGCCACCGCATCACAGCCCGGGCCGGACCCCGAACCGCACCGAGCGGCGCATCATCGCGGTCCGCTTCCCGCCTCGCTGGGGACCGGCCCGCATCGCCTACCTGCTGAAACTGAACCCGTCCACCGTGCACCGGGCGCTGACCCGCTACAAGCTGGCCTCACGGGGCATTACATCTCGGGCTCTACGGCGTCGGCCTCGCGCGGGCCGTCACCGGGGTCCTCGCCCTTGTCCTGTACGTAGCGGAGGACGCCCCACATGCCGTGCTCGTCGATGGTGTGCGGGGCGTTGTCCGTGTCCTTGGCGGTGTCGAGCTGTTTGCGGAGCGTCACCGTGTCGATCCCGGCTCCGATGAGGACGAGCTGGGTGAGATGCGGCTCGGCGTCGAGTTCGTCGCCGACGGGCCAGGGCTCCGGGTAGAACCGCAGGAACCGCCCGACGGCATGCACGGCGTACCGGTTGGCCGGATCGGCCGCGCCGAAGTCGACGTAGCCCTTGATGCGATAGAGCCCCTCGGGGCGTCCATCGAGGAAGTCCATCAGCCGGCGCGGGTCCATGGGCACGTCGGAGGTGAAGGCGAGGCTGTCGTAGGCGGAGTGCAGGTGCGCGGCGTGCGGCTCGCCGCCGCTGCGGATCTCGTTGTGACTGTCGTCATGGCTGCCGTCATGGCGCTCGTCGTGGGCCTCGGTGTGGCTCTCGCTATGGCTTTCGTCGTGGCTTTCGTCGTGATGGCTTTCGTCGTGGCGGTGCAGATCGTCGAAGGAGAGCTGTCCGATGCGTTCCGTGGCGGGACGGCAGTCGAAGAGCAGCTCCGGGTCGATGCGTCCGTACGAGGCGCGGACGACGGCGGCGGGCCCTGCCGCCCCGCGCACAGCGGTCAGGACGCGCTCCCGCTCCGCGTCAGCGACCCGGTCGGCCTTGTTGACGACGACGAGGTCCGCGATCCCCAGATGCCGCTCCACCTCGGGGTGCTTCTCCCGGGTCGCGTCGAACTCGGCCGCGTCCACGACCTCGATCAGCCCGCCGTACACGATGCGCGGGTTCTCACTGGCGAGCACCATGCGGACGAGTTCCTGCGGTTCCGCGATGCCGCTCGCCTCGATGACGATGACGTCCATCTCATGATCGGTATTGACGGGGCGAGTCAACTTGTCCAGGTAGACATCAAGTTCACTGGCGTCCACGGCGCAGCACAGGCACCCGTTGCCGAGCGAGACCGTCGAGTCGCCCAATTGTCCCGCCACGGCCATGGCGTCGATCTCGATCGCCCCGAAGTCATTGACGATCGCGCCGATCCGCGAGCCGGCGCTGTGGTGCAGCAGGTGATTGAGCAGGGTGGTCTTGCCCGATCCGAGGAACCCCGCGAGGACGACGACGGGGATCTGCCGGCTCACACCGCCCGGGTTGCTCGCCTTGCTCAACGCGCTCTCTCCAACCCTCGTACGAATACTGTGCCCCCACCTTAGGCGTGGCGGCATGTGACCTCAGGCGTGACGACATGTGGGCTTAAGGCGTGGCGACATGTGGGCTTAAGGCGTGGCGACATGTGAGCTTGAGGCATGGCGGCATGTGGTCATAGGCAGCGAAGTGCACGATTGCCGGCGCCCGCACTGGGCAGGCGTTCGATATGGCGTCGGTTTTCGACCCGAGCATGCTTCCGTGCGCCTCCTCTCCGCCTCCCGGCCGATCAGAGCCGCTCGGCACCCTTGGGAGACGGCAAGCGCGCCGCCCATCGCCTTGCTCGCCGGTCCGCAAGCCCGTCGACCCGCGTCCGGCGGGCGGTCGCCTGAATCGGGGGTTGACATGGCCACACAGACCTTGAGGATGTGGCGACCATTGGTCGCCGCAATGATCACGGGTGCGCTCGCGGGCACCGCCACGGCACATCTGTGGCAGCAGTACGGTCCCGGCCGCGCGAGGACGGTGCCGGAGTGGCGGCTGGCCCGCGCCCATCAGCAGCGCATGCACTGGGAGCTCCTGAGCAAGGCCATCGACGACCCCTCCCTGGCCGTCGTGATCGACGGCTACGGACAGAACCTCTCGCCGGAGCGACGACGGCAGTACCTCTACGCCAATCTCTGGTACGTCAACGCCTTCCACCTGTACGAGGCGGGCGTCCTGGACCGGCGTCAGCTCCGGGGACATCTGCGCGAGCTTTTCCAGAGCGCGTACATCAGGGAGTACTGGGAAGCCACCCGCCCCCACAGGGCCTCACTCGACCCCAACTCCACGGAAGCGGAGGTCGGGCACATCGCTGAAACGCTCCTTCAGGAGCGGGACGAGTCGGACACGGACGAGTGGTGGGTGGTGGGCGAACCACCGTCCCTCTGAGTCGGGTGCCCCTCCTGCACCGACCGGCCCTGCCGCCCTTCCCGCCACTCACCCGTCTCAGTGAAGTTTTCGGTCAACTCCCCCTGCACGAACAGGTATCGGCACCCTCCAGCAACGTTCGGCACACTACGCTTGCGCCGTAACATCGCTCTTCCCAGAAGGAACCGGTCCCCTTGAAAATCGTACGTCGCATCGGGGTGCCCCCGAGCGCTCGCGGAAGTGCCTCCGGCGCCACTTGCCCCGATGTTTTCGAACTCAGCGACGGGAACTTCGCCGTGATCGGCACGGAGGCCACCGCCGAGCTCAAGAAGGAACTTCCGGCGGACGCGGGGGTCGCCGACCACGAGCGCATCGTCATCGTGAACCGGGAAACTCTGCTGCGCGCCAAGAGCGACATTCCTGACGCCTGACGAGCCCTCTCGTTCCGCGAGTCCTCTCGTTCCGCTAGCCCTCTCGTTCCTCCGCCTTCCCGTCTTTCTCCGCGGTCTTCGGCCTTCGTGAGAACCGCCCCCATGACGGCCGCCGACGATGCTCGCGCCGTCGGTGGCCGTCATGGCATCTCAGTGCAGAGTGGGCACCGCCACCGGCGGCTCCGCCCCCACGTACCGCGCCGCCGGGCGGATGATCTTCGAGTCCTCGGCCTGCTCCAGGATGTTGGCGCTCCAGCCGACCACGCGTGCCGCGGCGAACGTCGGCGTGAACATCGTGCGGGGCAGTCCGCACAGCTCCATGACCACGCCCGCGTAGAACTCCACGTTCGTGTGCAGCTCACGGCCGGGCTTCAGCTCCGCCAGGATGGCCTCGACCTGGCGCTCGACCTCGACGGCGAACTTCACCAGCGGGCCGCCGAACCCCTCGGCGATACCGCGCAGCATCCGCGAGCGCGGGTCCTCCGTGCGGTACACAGGGTGCCCGAACCCCATGATCCGGCCGCCGGCCAGGACCCGCTCACGGATCCAGGGATCGATGCGGTCCGGAGTTCCGATCGCGTCCAGGGTGTCGAGCGCGCGGCTGGGCGCTCCGCCGTGCAAGGGACCCGAGAGGGCGCCGACCGCACCGACGAGACAGGCGACCACGTCGGCTCCGGTGGACGTGATCACGCGCGCCGTGAAGGTGGACGCGTTGAATCCATGATCAATGGTTGAGATGAGGTACTGCTCGGCGGCCCTCGCGTGGGCGGGGTTCGGCTCCACCCCCGTCAACATGTACAGATAGTTGGCCGCGTACGGCAGGTCCGCCCTCGGCTCCACCGGATCAAGACCTTCGCCGAGCCGGTGCAGGGCGGTGAGGATCGTGGGAACGACCGCCGCCGCGACGAGCGTGTCCGCCCGGCGCCGGCCGGCATCGATGTCGTACACGGGCCGGAAGCCTTGCGAGGCACCGAAGAGCGAGAGGGCCGTCCGCAGTCCGGCCAGCGGCCCGGAGACCGCGCCCGCGCGGGCGATGGCGGGAAGCGCGGCCCGCACATCATCGGGCAGGACGCGCATTCCCGCGGTCTCGCGCGCGAAGGCCGCCGCCCGTGCCGCGTCCGGCAGTTCGCCGTGGACCATCAGGTGCCAGACGTCCTCGAAGCTGCGGGTCCGCGCGAGTTCGACGGCCGAGTACTGGCGGTAGTGGTAGAAGCCCTCTTGCCCCCTGACGTCACCGAGTGCGGTGTCGGTGACGACGACGCCCGCCAGTCCGCGCGGTACGTCGACGACAGGGGTGGCCGTGGTGGCGGCAGCGGTGGCTGCGGCGGCGGCCGAGGTCCCGTTGTTCGGCATGTTTCCTCCCTGAACTTGATTCGACTGTCCATGCTTGACTGGATCCCTGTCAATATTGATTCAATCAATACGACACGATGCGGATACGGTGACGCGCATGAGGGATCAAGAACCCGCACCGGCCCAGGCCACCCGCCGACTGAGCACTCAGGAGACCGCCGAGCTGCTCGGCGTGAAGCCCGAGACGGTGTACGCCTACGTGAGCCGGGGGCAGCTGACCAGCCGACGCGGCCAGGGCAGACGCGGCAGCACCTTCGACGCCGCCGAGGTGGAGGCTCTCGCCCGTCGCAACAGGCGGGACGGCGCTCCTAGTTCGAGCCCCGACGAGCTGTCCGTGCGCACCAGGATCACGCTCATCGACGCGGACCGGTACTTCTTCCGGGGGGTCGACGCGGTGGAGCTGGCGGCCCGTCACTCGTACGAGGAGGTCGCGGAGTGGCTGTGGACGGGCGCCCTGCGCCCCGGCGCACGGTTCGTCGCCTCCAAGGAGTCGCTGGCGGCGGCCCGCCGCGCGGTGAACGGTCTGCCCGAGCACAGCAGCCCGGCGGACCGGTTGCGGGTGGCGGCGGTCGCCGCCGCGACCGCCGACCCCATGCGCTACGACCTGTCCGAACAGTCCGTGCTCGGCGCCGCGCGCTCCCTCATCCCGACGCTCGCGGCGGCGCAACCCCTGCAACGGGAGACGTACACGGACGGCGAGCCGATCGCCCGGCGTCTGTGGGGCCGTCTGTCCTACCTGGAGCTCGACGAAGCGGCACTGCGCGTCCTGGACATGGCCCTCGCCCTGCTGGTCGACCACGACCTGGCCGCCTCCACGCTGGCGGTCCGCGTCGCCGCGTCCGCCAGGGCGCACACGTACGCGGCCGTATCCGCGGGCCTGGGCGTCCTGGAGAGCCCCCTGCACGGCGCTGCCAGCGGCCTGGCGCACCGGATGCTCCTCGACGTCCTGGACCGCGGCAGCGCCGGCCCGGTGGTCTCGGACGAGCTGCGGGCGGGCCGCCGCGTGCCGGGGCTCGGCCACCGCCTCTACAAGGGCGAGGACCCACGCGCGCGGGCGCTGTTCGCCGCTCTGGAGGACCTGCCCGCCGCGCATCCCGCGCTGGCAGCGGCCGGCGACGTCGTGGCGACGACCGCCCGCCACACGGACCTGCGCGCCAACGTGGATCTGGCCCTCGCCGCCTTCACCACCACGTACGGGATGGCGCCCGAGGCAGGGGAGACGATCTTCGCCGTGGCGCGCACCGCGGGCTGGATCGCGCACGCCCTGGAGGAGTACAAGGAGCGGCCGTTGCGGATGCGGCCCACCGGCCACTACGTGGGTCCGCGTCCGCCACAGCCCTTGCCGTCACCGCCCGGCCGGGCCGAGGAGTGACCCGGGCGGGTGTCGGCCCGCGCGGGTGGGTACCCCCGAGCGTCGGCATCGTCGTACGAGATCCGCGCCACAAGGGCTTCGAACGGGGGCGGAAGGACCCGTACCGTTCGTCACCATGAGCCCGACCACCCCCGCCCGCCGCCTGCGTCTCGGTCTGCCGAGGCGTGTGTTCGCGCAGGTACTTCTGATGCAGGTGGCGATCGCCGCCGGGGTGGCGGTGCTCGCGACCGGATTGTTCCTGGCCCCGCTGAGCGATCAGCTCGACGACCAGGCGATGCGGCGTGCCCTCGCCATCGCGCAGACCACGGCGGCACAGCCGCAGATCGCCGCCGACCTGCGGTCCTCGCGTCCGACGGTGGGCGGTCCCGTGCAGGCCGAGGCTGAGCGGATCCGGCGGGCCAGCGGCGCGGAGTACGTCGTGATCATGAACAAGGAAGGGGTGCGGTGGTCGCACACCGACCGCGGCCAGGTCGGCCGGGTCGTCTCGACCGACCCCAGTGACGCTCTGGCGGGCCGCGACGTGATGGAGATCGACGACGGTACCCTCGGGCGCTCCGCGCGCGGCAAAGTGCCCTTGAGGGGCGCTGACGGGGCCATCGTGGGCGCGGTGTCGGTCGGCATCGAGTACGACAGCGTCCGCGCCCGCCTGATCCACGCGATCCCGGGGCTGTTCGCCTACGCGGGCGGAGCGTTGGCAGTAGGCGCGCTCGCCGCCTACCTGATCTCGCGGCGTGTGCAGCGGCAGACCCGTGACCTGGCGTTCTCCGACATCTCCGCGCTGCTGGCCGAGCGCGAGGCGATGCTGCACGGCATCCGCGAGGGCGTCGTCGCCCTGGACAGCGCCGGACGGATCCGGTTGCTGAACGACGAGGCGCAGCGGCTCCTCGGCCTCGGCGCCGAGGCCGGCGGGCAGCTCCTGGAGGACGCGCTGGGTCCGGGGCGTACGACGGACGTGCTCGCGGGCCACGTCTCCGGCACCGATCTGCTGACCGTGCGCGGTCAACGCGTCCTGGTGGCCAACCGCATGCCCACCGACGACGGCGGCGCCGTCGCGACCCTGCGCGACCGTACGGAGCTGGAGCAGCTCGGCCGCGAACTCAACTCCACGCGCGGGCTCATCGACGCCCTGCGCGCCCAGGACCACGAACACGCCAACCGCATGCACACGCTCCTCGGCCTTCTCGAGCTGGAGATGTACGAGGAGGCGGCCGAGTTCGTCGGCGAGGTCGCGGGCGCGCACCGGGTCACCGCGGAGCAGATAACCGAGAAGATCCAGGACCCGTTGCTCGCCGCTTTGCTGGTGGGCAAGGCGACGGTCGCCGCGGAACGCGGGGTCGCGCTGGACATCTCGCGCGACACCGCGCTGCCGGACCGGCTCATCGACCCCCGCGGGCTGGTCACCGTCGTCGGCAACCTGGTCGACAACGCCGTCGACGCTGCGGCCGGTTCCGGGCGGCACGCGCGCGTGGAGGTGGTTCTGCGGGCGGAGGGGCCCGCGGCGGTCCTACGGGTGCGCGACACGGGTCCGGGGATCCCCGCCGATCAGCGCGAGACGGTGTTCATGGAGGGCTGGACCACGAAGGAGCCGCCGGCGTACGGCAAGCGCGGCATCGGCCTCGCGCTCGTCCGGCGGCTCGCCGAGCGGCAAGGCGGCACGGCCGCGGTGACGGCGTCGCCCGCGGGAGGCGCCGAGTTCGTCGTCGTCCTGCCGGAGGCCCTCGCCGAGGCCGTCGGTGGGCGTGGTGGCCGCGCGAAGGGCGACAGTGGGCCTGATGCCCGCGCCGAGGGCAGCGGTAGGCCTGAACTCCGCGCCGAGGGCAGCGGTGGGCTCGATGGTTGTGCCGACGTGGTCGGTGGGCCCGGTGCCCGCGCCGACGCGGTCGGCTCGGTCGATGTCCATGTCGAGCCCGCCGACGGCACCGTCCCGAACCCGGCCGAGGAGGTCCGATGATCGAGGTCCTGGTCGTGGACGACGACACCCGCGTCGCCGACGTGAACGCCGCTTACGTGGCGAAGGTCCCCGGTTTCCGCGTGGTCGCCAAGGCGCACAGTGCGGCCGAGGCCCTGGAACGCATCGAGGACCGCGACGTCGATCTCGTCCTCCTTGACCACTACCTGCCGGACGAGACGGGCCTCGACGTCGCCCGAGCCGTGCGGGAGCGCGGCCACCAGATCGACGTGATCATGGTGACGGCGGCGCGCGACGTGGCGACCGTCCAGGCGGCCATGCGCCACGGGGCGCTGCAGTACCTCGTCAAACCGTTCTCGTTCGCGGGCCTGCGCGGCAAGCTGGAGGCGTACGCGACGCTGCGCCGCACCCTCGACGGCGGCGGCGAGGCCGAGCAGGCGGAGGTCGACCGGCTCTTCGGCGCGCTGTCGGCCACCCCCGCGCCCGAGCTGCCGAAGGGCCACTCCCCCACCACCGCCGAACTCGTGCGCAAGGCCATGATGAACGCCGAGGGGCCGCTCTCCGCGCAGGAGCTGGCCGACCTGACCCGGCTCAGCCGCCAGACCGCCCAGCGCTACTTGAAGCTGCTCGAACGCACGGGGCGGGTGCGGCTGAGCCTGAAGTACGGCGACACGGGGCGGCCCGAGCACCGCTACGAGTGGGCCGCCGGCCGCTGAGGGCGGCGCCCGGTCAGGCCGCCCCGGCGCCGGTCAGGGACCGCACCTCGGTCTCCGCGTGCCTGGCCTCGTCCGGTGGCTCGGCGGAGGTCATGGTGCCCAGCCAGCCGGCCAGGAAGCCGAGCGGGATGGAGACGAGCCCCGGGTTCTCCAAGGGGAAGAACTGGAAGTCGACCCCCGGGAACAGGGACGTCGGGCTCCCCGAGACCACTGGTGACAGCGCGACGAGAACAAGCGCCGGGACGAGTCCGCCGTACACCGACCACACCGCCCCGCGCGTCGTGAAGTCGTGCCAGAACAGCGAGAACAGCAGCACGGGCAGGTTGGCGGACGCGGCGACGGCGAAGGCCAGGCCGACCAGGAACGCCACGTTCAGATCGCGCGCGAGCAGCCCGAGCGCGATCGCGACCACACCGACACCGGCCGCGGCGACCCGCGCCACCGCGACCTCGCTGCGCTGCTTCCCGCCGCGCCCGCGCCGCAGCGAGGCGTACAGATCGTGCGCCACGGACGCCGAGGAGGCGAGCGTGATCCCGGCGACGACGGCCAGGATGGTGGCGAAGGCGACCGCCGCGACGATCGCGAACAGCACGGTGCCTCCCGTGGAGTCCGCGCCGCCGCCCAAGTCGAGAGCGAGCAGCGGAACCGCCGTGTTCCCCGCCGCGTTCGAGTCGCGTACGGCGGCGGAGCCCACGAGGGCGGCCGCGCCGAACCCGAGCACGATCGTCATCAGGTAGAAGCTGCCGATGAGCCCGATGGACCACACCACCGAGCGGCGGGCGGCCCGCGCGGTCGGCACGGTGTAGAAGCGCGACAGGATGTGCGGCAGGCCCGCCGTGCCCAGGACGAGCGCGAGGCCCAGGCTGATGAAGTCGAGGCGAGCGGTCCAGCTCCCGCCGTACTTCAGACCGGGCACGAGGAAGTCGGAGCCGTGCCCGCTGCGCGCCGCGGCCGAGCGCAGCAGATGGTCGACGTCACCGTGGAAACGCGCCAGGACGAGCACGGTCAAAGTGATCGTCCCGCCCATGAGCAGAACGGCCTTCACGATCTGGATCCACGTGGTGGCCCGCATCCCTCCCAACGACACATAGATCACCATGAGCGCGCCCACGCCGACGACGGTCCATGCCTGCGCCGCTCCGCTCTCGCCACCCAGCAGCAGCGCGACCAGGCTGCCCGCACCCACCATCTGCGCCACCAGGTAGAGAACGGACACGGTGACCGAAGAAGTTCCCGCCGCGATGCGTACGGGGCGCTCCCGCATCCGTGACGCCACGACGTCGGCCATCGTGAACCGCCCGCAGTTGCGTACCAGTTCGGCGACGAGGAAGAGCACGACGAGCCAGGCGACCAGGAAGCCCACGGAGTAGAGCAGCCCGTCGTAGCCGTAGAGCGCGATGAGGCCGGAGATACCGAGGAACGACGCGGCCGACATGTAGTCCCCGGCGATGGCGAATCCGTTCTCCATCGGCGAGAAGAGGCGGCCGCCCGCATAGAACTCCTCGGCCGAGCCGCGCCGCTTGCGTCCCACCCAGGTCGTGATGGCGAGCGTGACCGCCACGAACGCGCTGAACAGGACCAACGCCAACGTCTGATGTGTCCCGGTCACCGTTGCCCGCCCTCGCTCCACACCGAACCGTGCAGGTCCGCGGAACCGTTCACGTTCGGGGAGCTGTACATGTCCGGGGAACCGTTCATGCGTGGATGACCGTCTGTCCGCTCGCGGCCATGGGCCCCTCGGGTCAGTTCCTGTGTGTTCCAGCGCAGTTCAAGCGCGAGACGGTCCCGGCGCAGGCGGGCGTGGCGCGCGTACAGCCACGTCAGCAGGAACGTGCTGGCGAACTGGCCGAGCCCCGCCGCCATCGCCACGTTCACCGCCCCCACCACCGGCCGGGCCATCAGCGCGGGCGCGCTCGTGGCGGCCACGACGTACGCGAGGTACCAGGCGAAGAAGACCGCCGCCGCGGGGAAGACGAACCTTCGGTAGCGTCCGCGCACCTCCTGGAAGGCGGCACTGCGCTGCACCTCCAGATAGACCCCCGCCGCGCTCCGCTCCCGGGGCGCGGCCTGGTGGGGCACGGAGGGCGCCGGTGCACCCGTGCCGCTCCAGTCGCCCCACCCCGCGGCAGGCGCGTCGTTCCAGGGATCGCCCGTACCACCGCGATCACCGGTCCGGGGCCGCGCCGTCTCGCGCCCGTCGTGCTTCTCCACCGAACTCTCCTTGTCCGCGGCCCACTACGGCCGCGTGGCCAAGGATGGACAGACCGGGAAGATCCCGGACTCTCCTCTCAAGTCCTTCACCCCATTAGGTGATGAACGCCTCCGGTGGCTTCGCGAGTCCGTTCCTGTACGCGTAACGGACCGCAGCGCGGACAAGCGCCTGCCGGGTCTCGGTGAGCCCGTCGCGGGCCATGGAGCGGGCCGCCACGACCCGCTCCGGGATCTGGTCCCGGTCGGCTCCGCGCTCGATGAGGAGCCGGGCCGCCTCCAGGTGCACGAGCTGGGCGGAGAGGCTGTGGGCGAGAGGGAGCCGTTGTGCAGCGCACTGAAGCCGAGGATCGCGGGCAGCAGCCACCACTTGCGGTCCGTGGTCAGGCGCGCCGGCCTGAACTGGCGCACGAGGACCAGCACGGCGACAACGAGGATCGTCAGGAGTTCGGGGATCCCGGACATGGCTGCCTCCGTGAGCGGTCGCGAGCGACGTGGTGCGACGCCTTCGACGCTACGGAGAGCGGCAGGTCAGGGGAGCGGAGCCAGGATGGATCCCAGGCGGATCGTGCGGCTCCACCCGAGGGTGGAGCCGCACGATGGCGCGGGTCGGTTACGCGTCGATGCGCGAGCGGTCGAGCGTCGCCGCGGAGCTGCTGATGAACTCCTTGCGCGGCGCCACGTCGTTGCCCATCAGCAGATCGAAGACCTGCTCGGCGGCGTCCAGCTCGCCGATGTTGATCCGGCGCAGCGTGCGGTGGCGCGGGTCCATCGTGGTCTCGGCCAGCTGGTCCGCGTCCATCTCGCCCAGACCCTTGTAGCGCTGGATCGAGTCCTTGTAGCGCACGCCCTTGCGCTGGTACTCGAGGAGCGTCTCCCGCAGCTCACGGTCCGAGTACGTGTACACGTACTTGTCCTGGCCCTTCTTCGGCTGGACCAGTTCGATGCGGTGCAGGGGCGGAACGGCGGCGAAGACGCGGCCGGCCTCGACCATGGGCCGCATGTAGCGCTGGAACAGCGTGAGCAGCAGGCAGCGGATGTGCGCGCCGTCGACATCGGCGTCGACGAGCAGAATGATCTTTCCGTACCGCGCCGTGTCGAGGTCGAAGGTGCGGCCGGATCCCGCCCCTATGACCTGGATGATCGCGCCGCACTCGGCGTTCTTCAGCATGTCCGAGACGGACGACTTCTGAACGTTGAGGATCTTGCCGCGGATCGGCAGGAGGGCCTGGAACTCGGAGTTCCGGGCGAGCTTCGCGGTGCCGAGCGCGGAGTCGCCCTCGACGATGAAGAGCTCGCTGCGCTCGACGTCGTCGCTGCGGCAGTCGGCGAGCTTCGCGGGCAGCGACGACGACTCCAGGGCCGTCTTGCGGCGCTGCGCGTCCTTGTGCTGACGTGCCGCGATGCGTGTCCGGGCCGCGGCGACGGCCTTCTCCATGATGGCGCGGGCCTGCGCCTTGGCATCGCGCTTGGTGGAGGTCAGGAACGCCTTGAACTCCTTGGCCACGACGTTGGCGACGATCCTGTTGGCCGCCGAGGTGCCGAGGACCTCCTTGGTCTGGCCCTCGAACTGCGGCTCGGCCAAGCGCACCGTGACGACGGCCGTGAGGCCCTCCAGGGCGTCGTCCTTGATGATGTCGTCCTCGGCCACCCTGAGCAGCTTCTGGCTTCGCAGCACCTCGTTCATCGTCTTGGTGAGTGAGCGCTCGAAGCCGCTCACGTGGGTGCCGCCCTTGGGCGTCGCGATGATGTTCACGAACGACTTGATGGTCGCGTCGTAGCCGGTGCCCCAGCGCAGCGCGACGTCGACGCCGAGTTCACGGGTGACCTCCGTCGGCGTCATCTGTCCGTGCTCGTCGAGCACGGGGACGGTCTCCTTGAAGGTTCCCTGGCCGGTGACGCGCAGGACGTCGTTGACCGCCTTGTCGTGGGCCAGGTACTCGCAGAACTCGCTGATGCCGCCGTCGAAGCGGAAGCTCTCCTCGCCCTTGCTGCCGCCCTCGCCGAGCCCGTACTCGTCGCGCACGACGATGGTCAGGCCGGGGACCAGGAAGGCGGTCTGGCGGGCGCGCTGGTGCAGGTTCTCGAGGGAGAGCTTGGCGTCCTTGAGGAAGATCTGCCGGTCCGCCCAGTAGCGGACACGGGTGCCGAGGCGGGCCTTCGGGATCTTCTTGACCTTGCTCAGCCGGGCCGAGGGGTCGAAGGGCGCGTCGGGACCGGGCTTCGAGAAGGCGCCGGGGACACCGCGCCGGAAGCTGATCGCGTGCGTGTGCCCGCCACGGTCCACCTCGACGTCGAGCCGCGCCGACAGCGCGTTCACCACGGAGGCGCCCACGCCGTGCAGACCGCCGGAGGCCGCGTACGAGCCTCCGCCGAACTTGCCGCCCGCGTGGAGCTTGGTCATGACGACCTCGACACCGGAAAGGCCGGTTTTGGGCTCGACGTCCACGGGGATGCCGCGGCCGTTGTCCCGCACCTCCACGGAGCCGTCGTCGTGCAGGATCACCTCGATGTGGTCGCAGAAGCCGCCGAGGGCCTCGTCGACCGAGTTGTCGATGATCTCCCAGAGGCAGTGCATCAGACCGCGGCTGTCGGTCGAGCCGATGTACATGCCCGGACGCTTGCGTACGGCTTCGAGCCCCTCGAGGACGAGAAGGTGCCGCGCGGTGTAGTTGGAACCGTCCCGGTCTGCTCCGGTCAGCAACGCTGTGGACGGCACGGACGTGTCGGCGGTCACGCGGTTCGCTCCTCGCTGAATTTCAGATGGGGCCCTTGTGGGTACAGGGCCGGCGCTGGTCGCCCGTCAGAGGGTACCGAGGCCTGGTAGAGCCGTTGTAACGCCACCCTCGCCTCCGCCCAGACTAATCCACCCTCGTAAGCTTGTTCGATCCTTCGATGAGGTGACGCACACATCACGTTCCCTTCGAGGCATGAACCATTTAGGCTCCGGGCACGTCCTCTTGAACAACCGGCAAGCCAGCCGGGGAGGACCGACCTGACAGAACGCGCGAACCCGTACACGTAAGAGACGCAATACGGCACATTCGCCGCCACCCGGCAACACACAGCCGGTCTCGAAGAAAATTTTCGAGGAAAAGCCGCGAGCGGGAACGTTTTCGGCCTGGTTGGATGTTGACCCTGGTACGACAGCTCGTCGAGCTAGAGAAGAGGCGACGTGACTACTGTTCTGACCCCCGCGAGCCCCCTGACGGCCGCTGACCGCTGCGACCGTTGCGGCGCCCAGGCGTACCTGCGCGTCGTGCTGTCCAGCGGTGGTGAACTGCTCTTCTGCGCCCACCACGGTCGCAAGTTCGAGCCGGAACTCAAGAAGATCGCCGCTGAAATACAGGACGAGACGGAGCGGCTCACCGCCGTTCCGGCAAGCGCCGAGACCGAGGAACGCTGACGCCTCGCACCCACGACGAGCCAGCTCCGGCACCAGGCCGGTGATCGGGCGGTCTCCCCCCACCCGGGGAGGCCGCCCGTCCTCGTATCCACACGTCAGCCGTGCTGCTGCATCACCTTCACCACGTCCGATGCCCGGGTGTAGACACCAGGGCTCTTGGGACGCCCACAGCCGCTCCCCCAGGAGACCAGGCCGACCAGCTTGCCCTTGGCGACCAGCGGGCCGCCGCTGTCGCCCTGGCAGGCGTCCTTGCCCCCCTCCAGCTCCCCGGCGCACAGCATCGTCTCCGCGATGTACTTCCCGTCCGCGCTGCCGGGGTACGCCTTCTCGCAGACGTCGTCCGCCAGCACCTTCACCTGGGCGGCACGCAGCGTGTCCGCATAGGCACCGGCCCCGGTCGTGTCGCCCCACCCGTAGACGCTCGCGTCCGTCCCCGGCGCGTAGGCAGGATCGCCCTCCGCCGCCATCGGGAGCACGTCTCCCGCGGGCAGCGGCTTGGACAGGGTGAGGACCGCCACATCGCCGGAGTTGGTACGGGCGTCGTACTCCGGGTTGACGTACTCGCTGCTCAGCGGGATCTCGGCCCCCTCCGACGTCCGCAGATCCGTCCGGCCTGCGATCACCTTGAGGTCGCTGACCCTGGTGCGCGGCACCCCGAGCACTTCCTCGCTCATACAGTGCGCCGCTGTGATGACCGTGGAGCGGCCGACGACCACGCCTCCGCAGAACTGCCCCGAGCGCGCTCCGCCGAACCGGTCACGGCTGGAGAGCGCGACCACCCACGGGTGGTCGGACGTCTTGACGGGGCTGCCGCCGATGATCACTTCATCAGCGGCCGCGGGGGCCGACGGCGCCAGGGGCAGCACGGCCGCTGCGACCAGCACGGCCAGCGGCACGGTCAGCGCTCCGGTGAATGGACGACGCATACAATCTCCTCACTCTAGGTTGTTATGAAACACCTAGAGTGATTGAGCCGTGCGCTCGCCGCACCGCGAGGATCTTTCCTGAAACGCGTACCGGAGCACGTACGAGAGCGTGTACGACAGAGGCCCGGCACGTTCCCCGAGCGGGGAACGTGCCGGGCCTCTGCAGAGCCGCACAGGGGCTCCGGCCGGGCGTCGACTAGTCGAGGTAGTCGCGCAGGACCTGCGAGCGGGACGGGTGGCGCAGCTTCGACATCGTCTTGGACTCGATCTGGCGGATGCGCTCACGCGTGACGCCGTAGACCTTGCCGATCTCGTCGAGGGTCTTCGGCTGACCGTCGGTGAGACCGAAGCGCATGGAGACGACGCCCGCCTCGCGCTCCGAGAGCGTGTCGAGCACGGAGTGCAACTGCTCCTGCAGGAGCGTGAAGCTGACGGCGTCGGCCGGGACCACGGCCTCGGAGTCCTCGATGAGGTCACCGAACTCGCTGTCGCCGTCCTCGCCGAGCGGGGTGTGCAGGGAGATGGGCTCTCGGCCGTACTTCTGGACCTCGATGACCTTCTCGGGGGTCATGTCGAGCTCCTTGGCCAGCTCCTCCGGGGTGGGCTCACGGCCCAGGTCCTGGAGCATCTGGCGCTGCACGCGCGCGAGCTTGTTGATGACCTCGACCATGTGCACCGGGATACGGATGGTGCGGGCCTGGTCGGCCATCGCGCGCGTGATCGCCTGACGGATCCACCACGTGGCGTACGTGGAGAACTTGTAACCCTTGGTGTAGTCGAACTTCTCGACCGCGCGGATCAGACCGAGGTTGCCCTCCTGGATGAGGTCCAGGAAGAGCATGCCGCGGCCGGTGTAGCGCTTGGCCAGGGAGACCACCAGGCGGAGGTTGGCCTCCAGAAGGTGGTTCTTGGCGCGGCGGCCGTCCTCGGCGATGATCTCCAGCTCGCGCTTGAGCTTGGGGGCGAGCTTGTCGGCGTTGGCCAGCTTGTCCTCGGCGAAGAGACCGGCCTCGATGCGCTTGGCGAGCTCGACCTCCTGCTCGGCGTTGAGCAGCGGGACCTTGCCGATCTGCTTGAGGTAGTCCTTGACGGGGTCGGCGGTGGCGCCGGCGGCCGCGACCTGCTGCGCGGGCGCGTCGTCCTCGTCGTCGTCGGACAGGACGAAGCCCTGGCCCTCCTCGGCGGGCTCGCCTTCGCCGGCCTTGGCCGTACCCGGGGTCTCCTCCGTGGCCTCGTCCTCGAGAAGCTCGTCGTCCTTCTTGCCGGCCGTCTTCTTGGCGGTGGCCTTCTTGGCGACGGTCTTCTTCGCGGTGGCCTTCTTGGCGACCGTCTTCTTGGCAGTGGTCTTCTTGACCGACTCGGCTTCCTCGGCGCCGACCTCGGGGGCCGTCGGCTCCGGAGCGGTCGTGGCAGCGACCTTCTTGGGGGTGACCGTCTTGGCCGCGACAGTCTTGGTGGCGGTGCGCTTGACCGGACTCTTGGCTGCGACGCTCTTTCGAGGACGCTTGGGCTCAGCGGCACTGACCATCAGCGTCACACCCTCTTCCTCGAGGATCTGGTTGAGGCTGCGCAGAACGTTCTTCCACTGAGTGGCCGGAATCTGGTCGGCTTCGAACGCACGGCGCACGTCATCGCCTGCGATCTGGCCATCAGCCTTTCCCCGCTCAATGAGCGCCATGACAGAGACGGACTCGGCGATCTCCGGCGGGAGCGTACGGGATGTGCTGGCCGACACGAACAACCTCTCGGAACGTTGGAAAACGGCTTCCGGCCCCGTCCTGTGTGGACCGGAGCCGACGACCGACGACTTGGGGATGGGCCGACGGCGCGGGCGGGGGCCGGGGAGATGGACAGCGCCTCGTACGGCTGCTGTATTCCCTCCTCGGCTGTCACCTCTTAGGTCATCGCGTTGCTCCGTGGAGCGTTACGCCCAATCTGCGTGGCCCGAGTCACACCCCGTAATTGGTCAAAAACCTACGTACCCAGTCAGATCAGGTCAGGGTATGGGCGACGCACCCACACGGCCGATCCGCCGGACAGCGCCCGCCTACGCGCGCGTGGCGCCCAGCGGGCGCCGTCCGGCGACACCAGGTCCGTACTCCTCGTTCCGCCGCGGAACCGGGACGGTCAGTGCTCACGTGGCGCGGGCACCACACGCTCGACATCGGGGTGGACCAACAGCAGCTGGCGCATGGCCGCCTCGGCGCCGGACCCGTCGCCCGTGGCGAGCGCCTCGGCGATGCGCGCGTGGTGCGCGACGGCAGCCTCGTTCGGCCGGTCACAGCCGGTGACGGGTCCGCCGGAGACCTGGAGGGCGGCGGAGACGATGCCGGCGAGGTGCTCCAGCATGCGGTTCCCGGCGAGCTGGATCAGCAGCGAGTGGAACTCAGCGTCGGCGCGGGAGAACGTGATCGAGTCCCCTTGCGTGAGCGCGTGCCCCATGATCTCGACCATGTCGACGAGGCGCTGCTGCACGTCCTCGCGGCCGTGCCCGGCGGCGAGACGCGCGGCGAGCGGCTCGATCGTCCAGCGCATCTCGCTCAGCTCACGGCGCTGGTCGTCGCGCTGCGGCCCGAAGGCGCGCCACTCGATGATGTCGGGGTCGAGCAGGTTCCAGTCACTGACGGGGCGCACGCGCGTGCCGACGTTCGGCCGGGCGCTGACCAGGCCCTTGGCCTCGAGGACGCGCAGGGACTCGCGGACGACGGTGCGGGACACCTCGAAGCGCTGGCCGATCTCCTCGGGCACGAGCGGCCGGTCCGCGCCGAGGTCGCCGGAGACGATCATCTGCCCCAGTTGCTGGACCAGTTGGCCATGCAGACCGCGGCCCCGGCTGCCCGCGGCGCGCCGGCCCACGCGGCCGAGATCCTGGTCCGGGCCGTCCCAGACGGGGGCGCCGACGCGGTCGGCGCCCGGTCCCGTGTAGGGGTAGCGGTCGAGTTCGCCCGGTCCGACGAGGCCTGAGTCGGCGGAGCGGGCGGCGGTCATCATGGTGTGCGCAAGGGTACTCACGGAATGAGTTGTCGGCTCCGGCCCCAACTCCCTTGAGGTCTTTGGTGAAAAGCACACGAAAGGGTGATCTCCCCCCTCGCTGCAATTGACGCCTTATCGGAAAGAAGCGGACGAAACAGGGGGAGTTGTGTGCAGCGGCAGCGCTGAGGGCGTCCGGTGTGCAACATGGCGCCGCGTCCGGTGTGGCGTCTGCTCCGGTCCCTGGCACGGTCGACGGTTGCCAGGGACCGGTCGGAGTCATCGCATCCTGGGACGCAGCACCACGAGCAGATAGACGCAGAGCAGAGCGCCGAGCGACAACATCATTGCGCCGCCCACGGGTTCGGCGAGCAGTCGCAGGGCCCCGGCGACGAAGCGCTCCGCGCCGAATGGCCAGTGCACCAGGGCGAGGTCGCGCAGCCTCGCGGGAAGCCCGGAGGCCGTTCGCACAGACGGCCCTTCGAGCGCCTTTTGTACGAGCGGCATGACGACGATGGGGACGGCCACCACGGCTGCGAGCCCTGCCACGGTGGAGCGAAAGACTCCGGATGCGAGCACCCCCGCCCATCCGCACGCGACGACGAGCGCGAGCCAACTCGCCGTCAACGTGGACCAGTCGACGGGAACTTCCGTGAGCTCCGATCCGTATACGAGGTGGAGCAGCGCGGTGTCGCAGCCGACGACAAGGCCGGCCATGAGGACAGCGGTCGCCGCGCTGACGAGCAGTTTGCCGGCGAGCAGCCCCAGTCGCCGGGGGACGGTGCCGCGGTCCGCCGCGAGCGCGGGGTGACGGAATTCGTCACCGAAGGCGAACGCGCCGAGCAGCCCTGCACCGAGGGCGGCGGGCGGCAGGGGCAGTTCCTGTGGCCAAGCGGCGAGCAGGCGGGGCTGCGGCGTGTGTCCGACGCGGGCGAGCAGTACGGACAGGACTGCAGAGACGGCCAGCACGAGCCCGACGGTGGCGTAGCCGGTCGGGATACCGGTGACCCGGCGCAGCTCGTAGCGGATGGGGCGCAGGGGGCTGCGGGCGGGGTGGACGGTGATGGGGGGTGGGAGCGGGGAGAGGGATGTGATGGGTCGCGGGGGCCGCGGGGCGTCGGAGGCGTCGTGATCGGGGGTCACGGCACGGGCGGACGTGTCGACGAGAGGGATGAACGTGCTGGTCCGGGGGCTCGGGTCCGGGCTGGTGGCGGGGGGCGCTGGGGTGCCGGTGAGGGTGGTAGGGAGCACTGGCGCGGTTCCGTTCGCCAGTGCTGACGCGTTCGTGGGTGCTGGCGCGTTCGTGGGTGGTGACGCGTTCGTGGGTGGTGACGCGTTCGTGGGTGGTGACGCGTTCGCCGGTGGTGACGCATTCGCGGGGGTAGTCGCTTTAGGGGTGGCGCGCGGGGGCGTCTGCACGGGGGCGGTGGACTGCTCGGGCGGAGCGGTTGCCTGCGGGGGCTTGGTTCCCTGCGTGGGTGCGGCCGTGGTGGGTCGATTCGGTGTGGCGGGCCGTGCCGGTTCGGTGGGCTGCATCACGGTGGTGGTCTGCTGTCCTGGAGTCGCCGGTTGCCCCGCAGTGGTGGGCTGCATCGCAATGGTGGGCTGCCCCAGAGAGGTGGGCTGCTCGGGCCCGGCGACGGTCGGGGGTGGAGTGTTGCCGGGCGGTAGGGGGCGCGGCGTCGTGGGGCCCGCGTCCCCGGTCTCGTCGGCGATCTGGTGGACCAGGATGCCGTGCCGGAATGCCGTCTCTCCGACTTCCGCGCAGGTGCTGCCGTACACGAGGAGGTGGCTGCCGTCCTCGGTGACCACTTCGACGGTGCGCTTGGCGGCGCGTGCCTCTTTGGTCAGCAGGACGCCTAGGCGCGCCGCGTACGGGCTGCGGACGGCGATCCGGGGCCGCAGTCGCGTGCGCGCGAAATCGGTGGCGTCCTGGTCCGCGAGCACGCGGCCCTCGACGAGCGTGACGACGCGGTCCGCGGTACGCGCCGCCTCCCTGGCATCGTCCGTGGTGAACAGGATCGTGCCGCCGAGCCCCGCGTGCGCGCGCAGGATGCCGTGCAGCCACTTGTTCTCTCGGATCGACAGTCCGTCGGCGGGGCCGTCGAGCACCAGCGTATGCGGGTCCGCGAGCAGAGCGCAGGCGAGGCCGAGCCGCCGGTCCATGCCGCGGGACAGGGTACCGAGGCGCTCGTCCCGCAGACTCACCAGGCCCACGGCTTCTAGGACTTCGTCCGCGCGCAGGACCGGCACCCCGGCTGCGGCGCAGATCATGCGCAGGTGGCCTCGGACCGTGCGGGCCGGATGGCCGGGCACTTCACCGAGCAGAACTCCCACCTCGCGCGCGGGGTGGTGTACACGGTGCAGAGGGCGGCCTCTGAAGTAGGTGATGCCACGGCCTTGTTGCAACTCGAGCATGAGCCGCACGACGGTCGTCTTTCCGGCTCCTCGATCACCGAGCAGCGCAGTGACACGGCCCGTTCGCGCGTCGAAGGACACGTCGTCGACCGTGGGCCGGCGCTCCTTACGGGCGTTGCTGGTCAGTCCGATGGCCTGGATCATCGCTTCTCTCGCAGGATGGGCGACCGCCCGGCGGCCGGGGCCCGTCCACCGCTCGGGCGGCGGGCGAGCCTCGTGGGTACTTCAGCAAGATAACGCGCTAATTCCGGCTTTTCGGGCAGGAAGCGGGCGCAGGCGTCCGCAAAGTCGTGCGCGTCTTACGGAGGACCGGCCTCCTCGCACCGATGTGCGCGAAGGGAACCGTTGATCGGCCTGCGCCTCGGCCTCGCGCAACGGACGTGCCGAGCGATACTTGCTGGCGCGCAACGCCCCAGTTGAGCGCACGAGTTGAGGCGACCCGACGTGCTTGGGTCAGACTTCCGGGCGCAGCATCGGCGGGTTGAGCAACGTGGCGCCGCCCGCCCGGAAAAGCTGGGCGGGCCGGCCGCCCTGGCGTGTGGTGGTGCCCCCGGTCGGCACGAGGAACCCCGGTGTTCCGGTGACCTTGCGGTGGAAGTTGCGCGGGTCCAGGGCGACACCCCAGACCGCTTCGTAGACGCGGCGCAACTCCCCGACCGTGAACTCCGGCGGGCAGAACGCCGTGGCGAGCGACGAGTACTCGATCTTCGATCGGGCCCGTTCGACCCCGTCCGACAGGATCCGCGTGTGGTCGAACGCGAGCGGTGCGGCCAGCTCGCTCTCCCTGCCCTCGCGCTCGTACCCGTCCTGGTTCAGCAACTCCTCGACCGGAGACCAACGGGCGCTGTGCGCGTCGCCGCCCGCTCGCGGCGCCGGCAGGTCGGGCGCGAGGGCGAGGTGGGCGACGCTCACCACACGCATACGGGGGTCACGCTTCGGGTCGCCGTAGGTCCCCAGCTGTTCCAGGTGCGCCCCGTTGTCCTGGGCGGGCGCGTCCGCGTCGTGGGCGCACAGCCCCGTCTCCTCGGACAGCTCGCGCGCGGCCGCCGCGTTCAGGTCCTCGTCGTACCGTACGAACCCTCCGGGCAGTGCCCAGCGCCCCTGGAACGGCGGCTCCCCGCGGCGCACCACCAGCGCGCACAGCGCGTGTCGGCGCACTGTGAGCACGACCAGGTCGACGGTGACAGCGAAGGGCGGGAAGGCCGACGGGTCGTAGGGCGACATGCGACGATCATAGTCGTCTGCCTGACGATAAACACTCCCTTCACTCGTTGCTTTCCCGCTTCATGACCGCTCCCTGGCCGTCGGCCGGCCGCTCCAGGGCCGGGTCAGGGGCAGCCCTCGGAGCGTCCGGGGCCCGCTCGCTCACACGCCCAACTGCAGAACGTCCGCCGCCTCCTCGACCATCGCGAGGCCGAGTCGGCTGACCCGTACGGAAAAGGCGTGGCCCGCCACGCGGAGCCCTGTCAGGCCGATCTCGCCGAGCGGCGCGCTGCTCATCGGAGCCAGTGTCACCGCCCCCGCAGGTGCGTCCGGACGGATGCCCGCGAGCGTGGCCAGAAGGTGTACCCCGGCCGCCGCGGCGACGGCAGCCGGTCTGCAGGCGGCAGGGTGCGGCAGTGGAGCACCGCCCCGCACGCGCTGCTCCCCCGCGTACATCTCCGGCAGCCGGTACTCGAACGTCTCGGCGGCTGCCAGAAACCCGCCAAGTAGGGAGGACGCCTCCTTCTCGTACCCGGCGGCGGCCAGACCGGCTACGGCGATCGCGGTCTCCTGCACCCGTACGGCTCCCGCTCGATGTCCGAACGGGTTGTACGAGGCCTCCTTCGTACCGAGCGTTCGCAGCCCCCAGCCGGAATCCAGGTCGGGGCTGCTCAGCAGGCGCGCGAGCTGCTCGGTCTGCACCTTGTCGAGCAAGCCCGGCGCGAAGGCACCCGCTCCGAGCAGCCCGGTGTCCAGAAGGTGGGCGGAGCCGCTGCCGAGGTGCGTGATCGGGCGGCCGTCCGCGGTCCGCGCGGCGGCGGGTCCGCCGCCGGTCCTGTCGTCGACCCAGAAGTCTTGCCGAAACCGCAGCCTCAGCTCGCTCGACCACTGCCTCAGCTCCACAGCCCCGGGTCTGCCGTACGCGTCGAGCAGCTCGGCGCCGAGGACGGCGGCGCGGTGGGCATGGGCCTGCGTCTCGCAGCGCAGGGGTGCTCCCGGTCCGGGATCGGACAGGTACGTGCCCGCACCGGTCGCGGCGCGCAGCCATTGCAGGCACCGCTCCGCCGCAGGAATCAGCTGGGCCACTTCCCGCTCGGGGAGCCCCCAGCGACGTGCTTCGGCCAGTAGCACGGGGAACTGGAGCGTGGCCTCGATGCCGGTACAGCTCGGGGGCAGTCGGGCGCCCATGTGCCGCATCGGTCCCGGGAGGCGCCCGAAGTCCCGGCCCGGCGCGTGTCGTTGTGTGCGGGCGAGGGCACGCAACGTGCTGCCGGCGAGACGCGTTCCAAGAGGCAGCACCATTCTGGCAGCGGCCAACGCCTCGGCCGGCGCCATGCCGCAGCGCCAGGGCGCTCCTGCTGCCACGTACACGTCCGACGGATGCGCGGGGTCCCACAGCAGGAGCGCCCGCAGGTCGTCGATGCAGGTGCGCAGCAGCGGCCCCACGCGCGGGTCGTCCCCTTCAGCCTGGGCCACGGCGAACGGGACGACCGTGTTGCGTCCTCGGGTTCTGCTCGCCCCTCCCCCGTCCGCTCGCACGCGCAGTTCCACCGTGCGGGTGCCGCCCGGGGGCAGCTCGAACTCCCAGCGAAGCAGCCCTGCGGAAGCCAGCGCGTCCGTGGGCGGCGGATGGGCTGTGACCAGGGTGTGGCCTGCGGAGGACGACCATCGCATCCCCCCGTCATGCACCGTCGCGGGCAGTTCCCTGCCCGGATTCCCAGCGGCTACCGCGCCCAGTTCTGCCAGGTCCGTGCCGAGCGCCACCTCCAGGGGGACCCGCAAGGGTCTCGAGGCCGAACTGTGCAGGGCGATGCGTTCCGTACCGTCGGCGTGCCGGATCCTCTCCACGAGCACGTCCGGGTCGGGCCCCGCGTCCGGCGCCGCCCGCACCGCGCCCACGAACCGGGCGCGATCGGCCGCGACCATACGGGCCCCTACGGCGATCGGCTCCCGGCCCGCCACCTGGACCCGGCAGCGCGACAGCAGCCGCCGCCCACCTCGGTAGAAGCCTTCGAGCCCCTGTCCGGTCAGTTGTCCGTGCTCGGCGGAGATGGCCATGGCCGGAAGGGCAACGCAGATCAGTATCCGGTGGACGGGAGGCAGCTCCGAGGCGGGTCTCGGCGTTGAGGCCGGTTGCCTCGACATGGTTCGCGAGGGGGCGGTAGCTGGTCGGCGGGTCGGTTGCAGCAAGGGGCGTCGGTCGGGCGAAAGAGGCCGGGCCGACCGGTCCTGGCGGAGCTGCGGTGGGTCGAGGGCCGACGGGGTACGGCTGTGCTCGAGCTTCGGAGTGCTGGGGTCCCGCGGGAGCCGCGGTGGGGAGCTGCCCCGGTGAGGTAGCGGGAGGTCCGGCTTCTTGCGGAGCTCCGACGGGCCGGAGTATTGCGAGGGCTCCGACAGGTCGGGCGTCTGAGAGGGCCAGGAGGACGTGGAACCGTGGTCTGGCACTGGCAGAGTCGCATCCCGGTCACTTCCCGACGGAACCGGAGTCTGCCCGTGTCCTGACGCATTGGCGTCCTGCTCGCACCTTGGCGGGCCGAATTTTCGTTCGTACCCCGTCGCGCCAGAATCCTCGCTGGATGGCGGCGGCCCAGCGCCCAGCACAGGGCTGACCGCGTGATCGGCTGGCTCATCCCGAGGGACCCCCTTCCGGGCAGCCCCCGCCGTCGGCTGCCCTGAGACGTCCGCTGTCACGGTGACCGCCTGTCCGCCGGCCCGGCCGCCTGCGAGGTGCGCGCAGTCGGACTCCGCCTTGACCGGGCCTCCCGGCCGCTCCGTGCCGCGTCGGCCGGACGCACAGCCCGGCCGCCGCGAAACTCCGCGCAAGTAGCGCCCAAAGCCAACGCCCCATCCCCCGATCCACCCACAGCCACAGCCACACGCACGACCCGCGCCGCGCGCCCCCGAAGCCCGTACCAGCCGGTCCGCCGACAACAACAAGGTCCTTCGTCCACGACGGGCCTTCGCTGCAACTCCCGCATCAGGCGCCTCCCTTGTCACGCGGTCGCCGACAGCTTCGGCGCCCTGCCTGGCTGCTGAACGCGCCGACGAAGTCCTGCCGCCGTTGCCTGCACCCGGATGAACGGAGCCGCCCCGTCGCAAGTAACGCCACAGTGGGGCGAACCACCCGCCTTCTGGGCGGTGGGCCCGCGCCGCGGCGCTGTTCACCCCTCGTCCCGGGTGCGCTGCCTGTTGACGCGGCGGCTGCCGGAAGGCCGTCGCGGTGCCCGCGCCCCGGCCTGCGCTGGACGGGTCCCCGCGCGTGGGCGGCGTTCGCCGCGACGCCGCAGCGCGGCTTCCAGACCACGGGCCGCCCGGGAAGCTCCGGCGTCCGTCGCGGTGTCGGCACCACCGGTCCCCGCCTCCTCCACGGCGTCGCCGCCACCCGGCGCAGACTCCGGGACCCGCGCTTCCGAGGCCGCGTCGGCGCTCTCTTCCCGGCCTGCCCGCTGTCCGCGCAGCGACCGCCGTACCGGCTCCGGGTCGACGCCGTCGGCCCTCGCCGCGTTGAGGAGCCGGGCGAAGACGTAGCGCGGGTCGACGGTGAGGGCCATCTCGAGTGCCTGGTCCGTCTCGACGGTGTCGCCTAGTGACCAGGCGATCCAGCCGGCGAGGGACAGGGGCGCCGCGGCGTACTCCCCGTAGGGGCCGACGCAGCGGCGTGCCAGTGCCCTCCACAGACGAAGCGCGCAGTCGGCTTCCGCGCCTTCCATCCACTCGGCCGCCCGATCCCTGGTCTCCCGGTCCTGAAGACCGAGGATCAGCGTGGCGGCTTCGTCGTGGGCCAGCAGTTCGTCGTCCCTGAGGTCGGCCTCCAGATCCGCGTCCTCGCCAGGCGCGTCCAAGAGGCGGCGCATGACGCGACGGGCGAGGTCGAGGGTCTCCGCCTCCACCTCCTCGCGGGAGACACCGGCGAAGATCCTCGGCACGAGCTCCATCGCGGCCGCGTCCAGCGCCCGCGTCTGCTCCGCTACGAGCGCTGTCTGCAGCGGGGCCAGACGCGCCCGGACTTCCTGCACCGATCCGCGCACGTGGATGCCGGCGTACGCCGCTGTCGCCGCCATCACCGACGTCTCGCCCGTGTTGATCGGGTTGCCCTCCGGTGGGCAGCACTCGGGGCGCGGGCAGCAGTAGGACCAGTACCTGCCGTTCGCGAGGCACAGCGCTTCCGTGACGGGCACGTCCAGGCAGCCGCACGCGGTGCGCAGGAGCTGGGCGAAGGGGCGCAGCCGCTCCATGACCCGCTGCGCGGAGTCCGGCGCCATGACCGTCGCGTCCTGGCAGAGGAAGGCGACGACGCTGTCCGGCCTCCCGTCCCGCCGCTCACACTCGCCGATCAGGCAGTGGGCCATCTGCTGCGCCACCGACGGCCAGTCCTCGGGACGCTCGGGAATTCCGAGGCGCACCCGGCCGCCGAAGCGTCCTTTGTGCAGGGCGACGAGGACGACGCTGTCGTCGGGGCGGAACCCGAGCAAGTACGGGAGCGCCTCGGCGAGTTCGCCGGCCGTGCTCAGGGTGATCTTCGCCTGGCCGGTCGCACCGGCGGGCTGGTTGTGATTCGTCATGGGACGACCATGCCGTGAATCGGCACGCTCCGTTTCGGGCTGTGGATAACCTCGATCAGGGACACGACACGAGTTGTCCACAGGTCGCCGCCCTCATTCGCGCGATGTCAGTCCCATCGGGTTGCATAGGGGGCATGAGCAACGAAGATCTGCGGACGGCGGCCGATGCCGTACTCGCGCGCCTGGTGTCCGACCCGACCGGGACGGCCCGCCTGCGCGAGGACCAGTGGCGCGCGATCGAGGCCCTGGTCGCGGAGCACAGACGCGCCCTCGTCGTACAGCGCACCGGCTGGGGCAAGTCCGCGGTGTACTTCGTCGCGACGGCGCTGCTGCGTGAGCGCGGCAGCGGCCCCACCGTGATCGTCTCCCCGCTGCTCGCGCTGATGCGCAACCAGGTGGAGGCGGCGGCGCGGGCCGGCATCCGCGCCCGCACGATCAACTCGTCGAACGTGGAGGAGTGGGACGCCGTACGGGCCGAAGTGGCGGCCGGTGATGTCGACGTGCTGCTGGTCAGCCCCGAACGGCTGAACAACCCGGACTTCCGGGACAATGTCCTGCCGCAACTGGCGGCAGCCACCGGCCTCCTGGTCGTCGACGAAGCGCACTGCATCTCGGACTGGGGACACGACTTCCGGCCCGACTACCGGCGCCTGCGCACCATGCTGGCCGAGCTGCCCCAGGGCGTCCCCGTCCTGGCCACGACGGCGACGGCCAACGCGCGCGTGACGGCGGACGTCGCGGATCAGCTCGGCACCGGCGGCGGCTCGGACGCCCTCGTGCTGCGCGGCCCGCTCGACCGCGAGAGTCTGAGCCTCGGCGTGCTGCCGTTGCCGGACGCCGCGCACCGGCTGGCCTGGCTCGCCGGGCACCTCGACGAGCTGCCGGGGTCGGGAATCATTTACACGCTCACCGTCGCCGCGGCCGAAGAGGTCACCTCCTACCTGCGTCAGTGCGGGCACACCGTGGCCTCGTACACGGGCAAGACGGAGAACGCGGACCGCCAGCAGGCCGAGGAAGACCTGCTGGCGAACCGGGTGAAGGCGCTGGTGGCCACCTCCGCGCTCGGCATGGGCTTCGACAAGCCGGACCTCGGGTTCGTCGTGCATCTCGGCTCCCCCTCGTCCCCGATCGCCTATTACCAGCAAGTGGGGCGCGCGGGGCGCGGCGTCGAGCACGCGGAGGTACTGCTGCTCCCGGGCAAGGAGGACGAGGCGATCTGGCGCTACTTCGCTTCGCTCGCCTTTCCTCCGGAGGAGCAGGTGCGGCGCACCTTGGACGTACTCGCGCAGTCCGACAGGCCGCTCTCGCTCCCGGCCCTCGAACCCTTGGTGGAGCTGCGGCGCTCCCGCCTGGAGACCATGCTCAAGGTCCTGGACGTGGACGGTGCCGTGCATCGCGTGAAGGGCGGCTGGGTCGCCACGGGCAGGCCGTGGACCTACGACACCGAGCGCTATGCCTGGGTCGCGAAGCAGCGTGAGGCCGAGCAGCAGGCGATGCGCGACTACGTCACCACGACCGGCTGTCGTATGGAGTTTCTGCGGCGCCAGCTGGACGACGAGGCGGCGGCGCCCTGCGGACGCTGTGACAACTGCGCGGGCGCCCGCTTCGAAGCCACCGTTCCGCAGGACGCGCTGGACTCGGCCCGGGGAGAACTCGGGCGTCCAGGTGTCGAGGTGGAGCCCCGCAAGATGTGGCCCACCGGGCTCTCGGCCGTCGGCATCGATCTCAAGGGGCGCATCCCGGCGGGCGAACAGGCGGGCGCGGGGCGGGCGCTCGGACGTCTTTCGGACATCGGCTGGGGCAATCGTCTGCGCCCGCTGCTCGCGCCTCAGGCCCCCGACGGGCCGGTCCCCGACGACGTCGCGCGGGCCGTCGTCGAGGTCCTGGCCGACTGGGCCAAGGGACCGGGCGGATGGGCGAACGCGGATCCGGATGCGCAGCCGCGCCCCATGGGCGTGGTCACCCTGGCGTCCCATACGCGGCCCCAGCTCATCGAATCGCTGGGAGCGGGCATCGCTCAGGTGGGCCGCATGCCTCTCCTGGGGCGCATCGAGTACGCGCCGGGCAGCGACACCACCCACATCCCGCGCAGCAACAGCGCACAGCGTCTTCGCGCCCTGGACGGCACCTTGACAGTGCCCGTCGAACTGGCCGAAGCGCTCACACGCGCGGGTGGCCCGGTGCTCCTCGTCGACGACTACACGGAGACCGGCTGGACGCTGGCGATGGCCGCCCGGCTGCTCCGACGGGCCGGAGCCACGGGGGTGTTGCCGCTGGTCCTCGCGGTACAGGGCTGACTGATGCGTCGGAGTCCCCGGCGGTGGGAAAGAACATTGAAGACGCATCGCCAGATACCGGCTCCGGACCGCAATTGCTCGTTGCCGTGCGCCTGCGCGGCGGGAAGAATTGGCAGTGCTCCCCGCGTGGCCCCCTTGACCCGGCAGGGCTGTGCCGCGGCGCGCTTCCCAGTCCGACCTCTGCCCGCGTACGGGCGTCCAGCCGAAGGGAGGACCGTGACCTTCGGATTCGCTCCGTCCTCGGCCGCGTCGATGTCCGCGTCCTTGATGCGCGCCGCTGCCACCGACCGACCGACCAGGCTGCTGGAGCCCGCGGAGTGGGCGGCGGCGGGCATTCCGCTGCTGCGCAGCCCACGTGACGTCGTCAGCGGCCTGCACGCGCGGCACCGGCCGATACCCCGGACCGCCGTGGTGGCCGTTCTCGACCCGGAGGAGCGGCTGAGCGCCAGCGCCTCGTTCACCCGCCGCGAGAGCGGTACCGACGGCTGGACGTTCCGCAACTCCCTGCTCGCGCAGTTGCGCCGGATCATCCCGCACGACCTGCGCCGCCGTACCCCGGTCCGTACGGCGGTCCTGCTGTACTGCCGCGACGGCGACACTCGCTGGACGGAGGAGGACGGGGCCTGGATGTGGGGGCTGCGGGACGCCTGCACGTTGCACGGGCTGCGCTGTGGCGCGTACATCACGATGACGCGCGACGGCTGGCAGGTACTCGGCGAGGGCCGTGGCGGCCGTCGCCCGAGCGTGGGCTCCGTGACGGACATGCTCGGCGGCGAAGGGGAGCCGACGCCACGGACCGGTGGTGCCGCGACGGAGACGCTCCGCCGCGCGGCGGCTCGCTGAAGCCCGCCAGGGCGGCCGCGCACCGGCCTGCCGGACTCCCCGGACACCGTCGAACGGTGCGGGCAGCCGGCAAGCGGCGTGTCAGACTCCGGCGCCCAGCAGCGTGTTCACGCGCTGCGGGTCACCGCACACGATCAGCAGGGCGTCGGCCCGGCCGAGGGCGAGCGGCAGCGCCTGCGTGGTCGCGTCGTCGGCGCCGCCGTTCACGGCGACGACGACCACCGGGCGCGCAGCGGCACGGCCCAGCGCGGAGGCGTCGGCATAGAAGACGTCATCGCGCGCGTCGTGCTGCGCCCAATAGGCGTCCTCACCGAACGACAGCTCGTGCGCGGCCCACGGGTGCGGGTCGCCGGTGGTGATCACCAGCACGTCGCCGGGCGCGCGGCCCGTGTCGAGCAGGAGGTCGACGGCTTCCTCCGCGGCGTCCAGCGCACCGTCGGCCGAGGCCGGGATGAGCTGGACCTGCGGCTGGGCGGCCGAGGTCGAGGGGACGGCGGGGGCCGTCGGTCCCGGCTTCGCGGCGGACACCGACTCGCGCGCGGTGCGCTGAGCGGGCGGTGCGGGCCTTGCGGGACCCGGGCGGCCGGGTCGCGGCGGCGCCGCGGGACGCGGGCCGGGTACAGGGCGAGGGGTCGGCGCGGTGCGGGGACCCTGGGCACTCTCGTGAATCTGAGGCTCCTCGGGAATGAGAGGCATGAGCTGATATCTATCAAACGCGGGTGCGGTTCGCGTCAGCGGGTGGCACATAGATGCGAAGGCAATGGTCAGAAGTCGAAGCCGAGCTGGCCCTCGATCTCCGGAGCGTTCCCCTCCGCCCAACTGCGGGCTTTCTTGAGGTGCCGCCACTGGGGCAGCGCATCAAGATACGCCCACGTGAGCCGGTGGTGCGGGGTGGGCCCCCACTCCTCCAACGCGGCACGGTGCACCGGCGACGGGTATCCGGCGTTGGCCGCAAACCCGAAGTGTGCATGGTCGGTGCCCAGTTCGGCCATCATTTTGTCGCGGCGGACCTTGGCGATCACCGACGCCGCGGCGACAGCGATGCAGGAACGGTCCCCCTTGATCACCGTACGAACCTGCCAGGGCGCACCCAGGTAGTCGTGCTTCCCGTCGAGGATCACCGCTTCGGGCCGCACCGGGAGCGCCTCGAGGGCGCGGGTGGCGGCGAGACGCAGAGCCGCGGTCATGCCCATGGCGTCGATCTCCTCGTGCGAGGCGTGACCGAGGGCATGTGCGGTGACCCAGCTCTCCAGCAGCTCCGCGAGTTCCTCGCGGCGCTTGGGGCTGATCAGCTTGGAGTCGGTGAGCCCCTCCGGCGGGCGCCGCAGTCCTGTGACGGCGGCGCAGACCGTGACCGGGCCCGCCCAGGCACCGCGGCCGACCTCGTCGACACCGGCAACGATCTTGACGCCGGTGCGAGCGCGCAGTGAGCGCTCGACGGTGTGGGTGGGTGGTTCGTACGGCATGGCGGCATACAGCGTACGCCGCCTACGTCACACCTCGACACCGGGTTGGCCTCAGTCCCCGTGGCGCCGGAGCAGGGGGACCATGACCTGGTCGATCATCGCCACCAGATCCGCCTCCCCCCATTCACTTCCGCACACCTTTGAGCGGTACATCATCAGCGCGGGAATGACGTCGCACACCGCATCGCTCACGGCGTCGGGCCGTACCTCGTCCCGCTCGATCCCGCGCTGAAGGACCTTCTTGATCATCTGGACGCTGGGTTCGACGACACCCTCGACGATCACACCATGGAACCGTTCAGCGGTGAATGCATCACATTCGTGAAGCACAGAGCGAATCGCGAATCCGGGGCGTGAATACATGGCCGCCCGCATCTGGCGGCACAGCTCCAACAGATCCTCGCGGACGTCGCCGAGATCGGGAGCGTCCTCCAGCGTGGGCAGCCCCGACTGCAGGGCGTCCACGACGAGGTCCGCCTTCGAGGGCCAGCGCCGGTACACCGCGGCCTTGCCGGTCTGCGCACCGGCGGCCACACCCTCCATGGTGAGGCCGTTCCAGCCGACCGTACTGAGCTGATCGAGCGCGGCGTCCAAGATGGCCCGTTCCAGCACGGGTCCACGCCTGCGCATGGAGGCGGCCGTCTGAGCGGAATCGGCCGTCCAGCGCGAAGTAACCATCGTCATCTCTCCGTTGAGCAGGGCGAGCGGCACGAGACGTACGGCAGCAATCTCAGTGAACGGTTGCGTTCACTGTAGGGGAGTCACTACCGTTGACACGACAGTGAACGGGCTCGTTCACTAAATCGTTCGTGGGGGATCCATAGTGTCAACCTCTCAGTTAACGCACGATCAGAAGCCGGGAAGAGCCCGTCGGGAGGGGCACCCCGGCATCGCTCTCGCCGTCATCGCCGCCTGCCAACTCATGGTGGTCCTCGACGCGACAATTGTGAACATCGCGCTCCCACACATCCAGAACGCCCTCAGCTTCTCTACGACCGACCTCACCTGGGTCGTCAGCGCCTACACGCTCACCTTCGGCGGGCTGCTGCTCCTCGGCGGCCGCGCCGGTGACATCCTCGGCCGCCGCCGGGTCTTCATAGCCGGCATCCTGCTGTTCACCTTCGCCTCCCTGCTGGGCGGACTCGCTCAGGAACCCTGGCAACTGCTGGCCGCGCGCGCCCTTCAGGGCGTCGGTGGCGCGATCGCGTCACCCACGTCACTGGCCCTCATCACGACCACGTTCCCCGAAGGTCCCGAGCGGAACCGCGCCTTCGGAGTCTTCGCCGCGGTCTCGGCGGGCGGCGGCGCCGTCGGCCTGCTGGCCGGCGGCATGCTCACGGAGTGGCTCGACTGGCGCTGGGTGCTGTTCGTGAACGTACCCATCGGCATCCTGATCGCGGTCCTCACGCCCAGATTCATCAGCGAGTCGGAGCGCCACCCGGGACGCTTCGACATATCCGGCGCGCTCACGTCCACGCTCGGCATGGCCTCCCTCGTGTACGGGTTCATACGCGCCGCCGAGGAGGGGTGGCGGGACAACCTGACCCTCGCGTCGTTCGGCGCCTCGGTCGTGCTGCTGCTGTCGTTCGTTGCCATCGAAAGCCGGGCGAAGGAGCCGATCACTCCCCTGAGGATGTTCGCCGACCGCAACCGGTCCGGCACGTACGTGATCATGCTGAGCCTCGCCGCGGCCATGTTCGGCATGTTCTTCTTCATCGTGCTGTTCGTGCAGAACGTGCTGAGCTACTCGCCGATCAAGGCGGGTCTCGCCTTCCTGCCGGTCACGGTGGCGATCGCGATCGGCGCGGGTCTGTCGCAGCGCTTCCTGCCGGTGCTCGGGCCGAAGCCGTTCCTGGCGGGCGGATCGGCCCTCGTGGTGGTCGGGCTCGTCTGGCAGACGTTCATCAGCCCTGGCAGTTCCTACGTGAGCGGGGTCCTCGGGCCGATGCTCATATTCGGCCTCGGGATGGGCCTGAACTTCGTCACGGTGACGCTCACCGCGGTCTCCGGGGTCGCACCGCACGAGGCGGGGGCGGCATCCGGCCTGCTCAACACGACGCAGCAGGTGGGCGGTTCGCTGGGGCTTTCCATCCTGACCACTGTCTTCGGTGCGGCGAGCCGTGACGAGGCGAAGAACCAGGTGGCCGACTTCATGGCTCACGCCACACCGGAGCAGAAGGCCGAGTTCGCCAAGACGCACGAGCTGCCCGCTCCATGGAGTTACGAGGTGCTGGCACACGGCATCTCGACGGCCTTCATACCGGCGGCGGCCATGGCGGTCCTCGCCCTGGCCGTCGCTTTGCTGGTGATCAAAGTCCGCAAGAGCGACCTGGCGGCGCTCTCCGGCACTGCGAGCGCGACGGGGCCTGCGGGCTGAAACCGTGCGGGGTCGTGGGTGCCACTGGACCGCGAGACCCGGTCGGCACTCACGGTGCCGCTGTTCGCGCCGAGATCAGACCGTCACGGCCGGTGCCCCAGTCCGGCAGCGCCTCGGTCCGCTCCAGCCATTCGGCCGGCGGCAGGGCACGCCCGTCCGAAGCGACGATGCCGCCCACGATCGCGCACGTCGTGTCCATGTCTCCGCCGACCTGGGCGGTGCTCCAGAAGGCGTGCTCGAAGTCGTGGAGTCCGCGCGCGGCCGACCACAGGGCGAACGGCACGGTGTCGTGCGCCGTGGTCCGCCGCCCGCACCCGAGCACCGCGGCCACGGTCGCCGGGTCGCCGTAGTCGAGCATGTCCCTGGCCCGGCGCAGTCCCGCTTCGACCGCACTGCGCGGTACGAGCGCGATCACGCCGTCGAGCAGTTCCTGCGGGGTCGGGGGGCCGGCCGGGGTGGCCGCGAGCGCCGCGGCGGCGGCCACCGCCATAGCGCCGACGACGGCTTCCCGGTGCTGATGCGTCGGATATGCCGAGATCTCCGCCTGGTGCGTGGCCTGCTCCGGGTCGTCGGCGTAGTAGGCACCGAGTGGGGCGATACGCATCGCCGCCCCGTTGCCCCACGACCCCTGGCCCTTGAACAGTGCGGACGCCAGCGACCGCCAGTCGCCGCCCTCTCTCACCTGCCGCAGCAGCCTGTTCACCGCAGGTCCGTACCCGCGGTCGAAGTCATGGTGCTCGGCGAACGACCGCGCCAGAGCGTCCTGGTCGATGCGACCGTGCGCGGCCAGGACGGCCGCCACGGAACACGCCATCTCGGTGTCGTCGGTCCACTGCCAGACCCCGTCCGGCACCGCCCGGCGCTTGAGCAGCGGATAGTTCACCGGCACGAAGAACTGCGATCCCAGGGCGTCTCCCACGGACAGTCCGCGCAGACTGGACAGGGCGCGGTCCAAGCGCCTGTCGGGAGAGGAGCCAATGGTCATCGGCCTGCCACTCTATCCGGTGGCCCCGTAGGACCGGGGGTCGCACCACTGTTTGAATGGCCGGTTCATCGCGTACTTCCCGTTCTCCCCGAGAACGAGCATCCGCATCTCGGCGTTCCCGGGATTCGACAGCGACTCGAATTCCGCGACCGTCCAGTGGAACCAGCGCATACAGAACAGCCGCATGGTCAGGCCGTGCGTCACCAGCAGCACGTTCGGCGGATGGTCCGGATGCTCGAAGCTGCGGTACAGGCTCTCCAGGAACGCCCCGACGCGGTCGTACACGTCCGCCCCGGACTCGCCCTGGGCGAAGCGGTAGAAGAAGTGTCCGTAGGCGTCGCGGTAAGCCTTTTGGAGGCGTACGTCGTCGCGGTCCTGCCAGTTGCCCCAGTCCTGCTCCCTGAGGCGGGGTTCCTCGCGCACCCTGACGAGATCGGGGTCGAGCCGGAACGCCTGGAACGTCTCGTGGGTGCGCCGATAGGGCGAGACGTACACGCTCACCCGCTCGCGGCCGAACAGCCCCCGCAGCCCCTTGCCGGTCTCCTCGGCCTGCTGCCATCCGGCCTCGGTGAGCGCCAGGGCATGGTCGGGCTCACGCTCGTACACGGTGTCGTCGGCGTTGCCTTCGGATTCGCCGTGTCGGACAAGAACGATGCGCCGCGGTCGTGCCATGCCCAAACACTAGATCGGTCTGGCCGATTTCGAGCACTCGTACGGGCTCCATCCGGCGGATGTGACGTGTCTCTAGTGTTCTCGAAGTGTCTGAAGCGTTCTCGAAGCGCTTCGCAGGCGCCTCTCCCAGTTGCGCGGCACGCGCGCGTGGTCGCGTGTTCACACCGTCCAGGTCGGCTCGAGCTGCACGATGTCACCGTCGACGGCCTCGATGTCGAGCTCCGTCTCGGCGCGCACGGACAGCCGCTCCACCCGCTGGACCTGGTACTTGCCGTGCTCGCCCGCCGACAGCCACATGGAAAGGACCAGGAACTCGTCGCCCGGCGCCTCCCCGAAGAGACCGCGGACCATGCCCGGCGAGCCGGCCATCGCCGGGTTCCAGACCCTCTGCTGCATCAGCGTGAAGTGCTCGGCCCGCTCGGCCCGCACCTTGCAGTGCGCGACGCGGACGACATCGGCGTCCGTGAAGCGTGCTTCGAAGCCCGTCTTCACGTCGAAGAGGTGGTCGAACAGCTTTGCCTGCATGTCGCGGTAGGTGCCTGTCTGGCCCGCGGCGAGCCGGTCGTGGGTGCGCGCCATGAAGGAGTCGTAGAAGGCACGGCTCTCCCAGAAACCGAAGACATGCGCCACGTCGGGGTGTCTTCTGCTCCAGCCCCCGCCCTGCCCCCGGAACCCCGGCTCCCCCAGGAGCCCCGCCCATTTCCGCTGACCCCGCTCGAACCCCCGACGGTCCACCACGGCGCAGCGAATCCACTTGACCAGCACCGCGCCATCGTACGGCGCGGTGCGTGGCCTGAGGTCACTCTCCGGTGTAGTGCGTGCGCACCGATGCGGAGAGGTCGTCATCGCTCAGCTCGACGCCGAACTCCTGGTCGAGCACCGTACGCAACTCTGTTGCCCGCACGGCCCGTTCGACGCGTCGCCCGTCCGCGTAGGCGATGACGGACGCCTCGCCAGTGAGCATGCGGCGGGCGTCCTCGGTGCCGTACTGCACCACAGGCCGCCTCATGAAGGTGGACCGTGGGTGGCTGGACGTGTAGTGGTTCAGCACCGTGCAGTCGACAGGGTGGCGCTCCTCCAGGGTGAACGCGTACACGTCGTGCCAGTCGTCGGGCCGCCTGCCGCCCAGCACCCAGACGTCCTCGCCCTCCTTGACGATGCCGAATTCCCACGCTCCTTGTGTTACCTGTTGCCCGTCGCGAAGCAGCAGCGGCTCCCGCAGCCCCGCCGCGCCGAACCCGACGTCGCAGAGCCATTCCTCGTCGTCGACCTGTACGCGCGTCAGCATGTGGGTCATTGGGCGCAGGGACGTGGTGTTCAACCGCACGCGGGCGCCGAGGCCCCGGACGGCGAACCCGATGCGCTCACGGCGGCGAACAGCAGGTTGCGTTCGTAGCAGTAGCCGCCGCGTCGCTTGTGCACCAGCTACTCCTGCACCGCGGGCAGGTCGAGGGGGACCGGCCTGCCCAGCATCAGTTCCAGGTTCTCGAACGGGGACGCCGCCAGGTGGGCACGGTGCAGGGCGCGCAGTGTCTCCGCGTCCCGCTCCGGATCACCCTCGAAGCCGATCCGCTCCAGCTAGGCCTCGCTGCTCAGTTCTTCCGCGTTCCAGGTCATGGATCAATGATCGATGCGGCGGCCGCTCCTACCGCCCCGTTCTCGGACGGCACCCGCCACGCTGTGTCAGTGGGAGGACGTAGCGTGTTCGTAGCAAGCAACATCACGTCACAGAGGGGGAGTTCGTGAGCAGTCTCCGCAAGGGGATCGAGCGGGTCGAGGTCGGCCTGAAATGGGACCCCAGCCCGTTGGGCTCGCCCCCGCACGACCTGGATCTCGTCGCCGGGACATACACCGGTGAGGACCCGCACGGCAGCCCCGCCTACCTGGTCCACTTCGACAGCCGCTCCCCCGACGGGACCATCCACCTCGACCGGGACAGCAGGACGGGTCAGGGCTTCGGGTTCGACGAGGTGATGAGCCTCGAGCTGGAGCGGCTCTCGCCCACGTACGCGCGCGTGCTGGTCGGCGTCGTCCTCCAGCAGAACGAGCGGCAGGAGCGGACCCTGGTCTTCGGCGACGTGTCGAACACCGCGGTGCGCATCCGCAAGGGCTACACCGATCTGTCGCAGCACGACCTCTCGGCGGTGGCAGGCAACTCTGCGGCCACACTCGGCGAATTCGCCCGGGGCGCCGACGGCGAGTGGTCGTTCCGTGAGGTGATACGCGGCTTCGACGGTGACCTCACCACGTTCGCCGCCGCGATGGGCGCCCTCGATCGGTAGCTACGCCGGAGGGGCGGCGGGACCGTACGGTCCCGCCGCCCCTCCGGATCAAGCGATCAGCTGCAGCCGCTGGTGGAGCCGCAGCCCTCACAGATGTAGCAGGAGCCGGCCCGCTGCATCTTCGTACCGCAGGAGAAGCAGAGCGGGGCGTCGGCCTGGATGCCCAGCTGCATCTCGACGAGCTCGGCGCTGGTGTGCGCCTGCTGCGGGACGGGCTGCACGGCGGCGGCCTCGGCCTTCGGCGTCTCGACGGCCTTCAGGGACTCGGGCTGCGCCGCCTGGACAGGCGCGGACTGCGCGAGTCCTTCGACGTCGACCTCGTCCTCGGAGGGCTCGTAGGAGCCCGTCTCCAGGTGGCGCTGGCGCTCCTCGGCGGAGTGGATGCCGAGCGCGGAGCGGGTCTCGAAGGGCAGGAAGTCGAGCGCCAGGCGGCGGAAGATGTAGTCGACGATCGACTGCGCCATCCGCACGTCCGGGTCGTCCGTCATACCGGCCGGCTCGAAGCGCATGTTCGTGAACTTCGAGACGTACGTCTCCAGCGGCACGCCGTACTGCAGACCCACCGAGACGGCGATGGAGAAGGCGTCCATCATGCCCGCGAGCGTCGAGCCCTGCTTGGACATCTTCAGGAAGACCTCACCGAGACCGTCGTCCGGGTAGGAGTTGGCGGTCATGTAGCCCTCGGCGCCGCCCACCGTGAAAGAGGTGGTGATGCCGGGACGGCCCTTGGGGAGACGCTTGCGGACCGGGCGGTACTCGACGACCTTCTCGACCGCCTTGCGGATCTCCGCCTCGGTCTTCTCCGTGACCTCAGCCTTCTCCTTCTCCTTGGTCTTCGCGGAGAGGGGCTGGCCGACCTTGCAGTTGTCGCGGTAGATGGCGAGCGCCTTGACGCCCATCTTCCAGGCCTCGAAGTAGACCTCCTCGACGTCCTCGACCGTCGCCGTCTCCGGCAGGTTGACGGTCTTGGAGAGGGCGCCGGAGATCCACGGCTGGATCGCGGCCATCATGCGGACGTGGCCCATCGCGGAGATGGAACGCTCGCCCATGGCGCAGTCGAAGACCTCGTAGTGCTCGGTCTTCAGGCCCGGGGCGTCGATCACATTGCCGTGGTCGGCGATGTGGGCGACGATCGCCTCGATCTGCTCCTCCTGGTAGCCCAGGCGGCGCAGAGCCTGCGGGACGGTGCCGTTGACGATCTGCATCGAGCCGCCGCCGACCAGCTTCTTGAACTTGACCAGGGCGAGGTCGGGCTCGAGGCCGGTGGTGTCGCAGGACATCGCGAGACCGATGGTGCCGGTCGGGGCGATGACGGACGCCTGCGAGTTACGGAAACCGTTCTTCTCGCCGAGGCGGACCACGTCCTGCCAGGCCTCCGTGGCGGCGGCCCAGATCGGGGTGTCCAGGTCGTCCATGCGGACGGCCGAGGTGTTGGCGTCGGCGTGCTGCTTCATGACGCGCTGGTGCGGAGTGGCGTTCTTGGCGTAGCCGTCGTACGGGCCGACGACCGCGGCGAGCTCGGCCGAGCGCTTGTACGACGTACCCGTCATCAGCGAGGTGATCGCGCCGGCGAGGGCGCGGCCGCCGTCCGAGTCGTAGGCGTGGCCGGTCGCCATGAGCAGGGCGCCCAGGTTCGCGTAGCCGATGCCGAGCTGGCGGAAGGCGCGGGTGTTCTCGCCGATCTTCTCCGTCGGGAAGTCCGCGAAGCAGATCGAGATGTCCATCGCGGTGATGACCAGCTCGACGACCTTGGCGAAGCGCTCGACGTCGAAGGACTGGTGGCCGAGGCCGTCGTCCTTCAGGAACTTCATCAGGTTCAGCGAGGCGAGGTTGCAGGACGTGTTGTCCAGGTGCATGTACTCGCTGCACGGGTTCGAGCCGTTGATGCGGCCGGACTCCGGGCACGTGTGCCACTGGTTGATGGTGTCGTCGTACTGGATGCCGGGGTCGGCGCAGGCCCAGGCGGCCTCGGCCATCTTGCGGAAGAGCGACTTGGCGTCGACCTCCTCGATGACCTCACCGGTCATCCGGGACGTCAGACCGAACTTGCCGCCCTCCTCGACCGCCTTCATGAACGTGTCGTTCACACGGACCGAGTTGTTGGCGTTCTGGTACTGGACGGACGTGATGTCGTCGCCGCCCAGGTCCATGTCGAAGCCCGCGTCGCGCAGGGCGCGGATCTTCTCCTCTTCCTTCACCTTGGTCTCGATGAAGCCCTCGATGTCGGGGTGGTCGACGTCGAGAATGACCATCTTGGCGGCGCGGCGCGTGGCGCCACCCGACTTGATCGTTCCCGCGGAGGCGTCGGCACCGCGCATGAAGGAGACGGGACCGGAGGCGTTGCCGCCGGAGGAGAGCAGTTCCTTGGAGGAACGGATACGGGAGAGGTTCAGGCCGGCACCGGAGCCGCCCTTGAAGATCATCCCCTCTTCCTTGTACCAGTCGAGGATCGACTCCATGGAGTCGTCGACGGACAGGATGAAGCAGGCGGAGACCTGCTGGGGCTGCGGCGTGCCCACGTTGAACCACACCGGCGAGTTGAAGCTGAAGATCTGGTGCAGGAGGGCGTAGGCCAGCTCGTGCTCGAAGATCTCGGCGTCGGCGGGCGACGTGAAGTACTTGTAGTCCTCGCCGGCCTTTCGATACGTCTTCACAATGCGGTCGATGAGCTGCCTGAGGCTCACCTCGCGCTGCGGGGTGCCGACGGCACCCCGGAAGTACTTGCTGGTGACGATGTTGACCGCGTTCACCGACCAGAACTCGGGGAACTCGACGCCACGCTGCTCGAAATTGATCGAGCCGTCGCGCCAATTGGTCATGACGACGTCACGGCGCGCCCATTCCACCTCGTCGTACGGGTGCACGCCGGGGGTGGTGTGGATGCGCTCGATACGCAGACCCTTGCTCGCCTTGGCACCCTTCGTACGGGAACCTCGTGCCGGGCCGCTCGCCGTCTCTGTCATGCCGCCTCCCATATACCGGGCTAAAACGCCCTGAAGTGCCACGAAATTTCCGTGGCACGGTGTGTGTCTTGTGTCGCGGACGCCGCTCATGCCGCCCGCAACAGGTCTGTGGACGCCGCCGCTGTCCCGGATCCGGTCAGTCGGCGGCTTGGGCGGGCACGGGGACCTCCAGGGTCCCGCCGCTCCCGCCGTCACTCTCTACGCGCTCTCCGCCCGCGCAGCCCGACATCGTGCCGAGCACCTGTTCCCTGAGTTCCGCGATCGCGGACTCGAAATCTTCCAGCGAATCGAACGCCCGGTACACGGACGCGAAGCGCAGGTAGGCGACGAGATCGAGCTCCTGGAGCGGGCCCAGTATGGCCAGGCCCACGTCGTGGGTCGTCAGTTCGGCGCTTCCGGTGGCCCGCACCGCTTCCTCGACCCGCTGACCGAGCAGGGCCAGCGCGTCCTCGGTCACCGGCCGCCCCTGGCACGCCTTGCGCACACCATTGATGACCTTGGTGCGGCTGAAGGGTTCGGTGACCCCGCTCCGCTTGACCACCATCAGCGAACACGTCTCCACCGTCGTGAAACGACGGGAGCAGTCCGGACACTGACGGCGGCGGCGGATCGAGGTGCCGTCGTCGGTGGTGCGGCTGTCGACGACACGACTGTCGGGATGCCTGCAGAAGGGACAGTGCATGTACTCCCAACCCTCCTCATGGCACGCCTCAATAGCCCCAAGAGGCTTTTCCCGCCCCTCGAAGCAGCCCCAAGCATAGGTGATGGCGTCGGCCGGGAAAGCACCGGGACCACAACCCCTGGGCTGCTGATGCCATCCAACCACTAGATGTGGGGTTCGGCTGCCTTTGGGGCACTAGAGCGTGTCGTGAGAACTGGAGTCGGTCGCACACGGCCCGGAAACACCACAGGCCACAGCCCCCGACCGGAGCTCGACCGCTCTTCCATCCGACTCGGACCGGCGCGACGCACGCGAGAAGGGGGTGGTGCCCGGTCGGCGAGGCCGCCAATGGCAGACTGGGACGGCTCCCGGAGCGGGTCTCGGCCTCGGCGGTGAAGCGTACCGGATTGAACCGAAATGCCGCTCTTCCCGGCAGCTAGCCATACACCCCAGCGCGTGATCACGACAAGCAAACTACGGTTTTTCACTCGAACGTGTGTTTGGCGCAACCTTTCGAAAGGAACTACCGTTGGCTAGCTAGGGAGACATTCTCGAGAGGGGCCGACCGACGTGACCACCACCGCAGACAGTGCCACGATCACTGCCCAGGGCCGCGCCCAGGGACGACTCGAGCCGGTGCATGCCATGAATGACGCAGCCATGACCCAGGAGGGGCCCAAGCCCGGCCGCTCCTTGCCCGGCCGACCTCCAGGCATCCGCGCCGACAGCTCAGGGCTCACCGACCGCCAGCGTCGCGTGATCGAGGTCATCCGGGACTCGGTGCAGCGTCGCGGGTACCCGCCGTCGATGCGGGAGATCGGTCAGGCCGTCGGCCTGTCCAGCACGTCCTCGGTCGCCCACCAGCTGATGGCTCTCGAGCGCAAGGGCTTCCTGCGCCGCGACCCGCACCGCCCGCGCGCCTACGAGGTACGCGGCTCGGACCAGCCCAGCGCGCAGCCCACGGACACGACGGGCAAGCCGGCAGCCTCGTACGTGCCGCTCGTCGGCCGGATCGCCGCAGGTGGTCCGATCCTCGCCGAGGAGTCGGTCGAGGATGTCTTCCCCCTCCCCCGGCAGCTCGTCGGTGACGGTGAGCTGTTCGTCCTGAAGGTCGTCGGTGATTCGATGATCGAGGCCGCGATCTGCGACGGCGACTGGGTCACGGTCCGCCGCCAGCCCGTCGCGGAGAACGGCGACATCGTTGCGGCGATGCTCGACGGCGAGGCCACCGTCAAGCGCTTCAAGCGCGAGGACGGCCACGTGTGGCTCCTCCCGCACAACGCGGCGTACCAGCCGATCCCCGGGGACGAGGCGACGATCCTCGGCAAGGTGGTGGCGGTCCTCCGCCGGGTGTGACTCTCCCTGACCGGGCCCCGGAACCAACTGCGCCGGTTCCGGGGCCCAGGGCTGTCCGGGCACGGCTGTCCACGGGTGCGCGAAGGGATTGGGTTCCCTGGCGGAAAGTTTCACAGGAGGGGCGGGCGGCGTCGCAAAGCCGGGCCTGCGCCCTGTCCCCGTCGCGCTATTTTTCCTCCGCCTTCGCCGCCGCGTCGATCGCCGCGAGCGAGCGCCACGCCTGGTTGCGGTCCGTCGTGTACCAGAAGTCCGGCATCGACGCCCGCAGATAACTGCCGTACCGGGCGGTCGCCAGGCGAGGATCGAGCACAGCGACTACGCCGCGGTCTCCTGTCGCGCGTACGAGACGGCCCGCTCCCTGCGCCATCAGCAGCGCGGCATGCGTCGCGGCCACCGCCATGAAACCGTTGCCGCCCGCCTCCTCCACCGCCTTCTGCCGGGCGCTCATCAGCGGGTCGTCGGGCCGCGGGAACGGAATCTTGTCCATGACGACCAGCTGGCAGCCGGTGCCCGGTACGTCCACACCCTGCCAGAGCGACAGCGTGCCGAACAGGCAGGTCTTCGGATCCGCGGCGAAGTTCTTGATCAGCTCGCCGAGAGTGTCCTCGCCCTGGAGCAGGATCGGGTACTCGGGAACGCGGGTCCGCAGCTCCTCGGCCGCCGCCTGGGCGGCGCGCATGGAGGAGAAGAGCCCGAGCGTTCTACCGCCGGCTGCCTGCAGCAGCTCGGTCAGCTCGTCCATCATGTCCGTCCGCGTGCCCTCACGAGCAGGACGGGCCAGGTGCTTGGCGACGTAGAGGATGCCTTGCTTCGGGTAGTCGAACGGCGAACCCACGTCGACGCCCTGCCACACCGGCATCTCGTCGCCTTGGGTGCCCTCGGGCGCGAGGCCGAGTGACGCTCCCACTCCATTGAAGTCCCCGCCGAGCTTCAGGGTCGCCGACGTCAGGGTCACCGAGCGGTCGGTGAAGAGCTTCTCGCGCAGCAGGCCCGATACGGACATGGGGGCCACCCGCAGGGACGCCCCGCTCTGCCGGAACGAGGAGCCCGCGCGGGGCTCGTTCCGCTCGTACCAGACGACGTCCCACTCCGAGCCGTTCGTGATCCGCTCCGCGACGTCGTGGATCGTCTCTACGGAGGCGAGCGCCTGCTTGCGCACGGCGTCCTCGTCCTGGACGGACTTGTCCCGGGTGGCGCCGATGGCGGTGATCACCGTACGCGCGGCGTCGCGCAGCGCCATCAGCGCATAGCCGAGGTCCTCGGGGATCTCCTCAAGGCGGCCCGGGAGGGCCAGCTCCATGAGCCGCTCGAAGCCCTCGGCGGCGGTCTGGAGCTGGTCGGCCGCCTTCTCGTTCACCAGTTTCGCGGCACGGCGCACGGCACGGTTGACCTGGCCGGGCGTGAGCTCGCCGGTCGCGACCCCGGTCACCCGGGACACCAGCTCGTGAGCCTCGTCCACGATCAGGACCTCGTGCTCCGGCAGGACCGGGGCACCCTCGATGGCGTCGATCGCGAGCAGCGCGTGGTTGGTGACGATGACGTCGGAGAGCTTGGCGCGCTCGCGGGACATCTCCGCGAAGCACTCCTGCCCGTACGCGCACTTCGACGCGCCCAGACACTCCCGGGACGACACGGAGACCTGGGACCACGCCCGGTCGGAGACGCCGGGCGTGAGGTCGTCCCGGTCGCCCGTCTCCGTCTCGTCCGCCCAGTCCCGCATGCGCAGCAGGTCCTGCCCGAGCTTGCTGGTCGGCGCTGCCGCCTCGAACTGGTCGAAGAGCCCCTCTTCCTCGTCCTGCGGCATGCCTTCGTGGAGGCGGTGCAGGCAGAGATAGTTCGACCGGCCCTTGAGCATGGCGTAGCTGGGGCGGCGGCGCAGCAACGGGTGCAGGGCCTCCACCGTGCGCGGCAGGTCCCGCTCGACGAGCTGGCGCTGCAGGGCCAGCGTGGCCGTGGCGACCACGACGCGCTCACCGTGGGCCAGCGCCGGCACCAGATAGCCGAGGGACTTGCCGGTGCCGGTGCCCGCCTGGACAAGCAGATGGGAACCGTCGTCGATCGCCTTGGCGACGGTCTCGGCCATGGTCACCTGGCCAGGGCGCTCCGTGCCGCCGACGGCGGCGACGGCGGCGTGCAGGAGATCGGGGAGTGAGGGCTTCGTCATAGCTCGACCACCCTAAACGGCCCCACTGACATTCCCGCGATCACGGTTGGTGGAGAGGGTTGGCGACGGTGCCGTGCACCGCGGCGTGGGGGCGGTGGGCCCGGTCACGGTAACCGTCGAGGTGCAGACGGTTGCGGTTCAGGCAGAGGCGCTCGATCCGAGGTGTGAGCAGGTCGAACAGCTCGTACCGCTCCTTCAGCTCGGGGAAGCGGGCGTGGTGGCGGAGGATCTCGGCGCGCACCAGGGACCAGAACTCCGCCTCCGGCAGTTCGAGTTGCGCCTCGCACAAGGGCGCCAGGTAGCGGAAGACGCCGACGAAAAGCCCAGAATGGATGAACTGCGTCAAGAAGGCGGGACCCTCCGTGAGCAGAACGGCCCGGACGTCGTCCGGCATGGAGTCGTGTTCCGGGAGCGGGTGTCCACTGATGTTGACGTCGTCCACGAAGTCCTTGACCGCCAGGCGTACCGGTACGTCGTGCTCGTCGAAGACGATGATGGCGTTCTCCCCGTGCGGTGAGAACACGGTTCCGTAGCGGTACAGAAAGCGCAGCAAGGGCGGCAGGACCGCGGCGAAGAGATGACGCAGCCAGGTCTTCGTATCGAGTCCGGAGCGCGCAATAAGTTCTGTCGTGAACGCGCGTCCGCGGGGATCGACGAGTAACAAGGAGGCGAGAGTACGCGCCCGCTCGCCGGGGGCGAGGTAGCGCGTCACCGGCTCGCGCCAGATGGCGCCGAGCAATTCCTTGTACTGGTACGGGACTTCGTCGAGGCCACCGTACAAGGGGTGCTGCACCGCGACGGATGCCACCTCACCCAGCAGGATGACTCCGCACTCGTCCCTGAGAAAGTGATCGGCGTCGCGCAGTCCGTGCATCCAGGTGGTGACTGCGGGAGCGGCGACCGTGCGCTCTGTCGGAAGCCCGCGCCACACGAGGGTGTTGAGAACCGACAGCGGAAGTTTGACCGTGTGCCGCTCCGGGCGACTGGTGTTGAGGAACGTACGAATCGATTGCTGAGGCAGTCGGACATCGCCGTCCGTGGGAAGCGGAACGATCACGTCCGTGGCGATGGAGGAGGCGAAGAGCGGAAGCACCGTGTCGTCCCACTGCCAGGGATGCACCGGCAGATAGAGGTACGTGTCCGGGTCCAGGCCCCGTGCGCTCAGGTTGTCCGCGAACAGCTGACGGGTCGGCGCATCGAGTTCCCGGGCGTAGAGACGGTCGGCGGACTCCAGACCGGCGGCGCCGCGGTACGTGGCGAGGCTGGCGTGAACCGCGATCCAGGGGAGGCATGTGGGGCGCCGCGCCTCCGGCGCCCAGCGGGCGGTGTCGGCAGCCGAGAAACCGAGACGGCCTTTGTTGAGGACGATCCAGGGGTGGCCGGTCTGGTGGCCCTCGAGCTCGGCGTACCCGAGGTCGGCGAGGTCCTGCGCGGTCATCGCGGTGTGGTCGAGACGGGCATCGGCGGCGAGGGTGATGGAAAGCTCGCGGACGAGGTGGCCGAGGGTGGTGCCGTCGAGGCCGATGAGGTTGCTGATGCGGAGAAGGAAGGTGAGGGGATCCGTGAACCGTTCGGGGGTGGCCGCGGGGGCAGCGGTTCCGCCCGGTGACATGACCGTCGTAGCAGCGCCGCCGGCCCCTGACGTGGCCTGCGTGGCAGCGCCGCCGACTCCTGACGTGGCCTGCGTGGCAGCGCCGTTGTCCTCCGCGCTCGGTCGGGCGAGCCACTCGATGCTTTCAGGGTCTACCTGCCAGCTGCCGTACGCGCCACGGCGGGCCCGGAACCTGACCGTGCCCCCGCCGGTCTGCCCACGCTCTCCGTGACCGTTCCGGGCCGTCTCCTTCTCCTTCTCCTTCTCCAGCCGGTCCTGGCCCGGGACGGTCAGGGTGTACGGGCGATGGCCGGGGGCGGCGGCGGGGTCCGGGCCGACGGGCACGGGCCGGAGGATCTCTTCGTACGCGAATTCGCCGATCAGCTTCGCCAGCAGACGTGCCCCCGCCCGGTCCCAGTTCTCTCGCGTGAGCTCGGGTGGGTCGTACAGCACGGGCGGCTCTGCCGGGTTCGGGACGACGGGCGGCTTCGGCACGGGAACTCCTCGCGAGGGAACCGGATCGGGTCGAGCGGTGTACTACGAGTGACCAGGTCAGAGCACGGTGCGCAGGGCCCGGTCACGGACCATGAGCGCGGCCCGTTTGTCGGGGAGGTCCACCTCGGCGGAGAAGCGGAAGCCGGCACTCATGAAGGCGGAGACGGAAGGGGTGTTGCGAAGGTCTGGTTCTGCGACGACGCGCCCGCACTGCGGGCGATGGTCGAGTACGAGGTCGGCCACGGCTTTGAGGAGCATGGTTCCGAGTCCCCGGCCACGATTGGCGACACCACCGATGAGGAGGTGGATCCCGGTGTCGTGTGGGCGGGCGGGGTAGTGACGAGCGAGCGGGTCCAGGTCGGCGCGGTAAATCTCCCAGTAACTCATGGGTGTGCCGTCGAGGACGCCGAGACAGGGCACGCTGCGGCCGTCGCCGTCGAGTTGCGGGCGCAGGTGGTCCGCGGTGACGGTCTCGGGGCCGGCCAGTTCCCAGAAGGCGGCTACGGCGGGGTCGTTCATCCAGCGACTGATGAGCTTGAGGTCCCGCTCGATGCGGGTTGGCACGAGCTGGAAGACACCGGAGGGAGTGGTGACCGGTCCCCACTCCCCCACGTGGTCGAGCAGGTCGTGCGGGGTCGCACGGGTGAGGGGAGGGAGGCTCCAGGGCCTGCTGTCCGCCCCGCGACCGGGGGGCTGCCCGTCCTGACCGAGCCGCCCACCGTGCACGTCTCGGCCTCTCGCCCCATGCCGTTCGACCTGCCCGCCCTGTACACCCTGCCCGTTGCAGTCATCGCGCTCACCGTGTCTGCCTTGTCCCTCGTGCTCGCCATGCTCGCGCTGACCGTCCTGCTCTGCGATGAACGCCACCAGTTCGTCGGACAGGCGCAGGTCAAGGGTGTCCTGGCAGTCCGGGTCCGTCGGCGGAACGGCGACCTCGTTCGGGTCGGCACCGGGCGCGTTGGCGGGGTCTGCGCCGGCCTCGGCGTCGGTGCTCGCATCGGCAGGGGGCACGGCAACGCTCCTCTCAGGGAGTGGTGCGGGATTCAGAGGAAGGGACGGGACGGGGCCTTCGAATCGGGTCGTGATCGGAGATCTTCAGACATGAAGGGGGTTGGTGAGGGTGACGTAGACGGATTGGGTGTCGACGGGGCCGACGAGTTCGTCGAGGCCGTGCAGCCGGGTCAGGAGGTTCGCTTTGCAGCGCAGCTTGGGTGAGTCAAGCAGCCGGCTCGGCAGGGGGCTGCGCAGTCGGTTGGCGCCGGTGGCGGCTTCGACGAGGAAGCGGCGGAACGCGGCGAGCAACAGGCGTTCGTCGGCGAGACGTTGCGAACCGAAGGCGCCGATGAGACCGAAGACATTGTTGATGGCGAGGTAGTAGGCGAATCGCTCGTCGGTGACGTCGTCGGAGACGAAGGTGTCGCTCAGCGCGCCGATGCCGGGGAGCCGCTTGTCGAGTTCGGTTCTGTGGGACTCGCGGAAGTAGTAGCCCTGGTTGTCGCGGTAGCGGCCGCCGACGGGCCAGCCGTCGGCGTCGAGCAGGAGGAGGGTGTTCTGCTGGTGCGCTTCGAGGGCGACACCGGCTTCGCTGTCGAGCCAGAGAACGGGGCGCACCACGTGCTCCAGGTAGCGCAGGAACCACTCGGTAGCCACAGCGCCGCGGGATCGTCCGGTCCGTGCAGTGAGGCGGCTGATGGTCTCGGCGAGGCGGGAGCTCATCGGGGTGCGGTCCATCTGTCCCGCCGGGCGGTGCGGGGGGCGGGGCGAGACGAAGCCCGCGACGCAGGAGGCGTCGTCGCCGGGGCGGAAGGGGTTGTGGCGGATCATGACGTCGATCCCGGGGACGGGGTCACCGGCAGCGTCGTCGATTGCGAGCCAGGCCGGGTCGCGGACGATGTCGAAGCCCGGGTGGGCGGCGTGCCACCGCGCGGCGAGGCCGTTGCGGAGTAGCCGATGGACCTCGACGCCCCGGTGCAGTTCCTTGCGGAGGTTCTCGCGCCGGGAGTTGGTGATCCGCAGGCCGAGGGAGAGCTTCAGCATCGCTTGGGTGCCGGGCCGGTACAGGGTGCGGACGGAGGAGGTGGGGAACCAGGGGTCGCCGTGCGAGCCGAGCTCGCGAAGGAGGCCGGCGTCCAGGAGGGCGGCGGTGGTCGGGCGGTGTCGCAGTTCGCGGAGCTGCCAGGGGTGCAGAGGCAGGGCGGCGAAGCCGCTCGGCAAGGGAAGGCCGGGTCCGGCGAACTGGGAGGTCAGGTGCGGAGCGGGGATGGTGCGGCCGCGTTCGGTCCAGGCCGAGTCGTGGGCGAGGACGTCAGGTGCGACGGCGATCCATTGCAGGGGGAAGGAGCCGCGCAGCTCCGGTGAGTACAGGCGGGTCTCGACCTCGGACAGCCCCTCACGGCTCTTGGGGGTGGGGTGCAGCGGGTGCCCGAGGAGCAGGGCCTGTTCCCCGGCGAGGAAGCGGTCGGGGTCGTCCTCGCGATGTTGACGGCGGTCGGCGATGAACTCGGCCGTGCGGCGTACGGAGTCGGCGACACGAGCGACCAGGTCGCCGCCTTGGCCCGAGGAGGCGGGAGCGGAAGCGTCGCCGGTGCGGGCACAGGCCCCGGCCTCGACTTCGGCTCCGGCTCCAGCCCCGACTTCGGCTCCGGCACCAGCACCGGCCCCAGCACCAGCACCAGCACCAGCACCAGCACCGATCCCAGCACCGATCCCCTCTCCGACCATGACCACGCCATCAGCCGCGCCACCAGCCTCCGTATCAGCCGCGCCACCAGCCTCCGTATCAGCCGCGCCACCGGCCTCCGTCTCGGCCGCGCCACCAGCCTCCGTCTCGGCCGCGCCACCGGCCTCCGTCTCGGCCGCGCCACCGGCCTCCGTCTCGGCCTCGGCCTCGGCCTCGGTTCCTCTGCTGCCGCTCCCGCCCCCGGTCTCAACTGAGCCGGACTTTGCGCCCTCCGGCGGCGCGGACTCCCGGCTCAGGAGGCCGGCAAGGGTCACCGCGTCCACGCAAGGGGCACCCTGGGGGCCGTCCTCCAGGTAGGGCAGGCCGAAGCGGTGCCAGCCGGTGAGGGACCAGTAGTTGATCGGGACGAGAAGGGCGGTGCCGCTCGCAGGCAGGGCGATGCGGAGGGCGCCGACGGGAGGAGGGGTGATGTTGTTCTCGCGTACCCAGCAGCGGAGCAGGTTCTCCACGGCCGCGAGCTGGGCGGCAGTGTCGGGATCGGGATGTTCGAGCAGGTCGATGGCGCCGACGGCGTTGACGGCGTCCGTGACACCCGTGACACCCGTGACACTCGTGGCATCCGTAGCGTCCGTGGCCTCGATGGAGTCGATGGAGTCGATGGCGGCGGCGAGTGCGGTGTGCGGACGCTCGGCCTCTTGGACGCCGCCCTTCTGCCGGGGGACCGCTTCGTGCTCCGGATCGCTCGAGGTCTGCGGGTCGCAGGATCCTGCGGCGAAGGGGCGGCCGTCGGATGCGGGGGTGGCGTTCAAGAGTGCTTCCTTGCGTGGGGTGAGAGGCTCCGTGGGGCGGTGGTCCGGCTTTTCCGGCTACCGCGGCTGTCGCTGGGGCAGGGCGTGCCGCCGTGTGCTGGTGTGGCTAGGAGTGCGTCCGGGCTACGGCGGCCAGGGCGTCCGCGAGCCGGTCGACGATCGCCGCAGCCTGTTCATCGGTGATGGTGAGGGGCGGCAGGAGGCGTACGACGCTGGAGTGGCGGCCGCCGAGTTCGACGATCAGGCCGCGGTCCAGGCAGGCGTCGCGGACGGCCGCGGCCAGCGCCGGGGCGGCGGGGAGCGGCGTGGTCGCCGGTTCGCCGAGGAGGGGGTCGGCCGAAAGGTCGTCGGTGTGCCCTGCGCCGGTGAGGTGGGCGGCTCCCGCGCCGTCAGCGGCGGCGATCGCGTCCGCGGCCCCCTTGCCGGTATGGGGCACGTCGGCCGGCGCCGTGAGGGCGGGGCTCGTGTTCCCTTCCGGGTCGACCAGTTCGACGCCGATCATGAGGCCGCGACCTCGCACGTCGCCGATGCAGGGGTACTCCCGGGCCAGCGCGCGGAGTTGGGTCATCATGCGGGTGCCCAGGACGGCGGCGCGTTCGGCGAGACCGTTCTCGCGTACGTGGGCGAGGGTCGCGGTGCCGGCGGCCATGGCGAGCTGGTTGCCGCGGAAGGTGCCGGCGTGGGCGCCGGGTCCCCAGACGTCGAGGTCGTCGCGGTAGACGAGCACGGCGAGCGGGAGGCTGCCGCCGATCGCCTTGGACAGGACCATCACGTCCGGCACGACACCGCTGTGGTCCACGGCCCAGAAGGCGCCGGTCCTGCCGACCCCGGTCTGCACCTCGTCGGCGATCAGCGGGATCCCGCGGGACTCGGTGAGCGCCCGCATGCGGCGCAGCCAGGTGTCGGGGGCGGGGATGACGCCGCCCTCTCCCTGCACCGGTTCGAGGATCATGCCGGCCGGGAGTGGCACCCCCGACTTGGTGTCGTCGAGGAGCGTCTCGGTCCAGCGGGCGGCGAGTTCGGCCCCGCGCGGGCCGCCGACGCCGAACGGGCAGCGGTAGTCCTGCGGATAGGGCAGGCGCGCGACCCGGACGTCCTGTGCGCCGCCCGACACCTCCAAGGCTCCGGCGGTCATGCCGTGGTAGGCGCCGGCGAACGCGAGGAGGCCGGAGCGGCCGGTGGCGGTGCGGACCAGTTTCAGGGCGGCTTCGACGGCGTCCGTTCCGGCCGGGCCGCAGAACTGGATGCGGGCCCGGTCGGCGAGAGCGGGCGGCAGGGTCTGGAACAGCTCGGTGGTGAAGGCGTCCTTGACGGGGGTGGCCAGGTCGAGGGTGTGCAGCGGCGCTCCCGAGTCGAGCACCTTTCGGATGGCCTCGAGCACCACCGGGTGGTTGTGGCCGAGAGCGAGGGTGCCCGCGCCGGAAAGGCAGTCCAGGTACCGGCGGCCGTCCGCTCCCTCGATGGTGAGGCCGCGGGCCCGCACCGGCACGATGGGCAGAGCGCGCGCGTACGTACGTGCGGCCGACTCCCGCGCGGACTGGCGGCACAGGATGCCGTCGTGCAGGGCGCTTTCGCGTGCGGATGTCCCGCGCGCATCCCCTTCCCAAGGGGCCTCTTCGGTCAAGGCCACGGCTGCTGGTCCTCCCGCTGCGTATACGGCCGACTGGGCTCGTCGGCTCACCGAAAGGCGGACCGGGTCGGCGGATACAGCATCGAAGTGCCGCCCCGGCAGCACGCCAGGACGGTTCGAGGGCTGAGTGCCGACCGCAGACCCCCCGTAGGCCCTAACGACGAGGGGGCGGCGGGAACACGGCCCGTCCGCAGACTCGTGCGGAGACCTGCGCCACAGATCGCACGCACCGGAATGCACCCGACCCGTACCCGATCGCAGCCGGTCCGCGCCCGGTCTTCCACACCCCTCGGCGGAGCGTGTGCGGACGGAGCATGCGTGGCACCAATGCGTGGCACCAGAGCGTGGCACCAGCAAGATCTCTCCGTGACGGAACCGTTGCTGTTCCGTCGGCCGTCCCCGACGGCACCGGCATAGTGTGGGTTGCCGTTCGGGGAGGGGGCGTAACGGCCCGTCCACCGCACAGGTTCGACAGTGCACTGATCTCGAAGCCCAGGGGGATTCCCACCATGCGATCCATACGCCCGCTGTCCGCCGAACGTCGCGCCAGGAGCGTGCGCGGCAGAACGTCCCCCGTGGCGGCGGCCGTTGCCCTTGGCGCGGTGCTTGTTCTCACCACCACTGCGTGCGGCCCGAGCGAGGACGAGGCGAGCGACAAGGCGTCGTCCTCCGCGAGCGCGGGCGGCGGCTCGTTCCAGATCCCGGACAACATCAAGGAGAAGCTCAAGGAACACGGGATCGACCCGGACAAGTGGAAGAACGGCGAGTGGAAGAACTGGGACCGGGACAAGTGGCTGCGTGAGGCGCAGGACTTCGTCAACCCGATCATCGAGGGCCTGTGGGACTCGGACCGGATGCGTGACGCCGACAAGAACCCCGGTGGCGAGGTCGACGAGAACGACATCTCCGGTGACCAGGGTGTCACGGACCCGACGCCGCAGCCGGTGAAGGCGGCGGCCGCCGCGACCCCGTACCACGACAGCGCGCCGTACGCGGGCAAGTTGTTCTTCGACGGCCCCGAGGGGTCGATGGTCTGTTCGGCCACCGTGGTCTCCGACCCGGCCCACCCCGGTAAGTCCGACATGATCTGGACGGCCGGTCACTGCGTGCACGCGGGTGCGAAGGGCGGCTGGTACCGCAACATCGCGTTCGTGCCCTCGTACAACAACGCGGGCAAGTCGGCCGCCGATCTGCAGGGTGCGCCCAAGAGCGAGGTCGCTCCGTACGGTGTGTGGTGGGGCAACTGGGCACAGACGTCCGACCAGTGGATCGAGCGGGGCGGGCCGACCGGTGGTGCGGGCGCGCCGTTCGACTTCGCCGTCATCCATGTGACGCCTGAGAAGGGCGGTTCGGGGAAGTCGCTCGAGGAGACGGTGGGTGCGTCGCTTCCGGTGGACTTCAATGCGCTGGCGGTGCCGAAGATCTCCCAGCTGACGGCCAAGGGGTACCCGGCGGCGCCGCCTTACGACGGCCAGCAGTTGTTCCAGTGCGCGGACAAGCCGGGGCGGCTCTCGCTGAACACGACGGACCCGACGATGTACCGGATCGGCTGCACGATGACCGGTGGTTCGTCGGGCGGCGGCTGGGTCGGCCAGGGTTCCGACGGCAAGCCGGCGCTGATCTCCAACACCTCGATCGGTCCGGTGACAGCGGGGTGGCTCGCCGGTCCGCGCCTCGGCAAGGAGGCCGAGGGGATCTATGACGCCGTGAGCAAGAAGTACGCCGGGCAGTAGGCGGCCCCGCGGTTCCGAAGTGGCGGCTGGGGTGCGCGGGTGCGCAAACCTTCACCGCCCCGCCGCCGTTCGTCCTCAGATCCCCAGGCATAGCGGGGTGCTGTGTCGGACCGGGTGCCCGCGGGGAGCGCGGCGCCACTGACACGCTCATGACAGAACCAGCTTGTTGATCTTGCATTTCTCACGGGGGTAATCGCACCATGCGTTTCACACGTCCGTCCGTCGTCCGCGGCCGGAGACGGCGCACTGTCGTCGCCGCGACCGCGGTCGCCGCCGCCCTGGCGCTCACCGCCACCGCCTGCAATGACGGTTCTGACGCCAAGGAGGGCGCGGCGGGGACCACGGCCGACGCCTCGTCCCAGGCATCCGGCGGTTCCGAGGGCGGCGCCGAGCTGGCGGCCGGCCTCGCCGATCAGCTGAAGAAGCACGGCATCGACCCCGACAAGTGGAAGAACGGGGCCTGGAAGAACTGGGACAAGGACGACTGGCTGCGCGAGGCCAACGACTTCGTCAACCCGGTCATCGAGGGCTTGTGGAAGCCCGAGCGGATGAAGTCCGCCGAGGAGCCGAAGAAGACGATCGCGGCGAAGGACTACGCGACCGACCAGGGCGTCACCGACCCGGAGCCCGAGCCGGTTCCGGCGCGGGCCGAGAAGACGCCGTACCACGAGAACGCGGCACCGGTCGGCAAGGTCTTCTTCGACTCCCCCGAGGGCTCGATGGTCTGCTCCGGCACTGTCGTGAAGGACCCGCGCAACCCGGGCAGATCGAACCTGGTGTGGACCGCGGGCCACTGTGTGCACGCGGGTTCGGCGGGCGGCTGGTACCGCAACATCGCCTTCGTGCCCTCCTACAACGACCAGGGCAGGTCGGCGAGCGCGCTGCGCAATGCGACGCAGACGGAGATCGCCCCGTACGGCACCTACTGGGCCGATTGGGCCTCCACCTCCAAGGAGTGGATCGACCAGGGCGCCGAGTCGGGCGGCGCGGGCGCGCCCTACGACTTCGCCGTGCTGCACGTGAAGCCGGAGCGGGGCACCAAGTCCCTGGAGGAGACCGTCGGCAACGCGCTTGAGGTGGACTTCTCCGCGCCGTCCGCCCAGTCGGTGGGTTCGATGGGCGCGTGGGGCTACCCGGCCGCTCCCCCGTTCGACGGCCTGCTGATGAACAAGTGCCTCGACCGGCCCGGCCGGCTGTCGCTCAGCCCCGAGCAGCCGACGATGTACCGGATCGGCTGCACGATGACAGGTGGTTCGTCGGGCGGCGGCTGGTTCCGTGTGCGGGGCGGCAAGACCGTCCTGGTGTCGAACACGTCGATCGGCCCGGCCGGCAACACCTGGCTCGCCGGACCGCAGTTGGGCCGCGAGGCCCAGCAGGTCTTCGACATGATGAGCGAGCAGCACGGCAACCAGTAGGCGCTGAGCCGGAACGCAGCAAGGAGCCCCGCCCGGTGAACCCGGGCGGGGCTCCTTCACATGCGGTCCATGGTGATCAGCGTCAGCGCGTGCCCGCCGCCGTCGGGACGTACGGGGCGAGGTCCGCCGCCAGCTCCTCGTGGACGCGGGCCTTGAGCAGCGTGCCCTCCGGGGTGTGCTCCTCGGAGATCACCTCGCCCTCGGTGTGCGCCCGCGCGACCAGCTTGCCGTGCGTGTACGGCACCAGCGCCTCGATCTCGACCTCGGGCCGCGGCAGCTCGACGTCGATGAGCGCGAGCAGCTCCTCGATCCCCGCGCCCGTACGGGCCGAGACGGCGATCGAGCGCTTCTCCTGGCGCATCAGCCGCTGGAGCACCAGCGGGTCGGCCGCGTCCGCCTTGTTGATCACCACGATCTCGGGGACCTTGGTGGCCCCGACGTCGCGGACGACCTCGCGCACGGCGGCGAGCTGCTCCTCGGGCGCGGGATGCGAACCGTCGACCACGTGCAGGATCAGGTCGGCGTCGCCGACCTCCTCCATCGTGGAGCGGAACGCCTCGACGAGGTGGTGCGGCAGGTGCCGGACGAAGCCGACCGTGTCGGCCAGCGTGTACAGCCGGCCGCTCGGCGTCTCGGCCCGGCGCACGGTCGGGTCGAGGGTGGCGAACAGCGCGTTCTCCACCAGCACGCCCGCGCCCGTGAGGCGGTTGAGCAGGGACGACTTGCCCGCGTTGGTGTAACCGGCGATGGCGACCGACGGCACCTTGTTGCGACGGCGCTCCTGGCGCTTGATCTCGCGGCCCGTCTTCATCTCCGCGATCTCACGGCGCATCTTCGCCATCTTCTCGCGGATCCGGCGCCGGTCCGTCTCGATCTTGGTCTCACCGGGACCACGCGTGGCCATGCCGCCGCCGGAGCCGGAGGAGCCACCGCCACCCATCTGCCGGGAGAGCGACTGACCCCAGCCGCGCAGGCGCGGCAGCATGTACTGCATCTGCGCGAGGGCGACCTGCGCCTTGCCCTCTCGGGACTTGGCGTGCTGGGCGAAGATGTCGAGGATCAGCGCGGTCCGGTCGACCACCTTGACCTTGACGACGTCCTCGAGGTGGATGAGCTGGCCGGGGCTCAGCTCACCGTCGCACACGACCGTGTCGGCGCCGGTCTCCAGGACGATGTCCCGCAGCTCCTGCGCCTTGCCCGAGCCGATGTACGTGGCCGCGTCCGGCTTGTCGCGGCGCTGGACGACGCCGTCGAGGACGAGGGCGCCCGCGGTCTCGGCGAGGGCGGCGAGCTCCGCGAGGGAGTTCTCCGCGTCGTCGACCGTGCCGGACGTCCAGACGCCGACGAGGACCACGCGCTCCAGACGGAGCTGGCGGTACTCGACCTCGGTGACGTCCTCGAGCTCGGTGGAGAGGCCCACCACGCGGCGCAGGGCCGCGCGCTCGGTGCGGTCGAACTGGTCACCGTCCCGCGCCGTGTCGATCTCGTGGCTCCAGGCGACGTCCTCTTCCATCAGGGCATCGGCCCGAAGACCTTCGGTGGTGTTCGGCGCAAGGCTCCGGGCGAAGCTCTGCGCGTCCTGGGAAGGGGAAGAAGAGGAGGTCATTGGATCCTTACGTCGCTGGAAGAGTGGTCTTCGATTGTCGGGTACCTGGAGGCCCAGAGTCCCCGGTATCAGGCACAACGCTCGGCCCGCCCCCGGGATTCCCGACCTGAGGATGGTCGCACGGGACGGGCCGTCTCGTCATCCGGGTTATTTCCCGTGAAAGCCGGGCCGAAGCCTCGCCCCTGCGGTCTACTTCTTCGCCGCCTTCCCCACCGGGTCGGACTTCCAGTCCGGGTGACCGGGCATCGGCGGCGTCTTCTTGGCGTACAGCCAGCTCCTGAAGAAGCCGGTCAGGTCGCGTCCGGCGACCCGGGAGGCGAGTGCGACGAAATCCGTCGTGGTGGCGCTCTGGTCGACGTGGGTGGTCACCCACGCGCGCTCCAGGCGTTCGAAGGATTCCTTGCCGATCTCCTGGCGCAGCGCGTAGAGGACGAGGGCGCTGCCGTCGTAGACGACCGGGCGGAAGATGCTGATCTTCTCGCCGTGCTTGGGGCCCTTGGGCGCGGCGGGCGGACCACCGCCGGCGCGCCAGCCGTCGGAGCTCTTGTAGGCATTGAGCATCCGCTTGTCCAGGGCGTAGTGGAACTTCTCCTCAGTGTGCAGCGCCTCGTACCAGGTGGCGTGCCCCTCGTTGAGCCACAGGTCGGACCAGGTGCGGGGGCTGACGCTGTCGCCGAACCACTGGTGCGCCAGCTCGTGCACCATGATCGATTCGACGTACCACTTGGGGTACTCGGGGCGGACGAAGACGTCGCGTTCGAAGAGGGAGAGGGTCTGTGTCTCCAGCTCGAAGCCGGTGTTCGCCTCGGCGATGAGCAGGCCGTAGTTCTCGAACGGGTAGCGGCCGACCTTGCCCTCCATCCAGGCGATCTGGTCGGGCGTCCTGGCGAGCCAGGGGCGCAGCGCCTTGACGTCCTTGGCGGGCACGACATCGCGCATCGGAAGGCCGTGCGGGCCCTTGCCGTGCAGGACGGCGGAGCGGCCGATGGAGACCTGCGCCAGCTCGGTGGCCATGGGGTGGGCGGTGCGGTACACCCAGCTCGTGGCGGCCTCGGCGCGCTGTTTCTTCTCCAGAAGGCGACCGTTGGCGACCGCCTGGAGCGCCTTGGGCGCGGTGACGCGGAAGGTGAAGTAGGCCTTGTCGGACGGGTGGTCGTTGCTGGGAAACACGCGGTGCGCGGCGTCCGCCTGGTTCGCCATGGCGAGCCCGTCCTTGGTGCGGATCCAGCCGACGTCCGTCTTCGCGGCGGGCCTGGGATCGCTGGTGTGGCGGACGGTGATGCGCAGCGGCTGTCCCTGGGCCACCGGCAGCCCGGGCGTGACGATCAGGTCCTCGTCACTGGTCGCGAAGCGCGCGGCGGCCCCGTTGACCTCCACGGAGCGCACCGTCCCGTGGGAGAAGTCGAGGTTGATCCGGTCGAGCGGAGCCGTCGCACGCGCGGTGATCCTGGTGACGGCGGAGAGCGGCTTGCTGTTGTCGCCGCCGTAGGTGAAGGCGATGTCGTAGGACTCGACGTCGTACCCGGGGTTCCCCAGGTGCGGGAAGAGGCGGTCACCGAGACCGAGCGGGGTGGCCGCCTGCGGCGCGGACGCCGCGAGGAGGGCGACGCAGACACCGGCGGTGACGAGCGCGGCGGTGCGGGGCTTTCGGGAGCTGAGCAGCATGGACTACGGCTATCAGCGCGCGGGCGCGCGCGGAGGCGGCACACGCCACGGCCACCCGAACGAGGTCCCCGGGCACCGCGGGCGAGGTCAGACGGCCCCTGCCGCCGCGTGCTGGGCACGCCCCACGTCGTACACCCCCGGCACGTTCCGCATCGCCCGCATCAGGCCCGGGAGGTGTGCGGCGTCCGGGAGTTGGAGGGTGTACGTGTGCCGGACGCCGCCCTGGGTGGGCGGTTCGACGTTCGCCGAGATGATGGCGACCCCCTCAAGCGCTATGGCTTCCGTGAGGTCGGCGAGGAGGTGCGGGCGGCTGAACGACTCGGCGACGAGCGTGACCCGGTACTCGGCGCTCTCCGCGTCGGCCCAGCGCACGCCGACCTCCGCGCGCCCGGTGTCCTTCATCCGGGCCACGCCGGGACACTCGACGCGGTGCACGGTGACGACGCCGCCGCGGACGGCGAAGGCGGTGATCTCGTCAGGTGGTACGGGCGTACAGCAGCCGGCCAGGCGCACGGTGGCGCCGGGCTGGTCGACCACCGCGTTGGCCGTGGCGGGGCGCGCGGAGGGCCCGCTGTACGGGGCGCGCGGCGCCGCCTCGGGGGCGCTCGGCCCCTCGGGGTGCGCGGCCAGCCAGCGCCTGATGGCGATGCGCGCGGCGGGCGTACGGGCGTGGTCGAGCCAGTCGCGGGACGGTTCGGAGGCGGCGGCGCCCTCCATGCGGTCCATGAGGAGCTGCACGGTGTCGCCGTCGACGAGGACCGTGCCGAGCGTGGCGAGCCGGCCGTTGACACGTGCCCCGATGCAGGCGTGGGCGTCCTCGCCGTACTGGGCGTAGGCGGCGTCGACGCAGCTGGCGCCCGCGGGCAGGCCGATCGTGCCGCCGTCGGGCCGGAAGACGGTGATCTCGCGGTCCTGGGCGAGGTCCTCGCGCAGGGTCGACCAGAACATGTCGGTGTCGGGCGCCGACTGCTGCCAGTCCAGGAGGCGGGAGAGCCAGCCGGGGCGGGTGGGGTCGGAGCGCTCGGCGCTCTCGTCGGCGGGGTCCGGCTGCTCCTCGCCGGACGGCGTGTAGGGGTTGCCGAGGGCGACGACGCCTGCCTCCGCGACCTTGTGCATCTGGTGCGTGCGGACGAGGACCTCGGCGACCTCGCCGTCGGCGCGGGCCACGGCGGTGTGCAGCGATTGGTACAGGTTGAACTTGGGGACGGCGATGAAGTCCTTGAACTCCGAGACCACCGGCGTGAAGCAGGTGTGCAGCTCGCCGAGGACGCCGTAGCAGTCCGCGTCCTCCGCGACGAGGACGAGGAGGCGGCCGAAGTCGGAGCCGCGCAGCTCACCGCGTTTGCGGCTGACGCGGTGCACGGAGACGAAGTGGCGCGGCCGGATGAGGACCTCGGCGCTCAGGCCCGCCTCGCGCAGCACGCCGCGCACCTCTTCGGCGATCTCCGCGAGCGGGTCGTCCGCGCGTGCCGCGTTCACCGCCATGAGGGTGCGGGTGCGCGCGTACTCCTCGGGGTGGAGGATCGCGAAGACGAGGTCTTCGAGTTCGGTCTTGAGCGCCTGGACGCCGAGGCGCTCGGCGAGCGGGATGAGGACGTCGCGGGTGACCTTGGCGATCCGTTCCTGCTTCTCCTGGCGCATGACGCCGAGGGTGCGCATGTTGTGCAGGCGGTCGGCGAGCTTGATCGACATGACGCGTACGTCGTTGCCGGTGGCGACCAGCATCTTGCGGAAGGTCTCGGGCTCGGCGGCGGCCCCGTAGTCGACCTTCTCCAGCTTGGTGACGCCGTCGACGAGGTAGGCGACCTCCTCGCCGAACTCCGTGCGCACCTGGTCGAGGGTGACGTCCGTGTCCTCGACGGTGTCGTGCAGCAGGGAGGCGGTCAAGGTCGTGTTCTCGGCACCCAGTTCGGCCAGGATCAGCGTCACCGCGAGCGGATGCGTGATGTAGGGCTCGCCGCTCTTGCGCATCTGGCCGCGGTGCGAGGACTCGGCCAGGACGTAGGCGCGGTGCAGGGCGTCGAGGTCGGCGTCCGCGTAGTGCGCGCGGTGCGCCTCGACGACGTGCCCGATGGCGTCGGGGAGCCGGTCACGGCCGGTGGAGCCGAGGAGCGCGGCGCGGCCGAGGCGGCGCAGGTCGATCCGGGGCCGGCCACGCCTGCGGGGTGCTCCGGGCGTGATCGCCCCTGGCATGGCGGGGTTGGTCGCCTCCGCACTCATGAGCACCTCCGGCTTTCTCTACCCGGCGGCGGGCTGGCGGGGGCACCCGTCCGGACCGGTGCTTGATGCTACCGAGCCCACCACGTGCCACAGTCCAGCTCTCGCCCAGCGTGAAACGGATCACCCATTCGAGCGACAGTTCACAGGTTTACGGTTTCGCCTTGTCGGCCTGCTTGTTCGACCGCAGGGGCGGAGAGCGACGCGGACAAGGGCGCGTCGAGCACCCCCTCGGCCACGATCTCCGCGGGTCCCGTCATCTCGATCTCGCCGTCGGGCCGCTCGGTGATCGTGAGCCGGCCGCCGGGCAGATCGATCTCGTACGTCACCGGAGTTCCGGTGACGGCGGGGTCCAGGCCGTCTCTTCGGGCCGTGGCGACGGCCACCGCGCAGGCGCCGGTGCCGCAGGAGCGGGTCTCGCCGGAGCCGCGCTCGTGCACGCGCATGGCGACGTGCCGGGGACCTCGGTCGACGACGAACTCGACATTGACGCCCTGCGGGTAGGCGCTCGCCGGCGTGAACTCGGGCGCGTCGTACAGGGTGCCCGCGTGCGCCAGATCGTCGACGAAGGCGACGGCGTGCGGGTTGCCCATGTTCACGTTCGTCGCGGGCCAGGCGCGCTCGCCGACGGAGACGGTGACGTCGCCCGCGGGCAGCTCGGCCTTGCCCATCCCGACCGTGATCAGGCCTTCCTTGTCGATGTGGACGTGCTTGACGCCGCCGCGCGTGGCCACGGCGACATCGCCCTCGCCCACGTGTCCGGCGCGCTGGAGGTAGCGGGCGAAGACCCGCACCCCGTTGCCGCACATCTCGGCGACCGAGCCGTCCCCGTTGCGGTAGTCCATGAACCACTCGGCCTCGGCCGCCATGGCGCGCGCCTCGGGGTGGGCGGCGGAGCGCACCACGTGCAGCACGCCGTCGGCGCCGATACCGGCGCGGCGGTCGCAGAGCGCGGCCACCGCGGCGGGGGACAGCTCGATGCCGTTCTCCGCGTCCGGGATGATCACGAAGTCGTTCTGCGTCCCGTGGCCCTTGAGGAAGGTGGTCATTTCTCGATCGTACGAGATCGGTCCGACACTCCGGGCAGCGCGGTCAGCGCAGCCGGGCCACGCGCCATACGGCCAGGACCGCCACCGCCGCCACCACGACGACGTAGGCGCCGACCACGCGCCAGTCCGGCCAGCGGCCCGAGCCGCGGGGCGGGAGGCCCGGCAGGGTGTAGCCCACCCGGCGGGCGGCCATCATGCCCCAGCCGGCCGCGCACGAGCTGATCAGCAGGCCCAGCATGGCGACGACCGCGCCGCCGTCGCCGAACTCGAAGAAGAGCGGGAACGCGAACATCAGCGAGCCGATGGTGGCGAGCATCACGATCGGGGCGAGCTGCCAGATGCGCAGTCTGCGCTGCGGGCGCAGCTCGATCTCCACCTCGGCCGCCTCGTCCTGGGCGGTCAGTTCCTCGGCGGTGGGCCCGTCGGCGATCACGCCGTCGGGGGTCGCCTCCGGACCGTCGGGGCTCAACTGTTCCCCACCCGGTGCGGTGTCACGAGGGCCGGCCTCCATCGCCACGCGCCCTCCCACTTCGGACTCCACTGGTCGATCGTTGGTCGATGATGGCACGCCCGGGAAGGCCCGGATGACGGCCGGAGCGTCCCGATGCCATCACGTGATCAGGCTGTGACCGGTCGTTCGACCAACGCCATGGCACGGCCCTGAAGTTCCCCGCGCTCGGCCACGGCCCCGTTCAGCCAGTGCACGCGCGGGTCGCGGCGGAACCATGAGTCCTGGCGGCGCGCGAAGCGTTTCGTGGCGCGGATGGTCTCCGCGCGCGCCTCGTCCTCGGTGCACTCCCCGGCGAGCGCGGCGAGTACCTGCTGGTAGCCGAGGGCGCGTGAGGCCGTACGTCCTTCGCGCAGGCCGCGCTCGGCGAGGCCGCGCACCTCGTCGACGAGGCCGGCCTCCCACATGCGGTCCACGCGCGTGGCGATACGTGCGTCGAGTTCGGGGCGCGCGACGTCGACACCGATCTGGACGGTGTCGTAGACCGAGTCGTGTCCGGGCAGGTTGGCCGTGAACGGCTTTCCGGTGATCTCGATGACTTCCAGGGCGCGCACGATGCGGCGGCCGTTGCTCGGCAGGATCGCGGCACCGGCCTCGGGGTCGGACGCGGCGAGCCGGGCGTGCAGGGCGCCGGGGCCGCGCAGCGCCAGCTCGTCCTCCAGGCGGGCGCGGATCGCGGGGTCGGTGCCGGGGAACTCCATCTTGTCGACGGCGCCGCGGACGTAGAGCCCGGAGCCGCCGACGAGGATCGGCCAGCGGCCCTCGGCGAGGAGGCGGTCGATCTCGGCGCGGGCGAGCCGCTGGTACTCGGCGACGCTCGCGGCCTCCGTGACGTCCCAGATGTCCAGGAGGTGGTGCGGGACCCCGGCGCGCTCCTCGGGCGTCAGCTTGGCGGTGCCGATGTCCATCCCGCGGTAGAGCTGCATGGAGTCGGCGTTGACGACCTCACCGCCCAGCTCCTTGGCCAGGAAGACGCCCAGATCTGACTTTCCGGCCGCGGTCGGACCGACGACGGCGATGACCCGCGGGGCGGGAGCTGCGCTGTTCACCGCCCCAGTCTCGCAAACCCGGGCCCCGCTTCTCGAACGAGCTACGTGACGCCACGCCTTCGGGGTCGTTGCCTGTTGCGAGGTTCCACCCGTCGGTTTCGAGGACCGGTGACCCGGGCGACGCAATGGGACGCACCGGGCTGGGCGGGATTTCGCCCGCACGAGTACCATATGGAGTTGAAATGGGCGTTTTTGCTATGTTTCGCCGGAAAGCCAAGGACAGCGACACGGCGCAGGCCGCCGAGGAGCGGACCGCGACGGTGACCGACGAGCCGGAGACGGACGCCGCGGAGGGCTCGGCGAGCGCGGAGGGTGCCGCGTCCGAGGCGGAGGCCGCCGAGGGCGGCAAGGCCGAGCAGAAGGCCGGGGAGGCCGAGGACGACGGAGCGGCCGGGGCGGCCGCGCCGGAGAACGTGGAGATCCCGCAGCAGCAGTCCGTGGAGCAGGCCGCCGACAGCGAGGCGGCAGGCGAGGGCGCCCGCAAGTAGCTTCCGCCAGGACACCGGGAAAGGTGGATCCATGAGCTTCCTGAACAATCTGCGAGCCAAGCTCGCCCCCGCCAAGGACAAGGTCTCCGAACTCGCGCAGCAGCACGGGGACAAGATCGACCGTGGTCTGGACAAGGCCGCCAAGGCGGTCGACGACAGGACCAAGGGCAAGTACAGCGACAAGATCCAGCAGGGGACGGGCAAGGCGAAGGACGCTCTGGACCGGATGGCCGCGCAGGACGGCAAGGACGGCGGTACTCCCCCCTCTCCCCCGACGGCGTCCTGACGCCGCCTTCCCTTCTGTCACAGCGCACGGCGACGGCCGCGAAGCCAGGGGAGCTTCGCGGCCGTCGCCGTGTCGTGTGCGGGGCCTTCGGCGGGGGCTACGTCCAAGAGGCCACGAAGTAGCCCACGCCGTAGGGCGCGTCCTCGTAAAGGAGGCGGCTCGTGCCCTTGTCGTCGTCGTGGTCCGCCGCCCAGGCCGCGGAGAGCAGTTGCCAGGGCGCGCGGCCGGAGATTTTCAGCTCGGCGGCGAGACCGGCGTCCAGCTGGGCCAGGTAGCCGTCCCGGTCGCAGGTGCGCAAGGCCTCGGCGATCCGTGCGTCGACGCCTTCGGCCCGCTCGTCCAGGTAGCCGGGGGCTTTGACCGTGCGGCAGGCGGTGCCGTCGCCCATGACGAGGAAGCCCACGCGCTCCTTGCCGGTGCGGCCCTCACCGAGGCGCCACGCGCCGTCCATGGTGTCGAACGCCGTTCCGCCCGGGGCCAGCTCGTAGCCCCGGACCTCTCCGGTCCACCCCGCGCGCGTGAGCAGCCACGCGCCCACGGAGAGGGACGGCGGGAGCGCGACCTCGGCGGAGTCGTCGGCGGAGTCGTCGTCCGGGGCTCCGAGGCATACGTCGACGTCGACGCCGAAGGGGCGGAAGGAGCCCCGGGAACCCGGCCGGTGGACGCCGGGGCGCGGCCCCTCGCCGATCACCCACAGGAGGTCGGGACCGGCCGCGAGAACCGCGCCGATCGCCTCGTCGCACGCCTCGCGCGCCGCGTCCAGCTCGGAGGCGGCACCGGCGGCGACCTCCGGCACGAGCAGGGGAGGACAAGGGCACACGGCTGCGGCGACAAGCATGATCAGCAGCTTACTGGCCGGGCGACCCCGTACCGTGCCCCGCGCTCAGTCGACGGCGCAGCCCCCGGTGACCGCGGGGAGCGGCTCGGGGACGCCGATCCTGGGCAGGCCGAGCAGGACGCCCTGCTTCTTGTCCTGCTGCTCCTTGGTACGGCGCTCCCAGGCGTCGCCCGCGCGCGTGGGACGTACGTTCAGGACCGGGCCCTCGGCGAGCAGGTGGTGCGGGGCCGCGTAAGTGATCTCCACGGTGACCACGTCGCCGGGGCGGACCTCGGCGTCGGGCTTGGTGAAGTGGACCAGGCGGTTGTCGGGCGCGCGTCCCGAGAGGCGGTGCGTGGCGCCGTCCTTGCGGCCCTCGCCCTCGGCGACCATGAGCTCCAGGACGCGGCCGACCTGCTTCTTGTTCTCCTCCCAGGAGATCTCCTCCTGAAGGGCGACGAGGCGCTCGTAGCGCGACTGGACGACCTCCTTGGGGACCTGCCCCTCCATGGTCGCGGCCGGGGTTCCGGGGCGCTTGGAGTACTGGAAGGTGAAGGCGTTGGCGAAGCGGGCCTCGCGCACGGCGTGCATCGTCTGCTCGAAGTCCTCCTCGGTCTCGCCGGGGAAGCCCACGATGATGTCGGTGGAGATCGCCGCGTGCGGCATGGCGGCGCGGACCTTCTCGATGATGCCGAGGAAGCGCTCCTGGCGGTACGAGCGGCGCATCGCCTTGAGGACCGTGTCCGAGCCGGACTGCATCGGCATGTGCAGCTGCGGCATCACGTTCGGCGTCTCGGCCATGGCGGCGATCACGTCGTCGGTGAAGTCGCGCGGGTGCGGGGAGGTGAAGCGCACGCGCTCCAGGCCCTCGATCGTGCCGCAGGCGCGCAGCAGCTTGCTGAACGCCTCGCGGTCGCCGATGTCGCTGCCGTACGCGTTCACGTTCTGGCCGAGCAGGGTGATCTCGCTGACGCCCTCGGCGACCAGGGCCTCGATCTCCGCGAGGATGTCGCCGGTCCTGCGGTCCTTCTCCTTGCCGCGCAGGGCGGGGACGATGCAGAAGGTGCAGGTGTTGTTGCAGCCGACCGAGATCGACACCCAGGCCGCGTACGCGCTCTCGCGGCGGGTGGGCAGCGTGGAGGGGAACGCCTCCAGGGACTCGGCGATCTCGACCTGCGCCTCCTCCTGGACGCGGGCGCGCTCCAGGAGGACGGGCAGCTTGCCGATGTTGTGCGTGCCGAAGACGACGTCCACCCAGGGCGCCTTCTTCACGATGGTGTCGCGGTCCTTCTGGGCGAGGCAGCCGCCGACGGCGATCTGCATCCCCGGGCGCTGCGTCTTCCTGGGCGCGAGGCGGCCGAGGTTGCCGTAGAGCTTGTTGTCGGCGTTCTCGCGGACCGCGCAGGTGTTGAAGACCACCACGTCGGCGTCGCCGTCGGAGCCCTCGGGGGCGCGGACGTAGCCCGCGCCCTCCAGGAGGCCGGACAGGCGCTCGGAGTCGTGGACGTTCATCTGGCACCCGTAGGTGCGCACCTCGTAAGTCTTGGGGGCTTCGGTTGAACGGCCGTCCACGGCCGGACGCGGGTCACTGCTGCTCATGCCAACAAGGGTATGGGGTACTCGGGACCGTTCCTCACGGGGTCGCGGGCAGGGCCACGCCTTGCCGGGCCGCCGCCTCCGCGAGCTGCCGCCACACCTTGGGGGCGACCGGGATGCCGTGCGCCCCGCGCTCCCTCGCCGTGGCCGCGCTGCGCTCGCCCGGGTAGTGCACGCCCGCCGCCTCGTCCGTCGCCGGGAGCGCCTTGAGGGTGCCGAGGGTCGTGCCGACGTCCGCGAGGAAGCGGTCGGCGCCGCCGAACGCGGCCGGGTCGAGGGCGATGAGCAGCGCGTTCTGCCGGTGCTTGCGGCCCGCCGGGTCGGCCGAGTGGTACGCGGCGAAGATCGGCGCCCCGACCAGGACGCTGGTGAGCAGCTCGAAGGCGAGGGACATGCCCGAGCCCTTGGCGCCGCCGAGCGGCAGCGGCATGACGGCTTGTTCCGGGTCGGTGGTGGGGGTGCCGTCGGCGGTGGCGGCGGCGCCCTCGGGCAGCGGGGTGCCGCTCGACCTGGCCTGGCGGATCTTGCCGAGGGCGATGGTGGCGGTGGCCATGTCGAGGAGCAGCGGCGGCCGGGGCTGCTCCGCGGACGCCTGTTCCGCGGATGCCTGTTCCGCGGATGCCTGTTCCGCGGATGCCTGTTCCGTGGATGCGGGGACGGCTATGGCGAGCGGGCTGGTGGCGACTGCCGGGCCCTTCACCCCGGTGTAGCCCATGTTCGGCATGCCCGCGACGAAGCCGAGTCCGACCATGCCCGCCTCCGCGATCTTCGCGACGTAGTAGCCGATGGCGCCGGTGTGCACGGTCTCCCGTACGCCGACGGACGCGATTCCACACGCACGCGCGCGTGCCACCGCCTCCGCGGCCGCTGCCGTCATGGCTACGGGGCCGGGGGCCCGGTCCGCGTCCAGGACCGCGGCGGCCGGGGCCGAGGAGGTGAGCCTGAGGTCGGGGGTGGGGTTGGCGACACCCTTGTCGAGCAGGTCGAGATAGGCGGGCACGCGCGCGATGCCGTGCGACTCGATGCCGCGCTGCGCGGCCCAGACGAACACGGCGGCGGTGGTCGCGGCGTGCTCGGCGGAGAGGCCGCCCTTTTCGAGGAGAGCGGCGGCGAAGGTGCGGAGCGCTGCTGCGGAAACGCGGGTGGGCGTGGAGGAAGCGGTCATGAGGGCGTCCTTAACGGGGGAAGGGGGAAAGGGGCGGGCGGTTTTGAGCGGGGTTACGCATGCGGGTGCGCCACCGGGTTCGGCGCGCGGCGAGGCGAGCGGTGCGGCGAGGCGAGCGGACGATCGCGGGGCCGACGCGGGCGCCCCGGGCCGCAGCCCCCACGAGCCACTCGGCGCACCAAGCGGCTCGGCCGGCGAAGCAGCCGACCGAAGGGCCGACGCGGGCGCCCCGTTCCGCAGCCCCCACGCGCCGCTCCGCGCGCCGAGCCGCGCGCCGAGCCGCGCGGCCTGCGGAACGGTCAGGCGAGCGGACGACCGCGGGGCCGATGCGAGCGCCCCGGGCCGCAGTCCCGCGAGCCGCTCCGCGCGCCGAGCGGCTCGGCCTGCCGGGCTGGCGTCCGCGGGGCGCAGGGCCAGCGTCCCGGGTCGCAGGCCGCGCGAGCGCCGGGGGCCGGCGTTCAGCGGGATACGAGGACATCCACGACAGCTGTAGCGCCCGCCGCCACCGCTTTCAGGGCTCGTTCCAGGGCGGGGGTGAGCGCGTCCGGGGTGTCGACCGTCTCGTTGTGCAGGTCGAACGGGGCGGCGAACGCGGCGAGCCGGGGGAGCCGGTGGAGGTCCGTGCCCAGCCACTCGCCGGTCTCGGCGGCGGCGCCGTCGGGGTAGAAGCGGCGGTGGTTGAGGTTCATCGACTTGTAGACACGGTTGTTGAAGATGACGACCAGGAGCGGCAGTTCGTAGGTCCGGGACGCGTCGTACGACGGGATCACCGGGTTGTACGTGAAGGCGCCGTCGCCGACGGTGAGCACCACCGGGCGCTCGCGCGCGGCGAGTTTGACGCCGAGGGCGACCGCGATCCCCTGGCCGAGGCCGCCTTGTACGTAGAAGTACGAGTCGGGGGTGGATGTCTTCAGATGGCGCTTGACGACGCGGCTGTGGGTGATGGTCTCGTCGACGACGACGGCGTTCCGGCCGTCGAGGAGGCGGCGCAGCGTCGCGGCCACCAGGACCGGGTCCACGGCCCCCGACGACTCGGCGGCCTTGTTCTCGGCCGCGTCGATCGCCGACTGCTCCGCCACGAACCGTTCCTCCTGCGCCGCGCGCCGGGCGGTGACCACGGCCACGTCCAGGCCCTCCGCCCGCTTGGCCAGCTGACGGAGCGTGTTCGCGGCGTTGCCTTCCAGGTACCGGTCCGCGTGAAGGACCTGGTAGGCGATGTGCGGGCGCTGCGGCACCTCGTCGATCACGACGACCGTCGCCTTCGCGGGGCGGCGTGACGGCGGGTAGAACGGGGCGCGGCAGTTGACCAGGAGGATCAGGTCCGCCTCTGCCATCCACGGGCCGATGTCGGCGCCCGCGTGCAGCAGATGCGTGCGCGGGAAGTTGGCGCAGACCGCCGAGTCCGGTTCGACGACCGGGATCTGCCACGCCTCGGCGAAGGCGAGGAGCGCCTCGAAGCCGCCCGCCTCGCGCCCGGCGGTCTCGGTGACGATCACCGGGTTCCCGGCGGTACGCAGCAGCGCGGCGACGGCGTCGGCCTCGTCGGGCGAGCTGTGCGTGGAGCCGGGCGGGACGAGCGGCTTGGCGTGCCGCCCGTCCCACTCCTCCAGGAGCACTTCGAGGGGGATGTTGAGGTAGGCGGGGCCCGCGGGCGCGCGCGTGGCCAGCTCCGCCGCCCGCGTGATCATGGTGGGGAGGGTGTGCACACTGGCCGCCTCGTCGGCCCACTTGGTGAAGGGCTGTGCGACCGCGTGCGGGCCGCCGACGATCGACAGGTTGCGGTACCACTGGCCGCCCGGGTCGGGGCCCGGCCCGTCCCCGTACGTCGTGGACTCGGAGGACGAGACCACCATCGGGACGCCGGCGAGGAGCGCCCCGTGGACCGCCATGGAGCCCTGGAGCAGGCCGGGGGCGGCGTGCAGGAGGACGCCCTGGGGGCGGCGGGTGAGGAGGCCGTATCCGGTGGCCATGCCCGCGGCGACGGTCTCGTGGGTGAGGTCGAGGTAGCGCGGCGCCGGGGATCCGTCGCGGTGGTGGCGGGCGAGGGACTCCCAGACCGGGGCCCATTCGGACCCTGAGGAACAGAAGAGGTAGTCGGCGCCGACCGCGTTGAACGCGGAGACCAGGGCGTCGCCGCCGTCCGCGCGCGTGGGCGGGGTTTCCGGTGTGTCCATGGCAGATGGTTCCTCAGCCCTCGATCGGCCAGTTCAGGACCTCGGCGATGCCGCGGCCCATGATCCATTCGAGCTCGTCGGGGGTGAAGTCCCAGTGCTTGGTGAACTGCTCGACGGTGTCGGTGTAGGTGATGCCGTGGCCGAGGAGGCGCGTGATGTCGGTGCCGTAGAAGCAGCGCCGCGGGCCCATCTTGTCGACCATCTCGCGGACGTACTTCTCGATGTTGGTGTTGGGGAAAGGCTGCGTGGAGTAGCCGGGCAGCGCCGAGACCTTGACGTAGATGTTGGGGTGTTCGTGCAGGTCGGCGGTTTCCTGGACCCAGTAGCCGATCGCGTCGTCGACGCAGCGGGCCATGATGCCCATGTGGTCGATGATGATCTTCAGGCCGGGGTGGCGGCCGGCGATGTCGCCCAGCTCGCGCTTCCAGATGGGGGCGTGGACCATCGTCGGGATGTTCAGCTCCTCGGCGACCGGCCAGTACCAGTCGTTGGTGCCGTCGATCATCCAGTTGCGGTCGATGGGGCGGTGGAAGGTGAGACGGGCGCCCTTGACGTGCGGGTTCTGCGCGAAGTCCGTCAGCAGCGCCTTGCCCTCCTCGGGCTTGTTCTGCGGGATGCGGGCCATGATCCCGAAGCGGTCGGGGTGGGCCTCGCAGGCTTCGAGCGCGTAGTCGATACGGTCGCCCTCCCAGGACGGCGGCAGGATCAGCGCCCGGTTGACGCCCGCCTCGTCCATCAACTCCAGCGCCTCCTCGTACGAGAACGGGTCCTCGCGGTGACCGTTGAGGCGGATGCGCTCGCGGGCGCCCGGGACCCAGGGGCGGTCCGGGGTCTCTTCCTTCCAGATGTGGATCTGGGTGTCGACGACGAACATGAGGGTGGCTTCCTTCTGCAGAGGGGTGCGGGATCCCGCGCGATCGACGTTAGGTGCGTCGCGCGGCCTTGCGGAGAGCTGGGCGCGCAAGCAGTTCTTGCGCGAAAAGCCGCAGGCGACAGGGGAGTTCAAGGCGTGCCGAAGGCCGCGTCCGCGATGTGTTCGGCGATCGCCATCGACGCCGTCGCGGCGGGCGACGGGGCGTTGCGCACGGCCGTGATCCGGCCGACGCGGTGGATGCGGAAGTCGTCGACGAGGCCGCCGTCGCGGTCGAGCGCCTGGGCGCGCACGCCGGCGCCGCCGCGCACGACGTCCCGGACACCGACGCCGGGCACGTACAGGCTCGCGTCCTTCATGAAGGCGGCGGCCGAGAACGAGCCGCGGTACTCCCGCACACCCGTGCGCCAGTGCTGCGCGGCCATGCGCCAGGTGCCGGGGTACGCCGCGATGCCGAGCAGGTCGCGGGGGGAGATCCGGGAGCGCCGGTAGCCCTCCCGGGCGAGGGCGAGGACCGCGTTCGGGCCGACCTCGACCGAGCCGTCCACGCGCGGGGTGAAGTGCACGCCGAGGAACGGGTAACGGGGGTCGGGCACCGGGTAGACCAGTCCGCGCACCAGGCCCCGTCGCTCGGGTCTGAGCAGCATGTACTCGCCGCGGAACGGGATGATCCGCGGTTCGCGGCCGTCCCGCGCGAGCCGGGCCACGGCGTCCGACTGGAGGCCCGCGCACAGGACCAGCCGGTCGACGCGGATCCTCTCGTCGGTGCCGGACGCCACCTCGATGCCCTCCGGCACGGTGGTCAGGCCGGTAACGGGGAAGCCGAGGCGGACCTCTCCCCCGGCGTCGGCCACGTCCTGGGCGAACGCGCGGGCGATCGCCGGGTAGTCGGTGATCGCGGTGCGCGGGGAGTACAGGGCGGCGAGACCGCCCGCGTGCGGCTCCAGCTCCTTGATCTCCGCGCGGGACACTTGGCGCAGGTCAGGGACGTGGTTGCGCTTGGCGCGCTCGTACAGGGCGGCCATGCGGCCCAGTTCGTCCTCGCGGACCGCCATGACGAGCTTGCCGATCTCGCGGTAGGGCAGCGCGCGGTCCCGGCAGTACGCGCGCAGCAGGGCGACACCTCGTACGGTCAGGTCGGCCTTGAGGCTGCCGGGCGCGTAGTAGATGCCCGCGTGGACGACGCCGGAGTTGTGGCCGGTCTGATGGCGGGCGACCTCGTCCTCCTTGTCGAGGACGAGCACGCGCGTGCCGGGGCGGCGCAGCGCTATCTCGCGGGCGGTGGCGAGGCCCACGATGCCGGCGCCGACGACGCCGACGGTCTCGTCTGCCAACGTTCGTTCGCCTCCTTTCGACGAATGCCTGTGAGGTCAGGTGCCGTAGTGGATCGCTACCGTCTTCACCCGCGTGTAGAAGTGCAGCGCCTCCGTTCCCTGCTCCTTGAACGGGGAGCCGGAGTCGTGGAAGCCGCCGAAGGGGTGGTGCACGTCCCAGCCCGGAGTGGTCAGGTTCACGGCGATCTGGCCGCACTCGGCCTCGTCGGCGAAGCGGTGGGCGGCGTGCAGGTCGCGCGTGAAGACGGCGGCCGCGAGGCCGAAGCCGGAGTCGTTGACGGCGGTGATCGCCTCGTCGAGGGAGTCGACGACGCGCAGCGCGAGCACCGGGCCGAAGACCTCTTCGCGCCAGACGGCGTGGTCGGCGGTGATGTCGCCGAGGACGGTCGGGTTGACGTAGCAGCCGTGGGCGAGGTCGCCGGCGGCCGGGGCGTCGCCGCCGGCGAGCACCTTCGCGCCCTGCTCGACGGCTTTCCCGATGTGCCCGACGACGCTGTCGCGCTGACGGGGGCTGGACAGGGGGCCCACGCCCGTCCCCTCCACGAGCGGGGGCCCCGGCTCGATCCGCGCCACCTCGGCGAGCAGCAGCCGCGTGAACTCCTCGGCGACGGCCCGTTCGACGATGACGCGGCTGGTGGCGGTGCACCGCTGCCCGGCCTGCCCGAACGCGGCGGCCACGACGGTGCGCGCGGCCTTGCCGAGTTCGGCGTCGGCGAGGACGACCGAGGCGTTCTTGCCGCCGAGTTCGCCCTGGAAGCGGATGTTGCGGGTGGCGAAGGCGGTACGGAGGCCGTCGCCGACCGCGTTGCCGCCGGTGAAGGTCACGGCGGCGATCCGCTCGTCCTTGATCAGCGCGTCGCTGATCAGGGCCGTGCGGCCGGTGACGACGTTCAGGACGCCGGGCGGCAGGCCCGCGTCGTGCAGCGCCCGCGCCAGGTGCAGGGCGGAGAGCGGGGTCTCGGACGCGGGCTTGAGGACAGCGGCGTTGCCCGCGGCGAGCGCCGGGGCGAGCTTGCGCGCCGGGGTGATCAACGGGTCGTTCCACGGCGTGATCGCGAGGACGACCCCGAGCGGTTCGCGCTGGGCGCTGGTACGGGTGTCCGGGCGGGCGTCGTGCAGCAGGGTGCCGTAGCCGCCCCGGCCGACGAGAAGCCCGTAGTACTCCAGGAAGTCGGCGGCCTTGAGGGTTTCGCCGTGGGCTTCGGCGCGGGTCTTGCCGTTCTCCGTGGCGATGTCCACGGCGATGTCGTCGGCGCGTTCGCGCAGGTGGGCGGCGGCGCGGGTGAGGATCGCGGCGCGGGCGAGCGGGCTGGTGCGCTTCCACCCGGCGAAGCCGCGCTCGGCGTGGTCGTAGGCGCGGGTGACGTCCGCGGGGGTGAGCGCGGGGACGCGGAAGGCGGGGGTGCGCAGGTCGGCGGGGTTCTGTACGTCGATCCAGTCGCCGTCGCTGTCGCCGTTGGCGTCGTCGCCGCCCTTGCCGTCGCTGTCTCCCCTGTTGTCGCCGTCGCCGTGGGGCACCCACTCCCCGCCCAGCAAGGTTTTCGCGGAACGCATCGTGATCACACTTCTTTCGGCTGTGTCGGGGACCGGATGTACGACACACCACGGCGGGCTCCGCGGGCAGGTCCGGGGAGGCAGGCATTGGTTGCGCGGGGTGAGGGCCGTGCGCGTGTTCTCCCGTGCTGCAATCGACGCGCTCGGCCGGACCCGATCGACACCTCAGGGAGTTCACGTCATGGCTTATGCCGTTTTCGCTCACTACCGCTGTGCCGCCGCCGATGCGGGTGCTGTGCGGGCCGCGTTGCTCAAGATGCGGGAGCTCACGCGAGAGGAGCCTGCGAATGTGGCGTACGAGGTCCATGCGGAGGCTGAGCGGGAAGGGGGGTTCGTGTTGTACGAGGTGTATGCGGATCGGGCCGGATTCGAGGCGCATTGCGCTGCCGCGCATTTCGAGGAGTTGATTCTCGGGGTGGTTCGGCCGTTGCTCGCTGAGCGGCATGTGACGTTCGCCGAGGTGCTTTAGCTTTCGCGTCAGCGTCAGCGTCAACGTCAACGTCAACGTCCGACTGATGTTGCGCGCTGACCTGACGGTGCCGTGTCGTCGTGGCTGGTCGCGCGGTTCCCCGAGCCCCTGCAGAGGCCGCTTCGCGGCACTCTTCAGGGGCGTCCTGGCGTCCTGGTCGTCAGAACTCGTTGCCCCATACGTAACGGGCCAGTGTTTCCACCAGAACCAGCTTCTTGTGCTGGTTCTCAGGGGTGAGCAACGGGTGGGCCGCCGAGTCCGCGAAACCCTTCGACGGGGCCAGGGCCGCGTCCTCCAGGTCCTTCAGCTCTCCTGCCGCGTCTATGCGTTGCAAGACCGTGTCGATGTCCTCCAGGTCCGGCGCCGCCGCGTCCACGACGCCGAAGCACACGTCGCGGTCCTCCGGCAGCGCCCGTACGAGGTCGAACTCCGCGGCGGAGCCGTGCAGCAGCGGGAGGACCCAGCGGTCGGCGAGGACGTCCGCGTACAGGCGTTCCGCCTTCGCCCGGTCGACCGCCGGCGGGGGCGTCGCGCCCGGGAAGACGGCGATGCGGACGCCCTCGGGGCGGATGTCCGGGCGCGCGACCGGCGCGTCCACGGCGAGCGCGTCGGCGAACGACAGCGCGCCGACCGGCGGCCCGTCCGGGCCCGTCGCCGCGAGCAGCAGCGGGTTGTCGAGCTGGACGAGGCGGACCCCGGCGTCGACCAGGCGGGCGATCTCGGCCTGGATGATCTCCGCGAACGCCTCGCCCAGCTCGCGCGCGCCGCACGGTGCTTCCGGCGTGTGCAAGGTCGCCGCCAGGTAGGACGGGGCGGGCAGGGTGACCTTGGGGGCGATGACCGTGAGTTCCGTGAGGCGCTTCGCGCGCGCCACCGCCGATGAGTCGCCCTCCGGCTCGGGGCGGGACTCGGCCGTGCGGATCGGGAGGCCGTCCACGGTGACGGTACGGCGGATTCCGGTGACACCGTCGAGGATGACGTCGCGCGCGTCCTCGTACGGGAAGCCGCCGTCCGTGACGACCGTGCAGCGCAGTCTGCGCTGGGCCGCGACCGCCTCCGCGACGGCCGCGTCGAGGGACGCGGCGTCGGAGCGGTCCAGGCCCGGCGGGCGGACCAGGCTGCCATGGTGGTCGATGCGGTAGTTGAACGTGTCGGCCATGGTCGCTCAGCTGTCCTTCCGGTCGTTGGCCGGGGTGCCCGGCACGCCCCACGCCGCGAACTCCAGTTCGTAGCCGAGTGCGGTGAGGACGTCCTCGGCGATGGCCTGGTCCTCGTCCGCCGTGCCGCCCGCGATGCCGAGGCCGCCGATGATCTCGCCGTTCCTCTTGATGGTCAGGCTGCCCTCGGTGGCCATGATCGGCATGGCGGCGCCGGGTAGCTGGGACAGCTGGGAGAAGAAGACGGGCTGGCTCTCCTGCCACTTCTTGAGCATCTTGCCCGGGCGTTGCATGACAGCAGCCGTATACGCCTTCGCGCGGGCGATGTCCGGGGTGAGCGGGCGCGCGCCGTCCGGGCGGCGGACGGCCACGACGAAGCCGCCCGCGTCGACGACGGCCACGCTCACCGCCTTGCCGAGCTCTTGGGCGCGCTGGTGCGCGGCGGCGATAATCTCTTCCGCGGCGTCGAGGGTGAGGGCGGCGGTCATAGGGCTTCCTTGGCGGGGATCATGCGGATTCCTTCACGGCGGTCGTCATGGGGTTTGCTTCGCGGCGGTCGTCATGGGGTTCCCTTCGCGGCGGTCATACGGCTGGCCTCGCGGCCGGCTGCTCTGGGGCGGTCATGCGGCCGGCTGCACTGGGGCGGTGAGCGTGCGGCGCAGGTGGGCGATGGCCGCGTTGTACTTCTGCGGTGTCTCCCAGTACATGGAGTGCGGGGCACCCTCGACGATCTCCAGGTGGGAGCCGGCGAGGAGTTCATGGGCACGGGTCACGGTCTTGACGCTGAGGACGGCGTCCTTCTCGCCCGCGAGGAACGCGACGCGGACGCCGGACGCGGTGATGTCGGCGAGGGTCGGGCCGTCGGTGTCGAGGTTGCGCAGGTCGGCCATCCTGGCGACGTTGAAGGTGCCCATCTGCTGGAAGAGGAACGTCAGATCGGGGCGCGCCGATTGGAACGCGGAGGTCAGCAGGCGGTCGATGACCGGCAGTTTCACCGCCTCGGCGCGATCCGCCGCGGCCAGTTCGGCCAGCTCCGGGTGGGCGATGCCGCCGAGGGAGTGGCCGAGGACGACGGAGGAGACGCGTTCGGGGCGGGCGAGCGCCGCGCGGAGCGCCGCGACGGAGCCGATGGACTGGCCGACCAGCATCGCGTCGCGGACGTCCTCCTTGTCGAGGACGGCGACGACGTCACCGGGGAAGTCCTGGCCGTCGAACTCGGCCATCGACGAGTCGGACCTGCCGAAGCCGCGCAGGTCGACCGTGAGGACGGTGAACGCGTCGCGCAACGCGGCCACTTGCTGCCACCATGCGGCGTGATGGCCGCCGGATCCGTGCACGAGGAGGATCGCGGGGCCGCCGCTGCCGTGGCGTTCGTAATAGACGGAGGTGCCGTCGTCGGAGTCGGCGTAGGGCATGGGTAACTCCTGCTCGTAGCAGTTCAGTTGGGGCGCTTCGCGTGGTACACAAGTTCGATCATGGTGTGGTCGGGGTCGTGGATGTAGCAGAACTTCGACTGGTTCTCCGGGCGCTGGATCGGCCGCGTGTGGCGGATGCCGAGCTCCTCGAGGTGGGCGAGAAAGTCGTCCCAGTCGTCGACCTCGACGGCGAAGTGGTAGGGCGCCATGCGCTCCATCTCCTCGACCGGGGTGAAGTGCAGGTCGAAGTTGCCGCGGGTCATCAGGACCACGCGCGTGTTGGACTTCGGCATGATCCGCTTCATGCCGAAGACCTTCGTGTACCAGTCGGCGGTGCGGTCGGGGTCGGTCGTGGGGAAGTTGACGTGGTGGATGTACCTGGGTTCTGCGCTCATGGCAGCGGACCTTCCTGACTGACGGGTTCGGCCTGGATGACCGGGTTGGAGAGGACGCCGATGCCGGTGATCCCGACGTCCACGGTGTCGCCCGGCGCGAGCCCGCAGACGGACTCCGCGCCCATCCACAGCACGTCACCGGGGTGCAGCGTCAGATACCGGCTCATCTCGACGAGGTAGTCGTACGGGTCGAAGACCATGTCGCCGGTGGGGAACTCGGCGCGGACCTCGCCGTTGACACGCAGCGTCGTCGTCGTGGTGGGCGCGAGCGGATCGGCGGCGGTCTCGATCCACGGCCCCATCGGCTTGAACGTGTCGCTGTTCTTCGCCCGCCACAGCGTGCGGTCCTCGTGCTGCCAGGCGCGGGCGCTGACGTCGTTGCCGACGGTCCAGCCGAAGACGCCCGCGCGCGCTTCGTCGTACGAGGCATGGCGCAGCGTCCTGCCGATGACGGCGACGAGCTCGGGTTCGGCCTCGAAACGGCCCGTCACGTCGTGCGGTCTGACGATGGGCGAGCCGTGGCCGGTGAGGGCGTTGTTGGCGCGGTAGCCGGCCTCCGGGCGCTTCGGGGTCTCGGCGGCGGCGTGCGCGATGTGGCGCGGGTAGTTGAGGCCGACGGCGTAGAAGACGTGCGGGACGACGGGTGGCAGCCAGATGGCATGGGCGGTGGGGATCGAGCCGATGACGGTCGGTGCCGGGTTCTCGATCGGGGAGCCGGCGAGCAGCGCGATCGTGTCGCCCTCCACCCTTCCGTGCAGGGGCACGCCCTGGACCCGTACGCGTGCGTAGCGCATGGCGGTCAGCCGGCCAGGAGGTGGGAGACGCGCTTGGTGACGAGGTAGGCGTCGAGCGCCTCGGGGCCGCCCTCCCGGCCGTAGCCGCTGTCCTTCACGCCGCCGGACGGCGCTTCGTGGACGGAACCGCCGCAGTGGTTGATCGAGAGGATCCCGGCCTCCAGTTCGGCGCAGAGCCTCTCGGCGGTCGCCGCGGACTCGGTGAAGCCGTACGCGGCGAGCCCGAACGGGAGGGAGTTCGCGACGGCCAGCGCGTCGTCGAGGTCGCCGAAGGGCACGATGGGGGCGATCGGCGCGAACGGTTCCTCGGACATGATCTGCGCGTCCGGGGCTACGTCCGTCAGCACGGTCGGCGCGAAGAAGTGGCCGGGCCGGTCGGGGCGGGTGCCGCCCGTGCGGAGGGTCGCGCCGCGGCTGATGGCGTCCGCGGTGAGGCGTTCGGCCGCGGCGACGCGGCGGGCGTTGGCGAGGGGGCCCATCGTGGTGGCGGGGTCCAGGCCGTCGCCCGTCGTCAGCGCCTCCGCCGCCTTGACGAACTCTGCCGTGAACGCCTCGTAGCGGCTCTCGTGGACCAGGAAGCGGCTGGGGGACGTGCAGACCTGGCCCGCGTTGAAGAACTTCGCCCGCGCGGCGCGGCGGGCCGCCCGCACGGGGTCCGCGTCCGCGCAGACGATCACCGGGGCGTGGCCGCCCAGCTCCATCAGCGACGGCTTCATCACCTCGCCCGCCCGCGCCGCGAGCAGCTTGCCGACGGGGACGGAGCCGGTGAACGCGACCAGGCGCGTGAGGGGTGAGGCGATGAGCTGGGCCGATACGTCGGCCGGTTCGCCGAATACGAGGTTGAGGACGCCCGGGGGCAGACCCGCGTCGGCGTAGCACTCGACCAGGGCCGCCGCCGTCGCCGGGGTCTCCTCCGACGCCTTGAGGATCATCGAGCAGCCTGCGGCGAGCGCGGAGGAGATCTTGCGGTTCGGGCCGCCCACGGGGAAGTTCCAGGGGACGAACGCGGCGACCGGGCCGATCGGGTCGCGGCGCACCGAGAGCGAGGTGCCGGGGGCGGTCGGGATGGTCCGGCCGTAGGCGCGGCGGGCGTCCTCTATGTGCCAGCGCAGGGTGTCGGCGGTTCGGGTGGCTTCGCCGAGCGCCTCGTCGAGGGGCTTGCCCTGTTCCAGGGTCATGGTGCGGGCGATGGCGCGGGCGCGGGCCGTGATCAGGTCGGCGGCGCGGTGGAGGATCTCCGTGCGGCGGGCGAGAGGGGTTGTGCGCCAGGTGCGGAAACCTTGTGCTGCCGCGTTCAGGGCGTCGTCCAGGTCTGCCGGTGTCGCCAGGGGGACGGTTCCGACGGGTTCTCCGGTGGCCGGGTTGGTGACGGTGGCCGTCGCCTTGTCCGCTGCGTCTCGCCATTCGCCGGCTATGTGGAGGCGGGCGGATCGGTATTCGGCGGGTGGGTGGTCCGGGGTGCTCATCTGGTGGGCCTCATCTCGTGGCGTGCGGCGGAGTCCGGGGCGGGCCCCGGGGCCGGTCGCCGAGTGACGGTTTCGTGGTGGCTGGTCGCGCGGTTCCCCGCGCCCCTGACGGGGCACGATCAAGCCCCTCCGGCGATCGGGGAGCGGGGTCCGGGGCGGAGCCCCGTGGCCCGGCCCGAGGGTGGGGTCACGGGAGGACGGGGGCGTCGCGGTTCGTGCGCAGGGACCAGATCGTGTGCGGCGGGGCCGTCTCGTGGCGCCGGGTCCCGTACGTGGCATCGGCGCGGTCCATGTCGCAGGCGTATTCGACGCGGCCACCGCACGGGGCGTGCAGGAAGCGGAAGATGTTGGAGCCGATGGTGTGGCGGCCCAGTTTGCGGGCCTCGCGCCAACCCCGGTCGATCATGTGGTTGCCGCCCTCGATGACATCGTCGACGCCGGGAACCTCGTACGCGATGTGGTTGGTCCCGGCCTTGTCGGGGCGGTGACAGAGCAGGAACGTGTGCTGGTCGTCGTCGCCGGGCGCCTGCATGAAGACGCCCATGGGTTCGACGACGTCGGTCGGGCGGAAGCCGAGGCGTTCGGTGTAGAAGGCGACGGCCTGTTCGCGGCCGGCTCTGGGGATGTTGAGGGCGACGTGGCACATCCGCAGGGGCCGGACCTGCCCGACCGGCTCCAGCGGGGTGTTCCAACGGGCCACGTCACCGTGGACGTTGGCCGGGCGCCGCGTGACGGCCAGGGCGCGGGGACGGGCGAGGGTGAGCCCGACGCCGAACCCGGTCTCGTCGGCGGTGTGATGGACACCGTCCGCGCTCGACCGGACCGCCCGGTCCCGCCCGACCGCCGAGACCAGCGCGGCGAGCGCCTCCGCCGTGTCCACGCCCCAGACGATCTCGCGCAGGGCGGGCCCGTTCTCGACGGGCGGCGGGAGATACGGGCCCGGCCGGGTGTCCAGGTGGACGGTCTGCGCGGCGAGCGTCTCGAGGACCGCGTGTTCGTCGGTGCGCTCCACCAGGAACAGTCCGAAATCCTCGAAGAACCGCACAGTCTCTTCGAGGTTCCCGGAATCCGTGACGCCGTAGACGACCGACTCCACGCGCTGAATCCCCATCGGTTCCACACTCCAAACAGATCAGTCGGCCGGTCGGCCGGACAGTCGCCGAGTCGGCCGGTCGGCAAGTCGGTCAGTCGGCGAGTCGGTCAGTCGTCGCCCGGTTTTCCGCCGCGATCCGCGGAATCGGGTTCTTGGCGAACCACGCCGTGAGGAACTCCAGGAACACCGCGATCTTGCGCGGAGTGGACTGCCCGGGCCCGTAGATGGCGAACAACGGGCGCTCGGGGACACCGAGTTCGGGCAGCAGCAGTTCGAGGGCGCCCGAGAGCAGGTCGTCGTAGGCGGGACGCTGCGGGAGGAGCCCGATGCCGCGGCCGTGCACGGCGGCCTTCTGCAGGGCGATGTACGAGTTCGAGGAGAACGCCACATTGCGGATCTTGTGCAGGGTCGAGGCGTGCCCGTGCCCCACCCGCCACACCGGGTCGTTCACGTGCACAAGGCAATCGTGCCCGGCGATGGCATTCGGTTCCGTCAGCTTCCCGTGCCGGGCCAGGTAATCGGGGGAAGCGCAGAGCACGAAAGGCAGTGACGCGATTTTCTTGAGGCGCACTCCGGAATCCCGTAGATCCCGGGTGTGGAACGCCACGTCGAATCCGCTGTCGAGGAAGTCGTACGTACGGTCCGACATTCCGCCGAGTTCGAAACGCACCTGAATACGCGGATGCTCCGCCGAGAACGCGGCGATCGCGTCGCCCAGGTCCAGGCTGCCGATCCATTTGGGGCAGATGATGCTGAGCGCCCCTTCGGCGCGGTCGTGGAGCTGGGCTATCGACACGTCCTCGGCGGCGATCTCGTCGAGGATGCGGGAGCAGAACTCGGCGTAACGCAGGCCCTGTTCGGTCAGGCTGACCGAGCGGGCCGTGCGGTTGACCAGGCGGACGCCGACCTGCCGCTCCAGCTCGGCCACGTGCCGCGAGACCAGGGAGCCCGAGGAGCCGAGCTTCTTCGCGGCGCCGTTGAAGCTGCCGTTCTGGGCGACGGTGACGAAGCTGTGCATGAGCAGCAGGCGGTCCATGACTCCTCCAGGCGAAAGGCGAAAGGCGAAAGGCGGAAGTACGGGGATCACTTCGGGCAGTACCGGGGCGCCTGGTCAACGTCGTCCTTGGTGATCAAAGTAAGGGGGACCTTACTGATTTTGTCAACCTTTTTGTCACCAAGAAGGTCAACGGTCTGCTCGACCGCGGTCTGTCCGATCGTGAGCGCCGAATTGGAGACGGTCGCCTGGAGCCGGCCGTCCTTGACGGCGGCTATTCCGTCCTCGGATCCGTTCACCGAAGTGATCTTGACCTTCTTGGCGCCGGCCGCGTCGAACGCCTTACGGACGGCGAAGGCCATCTCCTCGTTCGCGACGAAGGCGTAATCGAGATCGGGGTGGGCCTGGATCATGTTCTCCGCGACGTCCTGCGCCTTGGCCGGGTTGAACATGCCCGGCTGGTTGGCGACGACCTTCGCGTTGGCCGGTAGCTGCTTGGTGAAGCCGCCCACAAGCAGGTCGGAGGCGGCGCCCGGCGCTCCGGCGACGACGCCCACCTTCACGTCCCTGCTGCCCGCGTCCTTCGCGATCCAGTCGGCGTCCATCTGCCCGACCCGGGTCAGGTCGACGACGGCGGCGCCGAGGATGTCGGACGCCTTGTCGGTGGCGACCGAGGTCAGATAGATCGGGATGCCCGCGGCCTTGGCCTTGGCGATGTCCCCGTCGAGGGCGTCGACGTTGACCGTCTGCACGATCAGCGCGTCCACATTCCGGGAGATCATGTCCTCGATGTTGGACAGCTCCGTCCCGGCGTCCTGCTTGGAGTTGGCCGTGTAGACCTTCGCGTCCTTGGCCTTCGCGGTCTGCTCGACGGCCTTCTGCAGACAGGTGTGGAAGTGCGTGTTGGCGCCGTTGACGAAGCCGAGGGAGACGGAGCCGTCGGCCGCTCCCGCGCTGTCACTGTCCTCGGCGCAGCCGGACAGCAGCGACAGCGCGGACACCCCGGCGAGCGAGACCCCGAGGGTTCTGCGGAGGCGGGTGCGGCTACGGGCACGGCTACGGCTACGGGTGCGGACGGGGAGGGTCATGAGGGTCTTACCTTTCCTACGGCATCGGGGGAAGGGCGGGGTGGCGTACGCGGCGGAGGTCAGTGACCGGGCTCGCCCCTGCGCTGGAACCCGTTGACGATCGCGGCGACGAGCAGCACCGCGCCGGTCACGACGAACTGGTAGTTGCTGTTGACCTGGAGCAGGTTGAGAGCGTTGGCGACGACGCCGAGGAGGATCACGCCGAGCGCCGTGCCGAGGACCGTGCCCCGGCCGCCCGCGAGCGACGTACCGCCGATGACCACGGCCGCGACCGCCGTCAACTGGGTCTGCAGACCGGCCGTGTTGGGCGCGCTGGCGCCGAGCCGGGAGAGCAGCATCAGCCCGGCGAGCCCCGCGAGCGCGCCGGCCAGGGCGTAGAGGGCGAGTTTGCGGGCGGGCACGTTGATGCCGCTGAGCCGGGCGACGTGTTCGTTGCCGCCCATCGCGAAGGCGTCCCGGCCGAAGGTGGTGAACCGCATGACGAGCCCGATGAGCAGCAGGACGAGGACGGCGACGACGAGCAGCCAGGGCACCCCGGCGACGGTCGCGTTGCCGAGGCCGTGCATCTTGTCGCCGATGGTGACGCTCATCCCGTTCAGGACGAGCAGCGCGACACCGTCGAGGAGCATGGCGGTGGCGAGCGTCGCGACGAAGGGGGCGACGTTCGTGTACGTCACGACCAGGCCGTTGACCAGGCCTATCACCGCGGCGAGTACCAGCGCGACCACCACGGTCACGGCCGTGGACCGGCCGCCCGACAGCATCTGCGCGGCGACGGCCGTGGTGACCGCCGCGTTGGACCCCATCGAGAAGTCCATGCCGCCCGCGGTCATCAGGAGGGTCAGGCCGCCCGCGATGACGGCGTTGACGCTGATCTGGCGGAGCACGTTGAGCAGGTTCTGCGAGGTGGTGAAGGAGTCGGCGCGCAGCGCGGTGAAGACGATCACGAGGACGAGGACGGCGACGAGCCCGCCGTGCGGGACGGCCGACAGCCTCCGTCCGATGCCACGCGATGCGGTCCGCCCGGGTGGTGAGGCCAGCTGTCCCGGCGCTGCGGAGGGGGTCTTGAGGCTCACTGGGACTGTCCTTTGAGTGCGGTGGCGACGAGTTCGTCGTGGCTGATGGCGGCGATGTCGTGCTCGGCGACGGCCCGCCCGGCGCTGACCACGACGACCCGGTCGGCCAGGCGCATCACCTCCTCGGCGGAGGAGGAGGCGAGCAGGACGGCGACGCCGCGCCCGGCGAGGTCGTCGACGAGGGCGTGGATGTCGGCCATCGCCGCGATGTCCACGCCGTTGGTGGGGTCCTCCAGGAAGCAGACGGCGGGCTCGGTCTGCAGCCATTTGGCGAGCAGGACCTTCTGCTGGTTGCCGCCGGAGAGCGCGGCGACCGGCGGGTTCCCGGCGAGCGCGACGACTCCGTAGCTCGTCCGCAGGGGCGCGGCCCGCCGGGCGAGGTCGCCGCCGCGGTGCCAGCGGCGCCGCGCGAACCGGTCGCCGGCCAGCATCAGGTTCTCGTCGACCGAAAGCTCGGGGACGAGCCCGAGGGTGCGCCGGTCGCCGGTGACGCAGCGCAGACCGCTGGCGAGCGAGGCGGGCACCTTCCCGAACGGCACGGCCGCGCCGTCCACCCGCAGCTCCCCCGCGTCCGGCCGCACCCGGCCCGACAGCAGGTCGAAGAGGCCGGCCTGGGCGTCCCCGGCGGGCCCGAGCACCGCCACGACCTCGCCTTTGCGGACGTGTACGGAGAAGTCGCGGATGGCGCGGCCCCGGCTGAGGCCGCGCACGGACAGGCCGAGTTCGTCCTGGGGCGCCGGGCGTTCGCGCCGGGTCGAGACGACGTCCCTGCCGACCATGGCGCGGACGAGCGACGCCGCGTCGAACTCGTTCGCGGGGGCGCTGCGTACGACACCCCCGTCGCGCAGCACGGTGACGCGGTCGGCGATGCCCATGACCTCGCCGATGTAGTGCGAGATGTAGACGACGGCGACGCCCTCGTCGCGCAGGGTGCGCACCAGCGTCCGGATCTGCTCGGCCGCCTCGGTGCTCAGGCAGGCGGTCGGCTCGTCGAGGATGAGGACCCGGCCGCCGCGCCGCACCTCGCGGGCGACCTCCACCATGGTCTGCTCGGCGACGGTCAGCTCACCGGCGGGGCGGCGTACGTCGATGTCGATGCCGAGGTCCGAGAGCGCCTGCCGGGCCTGCGCGTCGATGGCGCTCCACCGGACGATCCCGCGCCGTCCGGGCAGATCCCCCAGCATGATGTTCTCGGCGACGGTCAGCCCGGCCGCCAGTTCGCGGCGCTGCGGCACGAAGGAGATGCCGAGGCGGCGGGCGCGGCGCACGGTCAGGCCGTGCTCGGCATGCCCGTCGACCTCGACCGTGCCGCGGTCCGCCTGGTGCACCCCGGAGAGGACCTGCACCAGGGTCGACTTGCCCGCGCCGTTCATCCCCATCAGCGCGTGTATCTCCCCGGGGTGGAGATCGAGGTCGACGTCCCTGAGGGCCGCCGCGCCGCCGAAGCTCTTGGTGACACCGCGCACCCGGACGACGGGCCCTTTCGTCGCGAGCCCGCTCACGGCCTGGACACCGCGTCGGCCACGCGCGCGTAGCCGCGTACGTCGGGGAACGGCGGCTCCTTGTCGGCCTGCAGGTCCACCTGGAAGGCGTTGAGGCACATGCCGAGCATGGTGAAGTTGCCGAGCGCGCCGATGGTGTCCACGAGGCCGCGTGCGCCGAAGTGCTCGAGCGCGACGGCGAAGGTGGCGTCGCTGACGAAGTGGTCGGCCAGGACCTCGTGCGCGAACGCGAAGAACGCCTGGTCCGCCGGGTCCTCGAACGCCACGTCCAGGTAGCGCCGCTCGGCGATCGCCCGCACGTTCTCCTCGGCTATCCCTGCCTCGACGGCCTGATGGGCATGGGCGTTCCAGGAGTACTGGGCGTCCCAGTTGCGGGCGGCCATCAGCAGCGCCAGCTCCCGCAGATGTTCCGGCAGGGAGCAGTCGAAGCGGGCGAACGCGCCGAGGGAGTCGGCCCGCTCGGCCATGTCGGGGCTGTGCAGCCAGACCCGGAACGGGCCGCGCACGGCACCGCGCCGGCCCGCGATCCGCGCCGCCAACTCCTGCTGGCGCGCACTCATTTCGTCAGGCGTGAGAACGGGGAGCCTCATGGCCGGGATCCGCCTTTACATCCGGGCACGGTCCGGGTTCGCCGTGCGACGGTGGCCGACCGTACCTCCGGAGGCCGCCCCCTCAACCCCTCCGGGAATGCAAGGTAAAACTGCACGCCGACCGGGATCCGCCGGCGGACGAACGCTCCTAATCTCGTTCGCCACCACCATGCGCCACCCACCCGCTCCGGAACCCCACGAATGAGGCATCCCCCGATGACCACGATCATCAAGGCCGCGGCCGTACCGCTGCTCGACCGCGGCGGCGCCGTCGTGACCACCCCGCTGATCACGACCGAGTCCGCGGGCGGCGAGAACCGCATCACCAGCGGCATCAGCGTCTACCCGGTCGGCTCCGGCGCCCCGCTGCACTCCCACAACTGCGACGAGCACGTCACGATCCTCGACGGCGAGGCCGAGGTCGTGGTCGACGGCGAGGTCACCAAGCTGGAGCGGCACGACACGACGTACGTCCCCTCGCCGGTCCCGCACCTGTTCCGCAACGTCGGCTCCACGCCGCTGCGCATCCTGTGGGTCTACAGCTCCGGCCATGTCACCCGTACGTTCACGGAGACCGGCAGGACCGTGGAGCACCTGTCCGCCGGGGACCGGATGGGGCGGGACTGAGTCGCGCCCCGGCGCCCGCCGGGCCTGGTCAGGCCCGGTCCGACCTGGCAGGATCGCGCCATGCCCCCGTCGCTGACCCGTGTCACCCGCCGCCGCGCCTTCCAGGGTGCCGCCGCGGGGATCGTGGTGTCCGCGCTGCTGCTGTGGTGGCTGCTGCCGCTGGGCGATCCGGGGCAGAGCGGGCGCGTCACCATCAGCACCGGCGCCCGTACCGGCGTCTACGAGAAGTACGGCAACCTGCTCAAGACGGCTCTCTCCCGTGACCTGCCCCGGCTCGATGTGGACCTGACCGGCAGCGAGGGGTCCTGGGACAACGTGCGGCGGGTGGCCACCGGCAAGGCCGACTTCACCATCGCCGCCGCCGACGCGGTCGCCAAGTACCAGTACGAGGACCGGCCGGGCGCGCTGCGGCTGCGCGGCTGCGCCCGCCTCTACGACGACTACATGCAGCTCGTCGTGGCGCGGTCGTCCCCCGTCCGGAAGGTCGCCGGCCTGCGCGGCCTGAAGGTCGCCGTGGGCGGGGAGGGGTCCGGGGTGCGCTTGATCGCCGACAAGGTGCTGCGCGCGGCCGGCCTGGACATCAACCGGGACATCACGCCCGTGGGCATCGGCATAGACGCCATGCCCAAGGCGCTCAAGTCGGGGCAGATCGACGCGTTCTTCTGGTCCGGCGGTCTGCCCACCAACCATGTCAACAACCTGTCGAACGAATTCCCCGTCCGCCTCGTCGAGATGGGCAGCCTCGTCAAAGCGCTGCACAAGCAGGGCGAGTCGTCCCGCTACTACCGGGCCGCCGTGATGCCCGCCGACGCCTACCCGGCCGCCCAGCGCGGCGAGGCCGTCACCACGCTGGCCGTCGCGAACCTCCTGGTGACCACCGACCGCACCAGCCCCGAACTGACCGAGGCGGTGACGCGCACGGTCATCGACAGCCGCGACCACATCGGCACCAAGGTGCACGCCGCCCAGCTCGTCGACCTCAGAACCGCCGTCTACACGGACCCGCTCTCGCTGCACGAGGGCGCGCGCCGCTATTACCTCTCCGTCAAGCCCTGATCCTTGCCGGCCGGTGCCGTGCGCGGCACCCGCACCGTCACCGTGAGCCCGTGCGGTTCGCGCGGTGCGTACGCGATCGAGCCGCCGCCCGCCGTGAGCAGCGCCCGGGAGATGGAGAGCCCGAGCCCGGAGCCCTTGATGTTCTGGTGCCGGCCGCTGCGCCAGAACCGGTCGCCGATCCGCGCCAGCTCCTCCTCGCGCAGACCGGGGCCGCCGTCGGCGATCTCGATGGCGGTCGTCTCCCCGTTCGCCGCGACCGTGACGGTGACCGTCTCGCCCGCGGGCGTGAACTTCAGGGCGTTGTCGACCACCGTGTCCAGGGCGCTGGACAGCGCGATCGGGTCGGCCCAGCCGGTCGCCGCGGGACACTCCGCGACCAGGCGCACCCCCTTCTGGTCGGCGGCCGGGCGCCACGCCTCGACGCGCTCGGCGGCCAGCTCCCCGATGTCGGTCAGCCGCAGGTCGGCGGCGGCGTGCTCGGCCAGGGCCAGGTCGAGCAGGTCGTCGAGGACCCGGGCCAGGCGCTTGCCCTCGGCCCGTACGGACGCGATCTCCTCGTTCCCCTCCGGCAGTTCGTAGGACAGGACCTCGATGCGCAGCAGCAGGGCGGCCAGCGGGTTGCGCAGTTGGTGCGAGGCGTCGGCGACGAAGGCGCGCTGCTGTTCGAGCACGTCCTCGACGTTGTCCGCCATCTCGTTGAACGAACGGGACAGGCGGCGGAGTTCCGGCGGCCCGCCGCCCGCCGCGACCCGGGACTTCAGCCGTCCGGTGGCGATGTCGTGGGTGGTCGCGTCCAGGATCCGTACGGGGCGGAGGACCCAGCCGGTCAGGCGCAGGGCGGCGCCCACCGCGAGGAGCATCGCGGCGAACTCGCCCGCCGCGATGATCACCCAGCCGCGCAGCGTCGCGGACCGCATCGCGCCGGTCGGCGAGTCGGTGACGACGACCGCGACCACGTCGCCGTCCCGGATGACCGGTGAGGCGACCACGACGCGGCCCCGCTGCCAGGGCCACACCTGCGGCGGGTCGTGGCTGCCGCGCGAGTACAGCGCCTCGTCGAACGCGGCGCGCACCTGGCCCGACCAGGGCACGCGGAAGTCGCTGGGCGCCCGGCCCATCGGGCTGCGGTCGCGGTAGAAGACGCCCGCCTTTATGCCGTACACGTCGTGGTAGCGGGCTATCTCCTTCTGGAGCGTCTGCTGCCGCTCGTCCGCCCCGCTCTCCGCGACCGCTCCGCTCTCCCGGTCCTCGTCCGCCTCCTCGTCCTCGTCGGAACGGGTGGTGACGAACTGCGCGAGCGAGGCGAACCGGGCCGTGTCGTCGATGCGGTCGACGACGACCTTCTGCTGCTGGGCGGAGGCCACGCTCACCGCGAGCGGGAAACCGAGCGCGAGCAGGACGCCCGCCATGAGGACGATGAGCAGCGGAAGCAGACGGGCGCGCACCCGGGGACTCTACGGGTTCCGCTAGGCGGCCGGCGCGACGAGCCGGTAGCCGACGCCGCGCACGGTCTCGATGAGGGCGGGCATGCGCAGCTTGGAGCGCAGCGAGGCGACGTGCACCTCCAGGGTCCGCCCCGTCCCCTCCCAGCTCGTGCGCCACACCTCGCTGATGATCTGCTCCCGCCGGAAGACCACACCGGGCCGCTGCGCGAGCAGGGCGAGCAGGTCGAACTCCTTGCGGGTGAGCTGGACGACCGTCCCCTCCACCGTCACCTGCCGGGTGGGCAGTTCGATGTGGACGCCGCCGAGGCGCAGCCCGGTCTCGGCGGCGGGCGCGCTCTCCCCGGCCGCGGTGCGCCGGCTCACCGCGTGGATACGGGCGAGGAGTTCACCGGTGTCGTACGGCTTCACCACGTAGTCGTCGGCACCCAGATTGAGCCCATGGATACGCGAACGTACGTCCGCCCGCGCGGTCACCATGATGACGGGGGTCGAGGTGCGCTTGCGGATCTTGCCGCAGACCTCGTAGCCGTCCTGGTCGGGCAGGCCGAGATCGAGCAGGACGACACCGAAGGCGTCGGGCTCGGGGACGAGCGCCGCCAGCGCCTCCTCGCCGCTGCGCGCGTGGCGCACCGCGAAGCCGTGCCTGGCCAGGACGGCGGACAGGGCCGCGGCCACATGGTCGTCGTCCTCGACGAGCAACAGTCTCATTCCGGCCCCCTCCCGCACCCTGGTCTCCCCCGGACTCGCCCCGGACGCTCCGGGTTCACCAGGGCATCCACGCCGATACACGAGGACGTCGTCAAGGGGTTGCGGGTCACGGCCGGGTTCCGTTATGCAGCCGGTACGTGGCTCCGCGTCCCCTTCACCCATAGTGTCCGCTTGCGGCCGGATCGTTATGCTCAATTTCCCCTCAGATGTAATGACGCTGGTCGCATGGCGTTTTACTGTCCTCCCAACCGAGGAGGATGGAGCAAGACCCCGATGACCGAAGTTTCGGTGACCAAGGACGCCACTCCCCCTGCGGGCGACGCACTGGTCGCGCTGAGCGAAGTGAACAAGCACTTCGGAGCGTTGCATGTGCTCCAGGACATCGACCTGACCGTCGGCCGAGGTGAGGTCGTCGTCGTCATCGGCCCCTCGGGCTCGGGCAAGTCGACCCTGTGCCGCACGATCAACCGCCTGGAGACGGTCGACTCCGGCGCGATCACGATCGACGGCAAGCCGCTGCCCCAGGAGGGCAAGGAACTGGCCAAGCTCCGCGCGGACGTGGGCATGGTGTTCCAGTCCTTCAACCTCTTCGCGCACAAGACCGTGCTCGAGAACGTGACGCTCGGCCAGATCAAGGTCCGCAAGACGGACAAGAAGACGGCCGAGGAGAAGGCCCGGGCCCTTCTGGACCGGGTCGGTGTCGGCGCGCAGGCGGACAAGTACCCCGCGCAGCTCTCCGGTGGCCAGCAGCAACGTGTGGCCATCGCACGGGCGTTGGCGATGGACCCGAAGGTGATGCTCTTCGACGAGCCGACCTCGGCGCTCGACCCGGAGATGATCAACGAGGTCCTCGAGGTGATGCAGCAGCTCGCCCGGGACGGCATGACGATGGTGGTGGTCACGCACGAGATGGGCTTCGCCCGCTCGGCCGCCAACCGCGTCGTCTTCATGGCGGACGGCCGGATCGTCGAGGAGTCGGCCCCCGACCAGTTCTTCAGCAACCCGCGCAGCGACCGGGCCAAGGACTTCCTGTCGAAGATCCTGCACCACTAGTTCCCCTGGCCCCCTGCGAATCTGCCGACATTAAGGATGTTCACCATGAAGCTCCGCAAATCCGCCGCGGTGGCGACCTTGGCCGTGCTCGCCCTGACCGCGACCGCCTGTGGCGGCGAGTCCGGCAACGCCGGTGACAAGCCGGCCGGTACCACCGGCGGCAAGGACCAGCCGAAGCTGCCCACCTACAAGGTCGCCACGGACGTCAAGGTCGACTCGGCGACCCTGGAGAAGGCGCAGAAGGCGGGCAAGCTCGTCGTCGGTGCCAAGAACGACCAGCCCTACCTCGGCTTCGAGGACACGGACGGCAAGCGCTCCGGCTTCGACATCGAGATCGCCAAGATGGTCGCCGCCGACCTCGGCTTCAAGGCGGACCAGGTCGAGTTCAAGACGGTCGACTCCAACGTCCGCGAGACCACCATCTCCAAGGGCGAGGTCGACCTCTACGTCGGCACCTACACGATCAACGACGAGCGCAAGAAGCAGGTCGGCTTCGCCGGTCCGTACTTCCTGGCCGGCGCGGACCTCCTGGTGCGCAAGGACGACAAGGCCATCACCGGTCCCGACTCGCTCAAGGGCAAGACGGTCTGCTCCATCAAGGGCTCGACCCCGCTCCAGGAGATCAAGAAGCCCAAGTACGGCGCGAAGACCATCGAGCTGTCCAAGTACTCCGAGTGCGTACAGCAGCTGCTCAACAACGAGGTCGACGCCGTCACCACCGACGACGCCATCCTCAAGGGCTACGCCGCCCAGCGCCCGGAGAAGCTGCAGGTCGTCGGCAAGCCCTTCACCAAGGAGCCGTACGGCGTCGGCATGGGCAAGGACGACAAGGCCCTGCGCGACGCGGTCAGCGACGCCATCGAGGCGCACCAGAAGAACGGCGACTACAAGAAGGCGTACGACGCGACGCTCGGCCTGTCCGGCTCCTCGTACACCGAGCCGCCGGCGCTCGAGCGCTACTGATCCAGCCGGCCTGAGGGACCGCGGCGGGCGCATCCATGGGGTGCGCCCGCGGCGCGACCCCGTGCCGTCCGCCGTTTCGTCGCCCGTCCGCCGCCGCCGCCCACGAGGACATCCCCGTGAACGTATTGCTCGACTATCTCCCGGAGTTCCGCGAGGGGTTCATAGGCACCGTCCTGCTGACCCTGGCCAGCGGACTTCTGGCGATGGTGCTCGGCGTGATCATCGCCGGTTTCCGTGTCTCCCCCGTACCGCCCCTGCGCCTGTTCGGCACCGCCTGGGTCACGCTGTTCCGCAACACGCCCCTGACGCTGCTCTTCCTGGTCGTCTGGTTCGTCATCCCGGTCATCTTCCTGCCGGGCCTGAACCCGTGGACCAAGGCGCTGCTCGCGCTCGGCTGCTACACCTCGGCGTTCGTCTGTGAAGCCGTCCGCTCCGGCATCAACACGGTGCCGCTGGGCCAGGCCGAGGCCGCGCGCTCGATCGGCATGACCTTCTCGCAGACCCTGCGCATGATCATCCTGCCGCAGGCCACGCGGACCGTCCTGCCGCCGCTCAGCTCGATCTTCATCGCGCTGACCAAGAACTCGGCCATCGCGGGCGCCTTCAGCGTCGCCGAACTCTTCGGCGTGCAGAAGCTGCTGAGCGACAAGGGCTTCGCGATCGGCTGGATCTTCCTGTGGGTGGCCCTCGGCTACCTGATCATCACCTTCGCCATCAGCGGTCTCTTCCGGCTGCTCGAGCGCCGCATGGGGGTCGCACGATGAGTGGTTCGAGCGTCCTGTACGACGCACCCGGCCCCAAGGCCCAGGTGCGCAACCGGATCTACACGGTCGTCGGCTCCCTCGCGGTGCTCGGCGTGATCGCGTTCACCCTCTACCGGATGAACGTCACGGGCCAGCTGGAGCCCGAGGTCTGGAACATCTTCAACAACGCGGGCGTCCGCGCCAACATCCGCGACGGCGTCGTCACCACCCTGAAGGTGTTCGCCGCCGCCGGTGTGCTCTCCCTGGTCCTCGGTCTGCTGCTCGCGGTGGCCCGGCTCTCCGACCACAAGCCGGTCAGCTGGTTCGCCACCGGTTTCATCGAGCTGTTCCGCGCGATCCCGCTGCTGATCACCATCTACGCCCTGTGGGTGCTCTTCCTCACCTACAAGGAGAACCTCGGGGTCGTCGGCGACAACTCCGCGTTCTGGGCCCTCACCATCGGCCTGACCGTCTACAACGGCTGCGTCCAGGCCGAGGTCATCCGGGCCGGCATCAACGCCGTGCCGCGCGGCCAGGTCGAGGCGGCGTACGCACTGGGGCTGCGCAAGTCCCAGGTGATGACGATGCTGCTGCTGCCGCAGGCCGTCCGCGCGATGCTGCCGACGATGATCAGCCAGCTCGTGGTGACCCTGAAGGACACCTCGCTCGGCTACATCATCACCTACGGCGAGCTGCTGTTCGCGGCCCGCACGATGGCCAACAACATCATCGTCAACGGTGACAATCCGATCACCGCCGTCGTCATCGTCGTCGGCGCGATCTACATCGCCATGTGTCTGGCCCTGTCCGGCCTCGCCACCTGGATCGAGCGGCGCGGGCGGCGCTCCACCAAGAAGGGCGTGACCGTGGCCCCGGCGGGCGAGCCCACCGTGGAGATGTCCGAGATCGAGCAGGCGCTCGGCAAGGGCCCCGGCGGTACGGGCGGCGCCTGACCTGACATGCCGTTGCATGTGGCGTTGGATGTGACGCTGGATGTGACGGCCCATCATGGACCGTTCCGGTGTCTGGGAGGCAGTGGCGTGATCGCCACTGCCTCCGTCACTTGACGCAAGCACCGGCAATGGGTTGCATACGCTCTGTGAACGTGCACCCCGCTCCAACTGCCCCTTCTTGTACGTCCAGTACGCCGCCCGCCTCGCGCGGGACGCTTTCCGGCGGACTTCCCGGGGCGGGAGGGGCCGCGCCGTGGATCCGGTGATCGTCGTCGGCGCGGGCCCCGTCGGGCTCACGCTGTCGCTCGCCCTCGCCCGTCACGGCGTCCCGTCGGTGGTGCTCGACGAGGGTCCCGGCAAGGACGAACCGCGTCCCGCCCGTACGGTCGTGCTCCGCGAGGACACCGCCGCGCTCGTCGAGCGGCTCGCGGGCACGTCCTTCGACAGGGCCGGCTCCCGGTGGACGGGCTGGCGCTCCATGCGCCGCAAGCAGGAGATGCGGACGATCACCTTCGGTGAGGAGCCTTCCGGCGATGAGCTCTCCGGTGGCGGGCCCGTGTCCCCGCTCCACATCGCCCAGCACGAGCTGACCGGGGCGCTGCGCGCGGCCGTCGCCCGGGAGCGGCTCGTCAAGGTCGCCGCCGACAGCCGCCTCGACGCGATCGAGCAGGAGCGCTCGGGGCTGACCGCGCACACGCGCGGCCCGAACGGCACCTGGTGGCGCGGCAGTTACCTGGTCGGCTGCGACGGCCCCCGCTCCACGGTCCGCAAACTGCTCGACATCCGCTTCCCCGGCCGCACCGCCGTCGAGCGGTACGCGGTCGCCGCCCTGCGCACGGAACTTCCGTGGCCCGGTCAGGCGTTGCTCCATCGGAGCCCTCCGTGGCGGACCTCGGGTCCGGCGGGCCCGGAGATCGTCGGCCGCCCCCTCGCCGACGGCGTCTGGCGCCTGGACTGGCTGCTGCCGCCCCGCAGCGACCTGGTCACGCCGGACGTCCTCGTGGCACGCGTCCGGGAGACCCTCGCGGGCTGGTGCGGAGGCTCCACCCCGCCCTACGAACTGCTCGACACCGGCGTCCACACCGTCCACCACCGCCTCGCCCGCCGCTGGCGCGTGGGCCGCGCCTTCGTCGCCGGGGACGCCGCGCACCTTCTCGGCGCGCTCGGCACCCAGGGCCTGGACGAGGGGTTGCGCGACGCCGACAACCTCGCCTGGAAACTGGCCCTGACCTGGCACGACGGGTTTCACTCGGTCTCCGCCGTGTCGTCCGGCCTGCTCGACAGCTACCAGAGCGAGCGCCGCACCGTCGTCGCCGCCCGGCTGCGCGCCGCCGACCAGGCCCTGCCGGTACTGCGCGGCGGCAAGGGCCCCAGGGGCCTGCGCTCCTACGTGCCCGGAGGCGCCCGGGGCCATGACGCCCTGCTCACCGAAGGGCACCTGGGCCTCGGTCCGCTCGGCGCCCCCGGGTCCTACACCGACTCGCCGCTCGCGCCGCCGCCCTCCGACTCGCAGACGGTGGTGGGGACGGCGCCGGGCGCGCCGGTCGCCGACGTCCGGGTGACCGCGCCCGACGGGACCTTCGTCCAGCTCCGGGACCGGCTCGGCCTCGGACACCTGATCGTCCTCCTCGTCGCCCCGGGCACCGGCGTGTGGGAGCGCAAGCACTGGATGTCGGCGGGGCTCATGCCCCGCCTCGCCGCGGCCATCGCCGCGCTGCCGCACGAGGCGGAGCTGCTTGTCGCGGAAAGCTACCCGGACGCCGCCGCGCACACGGTGCTCCTCGTCCGCCCCGACGGACACCTGGTCACCGCCCTGACCGGGGTGCGCCCGGCGGAGCTGTACGAGGCGGCGCAGACGGCGCTCGGAGGGCCGGTGGAGGAGGCCGGCGAAGAGCCGCTGAAGACGACCGGGACGCGTTCTTCCTGACTCTTCTTGAGCGGCTCCGGTGTCTTGCTGTCGCCTTTCCGGGGCCGCTCCGGACGTCGGTTGACCCGAATCCGCCACCATGGTGTACTCCGGAGCGTGACGATCGACACCGACGTGCGCCTGTGGCGGAGGGTCCATATGGACCTCATCCGCTACGCGGGCTGCGTGTGTCGCCCGTCCTGCTGAATTCGCCGATCACGACCTTCTCCGCGTGCCCGTGGCACGCGTCCTTCGCGAACTCCAGGACGGTACCCATGTCTGTTCCCGCCTCCTCCACGCCTGCCCTCGTCACGCCTGCCCTCGTCACGCCTGCCCTTGTCACGCCTGCCCCTGCCATGCCTTCCTCCGCCGCGCCGGGCCCGGTGACGCCGGAGGCCCCGGCGCCCGACCAGGCCGAACTGCTCGCCTTCGTACGCCGTGTCGCCGCGGACCGCGACCTCGTCGATTCCCTGCCGCTCGACCCGGAGGGCCGTACCTGGGTGCGGCTCGAGGGCCCCGGCGGCAGCGAGGCCTGGCTCATCGGCTGGCCGCCCGGCACCGGCACGGGCTGGCACGACCACGCCGAGTCCGTCGGCGCCTTCCTCACCGCGTCGGGCGAGCTGAAGGAGAACGCCCTGGCCGCCCGGTTGCCCGCCGACGGCTGGAAGACCCTGGAACTGGACGAAGGGGTCGACAGGAAGCGCCGGTTGCAGGCCGGTCAGGGCCGCGCCTTCGGCCGCCACCATGTGCACGAGGTGCTGAACGAGTCCCCCACCGAGCACGCCGTCTCGGTCCACGCCTACTATCCGCCGCTTCCGCAGATCCGCCGCTACAGCCGCACCGGCCCGGTGCTGCGCCTGGAGTCGGTGGAGCGCCCGAAGGACTGGCAGTGAGCACGGCGGGCCGGCGCCGGGTCGGCATCGACGACCATCTGGAACGGGTGCGGTCCGGGTTCGACCGGGTCGAGGCGCGGGACGCCTTCGAGGCGTCCTCCCGCGGCGAGGCGCTCCTCGTCGACATCCGCTACGAGGCGTTGCGCCGCCGCGACGGTCTGATCCCCGGCGCGCTGGTCGTGGAACGCAACGAACTGGAGTGGCGCCTCGACCCGCACGGCAGCCACCGGGCCCCCGAGGCGACCCACCACGACCTCCGCGTGGTGGTCGTATGCAACGAGGGCTACGCCTCCAGCCTCGCGGCCGCCTCCCTCCACCAGCTCGGCCTGCACCGCGCCACGGATCTGGTGGGCGGCTTCCAGGCATGGCGTGCGGCGGGACTGCCGATCCTGCCACCGACCGGCACGGGGTGACGGCCGGGGTGAGGCGGCGGGTTGCCGGTGAGGTGGCGGGGTTGCTGGTGAGGCGGCGGGGTTGCTGGTGAGGTGGCGGGGTTGCTGGTGAGGCGGCGGGGCTGCCGGTGAGGCGGCGGGGCTGCCGGTGAGGCGGCGGGGCTGCCGGTGAGGCGGCGGGGCTGCCGGTGAGGCGGCGGGGCTGCCGGTGAGGCGGCGGGGCTGCCGGTG